>NZ_CP011530.1:2786890-4180335 GCF_001605725.1 Mycobacteroides immunogenum
CGACGAGAACGAGCGGCGACTGATCGCGTCGTTCAACGGCACGACGCGGGATTTTCCTCAGGGCACGATTGATAGCCTGTTCGAAGAGCAGGTGGCCCGCTCACCTGAACGCCCGGCAATCCGCTGCCGAGGTGAGACGGTCCGCTATCGCGAGTTGGACGCGCGGGCAAACAAGATGGCGAACATGGTGCGAGCGCATGGCGTCCGCGCCGGTGACGTCGTGGCACTGCTCGCGCCCTCCTCGTTGGATGCGGTGGCGGGCATGCTGGGCATCCTCAAGGTTGGCTGTGCCTACCTGCCCATCGCGCCGAATCTCCCCACCGGGAGGATCGCGGACATGCTGTGCTCCGCAGGGGCAAAACTGGTTCTCGTCGAACATGTTCCGGCTGGTGAGTTGGACGCCGACGTTGTCGAACTCCGTCTCGCCGAGGATCATTGCGCTGAGCCGCAGCCGCCGCCGGAATGCGATCCCGCCGCGCTCGCCTGTGTGCTGTACACCTCGGGCTCCACGGGACGTCCCAAGGGCACGTTGGTGCGGCACTTCAATGTGGTGCACACCGTCGTGGGCAGTAACTATCTCGAGATCCAGCCGACCGACCGTCTTCTTCAGTTGGCCGGCCTCGGGTTCGACGCGTCGCTACTGGAGGTGTTCGGCGGCCTGCTGAACGGCGCGACCGTGGTGATCGCCGACCAAGCATCGCGGCGAGATCTCGGCCACATCGCCCATCTGCTCGATGAGGAACACATCTCTGTCACGTTCATGACATCCGCTCTCTTCAACGCAATGGTCGACGAGAAGCCGAGCGCTTTGAGCGGACTGCGCGCGATCCTGACAGGGGGCGAGTGCGCCTCCGCCGATCACATGCGGCGAGCATTGCGCTACCTCCGCCCCGGCGTGTTGTCGCACGTCTACGGCCCCACCGAAGGCACAGTCTTCACCACGTACTACCCGGTCGACGAGGTGGCCGACGGTGCGACCACTGTTCCTATCGGATACCCGTTGTCCAACAGACGGATATCGATCGTGAACGGCCGATCTCCGGTCCCGGTAGGGGTCGTCGGCGAGCTGTGCATCGCGGGCGACGGCCTGGTCGCGGGATACCTGGACCAGGCGCTCACCGCAGAGCGGTTCGTCCATATCGCGGGTGACCGGTGGTATCGGACAGGAGACATCGCGAAGTGGCGGGACGATGGCGCCATTGAGTTCATCGGCCGCAGGGACCGGCAGGTGAAGATCCGTGGCTTCCGGATCGAGCCAGAGGAGGTCGAGGCCGTCCTGCGGAGCCATCCCGGGGTGCGGGAGGCCGTCGTGGTCGTCGATCACGATCCGCGGGGAGACAGGCGATTACGGGCCCTGTACACGCGGACCACCGGCCCCGTGCTCGCCCCGGAAGTGCTGGCCGCACATGCCAGAGGAAGCTTGCCGGACTACATGATCCCGGCACTCATAACCGAAATCGAAGCCTTTCCACTGGACGGCAACGGCAAGATCGATCGCAGGTATCTGCCGGCGGTTGCCGAGGAAAACTCTTGTGCGGCAACGGAGCACCCGCCAGTTACCGAGGATGAGAAGGCGATCTCGACAATCTGGATGGACGTGCTGAACCTCAGGGGCGTGGATATCCATCAGGACTTCTTCGAGTGTGGAGGACATTCCCTGACCGCGACGATCCTGGCCAGTCGGCTGGAGTCAGCCCTGCGCATGCCCGTCAGGCTCAGCGACATCTTTGAACGCCCGACGATCGCCGAACTCGCGACCCACCTTGCCGGTATTTGTCGCCCTCAGCGGCCAGCTCACCGGGTGCCGCGGGGCCCGACGCTGCCGTACTATCCGCTGAGTTTCGCAGAGCGCATGGTGTATGCCCATCAGCACGCGGTCACGCGAAATCACGGTTATCACTCCATCTTTCCGATGCTCATCGCCGGTGTCCTCGATGTGGTGCGCCTGGAGAGCGCGCTGCGCGCCGTCATACGACGGCACGACGCGTTTCGCAGCGGATTCCAGCTACGCGAGGGCATTCCGGTCAAGACGGTGGCCGACCATGTCGACGTCCAACTGGTACAAGCCGAGGGAACCGAAGCCGACGTCGCGGCCCTTGTCGCGGGGCTTCGCGAGGAGTACGACCTGACTGCGCCGCCTCTGTTTCGGGCCAGCCTGTTGAAGGTGGGGGAGCAGCGGTACATCTTCGTCCTGGCCAATCATCACCTCGTCTCCGACGGCGTCACCGAGGCCTTGTTGATGAGGGAGATCAGCCTGCTCTATCGCGGTGAGTCGCTGAATCCGTGTGCGCTGCGGTACACGGATTACACGCTGTGGCAGCAGCGCCGTTGGAGCGATGGCGGTTATCGGGAGCAGGAACGGTTTTGGCGCAAGCAACTCCGCGGGCCGTTACCGGTGCTGGAGCTACCGCTAGACCATCCGCGCCCCGCCGAGATGAACTTCAACGGGCACACTGTGACTCTGCAATTGGACCCCGCACAGACTCGCCAGCTGCGTGGAGAGGCTGCCGCGCATCGGACGACGTTGTTCACGATCTTGTTCGCCGCATACACCGTTTTGCTGCATAAGTACTCGGGTTGCGAAGATCTGGTTGTCGGGGTACCCGTGGCCAACCGCACCCACCCCGACGTGGAGTCGATCGCCGGCATGTTCGTGAACATGGTGCCCTGGCGGACCTGGCCCAGGGCTGACGTGCCCTTCGGGGACCACGTCGAGGCAATCAAAGCGGCGGCGGTGGCCGTGTTCGAGAACCAGGAATACCCGTTCGAACGGATCGTCCAGCAGGTCCAAGGCCACAGGGATCCGTCTCGAAACCCGCTGTTCGACACCATGTTCGTGTTCCATAGCACCGGCCCGGCGATCCTCGACATCGACGGACTGCGCATCGAGCCCTATCCGGTACCCGAGACCTCGGCCAAAGTCGACTTGACGCTCGAGGCGGTCGAGTACGCCGACGAGATACGACTGTCATTCACCTATGCGACGGCATTGTTCCACGAGGACACCATCGCGCGGATGGCGAAGTCCTTTAATCATCTGATATCGGAGATCATCGCCCATCCGGAAAAGCACATAGGCCTGCTGAGGTGCCTTCCTGAGGGAAATGACCCCTGCGCCCTCGGCATGACGGGCTCGTCAGTGGTGACGTATGCGAAGGATGCGTCGCTGTATCAGCTCTTCGCGCAATGTGTTCGGCGATACCCGCGGCGTGCTGCGGTGCGTTCCCGCGATGGGGATCTGACCTACGCGCAGCTGCACGAACGCGCCGAGGCGACGGCCGTACGTCTGCAGGAACTCGGTGTGAGCCCGGGGGAGCCGGTGGCACTGATGACACCACGCTCGGTGGAGATGGTGGTGGGTGTCTGGGCGATCCTGCGGGTGGGTGGCACCTACGTTCCGATCGATCCAGCCTTGCCGCCCAGACGAACTCAGGCCATCCTGTGCGACAGCGGCGTCCGGGTCTGCCTGACCGTTGCGATGATCCAGGCGGCGACGCGCAATGCCGAGAATTCGGGCCTGCCACCGTTGGGGCCGCCGGTGGCACCGGCATACGTCATGTACACCTCAGGATCCACGGGGATACCGAAGGGGATCGCGGTCACCCATCACGGCGTGATGCGCACGGTCATGTCACCGAACGACCTCACCGTCACCCCTGAGGACAATGTCCTGCAGTTGGTCAACTACGCCTTCGACCTATCGGTGTTCGACATCTTCGGCACCCTGCTCAACGGCGCTACTCTGGTGCTGCCTCACCATGACGACATCACTGATCCCGAACGTTTGGCGTCCGTCATCGACGAGTACGCCGTCACTATGGTGATGATGACCACCGCCTTGTTCAACGCCTACGTGGACATCGATCCCGAAATCTTCGCCCCGCTACGCAAGGTGCTGTTCGGCGGTGAGCGTGCCTCCGCCGCGCACGTCGACAAGGCCTTCGCCCGTCTGGGCGCAGGCAGGCTGGTCAACGTGTACGGACCCACCGAGGCCACCGTGTGCAGCACCACCTACACCATCGATTGCGCCGTGGACGACGTTCCAATCGGGAAGCCACTACCTAACACCGTTCTCTACGTTCTGGACTCGCGGCGCCAGCCCACCCCGCTCGGCGTGCCCGGCGAGCTCTACGTCGGTGGCGACGGGGTAGCCCTGGGCTACTGGGGAGCCCCCGCGCTCACCAGCCAACGTTTCGTTCCCGACCCCTGGACCCCGGGACAGGTCATGTACAAGACCGGAGACCTCGTCAAATGGCGCAATGATGGAAACCTGCTCTACCTCAAGCGCATTGACGACCAAGTCAAACTGCGTGGCTTCCGCATCGAACCCGCTGAGATCGAAGCCCACTTGCATGCTCACCCCGACATCGGACAATGTGCTGTCGTCGTCAGCGGAGACCGCCTTGTCGCTCACTACACCAGTGCGGAAACCCTCGACGACGCCGATCTCAAGACCCATCTGCGGGCATCTCTGCCTTGCTACATGATCCCCGACTACTTCGTCCGTGCTGCTCGACTTCCGCTCACCGGCAACGGAAAGATCGACCGCCGCGCACTTGGCATCCGACCGATCACGCGGTCGCCATGTCGCACCCACACGCCACCGGACCACTTCATAGAGAAGCTGCTTGTTACCGTGTGGTGCAGTGTTTTTGGGCTAGATGCGGTGAGCATCGACGAGAATTTCTACGCGCTGGGCGGGCATTCATTGAAGGCGCTGCAGATTGTCAGCCTGCTGCGGTCGCGGGGTTATACGGTGTCCGTGAGCGATCTGTTTCGGCACCCAACCATCCGCGAGGTGACGCCGGTCGTGCGGCGTCTCGGCGCCGCGGCTTGCGCGCCACTCGGGGCGACGTCACTGGATGGCTTCCCCTTATCTGCCGTGCAAAACCGCTTCTTTCAACGCGATCTGGTCGATCGCAACACTTTCAACAGCCCGTTCCTCGTGGAATTGATGGAACCCGTAGCCCCCGACATCGTCGAAGAGGCTGTGCGCTCGATCGCGCGCCGGCACCGCATCCTCACCGCGCGCTTTGAGGAGTACGGACCGGGCCGATGGCGTCAGCACTACCAAGAGTCCGAGCCGAGGAAGTGTTTTGCGCGAGTCGACTTGGGACGGCTGCCGGCGTCGGAACACAACGCTGCCATTCATGCGTACGGTTCCGCGCTACAGACCCAATTCGACATCGGTACAGGGCATCTGTACCGCGTCGTGCTCTTTGACAATTACTGTCACGGTCGCCGACCGGTGATTCTGTTCCTGTTTCACCATCTGGTATTCGACGGTGCATCGCGGGAAATCGTCCTCGACGAGTTTCGGCGTCACTGCCGTGGTGAACCGATTCCCACCAGCCGTGCCACTCCCTACGACGAATGGTGTCTGCGCCTGCGGCGTTACGCGAACGACGGATCG
Source organism: Mycobacteroides immunogenum (assembly GCF_001605725.1). Classification (NCBI taxonomy): domain Bacteria; kingdom Bacillati; phylum Actinomycetota; class Actinomycetes; order Mycobacteriales; family Mycobacteriaceae; genus Mycobacteroides; species Mycobacteroides immunogenum. The sequence goes on from NZ_CP011530.1 coordinate 2,792,304, forward strand.
TTCGCGACGACCGCGGCCGAACTGCAGACCATGGTGGCGCGAGGGGAGCCCTTCTTGCCGGACTCGAACCCACGGCCGTTTGCATTTCAGCGGGAGATGCTCCACCACACCACCCGCCCCCTTGATGGCGTCGTGGATGTGTTGCGCCTAGACCATGCGGTAGAGGCTCTGCAGGCCAACGCGTTTCACCTCCTACTGGCTGCCTTCGGTCACGCCTGTCACGAGCTGCAGCCACGCACGTCACTGCCGCTTTACGTGATGAGCGCCCAACGCGAATCGTTCCTTGAGGATGTCGACCTGACAAGATCGGTGGGATTCTTCGCCGGCGCGTACCCCGTCGTGCTTGATATCTCACCCCATGACATCGATCAGACGGCGCAGAACGTGAAGGAGGCACTTCTCGGCGTGCCAAAGGGAGGCCTGGACTACTTGGTCACCCGTTTCATGCCGCTCGGCGGCGGACGGTACGACGGACTCGACCATCCGTACCCGATGCTGTTCCACTACGCCGACGAACGCGACAGCGCCTCGCATGAATTCTGCGTACCGTTGAAAGTCCCTGTCGGGTTGACTCATTCGCCCCGAAACCCGTCCGCTTACCTCATCAACGTCACCGCCACGCTAGACGCGGCGGGCCTGGGGCTAACCGTCTACTACAGCGGCGCCCACTTCGATCAAATCACCATTAGCCGACTCACTAGCTCGTTCGAGCGCCACCTGCGGGACATCGCCCGAATCAACCTGCACCAGGAGGTCATCCGATGAAGATCTTCGAATACAGCCCCTTCTTCAACGAGCGCGAGATCGCCGAGCTCAAGATCAAGGAGGCCAGCCACTGGATCGACGAACTGCACCTGTGCGAGGCGAACAAAACATTCAGCTACCAGGACAAGCCGTTCAACTTCGACATCGCCCTCGTGAACGACAGCGTCAAGTACCACCGGTTGCAGGCTGAGGGCTGCTTCGACCCCGTTCGGCCGGACGCTTCCTATTTTGACTTGGACACCTGTGGCGCCGAGGGTTTCGACGAGTGGTACTGGGACCTGCTCGCCAACAACTCCGCGTACTTCAACGAGGCAGTCCAGCGCAATCAGTGCACGCTCCTGAGGGATTCGGTCGGCGACGACGACATCGTCATCCTCTCCGACGTCGACGAGATCCTCGACAGCCGTCAGGCCGATCGCATCATCGATGCGGTGAAGCAGCACCAGATCATCACCGTGCGGATGCACTTCTCGGTGTTCTACCTGAACCTGTTCTGCGACAAGAGCCACGGTGCGCAGGACTTCAGTTACCGCACCTACGTAATGACCGGCAGGTACTTTCGCAAGATGCCCTTCAGCGGCGACTATCTGCGCAAGAAGGGGATCGCCGAGGCGCTCATGGATAGCGTGCACTGCCCCGAGGATTTCCTCGGTTTCCACCATTCGTGGTTGCAGCATCAAAGCCATGCGTTCGCCAAGCTGCAGGCCTTCGAAGCCAACATCGCGGACAAGGAGATCGTCCGAAGCGACTTCGCAGACCAGTGCATCCGTGACCTACGGTTGCCTTACATCGACGCAAACCTCTACGTCGATGACGGCAAGCCGTTCCTGCGCTCAGTCATGGAGTCGGACACGGAAGGCTTGTGGTTCGACAAAGTGAGCCAACGTAGCGGCGCACGTTGATGAGACCGACCGACAGTGGGGTAGTGGCCGCCGTCCAGGTGGTCTAGAAGCCGAGAGCACTGTGGAACATCGCGACGGCGCAACGATCAGCATTGGAAACCGCAGCGCTACCCTGGATACCGCCCGACTCGCGGCGGGCGCCGTGGTCACTGTGCCCGATGGCCCGTTCGGTCACGTGTACGTCGTCAAGGGCGGCGTCGACTTCGAAGCCCATGGAACGCTGAACCGCGGACACGGCGTCCGTCCCACCGCAGAGCGGTTGGTGGTGAAGTCTGCGCGAAGCACACCCACGGCATTCACGCTGGAACTAGGCAGAGTTCGATGGTCCGGCCCTGCTCTAGTATGCCTGGCCATCTTTTCTTGAAAATTGAGCAACAGTTCGTCCGGATAATGTTTGGCCATTCAATAGCTTCGAAGCACGAGCCGATTCTCCTCGCGTTGGGCCCAGACGACAGCTCGACATTCTAGAAACCTTGGGTAGCGAGCAGCGCAGTCCGAACCCACGGCGGTGTGCGACTGATGTCTACGGCTTAGCCTGGCCGTCAACGCTAAATGATCGGGTGAGCGGTTCCAGCAAGCTGGCCATTCGAGTCGCAAGTTCGTCAGCGGAAACATCGAATTTTCCTTGGCAATAAGCAAAAGTCAGATCTAAGCCACCCGCGACGATTATCCGCAGTGCCAGCTCCGCATCGAGGGGGTCGACAGCCTGGTCCTGGAACAGAATCGAATGATTGGCAAGATACAGATCAAGGATCTTGCGCCCGACGTGCGCACGAGCGCGTGCCGCTTCACCGTCGTCGGCCTCACGCCCGAGAACATGACGAAGGCCTGGGTGTGCGGCGTCCAGTTCTGGAGCCACACTCAGCGCGGCTCGTAGCCGGCTGGTGAGGTCGGTGGCGAGGGCGACTTTGGTCAGCACCGCGCCGATGTATTCGTCGGCGAATGCGTCGTAAACGCCTCCGAGCAGTTTGTCTGTGTCGGGAAAGCTCTCATAGAAGTAGCGCTCGGATAGCTGTGCTTGGCGGCATACGGCAGTGACGGTGATCTGGGCGAGTCCTCCCGATTCCAACAACTCGCGGGTGGCGGCCAGTAGGCGTATCCGACGATCTGCGCGCCGCTGATCGGCACTCATTCCGCCGTAGGTCCGTTGTGCCGTCACGTGTCGATGCTAGTAGAACGACACGGAAGGAGTATCTGACAAGACTCTTGCCAGAATGGCTTAAGGCGTGCACTATGGCTAGCCGGACCAAAAACAAGGGGAGCTATCGCCATGACTGCCGCACGTGCTGAACGCGACACCATCGACAGCGGCGAGGAAACTTCGATGATTGTCGACCCCCGGTTTATCCCTTTGGCCATCAAGTTCTTTCGGGTGTTCAGGTCCCGTCGTGCAGGTGGCGGTGCTCTCGCGGTCTTTTTGCGCGGCAGGCCCGTGCTGGATATCTGGGCAGGCGACATCGGGCCCGGCAACCCGTGGCGTCGTGACACGATGGCGATGTCGTACTCGACCGGCAAGGGAGTGGCGGCCACAGTCATCCACCGCCTAGTTGACCGTGGACTGATCGACTACGAGCAGCCAGTTGCGGACTACTGGCCCGAGTTTGGTTCCGCCGGGAAAGGGTCGATCACTGTCCGGGAGCTGCTGAATCACCGCGCTGGACTGCACCGCGAACGTGGACTTGTGCCAGGGAATGGATTCTTTGACCACGACACCGTCGCCGCAGCACTCGCAGCGAGCTCTCCAGATCCGCGCCGGCTGCGCCTGCAGGGATATCACACGGTGTCGTTCGGGACTCTTGTCGCAGAGCTGGCACAACGCGTCACGAACATGCCTTTCCCTGAAATTGTGCAGACCGAGCTCAGCGAGCCTCTTAGCGAGGCTGATTTCTGGTTCCGAGTCCCGTGCGAGGAGCGTGCTCGGATCGCCCCGTTGTTCCCGGCGGTCCGCGTTGCCGGGCTCGACTATGAGAACTTCGCGGCGGCAGCTGGACGGTACCGACGCGGCAGCGCGCTGGTTGAGAGCATTCCGGCTGGACTGGTCGGGTCGCAGAATCACCCTTCGGTCCACGACGCTGTCCAACCGGGCTGGAACGGGGTGTTCACAGCTCGTGCTCTCGCCAAGATGTATGGCGCGCTTGCCAACGCCGGTGAAGTCGAAGGCATTGAGTACCTCAGGCCAGGGACCGTTGAGCACATCGCGGAGATGCGTCCCAACAGCCGCTATGACTACGTGCTCGGTGTCTCGCCGCACCACTGGCTGGGCTACCACCGCGCGCTACTGCGGGGCGGGCCGACCTCCAGCGGGTTTGGGCATTACGGTACCGGCGGCTCAGGTGGCATGGCGTTTCCTGCGTCGGGTTTGTCAATAGCGTTCGTGACCAACCATCTCGGTAGTCGTCTCACCGCCGTTGGCGACCTTCGGCTGCCGACGTTCGCTTCGATAGCCTGCCGACTTCTCTAACCAAAAAACAACCAATTGCATCGAAATACTTTGTAGCAGTAAAAATTCCAGCAATAGAAAGGTGCGCTGTGGTTGCGAGTCCGCTAGGTCGGGTCAGTGGTAGGCGTTGGTCGCCCGCCGAGATAGCACTCATAACAGCCGACACGCTCACTGATCATGAGATTGCTGCCCGAACCGGTCGATCCAATCGCGCGGTAGCAGCTCAGCGTCGACGTCTCGCGCAAAAGCGCCGGATGCGACTGGGGCTTTATCCTTTCCGCCGCCGCACCAGAGAGACGACGATGACCCCGTTCTCGGTGCTGCAGCACCTTCCACTGCCTACTGGTCCGGTAGAACGTCCCGACTGCAGGTGAACACTGCGCGGGCTTGCGGCCGAGAAAAATTGGGCAACAGGTGAAAACGGCGTCAGGGGAGCCGGTGGCACCTTGGGCTCAGACCTTCACTCCAATGGCTCGGGCGTGAATGTGAGGTCGACCCCGCTTACGGTCATCGTTACCTGACCTTCGATCACCATCACCTGTGCTGAGACCCGTCGAGCGACAGTCTGGGCCAGTTGCTGCACTGCTGCATGCGGTATCTGCACTACCGACAGGTTCGACAGCCCCGCCACTTTGGGGCCGACGGTGCGCCACCAGGTGGTCACGCCGGCGGCGAATGGGAAGAGCAGCACCCGATCGGCCTGGCTGGCCGCTTTGCCCAATGCGCGTTCATCGGGCTGGCCGACGTTGATCCATTCCTGGATCCGGCCGGTGTAGTCAACTAGCCGCAAGTCCGGCACACCAGGAGTGGACAGGCCTGGCCCGAACTCCAACTCCCCGTCGACGTCGCTGAGTCTGTGTGCACGGAGTCCAAAAGCCAACAACCGCACCACCATCCGCTCATCGGTCTCACTGGGATGACGGGCCACGGTCAGTGCGTGATCGGCGTAGTAACCGTGATCGATATCGGAGACGCCAAGTTCGACTTTGAAGACTGTTGCAGAAAGGGCCACGTCATAGTGTCCACCCAAGTGGTGCCCACCGAGCAGTCGGGCTACATTCAGTGGTCAGGCCGCCGAGCCAGACGTCAGTTCGAGTCGCCACCCAGGCACGCAGCAACCTCTCGATACAAACGTGCGGAATTCATCAGAAGTGGCAGGGGAGAGCGGCCCCTCCTAGACCTACGCGCAACCCTCTACCGCAGGGGCGCGTAGATTCTTTGAGAACAATCCGAGCATCTAACGCAGCATTCAACGAAGGTCATCATGTCCGAGGATCAGAACACAGACGTTCCACCGAATCACCTCTCCATCGATCCGCGTAGCGCCTTCTATAGCGAAGAGGTGCTTCGCCGCGACGTGGGTATTCGCTTTAATGGTGTCGAGAAAACCAATGTTCACGAATACAACGTGGCCGAGGGTTGGGTGCGTGTTGAAGTCCCCACCGCGAAGGATCGCCGCGGAAATCCGATGGTCGTCAAGCTCAGTGGCACGGTGGAACCTTTTTTCCGCTGAGCAAAATGCGGACGCCCCGGGATTTCTGGCGCGGCTGTCAACCGGCCTCGGCGGTCGGCTCGTGACTCGAGCGGCAGCGCGCACGTTACAACGACTATCTGCGATTCAATTGAGTTGCGGCGGGCGAGAGACGCCGCCAATCGTCCGGCGCGGAGGTGGGCGTTTCGCGGCGAAATCGCTGAGGACCAGCCACATCAGTGCTTAGACGCGTACTCGACCTTGGTGACGATCCACCGGTTCTTCTGGTACTCGAGAGCGGTGTCCCAGGTCCCGTGCGTGGTCTGCGGTGCAGGGCTTCGAGGTGTCGTTACCGACCAGGTGATCTGTGACTCAACACGGGCGTTGGTATCGGAGCACTCGACCTGCTTGCTGGTCAGCTCGGCGATATGCGAGACGTATCGATCTGCGCCCGGAATCGAGCTGACGGAGTGGAATGCCTGTTCGGACTGCGTGTAAACCTCGGGGGATAGATATTCCTTGAGCGCGGGCAGGTTCTGATCTGCCAGACCGGTGAACTCGAAGCTCAGGCGGGCAACCTGCTCGGCGGCGGCAACCGTAGTGTCGCAGTGGTTCGAGGCGCGTCGGATCACGAAGTAGGCGGCGGTGCCCCCCGCGATCAGTAGTACTGCGACAGCTCCGACTACCCCCCATCGCATCCGGCGGTTCCCGGACGCCGCGGCGGAAGGCGTGGGGGCCGGCAAGGCCGAGGCGACGCTCTGCGATTCAGCAGACTGGCCAGACTGTATGCCCGTTACTGCGGGTCCATCGGAAGCCAGCGGTGCAGCGAGTTCTGCTACCAGCGCGCGCAGCTGGCCATCGTCGTCAAGATTGATCTGCTGCTTGAAGGCCTGGTCGGCCACTGACACCAGCTGGTCGCCGCTGATGGTTTGCCCCGTCAGCGCGGTGATCCGCTGGGAAAGCCCGTTGAGCCGGTCGTGCGCAGTCATGCTCGCCACCCTAACGACTCCTTCACCGTCCCTGCGGCCACCGGGATCCAGTTGACGGGCAAACTACTGCGACATGCTATTTGGCCATCTTTTCCCGGACTCTAGGCCGGACCCCGCCTATGGAGGCGTTGCTCGTCTACTGAGCCGTAGATGGGCTGCGTAGCTGCGACAGTGTCTCGGCCCAGTGGTCGGCGAGGTGTTGGCGGCGGCGCGAGTCGTCGTTGAGCATGCCCGCTAGGCCAAGTCCACGCGCGCAGTCCAAGAATGCCTGAACCGTAGTTCTTACGGTGGCGTTGTTGCCATCGAGTTCGAGCACGCTGATCAGCGCCCAGAAGCCGCGGGCACCAACCTCTAGTTCCATGGCCGCAACGCGTGGCTGGAGGATGGGGTCGTCGCTAGCCGCAATGCAGAGTTGCAGCGCTGCTTTGAAGGTGGGGCCCTGGTGTAGTTCGATGATCTCACGAATGATCGCGCGGGTCTGTTCGAGGTTGGGATGCCGCGTTTGGACGAGCGCTTCGATCTGGTGCACGCGCATGTTCAGGATGTATGAGATGGCGGCGGTGAACAGGCCGTCGCGGTCTTTGAAGTGATGCTGAATCGCTCCACGGGTCACGCCGGCGCGTGCGGCGACCTCGGCCACACTGGCGTTACGCCAGCCGCTGGTGGACAGAACGTCAAGGGCTGCGTCCATGATGCGCTGGTGGGTGGCGATGCCGTTTTCGTTTTGGGGCGCGCGGCCACTGCCGCTGGCCGGCGTCATCAAAGGCTTAGAGATCGACGGTTAGGCGGCCGGTCGCACGTGATACGCATGGCAGGAAGTATCCCGCGTCCATCTCGACCTGACTCAGTGAGGTGGACCTGTGGTCGACTTCGCCGTTGAGCACACGTACCGCGCAGGATCTACAGAATCCCTGCTGGCAGGAGTATGTGGCATCGGGGCGAGCTGTCAGGATCGCCGAAAGTGCCGTCTGATCTGCTGCGACCGTGACTGAGTCGGACGAGGATGAGAACGCAATCTCGAATTCCCGACCGTTCACCACCGGTGCCGCAGAGAACCGCTCGTAGTGAAACTCGACGTCTGCACGGTCAGAGACAAAGTCCTCGACCGCAGCGGTCACTGGGGCAGGTCCACAGATGTAGACCGCCGAAGAGCCGGCAAGTTCACCGCATAGCATTTCGGCGGTAGGCGGGCCACAATCGTCGTCGAAGTGAATCGTGACTTTGTCACCAAATTCCTCAAGTTCATTCAGGAACGCTGTTGACTCGCGGCTTCGGCCGCAGTAGATCAGTGACCACTGCGCCGAAACCTGTTCCAGGACGCGAATCATCGGCAAGATCGGGGTGATCCCGATACCGGCTGCGATGAGTCTGAAGGCCTCGGTGCGCTGGTTATAGCCACCCACTGCCAACGGAAATGCATTGCGCGGCTTGCTGATATTCACCACCGTTCCGGGGCGAAGGTTGGTGTGAACCTCGATGGATCCGCCGCGGCCGTCGTTAACCTGCCGGACGGCGATGCGGTACCGAGTCGAGTCGGTGGGATCTCCGCACAGCGAGTATTGCCGTAGCAGGCCGGACGGTAGTTTGATGTCGATATGTGCCCCCGGTGACCACACAGGCAGGGGAAGTCGATCGGGGCGGACGAGCGTCAGAGCCATCACTGAGTGATCAGGACTGACGTGGTCCTGCGCTTCGACCGTTGCCTCGAAGAATTCGTTGGTTCCGGTCGGCATCGGCGGGACGGACGTGTACCGGTCGAGCCAGTTAAGGGCGTTGTAGCCAATTGTCATCAACACCATCAGCGGATCGCGTTGATACTTGCCGTGAGCATGCGCAGGTACGGCCAGCCTGCGATATTTGGTGAACATGCGAAGAGGCTCCTATGCGGCGGCCGTGCGAGTCTCGACAGTGGCGAGATAAGACAGGGCTTGTGCCATCGATCCCGTCTCGTCTGGCTGGAAACGAGGCTTGAGGTAATCGAATGCCGACCCGAGAACCATTGTCAGCGTGGGGAGCAGGCCGCGATGCCCGTCCCGGATGACGCTGTACAGCACTTTGAGTCTGGACTTCGGAGCTTGTGGGTCGTTCTGCACCAAATACCAGATGAACCGGCTAGAGATCCAGATGACCAGAGGGAACACCATCAACATTGTTCGGACGCGCCGCCAGTAACGGCGGTCGAAGTACATGGCGACGTCCCAGGCTACCGTTCGATGCTCCATTTCTTCGGCGCCGTGCCAACGGAATATGGCTGACATGTTTGGGTCGGCTTGATATTGATTCCAGCGGCAATTCAGCACGAAGTGGCCGAGAAACGCGGTGAAGTTCTCGAAAGCTGCGGTGATGGCGAGACGATTAATCAGGTGTTGACGTGCCTGCTTCGGAGACCGAAATGTACGGGGCCCGAGCATATTCGCCAGCATGTAGCGCGATTGAGCAAGCAACGGCTCGGGGTTGATGCCGTTGCGTTGGAAGAAATCGTCGAGGGACTCATCGTGGGCGTTGGCGTGCATGGTCTCTTGCCCGATGAAGCCCAACACGTCCTCGCGCAGTCTGGCGTCGGCAATATGGGGCAGTGCTTCTCGGAACGCGGCGATGAAGAAGCGTTCCACTTCAGGAAACAGCAAGTGGTAGGCACTGATGGTGTGCGAGGCCACGGGGTGTCCCGGGATCCAGTGCAGTGGCGTCACGCTGAGATCGAATGCTACGTTTCGTGCTTTGAGCTGCAGCGGACCAATGTCGACCGTATCCATAGGGAAACGATCCTTTTTCCTGAATTTCATGGCGCGATGTCCTCCGTGATGTGGTCAACAATGTGTTGGGTGACGGTGTCGGGTTGTTCTAGATGCATGAAATGCCCAGCGTCAGCGACCACCACACGACGGCTGCCCGGGGGCATTACTTCCAGAGCGCGGGCACCAGTGCGCTCTAGCCCGCAGGTATCGTCGGCGCCTTGGAGATACAGCGTGGGAACGTTCCCTGGGGAGAACGCTTGCCGTTGCGCGGCGGGCTCGGGGTTGCTGCGACGGTACAGGGGATTCCAGACGGCTCGGTAATAGCTGAATGCTGCGCGCAGACGCCGACGACTGTTGAGTGCCGCCAGGCCCCGGGTCTGATATGCGAAGAGGCCGGATGTCGGCGCCCAGAGCCGCCAAAGTGTCGCAACCAGCCGATGCCCGAGTAGGTCGGACAGCACGGGCGTGGACAGCACAGGCATGTACCAGCTGCGTGGCCACTGTCGCAGTAGGGTTGGCAGGTTCTGCAACAGTTTGCTTGGCGAGAAAAGTGCTTTGATCGCTGCAAGCGGAGGGATCGATATCAGGACGGCCCGAGCAAACATCTCTGGATGGGCGTTTGTGGCGGCGCTGGCGATGGCCCCGCCCCAGTCGTGGCCAACGATCACCGTCCGCGAGTCCGCGGCAATCGCGCGATACAGGTCGCGTAGATCGGCGACCAAGGAGCTGATTGAATAGTCGTCGTTATGTGCCAATGATGTTGGCGCATAACCGCGAGTGAACGGTGCAATTACATACCAACCACGAGCGGCCAGAGCTGGCCCGATCTGATCCCACGTCCACGCGCTATCGGGAAACCCGTGGACCAAGATCGCAACCGGATCCCCGGGGGTGCCCCACGTCAGCGCTTTGAGGTCCACCTCGGCAAACCGAAATGACACGCTGAGCGGCTCTGGATTGCTAGCGCGCACGGGGTCTGACTGTGGCGTCTGTGACATTCCGTTTCCCAACTTGCGATAGAACCATGCAGTGATGCATGGTTTAGGTGGCGCGCTCACCGTAGCATGCTTGGGAGCTTATGAATATTCGTTGATTACCAGTCAATTTCAATTAGCCATCGAAACTGATCGGACTCAAGCTAACCGTGCGAACCTGCACGAAAGGGGAAGGTCGCGACATGAGTGACTATGACTTGCTGATCAGTAACGGGATCTGGTTCGACGGGTCAGCGACCTCGGCGCGTACCGCTGATCTAGCGGTACGGGACGGTGAGGTGGTGAAGGTCAGCTCGAAACCTATCGACCCATCAACCGCCGATCGCGTGATCGACGCCACCGGGAAATGGGTCATGCCCGGATTTGTAGATGTTCACACACATTACGACGTCGAGATGTTGGTGCTGCCGGAGTTGTCCGAATCCGTCCGTCACGGTGTCACCACGGTCATCATTGGGAACTGCTCGCTTACTACCATCCTGTCCTCGAATGAGGACTGCGCAGACATCTTCAGCCGGGTAGAAGCAGTGCCGCGCAGCGCAGTAGTGGGCGCCCTCGAATCGCACCGCACATGGTTGTCATCAGGGGAGTACGTCAAGGCCATCGACAACCTGCATCTAGGGCCGAATGTTGCTACGTTCCTTGGGCAATCAGACCTACGAGTATCTGTCATGGGAATGGACCGGGCAGTCGACGAGAATGTGGTACCCAGCCAGTCCGAGATCAGAGCGATGGAGACCATCCTCACTGATGCACTCGACGAGGGTTTTCTGGGACTGTCAGCCACCACCAACTGGATCGACAAGCTGGATGGAGACCGTTACCGCTCACGCGCGCTGCCCTCGACATTCGTAAAGGGCCGAGAGTTCAGGGCACTCAATCGGATCTTGCGGCGACGGGGTCGCATATTGCAGAGCACGCCGCGCATAACGTTGAACCCCAACGTGGCCAAGTTCTTTCTAGCTGCTAGCAGCCGATTCCGGCGCGGCAAGCTCAAGGTCTCGCTGCTGGCGGCCGCAGACTCAAAGGCCTACCCGCCGATGATCTACTTCATGATGTACGGCGCCCCAATTCTCAACCGTCTGCTCAAGGGCGGCTTCCAATGGCAGCACCTACCGGTGCCATTCACGGTATACGCCGATGGAATTGATCTGGTGGTGTTCGAGGAATTCGGTTCAGGCGCAGCCGCACTCGATATTAAGGATCAACTCGAACGCACTGAGCTACTGAAATCAGAGAAGTACCGACGCTGGTTCCGTCGCGACTACGAGAATAAATTCAGTCCTAAGATCTGGCACCGCAATCTCTACGACGCCACTGTGGTCGAGTGTCCAGACCACACACTGATCGCTAAGAGTTTTGGCCAAATCGGCGACGAACGTGGAATCCACCCGGTAGACGCGTTTTTGGACCTGGTCGTCGAGTATGGTCGCGATATTCGCTGGCGGACAACGATTGCAAACCACCGCCCCAAGTATCTCGACAAGCTCGCGGCGAACCGAAGTGTACATATGGGGTTCGGCGATGCTGGAGCTCACCTTCGCAATATGGCGTTCTACAACTATCACCTGCGATTGTTGGAGCGTGTCAAATCGGCTCAGGGAAAGCGCAAGCCCTTCCTGACGATTGAGCAAGCCGTGAACCGTCTCACCGGCGAGCTGGCCGACTGGTACAACCTGGACGCGGGCCATCTGCGCGTGGGAGATCGCGCGGACATCGTGATTGTCGACCCTGAGGGCCTTGATCAGTCGGTACACGGATTGGCCCAACAGCTGATCCCTGAATATGGCGATCTTTGTCGGATGGTCAACAGGAACGATCGTGCCGTCTCTGCGACCATTATCAATGGCCAAGTCGTCTACCAGAACGGCCATTTTGCCGATGGATTCGGAAAACGCTGGGGGACAGGACGATTCCTACCTGCCGGACAAAGAGTCCGCACACCAGGGCGGATCGTGCATCCGTTGCAGTAATCGGACGTCTACTGGTAATCCTGCATATTCGACTTAGAACTATGCGGTCGGCGCTCGGTTGGTAACAGCTTCTTGACTAGCTAGTTAGGTTGGCAGAACTTGATTGCGGACTGCCAGTAGGGGATCGATGTTTGAAGTGCGTTCGGATCCACGTCCTTCACGGTGAAACGGTGTCAGGTAGCGTCGGGTTTCAAATAGGCTGTGCCCCAAGCCGTTAGTTGCTTTCGCAGAACATCCCAGCGGTAAGTCACACGACGACAGGGCGGGTCGCGGCGGCAACGATGGCGACAGCGGCGCCTCTCATGCGGTATTTCCTTGCGGGGCAGCTAAGTCCAGGGCTATGTCGATGAGCATGTCTTCCTGGCCGCCAATCATGTGGCGGCGCCCGGCTTCTTCCAGGAGGGTGCGTACATCGATGCCGTAGCGGGCCGATGCCGCCTCTGCGTGGCGTAGGAAACTGGAGTACACCCCGGCATAGCCGAGGGTGAGGGTTTCGCGGTCCACCCGCACGGGCCGGTCCTGCAAGGGCCGCACTAGATCGTCCGCGGCGTCCTGTAGGGCGTGTAGATTGCAGCCGTGCTGCCAGCCGAGTTTGGTTGCGACGGCGATGAACACCTCTAAGGGGGCGTTTCCTGCTCCGGCTCCCATCCCGGTCAGGGAGGCATCGATCCGGTTGGCGCCGCGTTCTACGGCGGCCACGGAGTTGGCTACTCCCAGTGACAAGTTGTGGTGTGCGTGGATCCCGATTTCTGTGGTTTCCGATAGTTTTTGCCGCAACGCGTCGACGCGGTCGGCGATGTCGCGCATGGTCATGGCTCCGCCGGAGTCAACCACGTAGATGCAGGTGGCGCCGTAGCTTTCCATGAGTGAGGCTTGCCAGGCCAGCAGTGCCGGGGTGGTCATGTGGCTCATCATCAGGAAGCCGACTGCTTCCATTCCCAGTCCTCGCGCGGCCGTGATGTATTGGGCGGACACGTCTGCTTCAGTGCAATGCGTGGCGACGCGCACGATGTCCGCGCCGGCGCGGTGTGCATCTTTGAGGTTGCGTATGCTGCCGATTCCCGGTAATAGCAAGGTGGCGATCTTGGCGTGCTGGACCACCGCGGCTGCGGCCGCGATCCATTCCAGGTCGGTGTAGGCGCCGAATCCGTAGATGCAGCTGGATCCGGCAAGTCCATCGCCGTGGGCGACTTCGATGGAGTCGACCCCGGCATTGTCGAGGGCTGTGGCGATCGCGGTCGCTTGTTTGATGGAGTATTGGTGACGGATGGCGTGCATGCCGTCACGCAGTGTGACATCGCTGATGTATAGCCTGTTTTCCTGTTCAGTCATGTTGTTGCTTCGGTGGTTTGGGCTGTGTGGGTGGCGATGTGTTCAGTGGTAGCTTTGGCGGCCGAGGTCATGATGTCGAGGTTCCCGGCGTAGGCGGGCAGGTAGTGTGCCGCGCCGGTGACCTCGAGCATGACGGTGACGCGGGTGCCGGTGAACTTGCCGGTCTCGGGGATGTACAGCGGGTCGCCGGGGCCGAATGTCTCGAACTGGACGCGTTGCTTGAGTCGGTAGCCCGGGACATAGTCGTGGACGCGCGCCACCATCTCGTTGATTGAGGTCTCGATGGCTGCCTGGTCGGCGTCGCCTGCGACTAGGCAGTAGATGGTGTTGCGCATCAAGATCGGTGGATCGGCGGGATTGAGTATCATCACCGCTTTGGCTCGTTGCGCTCCTGCCACCGATTGTAATGCGGCCGAGGTGGTTTCGATGAATTCGTCAATATTGGCCCGGGTGCCGGGGCCTGCGGATTGCGATGAAATCGAGGATACGATCTCCGCGTAGGGCACCACGGCGTGCGCAGAGACGGCGGCGACGATCGGTACGGTGGCTTGGCCGCCGCAGGTGACCATGTTGAGGTTAGGTGCGTTGAGATGCTCTTGGAGATTGACTGCCGGCACGCAGTAGGGGCCGATGGCGGCGGGCGTGAGATCGAGCACGCGCACACCAGTTGGTTGCAGTTTGTCCCAGTTGTAGCGGTGCGCCGAGGCAGAGGTAGCGTCGAACACTAGGCGAATATCCGCGAAGTGCGCCATGTCCAGCAGTCCGTCAATGCCCGCTGATGTGGTGGGCACGCCCATCCGTGCGGCACGGGCCAGGCCGTCGGACTGCGGATCGATGCCGACCATGGCAGCCATCTGCAGCGGGCTGTCGCTGCGAAGAATCTTGATCATGAGGTCGGTGCCGATGTTGCCCGAACCGATGATCGCCACCGGATATTCGTGTTGTGCAGTCATAGTTTTCCTTATGTGAAAGCCAGGCAGACCGAGCCGAGGCCAGTGATCGTGGCGGCCGCGACATCACCGCTGTGTACAAAGGCCGCTGAGGTGAACGAACCGGACATGACGAATTGACCGGCCGATAGTTCGGTGTCGTAGTCAGCGAGCGAGTTGGCGAGCCAGGCCACTGCGGCGGCAGGATCACCCATAACGGCCGAGCCTGCGCCTGAGTCGATTTCGATGCTGTTGAGTGTCAGCGATGCTGTGGCGTTTGGTAGTGCCAGCTGGTCGGTATAGGGCTGCCAGTGGCCGAGTACTACCGCGCCGGAGCTGGCGTTATCGGCCACCGTGTCGGGCAGTGTCAGTTTCCAGTCGGCGATTCGGCTGTCGACGATCTCCAAGGCCACAGCCACGGCGGCGGTGGCCGCGTATACATCTGCGACGGTGATACCGGGACCACGCAGGGCAGTGCGCAGCAAGAACGCCACCTCGGGCTCGACACGGGGCGCACAGAATTGACCGGCCTCGACGGTGCCTGAGGTGATCACCATTTGATCGAGGATGAAGCCGAAGTCTGGTTCGTTGACGCCGAGTAGGGTCTGCATCGGTGTGGAGGTAAGGCCGATCTTGCGGCCCACTAAGCTCGCGCCGGCCTCTAGGTGCCGACCGAGGTTGATTTGTTGAATCGCGTAGGCGCTGGCCACATCCAGGTCCGGGTAGGTCGTGGTCAGCGGGGCGATGGGAGCGCGGTCGTGCTGGGCGGACCAGAGTTTGGCTGCGCTGCTGCGGATGCCAGCGGCCTCGGCGTTCACAGTTGTCCCGCTTCGGCGACCATGCGTGCTGCGGTGTCCACGATGGCGCGGGCATGCACTTTGAACAGGGCGATCAGGTCCACACTGTCTCCGCCGATCTCCTTGGCGATGAATAGTCCGTCGGCGCCTGCCATGGCATAGGTGGCCAGTTCCTGCACCTGCGCGTCCTGTAGGCCGGGCGCCAGTTCGCCCATGCTGAGAACCAGGGCACTGCGCGCTTCGGCCCGTACACTCAAGAACCGTTCCCGCGCACGGGGTTCCACCGGTCGTTGTTCCAGGGCCAGCATTAGCCCCAGCCGAATGAAACTCGGTGAGTCCAGCAGAGCCTTGGCGGTCTGTATGGCGACCGCTTCGGCTCGCTCAAGGGCGGTTCCTTGCGGTGGCAGCTGCCAGGCAGTGAGCCAGTCGCCGAAACTGCGCTCGATGACCGCGGCCAGCAGGTCGTCTTTGTCCTTGAAGTGCCAGTAGATCGAACTAGCGGGCAGCCCGCATTTCGCACTGACCGCGCCGATGCTGGTGCCTTCATAGCCGCGCTCGGTCGCAATTTCGGTAGCCGCGTCGAGGATCCGCGTACGGGAAATCTCGCCGTCTAAGCGCCGCCGCCGCCCCTTTTCATTCGGTGAATCGTTGCCCATCGCAGTTCACTCCCATACACCCTTGACTCTGTAGTGATCATTACAGTACCGTAGTGATCACTACGAAACAAGTGTCGGCAACGACGCACGACAGATGGAAGCTCGCAGTGACCGATCTGATCTATGACGTGGCTGTCATCGGCTACGGACCCACTGGCGCCACCGCCGCCAATCTGCTGGGTCAAGCGGGACTGAAAGTGCTCGTTATCGAACGTGATCCCGATGTCTACACTCGGGCCCGCGCCATCTCCACCGACGAGGAGGTGTTGCGTGTTTGGCAGTCAGTGGGGTTGGCCGACCGGTTGCAGCTCGACATGCTGCCGGACCGGCCGGTGGCCTTTGTTGATGCGGAGGGCAGGCCCTTCGCTGAGACGACGATCTTGGGGCGTGGGTGTGGCCACCCGCCTCAACAGTTCATCTATCAACCGGCGATGGACCACGTGCTGCGCGAGGGAGTGGAGCGGTTTCCCAACGTCGAGATCCTGCTTGAGCATGAATGTCTGCGTGTAGCCGCCGGAGGCGCGGTGGCCGAGTTGATGCTGGCCGATCTGCGCAATGACACTTTCAAGCGGGTGCGGGCCTCCTACGTGATCGTGGCAGAGGGCGGATCATCGCCAACTCGTGGGCAATTGGGTATCGGGTATGCCGGGCGCACTTACGCCGAGCGGTGGGTGGTCATCGATACCAAGGTCCTCACCGAGTGGCCCGGCCATGACCGTCTGCGCTTCCATTGCAATCCCGCACGACCGACAGTGGACTGCCCAACCCCGTTGGGGCATCACCGTTGGGAGTTCCCCGCCCGCACGGGGGAGGACGACAACGTGCTCACCAGCGATGCGGAAGTGTGGAAAATCCTCAATGACCAAGGCATCACTGAGGAACAGGTGAGGATCTTGCGTGCGGTGGTCTACAGCCACCATGTTCGTGTGGCCGACCGATGGCGGGTCGGGCGAGTGTTTTTGGCCGGCGATGCCGCGCATGCCATGCCGCCGTGGATCGGTCAAGGCATGTCGGCCGGGGTTCGCGACGCCGCCAATTTGTGTTGGAAGTTGTCGGCAGTGCTCAAAGGGATACTGCCCGAGTCGATCCTGGATACCTATCAAATCGAAAGGAAGCCGCACGTAACCGAGACGACGCGGCGGGCGGTTCTGGTGGGACGGGTGATCACCGAGCGGCACAAGGCTGTCGCCGCGATCCGCAACCACGCCCTGCGGGCGCTGACCCGAATCCCTGGCGTCATGAATCTGTTGCAGCGCATCATTTGGATCCCGGCTGCGCGATACAACGGCGGCCTGTTTGCTGGCCAGAAGCACCGCGCTACGGGATGGTTGATTCCACAGCCGTGGCTGATCGATAAAGATGGTGCGGCTGTGCGACTAGATGATGTCCTGGGCGGCCAATGGGCGATCGTGAGCACCGCCGCGCTCACAGGGGGCGCCGACGCCTGGATATCCGCGGGCGTGTCAGTTGTGCAGATCACCGGTCCTGAGAACGGCCCACACCCTGAGGCGATGGTCGACAGCGGCGGCACATTGCTGCGTTGGTTGCGCGAGAAATCGGCTGCCGCCGTGGTGGTTCGGCCCGACGGCTTCATCTACGCGGCCGTCGAACCTGGCCAACAGTTGCCTTCGCCGCCGGTTGGATTCACCAGTCTTTCCGCACGCGCACTCACGAGCGCCACTATCTGCAATGGAGAAATCGCATGACTACCGGACAGCTCACCGAACGCACAGTAACCGTGCGCGGCAAAGACATCTTCTACGCCGAAACCGGCTCCGGCCCTGCCGCTGTCCTCCTACACGGCGGCGGTCCGGGTGCCACCGGAACATCGAACTACTCCCGCAACATCGATGCACTAGCCAAACACTTCCGTGTCATCGTGCCCGATATGCCCGGCTACGGACGCTCCACCAAGAGCCTGAACCAATCCGACCCGTTCGGATACCTCGCCGACACGATGAGGGGACTGCTCGATCTACTCGGCATAGATACCGCGCACCTGATCGGCAACTCCTACGGCGGGGCCGCGGCGTTACGGTTGGCGTTAGACACCCCGCACCGTGTGGGCAAGTTGGTGCTGATGGGGCCCGGCGGTATCGGCACGACACGAAACCTGCCGACCGCCGGACTCAACAGCCTCCTTGGCTACTACGGTGGCGACGGTCCCACCCGAGACAAGCTCGAAGCCTTCATCCGCACGTACCTCGTTTACGACGGCGCCTCGGTGCCAGACGATTTGATCGACCTGAGATACCAGGCCTCCATCGACCCCGAGGTCGTCGCCAACCCGCCACTGCGCCGTCCTGCCGGACCGACCGCACTGCGCACACTGTGGCGCATGGACCTCACCCGCGATTCCCGGCTCAAGAGCCTGCCGACTCCTACGCTCGTGCTCTGGGGCCAAGACGACAAAGTCAACCGTCCGGCGGGCGGGCCGATGCTAGCCAGCATCATGCCGAACGCGCAGTTGGTCATGACCTCAAGCACCGGCCACTGGATGCAATGGGAGCGGGCCCGGTTCTTCAATCAGCTGGTCGCCGATTTCCTCTCTGACGATTCGAGTTTCATCTCATGAACGGGCGGGGCAGCACCTCAGTATTCGGCGATGTGCACCTCGGATACATCGCCATCGAAACGAACATGTTCGCCGACTGGCGTCGCTTTGGTCGCGACGCCATCGGCATGCACGTCGATGAGACATTGCCCGGCGTCATGCGTTTTCGTCTCGATGACAATGACTGCAGATTCTTGCTACAGCGCGGGCCCGCAGAAGATGTGACCGCCCTAGGTTGGCACGTCGACAATCATCAGGCGTTCGACGAAATCATCTCCCGAATCACCCGCCACGGCGTACCTGTTACTGACGGTGCCGCCGAAGAAGCCGCGCTGCGCGGGGTGGAGCGGCTCGTACGGTTTCCGGGCCCCAACGGCCTTACTCAGGAAATCTTCACCCAGGCCCACACCAGCTCAACCCCACTAACGATGGCCAACCGCGGCGGATTCGTCACCGGAGAGGCCGGACTGGGGCATGTTGCCATCACCTCGAAGAAGCCCCAGCAGATGCGCGGTTACTACGACACCGTGTTCAATGCTCGCCTGAGTGACTATATCGACGAAACCATCAGCGGTGTCAAGGTGAAAATCAGGTTCCTACGCGTCAACGAACGCCACCACTCCATCGCCATCGCGGCACTGAACCGACTTCCCGTAAACCCGATCCGCACCCGGGTACAGCACCTCAACATCCAAGTAGCCCAACTCGATGACATGACCGCGGCTTATCAGCGGGTCAAAGAACTCGGCTTCGGCATGGCACTGAGCGTCGGCCAGCACACCAACGACAAGGAACTTTCCTTTTACGCGGTAACTCCATCAGGTTTCGAATGGGAAGTCGGATGGAACCCCATCGTTGTCGACGAAGCCACCTGGCGGCCAACGACTTACCAGGGTATAAGCATTTGGGGCCACACGCCCCAAGGACACCTCATTGGCGACAAACTTGCCCAATTGAAATCCGGCGCGCAGTCACTGCTGCGCCGTGAAGACGCTGTGCCCGCACTCGCAGGCGCCGGAATCGCCGATACCTGACACCCCAACTAGACATCAAGGACAATCATGTTGCGCATCGATACACACCACCACATCATTCCGCCCGACTACCGTAAAGCGTTACAGCGAGCAGGAATCGATGAAGCCGGGGGACGGGAACTGCCACAGTGGAGCCCCGAAGGCTCGCTTCAGACGATGGCCGATCTCGACATCGGTACCGCCATCGTTTCCGTCTCGACCCCCGGCACCACGTTCCTGCCGTCGGCCATCGATGCTGCGGCGTTGGCGCGTGATCTCAACGACTACACCGCCGCGATGGTGGCAGAACACCCCGATCGCTTCGGATTCTTCGCTACCGTCCCGATGCCGCACATCGATCACGCGGTCGCCGAGGTGACACGTGCACTCGATGACCTGAAAGCCGATGGGGTAGTGCTGCTCGCTAACAACGCGGGAACCTACCTCGGCGAGGACGGCCAGGACGACCTGTTCAGAGCACTGGATGCACGCTCAGCGGTCGTGTTCATTCACCCAGCAGACCTGCCAGGCCCGACCGTCCCAGGAGTGGCGCCCTTTGCCGCCGACTTCCTCCTCGACACCACCCGCGCCGCCTATCTATTGGTACGCAACGGGATCCGCCGCAAGTATCCCAACATCCGGTTCATCCTCAGTCACGCCGGCGGATTCGTCCCCTATGCATCTCACCGCATGGCTGTGGCAATCATGGGGGAGCTGGGCCGCAGTCCCGCCGACAGTTTGGACGACTTCGCGAGCTTCTACTTCGACACCGCACTGTCCTCCAGCGCCGCGGCGCTACCCACGCTGCTGGCCTTCGCCAAACCTGGGCACATCACTTTCGGATCCGACTGGCCCTTCGCGCCCGTCGCGGCGGGTAAATACTTCGCAGCGGGCCTGGAATCATATCCAGCACTAGACACCTCGGCGCGTAACGCGATAGGGCGCAGCAATGCACTCGCATTGTTCCCGCGACTCGGCTCGGTGCCCGTCAATTCCGACCCGCGAAGCCTAGTCGAACGGATAAGTCACAACGCCAGCCGCACAGTAATGAAAGGCTTTGTACGACTCATCAACACCCGCTTAAACCCCTGAAAGGTCATCAGCTCTACTAACTTCCAGGCAGACCTCACATACCAACGGCACCCTCGTGCTGCCAAGATCTCAGAGAAAACACCCCGATTCCGGGTACTGCCATGATGGCTGAGAGTACTGCCATATCCATTGAGAACGGACACAGGGCAGAGGCGGATCGGGCATCCTTTGCGACAATCAGACTAATAGTGGTAACCCGCCGTATTCGATTCCGCCGTATTCCTCCCTGGAGCGAGCGGCAGTCGCGGATAGGAGGGCCGTGGAGCCAATTGCGTAGGCCCGTATTCGTCGGCGATGTCCGGGCGATCCCAGAAACGCCTGTTGTATTTGCTGCGCGCTTCTGGCAGGCGGGCCGAGCCGACGGAGCTCGCCGGTAGCGCGGAGACGTGTCCGGGTCCTCTGGTTCCGGGCAATCGTCAAGTCTTGTGGATTGGTCGGTTGTTAGTTGGCCTCGATGAGGTGGTGGGGGTATCGGTGCTGCCAGGCGAGTTTGGCCGTTGGTGAGGGAGAGGGTGCACCGCGTGGAGTCCTTATGCGTGATGCGTGCTGCATTCGCAGACGGTGACACGATCTTTCCCGTCGGGAAGTGTCAGGGGCGACTCTACGATTGTCGTGTGGGTGACTACATGCAGACACTTGTCGACGTGGAGATCGATGATCGGGCTGCGGTTCAGATGAAGCAACCGCTGACGTCCTGGCTGATTGGCGGGGGGATCATCGCGCCTGAGCTCACCGACTGCGTATTAGGTAGCGAAGGCGGTTACGCACCTGGCGCCAATTATGGGCACGCGATCGGTGACGCATCGGCTGCCCTACCCCCGTTTCTGACGAACGGGGTGTCGATCGACGTCGGCCGGCAGGTGTACTGGAACTTGGAGCTAGAGGCAGTGGATTGTCCCCGGTGCGGATACCGAGAAACTCTGTGGCCCAGAGAGCTAGGTCGGTGGGACACCGCGTTCAACGATGCGTTCAACGAATGGCTCGACGGCGGCGGAGGCTTGGTGGCCTGTGGGGGGTGCGGCGTTGGGATCGGGCTCAATGACTGGGATTGGGGCTCGCCCTGGGCATTTTCGGCTCTGGGGCTGACGTTCTGGAATTGGAACGACTTGTCGGGGAACTTTATTGCCGAGGTGCGGGAGTTCCTCGGTGGACACCGGTTGGTGTACTGCGCCTTCAAGATATGAGTCGCCGGCAGTGATTCGACCGCAGGTCGATTGGCTGTTGCGATTTACTAGTTGGGTGAGCATGGATTTCGCCGTGATTCCCGCCGTTTTCGCCACCGCCGAGGAGGCACTGAAGACCAGTAGCGCAATCTATGACGAGCCTGGCGATCCGCCGGCTCGGGTTGTTGATGAAAACGGAGACTTTTAACTGACATAATGTGTCTTATCGGCATTTAACACACCAGCGACAACTGCCCGAAGTGTCCAACCTGCACAGACGCTTGGGATGCACCAGGCCGCGCGACTCGACTCCACCAGTCACCCACTCCATGACCCAAACGTGGACGACAAGCGAGATTCACTTTGGGGAGTCATCGCGGCGCAATCATCGGGCCCGATACAAATTCACCCGCATGGTATTACTGGAGCGACTGAAACCTCTCTCGTTCAACCCATTTCGCGAATCCAGGGCTGTTTTACCGATCCCGGCCCACACTCGAAAAACGTCACTGTGACGATATGACCTAGTTCGGCTGGACCTACCTCAACCCGTCGACAAGCAATGCAACGGCGCCGGCGCGCTGATGTTCATCCGAATCTGCCTAGGTGTGAAATGGCGTCTCGCCAGGAAACGGCATCCGCACGACCTTTTTAGGATCGAATCGCTTCAATACTCCGCGCCGACCCATCTGCCGTCAACAACGTTCCATCGAACTTTCTGAACACTTCAAGGAATCGCGCTTGGTACGGGCGGTAAACCGAGGCTGCGCAATCGCATAAACAGTTACCGCTGAATGCTCCCCCATCAGCAACACTCCCCCTTCTCCTCAATATTTCGTCACCGTGACGATAATGATATCGAAATCCCCTACCCCACAACATCTTTCACGGAAGGGAGATTGCTTAATTGAAACATGTACATCGACAACTCGACTGATCGAGTACCCACTGTTCGTTGGATGAGGCGGTTAGCGCATTAGCCCTATCGATGACCGGCAACATCGGTGATGACTCTCCCTGTCCGGTTTTAATCAGTGACTGACAGAAAGCTACCTCGCACGGGCCAAGTTCAATAGTAATGATTGAGCCTATCCACTCGATGGCGGGATCTCGATGAAGACTGGACCTAAGTCAGTCAAGCGGTGCCTGCCGCACTGCATATTAGAAGGGCGCCGACTGTATCGATGTTCTGCGGACTTGCGCCACATTGGCTGGGCCGCAGCAAGTTAGCGCACCAAATACCGCACAACAATGCATACAGCTACTTATCGCAACGAAAGGAGTACAACCATGTCCACCAGCCGTGAACGCGCAAATCGAATCGCCCTGGTCAGACGACTGCGGTCTTCGTTCGAAGATATACCGGAGGCGCCCTACGGGCTACCCAACAACCGGATCGAAGCCTACCTAAAAACACAGCACGACGTCGGCGGTGAGCTCGATGCACCAATTGAGTGGATCGAAAAGAAGGATGAAAACTGGGAACACAATACTTACATCATGTGCGAACTACTCGGGCTGAGGGGGATTTGGGTTTCAGAAGAGCGCCGTAGGCTACATAATGTCGACATAGGCCGCGCCATGTACCTCGGGTTTCCTTATTATGGCCGATGGCTAATGAGCGTACCACGTGTCCTGATTGACAAACATATTATGACGCTGACGGAGATAACTGCCAAATTCAATACAGTCAAGAAACGCGTCGCGAACCTGAAGCCTGGAGAGTTACTAGAACCACGCCCCCGCGAGATACTCAGTGGAGATGACATTCCCCGCAACAGACATCATATTCACGCTGTGGGGGTAGGCGATCCACAGATATACACAGGCCAGGCCGAAGCCGCCTCGTTCAACGTCGGCGATCGCGTGGTTGTGCGCGAATGGCAAGCACTTTTTTATACGAGAACTCAGGAATACCTTCGGGGTGTTACCGGAGAGATCGCCACCGTGGCCTATGAATCACCCGCAGCAGAGGACGAGGGATTTGACTACGAGGCTATCAATTCACCTAGGCCTGAATGGTTCTACATTGTGCGATTCAAAATGGTCGACCTGTGGCCGGAGTATTCTGGCGCAGAATTCGACACTCTACAAACGGAGTTGCCTGAACGCTGGCTAATGCCAGCTTAAAATTAATTCATAGACAGACTGCAGATCAGGAGCTAGTTATGTCACCCCACGACACAGAACATGACCACGACCATGGGCATAATCCACCCGCGCCGATGGTTGAAGAGGTTTCCGATTTTGAAGTCCTCGAAGTTGCTATGCGGGAGCTTTGTCTCGAAAAGGGCATTTTTACCGCCGAAGATCATCGAGCCTTTACTGAGTTCTCAGAGAAAATTGGGCCGCTACCTGCCTCTCATTTGGTTGCAAAATGCTGGCTTGACCCGGAATTTGCGGATCAGGCGGTCAACGACCCTCTGAGTGCATGCAAGGAAGTCGGCGTCGATTGGCTACACCCGACAGGTTTTGGCACCCCCAGCGACTTCACTGCACTGCATATTCTCCGCGACACCCCAAACCTGCACCATGTAGTTGTTTGCACTCTCTGTTCTTGTTACCCTCGGCCAATTCTTGGCAACTCGCCAGAATGGTACCGAACTCCGAACTATCGACGCCGTATCGTGCGGAACCCTCGTGCGGTGCTAACCGAATTCGGTACATTTCTGCCCGAAGATGTTGAAGTCCGCGTGGAGGACTCAAACCAAAAGCACCGATTCATGGTGTTGCCCGTGAGACCGGCTGGCACTGAAGGATGGTCCGAGGATCAGCTGGCCGAGATCATCACGAGGGATTGCATGATCGGAGTAGCGCTTCCCAAACCTGGCGTGACCGCCAACACTACTGCGGCAAGAGTGAAGGAGGCGCGGCGAGGTGCACGCTAATGATGACCCACCAGTTAAAACAGAGGGGTTTGAGCTCTGCGATGAGTCAATAGGAGTTCTTGAAATAATCACTCAACAGACTGCTCACTATTGGAAATCTCTCACCGATAAGTGGGGGGTGGAAAACCCTCTGCCGCCATGGAAGACAAGCCTTGACGGTATGTGCGATGCCCTAGACGAGTCAGCGTGTAGAAACCCGGGCCAGATTCCTAGCTTCGTTGAACGCCGGCACGAGGAAGACGCACTGAATCAAGAGAAGTACTCAGAACTCCCCTATCCGGAGAACCAGCTTGTCTCCCTGGCTCATTCGTTGATCACGAGGGAAGTCTTCAGCGAAGAGGAACTGGCCCAGAAGCTTCAAGAAATACGGGAGCGGCTTTCAACCTAACCGAACGGAACATGTTGACTACCAATGCCATAGGCACATGCTTGGCATGAATGTTTGCTACCTCACGCATCTACCTAGGGCTTCTAATGCAGAGATGCTCGCCCATCAAGAGCTGAATCGGACGCGAGGAGCCTTCGCCCCATGAGCCTTCTGTTCGAGCCGTATCGGCTGCGCGACATCACTGCTCATCGTGTCAACTGACAAGCAGCGGCGGCTCGGATTCGTACTCAACGGGTGACGCTTGTTGAGGCCAGCCTGAACCTGCAATGTCAGTCACGCGCCTGTCGAGCGTATCGCCCTGGGGATATGCCGATGGCTGATTGAAACGCCTTGCTGAAGGCAGATGCAGACGAATACCCCACAGTGTCACTGACATTGGCTACGGAGTAACCGGGTTTACGCAGAAGATC
Source organism: Mycobacteroides immunogenum (assembly GCF_001605725.1). Lineage (NCBI taxonomy): Bacteria > Bacillati > Actinomycetota > Actinomycetes > Mycobacteriales > Mycobacteriaceae > Mycobacteroides > Mycobacteroides immunogenum. The sequence goes on from NZ_CP011530.1 coordinate 2,817,796, forward strand.
GGCGGCATACATAACGCGTACCCATGTTACGAAATCAGCGACTGTAGCTCCTGTGTCGCTGCGAAATCGTCTTACCAACGTGGACCGGGAAACGCAGCAGACTTCTGCGATACGGTCGACTGTCCATTTCTCGCCCGGTTGAGCGACAACTGCCGCTATTGCGGCTCTCACTGCAGTATCTGTTGCTTTGAGAATGCTCGGGACGTGGTCGGTCGAATCAACTTGCAAGGCAAGCACAAGAAGCACTTGCGCTAAGGAATCGAGCATCACGGACGCGCCCAGTTTGTCGTTGTCTGCCGCGAGCCGCAGCAGCGACACCAGATCACGAAAGCCACTCGGCGATGCCTCCGCAACGTTGACTTGCAGGGGGTTCGGAATGCCGGCCAGGAACACATGTCCAGCCCCAGTCTCGAACGAGTAGTGGCCGCAGAATAAGTCAATTGTGGGAACAGCGCTGCCTACTACAACATGCGCAAGGGCCTGGCCGTAGTGCACAGACACCGACTCTCTCGGTTGTCCCGCGTTTGCGTTACCACTGATCCGTATCTCATGTTCTTGCCCGCGCGGCAGTAGCAGGAAGTCTCCAGCTCGCATCGCCAATATGCGCTCATTTAGAACGATGTCGCACTGCCCCTCGACAACTAGATGAAACGGGGCAGTAGATCCGGACACCGCGTCGTGGAAGCGGCGCGCGCCCGCGGGCAGCTGACACCGCGTGTCGATACGCGCACCGGGCTGAGATTGCCGCAAGAGCTTACTTAGCCAATCCATACCGATCTCATCCGCCAAAATTGAGCCGATTAAGCATGATAGTGAGTCAATTATGCGTTGATAACTCACCTATGCCAAGGCATTTTGGGTGTGGCGACGTAGCCACGGGGCGTCTGCCAAACCAAGCGCCCAGTAAACCCATGGACAGTGCAACAGGAGTCGGATCATCATGACGGATCTCATAAACACAATCGCGCGACAGACAGTTCGACTAGACCGCCTCGCCACCTTCCTTACCCGGCTGGGACTTGTCATTGTGACCCTGTGGATTGGTGGCCTGAAAGTCACTAGCTACGAGGCCGAGGGCATCGTGCCGTTCGTCGCTAACAGCCCATTTCTTAGCTGGATGTTGAAAACTCCTAGCGGCTACCCACTGCACCGGACTCCCGAAGGTGCGGTCAACGGGGACAACATGAGTTGGCACTTACAAAATGGGACGTACACCACCTCCATGATTATCGGGGCATGCATCGTGACCATCGGAATCATGATCGCTCTAGGCTTCGCCTACCCTGCCGCCGGAATGATCGGTGGACTGCTACTGGCAGGGATGAGTCTTGTTACACTCTCCTTCCTCGTAACGACACCGGAAGTGTGGGTTCCGGACCTTGGATCAAGCACCCACGGATTTCCGTTCTTGGCCGCACCAGGACGCCTTGTAATTAAGGACGCGATCATGCTCGGGGCCTCTCTATGGACCGCCGCCGATTCAGCCAAAAGATTCCTGGCTGACCGACATGAGGTTCTGTAGCCGAAAATACTTTGCCACAGAAGACAGAAGCGTTAGATCGAGTTGTGCACAACCGACAAGCTTGCTCACGGACATCAACTCCCGATCGAGTAGTGGCGTCAGCAGCTCAAGCTGAGAGCGGGCCTTACCCGCGTGCTTCCTGCCGGCGTCGCGTCGCGAAGTAGAGCGCGTCTGCGGCCGCCATGAACTCGTCGAGCGGTTCCTGGAATGTGTCCCCATTTTCTCCACCGCCCCAGGTCAACTGGGTGCATGGGCGCATCATCAGTCAGCCACTTGGTTTGGAGTTTTCTGGCAGGGACGGCGCTGGTCTGTAGCGCACCGTCGAGACAGCTGCGATGGAGCGGCCAAGGACTGCGGCAACACGCCGTACGGGAACTGATCGGTTGTTTGCCAATGAAGTTTCGTCGGCGCTCCAGGTACGGTTCGGCGCGCCGCGCTCCTCCAGCTCGTCGACGCAGTAGCTTGACCAGCTCTCATCTGCCATTCGATTGATCTCGCGCCACCGAGAACGTTCGGCCTTACCGATGCGTCGCATGCGACCACATTCTGCCGTCCAACACTGTTGGCACCGGCAACCCGATTGAAAACCCGCCAGGCCATGAATCATGGCAATCGCCTTGGGTGCCCTCGCCCAACGTCAGGGTGCTGCTGTTTTTGATCACCGGAGGCGTCGAATCGATCCAGGCGTTCAAACAGCCACTGATGCGGCTTTCGATAACACAGCCACGACGGTGGATCCGGCACAACAGGGGGCGAGGAACTTCCCGTCGCGACTATCGCGACTCTGTTGTCGGACGAATAGAAGACTTGGACCACGCACGAGGGGTCTGCCTCCGTAAGAACCGGGGTGACAACCTCGGATGCCCAGATCAGTAATCGATCGAGTTGGTTCACGGCAGCAACCACCTCCCACATCGTGGTGCGGTAGTCACTCATAACTGCGCGAACACCCGTCTGGAAAATGCGTACTCAATTTATCAACCACCATTCCGTCTGGTGTTTTCAATGCGACAAGCACACAGATCTATGTATGTGCGCCCTGTCGCAAAAGGACTCTGTTGCAGAGTACTTCGATGCGGCACCTCGAAATGCTTGGAAACCGATACTTTTGAGTCTAGTTATGGTCAGGAATGGACCATCGATACACATTCCTCGGGCCTGGGTGGTTCACCACAGCCCCTGATGGGCACGCCGAAACGCGCCAGGCTGGCACTCGGTCATTCGATGGAAATGCTTACTAAAATTTGTCGCCTCACTGAATCCCAGCTTTCGTGCAATAGTCGATACAGGAAGGTTCGTGTAGGTGAGCAGCCGCTTAGCCTCCAGGGCTATGCGGGTATCTATGAGTTCCTTCGCTGTGTGGCCGCTATCTTTGATGCAGGCGCGATTTAGAGTGCGCGCGGAATAGCCCAATACGTTGGCGTATTCATTCGTCGTATGAAGTCGCGTGAACGATTCTTCGAGTTCCCGGCGAAACAAGTGGCTCTATTGCCATGAATGTGGATGACCTCATGTGTGGTATGGGAGTTCGAGGGTCACCGGTCCGCAGACGAGCATGATCATGGCGAGCGCGTTCTCGGCGTTGTGGAAGCCGTAGGCCCTGCGGATGATCAACCGGACCTTGTTGTTGAGCCCTTCGTGGCGGCCGTTGGCCAGTCCGCGCTCCACCGCGGCTTGGATGCCATCGAGGTGTTTGTTGATGGTTCGGCCGACCTTGACGAACTGCGGGATCCGGCACCGCTGCGCCCATGAGCACCATTTCCCGAGCATGTCGGTGACGGTGTCGGCGTCAAGATCCCCGGCGAACACCGCCCGCAGCGATTCCTTCAGTTCGTAGGCGCGGACCAGTGCGCCGCCCTCGCGTTTGAGCTGGGCGAGGGTGGCTTTCTGTGTGTCGGTGAGGGATTCGGGGTTCTTCAGCAGCGCCCAGCGGGCTCCCTTGTAGGTTTTGGCGATCTGCTTGTCCGACAGTTTGCGCGCGGACTGCCATACCTGACGGCGAACGTCGTCGAGGGCGTCGGTGGCTAGTTTGACGACATGGAACGGATCGAAGCAGATCACCGCCTGCGGGGCATGTGCGCGAACGGATTTCGCGAATGCCGGCCCGAGGTCCATCGACACGGCCTCGATCTTCTTCGCGCCATCGGCGGGTAGGGCCGCGGTGAAGAACGCGTCGAGAGTGGCTGCCTTCTTGCCCGGCGCACCCCACACGATTGTGCCGGTGTCGTGGTCGGACACCAAAGTCAAATACTTGTGGTGCTTGCGCCAGGAGATCTCATCGACGCCGATGTCGACCAGCCCGGCCAGCCGGTCGGGGTCCAGTTTCTCGGCCACGACGCGCGAACACATCGCCCCGACGGTGCGCCACGTGACGCGGCAGAACGTCGACACCGTCTTCTTGTCACACTTGGCGGCCAGCCAGACCGCAAGGTCCTCGAAGTCGCGGGTGAACCCCGATCCCGGCCGCGCGAACGGCACTGACTCGGCCAGGACACCGTGCTCGGGGCAGCGCAACCGACGTCGCCGCAGTTTGAGCACACATACCCGCCCACTGAGGTCCAGGTGCCGCCACGCCGAATCCACCATCCGTGTGTCGTAGCGGTGCCGGGTACGGAAATCGCAATGCGGACAGGACATCACCCGCTGTTGCGGGCGCACCCACACCGTCACCTTGTCGCCGCACTCGACGTCGCGGACCGTGGTCTTCGGCAGGTCGAGGACACGGTTGAGTAAAGTGGTCGCGCGCACGGGCAAGCTCCTTGGTACGAGGTGTAGGAGCTTTCGAACCTATGAGCTACCCGTGCGCCCAGACCACTCCGCCACGCGAGACATAGCACACCCCACCCGACCCACATTCATGGCAATAGAGCCAAACAAGTGATAGGTCTGCGAGCACAGCACCACGACATCGGTTTGCTTCTCTGTCGCCATACGGGTGATCCGTAGAAGCAGCCCCGCCAGCAGCATCCGGACCAACTCGCACGTGACGCCCGTGGCATCGCCGGCCGACTTGTCGTACTCGTCCGCAATCTCGGCGAAAGACTGGTCGCATGCGGTGAGCATGCCGCCTCCGAGCTGCCATTTCCGTGTACCGAAGGCGTCGTCGATCACGCTCGGCACACGGATGGCGAACCTCGTAGGACTTGAGCCGGTGAAACAGATTTGGATCGCGTCAGCCCACTCGACATCACCCTCCGGCGTGACGGGTATGTGCTGCACCTGGCCGGGCCGGGTGTAGAGGAGGGTCCCCGCGGGGCAGTCATATCGTTCAGAGTCGATGCCTATGGTTGCGCTGCCCTTTCTGACAAGCAGAAGACGGTGCGCCGTCAGGTGGTGCGGTTCCGGCGGGGCGGCGAGCTCCTGCGTGCGGTGGACCTTGATCGAATGCTCGGGCCCTAGCTCGTCGCGCACCTTGTAGCTGAGCGCCGAGCGTCCCGACGCTGAACCGTCCTCGTTGGCGAGGTTCTGGTCATAACACATGCATACATTCTAATATAGCTATGTAAAATGCGAGGGTGGGTTGCTGACACCGGACTGATGCGTAGCCGCTCCCGGTCAAGACGGTCAATAGACTGATCGACGTTGTGCTGGTTGAACTGTCACCCAGCGTGTTTCGGTGAATGCATCGAGATTGGCGGTGCCACCGAAATGTGAGCCCACACCCGAAGCTTGGACTCCCCCCATTGGGGCTAGCGGTGAGTCCGCAATGGTCTGGTTGTTGATATGCACTGCCCCGGTCGGAATTCGTTCTGCGATGTCAAGCGCCCTGGTGATGTCCGGGGTGAGGATGCCCAACGTCAGCCCATACTCGGAGTCGCACGCCATTGCTACTGCCTCTTCGTCGGAGGCAAAGGAACGCACCACCGCGACAGGTCCGAATATCTCGTTGGCGTACGCGGATGTCTGTGGGCCCACATTGGTCAGGACTGTGGGGCGATAGAAGAGTTCGTCATAGGTGCCGCCGGTTACCAGCGTGGCTCCCTGCTCCAGGCTTTCGAGGACCAGCGCATGGATACGATCGCGCTGGTGCGCATCGATGATCGGCCCGATCTCTACCTCGGGATCGGTGGGATCACCGATGCGCAGGTTTGCCGCTATTTGCGCGAGTCGCTCCACGTACGCGTCGACGACGTCCCGATGCACCAGGTGTCGTCCCGTAGCCATGCAGATCTGTCCCTGATGAAAGAAGGAGCCTCGCGCACCCATATGCGCCGCCCAGTCGATATCGACGCCGGGAAGGACCAGTAGCGCCGAGTTCCCTCCCAGCTCCAGGTGCGCCTTCGCGAAGTGGCGTGCGGCCGCTTGACCCACCGATCTGCCGGCCTTCGTCGAGCCGGTGAACGAGACCACATCGATTCCCGAATGGGCAACCAGCGCTTCACCTAATTCTGCTCCACCCGGGAGAACCGCCAAGATTCCCCGAGGTGCTCCTGCCGCTTCGAACGCCATCGCCAGCATCATTCCGCCCGACACCGCGGCACGCGGATCTGGCTTGAGAATGGCCGCATTACCCAGCGCTATCGCCGGTGCGATCGAGTGAATCGCTAGCTGTAGAGGTGCGTTGAATGGGGCGATCACGCCGAGAATTCCGGCGGGAGTCCGCACTGAATAGCTCATGTCACCACCGTTGGTGCTAATCATTTCGCCCGTTGGGTGCAGGGCCAATGCCGCTGCTGCGTAGCACTCGCGGATGGCTAGGTCGGTCTCGAAGTTCGCCTTTTCATGGGTAGCGCCGCCTTCTCGTATCAGCCATCCCACGACGCCTTCCTTCATGGCGGTCAATGCCTCTCCAACGCGTCGCAGCAGACCCGCGCGTCCTTCCGGGTCGACTGCGGCCCATGGCTGCTGGGCTGATTTCGCCAGGCTGACTGCATGTTCCAGGTCCGCGCCGCTGGCGAGGCCTATTTTCCCGAGGCTTGCCCCCGTGGCAGGTTCGGCAACATCAGCTGTGTCCCCAGCGCCGTCGACCCAGCCTCCGACGTATATCTTTCGTTCCCACGGCGGTTGCTGTGGTGAGGTCATCGCAGGGTTACCTTTCTATACTCTGTAGACATTTGATCTGGCCGTGCGGTCACGGCTGTTGCCGCAACGGCGGGATCGCCGGAACGTCGCGCGCACCGTCAATGCCGGCGCGAGTGAGGCGGAATTCACGGGGGTAACTAGCCCGGTCAGTGCGTCTGGCGGGCTCCGTCGAACGCCAGCAGTACAGGCAAGTTGCGCATTGATAGATCTGCCAGACCAACGGGACGGGCGATACCGCGATCACTGTCGCCGTCCCGTCTTCGCAACGTGGACAAGGTATTTGCACGCTATCCATGGTCATCAGAACTCCTTTCGTTATCTACGGGCACTATCCTCGAGTGGCCATCATCTTGGTCAGCCGAACGATCCAATCGGCCGTCTCGGGCAAGTCATGGACAGACTGTCCGTAATGCCCACGCACATCGGGATCAACGGGCGTGGTGGCGTCGATCACCAACTTGTCGCTAATTCCTGACGGGGATGCGCCCGGATCTAGTTGCATGACAGACATATTCGCAAGCTGCACCAAATCGCCGGCCGGGTTCACCTTGGTGGACAGCGCCCACATCACCTGCGGCAGGTTGAAGGGGTCGACATCCTCGTCCACGACGATGACTATTTTGACGTATCCAAGGCCATGCGGCGTTGTCATCGCCCTGACTCCAACGGCTTTGGCGAATCCACCATAGCGCTTATGCGTGGAGATGATGGCGAGCAGCCCATGGGAATACATGGCATTGACGGCCTCCACCTCGGGGAATTCCGCCTTGAGCTGTTGGTAGAGCGGTACGCACGTCGCCGGTCCTATGAGATAGTCGACCTCGGTCCACGGCATACCGAGGTAGAGGGATTCGAAGATGGGGTTACTGCGAAACGAAACACGGTTGACACGAACTACATTCATCTTGCGCCCGCCGGAGTAGTGTCCTGTGAACTCCCCGAAAGGACCTTCGAGCTCGCGTTTGCGGCCTTCGATGACGCCTTCCAAGATAAGCTCCGCCCCCCAGGGAACATCAAGGCCCGTCAGAGGTGCCGCCGCGATCGGATAGGGCGCCTGGCGCAACGCGCCGGCCATTTCGTACTCCGACTCGTCGTACTCCAGGGGTGTGCCACCCATCAATGTGATGATGGGGTCGTTGCCCACGGCGATCGCGACCGGTAGATCCTCGCCGCGCTCTTCGGCCTTATGCAGCTGCAGCCCGATGTCGTGCATCGCGATGGTCTGCAAGCCCAGCTTGCGTTTTCCTTTGACCTGCATCCGATAAATGCCGACATTCTGCTTGCCGAAGTTGCCGGGATCTTCTGGGTCGCGCGAGACGACCGGAGCCTTATCCAGGTAGAACCCGCCGTCGCCATCGTTCAGGCGTATCAACGGCAGGAGGTTGAAAAGATCAATGTCATCTCCTGCCAATGTGTTCTGCGCCCACGGTGGGCCGTCTCGACGTTCAGGCGGTACCGGGAACGTCTCCCAACGGTGGATGAACTCAGCGATCTGCTCCTTCACCCCCGTATCCACGGGTAAGCCCAGTGCGAGCGCATGATTGCGCCAGGAGCCGTGTACCCCCATGGCGATACGCGCATCCACGAAGCCGGCGATGTTGTCGAAGAACAGTGCCGGAGCGGTGTCGCCTAGACGACAGGCAGCATTCGCGGCCGCCGCGACATCCGGTTCGGGCAATACCTGCTCGGTGATCCTCAGGAGCTGACCGTGTGACTCCAGTTCAGCAAGGAAGCTGCGTAGATCATCGAATGCATTACCGTTCAATGTTATTCACCTCATCGGTTGTCTTGGTCAGCCCTGCCCAACGACGTGCACGGGGCGCGGGCAGCCCGAATTGATCCAGTACCCTTGCTACGGTGTGATCGACGATGTCCGCCACGGTTTCCGGCTTGTTGTAGAACGCCGGCATCGGCGGAACGATGTGAACGCCCATCCGGGCGAGCGCGAGCATGTTTTCGAGATGTATCTCGCTCAGAGGCGACTCACGTGGGACCAGCACCAGCCTTCTGCGCTCCTTCAGAGTGACGTCGGCGGCACGGCCTAGCAGTCCGTCCGCATAGCCGCTGCGAATACCTGCGAGGCTCTTCATGCTGCACGGGATGATCACCATGCCGTCGGCCGCGAATGACCCCGAGGAGATCGGCGCAGTCTGGTCATCGGGACCAAAGTGGTGATCGGCCAGCGCAGCAATATCCGTTGCCGTATAGGCTGTTTCCAGCCGGATTGTGGTCCGGGCCCAGCGCGTCAGCACGAGATAGGTCTCGACAACCGGCTCCCCTTTTTCCGTGCGGCGCCGCTGGTTGATTTCACGCAATGCGCAAAGCAAAGACACCGCCAGCGGAGCACCCGTGGCACCCGTGATGCCGACGATTAGTCGCATGTGCTCCTGCCTGACGTTGTGTTGGCCGACGGCGAACGCGGCCCGTGAGGTCGGCGGGATGACCACCTCACGGACCGCGCCTGCTAGCGGTGTCTGTTATCGGGAAGCTTGTCCGCGCCGAAGAGCCTCTGGGCGTTGCCACCCAGGATGTTTCGCTTCTCTTGCTCGGTGAGGAAATCGAGACGCAGGATCTGGGCGGGAAGATCGAAATCCCAGTGCGGCCAATCGGATGAGTAGAGCAGTGTGTTCGGCGCGTCGATCATCTCGAATGTTGACTTCAACAATTTGAAGTCCGTCATTTCAAGCGGCTGCGAGGTATAAAACATGTCGCGCATATACTCCGACGGCAGCTTCGTGAGCAACGGCGCGTCGGCGGTCCGCAAGATGTATTCGTGATCCAACCTTTGTGCCATGAAAGGCAGCCAGGCCAGTCCACTCTCAATCCATATTGTCTTCAACTTGGGAAATCTTTCGGGGATTCCGTTGATTATCCAGTTGGTCATGTGTGTCATATTGCAGGTGACGAACGACATCGCATGAACGCTGAGGAAGCGATTCATAGTCGACGTCATGGTGTCACCCCATGTTGGACCAGCGTGGAACCCTATCGGCATCCCCAGCCGTTCCAATTCTGCATACACGGGCATGTAACGGTTATCGTGCACTGCTACATGCCGCTGACTTGTGACGAGGAACCCTATAACGTCAGGGTTGTTGTGATATCGGCGTATCGTCTCCAGGCACGCGTCCGGATCGTGAAACGGCAGCCCTAACATCGTCTTAATGTTCGGGTCTTTCCCCAGAATTGTTTGGGTGAACCATTCGTTGTAAGCCAGGTTGATCTGAACGGCGATAGTAGGAACTGGGTGCAGTCCCGCCTCGAGCATGGGCTGGGGAAACACGATTTGATAGTTCAACGACATCGCTTCGATGGCGCGGCGGACAAGAGTCACATCGCGATGTACATCCGACAGCGGCACGTCCTCTGCCAACGCCGCCTGATGCGGGATTCGCGCTCCGGCATCCTGAAACTTTAGCCCCGGCATCTCGTTGGTCAAAGCAAATCGAGTGTCGCCCGGAACGTACTTGACGAATTGTTCGCCATAGTCGCGTATCACAGGATTCGGGATGAACTCAATGATGTCTTCCCAAGAATCGCTTTCTACGTGATGGGCATCGACATCTACGATGAAATAGTCATCCAAACCGTAGTGCTCTCGATCTCGTTGCGCATTCTCCAGTATTTTTAGAGTGTTGGTCCGCGTGGTGATCTCAGGTTCAGTCGAAAGCGATACTGTCAGTTCATTTTTCATGTCAGCACTCCTCCGCGCTCGCCCGCGCACGGGACACCCACATTGCGAGATCGAAATTGTTGATGTTGTGCGATTCCATCAGGTACTGGATCATGATTACGGCGTCGGTAACGCTGAGGTGTTCCGGAGTGACAACTGACTCGACTCCGCGTTGATGTAGCACTGCGAGCATTTTCCCCAGCGACCCGATGGCAGATGACATGTCTGCACGCGAAATATTTTGGGTGGCACCAGCTTCCAACTCCCCCACCAGATTCTCTAGATCTGAACTGATCGACGAGAAGGCAGTCACGTCTTGTACATCAGACATTGACATAGATATGCCCCTCGCTTTCGTCTACCTCGAAGCGGCGCAGAGCAATTCGCGGAATTGTGGCGTGCTCACCGGTATCGATCTTGTACTCGGCCCCATGCCAAGGGCACACGACATGCATCTCTTTCAAGTCGAAGTCCTGTCCGATAACTCGCTTGCCTGAATCGAGCACTTCCCGCACGCGGGGCACGACGCGCCCCTGGCACGCGGGTCCACCTTGGTGCGCACATACATTTTCGTAAGCACGCAAACCCTGAGTTGTGCGAAAAACTCCGACACTCAAGTCTCCGACCTGGACGATCAACCGACCACCCTCCTGCAATTTCACGGATTCTCCCACCATTACTCTGGGCATCGAATCTCCTCACTGAAGCACTGATCAACGGGGCTGTAGCAAGCAGCCCTAGAGAGGTTTCACCTCGGGCTGGCGGGCTGCCTGCTTCGATATTTGTCGCGATACATGGCTTTTGCCAGGTGGTTTCCTACCTAAAACCGATTGAAAATGGACATTGACGCAACGCATCCCGTGAAGCACAGGCAAACTGTGTGTCTAATCACTGGAGATTTACCTAAATCCCTTCGAAAACTCAATGGCAAGGCGAGCGATGTCCATTTCTGACCGTAATTAAGCATGGATCTACCTATGGCTTGACGTTCGCGTCCTGCAAAGTTTGAGATCGCCTTCAGCGAAGTTGGAGGCACCGACCTCGCGGGCTCGGCTGCCTCACAGGCTCCACTGCGGGACAGGCATCTCCACCAGAAGTAGGAGGAACGAGTAGTGAAACTCAGCACGATGTTCGTCATGCTGTCGCTGGTCGCCGTCGGTCCCACACGTATCGGCGATCGCGCCGAGCCCACGGATACCGCTTCAGATGCCGTTCCCGTCACGGCGGTCCAACGGCGCCATAGTGGGAACTCAGTCCGCATTCCAGTCGGATTGAGGGTTCCGGTCAGGACGTCCTCGTCCCTGCAGCTGGAGATCCAGGGGGAAGACCAGTCCGAGAGGGGGCGTCTGAACTGCACCGCAGTGAGCCCAGACGGCCAGTCGATACAGCTGATCCGGTCGCATACACACGAGGAACCGGAGCCGGCGGAAGACGGCAGCATGTGGACGCCGCTATGGCAGCTGATCGTACCGTCCGGCAGCGTACATATTGCGTGTGTTGACGGTAAGCCGTCAGGTGCGGGCACTGCCGGCGCCTTCGTCAGACTCGTTGTGCTGGGCCCGGTTTTGAGCGCTTAGTGTTGGAGAACTCAGCTACGCACTTAAAGAGTTCAGCGGCGTTTTGCCTACCGACTCGTGCCGGATGTCCTTTACCGGCACCATCACTACCTTGTTCGGAATGATTGGCCGCCAACGTTCCGAGTCGGGAACCTTACGTAGATTCGTAGCGGCTCGTCCTCTAGCTGAGTTCAACTTAGCGCTGCTGCGTCGGTGTTCAGGTGATGCTTCGAAACTGGGCGGGTGTCGTGCCGGTACGTAGCTGAAAGAACCTGCTGAAATCAGATGGCGTCGAAAAGCCTAAAAGACGGGCTACCGCACCTGATGAGGAATCGGTGTGCGCAAGTAGACGTTTGGCCTCCAATAGAACGCGATCGTCGATGTAATTTTTCGGGCCGTGCCCGGTCGCGGCAATCGCGGCGCGCGTCAAGGTGCGGGTGCTGAATCCCAAGAGATCGGCGTAGTCCGCAACCTTGCGGGTTTGCGTGAATCTTGCCTCTACGGCCTTACAGAATGCGTCGAATACGCGATTAGACGGTTGGTCACTTACGGCGCCCGTTGCACTGATTGTCAGCAGCAGCGCTGACAGAATGTGGCGAAGGGTGGCGACGTGCGCTGTGATTCGCTCGCCCGATACAGCCGCGTACTCGGCGCGTAGAGCGTCCACCAAGGTCTCGACCGATCGGTTCGTACCAGACGACGGGGACCAAAGTGGTTGGCGAAGAGGATCATCGAGGCGTACGAGCCCTGCTGTCGCGGGGCTGATAAATCCGTTCGCGAAGAGAATCGCGGTCCCGGTCGTGCCGGCCAAATCGCACCGATATTGGTGTACCTGCCGGGGCCGGATCCAAAGCCACTCCCCGATGGAAATGGTGTAGTCGACGAAGTCCACGGCGCATTCGAGTGTGTCGGCACGGACGCCGAGAAGCAGGTGAAATCCCAAACGCGACGGCGCCCCCTGCCGCAGTCCGCGGCTGGCCAAGCGCTCGGCAATAAGAGCAGTGGGGTGCATCTGGATCCCCGGCGGGGTGCCGACGCGTTCGACATAAGCGGCATTCGGTATAGGTGATTCTTCACCGCGCATTGTCTGATTATGCACATCAGTTGGCTTCTCCATCCCTTTCTGACATGCGAATACGCCAATAGCGTGATCAGTGATGTCGCGCAGCGCGACTCTTTTCAGGAAATCTCAGTCAGGAGACCCAGATGTTGCCCAAGATTGCATTAGAGGAAGCGTTCTACTACGCCCACGACGCCACCGGGAGCTTGTCTGACGATCCCGCCTACGTCGCCACCTCCCAGGGGCTAGAGCCCGACTGGTTCCGCCCGGTCTGGGATCGGCTCCTGGAAATCGGCCCCGAGCGCATCGCCGCCATGGATACCGCGAACGTGCGGTACTCGATACTGTCCCACAACGCCCCCGGCATTCAAGGTATTACCGATACCGCCGTTGCGGTTTCCCTTGCCGCAGAGGTCAATGACTATCTTGCCGAGTCGATCAGCGCCTATCCAGACCGCTTCGGCGCCTTCGCTCAGCTGCCGACAATTGACCCGGCGCGGGCAGCCTCGGAGCTACAACGCGCGGTCAACCAGCTTGGCTTCCGCGGGGCCATGATTAACGGCTACACCGGCCTAGGCGATGACAAAGCGATCTACCTAGACGAAGACATCAACGAACCGCTGTGGAGCACGCTGCAAGAACTCAAAGTGCCCCTCTACATTCATCCACGGCCGATGGCCGGAGACGTTTGCGCGCTACGCGGCCATCCTGAAATCGTCGGTGCCACATGGGCATTTGCTCCCGAAACCGCCACCCATCTGCTCCGGATCATATTCAGCGGTGTCCTGGACAGGTTCCCAGATGTCCAGATCATCGTTGGACACCTCGGCGAGGGATTGCCGGCGCTGCTGGGTCGTATCCAGCACTACTTCAACGCAAATCCGTTTGGCCACAGCCTGCAGCGACCGCTGTCCGAATACTTCTATTCCAATATTCACATCACAACTAGCGGTAACTTCAATGACCAGGCCCTGATCAGTGCGATCCTCAGCGTTGGCGCCGACAACATCCTGTTCTCCGTGGACTACCCATTCGCTGACCCGGAGGTTGCCGGCCCCTGGCTTGATACCGCGCCGATCAGCGAGAAAGACCGTCGCAAGATCGCTTATGGAAATGCCGAACGTCTGCTGGGACTTCCCGCCTCAAACGTGGCCTCCAACAACGAGAACGATACGCAATCACACTGAATCCCAATGCTCACCAAAGAAAGGCGAACCATGAAAAACAAGATCGCCCTCGAGGAACACTTCGCCACGGCGGAAACCGTCAACGATTCGCAGGAGTACTTCGGGGCCGAGGCATGGCCCGAACGTCGACGTCAGCTCCTCGACCTCGCTAGTGAACGTCTCAACAAAATGGATGCGTGCGGTATCGCATACAGCATTCTGTCGTTGAATTCTCCTGCAGTACAGTCAATCACGGACACTAACCGAGCCATTCAGGTCGCCCGCCGGGCCAATGACGCACTAGCCGAACAGGTGTCGGCATATCCGGATAGGCTCGGGGCCTTTGCGGCGCTGCCCATGCAAGACCCCGATGCCGCAGTCACGGAATTGCGGCGCGCCGTCACTGAGCTGGGCTTCAAAGGCGCCCTGGTCAACGGATTCAGCCAGATCGACAAACCAGAGAACGCGACCTACTACGACCTTCCCCAATATCGTCCATTCTGGGCTGAGGTCGAACGACTGCACGTACCGTTCTACCTTCATCCCCGAAATCCACCGACAAGTCAACAATCTGGCTATCACGGGCACCCTTGGCTATTGGGTCCAGCCTGGGCGTTCTCCATGGAAACGGGCCTCCACGCACTTCGGCTCATCGGCAGTGGACTCTTTGATGAACACCCCCACCTGACCGTCATCCTGGGACATCTCGGCGAGTTGGTAACCACCAATATCTGGCGCACCTCACACTGGGCATCACCTCAGGGCAAGAACCCCATGGGCGTGGCCACCGAACAGTCGTTCATCGATTGCTTTCGGCGAAACTTCTACGTCACCACCAGCGGAGATTTTCGCACCATCGCCATGCGCAACGCCATGGAAGAACTCGGCGCCGACCGAGTGCTCTTCGCCACCGACTATCCGTTCGAGTCGATGGAAGAAGCCTGCACGTGGTTCGATGCCTCCGAGATCGGCGAGAGGGATCGCGAGCGGATCGGGCGACAGAACGCTGCCAGGATCTTCGGACTCCGCGACTAGGTTTTCGATCCGCACTCCCGAACTACCGAAATAGTCCCCGGGGTGGGAAAACTCTGAAGAAATCACTGAGTGCCGGGACCGCCTCCGACAGGACCGTTCATGTCGGCCGGGCCGCTGGGCGCCCCGCCGGCGGCACCGTTCACACCAGCGGGGCCATTGGAGGAACCTCCCGCCGAATCGCCTCCTGGACCACCGCTAGGGGGAACATTCATATCGGCGGAACCGCCGATGGGACCTCTGGGTGAACCGCCGATGGGACCGGTCACATCGGAACGATCGGAAGTTCCAATCGGGCCAGTGACGCCCGACCCCCCGGAGGAATCGTCGTCGGGATCAGACACCTCGGAACCGCTGGGAAGCGCCGCCACCACGGAAAGACCGCCGCCGTTGCCGTGATTGGTGGTGACGGCGGCGCCGAACAGAGTTACCACTCCGCACACCACCAGCGCTCCGCTAAACATCCGGTGGTCTATGTGGCGTGAAGGCTCACTCGTCATAGCAACAAACCCTAGTTTATGCCGTAAACAATTGCTAGCATCGTCGGATACCGGAGGTTGGTTCGCCGCGTAGATGGCTATTGCCGGGATGTGTCTTGCCGGGCAAGATCGGGATGTTCGCAGTACGTGTTTGTTGCAGAAGATCGATACACGCCAAGGAGAGAAGAAGATGCGCATGAAAAAATTGCACGCCACCGCGTTGCCCGCGGCAGTCGGAATCATCGCTCTAGTCGCGGTGGGCTGCTCACACAAGACTGGCGACACACCTTCGGTCAGTTCTGCTAGCTCGGCCGCCTCGTCGGTGATTTCCTCCATCACCGCCTCACCCTCCGAAAAACCCAGCACCACAGAGATTCCGGGCAAAAACGGCACTCCATATACCGTGGAGGGGCCGATCCTGGCCAAGTGGAACACCCTGAGCGATGTGCAGAAGAAAGACCTGGGCGCACCGTACGACAACCAAAAGGAAACGCTGGACCGTACCGGGATCTACCAGCAGTTTGACGGCGGAGTGCTGATCTACCGCAACGGAGAACCGGTCTACTTCGTGTGGGGCAAGATCCGAGACGCATGGAATGACAACCAAGCCTCACAAGGCAAACTTGGCTATCCCACCGCCGATGAGACGACCGAGACCGACGGCTCGTTCAAGTCCACCTTCGAGCACGGAACGATCACTTTCAAACCCGGCGATGCCGATGCGAAAGTCTCACTTACACACTGAGTGACCGGTAAAACGCCAGTACTGGCACGGGTCGTCGGCGGCCACTGAATCAACGCCGACGACCCGTGCCGCTGACAACTCCGGAACTGATCGAAGTTGGGTACAAACTATGAGAAAGGTTGGACCACATGGGAATCGCCGATGACGCTCAGCACAAGTTCGATGACCTGAAGGGCCGCGCTAAGGAAGCCGCAGGGTCCGTCACCAATGACGACGATCTCAAAGCCGAAGGACAAGCCGATCAGGCTATCGCCTCTGCTAGGAAAACGGTTGCTGATGCTGCCGACAAAGTCAAAGAGGGTGTTGAGGCCGTCAAGGATAAGCTGACCGGAAAAGGCTAGCCAACCCGCTTTCACAGCAAGGTGGCTGCCCTAGTGGGCTAGCTAGCACCGCCTGACTCGCTAGGGTGGCCACCGCAGGACGGGTTGACTTCTGCGAGAGCCAATCAGAGACTTTCCGACCCCGATTTATTTCGAGTCGAACACGCCGCGGTATTCCACCGAAGATGCGGTACCCACGGCGCGCCGTGTGTTCACCAAGGCAGAGCTTCAGCACTTCCTCGACGTCGTAGATGATTTCGTTGATCAACAGTTCGGCGCGGGTCCCAGCGTTGGCTGCCTGCGCTGCGGGATTCGACCACCTTCACGACGGCTACGCGTACGGGTTGCGTCCCTCGTGGCAGGCTTCCATGTGAACGCGGACGCGATGCGTCGTTTGAAGGTGGATCCGCCGCCCGTGCCTACTTCGCGACTTCCATTGTCTGCGGTGCTGCGTTTCGGCGGGTAGCCCATCTCTTGGGAGACGAGCACTGCCGCGCCGGTGAACCGGACCGGCGGCAAGATCGGCTAGTGACCGATTGGCGTGGTGGAGGTAACAGCGGGGGCCGGATAGGCGTGAGCGACGCGGCGAAATCGACGAAGGCGCGTGAGTCGGCCTGTGCGTTCGCTTTGGCTTCGGGCTCTCGAGTGAGTGTTCGCCGCTCATCACCCCGGGGCATAACGCGGACCTCTGTGCCCGAGTTCAGGCCTAGCCCGACTAATTGGACACGCCCCGCATCCAAATCTTCTCGGGGACCGAACATCACGCGTAACCAAACCCACCACTTGCACCCCGCGGGTACACGCGCGTAGCGTTAGAGCGGCGCGGGGTATGCCGTGTGCCGGGGGTGGGGAATCAGCGTCACGTAGTAGATGCGCGGCATTGGGCGGGGTAGCAGTTTAACTTCGAATCACACCTTCACAAGCGGCATTTCGGAAATAGCAGTCCCTGGATGTAACAGCGCGCCCATTTCCTGATCGCCAAACCTTTTGAAGGAGCACGCATGACTAGCGCTCGGCGCAAGGCCGTGGAGGGTCGCACAGCTGTTGTCACCGGAGCCGCGTCAGGAATCGGGCGATCTCTGGCCCAGCGCCTCACGGCTCACGGGTACGCGGTCGCTATCGCGGACATCGACGAGCATGGCCTGAAACAGACGGAATTATCGCTAAACGGACCGACTTTCACAAAAGTGTTGGATGTACGTGACGCCGATGCGCAACGCGAGTTCGCTGAGCAGGTTCGCAACTGGGCGCCCACGCCGATTGCCGCTGTGTTCAACAACGCCGGGGTTACCCTCGGCTCGACCGTACTCGATACCAATCCATCAGACGACGAATGGTTGTGGGACATCAATTTTCACGGAGTCGTCTACGGTACTCGTGCATTCCTCCCGATTCTTGTCGAGCAAAACAGCGGTGCGATCGTGAATACCTCAAGTGTCCTCGGCCTGGCCGGTTGGCCCACGCACAGTGCTTACTGCGCCGCCAAGTTCGCCGTCCGTGGATTCACCGACGCCCTACGGCAAGAGCTTCGAGGTACCGGCGTCAAGGCAATCAACGTGCACCCGGGCGGCATCAATACCAACATCGTCCGCAATGGGCGCTTCCCCACCGAGGAAGTCGGCGTCACCCGAGAGCAGGTCATCAATGAATTTGCGGCAACGGCGATGACAGAGCCCGAGAAGGCTGCCGAGATCATTCACCGTGGCGTCGAGAACGGGAAGGCCCGAATCTTGGTGGGTCCCGATGCCTACATGTTCGACGCCCTGATGCGTCTTGCGCCCACGAACTACTACGGTTTTCTTGAGTTTCTGCAATCGGTACGGCGGTTCTTTGTTCGCTGACTGATCAATCACGGACTGACGCAAGGGTTAATTCTCAAGTGCCGTTGGCCAGGCTCGAGTTCTCAGGGAAGCCGTATTCGGTCCACCGATCTATCACTTTCTGCTGCAAGCCTTCTGGATAAGACGTAGTGAATTGAGCAGCAATTCCATGCGTGCGGCCCGAGGCAAGCTGTTCAGGTTGAAGCAGGCTGGTGATCGCTTTTCCTCCGCGCTGGTTCCTGACGTCCTCGGCTGTTAAGTAGGGCACTAGCGGTATGCCGGGTGCATCCCGGAACACATACTCCCCCATGCCCGGTCGGTACCGTGTCGCCATTGCCCACACCAGCTGATTGATATCGGTGATGTCGATGTCGTTGGCCACCAACAAGACTTTCGGTACCAGCCACCCGACGTGAGAAGTGAACAATATGTCCGCGATACGACGGACAAGTTCTGCTTCACCCACCGGTTGTCGCCTCAATGCGTCGAGATCTACAGAGACGACGATCCAACAGGTCGCTGCTTCATAGGAGCACCACGCGAAGTCCACGGGAAAGTTCGCTCGGCGCAACAGGTCAAGTGCGGAGGCGGCGATCATGGTGCCCCAGATCGTATGGTTTTCCTCGGGAGGCATTCCGGCGACACAAAACGGCAAGATGGGGCGGTCGCGGTGCGTGATTGCTTCGACGCGGAAGATCGGCTGCGGCTTGCTGTCCTCGAACTGATAGCCGTGATACTCGCCCATTGGGCCTTCCAGGTCGGTTTCGACCGGATCGATGTATCCCTCAACAACGATCTCCGCATTTGCGGGCACCATGAGGTCGTGCAGCTGGGCCCGTGTTACCTCGACGCCGCGGCCTGTCAGTGCGCCGACGTAACCATCTTCATTGATGCCGTCCGGCAGCGGCATGCCCGCAGCCGCGATAGCGGCAGGCGGAGCGCCGAGCACGAAGGCCCATGGTGTGGGTTTTCCCAACGCTGCCCACTGACGATGGATCATCCCCAGGTGCTGCTGGGCCATCGCCGGGCCAACGAGAGAGCGCTTGTCACGCAACATCAGTCGGCTGATTGACCAGCTTGTCCATGACCCATCCGGGGTGCGGACGATATGCATGCCGTAGGTGCCGAAGTACCGGCCTCCATCTTGCCGATGCAAAAGCGGCACCCCGAACCGCTCGAGATCCACCTCGTCCCCCACCATGATGTGTTCTTTTGCCGGGCCGGTATCGACGATGGCCGGTTCGATGGGCTCGGCGGCCATGGCTGCCACCAGCTGCTCCACGATGTCTCGTGCCCCGCTTGCGCGCGGTAAGCCGAAGTGCGCCGCGATCCGCCCGTAACCACTACCGAGAGCGCTCATTCCGGCGGGTGCACCCATCAGCCGGTATCCCGGTGCCGCTCCGTTGACATGGTTGAACACCGGGGCCGGCCCGCCGGATTCGTACACACGCCGTGCGACGGCGGCGGCTTCCAAGTGCGCGTCCACGGACGCGTCGATCATGACCGCGTCACCCACGCGAACGAGTTCGTCGACGAAGTCACGAAAATTAAGTGCGCTGCCATGCTGCACCATGAGTCCCTTTCCTTACTGTGACAAGAGCTCACTGGCCGCAAGGTGCATCCCGTTCCATCGCTTCGCCCCCGGCAGCTCGAGACCGAACTGGTCGAGGATGCGAGCGGTCAGATGCTCAACAAGGTCGGCCACCGTCGTGGGCTCGTTGTAGAAGGCGGGCACCGGCGGCATCACCACTGCCCCGATGCGGCTGAGCTCGAGCATGTTCTCCAGATGGATAACCGACAGCGGCGTTTCCCTCGTGACCAGCACGAGTTTGCGTCGTTCTTTGAGGGTGACGTCTGCCGCACGGCTGATCAACGACTCACCGAAGCCAATCCTGATGCCCGCCAACGTCTTCATACTGCACGGAACGATGACCATCCCGTCGGTGCGGAATGACCCACTGGAGATGGCGGCTGCCTGGTCCTCTGGTGAGTAGCTCACCGTGGCCAGCGTGGAGAGCGCCGCAACGCTCAGGCCGGTCTCTTGGCGGAGGGTCGCCCGTGCCCATCGGCTGACCACCAAATGGGTTTCGATGCCCATCTCGTGGAGTGCTTCCAGAAGTCGCACGCCCAGCGGCGCCCCCGTCGCACCAGTCATACCGACTACCAATTTCACCGCGTCTCCCAATTTAGTTTGTGTACGTACTAACTAGTATAGGACGTACACGTACTATTTGGGCAAGCGGATGTGAGGAGGAGCCAGTGAACAACATGAGACCCGTGCTTGATGGGCCGGGCCCGCTGGCCCGGCGCCTCTATCAAAAGCACACCCGCCTCTGGCACGAGAACGTGGACGCGCAGCTGACCGGCCAGCAGTTCACGGTGCTCGCGCGGCTCACCGACATCGGCGAGCTCGATCATTCCGAGCTTTCCGAACTCTGCTACCTCGATAAATCAACGCTGACCCCCATCCTGAAAAGACTTGAGCAGCGCGGACTGGTGACCACACGTTCCGATGATCGCGATCTGCGGAGAAAACTGATGGTGGTTACCGCGGGTGGTGCGGCGACGGTGCGGCGACTCACCCAGCCGGCCGCCGCCGTCGCCGACCAACTACTGCAGAATCTTTCGCCGGATGAGCAGGCGACCTTCCTCGAACTGCTACGCCGCACCGTCGAAACACCCTGAAGCGCGGCATCCCTACTAGTGGCGAGGCAAGGTTAGAGCTGCCACCGATGCGTGTACTGGAGCGCGTGCGCCACTTCGCCGGCTCGCGCGGGGCTGATCAGTTTCGAGACCATATACAGCGCCATGTCTACGCCCGCGCTCACTCCCGACGAGGTCACATACTCGCCGCCGTCGACGTACCGACTGTCGCGGTCCACCGAGATGGTGGGGTCTAGCGTTGTGAGCGTGTCCAATTCACTCCAGTGGGTAGTGGCTCGCCGATTCCTGAGATAGCCGGCCTTGGCCAGTAGCAAGGAGCCCGTACAAACGCTCGCGACAAGATTGACGTGCTCCGTCAATTTCTGAATCTTGGCAATCGATGCAGGCTCATTGACGAGTCTTCTCCATCCCTTGCCGCCCGGGACCAGCAGGACATCGAGTGGCGGCGCCTCGTGATACGTATGTTGCGCGACAACTTCGAGTCCCTGTGCGCATCTGACTTGTCGCGAGTCCAGAGAGATGCTGACCGGCCGGTAGTTGTCCTGAGGGAAGTCGATGGACCACGCCCCAAATACCTCCCAGGGGCCAGCGAAGTCCAGCTCTTCGACACCGTCGAAAAGCAGCAGTCCGATCGCCTTCGCGTCGCCAACATTCTCGGGGGTGGGCAAGGCCGTGCCAGCTGTGCTCGTGGCCGACTGTCCATGACTCGCGTGCCCGGCTGCGAAACCCGCGGCCGCTGCGACAGCACCAGCCGCAACCGTGCTACCCAGCAGGGCGCGGCGGGAAAACGTCTGTGTACCTTGTTCAAGCTCATCGCCAGTCATGGCGCCAGCTGATCCTTTCGCTATGTGGCTGTGTCACATAGGAATCGCGTGAGCGCCACACAAGATGCGGACTCTGACCATCCGGCTGTAAGCCGCCATTAACTTCTTCGCGAGCATACGTGGGTGATACCCGCGAAGAAGCCTCTACCCCCGGCTTGGTTTGAAGACGGTTCGGCCCGTGCCTAATTGCGAATCATGAATCCGTTGGTCGCGAAGGTGAATCCGAATTTGCGCTCGCGGTCTAGATCATGCCGATAGTCGGACGGATACTCCCGCTCATATTGGGCGATTGCCTCGAATGGGCCAGGCCCCCAGCCGGGCAGTACCGGGTGACCGTTGACATTTGAATCCTCTACCAACAGATAATCTCCCGCAGACAATACGGGCCGTAGCAGTTTCATCTCCGCCAGGACGTGATTCATGGAGTGATCGCTGTCGAGGATGGCGAAGATTTTGCCTGGGTACTCGGCCTTGAGGCGGGCGATCTCCTGCGCGACCCCCGAATCTGTCGACGAGGACTCGATGAACGAAACATCGGGGTCGCGGCGGGCTGTGTCGTGCAAAACGGCGTGCGAGATGTCGACCGAAAGGACTTTGAAGGGTTGTCCGATCTGGCGCATGGTGCTTGCGAAGAACAAGGCGGATCCACCGTGCCGAGTGCCGAACTCGACGACCAATGACGGTTTCAGGTCGAACAGAATCTCTTGGTAGTTCCACATATCACTGACGGACTTGAGGCACTTAACACCCATCCATGTGGTCTTATCGTAGATTCCGGTTCCGTAGTACCACCGGTGGTACTCATCGGCCGCAATGTCGGTGGGCCGATAGATCGATGCCGCCACGCTACTTGCAATTTGCCGCGCCAAGCTCATGCCGACTTGCTCCTTCAAACGAAATCCAGTTGTAGGAAGCAAGACAATACGGCACAACTCGGGCGGCAACACCAGAATGAAAAACAACCCGCTATCTCCGGGAGAACCTGCGGTACCGCATGGCCTGCGCCGGCCTAATCGATTTCTGCGCAGCGTGTTTCGGTAGATGCTCACCTTCGTGCGAGGACGCTTCCGGCCCGCTTACAGCAGATTTGCAGGTAGGAGATCTAACCTGATCCGTTGATCTACAAACCGACGAGGAGAGCACCATGACACCCAACATGGCCACCGAGCCTCTCACGTGGACGATGGTGGGTCTCGCGTGGCAACTCGACATCGCGGGGGTCCTGGGCGCCGTCGTACTGGGCGCCGGCTACGGCGTGGCACTGTCCCGTGCGCGGAGTCACCGATCGGATATCCGCGGCGTATGGGTGGGTTGTTACGTGGCCGGGCTCGCATGCTGGGTTTTGGCCTGTATGAGCTTCGTGGGCGTCTATGCGCCGATCTTGTTTTGGGTGCGTGCGTTGCAGGTTGTGTTGCTACTCCTGGTCGTGCCCTTCTTTCTCACTCTCGGCAGGCCGGTGACGGTGCTGCGTGGCGCACTGGAACCGGCCACGAAGGAAAGGTTCGACCAAGCGTTATCGTCAACGCCCGCAAGGATCTTGACGCATCCGCTCACGACATCTGTGGCCATGCTGGCCACGCCCTGGCTGCTGTATCTGTCCCCCTGGTACACGGCGTCGCTCTCGAATGGGACGCTCGCGGCAGTAACGCGAATGCTGTTGGTATTAATTGGGTTTGCGTATTTCTACGCCCGCCTGCAGGTGGATCCGGTTCCGCGCAAGTATCCGCAGTTGATATCGCTGCTGATCAGCGTCGCCGAGACCATCGGCGACGGAGTGCTCGGATTGGTGCTGTGGCAAGGGCCTCTCCTGGCATCGGCGTATTACCTCGCGCTGCACCGGTCCTGGGGGCCAGATCTGCGCACCGATCAGACGATCGGTGCTGGAGTTCTCTGGATCCTGGGCGATGTGCTGGGGCTGCCTTTCCTGCTGCTGCTCATGCGCGCGTTGTCAGCGGACGACAAGGCGCATGCCGCTCAGATCGACGCCGAACTTGACCGCGTAGACCGGTCGTCATCGCTGAAGCGCGCCGACCCGACTGAGGATCCGGCGCCATCGACGCTATGGTGGGAGAACGATCCTCAACTGCGCGACCGGTTCGGACAACGCTGAGCCTCCGCAGACTTCTCCCCCGATAAATGTTCTCCGGCTGAACTTCTGTACAGTCCGTCTATTTTTCGGGCAGTATGTATAGATGGACGTCCCGCGGTGCGCTCTATCGGCACTCACTGAATCTCTGTCGGCGCCTCCGCAACGTCCGTCGCGCCCGCCCTCTCCCGCTGCCGACACATCGACTCCTATCGGTCGCGCTGCCGCAGGCTTTTATTTGGCTTTTGAGGCCGTCGATGACTCCGACCGGCTTCGGGAAGCCGCGAATTGGGTAGGCAGCCAACAGGCTCCTGAATCGGACTCTCGCCAGAAATACTTGGCGCTGGCCACCGCGATCACCAAGGTGGAGCAGATCCGGCGCCACGCGGGGCGCACATTGCGTGACATAGCTGCCACCGCCTCTAACACGGCGGCGCGGCTCACCGATGACACCGGGCTGTCACCGGATATCAACGACGCGATCAAGGCCGCCGTCCGCCATGAGAGCGTCGCCGTCTGCGAGCGCGCGGTTCGAATGATCAATCACCAGACCCGCCTGGTGTTGGACCTCGACGAAGTCACGGCCGCTATGACCGTCGATGACTGGTTGACGAGTCACCGACTGGCCGATTGACCGCCGCGCCGGTTATCGGCTTGCGTGCCGCGAACACGGCGGCGAATGCTTCCGGTTGTGGACATGCACGCCGGACAGGTCAACATCACCGCGCCGGTGGCGCGCGCCCTGGTCGACGAGCAATTTCCCCGGTGGCGCTGCCTGCCCATCACTCCGATCTGCGGATCGGGAACGGTCAGCGCGATCTTTCGGCTCGGTGATCGTCTCGCGCTGCGGTTCCCGCTGTCGGGGGACGATCCTGTTCAGCTGGCCAGGCAACTGGAGATCGAGTCTGTAGCTGCTGAGAAGCTTATTGACTCGACGAGCTTTTTAACGCCGCGGCCGGTCGCGATAGGGCAGCCGGGAGCAGGCTACCGACTGCCGTGGTCGGTCCAGACGTGGCTACCGGGGGTGGTGGCCACCGATCGCGATCCGGCCGATTCCGACAGTTTCGCGCGTGACCTTGCCGAGTTCATCGGTGATGTCCGCGCAATCCCCACTGACGAGCAGATCTTTACCGGTACCGGGCGCGGCGGTGCCCTCAGCGGCCACACGGCCTGGATGAGTACCTGCTTCGAGCGCAGCGAGAAACTACTCGATGTTCCACGACTACGTGATATGTGGGATCGCATGTGCGGGCTGCCGCGCGGAGCTGAGGTCGACGTGATGAGTCACGGCGACCTGATACCGGGCAACGTCCTCGTGTCCGTTGACCGGCGTTTGGTGGGAGTCCTCGACGTCGGTGGTCTAGCGCCTGCCGACCCCGCGCTCGACCTGGTAGGTGCGTGGCATCTTCTCAATACCGGCCCACGAGAGGTGTTCCGCGACATTCTGGCGCCCAGCGAGCCACAGTGGCAACGCGGGCAAGCATGGGCATTCCAGCAGGCCATGGGGCTCGTCTGGTATTACGCGCAGAGCAATCCGGCCATGAGCAGAATCGGCCGTCGGACATTGGATCGGCTACTCGCCGATGCAGGCTAGGCCTGCTGCAGCTTGTCCCCCAGCGCCGCCCGCTCCACACTCAGCAGGCTCTCGGCGCGATGCTCGTCCTCATAGGCTTTTCCGCCGCCGTTGAGCCCAAACAGCCGCTTGCTCCAGAGCAGCCAAACCACCGCCACAATATTCACCAGCAACGCCAAAACCCTGAGTACGGTTTGCTTTTCGATGAGCTCGTAAATCTCGAGCGGCAGAAATATGCTGGTGGCGATGACGGCGAAGTACTCGCCCCATCGCTTCATCATCCAGAGGCCGATCGCCTCGATGAATTCGATGGCGGCGTAGGCGGCAAGACCCACCGCCACCCACATCAGCGTCGAAGACGACAGCGAGAAGGCCTGGCCTATGTGGTGAATGATTTTGGAGTTGTCGGGGTTCCAGCCGATCTGATTGGCCAGCGGACGGATCAGCGGAATGTCCTGCTCGAAGACCTGTTGAAGATGCTCACGCGACCCCCGAACCTTCACCACACCGACCGCCAGCAGCATGAACACCAATCCACGGAACACACGCTCCACGGCAAGTACTCGCATCAAGGTCCGGTCGCGCAGCAACCGTCCTCGGGGTACCTCGGGAGCGGTGTCGGCCGGGCCCCGATAGCGGGGTGTTCCCACCACAAATGTCTCGCATCGCAAGCAACGCCAGGCCTCGCCGACCGGGGTATCAACCCGCAGCCGTTCGCGTAGCGGCTGTTCATCGGGATTGAATGTCGCGTGTCCACGCAGACCGCACGACCGCAGAGCAAAGTTGATCACAAAAGAAACGTTAGCCGGACATCCAGTGCGGCGCCGCCTGATAGCCAGGTTCCGGCGCTACCCTGACATCGTGTTCGACCGTCGTCGGTTCTTGACGCTGCTGGCAGGTGCCGCCGCAGCCGGTGCCGCTGTTGTCGAATCACTGTCCGCGGCCGTGGCCGACCCCGGGGTTTCCGCTGGAGGCGCAAGCACAGGATTGGCGCGAGTACCGTTGCCGGGCGGCGGCACCCTGACCGCGCTGCCTGATCGCACCGATGGCCAGCGGCTACTGGCTTTGACCCTTGACGACGGCACCGACGCAAATGTCATCGCCGCCTACACCCAGTTGGCCCGCGACACCGGAATTCGCCTGACCTACTTCGTCAATGGGGTGAACCCGGGATGGACGCAGCATGCCCCATTGCTGCGGCCGCTCGTTGACAGCGGACAGATCCAGTTGGGTAATCACACCTGGTCACACCCCAATCTCACGACACTCACGGCCGAGCAGATCGCCGACCAGATGACCCGCAACACGAAGTTCCTGACCAACACCTACGGTGTCGACCCGGCCCCGTACTTCCGGCCTCCGTACGGAAAGCGCAATGCCGCAACTGATTCCGTTACACATGGACTGGGCTACGGCCCGCCTGTGCTGTGGTACGGGTCGCTATCGGACTCCGGAGTTGTGACACCGCAATACATCGTCGATATGGCCCGCAAGTACTTCAACCCACAGGCGATCGTCATCGGGCACCTCAACCACCCACCGGTGACCACCGTCTATCACCAGCTCCTCGATGTCATCGGGGAGCGACAGCTGCGCACCGTCACACTCAACGACGTCTACCAGCACTAGTCGCGTGCGAATTCACGCTTCTCGGCCTCCGGTTCATCATCGGGTGTTGCGGGCCGCACCCGGCGATACCCGAAGGTGATCCCAAGAACCAGGACGGCTAACAGCGCGGCAGATGTGCCCCACGTCCCCAGCGCCAATCCGCCGGACTCGAGTGGTTTGGACAGCAGATCGCCCACCGTGGCTCCGAGCGGACGAGTGAGGATGAATGCTGCCCAAAACAGCAGGACACCGGACACGTTCGTGAAGTAGTGCGCCGCCAAGATGACCAGCATGATGCTCGCGATAAGCATCGCGCTGCCCCAATAGCCCAGCCCAGAGCTGTCCGCGAGGTAGTCGCCGAGCGAGGTGCCGAGCGTGTTGGACAGCAGGATCGCCGCCCAGTAGAGGACCTCGCCACGGAAGGTGCTGATGTTGGCCACATCGAACGTTTCGCGGCTGAGCCTCCAGACCAAGAACACAATGGCGAGCCCGGTAATCAGAAGCGCTGCGCCCGCACCGTAGCCCAGCCCGCCGTCGGTAGAGGTATCCGATCCAGGACCGCGGTTGATGAGATCGGACATCGTGGTTCCCGCGGTACTCGTCGCGGCGATCACGGTCCAGTAGAGCGCCGGGTGAAACTGGCGGGCACGCAATTGGACGATCAGGCTCACGATGAAGATCGCGATGAAGAGGATCGACGCGGCGGCATAGCCGAGGCCCAGCGTTTGGGCTATCAGATCTCCACCCGTTTCACCCAGCGTCGTTGCCGCGATTTTCAAGATCCAGAACAGTGCCGTGACCTGAGGCAACTTGTAGCTCGACGTAGCCATTGCGTACCCACCGCATCCCGTTGTTAGACGTCAACCGCATTCCGACCGCACCCTAGCGATCCGGCGCTGAGAGTCCGCTGAGAGTCGCACCGCGCCGGCCGCTCAGCGTTCTCACAGCACCCGGCTGGGACTCTTACCTTCGTCACCGGCCAATTCGGACCGGAATGTCCCAGTCTCAATAGAAGGCGGAATGTCATGAGTTCAAAGCGGGAAGCGATAACCCTGATCATCGGCGCCTTGATGTTGTTCGGCGCCGCCACCACGGTAGCCGAG
This sequence comes from Mycobacteroides immunogenum, assembly GCF_001605725.1. NCBI lineage: Bacteria > Bacillati > Actinomycetota > Actinomycetes > Mycobacteriales > Mycobacteriaceae > Mycobacteroides > Mycobacteroides immunogenum. The sequence continues at coordinate 2,846,049 of NZ_CP011530.1, forward strand.
GCAGAAGAACGGGCTCATGCCCAGACGGCCGCCTCGGTGAGCGCATCGGTGTCAGACTATTCGGTGCACGGCACCATCAACCCCTGAAAGGCCCCGCGTGCGAGTCCTGTTGGTCGAAGACGAGCCCCTCCTTGCCGAGACGGTCACCGCCGGTCTGCAAGCCGAGGGTTTCGTTGTCGTCGCCGTTGACAATGGTGTAGATGGGTTGTGGCAAGCCACCAATGATCAATTCGATGTGCTTGTGCTGGACATCATGTTGCCCGGCCTCAACGGATATGAGGTGCTGCGCAAGCTGCGCGCGTCCGAGGTGTGGACGCCGGTGCTGATGCTCACCGCCAAAGACGGCGACTACGATCAGACCGATGCCTTTGACCTGGGTGCCGATGACTATCTGACCAAACCTTTTTCGTTCATGGTGCTCACCGCCCGCCTGCGTGCCCTGGTGCGCCGGGGCGCACCCAAGCGCCCAGTGGTGCTCACCGCCGGTGGCGTGTCACTCGATCCCAGTCGCCGAGTTGTTGAGCGCGATGGCATGCCGGTGGCGCTCACGCCCCGTGAATACGGCCTTCTCGAGTATCTGATGCGTAACAAAGACACTGCGGTTACCAAAACCGATATCCTGCAGAATGTTTGGGACAATCACTACGATGGACCAGACAATGTCGTCGAGGTCTATGTGGGTTATCTGCGACGCAAGATCGGTTCCGGCATGATCATGACGGTCCGGGGTGTGGGCTATCGACTTGAGTCCGGCGAATTCGCCAGTGGCAGCTGAACCGTCACCGCTGCCCCACCGCCGGTTCGGTCATCTATTTTGACCGTACCGTGATGCGCGGCAACGATTTCAGCCACTATCGCGAGTCCTAGGCCGCTGCCGCCGCCCTGGCGTGAGCGCGCAGAATCCAGGCGTACGAATCTTTCGAACACCCGATGTCGTTCGGCCGGTGGAATGCCCGGGCCGTCATCGCTTACCTCCAGGTAGGCGTAGTGCACGTCCGAGCTCACCGTGATCATCACCGTGCCGGCGGCGTAGCGGGCCGCGTTATCGGCCAGATTCCGCAGGACTCGTGCCACACCATGCGCGTCGCCGACGATCTTCACCGCCGACAGCTGCGCCGAGATCGTCAGTTGCGTCTCTCGCTTGAGCCGTTGTGATTCCGCGACAGCCAGGTCGTCGAGATCGATCTCGGTGCGGCGCATCGGTAGCCCGTGTTCGTCAGCCCGCGCCAGCAGCAGGAGATCTTCCACCAGCGCCTGCATGCGATGGGCTTCGGGTAACAGCGCACTCCGCACGAGTTGCCGATCAAAGACCTCCGGATGATTTGCCGCTATCTCCAGCGCCGAGATCACCGTGGCCAGCGGGCTTCTCAACTCATGAGACGCGTCACCGACGAATCGGCGCTGGGCGGCATGACCGGCCTCGATCCGCGCAAGCATCTCATTCATCGTGACAGCCAATGCCGAGATCTCATCGGATCGGTTCGGCACCGGCACCCGCTCGTCAAGGTCGGAAGTGCTGATCTCGGCGACACGGGACCTTATCGCGTCCACCGATCGCAACGAGCGCCGTACCAGCAGATAGGTCACCACACCCGCCACCACAGACACGACCGGCGCGGTGACGCCCAGCATCGTCGCCACCGTCGACACCATCGACTCGATCGGCTCGATACCGCCGCCGACCAGCACCCGGTACTGGCCCTTGCGGCCGGTGACCGTCGCGGTGCTGACCCGCATATCGTCGTCGATGGAAGCGATCACACCGACTCGGGAGTCATTCTCCTGCAACATGATCAACGGGTCTTTGGGCGAAGATTCCGAACGTCGCACCACTACGCCGCCACTGTCGACGACCTGCACCGCAACGACCCGTTGATCCGTGGACAACAGCACCGATTCCAGCTCGCGGGGCGGCTCCTTGCGCAATGCTTCGGCGACCGCTTGTGCGCGGGCCTTGGCGGCGTCATCAACATCGGCGCACATCGACCGGTACAAGAGCTCGACCGAGACGATCCCCACGATCACCAGGCTTGCCAGGACCACCGCGGCGGCCACGAATGCCGACCGGGTCGCGATGCCACCGCACCAACGTCGGAGCCTGCTCAGTGCCGCACGCAGGGATGCGGAAGCATTCACCATCCGCTCAGCATCCACATCAGACAATCATGCTGGCCCTACGGGCGCGGCGGCAACGTCGGGGTGGCCGTCGCTGTCGGGGACGCGCCAGGCGCAGAGCTGCGATCGGTGCGCGCATCAGACTCACGATCATTCGCACGATCGTCACGGAACCGATGCTCGCTACCCTCGTGAGTCTTGTGGTCTTCGTGTCGACGCTCGATGTCGTCGCGATCACTCCCACGGGACTCGCTGTGCTCGTGCTCGTGGCCTTCGAAGAACTCGCTACCGGCCCATACACCTGCGCCGAAGGCCAGCACGACGGCAGCGGCGACGGCCGAGACCGCTCCCGCGATCTTCCACGGCGTCGCGAACCTGCGGCGGGACGCGGGCGCCGGAGCGCTCGGTGCGTCTGCGCCGGCTGCTGGGGCATCTACGTTGGATTCGGGCGATTCGTTCTTATCGTCGAAGTTGGACATGCCCCGAGATTGCCTCAGTGCCGCTGAGACTTCGCTGAGAACGAGGGCGTGCTCACTCAGAGCACCTGGGCCTCTCTGGTTCCAACAGTCGTTTGGGGTGCATGCCGTCGACCTGGCCGATGAAAGGAGGATGGATGCTGTATCCGAGCATGCGCCGGATGTCCTCGGAGACCGCGCGCACGGTATCGCGGGTCATCGAGAGCGTGAATGCCTCCTGCGGTCGTAACCACGGCTCACAGTATTGGGCGGTCAGCGCTAGGCGTGCCGTGTCGGATCGGTTCGCGCCGCCACCATGCCACAGCGTGCCGAGAAAGAAAACACAGGATCCCGCGGCCATCACCACCGGGGCGCGTTCGGCCTCGCTGGGCGCACGATCTCCCCAAAGATGGCTGTGCGCAATGATATCGGTGGCGCCGTTCTCCGCGGTGAAATCGTCGATCGCCCAGATCGTTGCCGCGCCGAGAGCGGCGCGGGGCCGTGGGATCGGGTAGAAGCCGTCGTCGGTATGCAGCATCTGTGCCTGCTCGCCGGGCAGGATATTGATCACCTGAAGCATCGACAGCAGATAGTTGGGCAAGAAGAGCCGATCCAACAATGCAAGCACCCGTGGGTGATCGGCGATCCGATCGCACGCGCGTGTCTTGTTCAGGACGCTGTATACCCGCTGTGTCGCGTGCCCTTCGAAGTGGTTGCGCCCATGCGGATTGAGTAGTGGCACAACGGCTTCCCGAATCTCGCTGAGCTCTGCCGCGGTCAGCAGGTCCGGGAGAATCACATAACCGTCGCGCTGCAGCGCTGCGAGATCGGCGTCTGCGGTCGCCGCATCAACGCTGCCGCCGCTGCTGGGTGTCCATCGATAGGTTCCCGCGAGATCGCCCGCGAGGTTCACCAAGGAAGAAACTTCCGCACCCATCTCGACTCCTAAACATAAGATAATTATGTTTTGTAGAATCACATGATGGCACGCTCGCCAATCGGACGTCAACAACTTCTGGATGCCGCGCGCGACGAACTCGTCCGCGGCGACGGTGTCATGGACCTCGGCGGCTTGACTCGCCGCGCGGGGCTAAGCACAGGCGCGCTCTATCACCACTTCGGGTCCAAAAGTGGTCTGCTCGTGGTGATTTACGACGAGTTCTACGACGGTCTTGTCCACGCCATCGCCGATACGCATCTGGACCTGGAAACGGACTGGGGCGTTCACGAATTGGAGCGCACTCACCGTTTCGTCGACTATCACGTGGCTGATCCACTGGCGCCGATACTGCTGAACCGGGCCGCACTCGATCCGCAGCTCGCCGAGCTCGAGGCAACATATCTGCGACGCATCAGCCACAACGCCGCGAAGAACATCCGGCGCGGACAGGCATTGGGGCAACTGCCCGCCGACATCGACCCGGATAGCGCCGGCGCCTTCATCATCGGTGGTATCAGGCACGGAATAGCTCAGCAGCTCCAGCTCACGCCCCTCCCCGAGCCAGGAGAGATCACCGAGCGGCTATGGCGGCTGATCGCTGCCGCGCTCGGAGCCGCCTGAGATCTGTCCCGGGAGAATCTGCGGCCAGACCGAGCGCACATGAGCAATACTCCCCCCATGCGTTCGATATCTGCCGGCCACGCCGCCATCGTCACCCTCGCCGTTGTCGGCTCCGGACTTATCACCGGCCCGATAGCGGCGGCCGCACCATCGGGCGAGGTGGCTCTCTGCTTCGACGGTGATGTACGGGTGAGTGCCTGGCAAGCAAGCCAGGCCGACGAACGACGCGCGCTGATTCCCGGCACCATCAACATGAACGCGACCGACGGCCTCGCCGGCCCCAAGCAGGCTTACTTTCACTGGCGCAACCTCACCACTGGTGCTGTGGGTGAGGCTCATGGTGAGGGTTCCGGTACCGCGGGCGCGTCGACATTCAACGTTGTCACCGGCCCCGGCCAGGTGGAGATCAACACCGAGTACGGCGGGCGTTCCGGGTTTTTCTGGAACGATGAGAACCTCGCTCAGTGTACCGGCACCGTGACGGTGGTCTAGCCTCAAATATCCTGTGCGGGCGGAATACCAGCGTGACGCACCGGGTTTGGCAAGTATGGCCTCCGATCAGTTTGATCCCTATGCCCTCATCGCCGGCAGCCGTTTGGGCATCCTCGCGACGATCAAGTCCAACGGGTTACCGCAGCTCTCGCCCGTCACCCCCTACTACGACCAGGACAAGGGTGTCATCTACGTCTCGATGACGGACGGGCGTGCCAAGACCGTAAATCTGCGCCGCGATCCCCGCGCGGCCCTGGAGTTCACCAGCTCGGACGGACGGTCCTGGGCTACCGCCGAAGGAAGCGTGATGCTCACCGGCCCCGGGGCCGACCCCAACGGGCCGGAGGTCGAGGCTCTTGTCGAGTACTACCGCGGTGCCGCCGGCGAGCATCCCGACTGGCAGGAGTACCGGTCGGTCATGGTGTCCGATCGCAGGGTGCTCATGGCGCTGAAGGTCGATCGGGTTTATGGCCAAAAGCTGGGATGAAACTCAGACCTGCCCGGATGCGTCGTAGATCCAGCTCATGTCCGCTTTCATGAGGTCTTCCATCCAGGACCGTGGCGCGAAGTTGGTCAGCGCGCCCATGTCCCAGTAGTCCTTCCACAGGGTGATCTTCCCGTCGACTACCCGTAGCACCGAAGCGAAGCGCAGCAACGCGCTATGGCCCGTATCCCAGGTCCACGTCTCCGAGTGCTCGTACATCACGTCAGCGCCGTTCGCGACGATCAAACCTCCATGGTGGATGTAGTCCTGGAGGGGCTCCAATCCGATCTTCAGACGTTTGACGATGTCCTCCGGTCCACGCGCCGCCGCGGCCGGGCCCACCGGCATGTCCAAGTAGATGCACTCGTCGCCAAGGAAGGTCTTCGCCGCTTCCCAATTGCGTTGCGAAAGGGCCAACCACAAACCAACAGCCACCGCAGCTTCCGCCGACATGCACCGGTTCCCCTCGCCGACTAAACAGATTCTCAGATCTGTGTACACCCCGGCCCTCGCGTGGGCAACTAGGCTCACCGACATGCTCGTCGCACGGTCGATCCTGCTGTTCGTCGTGGCCGCTGTCCTGGAAATCGGCGGCGCCTGGCTCGTCTGGCAGGGCGTGCGCGAGCATCGCGGTTGGGCATGGGTGGGACTGGGCGTGATCGCCTTGGGTGCTTATGGATTCGTCGCGACTCTGCAACCTGACGCTCACTTCGGCCGGATTCTGGCGGCCTACGGCGGGGTCTTCGTTGCCGGATCTCTGCTGTGGGGCATGGCGGCGGATGGATTCCGCCCAGATCGCTGGGACGTTATCGGTGCGATGGTCTGCCTGACGGGAGTTGGGGTCATCATGTACATGCCCCGGGGCGCATGAGCAGCGAACGGCCCGAATCGCTGCGGCGAGAACTGGGCACTTTCGATGCCGTCATGATCGGGCTGGGCTCGATGATCGGCGCGGGAATTTTTGCCGCCCTGGCCCCCGCCGCACAGTCCGCCGGGTCCGCTCTCCTGCTGGGTCTGGCCCTCGCTGGCGTGATCGCCTATTGCAACGCGACTTCGTCGGCTCGGCTAGCCGCGGTGTATCCCGCCTCGGGCGGCACCTACATATACGGCCGCGAGCGTCTCGGCGACTTCTGGGGTTATCTCGCCGGGTGGGGGTTCGTGGTCGGAAAGACGGCTTCCTGCGCGGCCATGGCGTTGACAGTTGGCTACTACGCCTGGCCGGCGCATGCACACGCCGTCGCGGTGGCCGCAGTGGTAGCCCTGACAGCGATCAACTATGTGGGCGTTCAGAAATCTGCATGGCTGACGCGCCTGATCGTGGCGATCGTGCTGTCGGTGTTGGCCGCGATCGTGGTCGCGGCATTCGGCTCCGGCGGAATCGATATCGCGGCTCTTGACGTCACCGACGTCTCGCTCACCGGGGTGCTGCAGGGCGCGGGTCTGTTGTTCTTCGCCTTCGCCGGATATGCCCGTATCGCAACCCTGGGTGAGGAGGTGCGTGATCCCGCGCGCACCATCCCCCGTGCCATCCCGATCGCGTTGGGCATCGCACTGGTCGTCTATGTCGTTGTCGCTGTGGCGGTGTTGACGACGCTGGGTCCCATGCGGCTGGCGACGTCGGCAGCCCCCCTGCTCGATACCGTCACCGTTGCGGGTGTGCGCTGGATGGAACCGGTGGTGCGGGTCGGCGCTGTCGTCGCCGCCACCGGCTCGCTGCTTGCGCTCATCCTCGGGGTATCTCGCACGACCTTCGCGATGGCCCGCGATCGTCACCTGCCCCCTGCCCTGGCTGCGGTGCATCCCCGATATGGGGTGCCATACCGCGCTGAACTTCTTGTCGGTCTGGTGGTTTCGATACTTGCTGCCACCGTGGATCTGCGTGGTGCTATCGGTTTCTCTTCCTTTGCGGTGCTGGTGTACTACGCCGTGGCAAATGCCTCGGCCTGGACCTTGTCCCCCGCCGAGGGGCGCCCCCCACAGATCATTCCGGTGCTCGGTCTCATGGGGTGTGTGGTGGTGGCACTCGCGTTGCCGCTGTCCTCGGTATTCGCCGGTACGTGCGTGTTAGCACTCGGTGTTGTTGTGTACGCATTGCGTCACATCAATGGCTCGGGTATGCGTGAATAAGAGCCGTATCGAGTTTGGGAACCGCATGGGTGAGCTCATGTTCGGCCACATGGGCAATGCGGTGCGCCTCGACAAGGCTGACATCCGGATCGATGTCGAGTTCGGCATCCGCGTGCAGCCGGTGTCCGATCCAGCGCAAGCGAACACTACGTACCGTTCGCACTCCGGGCTGGGCGGCGAGCGCCTCCTCGGCCGCATCCACCAAAGCAGGATCAACCCCATCCATCAACCGCCGGAAGACATCTCGCACCGCAGTACGTAGTACCGCCAGAATCGCCACGGTGATGATCAATCCGATGACGGGGTCCGCCAACGGATATCCCAGGGCGACCCCCAACGCGCCGAACACCACGGCCAGCGAGGTGAACCCGTCAATACGCGCATGGAGCCCATCGGCGACCAGTGCTGCCGAGCCGATCCGCCGGCCCACACGGATGCGGTAGATGGCGACCAGCTCGTTACCGACGAATCCGGCAACACCCGCCGCGGCTACCCAGCCCAGCTGACCGATGTGCACAGGATGGATGAGACGCATCACCGCCTCGTAGCCCGCGACCAACGCCGACAAGGCAATCATTGACACGACGAACAGCCCCGCTAAATCCTCCGCGCGGCCGAATCCATAGGTGTATCGCCGTGTCGCGGCGCGTGTGCCCAACGCGAAGGCAATCCATAGCGGAACCGCGGTGAGGGCATCGGAGAAATTGTGAATAGTGTCCGCTGCCAGCGCCACCGAGCCGGACACCATCACGATGGCCACCTGGAAGGCGGCTGTTATCAATAGCGCCACCAGGCTGATCTTGACCGCGCGGGTGCCCGACGCGCTGGAGCTCAGTGCGTCATCGATGCTGTCGGCCGCGTCGTGACTGTGCGGGGCCACGATGTCGGCGAGCATCCCCTTCAGGCCGGCCCGGTGATGGTGGTCATGGTGGTGGTGATCGTGATGGGCTGGGGCAGTTCGGGTGTGGCTCATCACTTACCACCGCGCCCCACGGTACGCCCCACGGTACGAAGGGTTGATTCCGTGCGGTGGTGCGGCGGGATTCCCGGGCCCGCGTGCTCGGCGTTGTGTACCGCGTCGGTCACCAGCTGCTCGACGTGCTCGTTCTCCAGGCTGTAGTAGACGGTGGTGCCGTCACGGCGGGTGCGCACCAGCCGGGCCATCCGCAGCTTGGCCAGATGTTGGGACACCGACGGCGCGGGCTTGCCGACCAGATCGGCCAGATCGTTGACCGACAACTCGCCGGCGGTGAGTGCCCACAACACCCGGACTCGGGTCGCATCGGCCAGCATGCGGAATACCTCGACTACCAGACCAACCTGTTCATCGCCGAGCGACGCTCGGTCCACTTGTCCCATCGCGGGAGCGCTCCTTCTGCATATCTGCATTGATACGCAGATAATAGACCACCGCGCCGCCTAGTGCTCGCAGCAATCGCGGTGAACGTCGTCAGATCGCTCAGCTCCAGTGGTAAGAACTGGCGCACAACATGATTCGCCGTTCCAAGCGTTCATGCCCTCGCGCACCGCCATCGCGGCGATCGCCAGCGCCGCGATCGGGTCTGCCCATGACCATCCGAGCAGGGAGTTGGCCAGCAGCCCCACAAGCAATACCGCGGAGAGATAGGTGCACAGCAACGTCTGTTTGGAGTCCGCCACCGCTGAGGCGGACCCCAGTTCCCTGCCGGCCCGCCGCTGCGCCCAGGAGAGCATGGGCATGATCACAAGACTGACCGCCGCCAGGACAATCCCTACCGTCGAGTGCCTGGCCTCCCCGAAGCCCATCAGTGCGCGGATGGATTCCACGCTCACATAGGCGGCCAAGGCGAAAAATGAGAACGCGATGACCCGAAGCGCCGCCCGCTCCCTGACTTGGGGGTCCTTGGCGCTGAACTGCCATGCCACGGCGGTGGCCGAGGACACCTCGATTACCGAATCGAGGCCGAAGCCGACCAGAGCCGTTGACGACACCCGGGCGCCCTCGGCCAGGGCCACGATGGCCTCAATCACGTTGTAAGTAATGGTGGCGGCAACGAACAACCGAACCCGATGGTTGAGCAGCTGCCGCCGTCGCTGCGTGAGTGTCATCAGCAACAATCCTCATCTGCCGGGCAGTACGACGGGTCCACCGTCAGTACCAGGTCCACCAAGTCGTCGAGAGCCCGGCCGATCCGCTCGTCGGCGAGTTCGTATCGTGTGCGCCGGCCCTCCGGAATTCCGACGACCAACCCGCAACCCCTTAGGCAGGCGAGGTGATTCGAGGTGATCTGCCGGGATACCCCGACCTCCTCGGCCAGATCGGAGGGGTACCCGGGCCGCGAGCGCAGGCTCAGCAGGATGGCTGCCCGGGTCGGGTCGGACAGCGCGCATCCGAATCTCGTCAGGGCGTCACGATGAACCAGCGTCTGCACACCAAAATAGTACAGTAAGAGCTGTATTCAGTTCTAGATGTACTAACCAGCCGCAGGCGCTCTGTGCGCAGTGACCGCACGCGCCTTCTCCCCTGCCCGTAAGAAGCAACCGGTCCGTCGCTTGCCCAGAAGCTCGGCCGGTCGCCCGTCGATGACCACCGGCTGCCCGCCGATCAAGACAGTGCTCACCGTGGCATCGTTGCGATTGACCATTCGCGACAATCCGCCGTAGGCGGGAACTGGCTCCTCGGCGTACTCGGTCAGTGTTTCATCGAGCTTCTCCGGGTCGATCACGAAAAGGTCTGCGCGATCGCCGATTCTGAGGTGCCCCGCGTCAATCTGATACCAGTCGGCCAGCTCGCCGGTGAGGCGGTGTACTGCTTGCTCGATGGTCATGAACGGTCGTCCGGCCTGGTGCGCTTGGTGCACATGGCGCAGGAGCCGAAGCCCGAAGTTATAGAAGGCCATGTTCCGGAGATGAGCACCGGCGTCGGAGAAGCCGATCTGGACGCCGGGATCTTGGGCAAGCTGTTTGAGCACCTCAGGCCTGTGGTTGGAAATCGTGGTGCGCCAGCGTATGGACGTACCGTGCTCGAGCACCAAGTCGAGGAATGCATCCACTGGATGCAGGCCACCGCGATCCACGCCGACCTGGCCAAAGGACTTTCCAACGACGGACGCATCCGGGCATGCGACAATTTCGGCATCGAAAAAGTCTCTGTGCCATACCCTTACGCCGAACTTGCTTTCGTACTCCTTGCGGAACCTGCGGCGATATGCCTCATCGCGCAATAGCTTGTTTCGCTCGACCTCGCTACGTAGATGCAGCGCGGCCGCCCCGGCTCCGAACTCTTCGAAGATCACCAGGTCGATTCCGTCGGCGTAGACCTCGAATGGCACCGGCAGGTGCTGCCAGCGGAAGTTGCCGCCCAGTCTGTTGATAATCCGGGCGACCGGACCCATCGCCCGGATCGCGTACGGGTTGGCCTTGATGTCCGCGGCCGAAAGCAGCGATGTCGAGAGCCGCTTACGCAGAACGCCCAGTGATTGGACGGCCTGCGACAAGACATTGAGCGGGTTCGCAATGTCCGGCCCAGACTGTAGCGCCCGGTCTCGTTGGCGTAATTGCGATTTCAGTCTTCTGAGTTCGCGCGGTTTGGCATAGGTGGATGGCAGCGTGCGGGATCGGCAGATTTCGCCATCGAGCTTGTCGAACAAGAGTTGCTGAGACGACATGCCGATGAATCCGGCGTCCAGGGCCTCTGTCAACCACCGGTCCATCTGGGCCTGCTCGGCGGAGGTAGGCCGCTCGTTCTTGCGGGTGGCGCGATCCAGCCCCATCACCGCCGCTCGCATATCCGAATGCCCGAGGAAGGTCGCGATGTTCGGCCCCAATGGCAGTGACTCCAGTGCGGCGATGTACTCCCCGGCGTTGGTCCAGGTCTTGTGTCGATCGACCGCCTGAATCACGTGGTCGCGCGGTATCGCCTCCACCCGGCCGAAGATGTCGCCGGCATCGATGCCATTGACATGTACGACCGATAGAGAGCAGGAACCCAGTAGCACGGTTGTGACGCCATGACGCACCGACTCCGACAGTGCAGGTGCGGCCAGCACCTCGACGTCGTAGTGCGTGTGGATGTCCACCAGCCCCGGGAGCACCCATTTTCCTTCGGCGTCTATCACCTTGGGGCAATCCGCTTCGTCAAGGTGGTCGGCGGAGATCGCTGCGATGTGGCCGTTCTTGATACCGATGTTCCGTACGGCTGATGGCGCACCTGTTCCGTCGAACCATCGCCCATTCCGTATCACGGTGTCGAAATGGGCAGCGCTGCTCATGGACATGCGGATTCTCCTTGTGGTGCTGCTATTTCGCTGGCGCAATGCGAAGTGCCGGTAGGACATAGCGCCGGAAGTGACGCGTCAGTGAGTTCGGGTCGTCAGGATCGATGCAGTTTCCGGGCACGGTGCCCAGGCTGATCATCACGCGCGCGATCCACTCGCTGGCCTCGTCAATATCCGTGCGTGCGTGGATTTCTCCGGCGTCGCGGGCCGCTTCGAGGTACGGCCGCCAGAATCCGGCCAGGTCGGGTACCAGACCCTGGACGCCGGCGCCGGCGCAGGCCATGAATTCCTCGGGTTCGCGCAGCCGCATGCGCATCAGTAGGGTGCCCGGATCGTCATAGGCGCGTCGGCCGATCTTCACGCCGGCAACCAGTCGTGCCTCGAACCCTGTAATGGCCGCTAGTTCCGCGGCGGACTGCGCCCAACTGACCTCGATCAAGCGAATGATCGCCGCCCCCACCAGAGCCTGCTTGTCGGGAAAGTGCCGATACAGCCAGGATCGGGAAACGCCCGCCTCCTCCGCCACGTCAGTCATCGTGGTTGCGCGAATACCTTTGTCGGACAATAGTTTCTCGGTGGCATCGAGTAGCCGCGAGGCCACCGAGTCATTGTCGGATTCAGGCGTCGGACCTTCTTCGAACGCTGCGGTCATGCCCTCAATCTAAACAAGGCGTAGACACATTTCAAGATCTGTGTACACTCCGAATGTACAGATCTTCAGAAGTGTTCACAGGTGACCGCAATGGCGCGGTCGCACCCCAAGGAGTGCCGTGACCCGACCTAGTACCGCAATCATCGGAGCTGGAATCAGCGGGCTGACCACCGCGAAAATGCTCTCCGACTACGGAATCCCTCATACCTGCTTCGAGACTTCAGACCGGATCGGCGGAAATTGGGCCTTTGGCAATCCCAACGGCCATAGCAGCGCCTACCGCTCCCTGCATATCGATACCTCGCGGCATCAACTCTCGTTTCGTGACTTCCCGATGCCCGACAGCTATCCACACTTTCCGCATCACACGCTGATCAAGCAGTATCTCGAGGACTATGCCGCGGCATTTGATCTCAAGCGCAACATCGAATTCCGGAATGGAATCGTGCACGCTGAACGGCTACCGCGCGGCGGTTGGGAACTGCTGACACAGTCGGGCGAACGGCGACACTTCGAGCTTCTCGTTGTCGCCAACGGCCATCATTGGGATCCAAGATATCCCCACTTTCCCGGTTCCTTTGCCGGCACCACGTTGCATTCGCATCACTACATCGATCCGCGCACCCCGCTGAATCTCATGGACAAACGAATCCTGGTGGTTGGACTTGGCAACAGTGCGGCAGACATCGCGGTTGAGCTGTCCTCGCGTGCCACCGGAAACTCGGTGACCCTGTCCACTCGCTCCGGCGCCTGGATCGTGCCCAAGTACGTCGCCGGGCAGCCTGCGGACAAGTACTTCCGCACCAGCCCGCACATTCCGATGTCCTGGCAGCGCAGGCTCTTTCAGATGATGCAGCCGCTCATGTCGGGCCGTCCCGATCAACTCGGTCTTCCGATGCCGAACCACAAGTTCGGAGAGGCGCATTTCACCCAGTCCGTCGAACTACCTCTGCGGCTGGGATCGGGCGATATTGTCCCCAAACCCAACATCAGCCGTCTTGACGGTGACACGGTGTGTTTCGAAGACGGTACCTGCGCGGACTTCGACGTGATCATCTTCGCGACCGGATACAACATCACGTTCCCGTTCTTTGATCCGGAGTTCCTCAGCGCACCGGACAATCGCATCGATTTGTACAAGCGGATGTTCAAACCGGGCCTTGATGACCTGATTTTCGTGGGGTTGGCCCAGGCGGTGCCATCGCTGTTTCCCTTCGTTGAGTGCCAGGCCCGTTTGGTGGGCGCCTACGCGGCCGGCAAGTATCGGCTCCCTCCGATCGATGAGATGAACCAGGTTATTGCGGCCGAGCATCGCAAGTACACCGGCCACATGCTGGAGCGCCCGCGGCACACCCAGCAACTGGATTACTTCCTCTATGAGCACGACATGCGAACCCGGGAGATCCCCCGCGGACTCGCACGGGCGGAGGGCGTGGCGTGAACCGGCAGAGCGTCAGATTCAACAGCCATGGAATCGACTGCGATGCCTGGCTTTATCGGGCAACGACCACACCAGATGCCGCTCCCATTGTGGTGATGGCGCACGGTGTGGGCGGCACCAAGGACTCGGGACTGGAACCTTTTGCCGAGCGTCTGGCCGAGGCCGGCGTGCATGCGCTCGCCTTCGACTATCGCGGCTTCGGGTCTTCCGAGGGCTTTCCCCGGCAGCAGGTTTCGTTCAGCCATCAAATCGGCGACTACCACGCCGCGGTGAACTTCGCCGCCCGGCTTCCCGGTGTGGACCCCAGGCGAATCGTCCTGTGGGGCGTGTCGTTGGCTGGTGGCCATGTATTGGCGGTTGCCGGTTCTCGCAATGATATTGCCGCCGTCGTCTCAGTGACGCCTCTGGTCGACGGTATCGCGGCGGCCAAGTCTGCTGTGGGCCAACACAGTGCCGCTACCCTGCTGCGGTCTGCGGTGACCGGAATCCGCAGCAGGATTGGCCGGGAGCAGCACACGATACCGATCGTAGGGCGCCCGGGCGAGCTGGCGGCATTGACCGTCGACGGCTACTACGAGGCGCATCTGGCGATCGCGGGCCCCGCATGGCGTAACGAGATCGATGCCACCGTGGGTACTCAGCTCGCCTCGTATCGTCCTGCCAGATATGCGTCCCGAATCAACTGCCCGACGCTGGTGCAGATCGCCGACTTCGACCGCGCCGCGCCACCCTATGCCGCGGCCAAGGCGGCTTTCAAGGCGCGGGCGGAGGTCCGTCACTACCCGTGCGATCACTTCGGTGTGTACCAGGGACAGGAGTGCTTCGACGCCGTCATCGACCACCAAATACGGTTTTTGGCAAGGCATCTGGGCGTCACGGCGGCTTCGTTTTCTGAAGCAGTTCATGGCTGAAACCGTTCAGCAGCTGGTCCTTGCCCGTGCGGCAGACGACAACATTGGACTTGTGTACCAGGGCCAGAGATGGTCGTGGCGCGAACACTTGGCCGAGGCTGCTCGCCACGCGACTGCCTTGATCGGCATGGCGGACGCGGATCGACCGCTGCATGTCGGCACTCTGCTGGGCAACACGCCCGCGATGGCCACGGCGATGGCCGCCGCCGCGCAGGGTGGATATATTCTGTGCGCTCTCAACACCACTCGGCGCGGCGACGGATTGGCTCGTGACATCCGCACATCGGATGTGCAGATCCTGCTGGTGGATGAGGAACATCGTCCCCTTCTTGACGCGATGGAGCTGTCCGGGGTGAGGGTGGTCGACATCAGCAGCACCGATTGGTGCGCGCAGACGAGTGCGGTCGGTGGCGTGCTCCCCTACCGGGTGGCTCAGCCGCTCGATCCGTTCATGATGATCTTCACCTCGGGCACCAGCGGCGATCCCAAAGCCGTTCTGGTGACGCACGCGATGGTGCTCGTCGCCGCGCAGTCATTGGTGGCCCGGTTCTCCCTCTCCTCTATCGACGTCTGTTACGTCTCCATGCCGCTGTTTCATTCGAATGCTGTGCTGGCTGGGTGGGCGGTCGCCGTAGCGGCCGGCGCGACTCTGGCCCCTGCGAAGTTCTCCGCATCGCGCTTCCTCGCCGACATCCGTGAATTGGGCGCCACGTACATGAACTACGTTGGCAAGCCATTGGCGTACGTGCTGGCCACACCGGCGCGAGCGGATGACGCGTCCAATCCGCTCCGGGTGGCCTTTGGCAACGAGGCGTCTGATCCCGATATCGCCGAATTCGAGAAGCGATTCGACGTCACGGTCTACGACGGATTCGGTTCGACGGAGAACGCGGTGATCATCACGCGCGAGGAAGGAACGCCGCGCGGATCGATCGGTAAGGGGTTCCCGGGAGTCGCGATCTACGATCCGGACTCGGTGAGCGAGTGTGCCGTCGCCAGGTTCGATATCGACGGCGTCCTGGCCAACCCCGACGAGGCGGTCGGCGAGTTGGTGAATACCCAGGGGGCAGGCTTCTTTTCGGGCTATTACAACGACGAGGGCGCAACCGATGAACGCATGCGCCATGGCATGTATTGGTCAGGTGACCTGGCCTACCGAGACATCGAGGGCTGGATCTACCTGGCGGGGCGTACGGCCGACTGGATGCGGATTAACGGCGAGAACCTAGCCGCGGCACCCATCGAACGGATCTTGCAACGACATCCCTCGGTGAGCCAGGCCGCGGTATACGCGGTGCGTTCCGCGGACGGTGGTGATGAGCTGATGGCCGCACTGGTACTGCGGGCTCCGCTGACGCATCTTGACCTGACGGAGTTTCTCTCCGCACAGCCCGATCTACCCGGGATCGGCTGGCCTCGACACATCCGCCTGGCCCGGCATCTTCCCTGCACCGCGACCAACAAAGTCCTCAAAAGAGTGTTGATTTCCGAGGGGCTCGAAGTAACGGACAGCGAATTATGGCGCCGCGAAGAACGTGGTGCCGAATACTTCTCATGTGATCGCACGGACTATTAGTCGGCATGTGTCCACACCGGAATTAACTCACTATAGGCTGCTGACCGGAGCGGGCGTCCCTCCCGCGGCGATTCTTGACTAAATCTTGAGACCTTAAAAGCCGGCTGATTTCTTCCGCATTTCCGCAGTTCATCGGCCAAATCATCACGGCTGCAATTGGTTGCGTCGCGATTTATCGAATTGTGAGATGACAGTTATCGCCGTTGTGGGTGCCTGGGAAGTTTCTGTGTAAGCACATTAAGCACACGCTGATCAGATTAATTAGACGTTAAGCATGCGTGA
This sequence comes from Mycobacteroides immunogenum, assembly GCF_001605725.1. NCBI lineage: Bacteria > Bacillati > Actinomycetota > Actinomycetes > Mycobacteriales > Mycobacteriaceae > Mycobacteroides > Mycobacteroides immunogenum. Next base: position 2,862,401 of record NZ_CP011530.1, read on the forward strand.
TCGATACATGAAAGCGGGTGCGATATCTATTGACGGCGGATCAATTAAATGACACGTTGCCTATTGGGCCCGCCGTCGCATGACGCCCCGGCGTAGAGCCGACAAGTCGCCATCAAGATTGATTAATCTGCTTTTTCTTTCCGGGAGTGTCATATGTCTATTGCCGAATCCATCAATGTGCCGGTGCCCGCGGGATCCGCGCCGTCGACGAAGACCAGGGAGCTCACGCGGGCGCTACTCTCCGGACGTGAGGTGCATCCCGGCGAGATCCCGCCGGGTCGCGCTTACACCACGCTGCGAGACCTGGCCACCCATCCGGGCCTGCACGGCGTCAGCGATGTGCTGGCACCGGGCACCGCTCCGGATACCGTTGATTTCCTACCGCTGGCCAGGTTGGTGAATCCGGCCGAGCTGCCTGCCATTCGCGCCGCGGTAGACAGCGTGCTGCCGACCGGTAAGTTCACTTCCGGTCCCCACGTCGACGCATTTGAAGACGAGATCGCGACCTACCTTGGGATCGACCACGTCATCGGGGCCTCGAGCGGAACCGATGCGTTGACGGCCGTGCTACTGGCGCTCGGGGCCGGGCCAGGAACCGAAGTCATCTTGCCCGCCAATAGCTTTGCCGCCACCGAGAACGCCGTCTTCGTGACGGGCGCCCGGCCCGTGTTGGTCGACACTCGCGCGGAGGATTACCTGCTGGACCCCGCGGAAGTCGAAGCCGCCATCAGCAGTCGCACGGTGGCGGTACTTCCGGTGCACCTTTATGGCGCGTTCGCCGATGTCCGTGCGTTGACCGAAGTTACTTCCCGTCATGGAATCCCGGTGGTGGAGGACGCATGCCAGGGAATCGGCCTCGACGGACTGGGGCATCACAGTGATGCGGCAATACTCAGCTTCAACCCCTACAAGAACCTAGGCGCGGTGGGGAAAGCCGGTGCGGTGGCAACCCGCCTTCCCGGACTTGCCCAGCGCGTCACCGAACTGCTGTACCACGGCTTCGCCGCGGGCCAAAAGAACGTCAAGGCAGGCGTATACGGGCTCAATTCGCGTCTGGACAATCTGCAAGCGGCCGTCCTGCGGGCCCGACTGGACTGGCTCGGCCAGAACAACCTGGCGCGCAGCATTCTTGCCCGACGATACGTCGATGGCTTGGCCGACCTGGCCATCACCGCGCGTCTTCGTCTGCCCACCTGGGACGCTGACCACGTCTGGCATCTGTTCACAGTCGAGGCGATTCGAGATGACCGCGATGCTGTTACCGCCGCTCTTCGTGACGCCAGCATCGCAACCGATCTTTACTATCCGGTGCTCACGCACAAACACCAGGTGCCTTCGGTGGCCGACCTCTTCGAGGGCGTGCGATTGCCACGCACCGAAGCATCGCACGCACGCATATTCCAGCTGCCGCTCTATCCCGGGCTCACCCTCGCCGAACAAGACCGCGTGATTGGGGCGCTGCATGACGTCCTTGCTTGATATCCACACTGCGACGGACTGGCTGGTGCTGTGCGATTTCGATGAGACGTTCTTTGCTCACGACGCCGCGGTCCGCTCATCGCGCGATTTGGCTGATCTCGCAGCACTTGTCAACAGCCTGTCCACGTCGCGGGGTCTACGCTTCGGATTCATCACGGGTAGTTCACCGTCGACCGTCACCGCTGTGCTCGACGACCTGGGCACGTCACTGCGGCCGGCGTTCATCGGCGGCAACTTGGGGACAGAGCTGCTGGTGGTAGACCACACCGGTGAACTTGCCCCAGATGCGGGGTGGCAGGCCAGATTCCCACCCCCCGAGGAGTTTTCGGTTCGGGTGGACCGGGTGCTGGCAGCGGTTCCGGATCTGGTTCTCACCCCGCAAGCTACGCACGGAGCCGGTCTCTACAAGCGCAATTTCTATCTGCGTGCCGAAGCGGAGGACCTCGACGACGATGGCAGGGTCCGCTCGTTGCGTCAGGCGACCGCAGCGGAGGCGCTCGCGGTGAACATCAATCACTGCAATCCCGCCGCCGGTGACCCGGCGGGGTTCCTCGATGTCGACTTTTTGCCGCTGGGCGCCGGGAAGCGTGAGATCGCACGATTCCTGCAGCAGAGCTGGCAGGTACCGGCAAGCCGCACATTGGCTTTCGGAGACAGCGGCAACGATCTCGGCATGCTCGCCTGTGCGAGCCATGCCTGGCTGGTGGCCAACGCCACTGGCGAGGCACGCAAGGCCCACCCATACGTCACTGCCCGGCCACACGCGGGCGGAATCGTCGACACCATTGCCAACATTCTCACTAAGGAGCAGTAACCATGTTGAAAGTCGGAATCATCGGCGCGGGCGGCGTCGCCCGTGCCCACGCGCGCGCCCTGAATACGCTTAAAAACGCTGAGCTGGTTGGCGTTCTAGATATCGACGCGCGCGCGGCGGAGTCCTTCGCCAATGCTTACGGCGGCATCCCGGTCACCGACACCGACGCCCTGCTGGGAGTCGCGGACGCCGTCGTCGTGGCCTCCCCCAACTTCACCCATCGTGACCACTCACTCACGGCGCTGCGTGCCGGGCGATCAGTGCTGTGCGAGAAGCCCCTTGCGCTTTCCCGTGTTGAGGCCAAAGAGATGGTGGCGGCCGCCGGCGAGGTGACCTCACCCGCACTCGTCGGGTTCAACTATCGCCATCTGCCGGTCGTCACCGAGCTGCGCCGGCGATTGCAGCACGGGGACTTCGGCGCGATCTGCGCCGTGGAGCTGGGCTTCCGGAAGGACTCCGCATACCGGCGCAAGAACCACACCTGGCGCGACAGCGGCAGCTCCAACGGCACCAGTGGGGCACTCGGTGATCTGGGTGTACATCTGCTGGACCTGCTCACCTACGTTTCCGGTGGCCGCATCCTCGTAGACGAATGCCAGGCCCGAATCACCACCCACGTCACCAACAAGAGTGATGAAGTGGTCGAAGTCGACGACCATGCGGAGATCTATGGCCGTCTCAGCACCGGAAGCATCTTCACCTTGGTGGCTTCCAAAGCGGCCCCGACGGCGGAGTGCGGCTTCTCCATCCGGATCGTCGGAACCGACGCGGTGTTCCGGTACCACACGGCCGATCCCGGGCGGTATCTCATCTCGCGCGGTGCGCAGACCGAAACCGTTGAGCTGGAACGTACCTTGCTTTCCGATCCGGCCAACGAGGTCCACGGGTGGTCGGATTCGTTTCGCTCGGAGATCGATCACTGGAGCCGCCTTACTTCCGTGGGCGCAGCGGGAACCGGACGCCACGCTCTTGCCACATTTGAGGACGGTCTGGCGGCACAAGAGATTCTGGAATCCTTGCTACGCGGCAGCAAGCCGCAGCCCGAACGCCTGACGGTCGAGCACACCCTGCCAAGCCCTGCCGAATTGTGACGTCGCCTGGCCACGTTCACCTCACATCGTGCGGTGCCTACGCCGGAGTGGGCACCGCACATGTGTTCTGGGGCACTATCTCTTCCTATGCGCTTCCCGCGGAGGCCGCCAGCCACACGCTGGCGGCGCTCATCTCTGCGCAGTTCACCGGATTCCTGTTGGGCGTGCTCTCCGCGCCCCGGCTCGGAGCCCGGATCGGTGTAAGCCGACACATCACCGTGGCGCTGGCATTGTTCGCGGTTGCGCTGTCAACGCCGCTGTGGGTAGTGAACCCGTCAACTCTTGTGATCGCCAGCGTTATCCTCGGAACAGCGGCGGGCTCGCTGGAGACACAGATCGGCGCGCTGGCCCTTGAGCCTTCGCGAGGTCCGAGAGCTCTGACTGTCCTCGAGGCGTGCTTCGGACTTGCGGCACTGCTGTTCCCGGCGCTGGTGTTCCTGCTATCCCCGGTGATCTCCTGGCGCACACCGGTCGCGGCTGCCGCCGCGGCGATGGCATTCCTCTCGGTGATCTGGGCCCGCACACACTCGACCTCCTTGGTGCGACCCGCGCGTGATGCCGCCACGCAAACGGTGCCGTCTCCGGGGCACCCGGGGGCGCGCCAGGTGCCGACGGCCACCGCGTGCGTACTGCTCGTCTTTGCTGTCGTCTACGCCGGATTTGAGACGAACTTCGCGAACTTCCTGCCGCGGATTGTCGGATCCCACGGCGACGCCGGAGCGAGTGTGCTTGCGGTGAGCGGATTCTGGTTCGGCATCACAACCGGCCGCCTAGTGGCGGCGAGCGTTGTGCACGCCATTGTCGGGCGAAAGGCACTGGCCGCCCTGGCGGTTGGGCTCACCGGTGTGCTGCTTGGTCTCGCCTATTTCGATGGTGAGCTACTGGCAGCGCTGCCGTGGGTGATGGCGGCGGGGCTGTTCGCCTCGGCCATGTTTCCGGTGGCACTCACCCTTGCTACCCGGATCGGCGGCATCCCTATTCCGGTCATGACGAGCTACTTTGTCGCCTCGGCAAGTCTCGGCGGAGCGCTGCTAGCGGTTCCCGTCGGTATCACGCTCGACAGATTCGGGCCGCATGGTGCGGTGTTGCTATTTGCCGGTGCCGCTGGTCTTCTCGTTGTTCTCATCATCGCGCACACTCGACGCCATGACTGACTGACATTGCCTGTGAAACGCGTTGCCGCGGGGCATCGGTCACAGTACTATCGAATGTATGTTCGAAGCCTTGGGGGATGGTGAACTGATCGACGTGATCAGTTCCGCCCAGCGCGCCGAGGCGCAGGCCGCTTCACGGCGTCTTACTGCTATCGGGGTGCTGGTGGATCGGCACGCCGATCCCGGGCGGGAGGACCTTCGCGACAGGTTCGCGGTAGATCGCTGGGACGAGGTGGCCGCGCAGGTGGCGGCTGCTCAGGGCATTACCCATGCGCTGGCCTCGCACCAGATGCGCTACGCGTACGTGCTGCGGTATCGCTTGCGTGCCATATCGGAACGATTCGCAGCCGGTGACATCGTCTTTCGCACCGTCGCGTTGATCATCGCGCGTACCGAATTGGTCGAGGACGACAGGGTGGTCGCCGCGGTAGATGCCGCGATCGCTGAAGCGCTGCCCCGCTGGGAACGCTGGTCGGTGAAGCGGCTTACCGCCGCTCTGGATGCCCTGGTGTATCGCCACGATCGTGATGCGGTGGGCCGCGCCAAGACTGCTACCGACGATCGGCACCTCGAAATCCGGCCTCGGGATACCGGTGATCCGCTGGCTGAAGTCTGGGGTGTGCTGCAGACCCCGCACGCGGTGGCGCTCAACTTGAGGCTCAATCAGCTGGCGCGCACGGTATGCGCTGCCGATCCACGCACCCATGCTCAATTGCGTGCGGATACTGTCGGCGCTCTTACTCAATGCCTCGATCAGATGCGCTGCGCTTGCGGTGACCCCGACTGTGCCGGACGCGCGGTCGTCGACTGTCCGGTCGTCGTAAACATGGTCGTCAATCAGGACACCCTGGATGACACCGAATGCTGTGAGCCCGCACTGGTGTCCGGATTCGGAGTCGTGAACTCGGCCCAAGCACGTCAGATGGCCATGCAACCGGGTGCCCGGGTCCGCTCCCTGATTGCGAGCGAGGGCGTCGATGGCTACCGGCCCACCCGCGCTCTCGCTGCTTTTGTGCGGTGTCGTGATCTGATGTGCCGCTTCCCTGGCTGCTCGCACCCTGCGGACTCCGCCGAGCTCGACCACAGTGTCCCCTACGCCGACGGTGGATCTACCGCTGTTGGTAATCTTAAAGCGTTGTGCCGCAAGCATCATCTGCTGAAGACCTTCTGCGGGTGGCGCGAAATCCAAGAACCGGATGGCACCGTTGTCTGGAAGGCGCCCACGGGCCACGCTTACGTCACCACCCCGGCTGGCGGGTTGCTCTTCGGCAATCTCACTCGGGCTCGTACCCGAACCCAAGACCGCCAGCAACGGCGACGAACCGAGCGAAATCTCAACCGGCGCGAACGTCTGCGGCGCGATAGCGCTCGGGTGGCGCACGCCAAAGCCGACCCGCCACCGTTCTAAGGACTCCCACATGATGTAGGGCGTAGCGTCCGGGGTGTGGCGAAGATTCTGCGGACACAGGTATGTGTCGCGGGCGGAGGGCCCGCGGGGCTGGTGCACGCTCTGCTGCTGGCCAGGGCGGGAATCAACGTGGTCGTGCTGGAAAAACACGGAGATTTCTTGCGCGACTTCCGTGGGGACACGGTGCACCCAACCACCCTGCGGATCATGGATGACATCGGGCTCGTCGACGAATTCCTCATGCTGCCCCATCAGAAGGTCGACCACATCGCCTTCGACAGCGACGGGCAGCTGCGCACATTCGGCGACTTCCGCGTACTGAAGTGGCTGGGTTACAAACACCCGTACATCGCGTTCATGCCGCAGTGGGACTTTCTGGATTTCCTTGCCGAAAAGGCCCAGAAATACCAGGAGTTCACGCTGATTCGCAATGCGGAAGCCATTGATCTCGTCGTTGACGAGGATCGCGTGATTGGCGTGCGCACCCCGGATCTAGAAGTACGGGCGGAGCTGGTGATCGCAGCCGATGGGCGAAAGTCGGCCGTGCGCGCCGCCTCTGGCTTGCACACGGCCCAAGAGAGCTCGCCGATGGACGTCCTCTGGTTCCGGTTGAATCGCCGACCCGGCGACCCCGATGAGACGTTCGCGATCCTGCGGCGGGGCATGCTGTTGGCGATGATCCATCGCGGAGACTACTGGCAGGTCGCGCACCTGCTACCCAAAGGCGCAGGGCCGCAGCAGGGGTCACTGGAAGCGTTCAAGAAACGCCTGGTGACGGCGCGCCCGCAGCTGCGCGATCATGTAAACGATCTGCGCTCCTGGGCCGATACCAGTCATCTGGACGTGCGGGTCGATCGCCTCAAGACCTGGTGGCGGTCCGGCCTGCTCTGCATCGGCGATGCCGCACACGCCATGTCACCGGCCGGCGGCGTCGGCATCAATCTCGCTGTCGCCGATGCGGTAGCAGCTGCCAACATCGTCGTACAACCGCTGCGCACCGGGAATCTCACCGATCGGGACCTCGCCCGGGTGCAGCGACGGCGCGAACTGCCCACCAAAGCGGTGCAGGCATTTCAGGTGTTCGTACAGAACAACGTGATCAAGCCGGTGCTTACCGGGGACCTGTCCCCCATCAAGCTGCCGTTCTTCGTCGGGCGAGGTCCACTCAAGTTCATTCCGCCGATTGCCGTCGGCAGAGGCCTACGACCGGAACGGGTGCACACGCCCGACGTGCACTGAGCCAAGGAATCAGTGGGCTGCGGCATCCCAACTGCGGCCGTATCCCACGGACACCTCAAGCGGCACATCGAGCGGATACGCCGACCCCATGGTGTCGCGCACCAAAGCTTCCAGGCTGTCCCGCTCGCCCTCTGCCACCTCGAAGAGGAGCTCATCGTGTACCTGCAGGAGCATCCGCGACTGTAAGCCCTTGTCTCGCAAAGCCTTGTCGGTGGTGATCATCGCGACCTTGATGATGTCAGCCGCACTCCCCTGAATCGGCGCGTTGAGGGCGGCACGTTCGGCCGCCTCACGACGCAGACGGTCACCGCTGTCCAAGTCCGGCAGGTACCGGCGGCGGCCGAGCACGGTTGAGGTGTATCCGTCCTTGCGGGCCTGATCGACCACCGCACGCAGGTAATCACGCACCCCGCCGAACCGCGAGAAGTACTGATCCATCTGCTCTTTGGCCTCGTCATTGGAGATCTTGAGCTGGGTGGCCAGACCATAGGCCGACAGTCCGTAGGCCAGGCCATAGGACATCGCCTTGACCCGGCGGCGCAACTCGGCGGTGACCTCGTCGATGGGTACCCCGAACGCACGCGCCGCCACGAATGAGTGCAGATCCTCGCCCGTATTGAAGGCCTCGATCAACCCCTCGTCGGCCGACAGGTGCGCCATGATGCGCATCTCGATCTGGCTGTAGTCGACGGTCATCAGCTCCGAATAGCCTGCGCCGACGACGAATCCGTCGCGGATTTCCCGGCCCGCTTCGGTGCGCACCGGGATGTTCTGCAGGTTCGGCTCAGTGGACGAAAGTCGGCCCGTTGCCGCGATCGTCTGGTTGAAGGTGGTGTGGATACGGCCGTCGGCTGCAACCGATTTGAGCAGGCCGTCGACCGTTACCTTCAGCCGGGTGACATCGCGGTGGGTGAGCAGATGCTCCAGGAAAGGATGCCCGGTCTTGTCGAACAACGTCTGCAGGGCATCCGCGTCGGTGGTGTAACCAGTCTTTGTCTTCTTGGTCTTGGGCATGCCCAGCTCATCGAAGAGCACCACTTGGAGCTGCTTCGGTGAGCCCAGGTTGATCTGCTTGCCGATCACCGCGTATGCCGCATCGGCGGCTTCCCGTATGCCGGTGGCGAATTGATTCTGCAACGAGGTCAGGTGATCGGCGTCGACCGCGATACCGACGGCTTCGAGGCCCGCGAGCACTCGCTGGACCGGTAGCTCCATGTCGGCGAGCAGCGTCGCAGACTCGATGCGTTCGAGCTCGACGTCGAGCGCATCGGCGAGGTCGATCACGGCACGGGCGCGCAGCATCTGCGCCTGCGCAGCCTTCGCGTCGCCCGCGCCGTCCTCATCGAGCAGTGAAAGCTGTTGTTCCCCATCGTCTTCAGCGCGCAGCTCGCGGCGCAAATACCGTAGAGACAAATCGTCAAGTGCGAAGCTGCGCTGCCCCGGACGCACTAGATACGCGGCGAGTGCGGTGTCGGAGGTGACACCGTCGAGCTGCCAGCCGCGACCGGCCAACGCGTGAATGGCCTGTTTCGCCTCGTGCAGCGCCTTCGGGCGGTCGGGGTCGGCCAGCCACCCAGCCAACGCGGCCTCATCGTCGGGAGTGACTGTTGTGGTGTCGATGTACGCGCCGTCCCCATCGGCAGACGCGATGGCCACGGCGGTGGCATCGCCGTCATACGGTGTGTAGGTCCCTACCACCGCGAGACCGCTACGGCGGCCATCGCCGGCATGCTTGGTCAGCCACTCGGCGACCGTGCCGGGCTCCAACGCCTGGCCGGTCAGCTGGAACCCCTCGTCCACCTCGGGTTCCACGGCTTCCAAGGTTTCGAACAGCCGATCGCGGAGCACCCGGAACTCCAGGTCGTCGAACAAGCGGTGAATCTGGTCGCGGTCCCACGGCGCCAGGGCCAGCTGGGTGGGCACATAGGGAAGCGGCACCGTCCGCACAAGATCGGTGAGCTCGCGGTTGAGAATCACCGACGCGAGGTTGGCGCGCAGCGAGTCACCGACCTTTCCGCGCACGGTGTCGGCCTTGTCGACCAGCTCCTGCAGCGATCCGTACTCGAGAATCCACTTGGCCGCGGTCTTCTCTCCGACACCGGGAATCCCGGGCAGGTTGTCGCTCGGGTCGCCACGCAGCGCCGCGAAGTCCGGGTACTGGGTGGGCGTGAGCCCGTACTTCTCGACCACCGCCTCCGGAGTGAACCGGGTGAGATCGCTGACCCCCTTGCGCGGATACAACACCGTCACGTCGTCGTTGACGAGCTGCAGCGAGTCACGATCACCGGTGACCACGAAGACCTTGAACCCGTCTGCCTGCCCCTGTGTTGCCAGGGTGGCGATGATGTCATCGGCCTCGAAGCCCTCCTCAGCTAGCACCGTGATGCCCAGCGCTTGTAGGACTTCCTTGGTGATGTCGATCTGTCCGCGAAATTCGTCGGGAGTGGCCGAGCGCGTGGCCTTGTATTCGGGGTACCGCTCGGAGCGGAAGGTCTTGCGGGAAACGTCGAAGGCGGCGGCCACGTGTGTAGGGGCCTCGTCGCGCAACAGATTGATCAACATCGAGGTGAACCCGTAGACCGCGTTGGTGGTCAGGCCCGACTGTGTCTTGAAGTTCTCTGCCGGGAGCGCGTAAAACGCGCGGAAGGCCAGCGAGTTACCGTCGAGCAGCAGGAGGGTCGGCTGTTTGGTTCCGGTCTTCGTCGCAGGCGCAGTCACACTCATACCCTAGGCAACGGGTGCGACAGTACCTAAGACCCCGATGTCTCACCTGATCCGTAGGGCCGGGTGATGATCTCCAGATAGTGACCCGAGGGGTCGCGGAAGTAGACCCCGCGACCGCCGTCGTGGTGATTGATCTCGCCCGGATGCTGGGCACGCGGATCTGCCCAATGCTCGAGGCCGCGATCGACGATGCGTCCGTAGATCGCGTCGAAATCGTCCTCATCGACCAAGAAGGCATAGTGCTGAGGGGTGATATCGGCGGCCGCGATGGTCGCGAAATCGAGATTGCCGCCGTGTTCGAGCACCACATTCAGGAAGTGCCCGAATTCCTGCGCGGCGGACAGGCCGAAGACGTCGGTGAAGAACCGCGCGGACTCATCGCGGTCTCGTGAATGAACGATCGTATGGTTGAACGCGATACCCATAAGACCAGGGTAAGCCTGCCATCGGACATTCAATGTCCCACTGAACTGACACACGTTTCAATTCGTTGATCGGCATGGGTAATCTGACCGGGTGCCTACAGACCAAGCGCCCGCCATCGACGGCTGGTTCGATACCGATGAATCCGGCCAGCCGCATTTGATCGGCGGCAAGTGCACGCACTGCGCCACCATCGTCTTTCCACCGCGTGCCAACAACTGCCCCAACCCGGCATGCGACAGCGATGTCCTGGATCAGGTGCCGCTCTCCTCGCGTGGCACGGTCTGGAGCTACACGGAGAATCAGTACGCTCCGCCTCCGCCCTATCCGGCCTGCGACCCGTACCAGCCCTACGCCATCGCGGCAGTCGAGCTGGCTGCCGAGGGCATCATCGTGCTCGGCAAGGTGGTGACCGGTACCGGTGCTGCCGACCTGAAGGTCGGTCAGGCCATGGAACTTGCGCTGGAACCGCTCTACACCGACGACGACGGCGTTGAGCGCCTGGTCTACGCATGGAAGAAGGTCTCCGCATGAGCCGCACCCCGGATCCGGTCTACATCCTCGGTGCGGGGATGCACCCATGGGGCAAGTGGGGACGGGACTTCACCGAGTACGGCGTCGCTGCTGCGCGCACCGCACTGCAGGATGCCGAATTGGACTGGCGTCAAATTCAGTTCGTTGCCGGTGCGGACACCATTCGCAACGGATATCCGGGATTCATCGCCGGCTCGACGTTCGCTCAGAAACTCGGCTGGAACGGCGTGCCCATCAGTTCCACCTACGCGGCCTGCGCCAGCGGCTCGCAGGCGTTGCAAAGCGCCCGCGCGCAGATTCTCGCCGGGTTCTGCGATGTGGCGCTCGTGATCGGGGCCGACACCACTCCGAAGGGCTTCTTCGCCCCTGTCGGCGGTGAGCGCAAGGCTGACCCCGACTGGCAACGGTTCCACCTCATCGGTGCCACCAACCCCGTGTACTTCGCGATGCTCGCGCGGCGGCGGATGGATCTGTACGGCGCGACCGCCGAGGACTTCGCCCAGGTGAAGGTGAAGAACTCGCGGCACGGCCTGAACAACCCGAACGCCCGTTTCCGCAAGGAGTCCTCGGTCGAGGACGTGCTGGCCAGCCCGGTGGTGTCGGATCCGTTGCGGCTGCTGGACATCTGTGCGACAAGCGACGGTGCCGCGGCCCTCATCGTGGCGAGCGCCGATTTCGCCAAGAAGCACCTCGGCTCGGTAGAAGGTGTCCCGTCGGTGCGCGCGGTCGCGACCATCACCCCGAAGTACCCACAGCACCTTCCGGAATTGCCGGATATCGCAACCGATTCCACCGCGGTGGTGCCGGCGCCGGAGCGAGTGTTCAAGGACCAGATCGTCGACGCCGCCTACGCCGAAGCCGGTATCGGGCCCGAGGACATCAGCCTTGCCGAGGTATACGACCTTTCGACGGCCCTCGAGCTGGACTGGTATGAGCACCTGGGTCTGTGCCCCAAGGGTGAGGGAGAACAGCTGCTGCGCAGCGGCGCCACCACGGTCGGAGGCCGGGTTCCGGTGAATGCCTCCGGGGGCCTGGCGTGTTTCGGCGAGGCCATCCCGGCACAGGCCATCGCGCAGGTGTGTGAGCTGACCTGGCAGTTGCGTGGACAAGCCGGGGACCGTCAGGTAGAGGGTGCCCGGGTCGGTATCACCGCCAACCAGGGTCTATTCGGCAATGGTTCGTCAGTGATCGTCGCGCGGTAACGTCCTCTGCGGGTAACTATCTGGCGATAGCCTCACGTGATGGCATCCGTCGCACTACGGGAGTTTCATCAGTATGGCCCGTCTCACCTGGCGGCCATGGCACTGTTCGGATGCGGTGCTGTCGCCCTGGTGTGGTTGGGGCGCAGGCAAACTGATACCCAAGCCCGCATGCTCGGCCGGGTCCTGGGTGCCACCACCGCCGTGATCTACGGCGCGATACTGGTGGCAGGACTACATCCGCCGCGCCTCGAGGTGTCCCTGCCGCTGCGCCTCACCGATCTGGCAACCATGGTCTGCGCCTATGCCCTGTGGTCCCAGCGACATTGGGCGTTCGCGTTGACGTACTACTGGGGACTGGTGCTGAGCAGCCAAGCGCTGATCTCTCCGGTCCTGACGGGCCCGGACTTCCCCGGCCTGGGGTTCCTCGCTTTTTGGTCGATTCACCTCTTGGTCGTCTGGGCCGCGATCTACCTCACCTGGGGCCGGGGTATGCGACCAACCTGGCGCAGCTATCGAATGGTGGTCGCCGTCAGCATCGCCTGGGTGATCATCACCATGGGGTTCAACGCTATCGCCGGCTCCAACTACGGATTTCTCAACCGAAAGCCCTCGACGGCAAGCCTGTTAGACGTGATGGGACCCTGGCCGTGGTACGTGGCTGTTGCGACCGCATTGGTACTCATGGTGTGGGCATTGATGACCTGGCCGTGGGAACGGTCCGCGGATAAGACCGTGGATCCTCAGACCACGCCCAGATAGGCGGAGCGAATGCTGTCGTCCTGCAGCAGTTCTCGACCAGGCCCGGAGCGGACCACCGATCCGGTCTCCAGGATGTACGCATGATCCGAACGGCTCAGCGCCTGCTGGGCGTTCTGCTCGACCAGTACCACCGTGGTCCCGGAGGCATTGATCTCCTCAATGATGTTGAAGATCTTCGTGATCAGCAGTGGTGCCAGACCCATCGACGGTTCGTCCAGCAACAGGATCTTGGGCCTGGCCATCAGCGCACGTCCAATGGATAGCATCTGTTGCTCGCCGCCCGACAGCGTGCCACCAGGTTGATGCCTACGTTCGGCCAATCGCGGAAACAACGCGTTGATCCAGTCGATACGTTCACGCCGTTCCGCGCGCGATTTGAATCGCCGCCCGTAGCAGCCCATTTCGAGATTTTCTGCGACCGTCATGCCCGGGAATATCCCACGGCCTTCCGGCGCCTGCACGATACCGGCCCTGACGCGCTTGTGCGCCTTCATCTTCGAGATGTCCTGGCCTTCAAAGAAGATGGTCCCGGAACTGAGCGGGACCAGTCCGGAGATGGCACGCATGGCGGTCGACTTGCCGGCCCCGTTGGAACCCAGCAGTGTGACCAGCTCGCCCTCGCGCACATCGAAGGAGAGTGTGTTCACCGCTTGGATGGGACCGTAGTGCACGCCAACGTTGTTGAGCTTCAGCTGTACGGGAGGCATCTACCTCTCGCTTTCAGAATCGGTTGTGGCCGAATCGAGCCATCCGGGACCGTGAAATTCCTCATCGGCCACGCCCAGGTAGGCCTCGATGACGGCGGGATCATTCCTGACCTCTGCAGGCAGGCCGTCGGCGATCTTTCTGCCGAATTCGAGCACCACAATGCGGTCGGTGACGCCCATGACCAGCTTCATGTCGTGCTCGATAAGTAGCACGGTGTACCCGTAATCCCGGATACGCTCGATCAATTCGATCAGCGATTCCTTTTCGCTGGGTGTGAAGCCGGCCGCCGGCTCATCCAGACAGAGCAGCTTTGGCTCCGTGGCCAGCGCGCGTGCGATCTCAAGCCGGCGCTGACTTCCGTACGGCAGATTCTTGGCCTTCACGTCCGCCACATCGGCGATGCCGACGAAATCGAGCAAGCCCATCCCCACATCGACGGCGTAGTGCTCCTCGCGACGGTGCCGCGGGGTACGCAACAACGCTCCCAGCACCGATGTCTTATGGCGGGCATCGGTTCCCACCGCGACATTCTCCAGCGCCGTCATCTCACCGAACAGACGGATGTTCTGAAAGGTGCGGGCGATGCCGCGGCGGGTGATCTGATGGCGGCGCAGCCGGCGCAGCGGCTTGCCGTTGAAGACGATACTGCCCGATGTCGGTTTGCAGATCCCGGTGATGGCGTTGAAACAGGTGGTCTTGCCCGCGCCGTTGGGGCCGACGAGACCCAGGATCTCGCCGCGGCGGATATCGAAACTTACCCCGTCGAGCGCCTGCAATCCTCCGAATTTGAGGGTCAGTTCCTTGACCTCGAGCAGGACCTCGGTCTCGCCCGGGTCATCCGGTGCCGGCACGTCGTCAGGTTCGGCTGCCTCCACCGTCTCGATCACGTCGGCGGAATCCGGCTCGTCCTCAAGGCTGTTGTCGCGATGCTTGGTCATGCCGGGGCCTCGGCTTCGTCAGTCTTCTTGGCGCCCAGACGCTCAGATGTTCTGCGCCAGTACGCCATCAACTTTTGGTGCGCGGGAAACAGCCCTTGCGGGCGGAAGATCATCAACACCACCAGCGCCAGCCCGAAGAACAGGTATTTCAGGTTGCCCAGATCGACTCCCTGCACCTGCACCCCCAACAGACGATTCGGCAGGTAGACAATGATGAACGCACCGGCGATCACACCGAGTTTGTTGCCCTGCCCGCCGAGTACGACGGCGCACAGGAACAGCATCGAGTTGATGATGTTGAAGGTCGGCGACGCCACATACTGCACCTGGCCGGCATACAGAGCGCCCGACAGTCCACCGATACTGGCGCCAATGACGAACGCCCACAGCTTGAACCGGAAAGTGGGAACCCCCATCATCTCGGCGGCGTCCTCGTCCTCGCGGATAGCCACCCATGAACGGCCCACCCGGCTGCGCTCGAGATTGCCCATCAGCACCAGCACCACTGCGATGAGGCAAAGGCCCAGCCAGTACCACCACACGCCGTAATTGAGATGACCGCCGGAATTGGCGCTGGAGAAGACTCCACCATGGACGTGCTGCTCCCCCACATGCGGGTACGCGACCTTGTGCAGGCCGCGAGGACCGTTGGTGACGTCGAGGTTATCGGCGAGCAGCCGGATGATCTCGCCGAAACCCAAGGTGACGATGGCCAAATAGTCGCCGCGGAGCCGCAGCGTGGGGGTGCCCAGAATCAAGCCGAAGCACGCCGCGATGGCCACGGCGATGGGCAGGCACGACAACCACGCCCAGTCCGAGCTGAAGAATGCCGATGTGCCCATCCGATTCCACGGACTGTCCGGACTGGTGAGCAGGGCAACGGTGTAGGCGCCAATCGCGTAGAACCCGACATAGCCTAGGTCGAGCAGACCCGCTTGCCCCACAACGACATTGAGTCCTATCGCGATAAGCGCAACCATCGCGAACTGCGCCATCACTCCGCCGAAACTGGTGTTCGGTGTGTCCAGGTACGGGATCTTCCAGACGGGTAGCAGCGCGAGCACGGCGAATCCGACGATTCCGTAGACCCATTGCATCGGACGGGCCAGCTCGGACCACCATCGCCGGATCGCATCGCCCGGTGCCAGGGCACGTGCGGCGCTCATGCCTTCGACCGCCCTAGGCTCTCACCGAGAATGCCGGTGGGACGGAACATGAGTACCAACACCAACAGCACGAACGCCACGACATCGCGCCATTGGGTGCCGAACAGAGCCTGGCCGTAGTTCTCCATGACGCCCAGGATCAAGCCACCCAACAGTGCGCCACGCAGGTTGCCGATGCCGCCGAGCACCGCGGCCGAGAACGCCTTGATCCCCAGGAGGAATCCGCCGTAGTAGACGATGCCCTGCGGCACCTTCACCGTGTACAGCAGCGCCGCGGCCCCGGCGAGCAGGCCGCCGATGATGAACGTGGTCATGATGATGCGCTCCCGGGAAACGCCCATCAGGGTCGCCGTCGTGGGATCTTGCGCCACGGCGCGGATGCCGCGGCCGAACTTGGTGTGGTTGATCGCGACGTCCGTGAGGAAGGCCAGCACCAGGGCCGCCGCGACTACGACGACAGTGACGTTGGTGATCGTGGCCTGGAACGGAATGTGGTGACCGCTCACATCGAACGGACCGAAGGTCCATACCGGCCTCGGGGTCACCAGCATGATCGGCTGTTGCGCGTTGCTGCCCCCGTACCCCTTGGCAATCTTCGGCAATATCCAGTGCACGAATTCCTGAATGACGAACGACATGCCGATGGCAGTGATCAAGAAGGTCAGTGGGCGCGCACCACGGCGCCGTAGCGGCCGGTAGGCGACCGCCTCCAACCCGAGCGCGGCGGTAGCGGACACCGCCATGGCGATGAGCATGGCGACACCCAGGTACAGCACGGTCAGTGAGACGCCCTTGTTGTAGGCATTGCCGCCAGGCGAGAAGCCGAGCACCACATCGAGGGCGAAGTACGCCCCGAACATGCCCAGCATGAACACTTCGGAATGGGCGAAGTTGATAAGTCGCAACACCCCGAAGACCAGCGTGTAACCAACCGCGACCAGCGCATAGATGGCACCCCACGCCAAACCGTCAATCGTCAGCTGTCCGATGCTGCCCCATAGTCCGTGCAGATCGAACGAAATTGTGCCGGCCTGCACACCTGTATGTGCCATCCACCCCGAAATCATTTGCGGCTGAGCCTAGTCCCCTCGAATGTGTTACGTGACCTTATATACCCAGATAAGTGTGGAAGTTAGCTCCCCGTTTTCGTTCCACTTGTACTCGCGCGCCACGCCCTGTCCCTGATAGTTCTTGACCCAGTCAAGTAGTCCCGCCCGCGTGGTCTTTCCCGCGTCGATTCCCTTGGCCAGGATCGTCGCCAGGTCGTATCCCTCGGTGCTGTACGTGCCCGGCTCCTGATTGAACTTGGCGGTGTAGTCCTTGGCGAAACTGTTCGAGGCGGGCCCGCACGGACACGACAGCAGGGCGTCCTTGGCAGAGTCACCCGCCTGCTTCACGAACTCGACATCCTTGGTGCCATCGGAAGATACGAAGGCGGCGGTGACTCCGGCATTACGCAGCTGCTGCACCAAGGGCGCCGCCTCGGCGTAGTAGCCGCCGAAGTACACCGCATCCGGGGAGGCATTCTTGAGCTGTGTGACCGCCGCGGAGAAGTCCTTATCGCCCTTTTTCACCGAGATATTGCAGTCGTTTCCGAGCGTGCCGCGGACGGCGTTGGCCAGCCCGGAACCGTAATCGGTGCTGTCGTCGACCACGCAGATCTTCTTGTACCCGAGCGTCTTCTTGAGGTAATTGGCAACGGCCGGGCCCTGTACCCCATCGTTGGCCAGGCCACGGAAGAAGGTCTTCCAGCCTTGCTGCGTGAGGGTCACGTTGGTGGCGGAACCGGTCGTGAAGACCAAACCCGCCTCGCTGAAAATCTGTCCGGTCGACTTGGTCTCTCCGGAGAACGCGGGACCGATGAGTCCGAGAATGGCCGGGTCGCCGATGATCTGCGGGGCGATGTTGCTCGCGTTCTGCGGCAGGCCCTCGGTATCGAACTCGCGAAGTTTGATCTGGCATCCGGGATTGGCGGCGTTGTGCTTATCGATGGCCAATTGCGCACCATTGCGGATATTGGTGCCCAGCGCGGAGTCGGGCCCGTTGAGCGCACCGGCCGTCGCCAGCGTGACGTTGGCGCACTGGGCTTTGCCGTCACCGGCCGGGTCGGCGGCCGACTGCGTGTTGGACGCGGGAACCTCGGATCCGTCCTGCGCGATCTGTACCAGCGGGACGATCTTCAGATGACTCTGGTTGGAGTCGTCCGATTGGGCGCCGGCGTGACATCCCGCCAGAGCCAGGGTGAGCGCCCCCAGCATGAACACACTCGCGCGTGCACGCACGACTACCTCCGAATCGCTGGGGCTGACTGGCCGAAACGCTGATCAGAAAACATAGCCAACCGGGCGGCGGCGCGCAGTGCTTACCCGAGTTTCAGCTCGGCGCGTCGGTATCGAGCGTTTCGAGCACGACTTCGGCCACCCGCTTCATGGTGGTGCGGCGGTCCATCGCGGCGCGCTGAATCCACTTGAACGCCTCGGGCTCGGTCAAACCCTGGGTGGACTGCAAGATGCCTTTGGCGCGCTCGACCAGCTTTCGGGTCTCCAGCCTGTCGGCCAGCGTCTGGACTTCCTTCTCCAGCGCGGTGAGCTCGCCGAAACGACTCACCGCCACCTCAATGGCAGGCACCAGGTCGGTCTTGGAGAACGGTTTGACCAGATATGCCATGGCGCCGGCATCGCGAGCCTTCTCCACGAGGTCGCGCTGACTGAACGCGGTGAGAATGACGATCGGAGCGATGCGCTTGGTGGCGATCTCGGATGCGGCGTCGATGCCGTCGCGCCGGGGCATCTTCACGTCCATGATCACCAGATCGGGTTTGAGCTGCTCGGCGAGGTCCACGGCTTCCTGCCCGTCACCCGCCTGCCCCACCACGTCATAGCCCTCTTCGTGGAGCATCTCCACCAGGTCGAGGCGGATGAGAGCTTCGTCTTCAGCGACGAGCACGCGGCGTGCGGGTGCCGCCGGTTCGGTGTTCTGCGGGCCGGTCATGGCGACTATTGTGACGCATGTGATCGTGTGAACGGCGATACCCTGGTGAAAGTGACGAGCGCCATCCCTTAAGGTGGGAGATCGCGCGACTGGCCGGTGGTCACCAAAACGCCGGTAACGCAGGCCCTCGTATCCCAACTGGCAGAGGAAACGGATTCAAAACCCGTGCAGTGTGAGTTCGAATCTCACCGAGGGCACCAGCACAGAGCAGGCCATCAGCACTAGCTGACGTCGGTGCAATTCACCCCGGGGTTGTCGCAATCGGCACCGGTCTGATCGGGTGCACTCACCCAGCCGCCCGCGTCGTCGGAGCCGGGCCCCAAGTTGGACACGGGTGGGTTGTCATCGGAGCCGCAGACCACCCAGGCGTTCTGACACTGAGCACCGGCGCCGTCCGGTAGGTAGCCCCAGCCGGTATCCCCAGAATCGTTCGGCTGGTCGACCAGGGACCCGTGCGATGGCGCATTCGGTGAACCGGGAACGGGCGGCGGCGGAGTCGGCTCGGCCGCCGCCACGGAGGCGCCGAATCCGAGGAGAACCGCGGCCGCCACCCCCACTGCGGGGGCCACGACAAGACGGGTCAATGCGTTCATGGGCACCTCTTTCGGGGCGGTTGAGGCATGTTGAGGCGTAATAGGACAAATGTATTCGCAACTTCCCGCCCAGGGATGATCTTGAAGGCCGCAAGATCGGCCACAGCCGGGACCGGGCGTGCTAAGACTGGCTGCATGCCGCGCCCGACACCCGAAACCCTTGTCGACATCCACGAGATCACCGAGCTCAAATACCGCTACGCCCGCACCCTCGACAACAAACTGTGGGACGAATTCGCCGACACGCTCACCGAGGATGTGCAGGCGACCTATGGCACCGCAGTACATGGCGCTCCCCTCGAGTTCACCTCGCGCACAGAGGTTGTCGAGTACATGAGCTCATCACTGACCACCGACATCACCAGCGTGCACACCATGAGCCACCCCGAGATTCAGGTGGAGGGTGACACCGCCACGGGGAGTTGGGCCATGAGCGATGTCGTCATCGTCCCGGGGCACAACGTCCTGATCACCGGAACCTCCTATTACACCGACCGCTACCGCCGGGATGCCGACGGGAAATGGCGGATCAGCGCCATCTCCTACTACCGCCTGTACGAGGCCATGCAGAACACCAAGGACATCGGTTTCAACCTGATCGCGAACCGCTGGTCGCCGTAGGACCAAGAACCGGGTAACCTATCGCCGGGTCTGGAGACATCCGTACTCCACATAGCTGGCGAAGGAGATACCGGTGCGCTGCCGCCTGTGCGACTCAACGGAGCTGGTCAGCGTAGTCGACCTGGGCGCTACCCCGCCTTGCCAGAAGTTTCTGCATACCGACGAGCTTGATCTTCCGGAGCCGACCTACCCATTGCACTTGCGGCTATGCCAGGAATGCATGTTGCTGCAAATTCCCGCGCTGATTAGCCCCGAGGAGAACTTCACCGAGTACGCGTACTTCTCCTCATACTCGGACAGCTGGGTGGACCATGCGCGCTCGTATGTCACCGACTCGATCGCGCGACTGGAACTGTCTCCCGATCGCCATGACGACTTCATCATCGAGGTAGCCAGTAACGACGGCTACCTCCTTCAGCACGCCGTCTCCGCAGGTATCCGCTGCCTGGGTATCGAACCGTCGGTCAACGTCGGACAGGCCGCGCGCACCAAGGGCGTCCCGACTTTGACCGCCTTCCTTGACCAGGACACCGCTGCCCAGGTCCGGGCCGAGCACGGCCCGGCACGGCTCGTTGCCGCGAACAACGTCTACGCACACATCCCCGATCTACGCGGCTTCACCCGGGCACTGCGGGGGCTGGTCGCCGACGACGGGTGGGTGAGCATCGAGGTGCATCATGCGCTCAACCTCATTGAGCTCGGCCAGTTCGACACCATCTATCACGAGCATTTCCAGTACTACACCGTGTTGGCGGCCCAAAGAGCGCTTGCTGTAGCGGATCTCGAAGTTGTTGACGTCGAATTATTGGATACCCATGGTGGTTCGATCAGAATCTGGGCACGACCACGCGCATGCAGTCCCGAGATCGCGCCATCGGTGGCCCAGGTCCTAGAACTAGAGCGGCGTGCCGGTCTGCACGAGATGTCCGGATACGAGCGATTTCGCGAAACGACCGAACGAATCCGCCTGGAACTCTTGCAGTTCCTGCTTACCTGCAAGGCCGAGGGAAAGTCTGTCGTCGGCTATGGCGCCCCGGGTAAAGGCAATACGTTGCTGAATTACTGCGGTATTCGTACCGACCTGCTTGCTTATACCGTCGATCGAAATCCTTACAAGCAAGGCATGTTCAGTCCCGGCACTCGCATACCAGTGCACTCCCCCGACCGCATCGATGAAGACAAGCCCGATGTGGTGCTGGTGCTGCCCTGGAATCTGGAAGTCGAAATCACCCGGCAGTTACGGCATATCGGCGAGTGGGGTGGGAAGCTGGTCTATCCGTTGCCCCGCTTGCATGTCGTCGAGCCCCACGTCGAGCCCGAAGGAGCATCGGTATGAAGGTCGTGCTTTTCTGCGGCGGCTTCGGAATGCGCATGCGCAACGGGGCCGGCGACGTGATCCCCAAACCCCTGCAAATGGTCGGACCCCGTCCGCTCATCTGGCACGTGATGAAATACTATGCGCACCACGGACATAAAGAATTCATCCTGTGTCTGGGATACGGCGCTGAGGCCATCAAGGACTTCTTCCTCAGTTACAACGAAGCGCAATCCAACGACTTCGTGCTTGCCGAGGGGCAGGTGCGACTGCTCAAATCCGATATCGCGGATTGGACCATCACCTTCGCCGACACCGGGGCCGAATCCCCCATCGGTGAACGATTGCGTCGCGTCCGCCATCATCTCGATGGCGACCCCTATTTCCTGGCCAACTACGCCGATGTTCTCACCAACGCTCCCCTCGATGATCTGGTGGCGAAGTTCGAGGAATCCGGCGCCGCCGCGTCGATGCTGCTGGTTCCACCGCAATCCTCCTTCCACACAGTGGATGTGAACGACGGCGGCTCCATCACCGACATCACCGCCGTGTCCAAGCTCGACATGTGGGAGAACGGCGGCTACTTCGTGCTTTCCCAGGATGTGTTCGACTACCTGCCCGCGGGAGGTGACCTCGTCGAAGACGCCTGCGGCTCGCTGGCCAAGGAAGGCAGGATGTTCGGGTACAAATTCAGCGGCTTCTGGAAGCCCGCCGACACATTCAAGGAACGTGCCGAGCTCGATGAGGGGTACCGCAAGGGCGTGCGGCCCTGGATGGTCTGGGAGCAGGAATCGGCCACCGCGTGATTGAGCTCGGCACCGGTGCTGTCGACGAAATCGCACTGTTGGCAGCGCATTGCGATGACATCGCGATCGGCACGGGCGGCACGCTGCTGACTTTGGCAACACGCCACCCCGGTCTGCGAGTGCGTGCGCTGGTTCTCACCGGGGGCGGCACCCAACGCGAAGCCGAGGAGCGCGCCGCCTTGAGCGCCCTGTGCCCGGGCGCAGAGGTCACCGTCGACATACTCGAATTTCCCGACGGTAGAACCCCCGCACATTGGGACGAGGTCAAGGGCGCCCTGGCCAGTTTTCGCCGGCAGTCGGCAGCTGCGGTGGTGTTCGCTCCGCAGCGCCACGACGCACATCAGGATCACCGGCTGCTGGCCACGCTCGCGCCCACCGAGTTTCGTGACCACCTGATCCTCGGCTACGAGATCATCAAGTGGGAAACCGACACCCCCACGCCGACGGTGTTCCAGCCGCTGCGCGATGACATCGCCACCAGTAAGGCCGATCTCATCTGTGCGCATTACCCCTCGCAGCGACAGCACGACTGGTTCGACCACGAGACCTTTCTGGCGCTGGCGCGTGTGCGCGGTGTGCAGTGCCGCCACCGCTACGCCGAAGCATTCGTACTGGAGAAGGCCACAATCTCAATAGGAGCAGGGCAGTGAAGGTTCTCATCACCGGCCATCAGGGCTATCTCGGCACCGTCATGTCGCAGATGGTCGCCGAAGCCGGGCACGAGGTGGTAGGCCTGGATTCGGGCCTTTTCGCCGAATGCGTGCTTGGTCCCGCACTGGTAGACCCGCCCTCGATCGCCGTGGATCTGCGGGATGTGACGGTCGACCAGCTGTCAGGTTTCGACGCGGTGATCCACCTCGCGGCGCTGTCGAACGATCCCTTGGGAGCGTTGGCGCCCGACCTCACATACGACATCAACCATCACGCCTCGGTGCGACTGGCCCGGTTGGCCAAGGAGGCCGGTGTCGGGCGATACCTGTACGCCTCAACCTGCTCGGTATATGGCTCGGCGGGCGAGGATCTGGTGAATGAGAGCGCTCCACTCAAGCCGCTGACGCCCTACGCGGAAAGCAAGGTGCGGGTGGAGGACGATGTCGCCGCTATCGCCGACTCGGGGTTCTCACCGGTATTCCTGCGTAACGCCACGGCATTCGGCTACTCGCCGCGCCTTCGCGCCGATATCGTGCTGAACAACCTGGTCGGTAACGCAGTTCTGACCGGCGAGGTCCGCGTGCTCTCCGACGGCACACCGTGGCGCCCGCTGGTCCATGCCCGCGATATCGCCACGGCGTTTATCGAATGTCTCACCGCCCCGCAGGATGTGATCCATTGCTCGGCGTTCAATGTCGGCACCGAGGAAAACAATCAGACAGTCGCTCAGATCGCGGAGGCCGCCGTCGCTGCGGTGCCGGACTCGACCCTGGCGATCACCGGCGAGACCGGTGCGGATCCCCGGTCCTACCGCGTCGACTTCTCCGCCATCCGCGCGGCACTGCCGGGTTACCGGGCAGAGTGGTCGATCGCCGCGGGAGCCCGGGAGCTCTACGAACAGTGCGTAGCCGGAAATCTCACCGAATCGATGTTCCGCCAGTCGTTTACCCGGCTGGCCCATCTGAAGAACCTGCGTGAGTCCGGTGCTGTCGACGACAGCCTGCGACCGGTCGCCCGGTGAGCGGGTCACCGTCCGGTGAGATCCGCCCAGCTGCCCGCGGCGGCATCCTTGGGACTGATGACGGTGACCGGCAGCGGCCAGACGACGCCGAGATCGGGATCGTCGTAGGCGACCGAGACATCCTCGGTCGGGTCGTGCGGCCGATCGATCCGGTAGCAGAGGTCGGCCCACTCTGTCAGCGCCTGATGGCCATGCAATATGCCGGCCGGGACGAATAGGTGCGCGAACGTGGAATCGTCGAGAGTGAAGCTCTGCCAACGGCCGAAGCTGGTTGATCCGGGCCGGGCATCCACCAGCACGTCGAAAACCGCGCCGCGGGCGCACCGGATCAGCTTGCTCTCGCCCTGCCCGGACCTACCGTGCAGACCGCGTAACACCCCCTGCCGAGAACGTGATTGGGAGTCCTGGAGAAAGTCGGCCGCACGCACCACGCTGCCAGCTTCGCGGTGGTACTCGTCAAACGTCGTAGCGTCGAAGGTCCGCGTGAAGAACCCGCGATCGTCGTGGTGCGGCGTGGGTTCCATCAGCAGCACGCCGTCAATCTCGGTGGTGTGGATGCGCACAACACCATCCTGCCGTACCCCGCGATCAAGAGGGCGCCAATGGTGATCACGTGCCGATACTGCGGGAGCCGCCGTCTACACCGGGTTCTGGACCTGGGCAGCGTACCTGCCGCGGACTTCTTCCCGCTCGCCGTCAGCCCGCCCGCCGAAGACGCGGTGCACCCCCTGGCGATGGCACTGTGCGCGGACTGTGCGCTCGCCCAGCTTGAGGCCGACGACACCGATACCGAAGAGCCAAGGGCGGTGGAACCGCAGGCCCTCCGAGACCAAGCGGCGGACGCGGTTGGCCGGGTGCGCGATGCCGGTCTGCTCACCGGGCGCACTGTGTACGAGTTCAGCAGCCCGCACGGCGGTAGTTGGCTTGATCTGGTAATTCCCAGGGGATTTGACTTCGAATCCCAGGGTCCAGCAGACCTCGTGCTGGATAGTTTCGGCATGATGCACGAGGCGGATCAGGCACAGGCAATCACAACGCGGGCCCGCCGTACGCGTCGTGAAGGCCTGCTACTCCTGCAATTTCATTCGATAGCTACCATTTTGGAGCTCGGACAATGGAACTCTCTGCGGCACGGGCACTTCGCCTACTATTCTTTGACCGCGCTGACCCGGATGCTCGCCGATGCGGGTATGTCTGCGGTGGCGGTATGGGAATTCGACCTGTACGGCGGCACTCTCCTGGTGGCGGCGCGACACGGCGCGCATCCGATGCCACAGTCAGTGCGACAGCTGATCGAGTACGAAAATATAAGCGGCGCAGTCGATCATAGTGGACTTTCGCCGCTACAGCAGGCGGTCGACGCACAGGTGACGCGCCTGGTCGCATGGCTGGCCGAAAGGCGTCTAGCCAGTGAAACCGTGTACGCGTACGGAGCGCCGTCGCGTGCCGTGGCGCTTTTTCACCGGGCCGGGTTGACGACAGAAATGGTGGCCGCGGTCGCCGACGCTTCTCGGTCTAAACAGGGCCGCCGGATGCCCGGCACCGACATACCGATCATGTCGCCCGCGGAACTGCTGAGCGCGCGGCCCGATAGCGTTCTGCTCACCCTTCCGGATTTATACCCTGAAGTGCGCCTGCGTTTTCCGGAACTGGAGGGACGCTGGGTGACGGGGTTGTGCTAGCGCAGCAGCGCGGTGGCCAGCGCCGGATTGAATTGTCCCCCAGGAGCATCGGGCGCGGCACCGCAGGGTCCGTTTGAGCTACCCGGCGCCAGAATCCAAAGGTTCATGTCCAATCCGTCGGGACGGCCCAGGACTTCGGGCGGTGAACCCAGCGTACGGCCGGCGGGGTTGCACCAGTCGAAGTTCCAGTCCGGACTGCCATTTTGTGATGTGTCGACGACATAGCGGGGATCCCGTATATCGAACCATCGCTGCAATGTGGCCCTGATGCGCTGCGCGTAGCGGGTTATTTCGTACACGGGCGCAAAGGAAGAGACATTGACGGCGTAGCCCACCCGATCGGAAACACCGACCTTGGCCAACAGTGCTGCCATCCTCTCCGGGGTCACCGAGCCGGACGAGGTTCCGGCCTCGACGTAGACGCGTGCGTTGGGGTTGCGAGCCGAGAAGGTATCCACCGCGTAACGCAGCGCACGAATACGATCGCCGAAATCAGTGCCCTCCAACGACTGCCGATCGGCGAACCACAGCGCGTCGGGCTCAACGATCAACACCATCGAGGTGTCTGACACCAACGCAGACACCCGGTCGATCCAAGCCTGGTACACCACGCGGGTGACGGCGTGATGCGGTCCGGAGAAGCCGTCGTCCCGATCCGGGATGTTGTACAACACCAATTGTGCGGTGCCGCCGGCGCTGCGTGCCCGCGCGACGATATCTCCGATGTTGCGGTCGTCGTCCTCTTGATCGCCGGTGGCCCACATTGCTATTGGGTACCGCGCAATCCGGTCCCGGATTGCCGCCGCGCGCGGGTCGTCGGGGTGATCGCGCACCCACCACTGGACATCGAGGGCGCCGGGCACCAGTGGGCCGGTATCGAGATGGCGCGCAGCGGTGTCCACGGCGCCTGCGTATATGAACTTGCTGGAGTCACGAGCCAGGACCCCGGCAGCTATCAGAATCAGCACGGTCAGCAGCGCCCCACGCACCCAGGTGGCGCGGCGGTTGCCCGCGGCCCGACTCTTGGTCACATCGAGGAACGATACCTAGGCGTTGAGCTTTACACTTGGGCCGTGCTCAACTCCCCTTCGGCGCCGGCACCCGTGCGCGTACTGGCGATTGGGCCAGCCCCGGCGGGACCCGAGAGCCGGGGTGGCATGGCTACCGTGATGGCGCATATGGCGGCATTGACTGATCCGGATGTGACCGTGCGCGTGGTGCCCACCTACGTCGACGCGGGCCGGTGGCGATGGTTGTGGGTTGGCGTGCGCGGCATGCTGTTGTCGTCATGGTTGGTTCTCACCGGTCAGGTCGACGTCCTGCATGTTCATCTCGGCCATGGCGGAAGTGTCGCGCGTAAGGCTTTGCCGCTCTGGGCCGCCCGAATCCGTGGGGTACCGGCTCTCATCCACGCGCATAGCTTCGACTTCGCCGGGTGGTACCGGCAGCGGCCGACAGCCGTGCGGCGGGCAGTGCGCTGGGCATTGCGTGCCGATCGGTGGATCATCCTGGGGCGCGGGCTCGCCGATGAATACGCGGCCTGTCTTCAACTCGACCCCAATCGAATTGTTGTGCTCCAGAACCCGGTGCGTATTCCGGATCAGCCCGCCGTCTCCGAAGCCGGGACGGTATCGGTAGCGAGTTTGGGCAGGCTTGGCCGACGGAAGGGCACCTACGACATCATCGAGGCGGCAGCCACACTGACGCCGGATGTGCGGGCACTGCTGCATATCCATCTGGCGGGCGACGGCGAGGTGGAGCAGGCCCGCGCCGCCGTGGCATCGAATGGTGTCGCCGACGCGATTACGGTCCACGGCTGGCTCGATGCCGCGGCAGGCGCCCAACTGCTGCGCAGCGCAGATATTTTCGTGCTACCCAGTTATGCCGAGGGACTGCCGATGGCGCTCCTGGAAGCCATGGCGGCCGGGGTCGCTGTGATCACTTCACCTGTCGGGTCGATCGCCGAAGTCGTACGCGACAACGAGAACGGGATCTTGGTCGCGCCCGGTGACATCGACGCCCTGTCGGCAGCCATCACCCGGCTGAGCACTGATCGGCAGGCACGTCGCGCGTTGGCGCTGGCCGGACGCGAGACGGTGCGTGGGCTCGACATCGCGCATTGGGAGTCCCAACTAGTGCGCACGTGGAAGTCGCTCACAGATCGCTAGCAGCCTGGCGGCGGCATGATCGGCGGAGAAATTCTGTGTGTAGTGCTCCTGTGCCGCGGCGCCCAGGCGTGCCGCGGTCTCGGGATCGGCGTGCCGGTCGAACGCCGCGGACAGGCCAGCTACGTCATCGCGGTCCAGCGGTGTCTCTCCGGGAGGTTGGAATTCCGGCAGCGCTCCCTCAGCGGAGACAATGACGTTCACTCCGAGCTGCATCGACAGCGTCTGCACCCCGCTTTGCGAGGCCTGGCGGTAGTGCACAATCGATGCTTTGGCGGTGGAAAGCCGTTGCAGCACATCGCTGTAGCTGTAGCGGCCGCGAATCCAGCGCACTGATTCAGGAAGCGCACCGGCGAAGGCGCCGTCGCCGATGATCACCAGCTGGTCTCCGCGCCACGCGGGTCCGGCGACGTGGGTGTGCCAGGCACGCAGGATCAGCTCGATGTTCTTGTAACCGGACAGACGGCCGACCAGAACCAAATCGCGCCGCCGCGCCGCGGGTGCGAACCCCGGTACCCGGCTCGGATCGAGATCACTCGTCAGTGGCACCACATCGACCGGGGATGGCGCATGGGCAGCAATGGAGCGTGCGACATAGTCGCTGAACGCCACCCGCCGTACCGCACCTGCCTCCCATCGCCGGAACACCACATCCTTCCACCGTGGGCGTTCTTCGGACACATCGTGCGGCTGATCGTCGTGGATGAGCAGTAACCGTGGCCGCTTGCGCTCGAACATCTGCCATCGGGGGTCGCGCACCAGCTCACTGATCACCACATCGGGCTGAAATGCACGGATTTTCGGTACAGCGTGGGTCCAAGCGGCCCAACCGGCCGGTCGCTTCAGCGACGGTTCCAGGACCAGTTCGTAATCGCGGGCCGGACCGGACTCGGGATGCTGGTCGGTAGTCACCAACAACACCGATGCGCCCAGATCTTGCAGGGCCTCGGATTGGACGCGGGCCAGGGGGCGCATCCAGGGCGACAACCAGAGAATCCTCATGTGGATATCAGTCCCTCAGTACCGCGGTGAAGGCCCGCTCGTACGCGTCCGCCATGGTTTCGATCGTGTAAAGCTCGCGCATTCGGTCAAATCCACGACGCCCCAGCGCTGTTACGTTCGCGGGGGCGGCAAGAACATCCCTGAGTGCGGTACGCCAGGACTCGACATCGATGGGATCTACGACCACGCCGCTGCCGTTGGCCAACATGTCGGGCACCGAACATACGGCGGAGCCCATGACCGGTACCGCGCGGGCCATGGCTTCCAAGATCACCAGCGGGAATGCCTCGCTGCGGCTCGGCACGCACAGCACATCGCAATCTGCCAGCGCGTGCTCCGGCCCGGGCGACCACCCACGCCAGTGCACCCTGTCGCGGACCGCATCGGGTGTGCGGGCTTCGAGCCGCTCGCGGTCGGGCCCATCGCCGAAAATGGACAGTTTCCAGTCATATTCGGGCAACCCGCTCAGCGCCTCCACCAGCAGATGCGGGTTCTTGTGTTCCACGATGCGCGACAGCATGACGAAATGCACCGGGCCGCTCGGCTCGGGGCGGTGCGGAGCGCACTCAGGTAGGTCAGCCCTGCTGACAACGCCGTTCGGGGCGGTGAAAAACCGGGTGCCGACCCGTTGGTGCGCCGATACCTCGTCCCAATGTCGCTGGGACAACGCGATAAAGCCATCGGCTCTCGTCATGGCCGCCGCTAGTGGCGCCGAGTAGGTTCCGGTGTCCAACGCGGGTGGGATATGCGCCGCCACCAGCCAGGTGCGCTCTCGGCCGGACGCTCGCCACAACGTGGCGCAACCGGTCTCGGTGTTGGTATCGCCCGACACCAGGATGGCAGGCCCAGCGTCGACCTCGAAGCTGGGATACCACCAGGGTTGGCGGACAACCCGCACCGTGGAAGGGATTTCGGATACCAATGGTCCGAATCGCTGCATGCAGGCGATGGTCACAGAATATCCACGCCGGTCCAGTTCGGTGGCCAGCAGGACGTGTTGGCGTTCGGCCCCGCCGTAGACCAACCGATTGGTGGTCAACACCACCTGGGGGCGTTCTGAACGCGGGGCGGTTCTGGCCGCACGCGCGCGGCGCGCGGCAGGCTGGACACGGTCGAGCACCGATGTCCCGGCCAGATAGAGATCGGCGGTGCGCACACCCTTCACATGCTCGAGGGTCAACGCTATGTTGGCGCGCAGCAAATCGTCGGACCGGATGCTGCGCTGATGATCCCCGGCGACTGTGCCCTTCGCACTGTGCGTGACACCCGGTTCATCGACCAGCACCAGACGCCAACCCGCTGACCGCGCGCGCTGTTGCCAATCGGCTTCCTCCCCGTACAGGAAGAACTCTTCGTCAAAACCGCCAATCTCGTTCCAGGCGCGCCGATTGATCAAAAGGCAAGCGCCGGTGAGGTACCCGTCGACATCGGCGGGCGGTGCCGGGTACAGCTCGGAGATCGCGCGGCCCCGCAGGGTGGGTGCATAGCCGGCACGCGAGGTGAGTGCGCGCACCAGGCTGGGCGCTCGATGCGCGTTGTCCCACGGGCGCTCACGGGATTCGGCGGGGCCAGCATCGATCAGCGGCGCCGCCGCGGCCACCTTGACACCTTGTGTACAGCACGCGCGTGTCTGGCCGAGTGACCCGTTGACCACCGCGTCGGGATTCAGCAGTAACAGATGTGCGCCCCTGGCGAGCGTGGCTAGCCGGTTGACGGCGGCCGCGAAACCCAGATTCTCGCCCGTACCGTGCCA
The DNA here is from genome assembly GCF_001605725.1 of Mycobacteroides immunogenum. Lineage (NCBI taxonomy): Bacteria > Bacillati > Actinomycetota > Actinomycetes > Mycobacteriales > Mycobacteriaceae > Mycobacteroides > Mycobacteroides immunogenum. The sequence goes on from NZ_CP011530.1 coordinate 2,892,640, forward strand.
GCTCACCTCGGGATAGGACATCCGAAGATCGTGCATACCGGGAAAGTCCGCTTCGGAGTTATCCCACACGTACACGGGAAGATCCGCGAGATGTGTGCGACAGGATCGCAGACAGTCGTCAAGCAGATCGGGTCGGTGATACGCCACGACACACACGGCCGTGCCGCCGTGCGCCTCATCGGCACCTGGAGCCGGCAGATAGGCACGGTTGAGTTCTTTCTTCCTGTTATTACCCACGTCTGTTACCCGTCCACCGCGTCCTTACGAAGAATTTCGCGCACATCCCGCAGATGTACCGGGCCCGCCACGAGGTTCACTCCGACGTAGACGCCCGCGGCGATCAGCGCCGCGATCAGCGAGGGCAACCACTGCGCGGCAAGCACCAAGGTACCGATCGCCGCCAGGGTCGGCAGGGCCAAGCGAAGCAAAAATGCCCACGGTGTGCGATATCCGCTGCAGCCGGCCAGCCTGATAGTGGCGACAACCAAGCCCACCACCTCGCTGGTTACCAGCGCGATAGCGGCGCCGCGTGAGCCCAGGTGCGGTATCAGCACCACATTGAGGACGATGTTGCCGGCAAGATTGAACACATTGAGACGCAACAGGAATGCCTGATTATGGGCGGCGAACAAGGCCTGGCTGACGGTACCGGTGAGGAAGGTCAATCCGACGGCGACGAGCAATAGCGGCATCACCAGATTCGAGGTGTCGACAAACTGCTCCGAACCCAGCAGCGCGACAAGGTCACGCCCCACAAAGAACCCGACTACGGCGATGGGTACCGCGATCGCCATCATCAGACCCATCGATCGTTGGATGAAGGCTGCGAACCGCTCCCGGGAGGACGCGAACAACCCTGCCATTGTCGACAAGGTGGCGCCCAAGAAGAAGTTCCCCATCAACGAGAATGTGAACGCGATCTGATACGCCAAGCCATACCGGCCCACCTCCGCGGGCGTGCTCAGCAGGCTCAGGATCACGCCGTCGATCCGCCAGTAGAGAACCCCGATGATGAGCACCATGGTCTGCGGCAGGCTCTCGCGCACCAATTCCCAGGTTTCTCTCGCCGACAGCACGATTCGCAGCGGAGTGATGCGATGGGCCGCGATGCCCTGCACCAACAGCAGCATCGCTGGGGCGGCGACTTGCGGCAACGTGTACCAAACATGTTCGGCACCAACCACAACCAGCACAATCGTGACCAACAGCATCGCGATACGCGACAACGTGTCGGCAAGCGCCACTGCCGAAAACCGTACCGAGTACATAAATATGGGGTTGAGGCAGCTCGAGAGGGTGGTCAGGGTGAGGCCGGCGCTGACTATCAGCAGCATCGATTGCACCTCTGGCTGGTCCGAGTACAGCAGCCAGCCCGTCGCGGCGGCTATCGCGGCCAACGGCAGGCAGTAGCTCAGTGAGAAAGCAAGATTGATTCCGATCAGTCGCTGCAGATTGCCCTCACCTGCCGAGACCCGTCGCACGATCACCACGCCGATACCCAGCTCGGTCAGGCTGGTCCACAAGCCGACATAGAAGATCGCGGTATTGAGATGCCCATAAGACACCGGGCCCAGGGCACGGGTGGTCATCGCGATGGCCGCGATGGACGCGAGTGTGCCCAGCACGCGACCGCCGAGCTGCCATGCCACCGCGCCGGCAATGCGGCGCCCTGAGGCCGGCTCGGTGACGGCGGAACCTTCGGTACGCTCGTCGGTCATGTGATACCTTGCGCCGGTACGGGATGGGGACAATGCAACCGAACCAAAACTTGCGCGCGTATGTGGCTTTGTCGCAGAGCGTTTCGGCTTCGCAATGGGAGGCCAGGAACCGGGTCGACGAGGTGCCCGATCGCACGCCCTATGGATTGCACCGGTTGGCCAACTACGGTGTGACACCGACTTTCAGCGACTTCGCGGTTGCCCCTCGTCTTGCGCGGATTGCCGGCCAGATTCGTTACCGCAGCGGTGACCTGGAAATCCTGGAGACCGTGGCCGACCGGAACGCACGGCGCCATAGCGACATCGTCTTCTGTTATGACGAACGCACCGGGGTACCCGCGGCGGCCGCGTCGCGTATCGGTATGAGCCCGCCGGTGGTGACCGGAGTGGGCTGGCTGACCGCGCCCGCGGATACCCCGCCCATCCAGCGGCGGCTCGCACAGTACGCATTGGCGCGCAGTGCGGCGGTGTTTTCGCAGTCCCCTCCCCAGGTCGAACTGCTCTCCCGAACCTGGGGTGTCGACGATGCGCGGCTGCACTTCGCGCCGGTGGGCATCGATACCGATTTCTATTGTGAGCAACCGTGGCCGGAGGCGACCGCTCCCCTGGTGGTCAGCGCGGGTGAGGACGTGCACCGCGATCATGCACTTCTGGTCGCGGCGGTGCTTGCCGCCCGCGAGCGCTGCCCCGGCCTGCGCCTCGAATTGGCGACGGCTCTGCCAGTGAACGCGCCGCCCGAGGTGGTCACACTGCGCACCGAACGTCTCTACGGGCGGATGCGCGACTTGTACCGGCGCTCTTCTATCGTGGCGATCGCGGTGCGGCCCAACGTGATTACCGGTTCCGGCCTCACCGTGGTACTGGAGGCGATGGCTAGCGGCCGACCGGTGGTGATGACCGGAAATCCCGGGATATCGCACTACCTGCGTCACAACGTTGAGGGCATCTTGGTGCCGCCCGGTGACCCCGGCGCCTTCGCTCGCGCGATCGTCGAATTGGCCCAGGATCCCGTCCGCGCGCGCGCCCTGGGGCAGGCAGGAGCGCAGCGGGCGCGGACGGAGTTCAGTTCCGAACGGATGGCTGAGCATTTCGCGAGCATTATGCATGGGGTCTAGCTACCGCGCGCGCCGAGATTGCCGGGCATGATCTCCGCTTTCCGTAACCGCGCCAGTGCTGCCGGCCCCTGGAGCAGGTATCGGCGGGCCATCCGCCGCGGTTCACGGCCCAACCGGTAGGACCATTCCAAACCACAGCGCCGCATCCACTGCGGTGCGCGCACGGCGGCCCCCGCAAGAAAGTCCGCGGACGCACCGAAAGCCAGCAGCACCGCGGCGCCCGTCGCGATACCGTGACGGGCGATCCACAACTCCTGCAAAGGTTTTCCAAGCCCTACCACGAGAAGGTCAGTGCCCGCGAGAGCGATGCTGTGGGCGAGGGCCGCGCTGTGTGTCGGGTCGGTGAGATCGCTACGGTCCGGTGCCCAGAAGCCGGAGACCGCAAGGTCTGGATAGCGATCATCGATCACTGCGCGCAGCTGTTCGTGCGTCTGTGCCAGTCCGCCCAGAAACCCGACGCGCTGTCCCAACCGGGTCGCTTGTTCCAGTAAAAGAGGCAGTAAGTCGGCACCGGTGAGCCGCGGCCATTTCTGTCCGGTCCTGACCCTCGCGCGCGCCATGATGGGCGCACCATCGGCCAGCATCAACCAATTCAGCTGCGGCCCGAGCTGGGCGCAGTCAGGAATGGAACGGCCGGCTCCGAAGTGATGCAGATGATCCAGGTTCACCGAGCCGACGACGAGCGGCCTGCCTACCGGCCGACGAGCTGCCTCGGCAAGTACATCCCCTGTCGAGCAAAGATCTACCGTCACCCCGGAGACCGTCATTCGCACCGGCGGGCCCAGCGCTTCTGTTGACACGGCGGACAGCCTAGCGCTGCGATGCCATCCGCTTGGCAAGTGTGGGTTATGCTCGTGACCAATAACGCTGGTTATGGGGACGGCGGGCCTACCGCGGATAGTCCGGACGATAGCGAGAGTCGGAGCGCCGTGAACGTCAATGACCTGGTCAAGCGGATCCTGAACCGGCGCATCGCGCTGTTTCTGGTGGTTCTGCTGGTGGGCGCGGCGGGCGCGTACGGCTACACCAAGGGTGTGACGGTGCGGGCATCCACGGCCTCGGCGGTGGTAGTACCGCCACCGACGTACTCCTCGACCGGTGACACGCTCGGTGCCAATCCGATGTTGAACCTGTCACCGGAGAAGGCGCAGCTGGCTGGGATTCTGGCCACCTCCATGTCCAGCCAGCCCGCGCAGGCCGCCATCGCGGCCGCCGCTCCGGGGGTGGATTACAAGGTCTCCAACGCCATAGATCTCGGGCCCAACAATCAGCAACCGTCCCCTCAGCTCTCGATTCTGGTGCTCTGCGGCGACACCTCGGATTGTCAGGCCGGTGCGGCGGCGCTGCTGGATGTCGCGCGCGACAATTTGACCAAACTGCAGGTGGGCGCCTCCGTATCGCCGGAGAACTGGGCCAGCCTCACCGTGCTGCAGGAACCCACCGCGCCGGTGGTGATGTCCACCAGCTCGATGAAGTCCGCCGGTTCGCTGGCGGTCGCGGCGCTGCTGGGCGGAATCATCGTGCTGTTGGTGTACGACGCACTTGTGACCCGTCGCCGCAAAGAAAAGTCCGAACCGAAGTCGACCGACACACAGCCGCCGGCGAAGACTGCCCCATCGCACGACGCGGGCGAGTCGGCCATGACGACCGGGTCGGTACAGGTGCCTGCGGCGGCAGCTTCCGACGGCGAGGGCCGCGATTCAGCAAACAAGTCGACACCGATGGTCATCGATGACGATCTTGACGACGTTGAGATCGACGACGAGGCACTGGCCCAAGCGGTGCTGAACTGGACTCCTCCCCGACTGACCGATTTCCGGAGCTGGCGTGACGATAAGCCTGCCCCGGATCGGTAGCGCACGCCGAACGGTCCGCGACGGCGGACCGGATATCGTCACGTTCGCGGCCTCGGCCCTGATCGTGCTCTTGGGCACCCGTCAGGTCTATGCGGTCTACGCGCTGAAGGGATTGAGCCCAGCACAGGTCGCGTTGACGCTCATCGGCGCACTCGGCATCTATTGGGTGCTTTCCGGGCAGCGCCTCACCCTGGGAGCGCGAGGCCTGTCTATCGCGATCCTCGTCTCGCTGCTGACCACTGTGGTGTCCTTCAATGTCGTGACCACCCGGATCCTTCCGCAGGCCGGGTTGATACAAGCCGGGCAGGGCATGGCCGCCTTCGCGGTCACCGTGGTGACGCTCATCGGCTTCGTCTTCCTCTTTGCCGCCCAACCCCACAACTCCGCGCGAACCATCGAGATCTTGTTGAAGGCGCTTCTCATCGGTGGGGCCATCACCGCGACCCTGGCGCTGGTTCAGTTCGCGACCGGTCTCGACGTCGCGGCGATGATCCGAATTCCCGGAATCATGAAATTCCGCGACACCGGTGTCGCGCACGACATCGTGCGTGAGGGTGTGGTGCGTGCGCAGGGTGCTGCCGCGCACGCACTCGAACTCAGCGCGGTGCTCACAGCCATCGCGCCCATTGGGCTGGCGCTGGTGTACAGCGCCAAAGCGGGTGGCAGGAAAACCTGGCCATGGGCCGTCTTGACGGCCGTGGTGATCGCAGGCTCCGTGGTCACGGTCTCCCGATCCGCGTTTATCGGATTGGCCGCCGCCGTGCTGGTGATGGCATGGCGCTGGCCGGTGCGCCGCCTTGTCGGATTACTCTGCGCCGCGGCCGGAACAGCGGCGCTCGCGGCCGTCAGTGGCCTCGGTGTCTTCGACGCGATCGTCAGCACCTTCATGGGCAGCGCCGATGATCCGTCCCTGCAATCGCGGGCCCGCGGAATCGACTATGTGATGGCGCACTGGACCGAACATTTTTGGTTGGGGCAAGGGTCGTTCACCTACCCGTTGGGTCCCGAACAACCGGTTCTCGACAACGAATACCTCAGCAGGCTGATCGAGGGTGGTGTCGTGGGCCTGCTTGCCCTGGTCGTTCTGATGATCACCGCGATCGGGTATGCCGGTACGGCACGCAATCACTGCACGGACACCGCCATCACGGAACTGATCAACGGAGTGCTCGGTGCGCTCGTAGCACTGACGGTGGTGAGCACCGTGCTGGATGTGTCTGCTTTTCAACAAGTTTCGATGGTCCGCTGGCTGCTGATTGTGCTGTCGGGCGCCGCCTGGGCCATGGTGAGACGAAACAAGGAAGTACCGACGTGACGCACAGAGGCTTCGAACGATCCAACGCGTGGCAGACCCGGCTGCATCGCGCGGTGCCGGGAGGCGCGCATACCTACGCGCGCGGTGCCGATCAGTACCCGCTGGGCATGGCGCCGGTGCTGACCCGCGGATTGGGTGCACGGGTATGGGACGCCGACGACAACGCCTACGTGGAATACGGCATGGGCCTGCGCGCGATCACTCTCGGTCACGCGTACGCCCCTGTCGTCGAGGCGGTTCGTGAAACCCTAAACCAGGGAGTGAGTTTCAGCCGCCCCACGGTGTTCGAAGCGCAAGCCGCCGAGGATTTTCTGCGCACCGTACCGACTGCCGAGATGGTCAAGTTCGCCAAAAACGGGTCCGATGTCACCACTGCCGCACTTCGCCTGGCGCGTGCCGTGACCGGACGGACGATGGTCGCGGTGTGCCATCAGCCGTTCTTCTCCACCGACGATTGGTTCATCGGAACCACCGAGATGAATGCCGGCATCCCCAAAACCGCCACCGCAGAGGTCGTCAGGTTCAACTACAACGATCTCGGCTCGCTGACAGCACTTTTCGAGCAGTACCCCGGTGAGATCGCCTGCGTCATCATGGAGGCCGCCAGTGCCGCGGCCGAGCCGGCGCCCGGGTTTTTGGAGTCCGTACGGGCACTGTGCACCAATCACGGAGCTCTGTTGGTTTTCGACGAGATCATCACTGGCTTTCGCTGGTCGCGCGCCGGCGCCCAGGCGGTCTACGGCGTCACTCCAGATCTGTCCTGCTGGGGTAAGGCGATGGGCAACGGATTCGCGATCGCCGCGCTGGCAGGCAAGAGGGCGTACATGGAGCGCGGCGGTCTGCGCACCGACGATCCTCGAACATTTCTGCTCTCCACCACCAATGGGCCAGAAGCCGTGGGGCTGGCGGCGTTTCGTGCTGTGGTGCAGGCCTACCGGGACGACGCGCCAGTACACGCCATGGAGGCAGCGGGCCGCCGCCTCGCCGATGCTGTGGCCATAGCCACCGCGGAACATGATGTGGGCGAATACATCCGGACCATCGGTCGCCCATCGTGCCTCACCTTTACGAGCCTAGGGCCGGATGGACAGCCCTCGCAGGCCTATCGGGCATTACTGCTTCAGGAACTATTGCGCCGTGGAGTACTGGGACAGTCATTTGTGATCTCGGCCGCACACACCGCCGCCGACATCGAGGTGACTGTCGATGCCGTGCGCGGGGCCGCCGAGATCTACCGGCGTGCTCTGGACGCCGGGAGCACCGAAGAATTCCTGGTGGGCCCGCCGGTCGCGCCGGCGCTGCGGTCGCTCGCCGCGCCCAGACGCATCCGCTAAGAGCATCCATCGCATGGGTTCAGGCGTTTACCGCCCTACGTTGGTCTCGTTGGCGTATTAGTAAATGTGGCCCGTATCGCGTTGATCTTGTCCTGCAACTACTACTACGCTGCGTCGTAGGAGGTGGCGATGAACGCCCTGGATGTATCCCGATGGCAGTTCGGTATCACCACCGTGTACCACTTCGTCTTGGTGCCGTTGACCATTGGGCTCGCACCCTTGATCGCCCTCATGCAGACGGCCTGGGTGGTGACCGGAAACAACTCGTGGTATCGACTGACCAAGTTCTTCGGCAAGTTGTTTCTCATCAACTTCGCGCTGGGCGTAGCGACCGGAATCGTGCAGGAATTCCAGTTCGGTATGAACTGGAGCGAGTACTCGCGTTTTGTCGGCGACGTATTCGGCGCTCCCCTGGCGCTGGAAGGCCTGGTCGCCTTCTTCCTGGAATCAACCTTTCTGGGTCTGTGGATATTCGGGTGGACTCGGCTGCCCAAACTGGTTCATCTGGCCTGTATCTGGATGGTAGCCATCGGGGTCAACGCGTCGGCCTTCTTCATTATCGCCGCCAACTCCTTCATGCAGCACCCCGTCGGTGCCGTCTACAACCCCGAGACGGGTCGCGCGGAGCTCACCAGCATCACCGAACTGCTCACCAACAACACGGCATTGGCAGCATTCCCGCACACCGTCGCCGGATCCTTGCTGACCGCCGGCACATTCGTCGCCGGTATCTGCGGATGGTGGATGGTGCGCTCACACAAGCTCGGAACGCTCGACGACGCGCGCACGATGTACCGGCCCGCCGCAATCGGCGGGTGCGCGGTCATGATCCTGGCCGGGGTCGCGTTGGGGGCCACCGGAGATGTTCAGGGCAAGCTGATGTTCCAACAGCAGCCCATGAAGATGGCCTCTGCCGAATCGCTCTGCTTCACCGAGAAGGACCCCAAGTTTTCGGTATTGACGGTGGGCACTCACAACAACTGTGCCAGCGTTATACACGCCATCTCTCTGCCCTATATCCTGCCGTTCCTTGCGGAGAGCAAATTCACCGGCGTCACCCTCCAGGGAGTCGAAAACCTGCAGAAGGAGTACGAGCAGAAGTTCGGTCCGCGCAACTACCGGCCCAATCTGTTTGTGACCTACTGGTCCTTCCGCATGATGATCGGACTTGCCGCCGGGTCAGCCCTGCTGGCATTGGCCGGACTTTGGGTCACCCGCCGCGGGCGGATCCCCAATCAGCGCTGGTTCGCCTGGCTGTCAATCCTGGCCATCCCGACGCCCTTTCTGGCCAACAGCGCCGGGTGGGTGTTCACCGAAATGGGTCGCCAACCGTGGGTGGTAGCACCCAATCCCACGGGGGTGGAACAGATTCGGCTCACGGTCGACATGGCGGTGTCACACCATTCGGCAGCGACGGTCTGGTTGTCACTGATCACCTTCACGCTGCTGTACGGAGCGCTCGGCGTCGTGTGGTTCTGGCTCATCCGCCGCTACACGATTGAAGGCCCCCTCGAGCATGACGCCGAGCCCGCCCCGCCCGCTACCGGCGACGACAGCGTCAAACCACTGTCGTTCGCCTACTGACCCGACCAGGCACGTAAGGAGGTTCCGAACATGAATCCGACCACATTGCAACAGTTCTGGTTCGTCGTCGTGGCGGTGCTTTTCCTGGGGTTCTTGGTACTGGAAGGCTTCGATTTCGGCGTCGGGATGCTGATGCATCCACTTGGGCACGGGGACGATCGCCGGCGGCGCGCCGTACTCAACACGATCGGCCCGGTATGGGACGGCAACGAGGTCTGGCTGATCACCGCCGGTGGCGCCATGTTCGCCGCGTTCCCGCACTGGTACGCGACCGTATTCTCCGGCCTGTACATCCCACTCTTGCTGATCCTCGTGTCCATGATTCTGCGGGTGGTCGCCATCGAATGGCGCGGAAAGATCGACGATCCGCGCTGGCGTGCACGGTGCGATCTCGGGATCGCCATCGGCTCCTGGATACCGGCGCTGCTGTGGGGTGTGGCCTTCTCATCGCTGCTCGCCGGATTGCCCGTGGACCATGCCAAACAGCTCGCCCTGACTGTCGGTGACGTCCTGCGGCCGTACGTGCTACTCGGTGGCGTGGTGTTCGTAGGGGTTTTCGCCTTCCATGGCGCGCTCTTCCTTTCGCTGAAAACCGCTGGAGCGGTCCGCGAAGACGCTGTCGCGCTGGCCCGCAAGCTGGCGGTGCCGGTGATAATTGCTGCCGGCGGCTACGGACTGTGGACACAGCTCGCCTACGGCAAGTCCTGGACATGGATAGCGCTCGCCATCGCCGCGCTGTCATTGGTGGGCGCGGCAGCGGCGTCCCGGGTTTCCCGCGACGGCTGGGCCTTCGCGTGCACCTGTCTGACGGTGGTCTCGGTGGTGGTGTTGCTCTTCGGCTCGCTGTACCCGAATCTGATTGTGTCCAGCCTTGATCCGGCCTACAACCTGACTATCGTCAATGCGTCCTCCAGCCCGTACACGCTCAAGGTGATGAGTTGGGCGGCTGCGGTCACCGCGCCTGTCGTGCTGATCTATCAGGGCTGGACCTACTGGGTGTTTCGTCAGCGCATCTCGGCCGAACAGATTCCCGATCCCGTCGGGCTGCCTGTGCGATGACGAGATCGCGCAGCGCCCCGGTCGATCCCCGACTATGGCGGCGCAGCGCACCAGCCCGCCGGTACCTGATCCTGACGGTGCTGTGCGAGCTGGTGATGACGGCATGCACGCTGCTGATCGCCGTCGTATTGGCCCGCGCCCTCGCGCTGCTGATCACCGACCCCACGGCGCGAGATATCGCGCATATGGGGCAGCCTTTGATCGTTCTGGCCGCACTTTGGGTGCTGCGGGCGGTAGCCCACGGTGTGCAGGTCCGTTTCAGTGAGCGCAGTGCGACAGGTGTCATCGCCGACCTCGACGACCAGCTGCTGTCGACGATCGCTCAGGCACAACCGCGCGATCTGGAACAGCATCGCGATTCGGCCACCGAGGTACTGACCCGCGGCCTCGACGACCTGCGGCCCTACTTCGCCGGGTATCTGCCCGCCCTGCTCAGCGCCACGATCGTGACGCCCGCCGCCGCGGTGCTGATCGCGTTCTCCGATGTCCGATCGGCCGTCATTGTGGCGATAACCCTGCCGCTGATACCGGTGTTCATGATCCTCATCGGTCTTCTCACCCGCGATCGCGCCGAGGCGGCGCTGGACGCGTCGACCGCGGCCACCAGTCAGATTCTCGATCTGGTCGTGGGCATTCCGACATTGCGTGCGTTGGGCCGCACCGCGACACCGTTGCGCCGCATCACCGAACTCGGCGCCGCGCAGCGGCGTTCGGTGATGGCCACGCTGCGTGTGGCATTCCTCTCGGCGATGGTTCTGGAGATGATCGCGACGCTCAGCGTGGCCCTCATCGCGGTGAGTATCGGCATGCGGCTGGTGTTCGGACACCTGGATCTGACCACCGCGTTGACGGTGTTGATCCTGGCACCCGAGGTGTACTGGCCGCTACGCCGGGTCGGCATCCAATTCCACAGCGCCGCCGATGGAACAGCGGCGGCCGACAAGACCTTCCAACTACTCGACGCTCTCACCGCTTCCACACCCACACAGCTCAGCGGAGGAATGCAGGCGCCGGACCGGCCGCGTATCGAACTGGACGCGCTGAGCGTGCCGGATAGAAGTGGTTATGCGCCTTGGGAACTGACGGCAACCGTCCGGCCGGGCGCGGTCACGGTGCTCACCGGGCACAACGGTGCGGGCAAATCCACGGCACTGCATGCGATGGCCGGTCTTACCGCGCCAGCGGCCGGCCGCGTGCTGATAGCCGGGGTGGCACTTGACCGGATCGACCGCGACAGCTGGTGGTCGATGATCGGGTGGATGCCACAGCGCCCGGTGCTGATACCGGGCACGGTGCGCGACAACCTCGAAATCTTTGGGCCGCTGGACGATCTGGACTCGGCTCTCGCCGATAGCCAGTTCGACAAGACGCTGGCGGCCTTGCCGGAGGGAATGGAGACCCACCTTCGCGCCGGTGGCGCCGGCTTGTCACTGGGAGAACGCCAACGGTTGTGCTTGGCCCGGACTCTGGGCACCAATCGGCCGATCCTGCTTCTCGACGAGCCCACCGCGCATCTAGACGCCGATACCGAAGCCGCGGTGCTGGCCGCACTCGTTGCCCGTGCGCGGGCAGGAACAACAGTCGTGCTGGTGGGTCATCGGGCTCCGGTGCTGGCAGCGGCCGACGAAGTCTTTACCGTGCAGGCAAGACATGCCGCCCAGCTCTGATCCATTACGGCACTGGCTGATCGCCTTGCGTGTGCGGCCGGCACGGCTGGCCTTGGCCGTGGCATTCGGGGTGTTGTCCCTGGGCAGCGCGCTGGCTCTCGCCGGGTTATCGGCATGGCTGATCACCCGTGCATGGCAGATGCCACCGGTTCTCGATTTGTCGGTGGCCGTGGTCGCGGTGCGGGCACTGGGCATCTCGCGCGGTATCTGGCGATACTGCGAACGACTTGCCGGCCACGATATCGCGTTACGCGGCGCCGCCACGGTGCGCGCTCATGTGTACGCACGCCTCATCGGCGCTTCTCCGGGGACGCTGCGTAGGGGCGCGATGCTCGATCGGATCGGGGCGGACATCGACGAACTGGCCGACACCGTAGTCCGCAGCGTGATCCCCGCCGCGGTGGCCGCCGTGCTCGGGGTCGCGGCGACGGTGGCGATCGCGCTGATATCGCTGCCCGCCGCAGCTGTCCTGGGCGGCGCACTGTTGATCGCCGATGTCCTGGCGCCAGCACTGGCAGTGCGCGCATCCAGGGCCCGGGAGATCCGCGGCGGCCAGGCGCGCGCCTTGCAGTCCGAGACCGTGGTCCAGATCCTCGACCACGCCCCAGAACTGCGGGTGGGCGGCCTGTTACCGCGTCAGCTTGAACTGGCCCGTCAACGGCGCGGGGAATGGGCGCGGGCACAGGACGCCGCGGCCGCTCCGGCCGCGTGGTCGGCGGTCGCGCCCGCCCTGGCGGTCGGGATCGCCTCGGTGGGAGCACTGGCCTCGGCCGTGGAGTTGGCAGGTCATCTCGCTCCCACCACCCTGGCGATCCTGGTACTGCTGCCGTTGGCGGCATTCGAAGCGTCGACGGCGTTGCCCGGCGCGGCGATCGGCATCGCTCGCTCGCGTGCGTCGGCGTGGCATCTACAGGAGCTGGCCGCAGGCGACGAGGCAGCCGCACCAGCTGATGTGATGCCCAGCACCGAGAATCTCGGGGCCGCTCTCCGATGCGCCGAGCTATGTTGGCGTGCTGGCGATTCCACCTCCGGCCCGCTCACTTTCCAGCTGCCGGCCGGAGCCCGGATGGCGATCACCGGTGCCAGCGGTATCGGCAAGACCTCATTGCTGATGGCCCTCGCCGGACTCGCGCGGCCGGTGTCGGGCAGCGTCCGGGTAGACGACTACGCACTCAGGGACCTCCCTGGTGCTGAACTACCGGGGCTCATCCGGTTTTTCGCCGAGGACGCGCACCTGTTCGCGACCACTGTGCGTGACAACCTCCTCGTCGCGCGTGGTGATGCCACCGATGGCGACGTGATGGACGCGCTGAACATGGTGGGTCTGGGAGGTTGGATCGAGTCGCTGCCGCACGGACTGGACACGGTTTTGGCCGCGGGTGCGGCATCGGTGTCGGGCGGGCAGCGCCGGCGTCTTCTGCTTGCCCGTGCGCTGCTCTCCCGGGTGCCGGTGTTGCTGTTGGATGAACCTACCGAACATCTCGATAGAAACGCTTCGGAGATGTTTCTGCGGGAATTGTTGGACGGCAAGAGCTCCTTGCTGGCCGGGCGGACCGTCGTGGTGGCCACCCATCATCTGCCCGACTCGGTGCCATGCCTTCGCATCCGGCTCGGCGATACAGTGCAGGTATGACGGAAACGCCACCTCCGCCCCCGCCGTTCCCGCCAGCCGGAGGTTACCCGCCGCCCTATCCCTATCCGTACCCATACGGAATGCCCGGAGTGCCCGTTCCCCCACCGAGAAACGGCCTCGGCACTGGCGCGCTGATTCTCGGGATAATTGCCGTCCTGTTGTCATGCACAGTGTTTGGCGGCTTGTTAGGCGGCCTGATAGCGGTTGTCCTCGGGATAGTGGGCCTGCTCAGAGTCAAACGCGCCGAGGCGAACAATCGCGGTGTGGCGATCGCGGGTATCGCACTGGGCGGCCTTGCGATTCTGCTGTCCTCGGCGATTCTCGTTTTCACCCTGGTCTTCATGAAATCAGCCGGCATGACCGACTTCATGACCTGTCTGTCCAACGCCAAGGGCGATCAAGCCAAGGCCACCGTGTGCCAGAACGACTTCGAAAAGCGGATGAACCAGAAGGCCGGCAATCCGAAGCCCTGACCGGCTACGGCCGCGGTGGGTCGGCAGGCAGCACGTGCTCGCCGATCCGGTCGGTGGCCAAACTGAGCGATGAAATGTACTGCGGCTCACCATCTGGGCCCCGCTTCGCCGACGCCAGCATGTCGGGTCGCTCGAACTCGATGCCGCTGACCGCGCACCGGAGCAGCTCCCCGGATGGATTGCCGTACTCGTCGTACATGGGCAGGTCGATACCATCGTCGCTGCGCCGCAAGTAATACCTGCCGCGCGTTGCCACTGCCAGAATCGGTGGCAGTACAAAGGCAATGACCACCGCCACGATCGGTGAGTAGGGACGGATTGCCGCACCGAACACGCCGAAGAAGACCAGGATGGAGATGCCCGCCGATAGCAGCATCGAGACAAATCCAACTGGATTGACGTCGTACAGCATCCCGCGCCGGAACTCCGGCTCCTTGGGTGAGAGTTTGAGGACGTACTTGTTGATCGCGATATCCGAGGCGACCGTGACCACCCATGCCATACCGCAGTTGGCGTAGAACCCGAGGATGGTGTTCAGGAAGTCGAACATGTTGGCTTCCATGAGTACCAGCGCGATGAGCAGGTTGAACAGCACGAAGATCAATCGGCCCGGGTAGTGCTTGGTGATGCGGGTGAATGAATTGGTCCACGCCAGCGACCCCGAATAGGCGTTGGTGACATTGATCTTGATCTGGCTGATCACCACCAGGATCACTGCCAACGTGATCGCGAGCCAGTGCGGCATCATGTTCTGGTAAATCTCCAGGAACTGGTGCACCGGCTGGTTGGCCACCGCTGCCCCACCCGCCACATTGGCGATGAGATACACCGCCAGGAACAGTCCGATGACCTGCTTGATGGCACCGAACAACACCCAGCCGGGTCCCGCCAGCAGCATCGCCGTCCACCAACGGCGGCTGTTCTGGGGGGTTTTCGGTGGCATGAAGCGCAGATAGTCGATCTGCTCGGCGATCTGGGCGATCAACGACAGGCAGACCCCAGCGGCAAGCATGATCGAGCCAAGGTTGACGCCCTGCGCGTCCTTACCGCCATAGGCGAAGAAAGATGCGATGGAGTCAGGATGGCGCACAACGAGATAGACGAACGGGATGACCATCATGACGAGCCATAGCGGGGTGGTCCACACCTGCAGCACCGAGAGCGCCTTCATCCCGTAGATGACCAGCGGAATGATGATGATGGTGGACATCGCATATCCGATGGGTACCGGTACACCGAGCCCAAGTTTGAGCCCCTGCGCCATGATCGACCCTTCGAGGGCGAAGAATATGAACGTGAACGTCGCGTAGATGATGTTGGTGACGATGCTGCCGTAGTATCCGAATCCGCTTCCCCGCGTGATCAAGTCAAGATCGATGTTGTAGCGGGCCGCATAGTAGGACAACGGGATACCGGTCAAAATAATGATGACCGCGAAAACACCGATACCCCACAGGGCGTTTCCGGTGCCGTAGGAGATGCCGATGTTGGCGCCGATCGCGAAATCGGCCAGGTATGCGATACCACCCAGCGCGGTCACGCCAACCACGGCAGGGCTCCAGCGCCGAAAACGCCTGGGCGCGAAGCGGAGTGTGTAATCCTCCAACGTCTCTCGCAGAGCCGCGCTCTCGGAGGCGTCATGGCTGGACGGAGCAGACGAAACGGGTGCGGATGCAGTCGTATCGAGAGTGTCGGTCACGCGGACAGCCTGTCCACTGCCCAATTCGTGCGCGTTTTCCCGACGTTAATGTCCTGTTACGCGGCAGGTCGCGCAGGTGCGCTGGGCCGCAATCGCGGTGCGAATTCCAGGCTGAGTAACGCGAATGCCACCAGCGGAACTGCCGACATCTGCACGAGGACGTACCGCCGATCCCCGAGCGCGTGGAACTTACGCAGATAGCGGTACAAGGACTCCAGCGCGATCAGCGGATCGAGCACATGAATGGCCGAGTAGCACAGCCGGTGCCACCGGGTGCGCTCCTTCTCGGCGAAAATCTCGGGGAACGCCGCGAACGCGAGCGACAACCGGCGCGTCCCGTCCGACTTCGCACGGGCGATCATGTCGATCGTGAGCCGCTCATCGATCCCGTTGGGCGCGCCGGGGCGCCGCCACGGGACGTCGAGAGACACGTCGGCGCCGCCGCCGGACGTGGCGTACCGATGAAATCCCTGCACCATGCCCAGATCGTCCCGGGCGATGATGAGCCGGATGCCGGGATAGCGACCGAGCAATGCCCCGTCGAGGATCATCGAAAACCCCCGCTCGAAGCGGCCGCCATGCGAAAGCTCCATCACCTCCCGCAGCTCCGCACGCGTGGCACTGTCAAGAGTGCGCTCGTCGACGATCTCCGTCGTCATTCCCGCGTTATGGGTGCGCTGTACGCCCTGGCGAAGGTTCCGGTACTTTCGTCCGACGAGGTCAAAGGTCTGTACATCCACGACGACATCACGGCCGACGGCCACGGCGTGCAGGTGGTGCCCGATCTCCCGGGCGTCGCTCCACAGCGGTAGGCACCGCTCACCGCATCCGAGTATCGCGATGCGCCAACCGTGTGAACGACACATGGCCGCGAAGTCCCCGATCAGCGCCGGGAACCGAGATTCATCACCGATCGGGTCGCCGCCGACCACAGCAAATCCCCCGCGGGTCCGGTAGGCGACGGCCGCGGTGCGGTCCGCGCTGAAGTAGTAGGACTTGCGCGAATGCATGGCGAACACCGCCAGCGGATCGTCGCGGGTCGCCGCGACCAGGGCACACACCTCGGCCAGCGCCTCCGGCTGGGCCCGTGCCGACGTCGGCCACATCAGGATGAGACCCGAGGCCACAACCAGTACGTCGCCGGTGCGTTCGAACTGCAGCACACTGGCGGCCAACGCGGTCAGCACGGCGACCGCCGCCCATGCCGCGTGTCCGTAGGTGACCGGTCTGCCGAGGAAGATGCCCCGCGCGATGAATCCGACGCAGAGCAGAACGGTGAGAGGCCAGAGGATTTCATCGAAATCGGGGTGTCTGAGGTATCCGGCATGGGCGACCAAAAGCACCAGCCAACCCGCCACGAAGAGCACGGCGGCGGCACTCAAGAAACGAGCGGATCGCGAATCACTATGAACCGCAACACGTTCAGCGATGCGCACATGGGTGGTTGTCGCTGATGGTTCTAACATTCAGCCACCTCCCCTGGTGCTCACATCCAAGCTCCAGGATACGCCCGGAACTACCAGCGATCGGTGGGATCGCTCTTCCCGATGGCAAACCACAATATGGGGCCGAAGACCGGGAAGACGAGCACGATGATGGCCCACGGGAGCTTCTCGCCGTTGGGCTTGGCTGGATCCTTGATGATGGAAATGATGGTGATAACGGTGAGAACCAGCACCAGCAGAGAAAGAATACGAATCATGACCGCCCCGGGAAGTATTTGATGATGCCTTCCTGGATAGTACTGGCCAGCAACATCCCAGTGCGATCGAAGTAGCGGCCCGCGCCCATTCCGCGTCCCGCCGAGGCCACCGGCGACTCCGTGGCGTAGAGCACCCAGTCGTCGAACCGAAGCGGGCGGTGAAACCACACGCTGTGGTTGATCGTCGCGGCGAAGATCCGGTCGTATCCCCAGGACAGACCGTGCGTGGTGATGATCGAGTCCAGCACCGTGGTGTCCGAGGAGTAGACCAGTGCGGCACTGTGTAGCACCGGATCATCGGGCAGGTTCGCATGGGTCTTCATCCAAACCCGATTATGTTGCAACCGTTCAGATTTGGCCTTCAGAACCCATGCCGGATCGTTGTCGTACCGCCATTCGATGGGCTTGAGCGCGGCCACGAACATCGGCACGGTCTCCTCGTAGCCGACCAGGTGCTCGTCGATGGACGGCAGCGTCTCCGGATCGGCCACCGCCGGTGCCGTCACCGCGTGTTCCAGTCCCGGCGAATCCTTGAGATAGGACACCAACGCCGAAGACAGCAACAATTCACCCTGGACGGCGTCCACTCGCCGATTGGCGAAACTCCGCTCGTCCCGCAACCGCTGCACCCGGAACTCGATGTCCTGTTCGGGGTCGCCACCGTTGATGAAATGCGTCGAGATCGCCGCCAGCGAGAGTCTGTCCGACACGGTACGCCCGGACGCCACCACCGACTGGGCCATCAACTGCCCGCCGAAGGTGCGCGGTGGATTCACGGTCGGATGCCCGCCGACAAAGACGTCCGTCTCGGGATTCTTCAGTTCCAGCAGCGCAAGAAGCTGTTCAAAGTCCGGTGCGTTGCTGATGCTGAACTCCTAGTGGTCGTCCTCGCCGATCCGGTGCACGTGGATCAGATTGGTCGAGCCTACTGTTCCCGGCGGCGCGCCCGCGACGATCACCACGAGATCGCCCCGCTGATAGCGCTCCATCGCCAGCAATGCCGTGTCCACCTGTTGGATCATGCCGTCAGTGGTTTCCATGACCGGGACGATGAAGGTCTCGGTGCCCCAGGTGAGCGCCAGCTGACTGCGCACCTCGGGCAACGGAGTGAACGCCAGCACCGGCAGTGGAGTGTGCAGCCGGGCCAGCCTGCGGACCGTATCGCCGGACTGCGTGAACGCGACGAGAGCCTTGGCGTTGAGACGCTCGCCGATATCGCGCGCCGCATACGAGATGACGCCACGTTTGGTGCGCGGAACATGTGTCAGCGGGGGCGCGCTCACCGAGTGGCTTTCCACCGCCGAGACGATGCGGGCCATGGTGCGTACCGCCTCCAGCGGATACTTGCCCACTGACGTCTCTCCCGACAACATCACGGCGTCGGCACCATCCAGCACGGCATTGGCGACATCGGATGCCTCGGCGCGGGTGGGCCGCGAATTCTCGATCATCGACTCGAGCATCTGGGTTGCCACGATGACCGGGCGAGCGTTTTCCCGGGCGATCTGGATGGCCCGCTTCTGGACAATCGGCACATCCTCGAGCGGCAGTTCCACACCGAGGTCACCGCGGGCGACCATGATCGCGTCGAAGGCCAGCACGATCGCCTCGAGATTGGCAACGGCCTCGGGCTTCTCCAGCTTGGCGATCACCGGCACGCGGCGCCCGACGCGGTCCATCACGGCATGCACCAGCTCGACATCGCTGGGTGAGCGCACAAACGAGAGCGCGATGAGGTCGACCCCGAGGCGCAGCGCGAACTCAAGGTCAGCGATGTCTTTTTCGGACAACGCCGGCACGGAGACGTTCATCCCGGGCAGTGACAGCCCCTTGTTGTTGCTGACCGGCCCTCCCTCGGTAACCCGGCAAACGACGTCGTCACCTTCGATGGCTTCTACGGTCAAGCCGACCTTGCCGTCGTCCACCAGGAGCCTGTCGCCCACCGCCGCGTCGGCCGCCAACTGCTTGTACGTGGTGGAAACCCGATCGGGGGTGCCCACCACGTCCTCGACGGTGATGCGCACCAGTTCGCCCGTCGCCCAGTGAGCGGATCCAGTGGCGAACCGACCCAGCCTGATCTTGGGCCCCTGCAGATCGGCGAGGACACCCACCGCGCGCCCGGAATCGTCTGATGCCCGACGTACCCAGCGATAGTTCTGCTCGTGATCGGCGTGCTCGCCATGGCTGAAGTTCAGCCGCGCCACGTCCATGCCCGCTTCGACGAGCGCATGTACAAGCTCAGCTGAACCGGTCGCAGGGCCGAGGGTACAAACAATCTTTCCGCGTCTCGTCACGGCTTTTGAGCATAGTCGGGGTGATACCTACTCACGAGTCGGCGCGAGCACGATTCATCCGCCGGTTACCTTGGCCGGTTTGCGTTGTCAGGAAGCCAATTTCAGGCCGATGATGCCGGCCACGATCAACCCCAAGCTGATCAGACGCCAGATGTTCGCCGAGTCGCCGAACAGCACAATGCCCAGAATCGCTGTGCCCACGGCCCCGACGCCCACCCAGATCGCGTATGCGGTACCCACCGGCAGGCTTTTCATGGCAATGCCGAGCAGCGCGATGCTGATGATCATTGATCCGACGGTGCCGACCGTGGGCCACAGTCGCGTGAAACCCTCGGTGTACTTGAGGCCGATTGCCCAACCCACTTCGAGCAGTCCCGCGAGAACCAGGACGAACCACACCATGAGAAATACCTCCGTATTCGGTGAGGCCGTCCCCTGGCGAAGAAATAACCGGGTCGTCCCGGTCATACCAATTCTGGCACACCTCAATCCCGAAGCTGGCGACCAGCCTTATCGCTGACCTTGCCACCGAAGATCAGGACCGCGTCGACGATGGCCCAAATGACCGCGACGATCCCGAAGGTCACAAAACCGACCAGCAGCTGAACAACGCCCAGCAGGGTCTGGCCCAGATAGATTCGCCCGAAACCCAGAAATCCGACCAGGCCCAGCAATTGCAGCAAGCCCGCGACCAGCTTCGACTTATCCGAATACGGTGCGCCGGTGGCCGGATCGCGCCCGTAAGGAGCCGAGGGATCGACATACGGAGGCGGATAAGGGATGCCGGGCGGAGGTACCGGCGGAGGCGTTCCGAAGGGAGGCGGAGTGCTCTCGGTCATTTCTCCACAATGCCAGAATTCTCGGCCTGTTCGCCCGGAGCGTCGTCCTGGAGATCCTTGGTGCTGCTTTCGTCGGTGATCTCGGCCGTTTCGCCGGCTTTCCCGACAACGGTGGTCTCCGTGGAATCTTCCGTGGCCTCGTCCTGTGCTTCCTCGGCTGTCGACTGGGCCGCCGTGCCGGCGAGGCTTGCCGGATCCTCGCGCCCCTTGGGCGCCAGCAGGATGTAGGCGACTGCGCCGAGGAACACCAGCGTTGAGGTGAACGAGTTGACCCGAATTCCCCCGAACTGAGTGGCCGGATCCACGCGCATCAACTCGACCCAGAAGCGTCCTACGCAATATGCCGCGACATACATCGCGAACAGGCGCCCATGCCCAATCTTGAAGCGGCGGTCGACGACGATGAGAAGTGCGAAAACCAGGACGTTCCACAACAATTCGTAAAGGAAAGTCGGATGAACAACCTGGGCCACCTCACCGGTGGACACACCATTGAGGTTCAGCACGTCGACCGTGCCGTCGGCCGAACGGCGGTAGAACAGCTCCAGCCCCCACGGCAGTGTGGTCGGACCACCGGTGAGTTCCTGATTGAAGTAGTTACCCAGCCTGCCGATCGCCTGGGCCAGCACGATGCCCGGCGCGATCGCGTCGGCGAAGGCAGGAAGGGGAATTCCCCGGCGTCGGCATGCGATCCAGGCACCTACCCCGCCCAGGGCCACAGCACCCCAGATGCCCAGGCCACCCTCCCAGACCGCGATGGCCTTGCCGAGTCCCTTGCCGTGCGGGCCGAAGTAGGTCTGCCAGTCCGTCATCACGTGGTAGAGCCGGCCCCCGACCAAGCCGAAAGGTACCGCCCACAGCGCGATGTCGTAGATGACTCCGCGTTCGCCGCCTCGCTGTTCCCACCGGCGATCGCCGATAACCAGTGCGGCGATGATGCCCGCGATGATGCACAGTGCGTAGGCGCGGATCGGAATCGGTCCGAGGTGCCACACCCCTTGGGGCGGACTGGGGATGTATGCCAGATTAACGACAGTCACAGTGCACTACCTGTCCTCCCTGAGCTCATGCCCTTCGGACTCCAGTGGCCAATTCTTCGGCCAGAGTACGTACGGCGGCGGGGCCGCCGGGGGCCGCCGCCACCAGCGCCGAGCCGACGATGACGCCGTCGGCGTATGCCGCGATCTCTGCGGCTTGGGCGCCGGATCGCACGCCAAGGCCCACCCCCACCGCGATGTCGGACACCTCGCGGACCCGGCGGACCAGGGCCGGTGCCGCATTGGACACCGCATCGCGCGCACCGGTCACGCCCATGGTGGACGCCGCGTAGACGAATCCGCGGCAGGCACCGATCGTCTTCTCCAGCCTTTCGGGCGTCGAAGAGGGCGCGACCAGGAAGATGCGGTCCAGATCATGAGCGTCAGACGCGGCCATCCAGTCCTCGGCCTCGTCCGGGATCAGATCGGGCGTGATGATGCCAAGGCCGCCCGCGGCGGCCAGGTCACGCGCGAAAGCATCGACGCCGTAGCGCAGCACCGGATTCCAGTACGACATGACCACGGCGTGACCGCCCGCTTCGGTGATCGCGCGGACCGTGGTGAACACGTCGGCTACCCGCACTCCGTTGCTGAGCGCGGTTTCCGCGGCGGCCGCGATCATCGGGCCGTCCATCATCGGATCGGAGTAGGCGATCCCGACTTCGATGATGTCGCACCCACCACGCACCAGGGTGGTCATGAGTTCGATCGAGGTATCCAGGTCCGGGTATCCGTTGGGCAGGTAACCGATCAACGCGGCGCGTTCCTCGGCGCGGCACTTGTCGAAGACCTCGGTGAGACGGCCGGGTTGTGTCATGACTGGCTGCTGTCCTTGTCGAAAAGGTCAAACCACTTGGCGGCTGTCTCGACGTCCTTGTCGCCACGTCCCGACAGATTCACCACGATGACCGCACCCTCACCCAGTTCGCTCCCGAGTCGCAGTGCGCCGGCGACGGCATGTGCCGACTCGATCGCGGGAATGATGCCTTCGGTGCGGGAGAGCAACAGGAACGCGTCCATCGCCTCACTGTCGGTGACGGGGCGGTAATCCGCACGTCCGGTTTCCCGCAACCACGCGTGTTCGGGGCCTACGCCCGGATAGTCCAGACCGGCTGAGATCGAATGGGATTCGATGGTCTGACCGTCGTCGTCCTGCAACAAGTAGGAGTACGAGCCCTGGAAAGCGCCCGGGGTGCCGCCGGTGAATGTAGCTGCGTGCCTACCGGTTTCGACTCCGTCGCCCGCGGCCTCGTATCCCACCAGTCGCACCGCGGGATCGTCGATGAAGGCGTGGAAGATGCCGATCGCGTTCGAGCCACCGCCGACGCAGGCCACTACCGCATCCGGCAATCTGCCCACCTGATCGAGAACCTGGGCCCGCGCCTCCATGCCGATGATGCGCTGGAAATCGCGGACCATCACCGGGAAGGGATGCGGTCCCGCGGCGGTACCGAAGCAGTAGTAGGTGTTGTGCGCATTGGTCACCCAATCGCGCATCGCGTCATTGATGGCGTCTTTGAGGGTTTTGGACCCCGATTCCACCGACACCACCGTCGAACCCAGTAGCCGCATCCGTGCGACGTTGAGCGCCTGCCGCGCGGTGTCGACGGCGCCCATGTAAATCACGCACTCCAAGCCGAGTAACGCGCACGCGGTGGCCGTCGCCACGCCGTGCTGTCCGGCGCCGGTTTCCGCGATGACGCGCGTCTTGCCCATCTTCTTGGCCAGCAGAACCTGTCCCAGAACATTGTTGATCTTGTGGGAACCGGTGTGGTTCAGGTCTTCTCGCTTGAGCAGAATGCGCGCACCGCCGGCGTGGGCGCGCAGCCTGTCGGCCTCGTACAGCGGAGAGGGGCGTCCCACATAGTGCGTCTGCAAACGATCAAGCTCGGCGAGGAACGACTGGTCAGATCGGATCTTCTCGTATGCGGCGGTCACTTCCTCGATGACGGCCATCAGGGCCTCGGCCACATAGCGGCCACCGTATGGACCGAAATGCCCACGAATATCGGGGTCGTGCGGAGTGGACTCGGCGATCGCCGCGCTCATCTGCGGCAGGCCGGCGTTCTTCATGTTGGATGAGCCGCCGGCGTGAAGGCTGTCGGGCATCGTCTAGCGAGCCGGTTTGGGGCAGGACGGATGCGTGCCCGCGGTCACCAGATCGGCGACGGCTCCACGCGGATCGCCGCTGGTGACCAGGCCCTCACCCACCAGCACGGCATCGGCGCCGGCTCCGGCATAGGCGAGCAGGTCGGCCGTACCGCGAATGCCTGACTCGGCGATACGGATGATGCCACTGGGCAGTCCAGGGGCGATACGCGAGAAGCAATCCCGATCGATCTCAAGAGTTTTCAGATCGCGTGCGTTCACGCCGATGACCGACGCGCCAGCGGACAGGGCCCTGTCCGCCTCTTCCTCGGTATGCACTTCCACCAACGCGGTCATGCCCAGCGATTCGGTGCGATCCAGCAGCGACACCAGCGCCGTCTGTTCGAGCGCCGCCACGATCAACAGGATCAGGTCGGCGCCATGCGCGCGCGCCTCATGAATCTGATACGGGCTGATCACAAAGTCCTTGCGCAGCACGGGAACAGACACCGCCGCACGTACCGAGTCCAGGTCCTCGAGGCTTCCGTTGAACCGGCGCCCCTCGGTCAGCACGCTGATGATGCGTGCTCCCCCGTCCTCGTAGGCCTTGGCAAGTTCGGCGGGATCGCTGATATCTGCCAGCGCGCCACGCGACGGACTGGCCCGCTTGACCTCGGCGATGACGGCGATACCGGGCTCGCGCAGGGCGGCCATCACATCGAGCGGCTTGGGCGCGGCCTTGGCTGCGGCTTTCACGGTGGCGAGATCGACAACGGCTTCGCGAGCCGCGACATCGGCGCGCACGCCATCGAGGATCGAATCGAGTACGGTTCCCGAACTCATGACCTCGACGATTCCCTTCTTGCGGCGCCCCCGCGCCTGCGCACTCGAACTTCACAGAAGGGTAGCCGTTGTGGGCCCGGACAAGAAAACCGGGTCACATCGAACCGCGCTACAGCTGGGCGGGACCGACGGTCGGGTCGTGCCCGTCATCGAGGCTGTCCCACATCACCCGCTCGCTCTGCTTCTTGTCGGCGGGATTCACGGCCTCAGATCGT
The DNA here is from genome assembly GCF_001605725.1 of Mycobacteroides immunogenum. NCBI lineage: Bacteria > Bacillati > Actinomycetota > Actinomycetes > Mycobacteriales > Mycobacteriaceae > Mycobacteroides > Mycobacteroides immunogenum. The sequence continues at coordinate 2,917,111 of NZ_CP011530.1, forward strand.
CGTGCCGCCGGGGTCTGGTACTTGGAGGCCGATGCGCCCCGCGCGCCCCGCAGCAGCGTGATGGCGGCCAGCACCGACACAATGGCGGCGATCAGTGCGATGCTGGCGCCGCCCGAGATCCGGTCGGCTCCGACGAGGGTCGATACCGCGACATTCTTGACCTCAGCGGCCCGCAGGCCCATATCGCGAACCGTCCACAAACTGATGCCGAGGTAAGCCGCGGCGGCGCCGATGACCGCCACCAGTACGGCCAAGACACGCAGCGCCCAGCCGCGGACCGCGAGGGTGGCGATGGCCGCGGCCATCAACGCGACGGCCAGCGGCACCAGCGCCGCGGACCACTGGGCACCGGAAACCAGCAGTGTTTTCGGTTCACCGAGTCCGTCGAAGGAATGCAACCGGACCCAGGTGCACTTCGAGGCCACCCACAGCCCACCCGCCGCGACCACGAGCAGCCCGGCACCCGCGAGTAATTGCCTGCGCCCCGGACTCGGCGGGGCGGGGTCAGACATCCGCGGCGCCAGTGAGGGTTTCGGCAGCGGCTATGGCATTGAGCACCGCGGTCGCCTTGTTTCGCGCCTCGTTGTACTCGTATTCGCCTGTCGAGTCCGCGACCACACCGCCGCCGGCCTGCACGTAAGCGCGGCCGTCCTTGAAGAGGGCAGTTCGGATCGCGATGGCGAAATCGGCATTGCCGGCGAAGTCCAGATACCCCAACACCCCGCCGTACAAACCTCGTCGAGTGAGCTCGACCTCTTCGATCAGTTCCATGGCGCGCACCTTCGGCGCCCCCGACAGCGTGCCCGCCGGGAAGCACGCGGTAATGGCATCCAGTGCCGTCTTGCCGTCGGCGAGCGATCCGGAGACCGTCGACACCAGGTGCATGACGTGGCTGTACCGCTCGATGTGGCTGTAATCGCTGACCTTGACGGTGCCCGGGGTGCACACCCGGCCGAGATCGTTTCGGCCGAGATCCACCAGCATCAGATGCTCGGAGAGCTCCTTTTCGTCGGCCAGCAGATCCTTGGCGAGCAAGATGTCTTCCTCGTCGGTGGCGCCGCGCCAGCGTGTGCCCGCGATCGGGTGGGTGGTCGCCACCCCGTCCTTCACGGTGACGAGCGCCTCCGGGCTGGATCCGACGATAGAAAAAGCCGTTCCGCCAGCCGAGTCCGGTGCGTGCAGAAGGTACATATAAGGACTGGGATTGGTGACGCGCAGGATTCGATACACCTCGAGCGGATCGACATCGGTCTCCATCTCGAAGCGCATGCTCGGCACGACCTGAAAGGCCTCGCCGGCTTCGATATCACCGACCAGCTTGTCCACGATGGCGCTGTACTCCTGCACCGTCCGCTGGCTGCGATAGGTGGGTGCCGGCCGGTCGAAATGGGCGACGGTGGAAGGCAGCGGTTGACTCAGGGCCGCCGTCATCACATCGAGCCGTGCGACGGCGCCGTCATAGGCCTCGGCGACGCGCTCGGGGGTGTCGTCCCAGTTGACGGCGTTGGCGATGAGCGTGATGGTGCCCTCGTGGTGGTCGACCGCCGCCATATCGGTCGCGAGCAGCAGCAACAGATCCGGAAGTCCGAGGTCATCGGTGGCGAGTTCGGGAAGCTTCTCCAGTCGCCGGACGATGTCGTAGGCGAGAAATCCGACCATGCCGCCGGACAAGGGTGGCAGGCCCGCGAGGGACTCACCGGCCAGCAGGTCCATGGTGGCGCGCAGCGCGTCGAGCGGATCGCCACCGACGGGAGCGCCCTCCGGCGTTGCGCCCAACCATGCCGCATGACCGTCGCGCACCGTCAGCGCCGACGGCGATCCCGCACCGATGAAAGACCACCGTGACCAGGAACGGCCGTTCTCGGCCGACTCGAGCAGGAAGGTGCCCGGCCGGTTCGCGCCCAGTTTCCGATACGCGGACAACGGAGTCTCACTGTCCGCCAATACCTTTCGAGTCACCGGTACAACCCGGTGCACCGCCGCCAGGGCGTTGAATTCCTCCCTGGTCGTGGTGGCGGCGCCGCCGACGGTGCTATGCATGGGGCCATTCTCCCAGACCGGCGCCAGGCGATTTGGCCATGCCACCGGCCGCGTGGGTATCTGGAGTTACCCCTGGTGTTCCTTGAGGGTCGCCACCAGCCGCTCCAGCGCCGCGACGACCGAGGCCCGCTCGTCCCCCAGCCCGGCCAGAGCTTCGGCTTCGATGCGTAGCCGCTCGGGAAACAGTTCGTCTACAACCTCGCGCCCGCTGTCCGTCATCGTGATGATTGCGGCGCGCCTGTCATTGGCGTTCGCCTCCCGGCGCACGTAGCCACGCTCTTCCAGCTTGCGGAGCATTCTGCTCACCCAGGCTTGCGATACGCCGAGCTCCTCGGCCACGTGGCGCGCGATCACCGGCCCCTTGCGGTGGCGCAGCACCACCAGAACATCGTGTTCCGGTTCTGCGATAGCGGAGGACGCGAAGAGAGGTTCGAGTAGACGGGCCAGCATTCCCGTCGTGCGCTTGAGCGCACCGATCACCTCCATTGCCGACGTGTCGAGCTCAGGCCTGTTCAGCGCCCAGTCGCGTGCGGTGATCGAGCTCTCGTGGACGGCCATCGTGCCTCTCGCTCCAGGTGTGCCAGGTAAACGTGATCGGGCCCAGGCTATCGAAACCCCGGCACCGCCATCGGCCAGCTCGGAACATCGGCCTGCCGGTGTGTCGGAATTTATTCCCCGAATGTGCGTACCAATCCCTGAGACAAGGATCTCACCGGAGAGATCCTTGTCTCAATACATAACTTGTATAGTATCTGTCACGCGTGAACCCTACTTCCGCTCTCGCAAAGCTTTAACGAGCTATACGAACCGCGCGTCGGGCTCATCCATCGTCATCGGTGACAACCAGTTCCACACCGCTCGGTAAGCGATGAAGCAAGCCGATATCGCCCGGATGCCGCGGGTCCCGCGGACCTTGGACCCTCGAAAGGTGCAGCCATGAGCATTTCCCGAAGCCGTCGTGTGGTCAACAAGATCTGGTTGCCCGTGTTGGCGATTGTCGTAGTCACCACAGCGGGGCTCGCCATCAAGTTCGCGCACGGGATTTTCGGCTCACAGGACCGAACGCACAGTCCCGGAGGCAATTTCGCGGTAGTCCAATTCAATCCCAAGAACATCGTCTACGAAGTGTTCGGCGACTACGGCGGTTGGGCACGAGTTAGCTACTGGGATACCAACAACAGACCCGTCGAGATCCAGCCCACCTCCCTGCCGTGGACGCATACTGAGACCACAGTGCTGACCACGGCGACCGGTGACATCACTGCGCAAGTCGCGGGTCAAAATGTGGGTTGCCGCATCACTGTTGACGGCTTGGTCCGCTCCGAGCACACCGCCACCGGTGAGCACGCGGGCGTCTGGTGCCAGGTGCTGTCGGCATGAGCGCACATTCCGCACAGAAACCGCGGTTCGCCAGGATGATTCGGAAGTACTCGATACTTGTGGTGCTCGCGTGGGTTGCGTTCACCGTGGTGATCAATGTGGTGGTGCCACAGCTCGAACCGGTGACCGACGCGAATCAAGGGCCGCTGGTCCCGCTCGACGCGCCGTCGTCCAAGGCGCTCATTCACATCGGTGAATCGTTCCAGGAGTCCGACAGCAACAGCCTGGCCATGGTCATCCTGGAGGGTGATCACAAACTGAACGATGCCGACCACAAGTTCTACGACGTGCTGGCAAGCAAGCTGGAAAACGACAAGAAGCACGTTCAATACGTGATGAATCTGTGGGGCCAGGGAACCACCGCGGCAGGCGTGCAGAGCTCCGACGGTCAGGCGGCCTACACGCTCGTGCGCGTCGCCGGCGATCAAGGCTCTACGGTCTCAGACGAGTCCATTCGCGCAGTGCGTGAACTGGTCGGCGAGGTCCAGCCCCCCAACGGGGTCAAGGTCTACGTTTCCGGCTCCGCCCCGCTGTCCACGGACATGCTGCAGGTGGGTAACCAGAGCATGATCCGGTTGATGTACGTGACCATCGTGATCATCACGGTGATGCTGCTCATCGTCTACCGGTCATTTACGACGGCATTTCTGACGCTGCTGATCGTGATGGTGGAATTGTCTTGCGGGCGAGGCGTCGTCGCATTTCTTGCCTACCACAAGATCATCGGCATTTCGGTGTTCGCATCGAACATCCTGGTGTCGCTGATTCTGGGCGCGGGCACCGACTACGCAATCTTCTTGATCGGCAGGTATCAAGAGGCGCGTCACGCTGGTGAGGACCGGGAAACAGCGTATTACTCAGCGGTTAAAGGTGTTTCGCACGTCATACTGGGGTCGGGCCTGGCCATCGCGGGCGCGACATTCTGCCTGCAGTTCACCCGCCTCAACTACTTCAACACCATGGGCATGCCTTGTGCGGTGGCCACGCTCGTCGCTGTCGCCGCCTCTCTCACCTTCGGGCCCGCCATGTTGGCCCTGGGCAGCCGCTTCGGGGTTTTTGAACCGAAAGTCAAGGCAGGCCATGGCATATGGCGCACGGTCGGCACTGTCACGGTGCGATGGCCGGGGCGCATTCTGGTGGTGAGCAGTGTGGTGGTGATGATCGGATCGATCACGCTTCCGTCATACAAGCCCAATTACAACGACCGGATCTACATCGCCGACGACGTCCCGGCGAATCAGGGATACGCGGCGGCGGATCGGCATTTCCCCGTGAGCAAGCTCAACAGCGACATGCTCATGATCGAATCCGACCACGACATGCGCAATTCGACGGACATGATCGCGCTGGACAAGGTGGCCCGCGAGGTGTTCCATACCCCCGGCGTCGCCATGATCCAAAGCGTCACCAGACCGTTGGGCACGCCGCTGGAGCACTCGTCGTTCACCTACACGATGGGAACGATGGGCACAAAGATCAACGAAATCCTGCCGTTCCTTACCGATCTCACCGACCGGTTCACCCAGATGGCCGATATCACCGACCGGATGTCCGGGCTGATGCGCCAGCAGCAGGACCTCACCGGGCAGCAGGCCGGATCCGCGCATATCTCGCTGAAGGGCGCGCAGGAATTGAAAGACGTCACCGTGAACATGCGGGACACCCTGGCCAACTTTGACGATCAGTTCCGGCCGCTGCGCAACTACTTCTATTGGGAACCGCACTGCGCCGATATCCCGATGTGCTGGGCCATGAGATCACTGTTCGACATGACCGACCAGGTCGATTCGATGACCGATGCGGTGGACGACAGCCTCAAGGCCGCGGTGATCCAGGATGCCGTCACCCCGCAGCTGGTCGAGGTCATCGGCAAGAGCGCCGCCGAACTGGACAACATGAGAAAGGTGGTGCTCACCGAGCAGAGCACCATGCGGCCGATGCTGACCCAGATGAGTGAACTGGGCCGCCAGATGATGGATCTCGGATACGCATTCGACAGCTCGAAGAACGATGAGTTCTTCTACCTGCCACCCGATGCCTTCGACAATCCGTACTTCCAGATCGACTTGAAGTACTTTGTGTCGCCGGACGGAAAATCCGCGCGTTACATGATCTATCACGATGGCGAGGCGCTGAGCCAGGAGGGCATTGATCATGCGCAGGCCTACCTGCCCAAGGCCAAGGAAGCGCTCAAGGGCACCACACTGGCCGGATCGCGCGTCTACCTGGGCGGTGCGGCAGCGACCTACTGGGACATCCAGGATGCCACCAAGACCGATCTCCTGATCGCGGCGATCGCGGCATTCGCCCTGATCTTCCTCGTGATGCTGGTGATCACCAGAAGTGTGGTGGCGGCACTCGTCATCGTCGGCACAGTGGCGTTCTCTTACTCTGGCGCCTTCGGCTTATCGGTGCTGGTCTGGCAACACTTCCTGGGCATACCGCTGAGCTGGTTGAACCTGCCCATCACGTTCATCATCCTGGTGGCCGTGGGGTCGGACTACAACCTTCTGCTGATCTCGCGCTATCTGGAGGAAAGCAAGGCCGGGCTCAACACCGGCCTGATCCGGGCGGTCGCCAACTCCGGCAAGGTGGTGACCACCGCGGGCATCGTGTTCGCGACGACCATGATGGCCATGCTCTCCAGCGACCTGCTCTCGGTCGGCCAGCTGGGCTCCATCATCGGGTTGGGCCTGCTGCTGGACACCCTGATTGTGCGCTCCTTCATCACCCCCGCGATCGCCCGCCTTCTGGGGCCGCTGTTCTGGTGGCCCCGGCTGATTCCCGCACGCCCGAAGCCTGCGACGTATCGGGGAACCACGGTGCAGTCCAGTTGATCTGGCTCGGCGGTACGCCTCCCAGTGAAATGCCCACACCGTACCGCCGGGCAGGTACACCGTGATGTTCTTCGATGGCACCGCACACCTCATCACCTCAAAGCCATCCAGACCGGCCGATACTATCGAACATGCATTCGAAAGGCCAACGCATCTAGCGTGGGACGATGGCCGACGACTGCTTGTTTTGCGGGATCATCTCCGGTGTAGTGCCCAGCGTGCGGGTCTCCGAGGACGCCGAAACGTACGCGTTCATGGACATCAACCCCGGATCGGACGGACATCTGCTGGTGGTTCCGAAGCGGCACAGCACGGATCTGCTCGAGATACCGCCGGACGACCTCAGCGCCGTTGCTTTGGCGGCGCAGCGCATCGCCAAAGCGGCAGTCGCCGAGCTCGGCGCCGACGGGGTGAACCTGCTGAATTGCTGTGGGGCGCAGGCCTGGCAGACGGAGTTCCACTTCCATCTGCACGTGATCCCGCGGTACACCGACAAATCCAGGGACGGATTGCGGTTGCCGTGGACCCCGGGGGTGCGCGGCGATACGCGCACCATCGCGGCTCTGGGAAACAGGCTGTGCGCGGCACTCGACGTCAAAGAAATGTGACGGTCTCCGACAGCGCTGCCCGCGGCATCTCTGGGGCCTTCGTTTCTGGATTCCTGTAACCAATCGACATGCCGCAGTACAGGACCCGCTGCGGTGGTGGCGCAATGACTTCTGCGACCGTGCGGTGATACTCCGCCCACGCGATTTGCGGGCAGCTGTCCAGCCCCTCCGCACGCAGCAACAGCATGATGGTTTGTAGATACATGCCAGCATCACCCCACTGAGGCGGCGGCATATCGCGGTCGAGATAGCAGAACAGCGCCGTCGAGGCGCCGAAGCAAGCCCAGTTGCCCGCTCGCACAGCAGCCCGGGCGTCCTGGTCGTCATGATCGATGCCAAGGGCGCCGTAGCGCCGGTGTCCGAAGTCGTACAGGCGTTCCCGGTAGGGGCTGTCCAGCGGTTGCGGGTACATCGCTACCTCCAGCGCATCGCCGCGATCCCCGGCGATCACGCGCCGGGCGATCCGCTCCTTGAGCTCCGCGAGACGCGCGCCGCTCAGCACATACACATGCCATGGCTGCAGATTCCCTCCGGATGGGGCCCGCGCGGCCGCCGTCAGAACCCTCGTGAGCGTGGCAGGACTCACCGGGCGATCAAGAAACTCCCGGACCGAACGCCGGGAAGCCACCGCGTCATATACGTCCACGCCACCGATGGTATGGCGGCCCGTCACCGGGCACGGGTAGCGTGCGGTTCATGAAACCTGGTGATCGCGTCGCGGACTTCGAGCTTCCGGATCAGACCGGAACTTCCCGCAGCCTGTCCGCCCTGCTGGCCGACGGACCTGTCGTGCTGTTCTTCTATCCGGCCGCCAATACTCCCGGCTGCACCGCCGAGGCCTGCCATTTCCGTGATTTGGCAAGCGAATTCAAGGAAGTTGGGGCTTCCCGGGTGGGTATCAGTGTCGATTCCGTGGAGAAGCAGGCCGATTTCGCCGACAAGCGCAAGTTCGATTACCCGCTGCTCTCGGACACCGGCGGCAAGATCTCCTCAGCCTTCGGCGTCAAGCGCGGGCTGCTGGGCAAGCTCGCGCCGGTCAAACGGACCACGTTCATCATCGACACGGACAAGACGATTCTGGAAGTCTTTGCCAGCGAGCTCAATATGAACGCACACGCGGACAAGGCTCTGGAGTTCCTGCGCGCCCGCAAGTAGTTAGGGCGCCTCGCCCAAGAGTTCGCCGGCGTCAAAGCAACTGTGCGCGCCGGTGTGGCACGCGGGTCCGGACTGATCCACTTCCAGGACCAGCGTGTCGCCATCGCAATCCAGCCGCACCGAACGCACGTACTGAGTGTGCCCCGACGTCTCACCCTTGACCCACAGGCGCTGGCGGGACCGCGAGAAATAGGTGCCCTTCCGCGTGGACAGCGTCAGCGCCAGGGCCTCATCATTCATCCAGGCCACCATGAGGACGGTGCCCGTGCCGTGTTCCTGCACCACCGCGGTCACCAGACCAGCGCCATCGCGCTTCAGACGGGCGGCGATATCTGGGGCCAGTTCGCTCATCGCACCGTGATCCCTTCTGCTGCCATCGCGGCCTTCACCTCGCCGATGGTCAGCTCGCGGAAGTGAAAGACACTTGCTGCCAACACCGCATCGGCACCGGCCTGCACCGCGGGCGCGAAGTCGCCGATGGCACCCGCTCCACCGCTGGCGATCACCGGGACGTCGACCGCGGCGCGCGCCGCAGCGATCATCTCCAGGTCGAATCCCGCCTTGGTGCCGTCGGCGTCCATGGAATTGAGCAGGATCTCGCCTACCCCTAATTCTGCTCCACGACTTGTCCATTCGATCGCGTCGATACCGGTGCCCCGGCGTCCGCCATGAGTGGTCACCTCCCAACCGGACGAGGTGGGCACATCGCCATCACGGACGCGTCGGGCGTCGACACTCAGCACGATGCACTGCGATCCGAACCGCTGCGCCAACTCGGCCAGCAGTTCCGGGCGTGCGATGGCCGCGGTGTTCACACCTACTTTGTCCGCACCGGCCCGCAACAACACATTGACGTCATCGACCGATCGCACGCCGCCACCCACCGTCAGCGGTATGAACACCTGCTCGGCGGTACGCCGGACCACGTCCAACATTGTGGCGCGCCCGGACGACGACGCGGTGACGTCCAGGAAGGTCAGCTCGTCCACGCCCTCGGCGTCGTACGCGGCCGCCAACTCGACCGGGTCGCCCGCATCCCGGAGGTTTTCGAAATTCACGCCCTTGACCACCCGGCCGTCGTCGACGTCCAGACAGGCGATGACACGGGTAGCGACACTCATCGGTAGTCCTCCGGATCTCCGACTTCAGCAAGCACTTCGAGAATCTGCTCATGCACGCCGGGCGCAGCGACCAGCACAGAGGGAGAGTCCGGCGTCCAGGAGGCCCCGCTCAGATCGGTCGCATGACCCCCGGCGGCCTGCACCAAGGCGATCCCGGCGGCGTGATCCCACACATGCGCGCCGAAGCTCACGGCCCCACCGAGTATCCCGCCTGCGGTGAACGCCAGATCGATACCGGTGCTGCCATGCATCCGTAGGCGCGAGGTGATCCGGCTCAGCTTCTCCAGCACAGCGAGGCGGTAACGGCCGGGGACCCTGCCCTTCCAATCAACGTTGAAAGTGCCCAGGCCTACCGCCACGTCCGAGAGATCGGCCGGTGGCAGTGGCGGCATAGCGACACCGTTGCGGAACAAAGGGCCACCCGTGACAGCGGTGTACTTCTCCCCCATGAACGGCAACCAGGTCAGGCCGGCCACCGGCTCCCCGTCGCGCATCAACCCCAGCAGGATCGCGGCCATCGGCGAACCCGCGGCGTAGTTGACGGTGCCATCGATCGGGTCGACCACCCAGACGAGGCCGGAATCTACTGCCGGGCCGCCGAATTCCTCACCGTGCACTCCGATGCCGGTGCGCTCGGTAAGCGCCTGCACCACCATGCGCTCGATGGCGAGGTCCTCTTCGGTGGCAAAGTCCTTCCCCCCCTTGAAAACCACGCCATCGGCCCCGTGTCCGGCCACGAAACGCTCGGCCGCCGTATCCAGAATCACGGCCGCCTCGCGTACCAGCGTTTCCAGTTCAGCGGTGGTAGTCACGTCAGGAAACGGCTGCTATTGCGTCGGGCAGAGTGAACCGACCCGCATAGAGGGCCTTTCCGACAATCGCGCCTTCGACGCCGGCTCCGGTCAGCTCGGCAATGGCGCGCAGATCGTCCAGGCTCGATACCCCGCCCGAAGCGATCACGGGAGCGTTGGCCACCCCAGCGACCTGCGCCAGCAGTTCCAGGTTCGGCCCTGTAAGGGTGCCGTCCTTGGTCACATCGGTGACCACGTAACGTGAACACCCTTGGGCACGCAGACGTTCGAGCACCTCCCAGAGGTCACCCCCGTCACTGACCCAGCCACGGCCGCGTAAACGGTGTGCGCCGTCAACAATTTCGACATCCAGCCCCACTGCCACGCGCTCGCCGTGCCGGGCGATCGCCGAAGCGCACCACTCGGGGTCCTCGAGCGCGGCCGTACCCAGATTCACCCGGGCGCAACCGGTGGCCAGCGCGGCGGTCAACGACTCGTCGTCGCGGATGCCGCCGGAGAGTTCCACCTTGACGTCGAGTTCGCCGACAACCTGGGCGAGCAACTCGCGGTTGGAGCCACGCCCAAACGCCGCATCCAGGTCCACCAGATGTACCCACTCGGCGCCGTCGTTCTGCCACGCCAGCGCCGCGTCCCGCGGTGAGCCGTAGGTGGTTTCGCTGCCCGCCTTGCCTTGCACGAGGCGTACGGCCTGACCGTCGGCCACATCAACGGCCGGTAATAGAACGAGACTCAAGAGATTCCCTTCACCCAATTGCTCAACAACACGGCCCCCGCATCACCACTCTTTTCCGGATGGAATTGCGTGGCCGCAAGTGGCCCATTCTCCACCGCCGCGACAAACGGCACGTGATGGGTCGCCCAGGTCACCAGCGGCCGCGCGATGGGCGACTCTGCCGGGGTTTCCAGCTCCCATTTCTGCACCGCGTAGGAGTGCACAAAATAGAAACGCGTATCGGAGTCCAGCCCGGCGAACAGTGCGGAACCCGCTGCCGCGTCCACGGTGTTCCACCCCATGTGCGGAATCACCGGCGCGTCAAGGCGACTGACCACGCCCGGCCACTGGCCGCAGCCCTGTGTGTCGACGCCGAACTCGATGCCGTGGCTGAACAAGATCTGCATTCCCACACAGATCCCCAGCACCGGGCGCCCGCCGGATAGCCGGATGTCGATGATGCGTTCACCATCGATGCCGCGCAAGCCCTCCATGCACGCTGCGAAAGCGCCCACACCGGGCACCACCAGTCCGTCGGCGTTGAGCGCGACGTTGGCGTCGGCAGTCACCGTGACATCGGCGCCCACCCTTTCCAGGGCGCGCTGCGCGGACCTGAGGTTGCCCGAGCCGTAATCGAGGACAACGACTTTCGGTCCAGCACCGGTCACAGGCTGCCCTTAGTCGACGGCACACCCGTCACCCGGGGGTCAGGCTCGACGGCCTGGCGCAGCGCGCGGGCCACTGCCTTGTACTGGGCCTCGGTGATGTGGTGCGGGTCGCGGCCGTACAGCGTGCGTACGTGCAGCGCGATGCGCGCGTTGAGCGCGAGCGACTCGAACACATGCGCGTTGATGACGGTGTGGTACGGAACCGATGAACCGGCAATTGTGGTGTGCAGCAGGTGATCCGGCTCTCCAGTGTGCACACAATAGGGGCGGCCCGACACATCCACCGCGGCGTGGGCCAGGGTCTCATCCATGGGGATGAAGGCATCGCCGAACCTGCGGATTCCCTTCTTGTCCCCCAGTGCCTCTGCCAGTGCCTGCCCCAGCGTGATAGCAGTGTCTTCAACCGTGTGGTGCGCCTCGATCTCGGTGTCGCCCTTGGCCGTGATCTTCAGATCAAAGCTGGCGTGCGTACCCAAGGCGTTCAACATGTGGTCGTAGAACGGCACGCCGGTATCGATATGCACCTGTCCCGTTCCATCCAGGTTCAGTTCCACCACGATGTCCGACTCACGGGTGGCCCGTGCCACGCGCGCTATGCGCGCCTGGGCTGGAACAGTCATGATGCCTCCACTTCTAGGTCGGTCGCTGCCAGACTGTCGCTGACTTTCAGGAACACATCATTCTCGCTCGCCAGTCCGACGGTGACGCGCAGATAGCCCGGAATGCCGACATCCCGGATGAGAACTCCCGCATCGAGATATCGCTGCCAACTTGCCGCGGAATCCGCGAACCGGCCGAACAGGACGAAGTTGGCATCACTGGGTATCACCCGGAAACCGCTGGCTGACAACGCCTCAGACACCCGGATACGCTCGGCGACCAATGTCGCGACACTGCCGAGGGTCTCGGTGCGGTGCTTCACCGCGGCGCGTGCGGCAGCCTGGGTCAGCACCGAGAGGTGGTACGGCAGCCGCACCAGCAACAGCGCGTCGATCACCGCCGGTGCCGCCACCAGATATCCGAGCCTGCCTCCCGCAAAAGCGAATGCCTTGCTCATGGTGCGGCTCACGATGAGTTTTGCCGGATACTCATCCACCAGGGTGATACCACTGGGCGCCGCCGAGAACTCACCGTAGGCCTCGTCGAGGATTACTACGCCCGGCGCCTCATCCAGGATCTGGCGCAGGTCATCCAGCGGAACCGACTGCCCCGTTGGGTTGTTGGGGCTCGTCACGAAGACCACATCGGGCTGACGGTCCCGCACCGCCGCCACCGCCGCGCCCACATCCAGTGCGAAATCCTCCGCGCGCCGCGCCTGCAGCCATTCGGTTTGAGTTCCGTCCGAGATGATGGGGTGCATCGAGTAGGAAGGCGTGAACCCCAGCGCGGTGCGCCCCGGCCCGCCGAAGGCCTGCAGCAGCTGCTGCAGCACTTCGTTGGAACCGTTTGCCGCCCACACATTCTCTACCGCGACCGGCACACTGGTCTGCTCCGTCAGATACCCGGCCAGATCCGCGCGCAGAGCCGTCGCGTCGCGATCCGGATAGCGGTGCAGCTCCGCGGCCACCTCGCGGATGGATGCGGCGACGTCATCGACCAGTCCGGCCGACGGCTCATGCGGGTTCTCGTTGGTGTTCAGCCGCACCGGCACCGTCAATTGCGGTGCGCCGTAGGGACTCTTACCGCGCAGGCTGTCACGCAACGGCAGGTCCTCCAGGCGGGCCGAACCGCCGATCGGAGCGCTCATGATCGCTCGAACCTGCGTCGAACAGCTTCACCGTGTGCGGGCAAGTTCTCGGCGTTGGCGAGTGTGATCACATGCCCGGCAACCTCTTTGAGAGCCGCCTCGGTGTAGTCCACGATGTGGATTCCGCGCAGGAAGGTCTGCACGGACAGCCCGCTGGAATGCCGCGCGCACCCGGCGGTGGGCAGCACGTGATTGGAGCCGGCGCAGTAGTCGCCCAGGCTCACCGGTGACCACGGTCCTAGGAAGATCGCACCGGCGCTGCGTATCCGTGCGGCCACCGGTACCGGCTCGGCCGTTTGAATCTCCAGGTGCTCGGCCGCGTACGCGTTCACCACTTTGATGCCCGCGTCGATGTTGTCGACGAGCACGATCCCGGATTGGGTACCGGTGAGCGCGGCGGTGACGCGTTCGGCGTGGACCGTCGTCCGCAATTGTGCGGCCGCCTCCGTGACCACCGCGTCCGCCAGCGCCACGCTGGTGGTGACCAACACACTGGCCGCCAGCACATCGTGCTCGGCCTGACTGATCAAATCCGCCGCCACGTGTACCGGATCGGCGGTCTCATCGGCCAGTATCGCGATCTCGGTCGGCCCCGCCTCGGCATCGATACCCACCAGCGACCGGCACAGCCGCTTGGCTGCGGTCACATAGATGTTGCCGGGTCCGGTGATCATGTCGACCGGCGCGAGCTCGCCTCCGTCGGTATCGGTGCCACCGTGGGCCAGCAGCGCCACGCCCTGCGCGCCGCCGACCGCCCAGACTTCCTCGACACCGAGCAACTGCGCCGCCGCCAGAATGGTCGGATGCGGTAGACCACTGAACTGGGCCTGGGGCGGTGAGGTGATGACGAGCGAACCCACTCCCGCCGTCTGGGCTGGAACGACGTTCATCACGACACTCGACGGATACACGGCATTGCCACCGGGCACATACAGACCCACGCGCTCGACAGGCACCCACCGCTCGGTCACCGTGGCGCCGTCGGCCACGGTGGTTACCGTGTCCTGCCGACGCTGGTCGGCGTGTACGGCCCGGGCACGAAGGATTGCCACCTCGAGCGCGTCGCGCACCTTGGGGTCCAGCTCGGCCAGGGCGCGCCGCAGCTCGGCGACCGGAACCCGAACGGTCTCGGGCCGGACACCGTCGAATTCGGCGCAGAAATCCAGTGCTGCCTCCGCGCCCCGCTCGCGAACCGCCTCGACGACGGGCCGCACCCGCGGTAACACCGCGTCGACGTCCGTGCCGCCCCTGGGCAGGGCAGAGCGCAGATGGGAGGGTGACAGGCTCGCACCACGCATGTCGATACGGCGAAGCAGAACAGGTGCGGCGTCATTCACATAAGCCATTGTCCCAGAGCTGCTCAATAGCATTTACCACGCAGTCACCGGTTGTGTGTGACGCATGTCTAACTAGACTCTTGCGCACGACTCCCGTACCGACACAAACGATCGGAATATCGATGTCAGCAAATAACCAGCCCGGCGTTCCCATGCTCCTGCCCGAGTGGCTTGAACGAGCTCAGATCAAGTACATAAACCCGCTGGTGGCCCCCATCGCGCGTTTTCTGCCTTCGTTCGCCACCGTCACGCACTTCGGGCGCACCTCTGGCGTCAAGTACGAGACCACAGTGAATGCCTTCCGCAAAGGCAACGCCATCTCCATCGGTCTCATCCACGGCAAGACCAACTGGACCAAGAACGTGATCGCCGCGGGCGGAGCCGACATCCGGCTGTTCGGCGGGAAGCAGATTCACGTGGTCAACCCGCGCATCGTCGAGCAAGGCCAGGGTGATCCCGCGCTGACCCGGTCTACGCGCCAGGTGAACAAGCGGGCGGGTGTCTTCGTCGCGGATATCGCGGAGTAATCCGGGCGCCGAGGTGGCGCGTTACATGTCCAAACCGATGTCGAGCACCCGGGCGGAGTGGGTCAACGCCCCGACCGCCAGGTAATCGACACCGGTCTTGGCGTACGCGGCCGCAGTCTCCAGCGACAGTCCCCCAGAGGACTCGAGCTTGAGCCGCGGCGCCTGAGCGTCCCGGCGCTGCACCGCGACCTGGGTCTGCCAGACCGGGAAATTGTCCAGCAGTACCAGCTCTGCGCCCTCGGCCATGACTTCGTCGAGCTGTTCCAGCGAGTCGACCTCGACCTCGCATTCGATGTCCGGCGCCACCGCACGAACCGCGCGTAGTGCGGCCACCACCGAGCCCGCGGCCACTACGTGATTGTCCTTGATCAGGGCCGCGTCGCCGAGGCCGAGCCGATGATTGACCCCGCCGCCGGCGCGCACCGCGTACTTCTGCAGGAGCCGCAGCCCCGGAAGGGTTTTGCGGGTGTCACGAATCCGGGCGCTGGTGCCATCGACGGCGTCTACCCAGGCGGCAGTGGTGGTGGCGATGCCGGAGAGATGGCACACCAGGTTGAGCATGGTGCGCTCGGCAGTCAGCAGGTCACGGGTGGGAGCGGTGACCGTGAGTAGGGATGTGCCGGTGCCGACTCGGGCACCGTCGGTCAGGCGACTTTCCACCCGGTAATTACCTGCCCCCACAACCTGGTCGAGCACGATGAGGGCAATGTCGACCCCGGCGATCACTCCCCCGGACCGCGTCACCATCGATGCGGTGCATTCGGCATCCGCCGGCACGGTCGCCTGACTGGTGATGTCCGGCCCGTACCGTAAGTCCTCGGCAAGGGCGCGCTCCACCACCGAACGTGCCTCGGCGAGTTCGGTTTCCGTCAATGTCCCGGTCAGCATGGCACCCCAGACGCTAGCGCAACGTCGCATCCCTCGGCGTCGCGGCGCACCGGAATGGTGGCGGCAAACCGGGGATCTGTCTCCGGCCAGTCCGAGCGAGCGTGGCATCCACGCGATTCCGTGCGCGCGGTCGCGGCCGCGACCACCGCCTGCGCCGTCAAGGTCAGTGCGGCATCCTCCACCTCATGAGGTGTCATGCGGTTGGCGGCGGCCGGCGATGCGGTCGCCGAACGCAATTCGGCAGCCAACATGCCGAGCCCATCGGCATCCCGCGATACCGACGCCCATCGCGTCATCGCCGACTGAAGCCGCCGCCGGTCCAGGCGTGGTGCCGCGCCCTCGGGCTCTCCGGCAACAACCGACCGGCCGTGTATCTGCGCGGCAGCCTCGCCCGCACGCCTACCCACCACAAGACCCTCTAACAAACTGTTGGAGGCCAACCGGTTCGCACCGTGCATGCCGGTACGTGCGACTTCACCCGCCGCGAACAGGCCCGTCAACGCCGTCTGCCCGTTGGTATCCGTGGCGACACCGCCGCAGCTGTAATGCGCACCGGGCACTACCGGTATCAGCTGCACCGACGGATCAACACCCGCCGTGGCACATGCCGCGGTGATGGTGGGAAAACGGCCCGCGAAGTCGGCGATGCCCCGAGCGTCAAGGTAGACGCATTCATCTCCGGTCTCGCGCAGACGCCGGGCGATTGCCCCGGCCACCACATCGCGCGGTGCCAGATCTCCCAACGGATGTACCCCGGCGGTCACCGAATCACCGTGCTTGTCAACCAAAACGGCGCCCTCTCCACGCACCGCCTCACTGATGAGTGGCCGGCACCCACTGGCGTGCGGGGTATGCAACATGGTCGGATGGAACTGGATGAACTCGATGTCGGCCACCGCCACACCCGCCCGCAAGGCCAGCGCAACGCCGTCTCCGGTCGAACCGTCGGGATTGGTGGTGGCCGAGTACAGATGTCCCAGACCCCCGGTGGCAAGCACTACGGCGCCGGTATGAATCACACCGAGCCCATCGCCATTTGCGACTAGGACACCGCCCACCCCATCGGGTCCGACGAGGATGTCGTGCACCACATGGCTGCGCCGCACATCCAAGGTCGCCGCGGCACGATCGAGTGCCCGCTGCACCTCGGCGCCCGTCGCATCGCCACCGGCATGAATGATTCGCCGCGCGCTGTGCCCACCCTCACGCGTCAACGCCCATTTGCCAGAACGGGTCTCATCAAACCGTGCGCCGTCTGCCACCAGATCGCGCACGGCCCGATAGCCGTCCGTGACGATCGACAGCACCGCGTCCGCATCGCACAGACCCGCTCCCGCGGCCAACGTGTCCCGCACATGCGCCTCGACGGAATCTTCCGAGTCCGGCAGTACCACCGCGATGCCACCCTGCGCGAAATGAGTCGCAGTCGCACCGATTTTGCTGAGCACCAGCACTTTTCGGCCACGCCGATGGGCCGCCAACGCGGCCGCCAGTCCGGCTACACCCGCACCGACGACAACCACATCCGCATCAGCGCTCCAGGTGGTCCCCGCCGGTGGCGTCATTCTCCGCCGCCGGGTTGCCCGATCTCGATCATCCGTTGCACGCTGCGCCGGGCCCGTCGTGCGGTCTCGGGATCCACGTGAACCTCGTCGCGCCCCTCGACGAGGCACCGCAACATCGCCGCCGGGGTGATCATCTTCATGTACGTGCACGAGGCCCTGTCGTTCACCGCCAGGAAATTCACGTCGGGCGCCGCCTTGCGCAACTGGTGCAGCATGCCCACCTCGGTGGCCACCAGCACCTCGCGCGCCCGGGTTTCGCGAGCGGCGTCAAGCATGCCCCCCGTGGAGAGGATCTTCACCCGGTCGTCAGGTACGGCCCCCTCGCCCGCGAGGTAGAGGGCCGATGTCGCGCAACCACATTCGGGGTGTACGAACAGTTCGGCGTCGGGGTGCGAACGCGCCTGGCCGGCGAGCTCGTCACCGTTGATTCCGGCGTGCACATGGCACTCTCCCGCCCAGATCTGCAAATTCTCCCGCCCGGTCACCCGCTTCACGTGTGCACCGAGGAACTGATCCGGGCAGAACAGCACTTCGCGGTCGGGATCGATCGACGCGACCACATCCACGGCGTTGGACGACGTGCAGCAGATGTCGGTGAGCGCCTTCACGGCCGCCGTGGTGTTGACGTAAGACACGACGACCGCGTCGGGGAACTCGGCCTTCCAGTCCCGGAGCTCGTCGGCGGTGATGGAGTCGGCCAGCGAGCATCCGGCGCGCTGGTCCGGGATGAGCACAGTCTTCTCGGGGCTGAGGATCTTCGCCGTTTCCGCCATGAAGTGCACGCCGCAGAACACGATGGTGTCTTCAGGTGCTTCGGCGGCGATGCGGGACAGCGCCAGAGAATCGCCGACGTGGTCGGCCACGTCCTGAATCGCCGGAAGCTGGTAGTTATGCGCGAGCAGTGTGGCGCCGCGCTGCTTGGCTAGCTGGCGCACCTGTTCAGCCCAGCGAGCATCGCCCTCCACTCCGGTGTATCCACCGGGCCCATCGATCACACCGTCAAGTACTACGTCAGCTGCGGTCATGGCCGCCTCCTCGCGCCTCGGGTCTCGATCTCTTGCCGGACTAGGCTTGGATGACCGAGGTTTTCGACTTATGATCGAAAACATGGTCCATACTAGCACCGAACATGAAGTGTTAGCCGTGGTGTTCCAAGTACGTCACTTTGGCGACAGTCAGGCCCCCGAGCTCGCGGTGCTGCTGTGGCAGCGCGCGCTCGAACCACATCGTGGCGCATGGGCCCTTCCCGGTGGTCGGGTGCGCACCGATGAAGATCTGCCGTCCTCCATCCGCCGCCAACTCGCCGAGAAGGTGGACGTTCGTGAGCTGGCACACCTCGAACAGCTGGCGGTGTTTTCTGAACCGAACCGCGTACCCGGTCCCCGCACCATCGCATCGACGTTTCTTGGGCTGGTCCCCTTCCCTGCCACCCCCGAACTTCCCGCCGACACCCAGTGGCACCGCGTGAGCGATCTGCCCGCGATGGCGTTCGACCATCAGGTGATGGTCGTGCACGCGCACACCCGCCTGGCCGCCAAGATGTCCTATACGAATATCGGATTTGCCTTGGCGCCACAGGAATTCACGCTTTCAACGCTGCGCGATATTTACTGCGCCACGCTCGGATACCCCGTCGACGCCACCAATCTGCAGCGGGTGCTGGTTCGGCGCGGCGTGCTGACCCCCACAGGAACCACCGCGCGATCGGGCCGCAGCGGCGGCCGCCCTGCCGCCCTGTATCGATACACCGATGACAGGTACCGCGTCACTGATGAATTTGCCGCGCTGCGCCCTCCCAGCTGACTCGACTAGCTTCTTAGAGTCTTCTTAGGGTATGAATGCCAGAGACCTTGAAGGGAGCGCAGGTATGGCACCGCACGACCTGGCGATATCTGCCGACATCAAGTGGATCGGCGAAGCGCCCCACCAGGAGATCGAACGCAATACCGCGCCGCAGCTGCCCACCGATGACTCGTTCTATCTGCCACCCCTCGGATTCGAGCACGCCGCGCCCGGCACCGTGCTGCGCAGCCGCGACGTCGAATTGGCCTTCCTCGGCCTCATTCCTCAGCGCTTCACCGCGACCCAGCTGCTGTACCGCAGCAATGATCTGAACCTGGCCGCGGACGCCGCGGTGACCACCATCCTTACCCCCGAGCAGACCGATCCGGCGACGCCGATGCCGATCGTGTCGTACCAGTGCGCCATCGACGCCGTCACCGACCGGTGTTTCCCCTCATATGCGCTGCGCCGCGGCGCGCACGCGTTCGGCTCCTTCGCGCAGTTCGAGCTCCTGCTGATCGCCGCGCTGCTGTCCCGGGGCTGGGCGGTTTCCATTCCCGATCACGAGGGCGCCGACGGGATCTGGGGCGCACCCGAGGAGCCGGGATACCGGACCCTCGACGGCATACGCGCGGCGCTCAACTGCGACAGGCTGGGGCTCTCGCGCCAGGCCCCCATCGGGCTGTGGGGCTACTCCGGCGGAGGCCTCGCCAGCGCCTGGGCGGCTGAGGTCAGCGCCGACTACGCGCCCGAATTGGAGATTTCCGGCGTGGTGCTGGGTTCTCCGGTGGGCGATCTGGGTCACACCTTCCGCCGCCTCAACGGTGGCCTGTTCGCGGCACTGCCCGGCCTTGTCGTGGCCGCGCTGTCGCATGTGTATCCGGGCCTGGAACGGGTGATCGACGAGCATGCCACGGCCAAGGGCAAGAAGTTCCTCGGCCGGCTCGAAGAGTTGACCACCCTGCGGGCCATCATGGCGATGGCCTTCAAGGACATGGACGACCTGGTGGACAAGCCACTGGAGCAGCTGTTGCAGACACCCGAGGTGCAACACGTCTTCGACAGCACCAAGCTCGGCAAGACCGTCCCCACACCCCCGGTCCTCATCATTCAGGCCGTGCATGACGAGATCATCTCGACGTCATGCATCGACGAACTTGCCAGCACTTACCGCAGTGGTGGCGCCCATGTGGAGTATCACCGGGATCTGCTCAACGAGCACATCCTGCTGCACCCCATGTCCGCACCCATGTCGATGGATTGGCTGAGCGCCCGGTTGCATGGCGAAGCACTCCCGACCGGACCGCGCCGCACCAGCTGGCCGCTGGCATTCAAACCCTCGACTTACCTCGGCCTGTTGAAGCTGGGGTGGATCAGCGCCAAGGTGATCGGCGGCCGTTCTCTGTAGCCGGCCTCAGCTCCGCAGTGCGGCGATGGCCGCATCCACGGCCGTCTTCTTCACTTGCCGCTGCGAGCGGTCCGCATACTCGATGGTGCAATCCGACAATCCGCCAAGGGCGACGGTTGCCCGAATCAGCTGCGCTGCCGAAGGTTTACTGCCCGCTAGCAGAACGATCAGCTTGCGGCGCCATTCGATCATCCATTCACCCAGCTCGAGCTGCCCCAGCGTGGCCAGATCTCGCACGATGATGCCCATGACAACCCGATGAGCCCACAACACATCGAAGTAGCCCTCGAGTAGTTGCCGGGTATCCCCCGCATTGCCCGCCGTCAAGAACGCTTGTAGGTCATCAACCATCGGCTGGACAATGCTCAGCACCAGCTCGTCACGTGACGAGAAGTGGTAGTAGAGAGCAGGTTTGGTGATCTTCAGGCGGCTCGCGATGTCTTGCAGGCTGGTGTTGCGCAGCCCGTGTTCGGCAAACAGCTCGCGAGCGACGGTTTGAATGCGCTCCCTGGTGTTCGGTGCGACCGCAGCCTCGGGGACCATCCGCCGATATTAGCGCCTGACTTTCCGGCAGGTAAGCAGTATGCTCGATGTACTTACCTATCGTTAAGTAAGGAGTCGCCATGCGGGTTCTCGTTTCCGGGGCGAGCGTCGCAGGCCCCACTCTGGCTTTTTGGCTGGCGCGCTATGGGTTTGACGTCACCGTGGTGGAGCGCTCACCCAGTCCGCGGAAGTCGGGCGGTCACGCCGTGGACCTGTTCAAGCCCGCGATGGACATCGTCGAGAAGATGGGCGTCCTGGACCGCATCGAAGCGCACGAGGCCGGCACCGACATCATCTCCATTCAGCGCGAGGGCAATCGCGGTCTGGTCGAGCTGCCGGAGGCACTGATCACCTCCGCCGTGTCACAACGCCACATCGAGATCATGCGGGACGATCTCAGCGAAATCCTTTACGACGCGAGCTCACCCACCGCGGAGTACATCTTCGGTGATTCCATCGCGGCACTCACCGAAGAACCCACCGGCGTACACGTCTCTTTCGACAAGGCCGCCGATCGCCGGTTCGACCTTGTCGTCGGTGCCGACGGGCTGCATTCGAACGTCCGTACTCTGATATTCGGTCCCGAGTCGAGCTATTCGCATTGGCTCGGCGAGTATCTCGCCGTCGCGTCCATACCGAACTATCTCGATCTCGACGATCACGCGCTGATGTTCCCGCGCGTCGACCGGTTGGCGGGCATATACAGCGCCAAGCAAGTTCAGGATGCCCGGGCGTTCTTCCTCTTCCGCACGCCAGAACAGCTTGACTACCACCACCGCGACGTCGACCGGCAGAAGCAGATCCTCAAACACCTCTACGCGGACTTCGGTTGGGAGGTACCGCGGATGCTCGCGGAAGTAGATGCCACGGACGCTTTCTACATGGACTCCATCACACAGCTGCGGATGGACACCTGGTCCAAGGGCCGCATCACGCTCGTCGGCGACGCGGGATACTGCCCCGGTCCGGCCGTCGGTGGAAGTACCAGTATTGCCATAGTCGGGGCATACGTGCTCGCCGGGGAAATCGCGGCAGCCGAAGGGGATCACACCCGCGCCTACCTCGCATACGAAGCAGCACTGCGTGACTACGTGCACCGCAGCCGGCAGCTGGCACTTACCGCATCCGGCACCCTGGTACCCAAGAGCCGCCTGGGCCTTCTGGCTCTGGTTCACGGTGCACGAATCCTCCAGCATTTGCCATCACCACTGGCCCACACGCTGTCCCGGCTCGTGGCGGCGCGCCGATTGAATATCCACGACACCTTCACCATCCGCGACTACCTGCATCTAGCCGATCACTAGCGCGTTAGCCGGGGTACGGATCAACAAGAGCCAGAACATCATTGGAGGCAGTTGTTGTCACGTTGCTGCGCGACACTCCCGCATCGGGCGCGCCACACTGGGGCAGCGCACCACGTACGCTGACGTCCGGGTCGCCACAACAGAACACCGAGGAGTGAGATGGACCGGACCGCCAATCCCTTGTTCAAGGCGGGTATGGCCGCTATCACCGCAACCACCTTGGTGGTCGCGCCCACGGTGGCTCCACCCACACGGCAAGCAATCTCACTGCCCGACATCCGATCCGCCACGGTGCGCCTGAGTTCGCTTGCGTTCACACCGCAGAGTGCCGACGTTCCCGTCAGCCCGCTGGCCGCACTGAAACTCCCGCTCTCGCCTCCCGCGGCTGCCGCGCCCGGGGCGAGCACCCTCCCCCGCACACTGACGCCAATCAGCCCGCTCACGTCCGCGATACAGCCGAGAGCGGCCGCACCCGCGCCCACCGGCGCGGCCGCTCAACCGCGCCCGGCATCTGCCTCGGCGACGGCGGGCCCCGCCGTCGCGAACTCCATCACCAACGGGATCGATCAGGCCTACCAGTTCGTCCAATACTGGGTTGACTATGGCGTCAATCTCGCACAGTGGGGCGCGGGCTTCGTTCCCGTGATCGGCGGACTCGTCAGCGCCCAGATCGGCATCGTCTACGACAACCTGGTGCGCCCCATCGCCAACAGCTTTGTCTACAACCTTGTCGACCCGATCATCAACGACCCGAGCTTCTCCAACATCGTGAATTCATTCGGCCGGTTCGGCGGTGACATCGTGAATTCCGTCATCAACTTGGCCTGGGCCGAGGTGCGCTACTTCCTGCCTCCCCTACCGCCGCTGCCCGGCCTGGCTTTGCAGGCGACGACACCGGCCGACGCAGCGGCGTCCGCCACGGTCCACGAGGCATTGGCGCCATTCGCCAAGGCCTTCAAGGATGCCGAGGCGCACTTCGCCGAAGCATTGGGCCTGACGAAGACCGACCCGAAGCTTACGACCGCGGAAAAGGCCGGCACCGCAACACAAACCAGTACCGAATCCGGCAAAGAGCCGACCAAGGAAATCTCCAAGGAAGACGGCAGGACCACCGAGGCCGCTGGTACCACCGGCGCCACGGAGACACCGGACTCGAAGGAATCCAGCGACGGCAAAACGCCCGCCAAAGACAAGACTGTCCCCGCCGTAGAAAAACAGGCGAGCGACAAGCCCAAGGCGGACGGCAAGGAGACCGCCATCGCGGCAACCGAGGTCACCAAGGAAACCGTCAAAGACACACCCAAGGAAGGCGCCACCTCCACCGACGCCGCGGGGACTTCCGGGGAGCCGGTCAAGACCAGCAAGCCGGTAAAGGAGACTGAAGACCAGAAGGATTCGACGAAGGAGACCACGCCGGCAATCGGCGCCACCACCGTCGACAAGCAAGACAAGACGGTCAAGGCGAAGGTGCCCACGGCCAGCACGACCGAGCATGGAGCCATCAGCGCTCAGGGCATTGTCCGGGGCCCCGTCTCGCAGTCGACAACCTCGGGGCAGCCGGGATCGTCGGCACCGGCAGCCAAGAGCACCGAGTCCAAGGTATCCGAGGGCAAGACATCGGATACCCAGAGGACGGACGCCGCCGCGCCCGACACGAAGATCGCCGAGACCAAGACCACCGACACCAAAAACACCGGCACCAAGACCGCCGACACGAAGACAACTGATACGAAGACGTCCGACACCAAAACCACGGATTCCAAGCCGAAGGCTTCCGAGACGAAGTCCTCCGAGTCCAAGACCTCGAACACAAAATCCTCCGGCACCGCGTCCGCCCATGATTCGGCGAGCAAATCGTCGGGTTCCGGCAGCAACTCATCGAAATCCGGTGGTGAAGGTTCGAAGTCAGGCGGCGGCAGCCACCACTAGCCCTCGCGGGTCACCATGCTGTTGACAGCGTGCTGCGAAAAATTGTGCAGTAGAAAGTCGGCCAGACTCGTCGTAGATGCCGCGCGAGTGGCAGTTCCCCAGGCCAGCGCGATGGAGCGATGGTAGTGGCCGCCGATGAGCGGTATTTCCCGGATGCCCGGGGGTGTGCGGTCATCGTGCGGCAACAGGGCCACGCCCAGGCCGCGACTGATGAGCTCGCGGATGGTGCTGAATTCGGTTACCTCGATCGCGATATTGGGGGTGTAGCCCGCAGCGCGGCACCACATTTCGGTAAGTTGCCGCAGGTTGTAGCTGGGCGGGTTTGCCACGAACGTCTCGCCGGCGAGCTGATCCAGACCCACTCGCGCCGCTCCGGCCAGCCGGTGATCCTCGGGGACCGCGAGATGTATACGCTGAACCCCAATCAGGTTGTGATGCAAACGTTCTGGCGCTGGAATCACCACGGCGAGATCAAGGTGGCCGGTAAGCAGTTCGGCACCCAACTGAGTGCCATGCGCCTGTTTGAGGAGTACCCGTATGCCCGGGTGCCGATGCCGGAACGCGGCCAACAGATCGGGGATGTGCCCAGATCCCATGGTTAGAGGAAAGCCGAACCGCACGGTTCCGTGCTCACCATCTGCGCCCCCGGTGAGCTCAGCGAGCGTGTGCTCGAGCTCGGCCAACGGCTCACGCGTGCGGGCGGCCAGCCGGCACGCCTCCGGTGTGAGCCGCACAGCCCTACCGTCGTGAATGAGCAAAGGCACCCCCAAAGCCGCCTGTAACGCGTGTATGCGGCGGCTCATCGATGACTGCGGGATATCCAGCGCAAGCGCCGCCTGGGTCATGTGCCCATCGTGAGCGGCAAGTTCAACCAGCGCCCGTAGCTGCGGAGCCAGCTGCGATGTCCATTGATCCATTTATGGATGATACTTGCCCAATCATTCATTGGACGGATCGAATGAGAACGGCGGATCGTGACCGTATGACCCGAATCCCGAGTGCGCCCGACACATCACCTGTCGAAGCCGACGTCGTGCTCATCGGCGGCGGCATCATGTCCGCGACGCTGGGCTCCATGCTGTCGGTGTTGGCACCCGAGTTGCGAATCATATTGCTGGAAAGGGCAGATGAACTGGCGACGGAAAGCAGCGGCCCCTGGAACAACGCGGGTACCGGACACACTGGCTTCTGCGAGCTCAACTACATGCCCGATGCCAGCGATGGAGCGAAAGCGGCCGCGGTTGCTCGTCAATTTCATCTCAGTCGGCAGTGGTGGTCGTATCTGGCCGATAACGCACTACTGCGGCCCGACGCGTTCATCCACCCGGCGGCGCACATGGACGTGGTCTTCGGGCGCCGCGATGTGGACTATCTGCGCAAACGGTACGAAACGCTCTCCGCGGAGCCAATGTTCACCGGCATGCGATTCACAGATGACCCCGCCACCATTGAACGGTGGGCTCCGCTGATTATGCGTGGTCGCGTCCCGAATGAACCTATCGCCGCCACCCTGCACCCGGACGGCACCGATATCGACTTCGGTGCGCTCACCGCCGCGCTGACACGCATCGTCGCCGACCGCGGTGGGCAGGTCCGATTGGGTCACCACGTCCGTGCTCTGCGCCAGGATGCTGACGGCTCCTGGTTGGTGACCGGGCGTAACTCCCATGGAGACTTCGCCATACGCACACCCAAGGTATTCGTGGGTGCGGGTGGGCAGGCGCTGTGGATCCTGCAGCGCGCTCGACTTCCTGAGGTCCGGGGCTACGCCGTGCTGCCCGTCGGCGCCGCATTCCTGCGCTCGGACAATCAGACCTTGGTGGCCCAGCACGCCACCAAGGTGTACGGACAAGCCCCCGTGGGTGCGCCACCGATGTCGGTGCCGCACTTGGACAAGCGTGTCATCGGCGGACGGTCCTACCTGATGTTCGGGCCGTACGCGACATTCAGCACCAAACTGCTCACACACGGACGGTGGACCGACGTCTTCACCACAGTCCGCTGGCACAACCTGCACGTGATCGCGGCCGCGCTACTGCACAATCTCGATCTGGTGAGATACCTGGTAGGGCAAGTGATCGCGGGTCCGCGCCAGCGGCTCAGGCAACTTCGGCGGTACTACCCCGGCTCCGAATCCGACGACTGGAAACTTTTCCCGGCGGGTCAACGGGCACAACTGATCAAACCGGATCCCCGACATATCGGAGTGTTGCAGCAGGGCACCGAACTCGTCGTGAGCGCCGACAGGAGCATCGCCGGACTTCTCGGCGCCTCGCCGGGCGCGTCGACCGCGGTCCCGATCATGCTTGATGCGCTTGCACGCTGCTTCCCCGAACAATGGGAAAGCTCATGGGGGCACACCATGACCGATGCCATGCCGGGTACCGGAGATACCGTCTGGGATACCGCGACGGTCATCAACTCGGCCCGCAGCACCGCCCGGTCATTGCGGCTCGACGACGCTAGACCGTCGAGTTAGCACCCTCAACGGGCGGCACGGCCACCGGAGCGCGATAAATAGGTACCGGCGCGGGTGGCCAGGCCTCCAGATCATCACGGGCACAGGCGACCACGCAGAACATGTAGACCACAGCGGCCAGGCACGGTGCGAGCGCCAGCGTGACGGCTATCTGCGCCTCGGTGTGGCCATAGAAAACCGCCGGGGCCTGGACGACGTACTTGATCCGGTGCCCTTCACCGAGCTGAGCACCGGCGATATCCAATGCGCCGTAACGCATCCGGACCAGTACTGCTCCGATGCCCGACGCCACCGCCGAACATGCCAAGGCGCCGAGAGCCAGTGCGCCGACCATCATCGGGCCGCGATGCGCCCGCCACTGCCACGCCGCGGCGGACACGATGACCGCAACCACGGTGGCCATCCCCACGAGCAGGGTCGTGCCGACAAAGAAGTTGTCGGCCTGATTGCCCAAGTGCACGAACACCCGTCCGTTATCGCGGGTATCGGCGATAGCACCGTGAATACCGGGTGCGATGGCGCTCCACAGCGCCCCCACCAGCACACCGGACAACGCCAACCCGACAAAAACCACGGCCGCCGCGCGCAAGTGCGAGAAACGCGGCGCGGCAACGCTATTCACCGAAGCCGCCGGCTGCCCACTAGTACTCACCGGAATCGCCGGCTCTACGCTTGCGTTCATCTGGACCGCCGGGTCTTCGCTTGCACTCATCGCTGCTCAAGCTGCTTGGAGTCCACCTCGCCGTGCCGCGAGCACTTCGCGTGCCAGCCATCCGGCCGCACCTGCACAATCATGCGCCGTCCACACGCCGCGCAGAAGCGTGGCGGCTCCAGTCCCAGCTGAGCCGCGGTAGGCAGTATCGAACCGGCAACGCCACCATCGATCTCGATCCCGGTGTACACGTTGTACTTACCGGCAGCCACCGGTTCGGTACCCATGAGGTACAGACTATTGGTCACAGGCTGCTGTTCAGCGCCTTGATCGGCATCTGCAGATCATCGAGCAGTTCCAGATCCGCTTCGGCCGGACGGCCCAGCGTGGTCAGGTAGTTGCCGACGATGACGGCGTTGATTCCGCCCAGGATGCCCTGCTTGGCACCCAGATCACCGAGAGTGATCTCGCGTCCACCGGCGAACCGCAGCATGGTGCGCGGCAATGCCAAGCGGAAGGCCGCCACCGCACGCAGCGCGTCCGAGGCCGGGAGCACCTCGAGATCTCCGAAGGGCGTTCCGGGACGAGGGTTCAGGAAGTTCAGCGGAACCTCGTCCGGCTCCAGCTCCGCCAGGTTCGCGGCGAACTCCGCGCGCTGTTCCAGCGTTTCACCCATGCCGAGGATGCCGCCGCAGCAGACCTCCATGCCCGCCTCGCGGACCATCTTCAGCGTGTCCCAACGCTCCTCCCAGCTGTGCGTGGTGACCACATTCGGGAAGTGCGACTTGGCCGTCTCAAGGTTGTGGTTGTAGCGGTGCACGCCCATCGCCGACAACCGATCGACCTGTTCCTGCGTCAACATGCCCAGCGAGCAGGCGATCTGAATGTCGACCTCGTTGCGGATCGCCTCGATACCGGCGGCAACCTGAGCAAGTAGCCGCTCGTCGGGCCCGCGAACGGCGGCCACGATGCAGAACTCGGTGGCACCGGACTTGGCGGTCTGCTTGGCCGCTTCGACCAAACTTGGAATGTCGAGCCACGCACTGCGCACCGGGGAGGCGAACAGACCGGACTGCGAGCAAAAATGGCAGTCCTCAGGGCAGCCACCGGTCTTGAGGCTGATGATGCCCTCGACCTCGACCTCTGGCCCGCACCAGCGCATCCGCACCTCGTGGGCAAGCGCCAGTAGTTCCTCAAGACGATCATCAGGAAGCTGGAGGACACGTAGTACCTGGTCCTGAGTCAGGCCAACGCCCTGCTCCAAAACCTGCTCACGGGCGACGGCCAATACATCGGCGTCCGTCGCGGCTGTCAGCTCGGCTGTCTCAGTCACGCAGCGCTCCTCACTAGGTCCAAACCTGATACTCAATCCTGAACGGTGTTCAGGTTAGAGTATGGCCATCACTGAGCCAAACAAGGGGCGCGCAGCTCCGCTGAACCGACAGGACCTGGTGCGCCGGGCCACCGCGATTCTCGACGATTACGGGATCGCGGATCTGACGATGCGCCGGCTGGCCCGCGAGCTCGATATCGCGCCAAGCGCGCTGTACTGGCATTTCGCCAACAAGCAGCAGTTGCTCGGCGCGGTCGCCGATCATGTGCTGGCCCCGCTGGCCGAATCAGACCGTCGTGACGTGCCCTGGCAGGAACGCATCGATTACTTGTGCTCGGCACTGCGCGATGCACTCCTCTCGCACAAGGACGGCGCGGAGTTGGTGTCGGCGAGCTTCGCGTCTGGACAGACTTCGCACATGATCGCTGTGCTCGATCGTCTCGCCGAGGCCGCGGCCACCGCAGGTCTGGGTGAGGTCCCCGCAGCCCTCGCCGCCCGCAGCATCGTCTATTACGTGCTCGGTTACGTGGCCGACGAACAGTCGCGGCTGCAATGGGACTCCGCGGGCGCGCTCGGGGACGGCGAATTCTTCCTCGCCGACGGCGCGGGATTCACCGATCCCACCGCACAGTTCAGTTTCGGCACACGTCTTTTGATGGACGGCATCGGCCAGCTGGCCCGCGAATCCAGCAAGATCGGTTAGGCCACCAGCGCGGCGATCCACTGCGGATCGAACAGCGCGACACTGAGCTCGGCGAACACCGCCGGCATGAGACGCGCCGCACCCTCTGGAATCACCGCACGCACCGGCGTCTGGAACTGATGTGCCAGATCCTCACGGTTGAGCCGTTGCGCCAGATCAGGCTCCGCGGGAAAGCTGCCCACCACCAGTCCTGCGCAGGGAACAGATTGCGCGGCAAGGGCTTCCAGCGTCAGAGCGGTGTGATTGAGGGTGCCCAGATCTGCTGTTGTCACCACCAGGACCGGCGCGTCCAGCACGATCGCCAGATCACGCAATGTCTTACCCCCGGCCGCCAGCTCCACCAAGAGGCCGCCGGCACCCTCGACCAAGGTCAAGGCGCCGGGCCGATCGAGGGCGAAGATCGCGGTGGCCATCTGCACGTGGTCCAGCAGCTCCAGACCCGCCCGCGCGGCCGAGGCTACCGGTGCCAGGGGTTCGGGATACCGCACCAGAGTCTCGACTCGCGTCACCCCGGAGAGCCGTGCCACTTCGTCGGCATCGCGGTCTTCGCCGGTCTGCACGGGTTTACACACCGTGACATCGATGCCCTGACTGACTGCTGCCGCGGCCAGCGCCGCCGTCGCCACCGTCTTGCCCACCCCGGTCGAGGTGCCGGTGACCAACAGGATCGTCACCGGCGGGCCAGCGCCAGCACGCCGGCGAGTACCTCGTGCACACGATCCATATCTGTCTCGGTGAGTGAGGCGCGGGCCGTCAGCCGCAGCAGCGACTGGCCCTCGGGCACCGAGGGCGGGCGGAAACATCCGACACGGATGCCCTGCTCCAGACACGACATGGCGGCGTTGAACGCGACGGTCGGGTCGCCCAGCACCACCGGTACGACGGCCGATTCCGGCCTGTCGGGCACACCGCACCACTGCCCCAGCGTCACCGCGTGGTCGAGGACGGCGCGTACCCGCTCGGGCTCATCGGCCATCAAGCGCAGCGCCGCCAACGCCGATCCAACCGCGGCAGGGGCCAGCCCGGTGTCGAAGATGAACGGACGCGCGGCGTCGATGAGGTGCGCGCGCACCGCCTCAGATCCCACCACGGCACCACCCTGGCTGCCCAGGGCCTTAGACAGTGTGACGGTGACGACGAGGTCATCCAGGCCGGCAAGACCGACCTCAGCGACCAGACCACGGCCGCCCGGTCCGCGCACACCGAGCCCGTGGGCCTCGTCAACGAGCAGCACCGCGCCATGGCTACGGCACACCGTGTGAAGTTCGAGCAATGGGGCCAGCGCACCGTCGGCACTGAAGACGGCGTCGGTGAGCACCAATGCCCGATCCTCCGGGCGTTGTGCCAGCGCCGCCGCCACCGCGTGCGTGTCGCGGTACGGGGTCACCACGACACGTGCCCGCGATAAACGGCAGGCGTCGATCAACGAGGCATGGGTGCGCGCGTCCGAGACAATAAGCGTTCCGGGCCCGGAAAGTGCCACGACCGCACCGAGATTGGCGGTGTACCCCGAAGAGAACACCAGCGCCGACTGTGCACCCATGAAGGCCGCGAGTTCGTGCTCCAGCGCTTCGTGCAGCTCGGTGTTGCCGGTGACCAGGCGCGAACCGGTGGATCCAGCGCCCCATATCCGCAGCGCCTCGACACCGGCCTCGATGACCTGCGGGTGCCGGGAGAGACCCAGGTAATCGTTGGAGGCCAGGTCGATCTCGGGCTCGGCAGCACTGCGAGTACGCAGCCGCCGACGCAGCCCCGCCGCTTCTCGTTGACGCTCTACCTCATCCAACCAGGCAAGCGGTGATGATGCCTCGACCACCGGCACCTCCTCTCCTGAACGGTGTTCAGGTTAGCGCACGCGCGGAGAATCTCGTCATTGCGTTCGCTGCCCGATGTCAGCCGAGACCGCCATCGCCGCATGCACCATCGCGCCGGTGATCCTGCGGATTTCGTCGTCATCGCAGATATACGGGGGCATGGTGTAGATCAACGTCCGGAAGGGGCGCAGCCACACTCCCGCATCGAGTGCGGCGTTTGTGGCGATCCGCATGCCCTGCTCCCCTAACGGCTGGGCCATCTCGATGACACCGATCGCGCCACGAACCCGCACCTGCGCGACACCGTCGAGTGACGCGGCCGGGGCCAGTCCCTCGTGCAGGGCCGCCGATATCTGCGCCACCCGCGCTTTCCAATCACCGGAGAGCAGCAGCTCAAGGGATGCGACCGCCACCGCGCACGCCAACGGATTGGCCATGAAGGTCGGCCCATGCATCAATGCACCCGCGGCGCTCTCACTGATGGTTTGTGCGATCTTGGCAGTACACAGGGTGGCGGCCAGGGTCAGATAGCCGCCGGTCAACGCCTTGCCTACGCACATGATGTCGGGGCTCACGCCCGCATGATCGGCGGCGAAAAGCTCGCCAGTGCGGCCGAAGCCGGTGGCGATCTCGTCGAAGATCAGCAGTACACCGTGCCGATCGCACATCGCGCGCAGCTCGGCGAGGTAGCGCGGATCGTGAAAACGCATCCCACCCGCCCCCTGCACGATGGGCTCGACGATGACCGCCGCGAGTTCGGCGGCGTGCTCGGATAGTTGCGCCTCGAAACGTCGCATGTACTCGTCGTCGTAGGCACTGGGCACACGCTCGGCGAAGACCTGTTCGACCAGAACGTCGGTCCACAGCGAGTGCATGCCACCCTCCGGGTCACACACGCTCATCGGCGCGAAGGTGTCGCCGTGATAGCCCCCACGCCAGGTCATCAGGCGGTGCTTGGCGGGCAGTCCAAGACTGCGCCAGTACTGCAACGCCATCTTGATGGCCACTTCCACCGACACCGATCCGGAGTCGCAGAAGAACACCGTCTCCAGCCCTGCCGGGGTGAGTTCGACCAGCAGCTGGGCTAGCCGGGCGGCGGGCTCGTGGGTGAGGCCTCCGAACATCACATGACTCATCGAGGCGACCTGCTCGGTCACCGCGCGGTCCAATTCCGGGTGCCCGTGGCCGTGGATGCAGGACCACCAGGAGCTCATCCCGTCGATTACCTCGACCGGCTGTCCATCGCGCACGACGGTGATGTTCGGGCCGTGCGCGCCCGTCACGACCAGCGGCCGCTGCGCGGTGTCGGGGCCGCCGATCCTGCTGTACGGATGCCATAGATGTGCGGCATCGATGGTTTCGACCTCATCGGGTGTCAACTTCGGCACAGTCAGCGAGCCTGTCACAGCCGCGCGCGAGCGGGTCATTCGCCTCACGCGCACACGCCGTTGGCGCGCAACTGCCAAGACTCTCGGCAACCATGGGTACATTGGGGGCCGAAAATGTTCTTCGTCTCAGCAACTAAGCCAATGACAGATCCCGAGGTGCCACCCACCGCGGCGATGGACGCTACCCCAAAAACCAAGGGCGACAAGGCGTTTTATCGCTACGACTTGGATGGCTTGCGCGGTATCGCAATTTTTCTGGTCGCCGTCTTTCATGTGTGGTTCGGCCGGGTGTCGGGTGGAGTTGACGTCTTCTTAACCCTTTCGGGCTTCTTCTACGGCAGCAAGCTACTACGCACAGCGACTACACAGGGAGCTTCCCTCAACCCGGTGCCCGTGCTGAAACGATTGGTTCGGCGGTTGCTGCCCGCACTCATTCTGGTGCTGGCGGCCTGCGCGGTGCTCACCGTGCTGGTACAGCCGGAAACCCGCTGGGAGACGTTTGCCGAGCAGAGCCTGGCCAGCCTGGGCTACTACCAGAACTGGGAGCTTGCCAACACCGCCGCCGATTATCTGGCGGCCAGCGAGTCGGTGAGCCCGCTGCAGCATCTGTGGTCGATGTCGGTGCAGGGACAGTTCTATGTCGGCTTTCTGGCGTTGGTTTATCTGCTGGCAGTGATGCTGCGCAAGCCTCTGGGCCGTCATATCCGCACCGTACTGATCGCGGTGATCGCGACCCTGTCCGCGGCATCCTTCGGATACGCGATCTACGCGCATCTCGATTTCCAATCGATCGCCTACTACAACACCTTCGCCCGTGCGTGGGAGTTGCTGCTCGGCGTACTGGTGGGCGCGCTGGTAGCCAGCACCCGCTGGCCGATGTGGCTGCGACAGCTGTTGGGCGTCGTGGCTGTCGCCGTGATCCTGTCCTGCGGCGCACTCATCAATGGTGTGCGCGAGTTCCCGGGTCCGTTGGCCCTGGTGCCCGTCGTTGCCACCCTGGTCCTCATCCTGTCCGCGGCGAACCTGCCCGCGGGTACCCCGCAGCCGGTGGCCAACCGATTCCTGGCCACCCGCCCCCTGGTCGAGCTGGGCGCGCTGGCGTATTCGCTGTATCTGTGGCATTGGCCGCTGTTGGTCTACTGGCTGGTCTACACCGGTGAGCCGAAGGTCTCCTTCGGGGAAGGCGCCGCCATCCTCGGTATCTCACTGGCACTGGCCTATCTGACCAACAAGTACGTCGAGACTCCCCTGCGCTATGCCCGGGTCATGCCCAAGACCTCATCGCTGTGGGCCCGTCTGCGCCGCCCCACGCTGGCGCTGGGGACCGCGATAGTGCTGATGGCGGTGGCACTGACCGCGACCTCGTTCACCTGGCTGGAGCATGTCACCGTGCAGCGCTCCAACGGCAAGGAGCTCTCCGGTCTGCGCCCCCGTGACTACCCGGGCGCCGGGGCGCTGTTGTACGGCGATCGGGTACCCGAACTACCGATGCGCCCCACCACGCTCGAGGCCTCCGATGACCTGCCGATCACCACCGAGCAGGACTGCATCAGTGACTTCCGCAACCGCGCGGTGATCACCTGTACCTACGGCAACCCGCATGCCACCAGAACCATCGCACTGGCCGGCGGCTCGCACGCCGAGCACTGGATTACCGCGCTCGACATTTTGGGGCGCCAGCACAACTTCAAGATCACCACCTATCTGAAGATGGGCTGCCCGCTCAGCACCGAAGAAGTTCCACGTATCGCCGGGTCCAATGATCCGTATCCGGACTGCAAGAAATGGGTTGATGAGGTGATGTCGCGCCTCATCAACGAACACCCCGACTACGTCTTCACCACAACCACCCGGCCGCGGTCCGCATTCGGCGACGGCGATGTGATGCCCGAAAGCTATATGGGCATCTGGTCGGCATTCGATGAAGCCGGTATCCCGGTCCTGGGGATGCGCGACACGCCTTGGCTCATCGACAAGGACGGCACCACGTACACCGCCGCCGACTGCATCTCGGCAGGCGGAAACGCCGACTCGTGCGCCATGGATCGCAACCGCGCGCTCGATGATGTGAATCCGACCCTGGCCATCGCGAACCGGTTCCCGTTGCTGAAGATCCTGGACATGACCCGGGCCGTCTGCCGGCCCGACAAATGCCGGGTGGTTGAAGGAAACGTGTTGGTATACCACGATTCTCACCACATCTCGGCCACCTACATGCGCACCATGACCAAGGAGCTGGGACGGCAGATCGCGCTGGCCACCGGCTGGTGGCGTCCGCCGCAACCGGGCCAGTGAGGCGCGCGGCGCCCGCCCTGGACCGATAGGGTCTATCAGCATGACCCTGCCACCGCTTCAGGTATGGCCGGGTAACCCCTATCCATTGGGCGCCACCTACGACGGCGCAGGCACCAACTTCTCGCTGTTCTCCGAGGTCGCCACCTCCGTGGAGCTGTGCCTGATCGCCAAGGACGGGTCCGAAACCCGAATCCCGCTGGAAGAGGTCGACGGGTACGTCTGGCACTGCTATCTGCCGACCATCTCCCCCGGCCAGCGTTACGGCTTCCGCGTGCACGGGCCGTGGGATCCGGAAAACGGGCACCGATGCGACCCCAGCAAGCTGCTACTCGACCCCTACGGCAAGGCCTTCCACGGCGAGTTCGACTACAGCCCCGAGACCGCGCCACCGCTGCTGTCCTATCAAATAGATCCGCTGGACACCGAGACACGGGTGGCCAGAGACTCCCTGGGCCACACTATGAGCACCGTCGTCATCAACCCTTACTTCGACTGGGGCTCGGACCGGCGCCCGCTCACCCCGTACCACGAGACGGTCATCTACGAGGCCCACGTCAAGGGCATGACCAAGACACATCCCGGGGTACCCGAGGAACTCAGAGGCACCTACGCCGGTCTGGCGCATCCCGCCGTGATCGATCATCTGCGTTCCCTCGGCGTCACCGCGATCGAATTGATGCCGGTGCACCAGTTCTTCCACGACAGCCGACTGATCGCCTTGGGGCTGCGAAATTATTGGGGATATAACACCTTTGGATACCTCGCGCCCCACGCGGAGTATGCGTCGTCGCCTCATGCCGGCGGCGCGGTGGCCGAGTTCAAGGCCATGGTGCGGGCATTTCATGAGGCGGGTATCGAGGTCATCCTGGACGTCGTCTACAACCACACCGCCGAAGGTGATCACATCGGCCCGACGCTGAGCTTCCGCGGCATCGACAATCGCGCCTACTACAAGCTCAACGACGACAATCTGGCTCGGTACACCGACTACACCGGCACCGGTAACAGCCTCAATGCCCGTAACCCGCACACGTTGCAGCTCATCATGGATTCGCTGCGCTACTGGGTGACCGAGATGCACGTCGACGGCTTCCGCTTCGAC
Source organism: Mycobacteroides immunogenum (assembly GCF_001605725.1). Taxonomy (NCBI): domain Bacteria; kingdom Bacillati; phylum Actinomycetota; class Actinomycetes; order Mycobacteriales; family Mycobacteriaceae; genus Mycobacteroides; species Mycobacteroides immunogenum. The sequence continues at coordinate 2,953,240 of NZ_CP011530.1, forward strand.
TTGGCCTCCACCCTGGCGCGGGAATTGCACGATGTCGACAGGCTGTCGGCGTTCTTCGACCTGGTGCAGCAAGACCCGATCGTCAGCCAGGTCAAGCTGATCGCCGAGCCCTGGGATATCGGCGAGGGCGGATACCAGGTGGGCAACTTCCCGGGGTTGTGGACCGAGTGGAACGGGAAGTTCCGCGACACCGTCCGCGACTACTGGCGTGGGCAGCCCGCCACGCTGGGCGAGTTCGCTTCCCGGCTCACCGGTTCATCGGATCTGTATGAGGCCACCGGGCGCAGGCCCAGCGCGAGCATCAACTTCGTCACCGCGCACGACGGCTTCACCCTGCGAGATCTGGTGTCCTACAACGAGAAGCACAACGAGGCCAACGGCGAGAACAACCAAGACGGCGAAACCTATAACCGCTCGTGGAACTGCGGCGTGGAAGGACCCACGGACGATCCGCGGATCCTTGCGCTGCGCGCCCGCCAGATGCGCAACATCTTCGCCACCCTGGTGCTGAGCCAGGGCACCCCGATGCTGTCGCACGGCGATGAGATCGGCCGTACTCAACAGGGCAACAACAATGTCTACTGCCAGGACTCGACGCTGTCCTGGATGGATTGGGAGCTCGCCGGTACGAACTCCGATCTGCTGCAGTTCGCCCGATCCGTGATCGCGCTGCGCAAACAGCACCCGGTGTTTCGGCGGCGCCGCTTCTTCGCGGGGCGCCCGATCCGCGAAGGCGAGGAAGTACGCGACATCGCCTGGCTGACCCCGGCGGGCGAGGAAATGACCACCGCCGATTGGGACAGTGGGTTCGGCAAGAGCCTGGCCGTGTTCCTCAACGGCGACGCGATTCCCGAACCGAACGCACGTGGTGAACGCGTGTCCGGCGACTCGTTCCTGCTGTGCTTCAACGCATTCGACGAGCCGCTGGATTTCGTAACACCCGACGGGGACTACGCGGCCCAGTGGACGGCGGTACTCGACACCGCCGAACCCGACGGCCGATGCTCGGCGGTGGTCGATGCGGGTAAGGCGGTGCGAGTACAGGATCGCGCCCTGGTGGTGCTCCGTAAGAGCGGTTAGCCGCCCTTACGTCAGATAGCGGAAAGCCGCCGAATCCGGTTCCAGCCGTTCGATATCCAGATCAGAGACCTGCATCCGGTCCAACAGGCCCGCGAGATCGTCGGGGTTGCTGAGTTCGATACCGACCAGCGCGGCCCCCATCTCGCGGTTGTTCCGCTTGACGTACTCGAACAGCGTGATGTCGTCGTTGGGGCCGAGTATCTCGCCGAGGAAGCGGCGCAGCGCGCCCGGCTCCTGCGGGAAGTCGACCAGGAAGTAATGCTTGAGTCCCAGGTGTACCAACGAACGTTCCAGGATCTCGCCGTAGCGCGAAACATCGTTGTTGCCACCGGAAATCAGGCAGACCACGGTGGATCCCGGCTCGAACGAACGCTCCGCCAACGCCGCCACAGACAGGGCACCGGCAGGTTCGGCGATGATCCCCTCGTTCTGATACAGCTCCAGCATCGCGGTGCAAGCCGCGCCCTCATCGACCGTGGTGAGCGAGAGCATCTCCCCCGCCGTGGCAAGTTGCCGGTATGGCGCGGCCCCGGCGACCTGTACGGCACAGCCGTCGACGAACAGATCCACGTGGTCGAGCGGAACCGGGCCGCCCGCGCGCATGGCAGCGGCCATGCAGGCGGCTCCCGCCGGCTCCACTCCCACCACACGTACCTGCGGCGCCCGTTCCCGCAGGTACGTCACGATCCCGGAAATACAGCCGCCACCACCGACCGGGACCACCACCACGTCCGGCGGGCTGTCCAATTGATCGAGTATCTCGGCGGCGATGGTGCCCTGTCCCGCGATGGTTCGCACATCGTCGAAGGCCGGTACCAATGTGGCACCGGTACGTGCGGCATCAGCCTTGGCCGCCGCCGCTGCCTCGTCGTAGCCATGTCCGACAGCGATCAGATCCACGAATCCATTGCCGTGGTAGATGATTCGCTGCCGCTTCTGCTTGGGAGTCTTGCTGGGGATGTAAACGCGGCCGTGTACACCCATCGACTTGCACGCCAGCGCGAATCCCTGAGCGTGGTTACCGGCGCTGGAACACACCACGCCGGCCGCCTTCTCCTCGTCGCTGAGCTGCATCAGCAGGTTGAAGGCACCGCGCACCTTGTACGAACGTACCGACTGGAGGTCTTCACGCTTGAGATAGACGTTGGCGCCGGTGAGCGCCGAGAGCCTGTCGGCGTGCTGCAGGGGTGTTGGTTGGACGACCTCGTCGATGCGCTTGGCCGCGGCATCGATGTCGGCAGCGGTCACCAACTGTGGCGTGCTCAAGAGACCGGCGTCAGCACGAACACCGGGATCTGACGGTCCGTCTTGGTCTGGTATTCCGCATAGGGCGGGTACGCCTCGACGGCGCGGTCCCACCATGACGCCTTCTCGTCGCCGACGACCTCGCGGGCTTGATAGTCCTTGGTGACAGTGCCGTCTTGCAGCTCGACGAGGGGGTTCTCTTTGACGTTGTAGTACCAGACGGGGTTCTTGGGGGCGCCGCCGAGCGAGGCGACGATGGCGTACTCGCCGTTGTGTTCAACCCGCATCAAGGCGATCTTGCGCAGCTTCCCGGACTTGGCACCCAGCGAGGTCAGCAGGATCACCGGCATGTCCGCGATGGTGATGCCGTCGGTGGTCCCGCTCTCAATAATCCTGGCCACCTGCTTCTGCGACCAATCGAGTCCACTGGGTTCGTAATCACCGGTTAATGGCATGGCGACAACTGTATCGCCGCTCGGCGCGGTTGTTCCACGCATATAGTCGTGCGCGGAATGAGACATGCCTGCTCATTCATCTTTATCGGCCCGTAGGCGCGTGTTCGGTTGACCGAACTTCTTGGTTAGGCATATCCTGTATTCATGACGACCTTTGAACGCGCCGCACAGCAGGTGCGCACCGTGGACGTCTCCGCGTGGCCCGCCTACCAGCTACTGGCACTCGGAGCCGGTGCGGCGGTATTCGTCGTCACGCTCGTGCTCATCGCCTCGATGTCTACAGCCGTACTCGCCGCCGCCGCCGTGGCCAGCTTTGGCTGGCTCACAGGCTCACTCATTCACTGAGCAGGAGCGCACCACGGGGTGTAATACATCCCCATGTCTTCACCCAGTGAATCGGCTGCCGCACATTCGGGTGGGCACCGTATCGAACGAATCGCCCACGAGATGTCCGATGACGTGCTGGCGGCCGAAAAGCACCTACCGTCGTGGCTTCGGCCCGGCGCACCGGAGAGCCGGATCCCGGTTCTCATCGCCCTAGTCGCGGCGATTTGTCTTCAGCTGGCCATACCCGCCCAGTTCAACCTCACACCACGCTGGCCCCTACCCGTTCTCGAGTCCGCGCTGCTCGTGGTGCTGGTAATCCTGAATCCGATAAAGTTCACGCGCTCAACAACACTCGGCCGCTGGGCGACATATCTGCTGATCGCGGCAATCACGGCCGACAACACCATCTCGGCGGCGCTATTGGATTACAAGATCGTGACCGGCCAGATGGGTGACAATCCCCGCGTGCTGCTGGGCAGCGGGCTGGCGATCTTCATCACCAACGTGATCGTTTTCGGCATGTGGTACTGGGAGTTCGACCGCGGCGGCCCGTTCGCGCGGCGCACCACCCAGCGGCCACATCCTGATTTCATGTTTCCGCAGATGGCCAATCCCGAACTCGCACCGCCGGATTGGCGACCGAAGTTCCCTGACTATCTCTACGTGAGCTTTACCAATGTGGTGGCCTTCTCCCCCACAGACACCATGCCGCTGTCACGGTGGGCCAAGATGCTGATGACCCTGCAGTCGATGGTGGCGCTCTCCACGGTCGCGCTGGTGCTGGCCCGTGCCGTGAACATTCTGAGCTAGCGATGATCTCCCAGGATTGGGTTCCGGGACGGGAAACACCAGGAACCTTCAACCGAATCCTTCACCTGGCCACGATGATCGTGGTGAACGCGATTCCCCTGACCGGATGGTTCATCGGGGGGTGGACCGCCGGGACAACCCTCGCCGTCTACTGGTTCGAGACCGTGGTGGCGTCGCTGTTCGTCGCCCTTCGCGCGCTGCTGCACAAACGGTGGAACCCCCGCCGTGGGCATTTCCGGTATGAGGCGCCGGGGCCCGATCGCCGCTACGCACGCACCTCTTTCGTCACGGGGTTCCTGTTCACCACTCTCGTGTTCTCGGCAGCCCACGGATTCTTTCTGGCAGTGATCGTGCTCCTACTCACCCACAACGGGAAGGCAGAACTGATCGGTATTGATTGGCGCAGTGTGGGTTTCGGATGCCTTCAGGTACTCATCGCGCTTGCCGCCGACTTTCTTGTCGACCTTCCCTCACTACGCCGGTGGACCTTTTGGCAGCTGGAGGTGCTGGCGAGTCGCGGATTTCTGCGAGTGGCCGTGGTGCATCTGACGCTGATCTTCGGAATGTTCGCCGTCGCGGTCACCGATGCGCCGTCGGCCTTGTTCAGCGTATTTGTCGCCCTCAAGACCATGTACTCGTTGAGCACCACATTTCCACAATGGGAACCGGCCACCCCACCACGCTGGCTCAGCACGGCGATGAATCGCATCCCCAGCGCACGCCCCGGACTGACATTCGAGCAGCAGTGGGCCAAGGACCGCCGCGACGAGGCGGCGCGACGCAAGAAGAATGACGAGCCGTGGACCGAGGCGAAGCGCTGATCACAACTCAGATGGGGTCGCTGCTGGAGTAGGTATCGCTGGACTCGGGGCGAGCTCCGTAACGCTGGGCATATGCCTCGTGCTTACGTGCATGCTTCTCCCGGTTACCGATATCGGCCAACTTCGGATCCAGATCGTGTTGAGCCAACCGGTAGCGGCGCCAGATCTTGTTGAGTGCGTGGGTCATCAGGATCGCCCAGACATAGATGGGCAGGGTGATGGCGACGTGCAACAGTGTTCCGCCGGGTAAGAGCCAGAACGGCGCGAGAATGAAGTGCGGCGGGATCACATATCGGACCATGTGCCGCCGGATCGCGCCGGGCCCGGACAGATCGTTGGCCACCCAGTCCCGCATCGAGTCGGGCAGCCGCCGTCCGTAGGCGTAGGTGATGAACTGTCCGATACTTGGCCGGTCGGTCGTCATACAGAACTCCTGAGCGCTAGGCGGCTCTCGCCGGAGTGGGCAGCAGACAGCCCTGCTGAATACAGGTAAGGCCCCGGCGAGAGCCGTCAGGAACTATACAAGTGCCTCTATCCAGCATTATTGCCGGGTTGCTAATCTTTGCACATTGTTGTGTGGTGAGATGAGCTTGCTATGGACGCACGTCAGCCGCTGTACCGAATGAAGGCGGACTTCTTCAAGACACTTGGTCATCCGGTGCGTATCCGGGTGCTGGAGCTGCTCAGCGAGCGCGACCAGGCAGTGTCGGAAATGCTGCCGGAAGTGGGCATCGAGGCGGCGAACCTCTCGCAGCAGCTCGCCGTGCTGCGGCGCGCTGGCCTGGTGACGGCCCGTCGCGAGGGTTTATCGGTGCTGTACACCTTGACCTCGCCACGCGTCGCCGAACTGTTGGCGACCGCGCGCACAATTTTGACCGGCGTGGTGGCCCATCAAGCCGAATGGCTCGATGGCACCGACGACGCCGCGAGTTAGCCGCCCAGACAGCCCGGACCGAGCAACGCCTTGAGATCGCCCATCAAGGCCGACGACGGGGTCACCCGAAGCGACTGATCGAGCTCCAGCGTGGTGACGCGCTCTCCACTAATCAATCGCAGGTGCACCTGATTGGTACCGGGATGCCGCGCCAACACCTGCTTGAGCGCGGTCACCTTATCGATGGTGCACTGCCGGGTGGGCATGGTCACCGCGACCGGGCGGTCATCGGCCGCCTGCGAGAAATCCGGGACCACCAGATCATTGGCGATCAGCGAGACGCGGTCATCCCGGATCGCGACCTTCGCGCTGACGAGCACCACGGCGTCGTCAGCGATATCCGCCCCGTACACCGAGTAGGCCTGCGGGAAGAACAGCACCTCGATACCACCGGTCAGATCTTCGAGCTGAGCTGAGGCCCAGGGCATTCCGTTCTTGTTGACACGACGGTTGACCGAGGCCAGGATGCCGCCGACACGTACCTGGGTGTCGTTGGCGATATCGCCTTCGAGGATCGTGGGAATCTGGGTGTCGGTTTGACGGCCCAGCAGGTGCGCCACCCCATTGAGCGGGTGCCCGGACACGTACAGGCCCAGCATCTCGCGCTCCAGGGCCAGCTTGTGCTTTTCTTCCCACTCGTCGTCGGGCACCTTGATCGCAAACACAGACGAAGACTCCGCACTGTCATCCCCACCGCCGAACAAGTCGAATTGCCCCATGGCTTCGGCCTTCTTGGTGCCGAGCACCGAGTCGACAGCATCGGATTGCACAAGGAAAAGCCCCTTGCGGGGATGCCCGAGCGAGTCGAAGGCACCCGCCTTCACCAGCGATTCAGTGACCTTCTTGTTGCAGGCGGCGATATCGATCTTGTGCAGATAATCCGAAAAGTCGGTGAAGGCGCCCTTTTCCTCGCGGGTCGCAATGAGCGACTGCACCACGTTGGCACCGACATTTCGTACACCGCCCAGCCCATAGCGGATGTCCTTACCCACCGAGGCGAAGTTATGCACGGACTCGTTGACATCCGGTGGCAGCACGGTGATGCCCAGGCGGCGACAGTCGGCGAGATACACGGCCGCCTTGTCCTTGTCGTCACCGACCGACGTGAGCAGGCCTGCCATGTATTCAGCCGGGTAGTTCGCCTTGAGGTAGCCCGTCCAGAAAGACACCAGGCCGTAGCCGGCGGCGTGCGACTTGTTGAACGCATAGCCGGCGAACGGAAGAATGGTGTCCCACAACGCTTTCACCGCGCCTTCGGAGAAACCGTTGTTCGTCATACCCTCATAGAAGCCCTTGTATTCCGCCTCGAGGACTTCCAGCTTCTTCTTACCCATGGCCTTGCGCAGCGCGTCGGCCTTACCCATCGAGTACGAGGCGACCTTCTGGGCGATGAACATGATCTGCTCTTGGTAGACGATCAGGCCATAGGTCTCGGAGAGGATTTCCTTGAGCGGCTCTTCCAGCTCGGGGTGAATCGGTTTGATGGGCTGACGGCCGTTCTTACGGTCGGCGTAATCGTTGTGGGCGTTCATGCCCATCGGGCCCGGGCGATACAGCGCCAGCACGGCGACGATGTCGTTGAACCCGGTGGGCTGCATGCGGCGCAGCAGGTCACGCATCGGCCCGCCGTCCAGCTGGAAAACACCCAGTGTGTCACCGCGGGAGAGCAATTCGTAGGTCGCCGGATCATCGAGCGGCAGATGATCGAGGTCAAGATCAATGCCCCGGTTCGCCTTGATGTTGTCCAGAGCATCGCCGATGACGGTGAGGTTGCGCAGACCCAGGAAGTCCATCTTCAACAGGCCGATGGCCTCGCACGACGGATAGTCCCAGCCGGTGATGATGGCGCCGTCCTGGGCGCGCTTCCACAGCGGGATGGCCTCGGTCAGCGGCTCCGAGCTCATGATGACCGCGCAGGCGTGCACGCCTGCGTTACGGATCAGACCCTCCAGGCCGAGCGCCGTCTGATAGATGTTGCGCACATCGGGATCGGTGTCGATCAGACCGCGAACCTCGGCGGCCTCCTTGTACCGCTCGTGTTCGGGGTTGGTGATACCCCATACCGGGATGTCCTTGGCCATGATCGGCGGCGGCAGCGCCTTGGTGATGCGGTCGGCGATCGCGAAACCCGGCTGCCCGTAGTGGATTCGCGCCGAGTCCTTCAGCGCGGCCTTGGTCTTGATGGTGCCGAACGTGATGACCTGCGCGACCCGATCACTGCCCCACTTATCGGTGGCGTAACGGACCATCTCACCGCGGCGGCGGTCGTCGAAGTCGATATCGATATCGGGCGCCGACGGACGTTCCGGGTTGAGGAAGCGCTCGAACAGCAGGCCATGCGGTATCGGGTCGATATTGGTGATACCGAGCGCGTAGGCGACGAGCGATCCCGCCGCCGAACCACGACCGGGCCCGACACGGATGCCGACCTCTTTCGCGTGCGAGACGAGGTCGCCGACGACGAGAAAGTATGCGGGGAAGCCCTTTTGCTTGATGACATCCAGCTCGTAGTGGGCACGGGTGAAGTACTCGTCGGGCACTCCACCGGCGATGCCCTCGAAGCGACGCGCCAGCCCGCGATCGACTTCCTTACGCAGCCAGGAGTCCTGATCCTCGCCGTCGGGTACCGGGAACACCGGCATCCGATCCTTGAAGTTCCAGACATCCTCATAGGACTGCACACGTTCGGCGATCAACAGCGTGTTGTCGCAGGCACCGGGAACGGCGTCATCCCACAGGTCCCGCATCTCCGACGCGGGCTTGAGGTAATAGCCGTCGCCGTCGAACTTGAAGCGCGTGGGATCCGACAGCGTCTTCCCGGTCTGCACACACAACAACGCCTCGTGGTTGTGCGCGTGGTCCTTGGTGACGTAGTGACAGTCATTGGTGGCCAGCGGCGGAATGCCGAGTTTCTTGCCCACCTCCAACAGACCTTCGCGCACCCGTCGTTCGATCGACAGCCCGTGGTCCATCAGCTCCAGGAAGAAGTTCTCCTTGCCGAAGATCTCCTGCCATTTGGCCGCGGCGGCGAGTGCCTCTGCTTCCTGGCCGAGCCGGAGCCGGGTCTGCACTTCACCCGACGGGCATCCGGTGGTGGCGATGACGCCACTGGCGTGCTCGGCGATGAGCTCGGCGTCCATGCGCGCCCACTTGCCCAGCTGACCCTCGAAGGAAGCCAACGAGGACAGCTTGAACAGGTTGCGCAGGCCCGTGGCGTTCTCGGCAACCATCGTCATATGGGTGTACGAACCCGAGCCGGAGACGTCATCGGACTTTTGGCCCGGGTCGCCCCAAAAGACACGTTTGGTATCGAAGCGCGACGCCGGAGCAATGTAGGCCTCGATACCGATGATGGGCTTGACGCCGGTGGCCGCCGCGACGTTGTAGAACTCGCTGGCCCCGTACATGTTTCCGTGGTCGGTCATACCCACCGCGGTCATGCCCAGCCGTTCGACCTCGGTCAGCATCGGCTTGATCTTCGCCGCACCGTCGAGCATCGAGTACTCGGTGTGGTTGTGCAGGTGCACGAACGAAGAATTCGAGGAGCTCACACGTGCCTTTCGTACCGACCCAGGATTGGGGCGTCAATCGCTAGAGGGGTCAGTTTATTGCGGAGGTCTGACAGACCCGGGCGTGTCGGGGGTGTGTCGTCAGGCTCATCCAGCTACCCGATTCACAACGGTCACAAAAGTCCCGCCAGCAACGGTCAGCCCGCGTTCCAGCCCGGCGCGCAATTGACGTCGACCACGTAGGTCATGGTCTTCTTGACACCGCTGTCGATGGCGGGCCCTTCTCCCTCGATATGAAAGCTGTCGCCGTCCTTGGTCGCCGTGATCTGCTCGCCGACGTTGTCTTCCTCGCGAAGCAAAATGATGAGTTCAGCTGTCTGGATATCGAACATCTGGACCGCCTGCGAATTCGGGTCGAGCTTCACCATCGCGTGGCCCCCGGAAACCTTCTTCGGTCCGACGTTGATGAGCAACTGGGTCACACCTTTGTTGGTAAAGCAGTAGACGGGGCCAGGCATGTTCAACACCGTGCCGTCGACCGTGACCCTCGCGTCGCCCGACGGTACGAAACCGGGTTGCTTGCCCCCTACCTTCAAAGCCCGCACCGTGTTCTGCGCCGGTATCGCATCTGCCGTCGCGGCTGCGATGCGCGCGTCCGCGGCCCGCGGCTCGGCCGTGTTGGGCTGCGCTTGCGGTGACGCACAGCCGGATAACGCGGCGGCGACAACGGCCACCCCGATGATCATCTGTCGCAACGTTCAGTCCCTCCCGTTTGCCCGAGCCATATCGCTCTGCGGAACCGTAGCTTGTGTGCTCGCCCGGCGTCGCAAGATCAGCGAGCCGCGCACGGTGTCGACGGTGAAAATCACCAGTGCCGCCCAAATCAAGACAAATCCCGCCCAGCGCTCAGGCGGCATCGCCTCGTGTTTGACCAGCACACCCCACAGCATCTGCAAGGACGGCGTCAGATACTGCAGCAACCCGAGGGTGACCAAGGGAATGCGCTGTGCCGCAACACCGAACATCAACAATGGCAGAGCTGTCACCACACCGCTGAGCACCAGCAACGCGGTATGCCCGTGACCATGCCCCAAGAAATGTTGCTGCCCGGTCATGCCCAGAAACACCAGGTAGGCGAGCGCGAAGGGCGCGGCGACGATGCCCTCGGCGGTCAGGCTCACCCGTGGATCGACAGTCACGGTTTTCTTGATGGCCCCGTAGCCCGCGAACGAAACGGCAAGGATCAAGGTGATGACCGGAAGCTGACCGTAGCTGATGGTCAGCACCGCGACCGCGGTGAAGGTCAACACAAGAGCCAGCAGTTGCCATAGGCTCAGCGGTTCCCGGAAGATCAACACACCCAGCAGCACCGTCACCAGCGGGTTGATGAAGTACCCCAGCGCGGCGTCCAGCACATGTCCGGCGTTGACAGCGTAGATGTACACGCCCCAATTGAGGGCGATCAGCACCGAGGCGCCGACGAGCAAGCCCCAGTTCCGCGGCCCCATGGTGACCAGCTCACGCAGCCGTCGCGAGAGGGCGACCACGGACACCATCAACAGCAGCGTCCACACCATCCGGTGCGCCAGAATCTCCGCGGCGGTGGCGGGTCCCAGCAGCGGAAAGAACGCCGGGAACAGTCCCCATATCAAGTAGGCGGCGGCGCCGAACAGATACCCGGACTTCAGGCGGCGACTCTGTTCAACGGCGGTGGCAGCACCACTCATCGCAGGGTGTCGAGCGCGTGGGCCAGATCCTCGGGGTATTCGCTGGTGATCTCCATCCAGCGACCGTCTCCCGGATGTGCGAACGCCAATGACTTGGCGTGCAGCCATTGACGTTCCAGCCCAAGCTTGGCCGCCAGCGTCGGATCCGCGCCGTAGGTCAGATCACCACAGCAGGGATGCTTGATCGCCGAGAAATGCACCCGGATCTGGTGGGTGCGGCCGGTTTCCAGGTGGATGTCGAGCAGACTGGCCGCCACGAAGGCCTCAAGGGTGTCGTAGTGGGTGATGGAATGGCGACCGTCCTCGACGACCGCGAACTTCCAATCGTGGCCGCGATGGCGGCCGATGGGCGCGTCGATGGTGCCGCTGGATGGGTCCGGATGCCCTTGCACGAGCGCGTGATACCGCTTCTCGACGCGACGGTACTTGAAGGCGCGCTTCAGCTCGGTATAAGCCTTCTCCGAGAGCGCGACAACCATCACTCCGGAGGTCCCGACATCCAGACGGTGCACGATCCCCTTGCGTTCGGGCGCGCCGGAGGTGGTCATCCGGAACCCCGCCGCGGCGAGCCCACCGAGCACGGTCGGGCCGGTCCAGCCGACCGACGCATGGGCGGCCACACCTGCCGGTTTGTCCACGGCAACCAGGTCGTCATCGGCGTAAAGGATCTTCATGCCCTCGATGGCCTCGACGCGGTTCTCCGGAGGGGCCTTGGGCTCGGGCAGCGTGACTTCCAGCCACGTGCCCGCGGTCAGTTTCTCGGACTTGGCGACGGCGACCCCGTCCAGCAGCACCGCGCCCTCTTCGGCCAGGGCTGCCGCGGCAGTGCGCGACAGTCCCAGGAGTCGGGCCAGCCCGGCATCGACACGCATACCGGACAGGCCGTCGGGCACCGGCAGAGAACGCGAGGTCATGACGGATTGGTCTGGGAAGCCTGCGCGTCGGCGCTCTCGCTGTCCTCTTGGTCCGTTTTTACGTCCGCGTGGTCGCCGCTGGACGCCTCCGGTGCGGGCGTCGAACGCCCTTCGGAATCCGATGCTCCGGGCGTGGAACGCCCTTCGCGGTCGTAGTCGTAGCCGAACAGTGACAGCGCCACCAACAGAATCGCTCCACCCACCACCGAGGGATCCGCGACATTGAACACCGGCCACCAGCCGACCGAGAGAAAGTCGACCACATGCCCGCGCAGCGGTCCGGGGCCCCGGAAGAATCTGTCCACCAGATTGCCCAGTGCGCCGCCAAGAATCATGCCCAAGCCGATTGCCCACCACGTGGAGACCAACCGTCGACCGATCAGCAGGATTCCCACCACGACCGAGATGGCGATCAGCGTCAGCACCCAGGTGTAGCCGGTGGCGAAGGAGAACGCGGCACCCGAGTTACGCACCAGCGTCCAGGTCACGGTGTCGCCGATGATGGGCACGGGCTTGCCTGGTTGCAGCAATCTGACGGCAAGGACCTTGGTGACGACGTCCAACACGAGCACGACCGCTGCCACGATGAGCAGCAGTTTTATCCGCCGCTGGGGCTTCGGGGCGGTTTCGGGCTCATCACTCACATCCCCCATCATCCCCTACTCGGCGGGACGCTTTGCGCAGCCTGTCTGCGATGATCGCCGCTGTGTCCCCCGCTCTTGGCTCACAAGACTCCTCACCGGCCCTTGTCCTGCTGACAACCGGCGGAACCATCGCGACCGAAGTCGGTACCGACGGCATCGCCCGGCACGCCAGTTCGGGGGACGATCTGCTGGCGGTGACCGGGTGCGGCGACGTACGCGTCGACGATCTGATGGCAATCGACAGCGCGGAGATGACACCGCAACGGTGGCAGCAGATCGCCGCCGCCGTCCGTGGTCATGTGGCCGGTGGCGCGACCGGCGTGGTGATCGCGCACGGCACGGACACGCTCGAAGAGACCGCCCTGTGGCTCGCGCTGACATGCGCGGTGTCGGTGCCCGTCGTCCTGACCGGCGCCCAACGCAGCGGCGACCACCCCGAATCCGACGGCCCCGGCAATCTGCGTGATGCGTTGACCGTGGCCGCGAGCGGCCAGGCGCTCGGCGTGGTGGTGTGCTTCGCCGGAGGGGTGTACCCGGCCGCGGGTATCCGCAAGGTCGATTTGACCGATGCCGCCGGATTCGCCGGAGTCGCACCGATCGGCCAGGTGCGCGATGGCCAGTTCGTCCGTAGCGCCCAGGCACCCCCGGCGTTCCTGGGCACCGTGACCCGTCCCGCCCTGCCGCGCGTCGACGTGGTGAGCCTCTACCCGGGGGCCGACGCGGTCGCGCTGGACGCCTACGCAGATGCGGGCGCACAGGGCCTGGTGCTGGAGTCCATGGGTGCGGGCAATTCCAATGATGTTGTCATCGACTCCGTTTCCCGCCAGGTCGAGAACGGTATGCACGTCTTGGTGACCACCCGGGTGCCCGGTGGCACCCTGACTCCGGGTTATGCGCCGGGCCAGCGGTTGGTCGATGCCGGGGCGGTGATGGTGCCCCATCTTCGCGCCGGGCAGGCTCGCGTGCTGTTGATGGCGGCCCTAGCCACCGGCTCCGATCTCGTCTCCGTCGTCGAGCGCCTCGGCTGACTCCCCCGGCCAGTCCAGGCTGGCCACCGGGTCGGCACGGGCCACCTCGGGGTCATCGACCGCGAAGGTGCGGGCGATTCCCGGTCCGCTACTTCGCGTCTCGAATCTGACCGTCATCACGCCATGGCCGGTGCCCTGTATCCAGCCGTGCCCGAAATGAGCATGGTCGACATCGTCCCCGATCCCCCAGGTGGCAACCTTCCGGACAGGCGCGGCGGCGGACGGCGCCTCGTCGGTGTGTGCGATGGCGTCGGTCTGCTCCAGATCGGGGAACAGCGAGGTCTGCTGCACATCAGAGAACCCCGAAAATCCTACGCCGACAAGGCGAATGGGTCCGATCTCGACCGGGTCGAGTAGCAGCCGGCGTGCCGCCGACATCAATATCGCGCGTTCCGTGGTGGCGTAAGGCAAGGTTGCCGACCTGGTCAGGATGCTCATGTCCGAACGGCGCAGCTTCACCGTCACCGTCCGGACGCCCCGGCCGTGTTTGATCAGGCGCCGGTGGGCATGCACACCGATGGGCTCGATGGCCTCGCGAAGTTGATCGAGAGTCGTCAGGTCGTCCGGGAACGTGGACTCCGCGCTGATCTGTTTGGTCTCGGCCCGCTCGGCCACCGGGCGTTCATCGATTCCGCAGGCCAGTTGATGCAACGCCGGACCCAGCGTGGCGCCCAGCACCGAGGCGGCCTCGCTGGGCTGGAGCGCCGCGAACTGGCCAATGGTGGTGATGCCCAGCCTGTTTAGGCGCTCTTCCGCGACGGGGCCGATGCCCCACAACTTGCGCACCGGTAGGCCGTCGAGCAGCGATCGCTCTTCCTCCGGCGCGATGATCCGCGCCCCGTCGGGTTTGGCCAATCCCGACGCGATCTTGGCGATCTGCTTGCCCGAGCCCGCTCCAACCGACGCGGTCAGCCCGGTGTCTTTCAGCACGCGCGCCCGCAGCTCGGCGATGTATTCCGCGACTGAACCTGTTGCAGCACCTACTAGTTCGACGGGCTCCCCGAACGCCTCGTCAAAGGACAGCTGTTCCAGCACGGGAATCATCGAGCGCACCGTCGCGAACACATGCCTGCTGGCCACGCCATACACCGAACCGCGGGGAGGCAAGACCACGGCATTGATACCCACCAGCCGCCGCGCCTGGTGCATCGGCATCGCCGACCGGGCGCCGAACACCCTGGCCTCGTAACTGGCGCCGGCCACCACGCCACGGCCACCGGTTCCGCCGACCAGGACCGGACGGCCACGCAGAGTTGGCCTGGTCAACTGCTCGACCGAGGCAAAGAAGGCGTCCATGTCGAGGTGCAGAACCCATCGACCGGCAGCACACACGCGATCATCGTATTGCGCAGCCCCGACACCCCCGTGACCGAACCTCGACAAGATATGGCCGAATCACGGTACTCGGACAGCGGCCGCGTCCCTAGCCTGATGTCATGGCAATGAATTTGGTGCATCGGTGGTGCTGTAGCTCGGATATGTGGGCCCGCAAGACCGAATCGCAGCTCCTCCCGTGGGCGCTGCAGGGAGTCGAACTCGGTGCGGACGCCCTGGAGATCGGCCCGGGTTACGGTGCGAACCTGCGCGTGCTGACCAAGCGCACACCGCAGCTCACGGCGGTAGAGATCGATGATGTGATGGCCTCGCGGCTCCAGCGGCTCTACGGCGACCAGGCGACGGTGATCCAGGGCGATGGCACCAAGCTGGGGTTCGACGACGATCGATTCAGCTCGGTGGTGTGCTTCACCATGCTGCACCACGTCCCCACCGCTGACCTACAAGATCAACTGTTCGCGCAGGCCCACCGAGTGTTGGCGCCGGGCGGCGTCTTCGCGGGTAGCGATGGCGTGCACTCCACATTCTTCCGGCTGTTGCACATCGGAGACACCTACAACCCGGTGCCGACCACCTCGCTACCGGCTCGCCTGCGCGCGGCCGGTTTCACCAACATCGAACACCATCTCGACGGCGGTAATCAGCGCTGGCGCGCCGTGAAAGCCGCCTAAGGCTGGGGGTCCGGCTCAGCAGTCGCCGGGGTGCCCGGCTACGAGCGACAAGCACGTCGACGTGCCATCGTTGTCGCTCGTAGCCGGGCGCAGGAGACTCCGGCCGCGCGGGCTCAGCCAGCCGCCTTCTGCAACGACACCCGAACCCCGTCACCGAGATCGGTGGCGGGCGATGGCATGTTCGCGCCGTCTTCACTGACTTCCAATGTGGTGGCGAGAATTTCGCCGGCGATCAGATCACGGTGCCGATGCGCCCACGCGCGACGTTCGGCCGGAACGTCCAGCACGACCTCGATGCGGTCCGACACCTCTAGGCCGGTGGACTTGCGCAGATCCTGCAGCTCGCGAATCAGGTCGCGGGCCCAGCCCTCGGCCTCCAACTCCTCGGTGACGGTGTCGTCCAGGATGACCAGCCCGCCACCCTCGGGCAGCGCTGCTGTGGAATCTGGCTCGGCAGCAACAAGTTTCGAGTCGAACTCGCCCTCCAGCAGGGTAATGCCGGCTGCGACGACAGTGCCGTCGGCCTGCTGGCTCCAATCGCCGGACTTGACGGCCCGGATGACCGTCTGCACGTCCTTGCCCAAGCGCGGGCCCGCCGCACGTGCGTTGACCGTCAGCTCGAACTTGCCGTAGGCCGCGATATCGTCGGTCAGTTCCACGGATTTCACGTTGAGCTCATCGGCGATGAGTGCGGTGTACGGCTCCAACCGCTTCGGATCGGGTACCGCGACCGTCAAGGTGCGCAGCGGCAGGCGTACTCGCAACTTCTTGGCCTTACGCAACGACGACGCCACCGAGCACACGTTGCGCACCTCGTCCATGGCGGCCACCAGATCAGCATCGGCGGGCAGCACCGATTCCGATACCCAGTCGGTCAGATGCACCGAGCGCTCCCCGGTCAATCCCCGCCAGATGACCTCGGTGGTCATCGGCAGCAGCGGTGCCGCGAGGCGACACGTCGTCTCCAGCACCGTGTGCAGGGTGTCGATCGCATCCGGGTCCTCATCCCAGAACCGCGAACGTGACCGTCGCACATACCAATTGGTGAGCGCATCGGTGAACTGCCGCAGCTGTTCGCAGGCACCGGAAACATCGCAGTCATCCATGGATTTTGTGAGGTCATCGCGCAGCCGCGCCAATTTGGCCAGGATGTACTTGTCGAGCACCTGGGTTGAATCGGTGCGCCACACACCGGGTTTGGGCGCGTACAGCTGCAAAAAGCTCCACGCGTTCCAGAGCGGCAAGATGACCTGCCGCACGCCCTCGCGGATGCCTTGTTCGGTGACGATGAGGTTGCCGCCGCGCAGGATCGGCGATGCCATCAGGAACCAGCGCATCGCATCGGAACCGTCGCGGTCGAACACCTCGTTGACGTCCGGATAGTTGCGCAGCGACTTGCTCATCTTCTGGCCGTCGTTGCCCAGCACAATGCCGTGTGACACACAGGTACGGAACGCCGGCCGATCGAAGAGCGCTGTCGCCAACACGTGCATGACGTAGAACCAGCCACGGGTCTGACCGATGTATTCCACGATGAAATCGGCCGGGAAGTGCTTCTCGAACCACTCCGCGTTCTCGAATGGGTAGTGCACCTGCGCGTAAGGCATTGAGCCGGAGTCGAACCAGACGTCGAAGATGTCGGGGATTCGGCGCATGGTGGACTTGCCCGTAGGGTCGTCCGGGTTCGGGCGGGTCAGCTCGTCGATGTACGGACGGTGCAGATTGTCCGGCCGCACCCCGAAGTCGCGTTCCAGCTCGTCGAGGCTGCCGTACACATCGATGCGGGGGTAGGCCGGATCGTCGGACTTCCACACCGGAATGGGGCTGCCCCAGTAGCGGTTACGGGAAACGGACCAGTCCCGCGCCCCCTCCAGCCACTTGCCGAACTGACCGTGCTTGACGTGCTCCGGGTACCAGGTGATCTGCTCGTTGAGCTCGACCATACGATCGCGGAACTCGGTCACCTTGATGAACCACGACGAGACCGCCCGGTAGATCAACGGGTTTCGGCAACGCCAACAATGCGGGTACGAGTGGTCATAGGTCTCGTGGCGCAGCAGAACCGCGCCATTGACACCCGCAGCACCGGTCCCGTTCTTGAGGTCCTTGATGATCTGCGCGTTGGCATCAAACACCTGCTGCCCCTGGTAATCGGGCACGGTGGCGTCGAATCGGCCCTTGGAGTCAACCGGCGTGACCGGGGTGATCTGCGCCTTGTCGGTGACGTTCTTGTCCTCTTCACCGTAAGCGGGAGCCATGTGCACGATGCCGGTGCCGTCGTCGGTGGTGACGTAGTCCCCGGACAGCACGGTGAAGGCGTTGGGCGAGGCATCCTGCTGGAAATAGGGGAAGGGCGGCACATACCGCAGCCCCAGCAGTTCCGCACCGGTGTAGGTGTCCAACACCGTGGGCTCCTCGCCCAACTCACGGGCGTACGCGCCAATCCGGGCCTGCGCCAACAAATAGCGATCCTCGGAATCTTCCGGTTTCACTACCGCGTAGGTGACCTCGGGATTCACCGCAACGGCAAGATTGGACGGCAATGTCCATGGCGTGGTGGTCCAGATCAGCAACCGCGCGCCGTCGAGTGTCGCCCATCGGGTGTTCTCGTTGCCGGCGATCCGGTAGCCGACCGTGACGGCGGGATCCTGACGGCTCTGGTAGACGTCGTCGTCCATGCGCAGTTCATGGTTGGACAGCGGCGTCTCGTCGCGCCAGCAGTACGGCAGCACGCGATAGCCCTCGTACGCCAAACCCTTGTCCCACAACTGTTTGAACGCCCAGATGACCGATTCCATGAAGGTCGGGTCCAGCGTCTTGTAGTCGTTGTCGAAGTCCACCCAGCGTGCCTGCCGGGTTACGTACTCGCGCCATTCCTTGGTGTAGCGCAGCACCGATTCGCGGCAGGCCTCGTTGAACTCGGCGATGCCCATCGAATCGATCTGGGACTTATCGGTGATGCCCAGCTGCCGCTCGACTTCCAGCTCGGCGGGCAAACCGTGAGTGTCCCAACCGAATCGGCGATCCACTTGAAAGCCCCGCATAGTCTGATAACGCGGAACGATGTCCTTGACGTATCCAGTGAGCAGATGCCCGTAGTGAGGCAGCCCGTTGGCAAACGGCGGACCGTCATAGAAGACGTACTCCGGGGAACCGTCGCGATGGGCGATGCTGGCGCGGAAGGTGTCGTCGGCTTCCCAGTAGCGCAGCACCTGCTTTTCCAGCGCGGGAAGATTCGGGGATCCACTGCGCTGATCGGCGCCTAGCTCGGTCCGCGGGTACGCGTCTGTGGATGAGCCGCTTGCGCTAAGACCATCAGACATAGTCGGTACATCTCCCTGTGCTCGCTGGCACGGGGACGATGGGACGCCGTCGGCGTACCTCCGCGGTACCACCCCGCTTGCCCCACACTGCCCGGGGCCGCTCACTGACGGCTGTGACGGGCCTGCCCGTCCGGTTCTACTGGGTATCCGCGCACGGCACGGAACTTTTCTTCCGGAGACTCCCCGGTGATGGCCGGATCGGTGTCTATACCGGCGATTCTATTCGGGTGCGTTGATATGGCCAAACCGGTTTCGGAGCAGCATGACAGCCGCCAGGACCAGGGCAATTGCCAGTAGCGTGCCCACAAAGAGCACCGTGAGCGCCCAGCCACCGGCCTG
The DNA here is from genome assembly GCF_001605725.1 of Mycobacteroides immunogenum. Lineage (NCBI taxonomy): Bacteria > Bacillati > Actinomycetota > Actinomycetes > Mycobacteriales > Mycobacteriaceae > Mycobacteroides > Mycobacteroides immunogenum. Next base: position 2,972,402 of record NZ_CP011530.1, read on the forward strand.
ATAGGCCAGCCCGCCCACCGCACCCGCCACCGAACTCCCCAGGTAGTAGCTGAACAGATACAACGCCGACGCCTCGGCCCGGTCGCGCTGCGCGACGGCACCGACCCAGCCACTCGCGACGGTGTGCGCGGCGAAGAAACCGGCCGTGAACACACCCACCCCGACGATCACCGCGGCAAGAGAGTTGGGGACGGTCAACGCCAACCCGATGGCGGTAATGACGATCGCGGCGATGAGAACCAGTCCCCTGCCCCGGCGATCCGCCAGCCGTCCGGCCACCGCCGAGGACATGGTTCCGGCCAGGTAGAGCAGAAAGAGCAGTCCGGCGACGGCCGTGGGCAGCCCGAACGGCGGCGCGACCAGCCGATAGCCCAGATAGTTGTACACGGTGACGAACCCGCCCATGAGCAGGAACGCCAGCCCGAACATGATGAGCAGGACCGGATTTCGCAGGTGCATCCCGAGGATCCGCACCGTGGTGCCCACCCTGACCTTCTTCGGCACGAAGAACTGCGACTTGGGAAGCAACGCGGCGAACAGCACCGTGCACACCAAAGTCATAGCACCGCTGCCCAGTAGCGCGATCCGCCAGTTGCTCACATCGAGCACCGAAGAAGCCACCAGGCGTCCGGCAAGCCCGCCGACCGTCGTCCCCGCGATGTATCTGCCCATCGCCGAACCAAGCGATCCCGGATGAACCTCCTCGGCCAGAAAGGCCATCGCCACCGCCGGAATGCCTGCCAGTGCAACACCTTCGGCAGCACGGCCGATCAGTAGCACCGCAAATGTCGGGCTGGCCGGGAGCAGTAATCCGATGATGGTGGTGGCGATGGCCGACACCAGCATGACGTGCGTGCGGCCAAATCGTTCCGAAAGGACACTGGCCGGAATGATGGACAGCGCGAGCATCCCGGTGGTCACCGAGACCGTCAGCGCAGACGCGGCGGGGCTGACTCCGAGGTCCGCGGACAGCGCCGGCAGCACGGCCTGTGTTCCGTAGAGCGCCGCGAAGGTGGCAAGACCGGCGGCGAACAGCGCGCCGGTGAGCCTGCGGTATCCGGCAGTACCCGTCCGGTGCGGCACCGGATCTGCGCCGTACACGTTCGAGGTGGTGCCGCGGGTACTCGGAGCCATCGCCATGGATCTCAATGCTGCTCCGGATCAGGCATATTGCGGAAATGAGCAATTTGTAGATTTATAATTCGATTCACGCATAAACGGAGGTAGAGGTATGGCCGATGGTGACTACGAGTGGTACATCACACTCGCCGAGCTACAAAACGTCACCGCGGCCGCCAATCAGCTGCAGCTTGCGCAGCCGACCCTCACGCGCATGCTGGCCCGTTTGGAACAGCATCTCAACGTGCGGCTCTTCGACCGGCACGGTAAGCGACTCACCCTCAATCCGTTCGGCCGCATCTTCTATCAGCACGCGCGCCGCGCTCAAATGGAACTGGACTCCGCGCGCCGCGCGATCAACGACCTCGCGAACCCCGCCGAAGGCGAGATCCGGCTCGGGTTTCTGCACACCTTCGGCCCCGCCTTGGTCGCCGGATTGATCGCGGGATTCGCGGCGTCGTCGCCGCATGTGCGGTTCGTGCTGGAACAGGGCGCGGCCGGCAGCCTTGATGATCTCGTCGCGAATGGCGACCTCGATGTCGCCATCGTCTCCCCACGCCCCCGCCGCGCCAATCTCGGCTGGCGCAACCTATTCCGGCAGCGCCTCGGTGTGGCCGTACCGACCGACCACCGCCTGGCACAGGCCGAAGACGTGTCCATGGCCGATCTCGCCGATGAGCCATTCGTGGCCATGCCGCCAGGATTCGGTATGCGCCGCCTGCTCGAAGAACTGTGCGCCACCGCGCAATTCCAGCCACGCATTGTGCTCGAATCGAGCAACCTGACCACGGTGGCGGGTCTGGTCGCGGCCGGTCTCGGTATCACCGTGCTCCCCGTCGATGCCACCACCTACCCTCCCGACCTCCGGATGCTCCCCCTCATCGATGCCGACGCGCACCGGGATGTCGGCATCATCTGGAGCTCCGGGCAGCCGCTGTCACGCCCCGTCCGCGATTTCATATCCCACGCTGTCGCATCGACGTAGGTAACAATCATCTCCATGTCTGCCCCGGTGCCACCCGAGAACGGGATAGCCCACGCCATCGCGCAGATCGATTCCGCGACAGACGAGGCGGCGTTCTGCACGGCCGTGGGCGCCGCCCGGATGGTGATAGCCCTGGAGGTGCGCGCCCGTACGCCGGAGGCGACGCTGGCCGCGGCATGGTCGGAGGCATTGCGCCACAGCGTCCGGGCGGCGGCCCGGCTCGTGACCGGTGGAGTGAATCCCGGATGGACCTGGTTCGTTTCCGGAAGCGTCGCGCGCGGCGAGGCCGCACCGGGATCGGATGTCGAGACGCTGATCGCCGTCGACGACACCATCGACGCCGACGGAAAAACTCAGATCATGGAGCTGGCCGCGCTGGTCCACGCGATGCTCGAACGCGGCGGCATCGGCAGCGATGCCAACGGGGTCCTGGCAAGCCGGGGCCGATTCTGCCGCCGTACCAGCAATTGGTTCGAAGGAATCGAACGCTGGTGCGCCAATCCGCCCGCAGACCGCGGAGTCGTGATGGCTGGCTTGATGTCGGATTCACAGGGGGTGGGCACCGGTTCGTCGCTGCCGGACCACGCCCTGCGCAGCGAGAACGTCCGCTGCGCCGCTGCGCAGGGCGCCACTACCCGATCCGTCTTGCGATGCTGCAAGACGCCGTCGCCGTTCGTGCGGGATTTCCTTCGCGACTGAAGATCTTTGCGACCCAATCCGATGCGGTCGACCTCAAGGTCGCGGCGATTGACCCCGTGGTCAAGATCGCCCGCTGGGCGGCGTTGTCGGCCGGAACGGATGTGCTCAGCACTCCCGCGCGGCTGGACGCGGCAGCGGCGGCCGAAGTGCTGGACGCCGACGACGCTTCGACTCTGCGCGATTGTTTCGGCTGGCTGCTGCGATTTCGCTGGCACTCACGGGCGACCGCGTGGCAGGAGGGCCGGCAGATGTCCGATACCGTCTCGCTGTCCGCTCTTGCCCCACAGGAACGTGCCATGTTGCGCGGTATCGCCCGCGAGATCGCGGGGATCAGACGCAAGCTGATCTATCTGTCGTCCACATCCTCATTCCAATAGCTTGTCGTACCAGCGCATCGCCCAGCGGGCGTCACCAAGGGCCGTGTGCCGCTGGCCCGCGGACGGTGTCTTCACACCGAATTGCAGTGAGAGATTGGCATAGTCGGCATCCGGTATCAGCCCGCGTGCCCGCAGCCGTGATGCTGTCGTGGCGACCACATCGACAGGCTCGGGATTCCACGCGGGACGGACCCCATGGTTGACAAACATCTGCGTCAAACACTCCGTGTCGAACCGCGGGATCACACCGACGATGGTGGCGCCGGCCGTCCACTCCTCGACAAGCGAAACCGCCTCGGCGGCACGGAATACGCGGGGAAACTGCAGCGGCCGCATGCGCACCTGCGGGTGCCGCTTATGAAAACCGCTGATCTCCAGGCCCGCCGGATCAGCAGTCTCCAGATCGAGGTCCTGCACATCGACGCACAGGTGCAGCTGCCGCTGCCCTTCCCCGGTCCTACGGATGATCGCGATTTCCCATGGCTGACGCCCGGGGTGAAGTCCGGTGGTCTCGGTGTCGAGAAAAACCAGCGCCATGCGGACATCCTCTCGCGAGCGACACCTCAGGTAGGCACATACCGACGTGTTTGTGTGCGCAACGCCGCGCCCGCGGTCTACGAGCTGAGGCTGAGCAATCGTTCGGCGGCCAGCGCGGGGGTCAAGGTGCCCTCACGCACTTGCTGCTCGATATCGGCGCGTGACGCCCTCACATCGGGCGCGTTGAGCACCCGGTCCAGTACCGCGTCGCGCACCATCGCCCACATCCAGTCCACCTGTTGGCGACGGCGTTTGGCCTCGAACTCGCCCGCCTCGGTGAGCACCGCACGGTGCCGCAGCACGGTGTCCCACATCTCGGACACGCCGGTGTTCTCCAACGCGCTCATGGTGAGAACCGGTGGGCGCCACAAGGTGTCATGCGGGTAGATCAGGCGCAAGGCCCCGGACAGCTCGCGGGCGGCCTTCTTGGCTTCGATGGCATGCGCCCCGTCTGCCTTGTTCACCACCACGATGTCGGCGAGCTCCAGCACACCCTTCTTGATGCCCTGCAGCTGATCTCCGGTACGCGCCAATGTCAGGAAGACAAAGGTGTCAACCATATTGGCGACGGTTACCTCGGACTGTCCGACACCGACCGTCTCGATGAGAATGACGTCGAAGCCCGCGGCCTCGAGCAGCACCACCGTCTCACGGGTGGCCTTGGCCACCCCGCCCAAGGTTCCCGAAGTCGGCGATGGGCGGATGTAGGCGTCGGGATGCACCGAGAGCCGGCCCATCCGCGTCTTGTCACCCAGGATGGACCCACCGGTGCGCGTCGACGACGGGTCGACGGCCAACACGGCCACGCGGTGCCCCTGCTCGATGAGGTACATCCCGAGTGCCTCAATGGTGGTCGACTTCCCCACCCCGGGCACTCCGGTAATGCCTACGCGCAGCGCATTTCCGCCCTCGGGAGACAGCTCCAGCAGTAACTGCTGTGCCCGCGCGCGGTGATCCTGACGGGTCGACTCCACCAGGGTGATCGCCCGTGCCAGCCCGGAACGGTCTCCCGACCGGATCAGTTCCGCCAGATTGTCAGGTGACAGTGTTTCCGGCATCAGGATAGGTCGTACCCGAGCCGCTCAGCCAGCTTGTGCAACAGGCCAATCGCGGCCTCCGCGATCACCGTTCCCGGAGGGAAGATGGCCGCGGCGCCCGCCTCGTACAGCTCGTCGAAATCACCCGGCGGGATCACGCCGCCCACCACGATCATGATGTCGGGGCGTCCCACCTCGGCGAGCGCCTCACGCAGCGCCGGAACCAGGGTCAGGTGACCCGCCGCCAGCGAAGACACGCCAACCACGTGCACGTCGTTGTCGGCGGCCTGCCGCGCGACTTCCTCGGGTGTCTGGAACAGCGGACCCACGTCGACGTCGAAACCGATGTCGGCGAAGGCCGTTGCGATCACCTTCTGCCCACGGTCGTGCCCGTCCTGCCCCATCTTGGCGACGAGCACACGGGGCCGCCGGCCGTCGGCGTCGGCGAACTTCTGCACCAGCTCGGTCGCTTGGGTGACGGCACCACCCGTGCCACCTCGCCCCACTTCGTCCCGATACACCCCGCTGATGGTACGGATTTCGGCCTGGTGGCGTCCGTAGACCTTCTCCAGCGCGTCCGAGATTTCCCCGACCGTCGCCTTGTGCCGGGCGGCATTGATGGCCAGCGCCATCAGGTTGTTACCCAACCCGTCTTCCCCGGAACGGCTGGAATCAGCTGCCGCGCGAGTCAACTCGGCCAGGGCGGCCTGTACCGCATCGTTATCGCGTTCGGCACGGAGTTGCTGCAGCTTCGCCAGCTGCTCGGCCCGCACGCGAGAATTCTCGACCTTGAGAACTTCGATCTGCTGGTCCTCGGCAACCTGATACTTGTTGACACCGATCACCGGCTGGCGACCCGAGTCGATGCGTGCCTGCGTACGCGCGGCAGCCTCCTCGATGCGCAGTTTCGGGATGCCTTGATCGATGGCCTGCGCCATGCCGCCTGCCTCGGTGACTTCCCGAATGTGTTCGCGCGCACGCGAGGCGAGCTGGTGGGTCAGCCACTCGACGTAGTACGAACCGCCCCACGGGTCGATCGGGCGACACGTGCCGGACTCCTGCTGGATGAGCAGCTGGGTATTGCGCGCGATGCGTGCCGAGAAGTCGGTGGGCAGCGCCAGCGCCTCGTCGAGTGCGTTGGTGTGCAGCGACTGGGTGTGCCCCTGAGTCGCGGCCATGGCCTCGATACAGGTGCGCGCCACGTTGTTGAAGACGTCCTGCGCGGTCAGGGACCACCCAGAAGTCTGTGAATGTGTGCGCAGTGACTGCGATTTGGAGCTCTTCGGATCGAACTGCGCGACCAGCTCGCTCCACAACAGGCGCCCGGCCCGCAGTTTCGCGACCTCCATGAAGAAGTTCATGCCTATGGCCCAGAAGAACGACAGACGCGGGGCGAACACGTCGATGTCCAGACCTCCGGCCAGGCCCGCCTTGATGTACTCGACTCCATCGGCCAGGGTGTACGCCAGCTCCAGATCCGCTGTGGCACCGGCCTCTTGGATGTGATAACCGGAAATCGAGATGGAGTTGAACTTCGGCATCTTGGCGCTGGTGTAGGCAAAGATGTCCGAGATGATCCGCATCGAGGGCTTCGGCGGATAGATATAGGTGTTGCGGACCATGAACTCTTTGAGGATGTCGTTCTGGATGGTCCCGGCCAGCTTCTCCGTGCCGACGCCCTGTTCTTCGGCGGCCACCACGTACAGCGCGAGGATCGGGAGCACCGCACCGTTCATGGTCATCGAGACCGACACCGAACCCAGGTCGATACCGTCGAACAGCTGACGCATGTCGAGAATGGAATCGATGGCCACGCCCGCCATTCCGACATCGCCCTGCACTCGCGGGTGATCCGAGTCGTATCCGCGGTGGGTCGCCAGGTCGAAGGCCACCGACAGGCCCTTCTGGCCCGCGGCGAGGTTGCGGCGATAGAAGGCGTTGGACTCCGCGGCGGTGGAGAAGCCCGCGTACTGACGGATGGTCCACGGCTGATTGACGTACATCGTCGGGTAAGGCCCGCGCAGGAACGGCACCTGGCCGGGGAAGGTATCCAACGGATATCCCTCGGCCTGCACCGCCGCGCGGTCGGCCGCCGTGTAGATCGGCTTGACCGTAATCGCCTCGGGCGTCTCCCAATCAAGCTGCTCAGGGGTGTATCCGTGCGCGGTGGCGGCATCGCTCACCGCGGCCGTGACGGCGGCGGCGTCCGGCGCGACGGAGGTGCGCTCACCATGCAGTGGGACATCCGCAAAGCTGCCCAGCGTGCCCGTGGATGTAGCCAGGTCAGTCATGTCACGCCCCCAATTTGGTCAGCATGGCCGAAAGCGCTTCGACAGCATTGATTTTCATGGTCAGATATCCGTCCGGCCGTGACGCGTCCGCCACCTCGGCCACGGCCTTCTCGGGGCCTGCGAGGTAGACGTCGGTGATGCCGGCCGCCCGGGCCGCGTCGACAACCGCAGCCACCTCGGCGGCATACCGCGCGTCGGTGCCGCAGATGACGGCGATACGCGCTCCGGCTTCGGTCACCGCGGCAGCGACCGTGCTCGCGTCACGTGTGCCCGGGTTGACGACTTCGATGCCGCCGGAGGCCAACAGGTTGGCGGCGAATGTGGTGCGCACGTTGTGCTCAGCCAGCGGCCCCAGCGGCAGCAGCAGCGCCAGCGGACGCGCGCCGGAGGACGCCAGGAAGACGTCCGAACGATCCCGCAGTGCCTCGAAATCTGCCGCATACCGGTAGCCCGAGGCAGGATGCGGCGGCAAGGGCTCCTCCGACAGGTTGGGGAACTCATTAACTCCCGTCACCGACGTGCGGCGATGGGCGATATCGTCGGCACGCGCGGCACGGGTCGCCGCGACACGTTCCCGGATCAGCCCGGCCGCGGCCTCGTAGCCGCCCGCGCCTTCAATCTCGGCGAACAGCGACCACGCCTGCTGCGCAAGGGTTTCCGTCAGGTCTTCGATGAACCAGGAGCCACCACCAGGATCGAGCACCCGCCCGACATGCGACTCCTCGATGAGCAGCAGCTGGGTGTTGCGCGCGATGCGGGCGGAGAAGGCCGGGGACACCGAACCCAGACCGCCGGGAATCGCGTCGTCGAATCGCCGCACTCGAACGCTATCGGCGCCGCCGACGCCGGCGCCAAAGGCGGCCAGCGTAGTGCGCAGCATGTTCACCCACGGATCACGCTGGGCCATCATCGGCTCGGAGGTCACCGCATGCATGACGGTGCCACCGCCATCGGGCACGCCCGCCACCTCGGCCACTCGCGCCCAGAGCACCCGCGCGGCGCGGAACTTGGCGATGGACAAGAACTGATCATCTGTCGCCGCGAATCGGAAACTGATCTGCTGCAACGCTTCTGAGATACTCAGCCCGGAATTTTGTAGCAGACGCAGATACGCGACGCCGGCGGCCACCGCCACCGCAAGCTCCTGGCTGTCACTGGCACCCAGCTCATGCGCGAGCGTGCCGTCGACGGTGATGGCGCGCACTAGCTCGGTCCGTGCGGCGGCCCGACGCGCCAGGGCCACGGTCTCGTCGGCCGAAACGCCCACGCGATCCGCGAAGGCATCACCGAGCGGGTCGGCACCCAGGTCGATCACCACCGCCGCTGCGTTTCCGTCATAGGCATCGAGAGTCGCGAAAAGGGCCTCGGTCACTGCCGCGAGCTCCGCGCCCGCCTCAATCTGAATGGGCGCCAGGTCGAGGTACACGTCCTGCAGCACCCGCCCGATCGCCTCCGGTCGCGCGCCGGCCAGCACGATGGCGCTGGTTCCCTGACCCAGTGCGTCGAGGATGGCCTCGTTCACCAGCGCCGCATCGGCCGCACCGTCGAACAGCTCGGCAACCTTCCATCCGCTGTTCACATCGCGGCGCGGATCACCGCCACGTACGAACGGCCACTGTCCGGGCAGCGAGGGCTCGGGGAGCTCGTCAAGCGCCGTGTACAACGGACGGATAGCGATCCCGTCATACGTGGGCGAATCGAGCAAGCGCTCGGGGTCGGCAGGCAGATCCTCGACCGCTTTGCGGGTCGACTTCGCCAGCACTCCGGCGACGCCCTTCTGCCATCGGGCGAAGTCACGCCGAATCTCGGGTACCTCAACAGTCACAGAACTGCTCCCAGCTGCTCGTCGTCGAGCGACATATATGGCACTCCATGCCGAAATGCCTATCACACTTACTCATCAGGCTAAATGACGCCGCCCATTACTTCCCAGTACGGGGGCCGACCCATCCCCAACGACCGTGTCCCGGTACCCAGCATTCACGCAGGCTCCGTACGCTTAATCACCATGGAGTTCCGGCAGATCTGGCGAGCGGGAGTCGCGACACTGCGACGGATACCGCGCCGCCAACTGCTGTGGACCGGCGCCGCTCTTCTCATTGTGATCGCCGCCGTCCGGTTTGTGCCACTGCCAACGGCCCTCCAGATGCGCGATTGGGCGCACGACCTCGGCCCATGGTTCCCACTCGCTTTCTTGGGCGCACACACGCTGGTGACGGTGCTGCCCTTTCCGCGGACCGCCTTTACGCTGGCCGCCGGGCTGCTCTTCGGGACACAACTGGGTGTTCTGCTGGCTGTGGTGGCGAGCACCGCGAGCGCGGTCCTGGCCCTCTGGGCGGTCCGGGCGCTGGGATGGAAGCTCAGCGCCCTGCACCATCGGCCCGCGGTGAAAAGCGTGGACGACCAATTGCGGCGCCGCGGATGGATCGCGGTGATGTCGATGCGGCTGATCCCGGCGGTGCCGTTCTCTGTGCTCAACTACGCAGCAGGTGCCTCGGCCGTACGTGCGTTGCCCTACACGCTGGCCACGTTTGTCGGGCTCTTACCGGGCACGCTGGCGGTGGTCGTGCTGGGCGACGCGCTGACCGGGCACATCAGCCCGACGCTGTTCGCGGTCTCCCTGGCCACCTCGATGGTCGGGGTACTGGGAATCCTGTATGAAATCCGGCGCTACAAGCGCACGCACGCCGAGATCGCGGGCCCCGAAGTCTCGGGCGAACCCGAACGCGTCGGCAGCTAGGCCCGCACCGGCGGCGCTTCGTCGAATCCCTTGGCAGTCAGAAGAGCGAACAGGGAGAGCAGGCTCGCCGCGGGCAAGGCGTTCACCACCTTGTCGTGGGCACGTATGTGTGCGCCCACCGCCAAGGTGAAGTAGACGGTCAGCATGAAGGTGGTCAGCCTGCCCAGTGCGGGCCACCGGATTCCACCGAGGAGTCCCGCCGCTGACGCAGTCTTCACGACGGGAAGCACCCACCAGATGCGTTGTGGGAGACCGACTGTCTCCAGCGACTCTTTGACGGGCTTGATCGGGCCGATACATGCTGCGGCGTCGGCGACCTGCATGGCCGCCAGCGCCGCCAAGACTTTGGGTTTCGCCAAAACCCGGGGTGATACCAAAGCGTCGTTGCTCATCACTCCAGTGAACCACTACTCCAGCGAGCCGACGATGGCACGACCGATTCCCGCTAGTGCGGCGCGTGCGCGCCCAAAGACGCGGATATCACGGCCAACGGCGACAGCGCCAGCTGCATGTTGGCGCGTTCCTGCGGGGTGAGCCGACGACGTTCCCAGAAAAGTCGCAACGCGCGAATACTCATGTATTCATTGGACGCGGCCGCACCGACACAATCCAGTGCGGCCGCGATATCCCAACGAATTCATTACGCAGCGCGATCACACGCTGCCAATGCCTATTCAGCTCCCGTGCGCGAGCTGAATAGCCTTGACCACCAACAGAATGGCACCGACAACCAGGTAGCCCCGAAGCGCGAGCATGCCCAGTTTCGTCCCGGGGCTCCATTTGACCGGTTCGAGCAATGCGAGCGGCGGCATGCGCCAGGTCCGCGCGTCGACGCCTTCCAGAGCCTTGTTCAACGCCACCGCCGCCGGGTCCGCGCGTTGCCTGCTCGATACCCACCACAGACCGATCCCGATCAGTACCGCCAGAATCGAGACGCCCACCGCAAGATCACGGGCGACCTCTACGACGTCCAAATCGGGAAAGAGGGTGGTGGCCATCAGAATGCCGGAAAGAAACAGCAGCACCCCGACGATGAGCCCGGCAACAATATTGAGCCAGGTTTTGTTGACCCACGGGCCCAGCACTGCCTTGTCGTTACACAGCAACAGCAGGAATACGCTCGCGCTGGGCAACAGCAGACCGGCCAGCGCCTGCACCGCGGTGGTCATGAGCCCAAGCGGAGCGTTCGGGATCAGCACGATGGCAGCTCCCACACCGACCATCACGGTGTACGACAGATAGAAGGGCTTGGCGTCCTTGAAACTGCGGTGCAGCGAGTGCTTGAGGCCAAAGGTGTCACCGAACGCATAGCTGGTCGCCAAGGTAACGGCCGCAGCACCGATGATCGACGCGTCCAGCAGCACGATCGCGAAGATCTTGCCCAGCAGCGGTTGTACCTGCCCCAGCCAGTCGGCGATCATGCCGGCGTCGCCGTCATCGCCCCACTTGTCCGGCCCCGAGTTACCGGTCGCACGGGCGGCGTAGTCGGCGGTCATCACCAGTGCGGCAGCGCCGATCACCACCACGAGCGAACCGATGACAGTGTCGGCGCGCTCGTACCCGATGAACCGCGGGGTGATGCGCTTATCGACGATGTTGGACTGCTGGAAGAAGAGCTGCCACGGCGCCACGGTGGTGCCCACCATGGCGATGATGAGCAATACCGCACCCGAGCTGATACCGCCGTCGATACCCGGAACCACGAAATCGTGTGCGGCCCTTCCCCACTGCGGATCAGACATCAGGAACATCGGGATCTGCAACAACGTGATTGCGATGAATACGAACATGGCACGCTCCCAGCGCCGGAAACTCCCGGTGGCCATGATCAATATCAGTGCGATGGCCGCGAAGGGCACCGTGTAGTACTTCGATACTCCGAGATACTCGGAAGCCAGTGCGACACCGATGAATTCGGTGACAAGGGTGAGGAAGTTCAAGATGAACAGGTCACCCACCGAGAACCAGCCCCAGCCCCGGCCGAATCGCTCATTGATCAACCGGGCATGCCCAACCCCCGTGACGGCGCCGAGCCGGACCACCATCTCCTGATTGACAATCAGGACCGGAATCAGCAGCAACAGCACCCACAGCAGGCTGTACCCGTAGCTCTGACCGGCTTGGGCGTAGGTGGCGACACCACCCGCGTCATTGTCACCGACCATCACAATGATGCCCGGTCCCAGGATTGCGGCCATGGTGGCCATCCGCGTCTTGAAGGTGCGAGCCTGCACGGGATCGCTGACGCTGATCTTGCCGAACGCACCTTCGATATCGCCCAGGTGCGCCGAGTCAAGCACCGCGCTCTTCGGCTGCGGGGCTTGCACTTTCAGCGGTGCCGCCGCGGTTTCCGCGCCGTTGACGGGGCCGCCGAAGATCCCGTTTTCGGTCATGGCGTGACCCCATCCGGGTTCGATGCGACCTGACGCACCGGACGCGGGGCCGGTTCACGACGGCGCCAATCCTCGGGGATGAGTGCGGCCAGCACGTCGTCATAGGTGACCACGCCGAGCACCTTGTCGCCCTCGTCGACGACAGGGATCAACGCCAGGTTGTAGTCCGCCATCAACAACGCGACATCGGTGAGGTCGGCCTCCGGTGCCACCCGCACCGGATCGTCGTCCATGATGGATTCCACGGCGGCTCCGCTGTCGGCTTGCAGGAGACGGATCACCGACACCACACCCACCAATTCGCCGTTGTCGGCGACCACATGCACCTTCAGCAGCGCCTCGGGCTGCAGAGACGTGGCGGCGGAGATCGCGGCCAGTGCATCGCCGATGGTGCTGCCCAGGACGCAGGACACGATGTCTACGTTCATCAGACCGCCGGCCGACTCCGGGCTGAACCCCATCAAGGTGACCACCTTGGTGCGTTGCGGTGCCGGCATCAGGTCCAGGACAGCCCTGCGGCGAGACTGCCGCAGGTCGAAGACCGCGTCCGCCGCGTCGTCCGCGCGCATGCGGCCCAGCAGGGCCGCGACATCAGAATCCGACATGTCTTCGAAGAGCTTGCTGGCCTTCTCGGAGTCGAGTTCCTCGAACACGTCGGCCTCAAGTTCGGGGTTGGCACGGACCCGGTCCAGGATCTCCCCGCCCTCTTCTTTGGTGGCCTCCTCCAGTAGGTCCGCGATTTCGGCGGGCTTGAGGGTGTTCACCCGCCCGCCGACGCGGCGCGCCAGGAGCGAACCGCCGTGCCCGATCATGGGTTCGAAGGCCTTCCAATCCCTACCCGCCTGGCCCGCTCCAGCCTTGATCAATCCGAAGAACCTTGCCGGACGGCGGGTATCGAGACGAGCGAGAATCCATCCCTCGGCGGTTTCCACGAGCTCGATGTCGTAGGCGTGCACCAGCTCGGCGTTGTCGACGTCGATGAAGCGGTGGTCGAGCACGTCCTCGTCCAGCAGGTACTCACCGCCGCGACGTTCAAATCCCCTGAGGTCAACCTTGTTCTTACTCAACTCAATTCGATGCGGTGCGACGGCAGAGACCACGTCCGACGAGACGAAGACGGTGCGTCCGCCCATGTCCACCACATACCCGGTAACGAGCGGGTACTCATCCGAGCCGCGAAGCCGAACGATCACATCCTCCAGGCGGCCGATGGCGTCGCCCGAACGCGCGACGACCGGCGCCTTCAGCAGATCGGAGAATTGAATTACTCGCGGCGTAGCCGCCTTATTCGAAGTAGCCATGCCGACTCCTCAGCGTTTGAACCAATACGCTCCGTCCGCCCTGGTGGGCGGGCGAAGCGTATTGGCCTCGAATGAATTCCGAATGTCCACGAACTGTGAATCAGCTGTGCGTGGTGATATTTGGCCGCCGAACTACCGCGGCGGGTGCGCCCCGAGCGACGCCGAAACAACGGCGAGCGGCGAGTACGCCAGTTGCAGGTTGGCGCGCTCTTGCGGGGTCAGGCGGTGCCGAGTCCACATCCGGCGGACTGCGTTGAATGTCATGGTCATGATCGGGCTCCTTATCGGGAGAGCCGCATACCCAAGCTCAAACGTCAAAGACGTTGACTCAAAAGAAGATTCATCCTTGAACGAGCGACAAGGTATGCGGCAGCTGTTGTCTATGCGGACTATCGCCGGATATCACGGGTGTGCCTCACCTCCTTGCCGCCGGGGCGCACGCGGGCGCCAACTGTAGGCACAGCGACCACGAGAAGGAATTGCCGAACAGCGACGCCGCCCGGCACGCACCCCTCTCGTCAGGGCTTCGGCACTACGTGACGTGTCCGCTAGCGGAAGCCACTTCGGGTCATCCCTTAGTCCGGGAAGACCTGTCCTAACCTTGGGCGTCTCTCGACGTCGTCAGATCAGTGGCCTGTATTCACGTAGGAGCCTCACCTAGCAAGGTGCTGAACCGGTAACCATGATGGGCCGGAGAAATCGCCTTGTCAAGCGAGCAACGCCCGTGTCACGCCTCGGGGAGCTGGTGGCGGCTGACCGGATCGATCTGCCCGATCTCTTTGGCGGCCGACTGCGCCTCGGCGACCGCCGCCGCGGCCTCCGGGGTCGCCTTGGTCTCGAACCAGCCTGCGACATCGGCCGAATCATCCTCGGGACGTTCGGCGGGCTCGTCGGCCGGAGATGGTTCGTACCGGAACACGCCGTCGTCACCCGGCGAACCCAGCAGCTTGGTGAACCCCTGCAGCGCAGAGCCGAAGTCGCTGGGAATCAGCCACACCTTGTTGGCCTCCCCCTGAGCCATCTTGGGCAGTGTCTGTAAATACTGGTATGCCAACAACTCTGGCGTTGGCTTACCGGATTTCACTGCGGCAAAGACCTTTTCAATCGCCTTGGCCTGTCCCTGCGCCTGCAGATACTGGGCGGCACGTTCACCTTCGGCACGCAGGATGCGTGACTGCCGGTCTGCCTCGGCAGAAAGAATCGCTGCCTGCTTGGCTCCTTCCGCCGCCAGAATCTGCGACTGTTTGGCACCCTCGGCCTGCTTGATGGACGCCTCACGCACACCCTCGGCATTCAGGATCATGGCGCGCTTCTCGCGGTCGGCCTTCATCTGCTTTTCCATGGACTCCTGCACCGACGGCGGCGGATCAATGGACCGCAGCTCCACGCGGGCCACGCGCAGTCCCCAGCGTCCGGTGGCTTCGTCCAGCACGCCGCGTAGCTGACCATTGATCTGGTCGCGCGAGGTGAGGGTCTGCTCCAGGGTCATACCGCCAACGACATTGCGCAAAGTGGTGGTGGTGAGCTGCTCCACACCCACGATGTAATTGCTGATCTCGTACACCGCCGCCTGCGGATTGGTGACCTGGAAATAGACCACCGTGTCGATGTTCACCGTCAGGTTGTCCTCGGTGATCACCGGCTGAGGCGGGAACGACACAACACGTTCACGCAGGTCAACCTTGGCCCGGATGCGGTCGACGAATGGCACCAGGATGGTCAACTGCCCGCTCACGGTCTTCGAATAGCGACCCAGCCGCTCGATGACCGCGGCTTCAGCTTGCGGGACCAGCGCCACGGATTTCAGCACGATGGTGACGCCCAGGATGATCAAGACGATCAGGACAAAGACTCCGGCTGCTACGCCCATACCCGTACTCCCCTCAGTGTGACTCTTAGATCTTCTCGACAACCGCGGTGGCGCCGTCGATTTGCACCACCGTCACGGTCTCGCCTTGCTCGAAGCGACCCGACTTCTCCAGGCTGCGGGCCGACCACATCTCACCGCCCAGCCTGACCAGCCCATGGAGATCATCGACGGGCTCAATCACAATGGCGCTCTTGCCCTCCAACGCCTTGGCGTTGGTGTGTATGACCGGGCCCGCCGTCAGACGTTTCCGCAGCGCGGGCCGCACACCCAGCAGCAGCACGACGGCACTGATCACGAAGACCAGCCCCTCGGCCCACAACGGCATGCCGAATGCCCACCCCGCACCGGCCGTGACCAGCGCCGAACCGCCCAGCATCAACAGGAACATGTCCCCTGTCATCAGCTCGGCGGCCGCGAGCAGGATGCCTGCGACGAGCCACACAATCGGCATGTATCCACATTAGCCCGCGTGGGCAACTGGTGGGGGCGGTTGCGGCGCCTTAGACTGCGAGCATCATGGCGAATCCGAGTGTGTCCCTGGCGGTGTGGGCGAGCGCGTGGCTGGCGGGCCGAGCGGCGCCCGATGATGTCATTGATGCGCTCATCGCCTGGGCACCAAGACATTTGGTCACGGCCTACGATGCGGTGGCGGCGGGCCACACCGGATTGTCCTGGCCGGACATGGACGATAACGGCCCGATCGGCCTCCTGCAGACGATCAGGACCGCTACCGGTCAGCCCCACGGCACGCCCGACATACAGGTGATCCTGCCCGCACCCGGCGATCCCCGTGGTCTGCCCGCCGGCACTCAATTCCAGCGTGACGCCCTGGAAGCCAGTGAGGCGATCATCCTCAGCGATCTTCAGAATGAGTCCACCGCAATAGGATTGGTTCCGGCAGTGGAATATGACGAGGATCGCGACGAAACCACCGGCCTGTCATGGACCGTATACTCGCTGCCCACCCATGTCCTCCCGCAAACAGCACCCGATCTCGGGGAAGCCGAGTTCCAACTGCGGCAGGCCGTGCGTACCGCCACCGCGACACTGGGACGCCTGGACCGCGCCGTGGGCACAACCGATGCCGACCCCCGAGCCCTGGTCGAAGACGTGCTGTCCACGCTCCGCGGGCATCGCCTACCCGACTACGCACCACACCGCGCGACCCGGGTGCTCGACTCGGCCAATCAGGTGGAGGCCATCGCCACCGCCGCGGCCGAGATCATGGAGCTACCCGGCGCCCTGGACGACGGCGCGGTGGCCGATGCGTTGCGGCCGCTCATTGTGGTGGTGCGTGAAGCACGGATGGCAGCGGCCACGGCCATCATCGCGGCGGCGCGCTAGTCGCCCCGCGGCTCGCAGCACAGCGGTGAGCACAGGGCCCCGTTCACGCTGAATCCGTATCCGGGGACAGGGTTTACCCCGGTGGCCCGGAGTGCCGGTCTTGCCTCCTCGACCTCCCCGATCAAGTCGACCGCGAGGCGCGCGAAACGTGCATCGGCTCCCGGTGTGGCCGCCCGCACGAACTCGATACCGTGCTCGTCCGCGTACTCACGGGCCTCGTTATCCAAGTCCCAGACCACCTCCAGATGGTCCGACACAAATCCGATGGGCGCGACCACCACCGATCGCGTGCCCTGATCCTTCAGTGCCGCAAGGTGATCGACAATGTCTGGTTCGAGCCATGGAACCTGGGGCGGGCCTGAGCGTGATTGCCACACCACGTCGTAATCGTGGTGACCGGTTGCGGCGGCGACCAATTGCGCGAGATAGCGCACTTGCCTGCTATAGAGCTCTGGGCCATGGCGCCGGTCCGCCGCCAGTGGAATGGAGTGCGCGGTGAACACCAGTCGCGGCTCGCCGTGCAGACGTGCCACGGCAGCGGTGACCGATTCCGCATAGAGCTGCACCAACACCGGATGATCAAAGTATTGGCGAAGTTTCACCAGCTCCGGCGCCCCGTCGCCCACAGCGGCGCGGGCACGCGCAATGTCCTCCACGTATTGCTTGCAACCCGAGTAGCCGCCCCACGCCGAGGTGGTGAAGACAGCGGCTCGCCGAATTCCCCTGTCCCGCATCTGCGCAACCGTGTCCTCCACCATGGGATGCCAATTGCGGTTCCCGAAGAACACCGGCAAAGGACGCCCGGCCAACTCGAGTTGACGCGAGATCTGGTCTATCAGCGCCCGATTGATGCCATTGATGGGAGAGACGCCACCGAAATGAAAGTAGTGCTCGGCAACCTCATCGAGACGTTCCGGAGGAATACCACGGCCACGCGTGACATTCTCCAGAAACGGCCGAACCTCCTGCGGCCCCTCGGGACCCCCGAAGGACAGCAGCAGCACCGCGTCAAACTGCACGACAGCCCACTAGAGCAGCTGGGTGTGCGCGCCGCCGTCGGCGAAGATGATGTCGCCGGTGGTGGCGGGCAGCCAATCGGAAAGCAGGGCACACACCGTCTTGGCCACCGGCGTCGGATCCTTCATGTCCCAGCCGATCGGGGCCCGCTGGTCCCAGCCGTCCTCCAACACGCTCATCTGTTGGCCGGCTTCCTCACCCAGCGCGCCACCCACGATGGCACTCATGGCCAACGTCCGGATCGGCCCGGCCGCAACGAGATTCGAACGAACTCCGACCGCTCCCGCCTCACGCGCGACGAATCGGTTCACCGACTCCAGCGCGCTCTTGGCAACGGTCATCCAGTTGTAGAAGGGCATCGCCCGCGTCGGGTCGAAGTCCATGCCCACGATGCTGCCGCCCGGGTTGATGATGGGCAGCAAAGCCTTGGCCAGGGACGCGTACGAAAAGGCGGAGATGTGGAAACCCTTCGCGACGTCCTCGAAAGGAGCCTCGAAGAACGGATTCAGCCCCATGCCGGTCTGCGGCATGAATCCGATCGAGTGCACGACACCGTCGAGCTTGTTGCCCTCCCCGATCGCCTCGGTGACGCGCTCGGCGAGGGAGTCGAGATGCTTCTCGTCCTGCACGTTCAGCTCCAGCAGCGGCGCCGGCTTGGGCAGGCGCTGGGTGATGCGCTCGATGAGCCGCAACCGGTCGAACCCGGTGAGCACCAGCTCGGCGCCCTGCTCCTGCGCCACCTTCGCGATATGGAATGCGATCGACGAATCGGTGATGATGCCCGTCACCAGGATCCGCTTGCCCTCGAGTAGTCCTGCCACGATTCTCCTTAAGTTGTGTTGCCGCTGGTCTTGTCGCTGTGCGCGCTAGTGGCCCATACCCATGCCGCCGTCAACCGGAATGACGGCACCGGAGATGTAGCCGGCATCTTCGGACGCCAGGAAGCTGACCGCCCCGGCGACCTCGGCGGCCGTACCTATCCGCTTGGCCGGGATGTACTCCAGAGCGCCCTCCTGGATCCGCTCATCGAGCGAGCGAGTCATCTCGGTGTCGATGAAACCCGGTGCGACCACGTTGGCGGTCACGCCCGCCTTGGACAACTCGCGGGCGATCGAACGCGCCAGCCCGATCACACCGGCCTTGGAGGCCGCGTAGTTGGCCTGATTACCGATGCCCCAGGTACCGGAGACCGAGCCGATGAAGATCATCCGGCCGAAGCGCTTGCGCTGCATGCTGCGCGAGGCGCGCTGGGCCACCCGGAATGCCCCGGTCAGGTTCGCGTTGATGACCTGCTCGAACTTCTCTTCCGTCATACGCATCAAGAACGCGTCCTGGGTGATACCCGCGTTGGACACCAGAACCTCGACGGCGCCCTGGTGCTCCTCGACCTCCTTGAAGGCCCGATCGACGGCATCGTTGTCGGTGACATCGCATTCCACCCCGAACAAGCCCTCCGGCACGCCGGAGCCGCGGTGGGTTACCGCCACCTTGTGCCCATCGGCGGCGAGACGTTGCGCGATCGCCAGGCCGATACCCCGGTTGCCACCGGTGACCAAAACGGAACGAGAGACAAACTCGGGACGGGCGACGCTAGCGCCGAGAGCATCAGACATGGAAGCCAACTTATCGTCTTCTTAGACTTCTTCCTAAACGACTGGCCCAAGGAATCGGCCCAGCGGGTACCGAATCAGTTGGGTAGACGCCGGTTGATGACCAGCCCGACAAAAGCCGCCGCCAGCACCAGCAGCGCACCCAGGCGCAGCCAGCCGACGCTCGCGTCGCCCCGGATGGTCTCGTAGCCGATCTGCTGCTGCAGGTTGGCGTACACCTCTTTGAGCTGCCCCAGCGTCGATGCCGTGTAGGTTTCGCCGCCGGAAAGCTTGGCCACCTTCTCCATCATGTCCGGTGCGTACGGGACGTTCTGGCGCTGTCCGTTGATCTCGACGTATCCGTCCTTGGTACCGAACGCGATGGTCGAGATGGGCACCTGCTGGTCCTTGGCGGTACGCGCGGCGGTGTAGGCGCCCTTCGGGTTGTCCGGGTTGGACGGCACGGTTTCCTTACCGTCGGACATCAGGACGATGCGGGCCGGTGGCGGTTTGTCGCCACCACCGATGACCGCGCCCACCGTGGCGATGGCCTGTAGTGCCGTGAAGATGCCCTCACCGGTCGCGGTGCGATCGGCGAGCTGCAGGTTGTCCAGGGCGTTGACGGTGGCGTCGCGGTTCGTGGTCGGCGAGACGAGCACCGTCGCGGTACCCGCGTAGGCAATGAGACCCAGGTTGATGCCCGGGGTGAGGTTGCGCGCGAACTCCTTGCCGGCTTCCTTCGCGGCACCCAAACGGTTGGGCGCCACATCGGTCGACTCCATGGAACGCGAGACATCGATGACGAGCATCACGACGGCGCGGTTACGCGGTATCCGCACGTCGTGCGTCGGGCCGGCCAGGGCGATGGTCAGCACCATCAAACCGACCACCAACAACGCTGTCGCGGCATGGCGCCACGTCCGGGGACGGGTCGGGGCCACCGAGTCCAGCAATTCGGTGTTCGCGAACCGCAGCACCCGCTTCTGGCGCATGTACTGGGCCACCACGTAGAGCGCGATCAGGGCCGCAACCAACAGCAGCACCAAGAAGAACCACGGGTGGGCGAAGCCCGTCAATGTCATCGGCCCGAAGAACGGAACGTCGTTCATCGCGTCGGCGCCCCCGTTCCGGCGCCCGCACCGCGGCGCTGCTGCGAGACGAATCTCACGATGTCGCTGATCCAGTCACGGTCGGTCCGCAGGCTCAAAATCGGTGCACCGCAACGACGTAATGTACGTGCCACTTCTTCATGATGCCTTGCCGCGGCCTGCTCAAAATCCCGGCGCAGATTCTCGTCGATCCGGTATTCCTTGGTGATGCCCGTCTCGGCGTCCTGCAACAGCACTTCGCCGACATCCGGCAGCTCGACATCACGCGGGTCCAGCACCTCGATACCCAGCACCTCATGCCGTCCGCCGATGGCGCGCAGCGGCCGCATCCAATTGATGGGGCCAAGGAAGTCGCTGATGATCACGGCCATACCGCGACGGCGTTCCGGGCGGCGTAGCGCGTCGATGGCCACCGACAGATCACCGCGCACGCCTTGTGGGGCCTTGGGCATGGTGGCGATGCTGCGCAGAATGTCCTGCTCGTGGGCACGACCGGAACGTGCGGGCAACCGAACGATCTTGTCGCCGTTGGCGATGATCGCGCCCAGCCGGTTGCCCCCACCACTGTTGAGGAAGATGATCGCGGCGGCGGCCGCGACCGCGAGATCACGCTTCTCGCAGTTACTGGTGCCGAAGTCCAGGCTTGCCGACATGTCGACGACCAGCCACGTCTCCAACTCGCGGTCGGCGATCATCTGGCGCACGTGCGGGCTCGTCGTCCGTGCCGTCACCGACCAGTCCATCCGCCGTACATCGTCACCGGGCTGATAGAGCCGTGACTCCCCCGGCTCCGACCCCGGACCGGGGATCAAGCCGAGGTGGTTGCCGTGCAGCACCCCGTCGAGCTTGCGCCGGATCTTCAGTTCCAGAGTCCGCAATGCCGCCGACAGCTGCGGATCACGGATCTCACCACGACGCAGCGACGGGATGTCTACCGGCCGGCCGGAGGCCGGACTTGCCGTGCTCACCTGGGTGCGGCGTTATGGCCGGCCGGGACCGGGTTGTTGGTCCCAACCATCGCCGGCGGCACCGAATTTCCTTGCTGCGGAACAGCATTCACCTGAGGCAGGCCTACCGTCTGCAGAATCCGGTTGATCGCGGTGTCGGCGGACACCTCGTCGGCCAGCGCGTCGTAGCTCATCACCAGACGGTGGCGCAACACATCCGGGATCACCTCGATGACGTCCTGCGGAATCACGTAGTCGCGTCCCCGCACCAGCGCCAGCGCACGCGACGAGGCAATGATGCCCAGCGAGGCACGCGGGCTGGCACCGTAGGAGATCCAGTTGGCGACGTCGCCCAGGCCGAACTGGGCCGGGTTACGGGTGGCCGCGATGACCCGCACCACGTAGTCGACCAGGGCATGGTGCACGAAGTTGTTGGCAGCCAGGTCCTGCAGGCGCAGCAGTGCATCGGCCGACAGAATCTGCTTGGGCTCCGGCGGCGTGACACCCATCCGGTAGATGATCTCGCGCTCTTCTTCGACCGTCGGGTAGTCGACATTGATCTTGAACAGGAAGCGGTCGCGCTGCGCCTCGGGCAGCGGGTACACGCCCTCGTTCTCAATGGGGTTCTGGGTCGCCATCACCAGGAACGGCTTGGGCATCGGGTAGGTCTTGCCGCCGATGGAGACATGCCGTTCGGCCATGACTTCGAGCAACGCCGACTGCACCTTGGCGGGCGCACGGTTGATCTCGTCGGCCAGCAGGAAGTTCGCGACCACCGGACCGAGCTCGATATCGAACTCTTCCTTGCCCTGGCGGTAGATGCGGGTACCGATGATATCGGTGGGCACCAGGTCAGGGGTGAACTGAACACGTGAGAACGAGCCGCCCACCACCTTGGCGAAGGTCTCCACCGCGAGCGTCTTGGCAACGCCGGGCACACCCTCGAGCAACACGTGCCCCTTGGCCAGCAGGCCGACGAGGATTCGCTCCACGAGCCGGTCCTGGCCCACGATGACGCGCTTTACCTCGAAGATGGCGCGCTCAAGGTTCTGTACCTCGGCAGCCAGGGCCGGAGATGTCGCACCCTGCGGGGCGGCGTGCGACGCGGGGCCAACGCTTCCGCCGGGGTACCCGGCGCCTCCCCCTGGCGACCCTGGTGATGACATCAACTTCCCTCCGGCTCTGCCTGACGATTTCATGCTTTTCGGTGGCTTCTTGGTGGCCATGTCCATACAAGCGACACCCAACCCTGGGCGGCGCCTTCGGTCCACTATTCCAGCATCCCGGGATTTGGTCCACGTACCCGTTCGCTGGCGCGCCGTTCTAGCTCACCTGAAGGATCAGAAGAGCTACCACGCGATGATGCGAACGGCGTAAGGAGTCATGCCGCCGGTGCGCACCGGAGACACCGTCACCTTGGCGGCACTGCCGCTGGCCTCCAGCATCTGACCGTTGCCGAGGTAGATCACCACGTGCTGAGAGCCGCCCGGACCATAGAACAGAAGGTCGCCGCGTTTTGCCTGCGAAACCGGAACCTTTTGCCCGGCGTTGTACTGATCACCCGAGTACTTCGGCAGTTTCACGCCGGCGGCCGCATAAGAGAACATGGTGAAGCCGGAGCAGTCGAAGCCCACCTTGCCCGAGTCGTAGTCGACTCCGCCGCTGGGCCCACGCACCGTGCCACCACCCCAGGAATACGGCACGCCGAGCTGGGTTCCGCCTCGCTGAATCACACGCTCCACGGCGGCGCGGCCGTAGACCAGCGGACGTCCCGCGCCCGCGGACGCGCTGTTGCCACCGATTCCGAGCGCACCCAATGCGGTCTGGCCGACCCCCATGACGCCGTTCATGATCTTGGTGGGATCCGCACCCTGACTCGGACCGGCGAAGGGCAGCGTGCTGTCGTACTGCCCGCCCGTCGGATTCAGCCCAAGAGCGTTCAGGAAAGCGGTGCCGACGTTGGGACCGAGCGGGTTCTCGTCGGCCGTGGCCCGTGGGACTCCCATGAACAAGACCAGCGCGACGGCGATGGTCACCGCGATCGCGGACCGGAGCAGGAACAGTCCCTGCACTTTGAGCACCTTTGCTGCCTTCACCACTTCTACCACTCAATCATCCGGGTTACATAGGGCGTCATGCCGCTGGTGCGAACCGGCGACACCTTGACCACGTCGCCGGTGTTCGGCGCTTCGAGCATCTGTCCGTTGCCCAGGTACAGCGCAACGTGCTGACTTGCGTTGGGGCCGTAGAAGATCATGTCGCCGCGCTTCATTTCCGCGCTGGGCACCTTGCGTCCGGAGTTGTACTGGTATCCGGTGTAGTGCCGCATCCGGATACCCACCGCGGCGAAGCCGTACATCATCAGCCCGGAGCAGTCGTAGCCGACGGTCCCCGCACCCGAATCGATGCCTCGGGTCGGGCCGTTGTACGAGCCGCCACCCCAGGAGTACGGCGTGCCCATGGCACTGCCGGCGCGCGCGATCACCCGCTCCACGTTCTCCCGGCCGTAGACCTTCGGGAGGTACTCGCCACCCTCGCCAGAAGGTGCCGCCGCTGGGGCCGCCTTCGGGCAGAAGATGCCGATCACACCGCATACCGCGGACTGGCCGACATTGGCCGCGGTGTTGCCGATGCCCAACACCATGTTGATGGTCTGTGTCGGATCGGTGGGCACGTTGGCGCTGGCGATCATCGGGAGCGTGGTGTCCCATTCGCCGCCGCCCGCGGCCGGAGCCGGGCCCTCGGTCCACTCATTGCCGTTACCCGCGATGGCGGCACTGGGGTTGATCACCCGTACGGTCGCGGTCGATGCCGCATAGGCCGGACCACGTGCGGCCGCGAGCTGCGCCTCGGCGCTCTTCTTCTTGGCCGTCAGGTCCGCGGCGACACCCCGCTGCGCTTCGAGCTTCGTCTGGACATCCTTCATCGCGGACACCAGATCGTCTTGCTGCTGTTGGGCATCCGTGGCCGCCTGGTCGGCCTTCTCTTGGATGGCACGTGCCTGCGACTGCTTGTTGACCTGCTCGGTTCGCGCCCGGCGCAGGTTGTCCATCACGGTCTGCGAACTCGCCTCGACGCTCTTGGTCACCGAAGCCAGGCGCACCACGTCGTCCGGATTGGTCGCGGTCAGATATGAGGTGGACGGGCCGGCCATGTAGGTGGCAGCCGCCATCCGATCGAACTTGCCCTGCGCGTCGCCGATGGCATCGTTGGCGGCATCGACGGCCCGTTGGCCCTCGGCGACCTGCGCGGCGGCGCTGGCCGCGTTGTCCCGCGCGTCCTGCAGATCCACCAGCCCTTTATTGATGGATTCCTGTTGGGTCTGCACATCGGCGGTCAGCTGTTCGATCTGCTGGTTCGTGTCGGCCAGTTGCGTGATCAAGGACGCCATGTCGTTCGGCTCGGCCGAGGTGACCGCGACTGTGCCGGGAAACATCATCAGACCAGCGACCATCAGCGGCGGCACCGCCAGTGCGGTCGCCACGGTTCGTTTGCCACGGACCGCGAAACGGTCCGCGAAACTCTGCGGGACTGTCTGCTCCATTGAGCCTGCCGTCTCTCTGTTCCTGCCAAGCCTCTGCGCTGGTCGAGCCTTCTCGGTCATCAGCGGCCCTTCCCCGACACGCTCCCAGTTGTCACATAAGACGCACTAACAACATTGGCGCCACTTGCACCGTACGTCACTTTTGCAACTAATGAAACTTTAGTCACAAATTACAGACGTGTAATTAATTGCCCTCTAACCGGCAATTGAAGAGACGTCTTCTGACGGTTAATTGCCGTGAATTGAAAACCGGCAGTTCATCCGGGTTCCATAGTGCGGGCGGCTATTTCGTGGCGAAACAGGCTGTACGAATGGTTTGCAAAACGTTACTTAACCGAGTCATTCGCAAAGCGGCCACGAACGAGCGCAATTCCGGCGCACGCTGCGGCGACAAGCACAACGAGCACAATGGTCAGCGCGGTCCACGAGAAGTGCTCACGCCCCAGCTCGTCGACGAAGTTGTTCGCCGACAGCACCGGATTCCCGGTCTTCGCGACGTCTTGGCCCGCTTCCAGCGTGACCCGGTCGTACTTTGCGCTGTAGGTACCGGCATAGGACGGGCTGATGACCAGGATCGTCGAGTCCGGGTGGTCCTTGCCGATCTCGGTGGCGATATCGCGCAGCGGGGTGTCGATCCAGGGATTGCCGGGCAGCGCGACGACCTTCAGGTCGATGTTCTTGGCGTGCGCTTTCGCCACGACATCCTTCAGTCCCTGGACATCGGCCGGTTGAGCCGCGACGCCATCTTCGTTGACGTCCGCGCGTGCCATCTCCAGGCACTTGGCCGACCAGCCCACGGGATCGGCTCCCGCCGTCTGAATAGACACACCCACCGCCTGGCACAGTTCAGCGGGGATGAAGGTCGGCAGGTGCTGCGGCGTCACGCGACCAATCTAACCCCCGCCGAGCGCCGCATTGCGCACCTGGACACGCCGTATTTGACGTGCATATCGCCGCCTTCGCCGCGGGCGGCGAATGCCACGGCGGGAATGGCGGGTGAAATTTGGACATCCCCCTTATTACGGGACAAGCGTACTGTTAGACTAGCGATGGAAGGCAGCCATCTGCGGTGGCGCCTCCGGAACCCCGCCTGGCACAGCCCGCCGGCGGGTGGCCTTCGAGCTTTGGAGCTGATGTGACTAGCAGTCCTAACAAGACGGAATCGGTGAATTCCTTCGGCGCGCGCGGCACACTGCAGGTTGGCGATGAGTCATACGAAATCTTCCGACTCAACGCCGTACCGGGTACCGAAAAGCTGCCCTACAGCCTGAAGGTGTTGGCAGAGAACCTATTACGCACCGAAGACGGCGCGAACATCACCAAGGACCACATCCTGGCACTGGCCAACTGGGACCCCTCGGCCGAGCCGAGCGTGGAGATCCAGTTCACCCCGGCCCGTGTGGTGATGCAGGACTTCACCGGCGTGCCCTGTGTGGTCGACCTGGCCACCATGCGTGAAGCGGTCGCGGCCCTCGGTGGCGACCCCGACAAGGTGAACCCGCTGTCCCCCGCCGAAATGGTGATCGACCACTCGGTCATCCTGGACGTCTTCGGCACCGCCGACGCCTTCGAGCGCAACGTCGAACTCGAGTACGAGCGCAACGCCGAGCGCTACCAGTTCTTGCGTTGGGGCCAGGGCGCTTTCGACGATTTCAAGGTCGTCCCGCCGGGCACCGGCATCGTGCACCAGGTCAACATCGAGTACCTGGCCCGCACCATCTTCACCCGCAATGGCCAGGCTTACCCCGACACCTGTGTGGGCACCGACTCACACACCACCATGGTGAACGGCCTCGGCGTACTCGGCTGGGGCGTCGGCGGTATCGAGGCCGAGGCCGCCATGCTGGGCCAGCCCGTCTCCATGCTCATCCCGCGCGTCGTCGGCTTCAAGCTCACCGGTGAGATCCAGCCCGGCGTCACCGCCACTGACGTGGTGCTGACCGTCACCGACATGCTGCGCAAGCACGGCGTGGTGGGCAAGTTCGTCGAGTTCTACGGCAAGGGTGTGGCCGAGGTGCCGCTGGCCAACCGCGCCACGCTGGGCAACATGAGCCCCGAATTCGGTTCTACCGCAGCGATCTTCCCGATCGACGACGAGACCATCAACTACCTGCGCCTGACCGGTCGCGACGACCAGCAGCTGGCGCTCGTCGAGGCCTACGCTCGCGAGCAGGGCATGTGGCACGACGCCGATCACGAGCCGGCGTTCTCGGAGTACCTCGAGCTGGACCTGTCCACCGTGGTGCCCTCGATCTCGGGCCCCAAGCGTCCGCAGGACCGCATCGAGCTCTCCGATGCCAAGAACGCGTTCCGTAAGGACATCCACAACTACGTGGAAGAGAACCACCCGGCACCGCACACGAACCTCGATGAGGCCGTGGAAGAGTCGTTCCCGGCAAGCGATTCGGCGGTGCTGTCCTTCGCCGAGGACGACGCCGTCATCCCGTCGGCGGCCAACGGTGGCGAAGGCCGTCCGTCTAAGCCGGTCAAGGTGACCTCCGCCGAGCGCGGCAACTTCGTGCTGGATCACGGCGCGGTGGTGGTCGCTGGTATCACCTCCTGCACCAACACCTCCAACCCGTCGGTCATGCTGGGCGCCGCCCTGCTGGCCAAGAAGGCCGTCGAAAAGGGCCTGACCACCAAGCCATGGGTCAAGACCAACATGGCTCCCGGGTCGCAGGTCGTCACCGACTACTACAACAAGGCCGGCCTGTGGCCGTACCTGGAGAAGCTGGGCTACTACCTGGGTGGCTACGGCTGCACCACGTGCATCGGTAACACCGGCCCGCTGCCCGACGAGATCTCCAAGGCCATCAACGACAACGACCTGTCGGTGACCGCGGTGCTCTCCGGTAACCGCAACTTCGAAGGCCGTATCTCCCCCGATGTCAAGATGAACTACCTGGCCTCCCCGCCGCTGGTCATCGCCTACGGCATCGCCGGAACCATGGACTTCGACTTCGACACCGACCCGCTGGGCAAGGACCACGACGGCAACGAGGTCTTCCTCAAGGACATCTGGCCCAGCGCCTCGGAGATTGAGGAGACCATCGCCTCGTCGATCAACCGCGAGATGTTCACCAGCTCCTACGCCGATGTCTTCAAGGGCGACGAGCGCTGGCGCAGCCTGCCCACCCCGGAAGGCAACACCTTCGAGTGGGTCGACACGTCCACCTACGTGCGCAAGGCGCCGTACTTCGACGGCATGCCGCTGGAGCCCACCCCCGTCACCGACATCAAGGGCGCGCGTGTGCTGGCCCTGCTTGGCGACTCGGTGACCACCGACCACATCTCGCCGGCCGGTTCCATCAAGTCGGGCACCCCCGCCGCCCAGTACCTCGACGAGCACGGCGTGGAGCGCAAGGATTACAACTCGCTGGGCTCGCGCCGTGGCAACCACGAGGTGATGGTGCGCGGCACCTTCGCGAACATCCGCCTGCGTAACCAGCTGCTCGACGATGTCTCGGGTGGATACACGCGCGACTTCACCCTGGACGGTGGGCCGCAGTCGTTCATCTACGACGCGTCGGTGAACTACCAGAAGGCGGGCATCCCGCTGGTGGTCTTGGGCGGCAAAGAATACGGCTCTGGCTCGTCCCGTGACTGGGCGGCCAAGGGCACTCGCCTGCTGGGCGTCAAGGCCGTTATCACCGAGTCGTTCGAGCGTATCCACCGGTCGAACCTCATTGGTATGGGCGTCATTCCGCTGCAGTTCCCGGCCGGAGAGTCCGCGGCCTCGCTGAAGCTCGACGGCACCGAGACCTACGACATCAGCGGTATCGAGAAGCTCAACGAGGGCTCGACGCCGAAGACCGTGCACGTGACCGCCACCAAGCAGGACGGGTCCCGTACTGAGTTTGATGCTGTGGTCCGGATCGACACACCCGGCGAGGCCGACTACTACCGCAACGGTGGCATCCTGCAGTACGTGCTGCGGAACATGCTGGCCGGCTAGTCGCAGCCAGGACCAGGGGCCTACACAGTGCCGCGCGTTAGCGAGGATCACCTCGCGGCTCGTCGCCGCCAGATCCTCGATGGCGCGCGGCGCTGTTTTGCCGAGTATGGATACGACGGCGCCACCGTGCGCCGTCTGGAACACACCATCGGCATGTCACGGGGAGCGATCTTCCACCACTTCCGCGACAAGGACACGCTGTTCTTCGCACTGGCGCGCGAGGACGCCGAACGGATGGCAAACGTAGCCAGCCGTGAGGGTCTGGTGCAGGTGATGCGGGACATGCTCGCCGATCCGAATCAATTCGATTGGCTGGCAACGCGATTGGAAATCGCCCGCAAGCTGCGCAACGATCCGGAGTTTCGGCGCGGCTGGAATCAGCGTTCCGAAGAACTCAACACCGCCACCCTGGCGCGGCTGCAACGCCAGAAGAAGGCGGGCCGGCTGCGTGAGGATGTGCCCAGTGAGGTCATCCTGGGTTACCTGGATTTGATACTTGACGGGCTGGTGGCCCGCCTGGCCGCCGGTGAATCGACGGAAAGCCTTAGCCGCGTGCTAGATCTCGTGGAGGACTCGGTGCGCCGTGCCGATCACGCCTGATACCAAAGACTGGACGTGGGTCTTGGAGAGCCGGTGCGGCGAATGCGGATTTGATCCGGCCACAACATCATTCGACCAGATACCTGATCTCGTGCGCGAGAATCTGGCGGCTTGGCAGCCTGTGCTGGCCGGCCCCGAGGTACGCCTGCGTCCCGACGAGCAGACCTGGTCGGCACTGGAATACGGCGCACACGTCCGCGATGTGTTCCGCATCTTCCTGACTCGGCTTCAACTCATGCTGGCCGAGGATGATCCGCTGTTCGCGAACTGGGACCAGGACCAGACCGCGGTCGAGGACCGCTACGCCGACCAGGACCCCGCCGCGGTGGCGGCGGAGCTCGCGGCGGCGGGCGCGGCGGTCGCCCAGGCCTTCGCCGAGGTACCACGCGACGCCCTGGATCGTCGGGGACGGCGAAGCAACGGTTCGGTTTTCACCGTGGAGACGCTGGGGCTGTACTTCGTGCACGACCCGGTGCATCACCTGCACGATGTGTGCCGCCAGCCGACGGATTAGTGCGGGAAATCGATCACAGCCCGTGAGGGTGTATCGGTGATATAGGCCACCGGGCATTTCGACTCTCGGGCGGCGACCTTCCACGCCAGCACGCCATTGCGGTCTTTGAAGATGTCCGGGTCCTGCAGCAGGCGCGCCGAGCGCACCACCGGTGTACCGGGCGGCGCCCCGAGATCGTCGGGTTGCGGAAACGACTTCACCTGCCTGTTCTGCGGCCGGTCAAAGGTTCCCACCACGGTGTCGTGGGCGGCGGCGCCACGGAAGGCCACCGCATATCCCCCGTCCACCGGCGTGACGGAGAACGGCGGTGTTTGCCAGTAGGTCACCGGGCCTACCGGTGGTGCCAGCTTGTCCGGGCCGAAGGTGAAGGTCACGCGGTCGAGGTCGTCGAGCGCTTCGATACGCACATCGTGCAGGATGTTGGCGTAGTTCTCGGTGCCGCCGTCGGTCACGGTGGGGCACGCCGGAGCCGCCCCCACGTGCGGAGACGGCACCAGCGAGCCGACTACTAGTACAAGCGGTACCAGGTATCGATACATGGTTAGCGAATGTACGGCGTCCCGCACCGTATTGTCGGCGTTCCGCCACTGATTGTCGCCGGTGGTCAATCACCCGCCGATGCGTGGTGACCTGTCACAAATGTCGCTAATGCGGCAGGTCCACCACGAGGCGCGGCGGATTGGTGAGCGTGCTCACCTGCGGACAGCGCTGCTTGTTCAGCCCCAGCGCCCACCGGACCTTTCCTTCAAAGTCCTCGCCTTGCTTGGCCTCGGCAAGGACCGGGAAGTCCTTCGGCTTGATCTCGCTGGGCCCCGGGTAGGAACGGATCGGCTTATCCGCGTCATGCGCGGACGCGCCCGTGAACAACACACCCAGCAGCGCACTCCCGGCCACGACGACGCTGTCGCCCTTGGGGCCCGCGGAGACACTGGCGGGACTATCCACCGAGTACTTGGGAACTACCAGCTCATCAAGCGGCAC
Source organism: Mycobacteroides immunogenum (assembly GCF_001605725.1). Taxonomy (NCBI): domain Bacteria; kingdom Bacillati; phylum Actinomycetota; class Actinomycetes; order Mycobacteriales; family Mycobacteriaceae; genus Mycobacteroides; species Mycobacteroides immunogenum. The sequence goes on from NZ_CP011530.1 coordinate 3,003,351, forward strand.
CTTGTTCTTGGCGTCGGTTTTCGGATCCGGACCGAATTCGAAGGTGACCCTGTCGTAGTCGTCTTGTTTTCCGACGCGTACATCGCGCAGCAGCGGGGCCACATTGGTTCCTCCGCCACCGCTGACCGTCTCGCAGGCCGTGACGCGGAAGGTCTCCGGGGCCGGTGTCGACGTTTGCGGAAGCGCCGTGGTGGTGGCCACCGGCGATACCAACTCGCCCAGCTCGCGCCCCTGACCCGCGCACCCGGACGCGGTCAGCGCCGCCAGTGCCAGTACGCCGATGTTCCGGATACCACCGTGTGCTCGCATCGCACCACGTTAGCAACAATTGGCACCCGAAAGCTCAACGGGCACATCGCGTGTCGAAGCCCTACTGAGACTTGCGCACCCGCCGATTCGGGCCACCGCGTCCACGTAGGGTTACCCCGGATTCCACGAGCGCACGGTGCACGTAGCCATACGATCGGCCCGTGTCCGCGGCAAGCGTGCGAATACTCGCACCCTTCTCGTACCCGGCCTTCAGCTCGGCACGTTCCTCGTCGCGCGTTTTGGCCATCGCGACCTCTCTCCCGACTCCATTCCGCAGCCCTGCTGGACAGCTCGACCCGGTTGCACCATAGCGCAAATGTGATCACGCATGTGCACGAGACGCGGCGGGAGGGTAAAGAAAAAGGTTAGGCCAGCTCGATGAGGTCCCGATACTCGTCGGACCAGTAGTCCTCGGTACCATCCGGCAACAACACCACGCGTTGCGGATTCAGTGCTTCCGCCGCGCCGGGGTCGTGGGTGACGAGCACGACAGCGCCCTGGTAACTGCGTAGCGCGTCCAGAACCTGCTCGCGCGACGCCGGATCCAGGTTGTTGGTCGGCTCATCGAGCAACAGAACATTCGCGGTGGAGGCCACCAAACCCGCAAGCGCCAGACGAGTCTTCTCACCGCCGGACAGCGTTCCGGCGGGCTGCTCCAACTGCGGGCCGCTGAACATGAACGCGCCCAGGATTCCGCGCAGTTCCTGCTCCCCCGTGTCGGGCGCGGCATGGCGGATGTTCTCCCAGACTGTCGCGTGGTCGTCCAGGGTGTCATGCTCCTGCGCGAAGTAGCCCAACTTGAGCCCGTGGCCCGGCTCCAGTTCGCCGGCGTCCGCCGTCTCGGCGCCCGCCAGAAGCCGCAGCAACGTCGTCTTACCCGCACCGTTGAGCCCAAGCACCACAACGCGAGAACCGCGATCGATGGCCAGGTCCACCCCGGTGAAGATCTCCAAGGACCCGTAGTTTTTGGTCAATCCCTTGGCCACCAACGGAACTCGCCCACAAGCGGCAGGCGTCGGGAATTTGATGCGGGCCACCTTGTCGGCCACCCGTTCTTCGTCAAGACCCGACAGCATCTTCTCCGCGCGGCGCAACATATTCTGCGCGGCAACGGCTTTGGTGGCCTTTGCGCCCATCTTGGCCGCCTGTGTACGCAGCGCCGAGGCCTTCTTCTCCGCGTTGGCCCGCTCACGCCGGCGGCGCTGCTCGTCCAGCGACCGCGCGTCCAAGTACTTCTGCCACCCCATGTTGTAGACGTCGACCTCGCCGCGCACCGCGTCCAGGAACCACACCTTGTTCACGACATCGGCCAGCAGCTCCACGTTGTGGCTGATCACCACCAGCCCACCATCGTGATTCTGCAAGAATCCGCGCAACCAGCCGATCGAGTCGGCGTCCAGGTGGTTGGTCGGCTCGTCCAGCAGCAGCGTCATACTCGACCCCGCGCCGCCCTCGGAGGCGCCGAACAGGATCCTCGCCAGCTCAACCCGCCTGCGCTGTCCGCCGGAAAGCGTCCGCAGCGGTTGCAGCAGAATCCGCTCCGGCAACCCGAGGCTCGAACAAATCCGGGCCGCTTCACTTTCCGCGACATATCCGCCCAGCGAGGAGAAGCGCTCCTCGAGCTGGCCGTAGCGGCGCACGGCCTTGTCGCGCTGTTCATCGTCGGCCAGCTCCGCCATCAGCGTCTGCTGCTTCTCCATCTCACTGATGATGGTGTCCAGGCCGCGCGCCGACAGCACCCGATCGCGGGCCAACAGGTCCAAGTTGCCTTCCTTGGGATCCTGGGGCAAATAGCCGATCTCACCGATCCGGGCCACCGAACCGGCATACGGCTCACCCTCGCCGGCGAGAATTCTCATCGAGGTGGTCTTGCCGGCCCCGTTACGTCCCACCAGTCCGATCCGGTCACCGGGCTGGATGCGTAACGCGGGGCCCGGCGCGTAGACGAGCGTGCGGGCGCCGGCGCGGACCTCGAGGTCCGTCGCGGTAATCACTACTTACTCCTTGGATGCTGTGTGCGTGTCACGCACTTCTCAGCGCTTGTCTCTAAAGGTTGCTTCGCGCCGCTCCTTGCGGGCGGCGGTGGCTTCTTCGAAGTTGTCGGTGAGCAGCCGGACATAGAGCTGCCCCAGGCCCTCTTGGTGCATGTGACTTTCCAGGCTAGCGGCGTCCAGCCCACTCCAAATGGTGCGCTTGGTCAACTCGATTCCCGGACGGGAGAACCCGGCGATGCGTTCCCCTATGGCGTAACACTCTTCCAGCAGCGATTCGGACGGCACCTTCCGGGATACCAATCCAATGCGCTCGGCCTCGTCGGCGTCGACATCGCGGCCGGTCAACATGATGTCAGAGGCGCGCGAGGTACCAATGGCGCGCGGCAGCAGATAGCTCAGGCCCAGCTCGCTGGCCGTCAGTCCGTTGTTGATGCCGGCCGCCCGGAAGTAGGCAGTGTCCGAGGCCACCCGCACATCACAGGCCAGTGCCAGACACAGCCCACCGCCGATGGCCGCGCCGTTGATGGCAGCGATGACCGGCTGGTGCATCCGGCGCAGCGTGAGAATGACCTCGTCGAGCAGTTCCATGGAGCGCAAGGCGATGGTCGGCTGGGTCAGGCCGCCGATGTGCGGTATGGGTCCGGCCGATTTCTGGTCGGCACCAGAACAGAAGCCCTTACCGGCACCGGTGATGACGACGGCACGCACATCGTTGTCGTGACTGATGTCGATCAGCATCTGCTTGAAGGGCAGCATCACGTCGAACGCCATGGCGTTCATCCGCTCGGGCCGGTTCAGGGTGACCAGGGCAATTTCCGGACGCGGACGGTCCACCAGGACGAAACTCATGAATCCATATAACCGACCCTGCCGGGCTGTACCAAATCGCTGTGCGGTCAGGCGGTCAGTGAGCCGAGTCGGGAAGCCGGCCGGCGGTCACCGGGTCCGCGGCATCGCCTGCCGGGGCGGCCGAACGTGCCGCCGCCAACTGGTCGCGCTGTGTTACGAACCGCTGAAGCAAGGTCACCGCGCTGACGATGGACACGACCAGAAGGGTGGGGCCGATCGCGACGATCAGAATCTGTGAGACGTCTACCGACAACGTGAAGATCAGGAAGATCGCCAGCGCCGGAAACATGCCGCAGAGCAGGCCCAACCACAGACAGATCCGGGTGTGCAGCCCGTGCCAGTCCGCGATGTCCTGCTCCGTCCAGCCGCGCCCGGGCAACGCCCCGTCGGCCAGCCTCGGCGCGATCGCGCTCGCGAACTTCTTGGAGGCGGGCCTGCGCAGCAGCGCACTGACCACCAGTGACCACACGATCATGGACACCGGGATGAGCTCGGTGACCTGCACGATGCGGGGGTTCTTGGTGGTGAACGCGACAGTCAGCGAGCAGGCCGCGGCGACGATCACCAGCCCGTTCACCGGTTCGAACTTGCGCTTGATCGCCATGTTCAAGATCCCCTGCACGACGGCAGTGACGATCGCACCCGCCAGGGCGAGGTACGGGGTAACACCGAAGGCCCGCAGGGCGTAGTACGCGATGAGCGGAGGAAGCGTGTTTATCGCGGTGGTCTTGACGTACTCCCGCAGACTCGTCGGCGTTTCCGCGCTCACATCGCCTTGGTCCGGGGAAACACCGCCATCACTGGGAACACGCTCAGCCACGAGAAATAAGCATAGCCTAGGCTTATTCGCTCTCGCAGCCTTCGGCTCCGGCTAGGCCTCTTGTTCGCGCAGCGCGGCCTCGACGTCGAGATCGCGGACCTGCTGCACCAAATCTGCCAACGACGCCGGAGGAAGCGCGCCCGGCTGGTTGAACACGAGCTGCCCCTGCTTGAACACCATCAGCGTCGGGATGGACCGGATGTTCGCCGCCGACGCCAAGGCCTGTTCCGCCTCGGTATCCACCTTGGCGTGAACGACGTCCGGGTTGGCCTCCGAGGATGCTTCGAACACCGGACCGAACTGGCGGCAAGGTCCGCACCACGACGCCCAGAAGTCGACCAGCACGATGTCGTTGTCGTGGATCAGATCATTGAACGCGTCCGCGGTGATGTCACGTGTTGCCATGTTGTCCTCAACGCTCCCCAGGTGTCCGATGTTCCGCCAGCGCTCAGTAGAGCGAGGACAGTGCCTTACCGATATTGAATCCCACAAACTCGTCCTGCCTGCCGGCCCGCAGTTTGTTCACCCACTCCGGATCCGACAACAACGCGCGGCCGACCGCGATCACGTCGAACTCATTGTTGGCGAACTGCCGCAATACCGCCTCAACCGGCGCGGGCTCGATATCGCGCACATCCGACGGCTTGAACTCGGTCTGCAGTCCCACCGAGCCGACCGCGATGACCGGCAGCCCCGACACGCGTTTGGTCCAGCCCGCCAGGCTCAGCTCTCCGTCGGCTCCCCCCAGATGTGGGAACGCGGGCACGTAGTGCCGGCGCGTGGACGGATGGAAAACATCCACACCGGCCTCGACCAGGGGCGCCAACAGACGTTCCAGCGCGGCCGGGCTGTCCGCCAGCGTGGCGGTGTAATCCGCCTGCTTCCATTGCGAAAATCGGTACAGGACCGGGAAATCCGGCCCGACAGCGGCACGTACTGCACGCACCACCTCCGCCGGGAAGCGCAACCGATCGGCTGCCGAGCCGCCATATCCGTCGGACCGGATGTTCGTGCGCTCCCAGAGGAACTGATCGAGCAGATAGCCGTGCGCGCCATGCAGCTCGACCGCATCGAACCCCGCATCGCGCGCGTTGCGGGCCGCCGTCGCGTACTGGTCGGCGAGCGGGGCCAGCTCCCCTGTCGCCAGCGCGCGCCCACTCGGTGACGCATCGCCCGCCAAACCCGACGGGCTCACCGACTCCACGTCGGGATTGAATTCCGGATCGGCGCCGCGCTCGACACCCTGATGCCAGAGCTGGGCCGCGATCACCGCGCCCTCCTGATGCACCGCCTCGGTGACCGCCGACCAGCCCGCCAGCGACTCATCCCCGGTCAGCCGGGGCACAGCGGACTGACCGCCCGCCGCCTCGTGCGGAATGAAGACGCCCTCGGTGATGATCAGCCCCACACCACCGGCGGCACGGCGCCGGTAATACGCGGCCACATCCTCGCCGGGCACACCACCCGGCGACGCCGACCGTGTCATCGGCGCCATCGCGAACCGGTTGGGCGCGGTCAGCGATTTGACGGTGAAGGGTTCAAACAACGGCGCTACGTCTGGTCTCACGTCGGTCACGAGGTGTCAAACTACGCCGGGAGGGCATCCATTCCGGGATAACGTGGTCAACCATGTCACCAAATCTGTGGCCCCGGCCCGCGCTCCTGGTGATCGCCGGCGCCGTCGTGTTGTCCACCGCGGCGTGCGCGGGGTCCGAGAACAAACCCACGGCATCTTCGCCCGGCCCCGCGTCGACAACCGTGACACGTCACGCCGGTGGCCATGATCGGGTGGGCGGTCTGATCTCCTCGGTGTCCGGCCACACCATCCAGGTGAAAACCCCGGACGGCACCGCCGATATCGACTTCAACACGATGACGAAGCTCACCGAGGTGCAACCCGGCGAACTTTCGGACGTCATCGTCGGCAGCTGTGTCAGCGTGCTCGCGGCGCCCGCCGACGCGTCGGATGCCATCACCGCACAGCGGGTGCAGATCAGTGCCGCCGAGGACAATAAATGCGCTGTCGATACGCCGCCCGGTGGTGCGCCACCGCCGGGCATAGCACCGGGGCCGCCTCCCGCCGGCCCGGAGGGACCGCCCCCGGGCGCACCGCCTTTCGACGGCCCCACCGTGCACGGCGCTGTCGCGTCCGTCAACGGCAACACGATCGTCGTCACCAACACCGACCCCACCGGCGCGGCGGAGATTCAGAGCAATATCGCCGTGACCGCCGACACCAAATACGACAAGCGCCAGCCGGTGGAGGCCACCGTCATCGCCACTGGCAAATGCGCGGACGCCCGAGGCACCAAGGACGCGCAGGGAGTACTGCAGGCCACCAAGATCAACCTCGGCCCCGCCGCCGATGAAAGGTGCGGACCGCCAGTACGGTGAATCCGTATGGATATCCGCCATGCCAGGCCTGCCGACCATCCGGCGATCAAAAACGCCATCCCCCGATGGTGGGCCGGTTCGCGCACCCAGGAACAGGCGCGCGAACTCAGCCTGCTCGTACCGCCACTCTTCCTGCAGCACTTCGGTTCCACCAGTTGGATCGCGCAAGAGAAGGATGCGTTGGCGGGCTTCTTGATCGGTTTTCATTCCGCCGATCACGACGAGCAGGCATACATACATTTTGTCGGCGTCGATCCCGCACACCGCGGTCATGGAGTAGCCCGACATCTCTACGAGCTGTTCTTCACTCAGGCCCGCGAGGCCGGCCGCAACACCGTCAAGGCGATCACATCACCACGCAACACCGGATCGATCAGCTATCACCTTGCGCTCGGATTCGAGCCCCAATCGGGAGATAAGGAGGTAGCCGGTTTACCCGTACATACCGACTACGACGGCCCCGGCCAAGATCGCATCTGTTTCGTCCGGAAGCTCGCGTGAACCCGCACGCACGATGCAACCCACAGCAACTTCTCACACAGCCCGGAGCACAACCTCAGCCTGCGCAAGCACGCTGAGGTGTCCTATTCGCCGACCATGGAGAACATCGATGTCCCCAACCCAGACGTTTGCCCAGCCACGATCCGTTCGCGGAGCGTTGTTCACACTCGCCGGACTGACGGCATTCTCGATCGCCGCGTGCGGTGCACCCAGCAGCACCACCGGTGCCTCCACCACATCGTCGGCGCCCACCTCCTCATCCGCACATGGCGAACACAACGGAAAAGACCACGTCGCCGGGCTCATCGCGTCCGTATCGGGTAACACCATCCAGGTCACCAAGAAGGACGGCAGCGCGACCGTCGACTTCAGCCAGTCGACGAAGGTTTCCGAGATCTCCGCCGCGCAACTGTCGGACGTCACCGCGGGCAGCTGTATCGCGGCCATGACTCAACAGGACACCAGCCCCGCGACGGCACGGCGCGTGATGATCTGGCCGGCCGCGGACGGCAACTGCACCGCTGAACATGCCAAGGAGCAGCAGGAGTCGTCCTCCCCGGCTCCGACGTCCGGCAAACGCCCCGAGCATCAGGCCGTGCGTGGCACCGTCGCCTCGGTCAGCGGGAACACCATCACGGTGACCGGCGCCGACTCCAACGGCGGAGCGGCAGGCCCGACAACCGTGACCGTCACCAACGACACCACCTACGCCAAGCGGACACCGGCGGATCACAACGCCATAGTCGCGGGCAAGTGCGTCGCCGCGCACGGGGCCAACGACGCGTCAGGGAATCTGCAGGCCGCCAGCATCACCCTGCGGGCCGCCAAGGACGGCGCATGTGAGGGCGGCGGCCACGAGGGCCACCACCAGCGCTAGACGGTGAAGCCGAGGGCCCGGAGCTGCTCCCGACCATCGTCGGTGATCTTGTCCGGGCCCCACGGCGGCACCCAGACCCAGTTGATCTTGATCTCCTTGACCAGTCCCGCGCCGACCAGCGCGTTGCGCGACTGATCCTCGATGACATCGGTGAGCGGACACGCCGCCGAGGTCAATGTCATGTCGATGACCGCGACCTTCCCGGTCTCGCTCTCCTCGACGTTCAGCCCATACACCAGGCCCAGGTCGACGACGTTGATACCGAGCTCGGGGTCGACGACGTCACGCATCGCCTCCTCCACGTCCTCGAGGAGCTTTACTTCTTCTGATACCTCGGTCATCGGTTCACCTCGTGATGTTCGGTTGCCTGTACCAACGCGTCCTTGAACGCCATCCATCCTAGGAGCGCGCACTTGACGCGGGCCGGATAGCGCGAAACCCCAGCGAAAGCAATACCGTCGCCGATGATGTCCTCGTCGCCATCGATGGTGCCGCGTGACGAGATCATCTCGTTGAAGGAGGCCACCGTCTTGAGCGCCTCGTCCACCGTCAACCCGATCACCTGATCGGTCAGCACCGAGGTCGCGGCCTGGCTGATGGAGCAGCCCTGCCCGTCATAGGACACGTCGGCGATTGTGTTGTCGTCCAAGGTGACTCGCAGTGTGACCTCATCACCACAGGTGGGGTTCACGTGATGCACCTCGGCCGCGAAGGGTTCGCGCAGCCCGCGATGATGCGGATGCTTGTAGTGATCCAGGATGACTTCCTGGTACATCTGCTCCAGGCGCATTACGCGAAGAACTCCTGTGCGCGACGGACTCCGGCGACCAGCCGGTCAACCTCGTCCAGAGTGTTGTAGACGGCAAAGGACGCACGGGCACTGGCGGCGATACCGAATCGGCGATGCAACGGCCATGCGCAGTGATGCCCCACCCGCACCGCAACACCCTCGTCGTCGAGCACCTGGCCCAGGTCGTGCGCGTGGATACCGTCGACCACGAAGGACACCGCCCCGCCCCGATCGACGTTCTCGGCGGGTCCGATGATGCGCACGCCCGCGATGTCCGCGAGCCCGGCGAGGGCCGCCGAGACCAGCTGATGCTCATGTGCGGCAACCGTCTCCATACCCACCGCGTTGAGGTAATCGACGGCAGCGCCCAGACCCACCACCTGCGAGGTCATCGGGACGCCGGCCTCGAATCGCTGCGGAGGCGGTGCGTAGGTACTTACCTCCATGGTGACCGTCTCGATCATGGAGCCACCGGTGATGAACGGGGGCATGGCCTCCAGCAGCTCGCGCCGGCCGTACAGCACGCCGACACCCGAGGGACCGAGCATCTTGTGCCCAGAGAACGCCGCGTAATCCACGTCCAGCTCCCGGAAGTTCACCGGCATGTGCGGGACGGACTGGCAGGCATCCAAGACGACAAGGGCACCAACGGATCTGGCGCGACGTACCAGCTCCACGACGGGAGCCACCGCACCCGTCACATTGGATTGGTGGGTGAAGGCCACCACCTTCACGGCCTCGGTGAGATCGAGCGAGTCCAGATCAATGCGGCCGTCTTCGGTGACGCCGTACCAACGCAGGGTGGCACCCGTGCGACGGCACAGCTCTTGCCACGGAACCAGATTCGCGTGGTGTTCCAGCTCGGTGATGACGATCTCATCGCCGGGCCCCACCGCACGATCGAACCGATCGTCACCGAGCGTGTAGGCCACCAGGTTCAGCGATTCGGTGGCGTTCTTGGTGAAGACGACCTCGCCGTCGTCCACCCCCACGAATCGGGCGATCGCGGTGCGCGCACCCTCGTAGGCGTCGGTGGCTTCCTCGGCCAGTTGATGCGCGCCGCGGTGCACGGCGGCGTTGTGCTCGGTGAGGAAGCGCCGTTCGGCATCCAGAACCTGCGAGGGGCGCTGCGAGGTGGCCCCAGAATCCAGATACGCCAACGGCTTACCACCGCGCACGGTCCGGCTCAGGATCGGGAAATCCGCCCTGATGCCGTCGAGGTCGAACCCGGTCAACGAGTCCGCCGTCGCTGTCATCTCAGGCTCCCGCGGTCGCCTGGGTGAAGCGCACGTAGCCGTTTTCTTCCAGCTCATCGGCCAGCTCGGGGCCGCCCGACTCCACGATGCGGCCGCCAACGAAGACGTGCACGAACTGGGGCTGGATGTACCGCAGAATCCGGGTGTAGTGCGTGATGAGCAGGATGCCGCCGTGCTCACGCTCGGCATAGCGGTTCACACCCTCGGAGACGATGCGCAGCGCGTCGACGTCCAGGCCGGAATCGGTCTCGTCCAGCACCGCGATCTTCGGCTTGAGCAGTCCCAGCTGCAGGATTTCGTGACGCTTCTTCTCGCCGCCGGAGAAGCCCTCGTTCACACTGCGCTCGGCGAAAGTGGACTCAATCTCCAACTCCCCCATGGCTTCCTTGACTTCTTTGACCCAGTGGCGCAGCTTCGGGGCCTCGCCGCGCACGGCGGTGGCGGCGGTCCGCAGGAAATTCGACATCGAGACGCCGGGCACCTCGACGGGGTACTGCATCGCCAAGAACAGTCCAGCGCGCGCGCGTTCATCCACAGACAGCTCCAGGACGTCCTGGCCGTCGAGCGTGACCGACCCGGAGGTCACCTCGTACTTGGGATGTCCGGCGATCGCGTAGGACAGCGTGGACTTACCGGAACCGTTGGGCCCCATCACGGCGTGGGTTTCGCCCGAGTTCACGGTGAGGTTGACACCCTTGAGGATCTCGATCGACTCACCCTCCTTGGGCGAAATGCTGACGTGCAGATCCTTGATTTCTAGCGTGGTCATGAGTTGCTTTCTATCTACGAGTTCGACTTAGTTCGCGTTCGCTTGCAGTTCTTGTTCGACGGCCTCGGTGAGGCGGTCACGTACCGACTCGACACCGATCCGGCCAATGATGTCCTGGAAGAAGCCGCGCACGACCAGACGGCGTGCGTCCTCCTCCGGAATACCCCGCGAGCGCAGGTAGAACAGTTGCTCGTCATCGAATCTGCCGGTGGCGCTGGCATGTCCGGCCCCGGCGATCTCCCCGGTCTCGATCTCCAGGTTCGGAACCGAATCCGCGCGGGCCCCATCGGTGAGGATCAGGTTGCGGTTCAGCTCGAAGGTGTCGGTTCCGGTCGCCTCGGCGCGGATGAGCACGTCGCCGATCCACACGGTGTGCGCGTCGGGCTTATCCGAAGACGGATTGCCCTGCAGCGCACCCTTGTACACAACATTCGACTTGCAGTTCGGCTGGGCGTGATCGACCAGCAGGCGGTGCTCGAAGAACTGTCCCTCGTCGGCGTAGTAGAGACCCAGCAGCTCGGCGTCGCCGCCCGGCGCACCGAAACGGACGGTGCCGGTCAGACGCACCAGGTCACCGCCGAGGGTGACGGCGATGTGTCGCAACACCGCATCCTTGCCCAGCTTGGCGTGATGGGTGGTCACGTGGACCGCGTCATCAGCCCAGTCGGCAATCGACACCACGGTCAGCCGGGCCGCGGCGTCCACTACGAATTCGACGTTCTCGGCATAGGTTCCGCTGCCGCGATAGTCGATCACCACCACCGACTCGGACAGTTCACCGGCGCGGACCTGGGTGTGGCCGTAAGCGACCTGCCCTTCGCCGGGGCCGGTGAGGGCGATCTCGATCGGATCGGCGACTGCTTGCTGTTTGCCGACCGAAATCACGGTCGCCTTTAGGAATGACGAATACGCCTGCGCCGCTACCCGATCCGACGGCACGCCACCCTGACCGAGTCGTTCATCGGAACGCTCGACAGTTTCGACGGTCACGCTGTCGCTGGCGTTCACGGATACGGCGGCCGGTGCTGTCGCGACGGCCGTCCCGTCATGCAGGCCACGCAGGCGGCGCAACGGGGTGAACCGCCACAGCTCGTCGCGGCCGCCGGGCACCTCGAATGCCTCGACGTCGTAGGAGCTGAACAGCTCGCCCTTATTGGTTCCCTCGACCGCTTCAGTCAACTGGCTCATCCCACCGCACCTTCCATTTGCAGCTCGATGAGGCGGTTGAGCTCGAGCGCGTACTCCATCGGCAGTTCCTTGGCGATGGGCTCGACGAACCCACGCACCACCATGGCCATCGCCTCGTCCTCGGTGAGGCCGCGGCTCATCAGGTAGAACAACTGATCCTCGCTGACCTTCGAGACCGTGGCCTCGTGGCCCATCGTGACGTCGTCCTCGCGGATATCCACATACGGGTAGGTGTCACTGCGGCTGATCGTGTCGACAAGCAGCGCATCACATTTCACCGATGAATGCGATCCGTGCGCACCCTTGTTGACCTGCACCAGGCCACGGTAGGAAGCGCGGCCGCCGCCGCGGGCCACCGACTTGGAGACGATGGTCGAAGACGTCTTCGGGGCCAGATGCAGCATCTTGGCGCCGGTGTCCTGGTGCTGACCCTCGCCGGCGAACGCCACCGAAAGCACCTCACCCTTGGCGTGCTCACCGGTCATCCAGACCGCCGGGTACTTCATGGTGACCTTGGACCCGATGTTGCCGTCGATCCACTCCATGGTGGCGCCGGCCTCGGCGCGGGCACGCTTGGTCACCAGGTTGTAGACGTTGTTGGACCAGTTCTGAATGGTCGTGTACCGCACGCGCGCATTCGGCTTCACGATGATCTCCACCACGGCCGAGTGCAGCGAATCCGACTTGTAGATCGGGGCAGTACATCCCTCGACGTAGTGCACATAGGAGCCTTCGTCGGCGATGATGAGCGTCCGCTCGAACTGACCCATGTTCTCGGTGTTGATCCGGAAGTAGGCCTGCAGCGGGATGTCCACGTGCACACCCGGCGGCACGTAGATGAACGAGCCTCCCGACCACACCGCGGTGTTGAGCGCCGAGAACTTGTTGTCACCGGCGGGGATCACGCTGCCGAAGTACTCCTTGAAGATCTCCGGATGCTCGCGCAGGCCCGAGTCGGTGTCCAGGAAGATGACGCCCTGGGATTCGAGATCCTCACGGATCGAGTGGTAAACGACTTCCGATTCGTACTGCGCCGCGACACCGGCCACCAGCCGCTGCTTCTCCGCCTCGGGGATGCCGAGCCGGTCGTAAGTGTTCTTGATGTCCTCGGGCAGCTCGTCCCAGGACGCGGCCTGCTTCTCACTGGAGCGCACGAAATATTTGATGTTGTCGAAGTCGATGCCATCGAGGTTGGAACCCCAGTTGGGCATGGGCTTCTTGTCGAAGGTGCGCAATGCCTTGAGGCGAACGTCCAGCATCCATTCGGGCTCGTTCTTCTTTCCCGAGATATCACGGACCACGGCCTCGGAGAGCCCACGCTGCGCACTGGCCCCCGCGACATCGGAGTCCGACCAGCCATAGCCGTACGTGCCCAGCGACGCAATGGTTTCGTCCTGGGTCAAGACCTCACGTTCGAGGGTCATCGTGACTCCTTCTACTCGTTCGACATCCGGTGCGGGCTGGGCACCGGGACAGGGCTGCTGTGTTCGGGGCTGCTGTGCAGCGGCACGTGGGTGGTACAGGCACAGTCGCCGTTGGCGATGGTCGCCAAACGCTGTACATGTGTTCCCAACACCGCGGCGAAGGCCTGCTGTTCCGCCTCGCACAATTCGGGGAACTCCGCCGCGACATGCGACACCGGGCAATGATGTTGGCAGATCTGCACGCCCTGCAGAAATCCACCGGAGCCACCCACCTTCTGAGTGGAGGCGGCATACCCCGCGCGGGTCAGCGCATCGGCCACCTGGCCGACGGCCGCGGGCAGATCGTCCTGGGGGGCTCCGATCGTGAGATCGCCCAGGATCGCGTCGATCCGGCGCCGCGCGAAGGTGCGCACCGCCTCGTCGCCGCCGATTTCACGCAGCTGACGCATGGCCGCCGAGGCCAGGTCGTCATAGGCATGGTTCAACTTGGCGCGGCCATCGGCCGTGAGCTGAAATCGCTTGGCCGGGCGGCCCCGACCGTTGTGCTGCCAGGAGGCGGCGGGATTCGAGACTGCATCACCGGCATCGATGAGCGCGTCCAGGTGCCGGCGCACGCCCGCGGCCGACAGGCCGAGCCGCTCGCCGATCTCACCTGCAGTGACAGGCCCCGATTCGAGAAGCAGGCGAACCACCGCAGCCCGGGTCTGCCCCTCGGTGGATACGGCCGGGGCAGCGTTCAGCGCCGGCGCTGCCGTGGCGGCAGCCCCTGCTGAAACACCCGAACCGAATTTCACAACACCAGTGTGACGCAATTCGGAATGCCACGTCTAGCAAGGGTTACCTATGTTGACCGGCACCCGGCCTGCCGGACAGGCCCTGCCCGACTGGTTCCGCGGCACGAGCGCACCGGGCCGATACGCTGCTGGCGTGTCGGTACGTGGGCAATGGCTGAGCTCGTCGCTCTCGCATCTGCATGACGACGAGCGTTCGTCGGCTCCGCTCAATGAGCGCGAGCTCACCGCCATGAACCGCACGCGGCTGTTCGGCGCCACCGGAACCGCGCTGATGGCGATCGGTGCGCTCGGGGCTGGGGCGCGGCCCGTCATCCAGGATCCGATCTTCGGAGTGCGGCTGCTGAACCTGCCGTCGCGCATCCAGACAGTGTCCCTGACGATGACGACCACCGGCGCCGTGATGATGACGCTGGCCTGGCTCATGTTGGGCCGCTTCGCCATCGGCAGCCTGCGCAACAAGAACGCCAACGGCCAGCGCGGACCGGTGCGCAGGATGTCACGGGGACAGCTCGACCGGACCCTGCTGCTGTGGATCCTGCCGCTACTCGTCGCGCCGCCGATGTACTCCAAGGACGTGTACTCCTATCTGGCACAAAGCCAGATCGCCCGGCTCGGCAAGGACCCGTACACCGAGGGCCCGGCGGTCGCCCTCGGCCTGGATCACGTGTTCACACTCTCGGTACCCAGCCTGTGGCGAGAAACACCCGCGCCCTACGGCCCGTTGTTCCTGTGGATCGGCAAGGGCATCTCCCGGCTCACCGGCGACGACATCGTCGCCGGTGCGCTCTGCCATCGACTGGTCGAACTCCTCGGGGTGCTGCTGATCATCTGGGCCACCCCACGCCTGGCGCAGCGCTGCGGCGTCGCGGAGGTCAGCGCACTGTGGCTCGGCGCCGCCAACCCGCTGCTGCTGATGCACCTGATCGCCGGAATCCACAACGAGGCGCTCATGCTGGGCCTGATGCTGGCCGGTACCGAACTGGCCATGCGGGGCGTCGATTCGACGCGATCACTCGCCGGGGTCAGGCATTGGCCGCGTTCACGCACCCAGTGGGCCAGTTGGGCCCCCTTGGGCAATCTGCTGGCCGGAACCGTGCTGATCACGGCGTCATCCCAGGTCAAGCTGCCATCTCTGTTGGCACTCGGGTTCGTCGGCATGGCACTGGCCCGCAGGTGGGGTGGCGGGTTCCGGGGGCTATTGCAGGCCGGGGCGCTGCTCGGAGCCGTCACCGGTGCCGTCACCGTGCTCATCGGCTGGGCCAGCGGGCTCGGATTCGGCTGGATTTACACGCTCGGCACCGCCAACGCGGTGCGCAGCTGGATGTCGCCGCCCACCCTCGTGGCGCTGGGCACCGGGCAGGTCGGCATCCTGCTCGGTCTCGGCGATCACACCACCGCGATTTTGTCGCTCACCCGCGGCATCGGTATCGGCATCATCGCCATCGCGGTGTCCTGGCTGCTGTTCGCCGTGTTGCGCGGACGCCTGCATCCCGTCGGCGGGCTGGGTGTGGCCCTCGGCATCACCGTGCTGCTCTTCCCGGTGGTACAGCCCTGGTACCTGTTGTGGGCCATCATCCCGCTGGCCGCCTGGGCCACGCGCCCCGCCTTCCGCGGCACCGCGATCGGAATCACGCTGCTCGTGGGCATTTTCGGGCCCACCGCCAACGGCGACAGGTTCGCCTTGTTCCAGATCATCGACGCCACCGTGGCAAGCGCGATCATCGCGCTTCTGCTCATCGCTATCACGCACGACTATCTGCCATGGCGTCGGCTGCCTAACGGTGACCAAGAGGCGCCGCTTACGCTGACTGACCGTGACGCAAGCATCGACCAGGACAGCACCACCAGTGCGGATGCGGTCGGTGACCAAGCGATACGGGACGAACGCAGCACCGATCACCGCGTTGGACAGCCTGGACCTTGAGGTCCAGGAGGCGCAGGTCTTTGCGTTACTCGGTCCCAACGGCGCCGGAAAAACCACCACCGTCGAACTATGTGAAGGCTTCCTGCACCCCGACGAGGGCACCGTCGAAGTGCTCGGAATGGATCCGGTAGCCAAGAACTCCGCGGTGCGCGCACGCATCGGCGTCATGTTGCAGGGCGGCGGCGCCTACCCCACCGCCCGGGCCAGCGAGATGCTGGGATTGGTCGCCTCCTACTCCGCCAATCCCCTTGACCCACAGTGGCTTCTGGACACGCTCGGACTGACGGATGCCGCCCGCACCCCCTACCGGCGGCTATCCGGCGGGCAGCAGCAGCGCCTCGCGCTGGCCTGCGCACTGGTGGGCCGGCCCGAACTGGTCTTTCTCGACGAGCCCACCGCAGGCATGGACGCGCACGCACGGCTGGTGGTGTGGGAGCTGATCGACTGCCTGCGCCGCGACGGCGTCTCAGTGGTGCTGACCACCCACCACATGAAGGAGGCCGAGGAGCTCGCGGACCAGTTGATGATCATCGATCACGGTTCGGTGGTCGCCGCCGGCACTCCCGCTGAGCTGATGCAGTCCGGCGCCGAGAATCAACTGCGCTTCTCCGCACCCCCGCGCCTGGACCTGACCCTGCTCACCTCTGCCCTGCCGGAGGGCTACAAGGTCGCGGAGGTGACCCCCGGCGAGTACCGGGTGGAAGGCGTCGTCGACCCGCAGGTGCTGGCCACCGTCACGGCCTGGTGCGCGCGGATGGACGTGCTGACCACCGATTTGCGCGTCGAGAAGCGCAGCCTCGAGGACGTGTTCCTCGACCTGACCGGCAGGGAATTGCGATGACCGACACCACCACACCCCGCTTCGATCCGGGCACCTTCTCCCCCGACCCACGGCCGAGTGCCGTGCACACCATGCTGTTCGCGCAGTTCTGGCTGGAACTCAAGCTGCTGCTGCGCAATGGCGAGCAGCTGTTGCTCACCATGTTCATTCCGATCACCCTGCTGATCGGCTTGACGCTGCTGCCACTGGGCCAGTTCCCTGGTTCACGCACCGACATCTTCGTGCCCGCCATCATGGCGCTGGCGGTCATCTCCACCGCATTCACGGGACAGGCGATCGCGGTCGGTTTCGATCGCCGTTACGGGGCCCTGAAACGCTTGGGCGCCACCGCATTACCGGTGTGGGGAATCATCGCGGGCAAGGCACTGGCCGTGGTCACCGTGGTGGTGCTGCAGGCTGCCGTCATCGGTGCGATCGGCGGCGCGCTGGGCTGGCGCCCGCACCCGGTGGGGCTGCTGCTGGGCGCGGTGGTGATCGCGATCGGCACCGCGACCTTCGTGGCGATGGGCCTGCTCCTGGGTGGCACACTGCGCGCGGAGATCGTGCTGGCGCTGGCCAACCTGCTCTGGTTCATCTTCGCCGGCCTCGGGGCGCTCACCCTTGAAGACGGCCGCACCACCGATGCGATTCCCCGCGCCGTGGTGCTGTTGGCGCGGCTCTCCCCCTCGGGCGCGCTCTCGGAGGCGCTCGCGGCCGCGATGACCCTTTCCGTGGACTGGTTCGCGATCGCCGTGCTCGCGGCGTGGGGTGCGTTGGCCGGCTACGGCGCGCTGCGCTGGTTCAAGTTCACCTGACCGAGGCACACGGAGCTCACCTACCCAACTACTACGAGCCGTAGTTGGGGGTGGCATAGACTCTGCACGTGCTATATCGAGCGTTTCTGCGGGTAGTCGATCTGCTGCCGATGCCGAGCTTGCGCACGCAGCGGCTCATCGCCGCGGCAGTGGTGCTCACACAGGGTGGCATTGCCGTCACCGGCGCTGTCGTCCGCGTCACCGCGTCCGGGCTCGGCTGCCCCACCTGGCCACAATGCTTCCCCGGGAGCTTCACTCCCGTTGCCGTTGCCGAGGTTCCGCGCATTCACCAGGCAGTGGAATTCGGCAACCGGATGATCAGCTTCCTCGTCGTCATCACCGCGGCGCTGGCGGTGCTCGCGGTCACCCGCGCACGCCGTCGCCGCGAGGTGCTGGTGTACGCCTGGCTGATGCCGGCCTCGACGGTGCTCCAGGCCGTCATCGGCGGCATCACCGTGCGCACCGGCCTGCTCTGGTGGACCGTCGCGATCCATCTGCTCGTCTCGATGGGCATGGTGTGGCTGGCGACGCTCTTGTACGTGAAAGTCGGTGAGCCCGACGTCGTTTCCGATCTACCCACGGTGCCGCCGCCGCCCGCACCACTGGGCCGGCTCACCGCGTTGATCGGCATCACGCTGGCCGCGGTCTTGGTGGCAGGCACGCTGGTCACCGGCGCCGGGCCACATGCCGGCGATAAGAGCATCACCCGGGTGGTGCCCCGGCTGCAGATCGAGATCACCACCTTGGTGCACCTGCACGGCACGCTGCTCATCGCCTACCTCGCATTGCTGCTGGGGCTCGGCTTCGGGCTGGCCGCCGTGGGGGTGACCCGACGCATCTGGGTCCGCTTCACCGTGTTGCTCGCGCTCACCGCGGCGCAGGCGCTCGTCGGGGTCGTGCAGTTCTACACCGGCGTGCCGGCCGTGCTTGTCGCGGTGCACGTCGCCGGCGCGGCGGCCTGCACCGCCGCCACCGCGGCGCTCTGGGCTGCCCTCACCACGCCCGAGCTAGCCGCGACCGCGTTGCCCCAGCGGGCCGAGACCCAAGCGCTCTAACGCATCCTCGACACCGATCACGAACTTGCGCTGAGCGAGATCGCGTTCCTCGGTCTCCAGCTGCCGCCAGCCCAGGGAAGGCTCGACCAGCTCGAGCTCAAGCAGCCGCGGATCGTTGTCATGCACCCCGCCGATCACATCGACACGTGCGTAGAGCAGCTCGTTCATCGCGACACCGGATTTTGTTGCCGCCGCGGCCAATGCGGCAGCGCCAAATCTCCACAGTGCCGACGACGGCCTGACCGGCGCCAGCGTTTCGGAATGGAAGAGCCCCGACTCGTCCACCGCCGCGGCGGACCCGGCCGGCGCCAGCAGCGCGCCCTTGGTGAACGCATGCGAGGGTTCGCCGTTGAGGAAGACCAGCGCCGTCTCTCCATGCGAGTCGACCCGCGAGTCGTAGGGCTGAATCAGTACGGTGCGCCCCTCGTCCTGCAGGCCCTCCGCATGATTGCGCGCGGCTTCTGGGCAGGTGAAGCGGCCGGCGCCGCGAGATCCGCCCGCCACCGCCGGCTTGATGACGAGTTCGCCATCGGGCAGCACGATCGGATCGCCGGGGGCGAAGAACGTGCTAGGCACCGTCGAAATACCTGCTGAGGCAAGATCATTCAAATAGCGCTTGTCGGTGTTCCAACGCACCACCGGCAGCGGGTTGAGCACATTGCGTACCGATCCTGCCCACCGTAGGAATTCCTCGAGGCGTTCGGGGTAGTCCCAGGTGGCACGCAGAATCACCAGGTCTGCCTGCGCGACCTCAGGATCGTCCCAGGACAACCACCGTGCATGCAGATCACGAACCCGCAGTGCGGCAACGAGTTCGGCGTCGTCACCGTCACCGGAGACGAGCTGCGGACAACCGGCTAGAACGATGCGCGGATGGAAGATATCCGGCCGTCCCAGCCTTACGTCCGGGCGACCCACCCGGCCATCTTCTTGGCGTGACCCGGCGCAGGGTTGGCGGTGCTGACCAGCTCGCGATCCCAGCCTTCGGCGACCTCGATGCCTTCCACAGCAGCGACGGCCGCGTGGGCGGTCTCCAGGTCGGCGACTACCTGATCGCCCAGAATCCCATCGGCACCCACGAGGGTGATGCGCACCCCAGCCTCTCCTACGGGCTGCAACACTGCCTTGGTAGGCATGTGGTGCGCCTTCACGAAGGCCGTCAGTGCGCGGTGCACGGTGGACGGGACCGTGGGTTTGGCATCCTCAGACATGAGTAAAGACTACGGCTTGCCACGAGCGATGCGCGAACGGTCCACGGTCGCCGCAACCGCGGACCGGGCCGCGGTCAGCGCCTGCTCCTCGGCCGGATAGCTGACAGCGGGCTGCTCCGCGATGAGCGCCTGCCCCTGGTCGGCCTCAAACCGGACCTCCCAGGACCAGGCGCCACCCACGAGCTCGGTCGTCGTGATGACCAAACGCACTCCGTGATAGATCTCGTGGTACTGCACCATTCGGACCCTACTCACGACGCCCCGCCGACGAACCGATCCGGATCAGCTGCCACCCGGGCCCCCGAACCACAGCGTCTCGCTCCAGGGCGCCGCGTACAGATTGACTTGCGCGGTGTACCACGCCGGCCATCCCTGCGACGGCGTCAGGTTGGCATTGATCATCGCGCCGCCCTGCGGCGGCCAGTAGCCGATCTGCCGCTGGTACGCGGCATGCTGCCAACCCTGATTGGCGAATGCGCCGCTGCCCATGGCCGGAAAACTGGTGGTACCCACGGTTTCACCGCCGTAGTCGATTTCGGCGGCGCTCGTCTTCAGTGCCCCGTTGCCGAACAGCGTGTCGGGGTAATAGCCGATGGCGTTGCTGCCCTGGGTGCCGTTGAAATAGAGCCACCAGCGACCGCCGGTATGCCAGTAGGCCAGTTCGATCTGGTACTGGGCGCCGCCGGGAACACTGATCGGACCGAGGGCCATACCCGGCGAGAACGACGATGAGGTCTGCACGAAGGCGTGGCAGCTCAAGTTGTAGCAGCCGGTCGAGCCGTAATCATCAGCCGTCCAATAGGTGAACAGATGCGGCTGGGCGTCTCCGTACAGCTGCGGGTAGACCTGCCACCCGCATTCGACGGTTTGCAGACCGCCGCCGCTGCCGCCGACATACCAGTGCTGAGACAGCGAGAACACCTGATTCGCGCCTATGCCGGGCCGCCACAGATTCAAAAAGCTGTGCCCGCCGCCGTTGGTGACGTTCTGGTACGCATGCGCCCAGCGGTGCGTGGCGGGAACGGTGGGCGGCTCGACCGCACGCGGAGGCCGCCCAGCACCACCGGGTCCCTTACGCATGAACGCCTTCAGCGACGGAAAGCGCGCCAAATCGGTCAGCGTGATCCGGCGCATCGGAATGGTCCCATCGGGGCCCTGCATCGCGTTGCCGTACCAGTCCTTACGCTGCGCCCCTGTCTCCGGGCTGGCCGCCGCCGCGGTCCTGATTTCGTCCTCGTCGACGGCCTCGGTGCCGCCCCCGATGGTCGGCAGATCGGGCGCCTTGGCCACCCGCTCGGACGAGCCGCGCAGCGCCGGCTGCTGTTCGACCGGAATGCAGTCGAAGACCGCCCCGGTCTCATCGACGAAACTGTGTGCGGCGTCGACGCCGTCGTACAGTCGCACGAGGTGTGCCCGCATGTCTTCGAAGGCGTCCTCGTGGGTGACTCGCGCTGCCGCGACGGCGGCATGCGCGGTGAAGCTGGCGGACTCCAGTGAGTCCCGAAAATCACGCAGCGACTGAATCCCTTTCGGAGCCGCTGGCTTTCGTGGCCTGGTCATTACCCTTCTCCTTATCGCGCTGGTCTCATGAATGAACTCGAGAGTTGCCAATGCCGGGGCGGCAGTGACGGTTCAACGCTCGCGAAAAAGATGACGCGGGACACGAGTAGCGGGCTACTCGATTCGGCGGCCACATCTTGGCCTGGGACTGCTGAATACTGGAACCCATGCGCGCCATCGAGGTACCCGTGACCGGAGGACCGGACGTCCTCACTCTCGTCGAAAAGACCGACCCCACGCCGGGTCCCGGCGAAGTGCTCATCGACGTCGACGCGGTGGGAGTCAACTTCCGCGACGTCTATCTGCGCAACGGCAGCTATGCCGCACCGCTCCCCCACATCCCGGGTTCCGAGGTGAGCGGCGTGGTGAGTGCGGTCGGCGAGGGTGTGCACAGCCTGGTTCCCGGCGATCGCGTCGCCAGCCCGGTCGCGGCCTGGGGATACGCCGAATCGACCACGGCCCCTGCCGATTACACCGCCAAGGTACCCGAGGGTCTCTCCGCCGAGGTGGCGGCGAGTTCCCTGCTACAAGGAATCACCGCGCACTATCTGTTGACCTCGGTCTACCCCGTTGCGGCCGGTGACACCGTGCTGGTGCACGCCGGTGCCGGCGGCATGGGTCTGCTGCTGACCCAGTGGGCAACGTATCGGGGAGTCAGGGTCATCACCACCGTGTCGAGCGAGGCGAAAGAGAAGCTGTCCCGGGAGGCCGGCGCGGCGGAGGTACTCTCGTACCCGAACCCTGACGATCCCTCCGAATTCGCCGCACAAATCCTGGAATTGACCGCGGGCGAAGGTGTCGCGGTCGCCTACGACGGAGTCGGCAAGTCCACCTTCGAGGCAAGCCTGGCGGCGGTCCGGGTGCGTGGCCTGATTGCCCTGTACGGGGCGGCCAGCGGGCAGGTGCCGCCCTTCGACCCGCAGCGCCTCACCGCGAAATCGGCGGTATTGACCCGTCCCACCATGGGGCATTTCATCCGGAACCCCGAAGAGTTCGCCTGGCGTGCCAACGACGTACTGGACCTGGTGTCGCGCGGCACGCTGAAGATCACTGTGGGCGCCAGCTACGCACTCGACCAGGCCGCCCAGGCCCATATCGATCTGGAGGCACGCAAGACCACCGGGTCTGTGGTGCTCATCCCCTGATCCACCGAGCGCGGCGTTGCGCACGCGGACACGCCGTGTGCGGGCGTGCCTAACGCCGCGCTCGCGGTCAGAGCTGGAACCGTGTGCGGCGTGCCTAACGCCGCGCTCGCGGTCAGAGCTGGAACAGGGTGGGCCAGCCGACCACGGAGTCGACAGCGAGTGCGCAGAAGACGACGGCCAGATAGTTGTTCGACTGCAGGAACAGGCGCAGCGGCCTGATCGGTTGCCCCTTGCGCACACCCGAGTACAGCTGGTGTGCCATGGTCAGGAACCAGACGCCGGCCAAGAACGCGACCACGGCATAGATGACACCGGCGGCCAGCGCGAGCACCAGGGTGGCCAGCACGGTGAGCCAGGTGTAGACGAGGATCAGTTTGGTGACCTTCTCCTCGGTGGCGATCACCGGCAGCATCGGAACACCCGCGGCCCGATAGTCCTCCTTGTACCGCATCGCCAGCGCCCAGGTGTGCGGCGGCGTCCAGAAGAAGATGATCGCGAACATCACCAGCGCCGGCCACGCGATCGTGCCGGTGACCGCCGACCAGCCGATCATCACCGGCATACATCCGGCGGCACCACCCCACACCACGTTCTGCGCGGTGCGGCGCTTGAGCACCAGCGTGTAGATGAACACGTAGAACGCGATCGTGGCCACCGCGAGCAGCCCGGACAGCAGGTTGGCGGTCCACCACAGCCAGGCGAAGGCTCCAACACCCAGCACCACACCGAAGATCAGGGCGTTACGCGTGGTCACCGTCGACGTGGCCAGCGGCCGCCGCGCGGTGCGCTTCATCACCTTGTCGATATCGGCATCGGCGACGCAGTTGAGCGTATTGGCACTGGCCGCGGCCATCACACCACCCAGCAGCGTGTTCAGGATGAGCAGCGGATTCACGTGACCGCGGTCGGCTAGCAGCATCGCGGGGATCGTGGTGACCAGCAGCAACTCGATGACGCGCGGCTTCGTCAGCGCGACATACGCCAGGATGGTGCGGAGAAAGGGGGGTGCGTTCCGGCCACGGCCTTGCGCGCCCTGCGTCTCTCGCATCCGCACCGCGCTGATCCTCCTGGGTAGCTTTCCTGGTGAGCCAGCCGACCCGCGGCACTGAGCGCTCTACTACACACGATGGTAGACCGCCAGGGTCAGGCGTCGACAACCAAGGTCGGCCCTGCGAAGTGAACACCGGTTGTCTACCACCGGACTAGCACATTGCCTGTGCGGCGTCACCCGGCCTTGAGGCAGCGGTGTGAAATCGGCAGCACTACGATAGGTCCCGTGACCGCGATCGACGAGATCCCGACCGATATCCCAACCCTCACCCGGGCCACTCACCCGGATGACTGGACAGAGCTGGACTCGCGTGCGGTAGACACCGCACGGGTGCTGGCAGCCGATGCCGTGCAGAAGGTCGGCAACGGCCACCCCGGCACCGCGATGAGCCTGGCACCCTTGGCGTACACGCTCTTTCAGCGTCAGCTGCGCCATGATCCCAGTGACACCACCTGGATCGGTCGCGACCGATTCGTGCTGTCCTGCGGACACAGCAGCCTGACCCTGTACCTGCAGCTGTACTTGGGCGGATTCGGCCTGGAGCTCTCCGATATCGAGGCACTGCGCACGTGGGGCTCGCTGACCCCCGGCCACCCCGAGTACCACCACACCAAGGGTGTCGAGATCACCACCGGTCCGCTCGGCCAGGGCCTGGCATCTGCCGTCGGCATGGCGATGGCCTCCCGATACGAGCGTGGCCTGTTCGATCCCGACGCGGCGCCCGGCACCAGCCCGTTCGACCACTTCATCTACGTCATCGCCTCCGACGGCGATATCGAAGAGGGCGTGACCTCCGAGGCATCCTCGCTCGCGGGCACCCAGCAGCTCGGCAATCTGATCGTCATCTGGGACGACAACAAGATCTCCATCGAGCACGACACCAAGATCGCGCTCTCCGAGGACACCGCCGCCCGCTACGAGGCGTACGGCTGGCATGTGCAGACCGTGGTCGGCGGGGAGAACGTCGCAGGAATTGAAGAAGCCATCGAGGCCGCTAAAGCCGTCACGGACCGCCCGTCGTTCATTGCGCTGCGCACCATCATCGGTTACCCCGCCCCCACCAAGATGAACACCGGTGGCGTGCACGGCTCGGCCCTGGGCGCCGACGAGGTGGCCGCCACCAAGAAAATCCTGGGCTTTGATCCGGATAAATCTTTCGACGTGGCCCCCGAGGTCATCGCCCACACCCGCGAACTGGTGACGCGCGGCCGAGAGGCACATACTGAGTGGGACAAGGGCTTTGACGCCTGGGCGGCCCGCGAACCGGAGCGCAAGGCGCTGCTGGACCGACTTGAGGCGCGCGCGCTGCCCGAGGGCTGGGATGCCGAGCTGCCGTCCTGGGAGCCCGGATCCAAGGGGGTGGCCACCCGTGCCGCGTCCGGCGACACCCTTTCGGCCCTCGGCCCCAAGCTGCCCGAACTGTGGGGCGGCTCGGCCGACCTCGCCGGTAGCAACAACACCACCATCAAGGGCGCCGACTCCTTCGGCCCGCGGGCGATCGCGACGTCGGACTGGAACGCCCAACCGTACGGCCGCACACTGCATTTCGGCATCCGCGAGCATGCGATGGGTTCGATTCTGTCCGGCATCGTGCTGCACGGCCCCACCCGCGCGTACGGCGGAACGTTCTTGCAGTTCGCCGACTACATGCGTCCCGCGGTGCGACTGGCGGCGCTGATGAACATCGACCCGATCTATGTCTGGACGCATGACTCGATCGGTCTCGGTGAGGACGGCCCCACCCACCAGCCGGTGGAACACCTGGCCGCTCTGCGCGCCATTCCCAACCTGTCAGTGGTCCGGCCCGGAGACGCCAACGAGACGGCTTACGCCTGGGCAACCATCCTGGAACGTCGATCCAGCACTGGCCCAGTCGGTTTGGCGTTGACACGCCAGGGTGTACCGATCCTGGAGGGCACCAGCCGCGACGGTGTGGCCAAGGGCGGCTACGTGCTGGACGCCGCCGAGGGCCAACCCGATGTGATCCTCATCGGCACGGGCTCGGAACTGCAGCTTGCCGTTGAGGCCAAAAAGATTCTTGCCGCCAAGGGAATTGCGGCTTCCGTCGTGTCGTTCCCCTGTGTGGAATGGTTCGAGTCCCAGCCAAAGGAATACCGCGACAGCGTGCTGCCGCCGTCTGTGCGTGCGCGGGTGTCCGTGGAAGCCGGCATCGCGCAAGGCTGGTACAAGTTCGTCGGCGACGCCGGACAGATTGTCTCCCTGGAGCACTTCGGGGCTTCCGCCGACGACAAGACGTTGTTCCGCGAATTCGGCTTCACGCCAGACGCAGTGGCTGCGGCGGCCGAAAGGTCAATCGCCGCAGCTCAATAACCCCGAATCTGAAGGGATAGATCGATGACTGATCAGAACGCCAATCTCGCCGAACTGAGCGAAGCCGGAGTCGCCGTCTGGCTCGACGATCTCTCCCGGGACCGACTCACCTCGGGCAATCTCGCCGAGCTGATCGCCACCAGGAGCGTCGTCGGGGTCACCACGAACCCGGCGATCTTCCAGGCTGCCCTGTCCAAGGGGCACGCCTATGACGCGCAGATCGCCGAGCTTGCCGAGCGTGGTGCCGATGTCGACTCGGCGATCCGGACGGCAACCACCGACGATGTGCGCGCCGCGTGCGATGTGCTGGCCCCGCAGTACGAAGCCTCCGAAGGTGTCGACGGCCGGGTCTCCATCGAGGTGGACCCGCGTCTCGCCCATGACACCGACAAGACGATCCTGCAGGCGATCGAGCTGTGGAAGATCGTGGACCGCCCGAATCTGCTGATCAAGATTCCGGCCACCAAGGCGGGTCTGCCCGCGATCTCGGCGGTGATCGCCGAGGGCATCTCGGTGAATGTCACCCTGATCTTCTCGGTGGATCGCCACAAGGAAGTGATGGACGCGTACCTGACCGGCCTGGAGGCCGCCAAGGAGGCGGGCCGCGACCTGTCCAAGATCCACTCGGTGGCCTCGTTCTTCGTGTCCCGGGTGGACACCGAGATCGACAAGCGCCTGGAGGACATCGGCAGCGGTCAGGCCTTGTCCTTGCGCGGCCGGGCCGGGGTCGCCAACGCCCGGCTGGCCTACCAGGCCTACGAGAAGGTCTTCGAGCACGGACATCGGTTCGCGGCGCTCAAGGATGCCGGCGCACGGGTGCAGCGTCCGCTGTGGGCGTCAACGGGCGTGAAGAACCCCGACTACGACGACACGCTGTATGTCGTGGATCTGGTGGCGCCGCACACCGTGAACACCATGCCGGAGAAGACCCTGGAGGCGGTTGCCGACCACGGCATCGTCACCGGCAACACCATTCACGGCACCTACGACGGCGCACACGCGGTGTTCCATGAGCTGACGCGCGCCGGAATCGACCTGGACGACGTGTTCGAGGTGCTCGAAAACGAGGGTGTCGATAAGTTCGAGGTCGCCTGGAACGAGCTCATCGATGCCACCCAAGCCCAACTCGACGCGGTATCCACCAAGGACTGAGCGTGGATGACGGTCTTCACACGAAAGGCTCATCCATGACCGAGGTTCTGCCTACCAACGCAGCGTCCGCGAAAAACCCGTTGCGGGACAAGCGCGATAAGCGCTTGCCCCGTATCGCGGGTCCCTGCTCGCTGGTGATCTTCGGGGTCACCGGCGACCTGGCGCGCAAGAAGCTGATGCCGGCCATCTACGACCTGGCCAATCGCGGGCTGTTGCCGCCATCGTTCGCACTGGTTGGCTTCGCCCGCCGGGACTGGGCCAACGAGGACTTCGGGCAGATCGTGCTCGACGCCGTCAAGGCACATTCGCGGACGCCCTTCCGTCAGCATGTCTGGGATCGCCTCGCCGAGGGAATCCGGTTCGTGCAGGGCAGTTTCGACGATGACGCGGCCTTCGAACAGCTCAAGAAGACCCTGCAGACGCTCGACGAGGAGCGCGGCACCGGCGGTAATCACGCGTTCTACCTGTCGATTCCGCCGAAGGCCTTCCCGACGGTCTGCGAACAGCTGTCCAAGTCCGGTCTGGCGCAGCCGGTGAACGGTGCGTGGCGGCGCGTGGTGATCGAGAAGCCGTTCGGCCACGATCTCACGAGCGCCCGCGAACTCAACGCGGTGGTCAACGAGGTGTTCCCCGAAGAGTCGGTCTTCCGCATCGACCACTACCTCGGAAAAGAGACGGTGCAGAACATCCTGGCCCTGCGTTTCGCGAACCAGCTGTTCGACCCCATCTGGAACGCGCATTTCGTGGACCACGTGCAGATCACCATGGCCGAGGACATCGGATTAGGCGGCCGCGCAGGGTATTACGACGGTATCGGCGCGGCACGCGATGTCATCCAGAACCATCTGCTGCAGCTGCTGGCCTTCACCGCGATGGAGGAGCCCATCAACTTCTCCCCCGCCGAACTGCAGGCCGAGAAGATCAAGGTGCTCTCGGCGACCAGGCTGGCAGAACCGCTGTCCGAGACCACCGCTCGTGGTCAATACGGCCCCGGTTGGCAAGGCAGCCAGCAGGTGCCGGGGCTGTTGGAGGAGGACGGTTTCTCCAGAACCTCCACCACCGAGACGTACGCGGCCATCACGCTGGAAGTGGACAGCCGGCGCTGGGCCGGGGTTCCGTTCTACTTGCGCACCGGAAAACGCCTGGGCCGCAGGGTTACCGAGATTGCCCTGGTGTTCAAGCGGGCTCCGCATCTGCCCTTCGACTCCACCATGACCGAGGAGCTCGGCGCCAACGCCCTGGTGATCCGGGTGCAGCCCGACGAGGGGGTCACGTTGCGCTTCGGCTCCAAGGTCCCCGGCAGCGCCATGGAAGTGCGTGACGTGAACATGGACTTCTCGTATGAACAGGCCTTCACCGAGGAATCACCTGAGGCCTACGAGCGGTTGATCCTCGATGTGCTGTTGGGCGAACCGTCACTGTTCCCGGTGAACGCCGAGGTCGAATTGTCCTGGCGGATCCTTGATCCCGCCCTGGACTTCTGGGCCTCGGAAGGCAAGCCGGACACCTACGAGTCAGGTACCTGGGGGCCGCAATCGGCCGTGGAGATGCTGGCCCGCAGCGGCCGGGAATGGAGGCGGCCGTGATCATCGATCTGCCCGATACCACCACCAACGACGTCAACAAGAAGCTGGTGGAGCTGCGGGAGACCGGCGGAGCCGTCACCATGGCCCGCGTGCTGACCCTGGTGGTCATCACCGATGCCGGCGACAATGTCGAAGAGGTGATCGAAGCCGCCAACGGCGCCAGCCACGAGCACCCGTGCCGTGTGATCGTGCTGGAACGCAACCCCCTTGCTCCGGCCACCGGGCTGAGTGCGCAGATCCGAGTGGGAGGAGACGCGGGGGCCGGCGAGGTCGTCGTGTTGCGCCTGCGCGGCCCGCTGGCCGCCCATGAGCACAGCGTGGTGATTCCGTTCCTGCTGCCCGACACCCCAGTGGTGGCCTGGTGGCCCAACCAGGCACCCGCGATTCCGGCGGAACATCCGGTGGGCCGCCTGGCTATTCGCCGCATCACAGATGCGACAACGGCACCCGATCCGATGACGGCGATCAAGAACCGGCTCACCGGCTACACCCCGGGCGACACCGACCTGTCGTGGAGCCGCATCACCTACTGGCGGGCACTGCTGGCTTCGGCGCTGGATCAGCCGCCGTACGAAGGCATCAATTCCGCGGTGGTATCGGGGCTGGCCACCGAACCGGCACTGGACGTCACCGCCGGATGGCTGGCCTCACGCATCAACGGCCCGGTCACCCGCGTGGTCGGCGAGCTGAAGGTGGAGTTGCACCGGGACAGCGAGATCGTCACGCTGAGCCGCCCGCAGACCGGCGCCATTGCGACGCTGGCCCGCACCGGGCGCCCGACGGCGTCACTTCCGTTGCCGCGCAGGGAGACACGCGATTGTCTGGCCGAGGACTTGCGCCGCCTCGACCCCGACGAGATCTACCGCACGGCGCTCGAGGGAATCGCGAAGGTGCAATACGTATGAGTGAGACGATCATCGAAAAGTACGCGGACACCGATGCTTTGGTGGCCGCCGCGGGCGATCGGCTGGCATTGGCGATCACCGGCGCCCTCACCGAACGCGGTAAGGCGATGATCGTACTCACCGGCGGTGGCACCGGCATCGGCCTGCTCAAGCACCTGCGTGAGGTCGCCAGCGACCTCGACTGGGCCAATGTCCACGTGTTCTGGGGGGATGATCGATACGTCCCGAAGACAGATCCGGAACGCAATGCCTGGCAGGCCTGGGAGGCCTTGCTCGAGCATGTGAACTTTCCGCTGCGCAACATGCATGCCATGCCCAATAGCGAAAGTGAGTACGGCACCGACCTGGACGCGGCGGCGCTCGCCTATGAGCAGCTGCTGGCGGCCAACGCCGAACCCGGTCAGGACTGCCCCACCTTCGATGTCCACCTGCTGGGCATGGGCGGTGAGGGGCATATCAATTCGTTGTTCCCACACACCGATGCCGTCAAGGAGACGCACCGATTGGTTGTGGCAGTGCCCGACTCCCCCAAGCCGCCACCCGAGCGAATCACCCTGACATTGCCCGCAATTCAGCGCTCACGCGAGGTCTGGCTGGTTGTTTCCGGCGAAGCCAAGGCCGAGGCGGTCGCCGCGGCTATCGGCGGGGCCGATCCCATTGACGTGCCCGCGGCCGGCGCCAAGGGCATCGAACGCACGGTGTGGCTGCTTGATGAGGCCGCGGCAAGCCAACTGGGCTAGCGCGCGATTTTTCGGGCCAACCACGTCCGCTCACCGCTCGCTCCGTTCGCGGCAGCGTGTACTGAGGGCGGTGGCTTCAAACATTGTGTGCTACGTGGGGACTTGTCGTCCACGGAATCCTGACGTACACCGTGTGCGCGGCGCGCTAGCTGTCGTTCCCCTGCCCGGCCGCGAAGAGCGCGTCGGGGTCAACGGCAAGACCATGTTCGGACGGCGCGGCGGGTGGCTGTGATTTGCTCACCGCGGCAACCGGAACCGGAGTGGCAATCGCGGGCCCCGGCGCCGGGGTGCGCAGCCGTTCCACGTTGACCGCGAACTCGGCGACTCCGTCCGCGATCGCGGCCGCATGCTCGTCCAAGCGGTCCAGCAGCTGAGACAGCGTGCGCCCCATCTTGTTTCCGAGTTCGGAGGCCTCTGCCACCGCCGAAGCGATAGTGGTCGCGACACTGCCGCCCTGGGTGATCGGTGATGCCGCCCTCGCCGCCGTGAACTCGGTGATGATGTCGTCGACATAGCCTTCAACCCATTGCCCGAGCATGCTGCGGGTATGGGTGACCAGGTCGGTCACCACATTGATGCGTTGATTGATATTCGCCGCGACAAGTCGCAGCTCCTGCAGGGCATCATCGATCGCACCCGACGTTTCACCGAATCCCGTTGCCGCCGAACCGCTATGGCCGTCATCGAGTGCTTTCAGCACGGCCGCCAGTTCCTGCTGCACGTTGGTGACATCGGCGATGCAGTATCGCCAGAAAGTTGCTTCGGCGGATGCCGCCACCGGATCACCGCGTAGCGCGTCGAGCGGCTCTTCGAGGAACCGGACATGCTCGACCACGAAGCCCAATCCGGCATCGTCAAGGCGAGTGAGCGGTTTCAGCTCGGCATCAAGGGTGTCCACCGAACCCTTCACCAATCTTCGTCATCGCGGCGACGCTCTGGTCCTCGGAATCGGCAATCCGTCGGGCCTGATCATGCAGACGCTGCCCCGTCTCCACAATCACATCACCAAGAGTGCGCACCGCGTCGGTCAATTGGTCGATGCTCCCCCGCACCGACATCACAAAGTCCGACGACACCGCCCCCAGGTCACGGTCACCCAGCCCCTCTCCGTGGTGTTCGAGCAGAAACCGAAGCGACCCCCCAGCGCCTTCCAGGTTCGCTGCCTCACGCAGCACCACATCGCGATCAAACCGGAAAGTCCCCGTCTCGTCGCTCATGAGTCCGGTCCCAGATGATCGCCCTCCCCAAGGTGCCCCCCGTCCAGGTAGCCCTTGACGTAGTCCATCGCCGGTCCGTCACCGGTGAGGTCGTGCAGTGTGCTGTGGATCTGACTGGCCGCGTTGACCTGCGCCGCCGCAATTGTCCTGGTGATGATGGCCGACAGATCCCTCGCATCCATCGACAGCGTCGACTCGTCCAGATCCAGCGCCTCGATACGTCCCCCCGAACCGACGGTCACCGCTACCCCCACGTCGTCCTTCGCATGACCGCGAACCAGCCCCACGGTCTGCTGCACGTACTGGGCACGCTGCCCAAGAACCTCCAGGCGATCCTGATACTCACGAATCCATTGGCGGGGGTCACCACGGCACTCCGACATGACGAGGGGCTCCTTTCCGAGGACACGACCGGTGAAACGGGAACGTCCCCTCCGCGTCCCCGGTCCACCGACCGCTGATGGCATATGTCGACTTCTGTGCCATACATAGAGATTGATGCGCCGAGGACGTGAATCGGTTCCATGAATTTTGAAGAAATTTCTTGGCAAATGAATGAAACGTCAATTACCTGCGAGAACATATGTCCCAGAGACAAAACAGCGGACTACCTGTGCAGTAGTCCGCTGTGGGTGAAACGTTCAGGCGCTATCCGCCGAGCTTGATTTGCAGCCCGACACCAACAATTGAGATCACCCAAATCGCGGTGACGAAGTAGGTAAGCCGGTCCAGGTTCTTCTCCACCACGGTCGAACCCGACAGGCTGGACTGAACACCGCCGCCGAACAGCGTCGACAGACCGCCACCCTTCGCGCGGTGCAACAGCACCAGCAGGACCACCAGCAAGCTCGTGATCACCAGGACGATCTGCAACGCCAATTCCATGCGGCCAGCTTACCGGCTCGCGGTGCGCTCTCTTGCGCAGGGATGAACCGAGTCCGATCAGCTCACCTGGTCACTCGGCGAGAGCCACGTGTTGCACTCCCACAACCGGTTCGTCTCCGAGCCGTGCCGCCACCATGCCTCGGAGTGTTCATTGGAACCATGGTCGCGCTTCGACCGTTGCCCATCGCCCCGATCCTGGTCATTCCACGCGAGGTCGAGTTCGTGCTGGGTGATGGTGCCCCCGCGCCGCGACCCGACGAACATTCCTGAGAAGCACTGGGCCTGAAGTTCGCTACGCCGGGACAGCTCCAGCCCCACCGGAGAATCCACACCCGCGGCAACACGCTGATTCCACTCCTCCGACGATATTCCGCTGAGCTCCTGAACGTGATGCCCGTACTCGTGCGCATAAACGGCAAGGTAAAAGCCGTCGTGATTGCCGTACCTGTTCGGCGACATGCTCACCGTCGACATGTAGATCGTGTTGTTCGATGAGCAGTAGAAAGCAGCTGTCTCGCCGCCCACGAAGTCCTCGTCCCCACAGGGTGAGTCCACATAGCTTCCTGCCACTACCAATCCCGGCGATGACCAGGGCAAGTGGGACCAGTCCAGTAGCCGCTTCCACTCCGGATCCAAGCACCCCCGCAGATCTCCGTAAAACGCCTCAGCATGCGGAATATCAAATGGCCATGTGCTCGTGGAGCAGGGCGTATTGCGGAACCCCGCATCCCGGTCCCGAAACAACGGGTTGTCGCCAAGCGCGTAGACCGGCTGTGGCCCGGCTGGTGGCTGCGGGCGCGTCGTCGTGGGACTTGTCCACGGCGTTGCCGACGGGTACTGCCAAGTGGTGGAGGCCCGCACCGGCTGGCGCCTACCGGAACCCACATGGCGCGCCCACACCACCGCCGCACCCAGCATCAAGGCCAAAACCAACACGAAGGCCGCGATTGCGATGATCATGCCGCCGCGGGACCGGCGCGGTGGCCCCCCATAGGCCACCGGCGGCGGATACACCGGCCGCGCGGGCGGCACACGATATCCGGGCCGGGGTTGGGCAACGGGATATCCGGGAAATACCGGGCCGGGCGGCGGCAGCCAACCGCGCGCAGGTGGCACCATCTGGGCGCGGGCCGGCGGTGGCAGCGGTACACCCCACGCCGGTACGGGTCTGGGCTGGTAGTACGACGGTGGCCCCACCTAGTCCCCCCAACACATTCGGTGAATGCGGGCCAGCATATCGACACTCACCTAGGGTTACCGCCGTGGGAGAGATGACTCGCGGGGTGGCGGTGCGGTTGGCGTTGTGCCTGACGGTTTGTGCCGGATCGATTCTCATGGCAGCACCGGCAAGCGCCGACCCTCCCCCGGCCACCGTCGCTGTTGCCATGAGCCTCACGGCAGATGGCGCACTGAACATCGCCGAAACCATCAGCCCGGCCAAAGGTCAAGTCCTGCAACGCCATCTGGCATTAGATATGGCCGTCGAGGGCAATCGGACGCAACATTTCGAGGTCAGCGACGTCGCCGCCACCGGCGACGCGACGGCGGCCGTCGATGGAAACACGTTGATCACCACCGCGGCCGGCCCCGCCACCGTCACCTACACGGTTCGCGGGACGGTCGCCGATATCGCCGATCACCAGCAGGTGCTCTGGCCGTTCGCCTCCGGCTGGGATTCCCGCCTACACGGCGTTACCGGTTCATTCGCATCACCCAGCACCAAGCCGAGCTCACCCACGTGCACGCTGGGCCCCGCGGGAGCTCAAATACGTTGCACCGCAGCCCAGGTGGATCACACCGGGGTGGTTCGGGTACAACAAGACGACCTGCCGCCCGACACACTCGCCACGTTCACCGTGATCATTCCGGCGGGCACGGTACCGGCAACCGCATCATTCTCCGCACTCCCCGGACAGCAGGGCGCCTTTGCACTGACGGCGCCGGGAATCGCTGCCCTGACCGGCCTCGGCGTCGCCTCCGCCGCACTCGCGGCGTGGGTGCTCATCGCCCGCCGGCGCGACGCGCGCGCCCGCGATATCGCCGTCACCCTCACCGATCCCCTGGTGCGCGATGAGAAGGGCACGCGTTTCGCCGCACCGGACGGGGTGCTGCCGGGCCAGGTGGGCACCGTCATCGATCTGCGTGTCGACGCGGTAGACCTGACAGCGACAGTCGTCGACCTGGCGGTTCGCGGATACCTGTGGATCGCCGAAACCACCGGGCCCGGTGGTCGGCTCGATTGGCAGATATCCCGCCGCGCCCCGGCGGACGGCCTGTTGATCTCCTATGAGGTCGGGCTTCTGGACATGTTGTTACCGGAGGGCACCCCGACGGTGTTCATGTCCAGCCTGCACCTGCCAGGGCCGCGGCTGGACCTCGGCGACATCCCCGATGCGATGTACGCCGACGCCCAGCGCCACGGGTGGTTCCGCCGCGCACCGGAGCACCTCGGTACCTTGGCCCGCTACGGAATCGGTGTGCTGCTGGCCGGCCTCCTGGTCACTGCCGTTTTGGCGATCAGCATCGGCAATGCCATGGTCGGGGTAGCGCTGTGCGGCCTGGGTGCCGTCTGCGCACTGGCCGGCATGTTGTTGCCGGTCCGCACGGCGCGCGGTCACCTGCTGGTGGCACACGTGGCCGCGCTGCGCCGCTATCTGGGTGAGCTCAGTGTCGACGGTCTGGATGCCGCCGACGCTGAGATTGTCCTGACCCGGGCCGCGCCGTACGCCATTGTGCTCGGCCAGCTGGGCCCCTGGCTCGACGCAATGGCAGCACTCGACACCGGCGCCGATGGCTCACCCGGAATCGATTGGTACGAAACGGCTTCCGGCGATACCGCGAACATGCCCGCCTTCCTCACCACCCTGGACGGGGTGCTGGCACGTGGCGCGCATCTGCGGAATCTGCCGCACAGCTGAGCTAGAGCAGGGGCCCGCCCGCGGCGATGGCCGACATCTGAGCGAACTGTTCTCCGTCCAGCGACGCGCCGCCGACAAGTGCGCCGTCGACATCCTCCTGCGCGACGATCTCGCCGACGTTCTTGGCGTTGGCAGAGCCGCCGTACAGAACTCGAACAGACGCCGCCACCCCGGAATTCGCGATCTGCGCAAGCTCGGATCGGATCGCGGTACACACTTCCTGTGCGTCCGCCGCGCTGGCCACCCGCCCGGTGCCGATGGCCCACACCGGCTCGTAGGCAATCACGACCTTCGCAACCTGCTCAGCACTGAGACCTGCCAGCGACCCCCGCAAGGAGTTCACGTTGTATTGGACATGGTCCCCGGCTTCCCGGATGTCCAGGGCCTCACCGATACACACGATCGGCGTCAGACCGTGCTTGAGGGCCGCGGCCGCCTTGGCGGCTACCAGGGCGTCGTCCTCGCCGTGGTACTGCCGCCGCTCGGAGTGCCCGACGACGACGTAGGTGACACCCAGCTTGGCCAGGAACGCACCGCTGATCTCGCCGGTGTAGGCACCTGAATCATGTACCGACACATCCTGTGCGCCATAGGTGAGACGCAACTTGTCCCCGTCGACCAGGGTCTGCACGCTCCGGATGTCGGTGAACGGCGGAATGACCGTCACGTCTACTTTGTCGAAGTACTTGTCCGGCAAGGAAAAAGCGATCTTCTGGACCAGGGCGATGGCCTCGAAATGATTGAGGTTCATCTTCCAGTTGCCAGCGATCAGTGGCTTGCGGCTCATGCGGAGCTCCTCTAGCTTTCGAGTACTTCGATACCCGGAAGCGCCTTGCCTTCAAGGTATTCCAGGGATGCGCCACCACCGGTGGAGATGTGCGAGAAACCATCGTCCGGCAGGTCCAGTGCGCGCACCGCGGCCGCCGAATCACCACCGCCGACCACACTGAAGGCACCCTTCTCGGTGGCCGCGATGATCGCCTCGGCCACCCCCCGAGTACCCGCGGCGAACGCCGGGAACTCGAACACACCCATGGGGCCGTTCCAGAAGATGGTCTTGGCATTGGACAACACGGCGGCGAATCGTTTGACCGACTCCGGCCCGATATCAAGGCCCATCTTGCCGTCCGGAATCGCATCCGCGGCAACGATTTCCGAAGGCGAATCGGCTGCGAAGGCGTCGGCAGCCACGATGTCCATCGGCAGATGGATGACGTCGGCGTACCTGTCCAAAAGGTCGCGGCAGGTCTCGATCTGTTCGGGCTGTACCAGCGACTTGCCTACCGGCAGGCCCTGCGCCGCCAAAAAGGTGAAGCACATGCCGCCACCGATCACCAGGCTGTCCGCCTTGGTGGCCAGCGACTCGATGACCGCCAGCTTGTCGGAGACCTTCGACCCGCCGAGCACCACCGCGTACGGACGCTCTGTCGATTCGGACAGCCGCTTGAGCACTTCGACCTCGGCAGCCACCAGACCACCGGCGTAATGCGGCAGCAGGGTCGCCACGTCGTAGACGGAGGCCTGCTTGCGGTGCACCACCCCGAACCCGTCGGACACGAACGCGCCACCGGTACCGGTTGGACCGCCGACCAGCTCGGCCAGCTCCTGTGCCAGCGCCAGCCGCTGTGCGTCGTCCTTGCTGGTTTCCCGCGGGTCGAACCGGATGTTCTCCAGCAGCAGCACATCGCCGTCGGTCAGGCCCTCGGCACGCGCCAGCGCGTCGGTCCCGACCACATCACCGGCCACCTGCACGTGCTGACCCAAGAGCTCACCGAGTGCCGCACCGACGGGGGCCAGCGACAACTTGGGATCCGGCTTGCCGTCCGGACGGCCCAAATGCGCGGTCACGATGACCTTGGCCCCGGCACCCGCCAATGCGCGGATGGTCGGGACCGAGGCCACGATGCGACCAGGGTCAGAAATTCGGGCGATGTTGTCGTCCCCATATTCGAGCGGAACGTTCAGGTCCGAGCGGACCAGCACACCCTTGCCCGAAACTCCCTCGGCCAGCAGGTCGTTCAGCGACTTGATGCTCATGCGGCTAGAGCGACTTGCCGACCAGGCCGACCAGGTCGACGAGGCGGTTCGAGTAGCCCCACTCGTTGTCGTACCAGGAGACGACCTTGGCCTGGTTGTCGATGACCTTGGTCAGGCCCGCGTCGAAGATCGAGCTGTGCGGGTCGGTGACGATGTCCGAGGACACGATCGGCGCGTCGTAGTACTTCAGGATGCCCTTGAGCTTGCCCTCCGCGGCGGCCTTCATGGCGGCGTTGATGTCGGCAGCGCTCGCGGCCTTGGCGAGTTCCACGGTGAGGTCGGTCGCCGAGCCCGTGGGAATCGGCACGCGCAGGGCGTAGCCGTCGAGCTTGCCTTTCAGTTCAGGCAAGACGAGGCCGATGGCCTTGGCGGCACCGGTCGAGGTCGGCACGATGTTCAGGGCCGCGGCGCGGGCGCGACGCAGGTCGCCGTGCGGGCCGTCCTGCAGGTTCTGGTCCTGGGTGTACGCGTGGATGGTGGTCATCAGGCCCTTGACGATGCCGAACTCGTCGTTGAGCACCTTGGCCAGCGGTCCGAGGCAGTTCGTGGTGCACGAGGCATTGGAGATGATGTTCTGGCTGCCGTCGTACTTGTCGTCGTTGACGCCCAGCACGATGGTGATGTCCTCATCACTGGCGGGCGCGGAGATGATGACCTTCTTGGCACCGGCGTCCAGGTGGCCCTGCGCCTTCTCGCGCTTGGTGAAGATGCCGGTCGATTCCACGACGACGTCGACACCCAGGTCACCCCACGGCAGCGCCGCAGGTCCTTCGCGAACCTCGAGAGCCTTGATCTTGTGGTCGCCGACGACGATGGTGTCGTCACCTTCGAGGCTGACGTCGTAGGGCAGCCGGCCCAGGATGGAGTCGAATTTCAGCAGGTGGGCCAGGGTGGCGTTATCGGTCAGGTCGTTGACCGCGACGATCTCGATGTCGGTGTTGATCCCTTGAGCCTTCTGCGCGTCCAGTGCCCGAAAGAAGTTCCGGCCGATCCGGCCAAACCCGTTTACGCCTACCCGGACAGTCACGTAGCGCTCCCTCTTTGTCGGTGTGAGATGTGGTGTTCCCGTTATCGGCACTCACATTAGCCCAGGGGGTGCGCCATTTCGTCCCGGCCCAGTCGCGCGACGATATGGGCGGCAATCGCCAGTACCAGAGGCGCGACGCCAGCGATGAAGAACACCGTTGTGTTACCGATGACGTGTGCCACCGGAACCACCAGGGCGAAGGATGCCGGCAGGCCGACCAGGGATACGAAGAAGTCCATGCTGGCCGCCCGGCCCAGCATCTCCTCGGGCACGCGCCGCTGCATCAGCGTGCCCCAGATGACGTTGGCCGCCTGCATGGTGCCGCCCACCACGATCATGGCGACCGCGATGATCCAGACATGCCCGGTGAATCCGATGAGCACCAGGGGCAGTGAACCCGCTCCCCACATCAGGATCATCACCGTCAGGTACCGGCGGGCCAAGGGCAGCGAGGACACGATGAACGAACCGACCGCTCCGGCCAGGCCGAAAAGCGCCAGCACCGTGGCGTGAGTGCCGGGGTCCCCGCCGTGATCGCGCAGGACAAACGGCAGCAGGATCTCGATGGGCCCCACCACCACCAACACGTAGCCGATCGCGAACAGCAGGGTCGCGAAGAACCAGGTGGTGTGCACCATGTAGCGGAAACCCTCCGCCAAATCGGCGAGCGCACGGCGCAGCGGATGCCGGCGCACCTCCGCCACGGCGGGTGGTTCGTGCCGGTGCCGGACCAGCAGCAGACAGCACAGGCCCGCGGCCACCAACATCCCCTCGAGCAGGAAGGCACCACCCGGCGACCACACGCTGACAATGGCGGCGCTCACCGCGGGCCCGGCGGCCAGCTGCATCACCGGCCGCAAAATTCCTTCGATTCCATTGGCGGC
This sequence comes from Mycobacteroides immunogenum, assembly GCF_001605725.1. Classification (NCBI taxonomy): domain Bacteria; kingdom Bacillati; phylum Actinomycetota; class Actinomycetes; order Mycobacteriales; family Mycobacteriaceae; genus Mycobacteroides; species Mycobacteroides immunogenum. The sequence continues at coordinate 3,042,579 of NZ_CP011530.1, forward strand.
CAACAGCTCGTCGGCAGGAAGCAGGCTCGGAAGCAGTGCCGTGTAGGCCGGGATGTAGAACCCCTCGGCAATGCCGAACAGCAACGAGTTCAGTGCCAGATGCCAAATGTGGGCCACGCCGGTCAAGGCGAGCGTCGCGGTGGTGAGCATCAGCGCGGTCTGCACCGCCAGCGAGCACCGCATCACCCACAGCTTGGGCAGCCGGTCGGCGGCCACACCCGCGGGTAGCACACTGACCAGCAGACCCACGCTGAACGTGGTGCCGACAACGGCCACCTGCGTGGGCCCCAATCCCATCCGGATGACCTGCCAGACCAGTGCCACGGTCCACATGCCGTTACCCAACAGCGTGATGGCCAAGCCCAAGGTGAGCAGTCGATAGTCGCGGTGCCGCATGGGGCGCAGCGCCCGCGGGAGGCGGGATGACTGACCATAGGGTTCTTCGCCCGAAGAGTCCCCCGGGTTTTCCCCAAGGACCCCTTCAGTTTTCAACTGTTTGGCGAAGCCCATCAACCCAGGGTACGAAAGCACTCCGACAATCCGCCAACGGTTTTAGCTTCCGCTCACGCCTCGGCGTCCAGGTCATGCAGGGCGAGCTGGTCGACATCGTGCGGGTCGCTGCCGACCAGGTCGGCGATCAATCCCGCATCCGACAGATCCATCGGCTCGGAGTGCTTCCAATCGTGATGCGCCACCTCGTTCAACCGCTTGATCAGGTGGTGGTCGGTCACCTCGATGGCGAGTTCGCGTCGATGGTCGAAACTGCCCGGGGAGAAATTGATCGAGCCCACCACCGCCCGCTCGTGATCGGCGAGGATCATCTTGGCGTGCAGCTTCATATGCTTGAGGCGGTGGATCTTGATGCCCACATCGTCAAGGATCCGCATCCCACTGACGCCCTCGAGTAGCTTTCCCGACTTCAAGTGATGCGCCGCACGCGCCATGACGTGCACCTTCACGCCGCGATGGGCGGCCCGCACCAGGCGCTCGATGATCACCGGATCCTGGTACCGCTCGTTCTGCAGGAACAAGGTGTGCTGGGCGCTGTCGATGAAATCGGCGATGCGATGCCTGCCGTTGAACGGGCACCAGATCAGGTGTGCCCCCTCGCCAGGATCGAAATCCTCACGCGCCCAATCCGCTTCGAAGCAGTCAACGATCTCCGCGACCTCGTAGGCGCTGGGGGTGACGACTGCGTAGTCGCGGGTGACGGTGAAATTCTCCTCGGTCCAGTTCAGCGATTCCACGAAGGCGTGTTCATCGTCCACGACCATTGATTTCTCGTGCGTCAGATCGAAGGCCGGATTGCTCTCGCGCACATCTATTCCGAACTGCTGCAGCATGTCCCGAGCGGCATCATTGTCGGTCTCGCCGTCGCGACGTTCCGGGTTGAGCATCACCTTCACCTGGACACCGCGCCGGTGGGCCGCGACCACCGCCTCCAACAACGGCAGGTGGCTGAAGGCGAACATCTTGATGCGGACCGAGCGGGTGGAGGCGTGGATCGCGTCCAGAACCGGCTTCGCCGAGTCGTCAGGCAGGATGATCAGCGAACGCGTCACGGTGTGTCGTCCTCGTATTGGATGCGATGCAGGTCGGCGTATCTGCCGCCCGCGGTAAGCAGATCCTTATGCGTGCCCTGCTCGACGACACGCCCTTCTTCCAACACGACGATCTTGTCCGCCTCGCGAATCGTGCTGAGGCGGTGGGCGATCGTGATCACTGTGCGGTCTCGCATGAGCCGCTGTAGCGCGGACATGACCAGACGCTCGGACTCCGCGTCGAGCGCGGCGGTCGGTTCGTCGAGGATGAGGATCGGGCTGTCACGGATGAGCGCACGGGCGATACCGATGCGTTGCCGCTGGCCACCCGAGAGGGTGAGTCCACGCTCCCCCACCGGGCTGTCGTAGCCCAGCGCCATCTCGGAAATGAACTCGTGCGCGTTGGCCAGTTTGGCCATCTCGACAACCTCTTCGTGATCGGCATCGGGCCGGCCGAAGGCGATGTTCTCGCGGATCGTCCCGCGAAACAGCACGGTGTCCTGCAGGACGTAGGCGATGCGGCGGCGCAGTTCATGAAGCTTGTAGTCGCGCAAGTCAACGCCGTCGATCCGCACGGTGCCTACGCTCGGGTCGTAGAAACGCGGAATCAGACTGACCAGACTGGATTTTCCGCTTCCGGTGTGTCCGACGACGCCGACCAGCTGACCGGGCTCCACCTCGAAGGTCACGTCGCGCAGCACCGGGGTCGCCCCGTCGTAGCTGAATGCCACCCGCTCGAAACTGAGCGCGCCCCGGATACGTCCCGGGTCCACCGCGTCAGCCTTCTCCTCGATCGCGGTCTCCGCATTGAGGAGGGCATTGACACGGTCGACCCCTACCGATGCCATCGCGATGGTGTTGGTCAGCTTGGCCAGGTCCTGTACGGGCTTGAAGAACGACGTCAGATAGGCGATGAACACCGTCAGGGTGCCGGCAGTCATCACCCCTGCCAGGATGAGCGCCGATCCGCGCCACAGCACCAGCGCAGTGCAGGCGGCCACCACCACGGCGACAATGGGCGACACCACCGATTTCACCCGTCGCGCGTTCAGTGCCGCGTTGACCGCCTGCTGGCCGACGATGGCCAGCTGACGCTCTTGAAGTTCTTCCCTGTCGAACGCCTTGACGACCCGGATGGACTGCAAGCCTTCCTCAGCGACCGCCACAATGTCTGATTCACGTTGACGCACTTCATGAGTGGCTGCCTTGACGGACTTGCGGATGCGGGATACGAACAACAACAACAGCGGCGCGACCGCGAGTGCGACAAGGGTGAAATCCCATTGCAGCCACAGCATCAGGACCAACATTCCCGCGATGGTCAGCAGGTCCGTCGCGATGCCGAGCGTGGAGGCCGAGGCGAAATCCTGGATGGTGTCGACATCGTCGGTGAGGGTGCTCAGTATGGGCCCGACGCGATGGGTGTCGAAATAGTTCAGGGACAGCTGCTGCAAGTGGTGGTACGCGCGGGTCCGCAGGTCGTTACCGATGCGCTGTCCGACCGTCTCGGTCAGATAGTTGGCCGCATATGTCGCGATCGCGCCCACCACCGCGATGGCGACCAGCATGATCGCGGCCAACCCGGCCACGTGCATCCGCCCCTCGCCACCGAGCATCGGCTGCAGAAGACCATGCAGCCAACCCGGCAGCGGATGGTCCCCGACCACGCTGTCCAGCACAACCTTCAGTGGCCAGGGAGCCGCCAGGCCCACGGCAATCTGCACCACCAGGACAGCGAAGATCGAGGCAATCAGCCATCGGTAGGGCCGGATCAATTCCAGGATCAATCTCATCGCGACCGTTGCCTCATCCCGGGTTTGGCGACCGTTTCGTCGCCACACAGTACAAGATCACGACGGCGTCCGGGGAACACCGAAAAAACAAGCCGTTAGGCGTCTTCCAGCAGTTCCGGAGTGACCGCCGATTCGGTGTCCGGGATGCCGTCCGTCTTGGCCTTCCGGTCCGCCATCGACAGCAGCCGGCGAATCCGGCCCGCCACGGCATCCTTGGTCATCACCGGATCGGCCAGGCGCCCCAGCTCTTCCAGCGAGGCCTGGCGGTGTTCCACGCGAAGCTTTCCCGCCGCCGCCAAATGGTCGGGCACGGTGTCGCCGAGAATCTCCAGCGCCCGTTCCACCCGTGCGGCGGCCGCGACCGCGGCACGCGCGGACCGGCGCAGGTTCGCGTCGTCGAAGTTGGCCAATCGATTCGCCGTCGCCCGCACCTCGCGGCGCATGCGGCGCTCTTCCCACGTCAGCCGGGTGTCTTGGGCACCCATCCGGGTCAACAAGGCGCCGATCGCCTCACCGTCGCGCACCACGACCCGATCGCTGCCCCGCACCTCACGTGCCTTGGCGCTCACACCGAGCCGCCGAGCCGCACCCACCAGCGCCAGTGCGGCCTCCGGTCCCGGGCAGCTCACTTCAAGGGCCGAGGATCGTCCGGGTTCGGTCAACGATCCGTGCGCCAAGAACGCGCCGCGCCACGCTGCCTCCGCGTCGGCGACACTGCCGCCGACCACCTGCGCCGGGAGCCCCCGCACCGGGCGCCCCCGCAAGTCCAGCAGACCTGTTTGCCGCGCCAGGGCCTCACCGTCTTTGGCCACCCGCACCACGTACCGGGTTGTCTTGCGGATACCACCGGCCGACAGCACGTGCACCACGGCGTTGTATCCGTACAGATCGAAGATGTCCTTACGCAGCCGCCGCGCGATGCTGCCCTGATCCACCTCTGCCTCGACGACGACCCGGCCGCTGACGATGTGCAGCCCGCCGGCGAACCGCAGCAGCGACGCGACCTCGGCGCGGCGGCTGCTGACCTGAGTCACCACCAGGCGGCTCAGTTCGTCTTTGACCTCGGCGGTCATCGCCACGTGGCGTCCCCTTTCTGGGTTCCATGCTGCGTGCGCCCGCCCCTCGCTGCCAGGCGCACCGTGGATTCGGCATCTGTTCCTGCGGCCGGAGCCACACTTCCCGTCCGTACTCGGTCCAAGACCGCCGCCAGTTTCGCGGGGTCATGTAAATGTGTACCAGGACGCGAGACATCAGCGAACTGAACCTGCGCATTGAACAGGGCGGCCGCCCTGGTCAAATGATCGCGTTCAGTGGTGTCTGCCGACGCGGATTCGACAACGATGTCGTGCACTCCGAACTCGGGAGCGTGTTGCGAGAGTACGTGCAAATGGCGCTCAGCGGAAAAGCCCGCCGTCTCCCCCGGCTCCGGGGCCAGGTTCAAGATCAATGCCTTGCGCGCCTGGGTCTGCTGCAAGGCCGCAAAAAGCTCGGGCACCAGGACGTGCGGGATCACACTCGTGAACCAGGAGCCCGGGCCCAAAACCACCAAGTCGGCCGCCATGATCGCGTCGATCGCCTGTCGGGTGGCCGGCGGGTTACCCGGATAGAGGCGCACCCGGCGCACCTTGCCCGGTGTGGTCGCCAATGCCACCTGGCCGCGGATCACCCGGCTCATCCGCGGGTCGGATTCCAGACCTGACACGTCGGCCTCGATCTGTAACGGAATCGGGCACATCGGCAGTACCCGCCCGGTGATACCGAGCATGCGTCCCATCTCATCCAGCGCGGTGACCGGGTCGGCCAGCATGTCGGTGAGGCCGGCCAAGATCAGGTTGCCAATCGGGTGTCCCGCCAAGCCGCCGCTGCCGCCGAGCCGGTGCTGAATCGCGGTGGCCCACATGCGCCCGCGCGGACTGTCCGAGGCCAGCGCGGCCAGCGCCATCCGCAGATCGCCCGGCGGCACGATCCCGAGCTCGGACCGAATGCGTCCGGAGGAACCACCGTCATCAGACACCGTGACCACGGCAGTGATGTCATGGGTGATCCGCCGCGCCGCCGAGAGCGTCGCGTATAGACCATGACCGCCACCGAGTGCGACGACGCGGGGCTCCCGCCGGGCCAGCTGGGGGTCCTGCACGATGTCGGAACTCATTCGCGGCCCAGGTCGCGATGCAGCACACGCACCGACAGGTCAGCGTCGGGCGCCAACGAAGCGGCCAGCGCCTCGGTGATGGCAACACTGCGATGCTTGCCGCCGGTACAGCCCACCGCGATGGTCATGTAGCGCTTTCCCTCTCGCCGGTAGCCGTCGATCACGAGATTCAGCAGCCGATGGTAGGTGTCCAAGAACTCATCCGCACCGGGTTGGCTCAACACGTACTGGCTCACCGAGGGATGTTGTCCGGTGTGCGGTCTCAGCTCGTCCACCCAATGTGGGTTGGGCAGAAACCGGACGTCGACAACCATATCCGCGTCCATCGGCAGTCCGTATTTGAAACCGAAGGACTCGACCGTCACGCTGATATGCGCGACGGACTCGCTGCTGAAGGCGCGCTCTATGGCAGCGCGCAGCGCCGGCACCGGCAATGACGAGGTGTCGATCACCAGATCTGCGGAGGCCCTGATCGAGGAGAGCAGAGCACGTTCGGCGGCAATGCCCTCCGCGAGCGTCTGACCGCCCTGCAACGGGTGACTGCGCCGGTTGTTCTCATACCGGCGCACCAGGCTCTCATCGGATGCTTCCAGGAACAGCACACGGGGACTGATTCCGCGGGTGGCCAGGTCCGCGCGCACCGACTCCAGGTCACCGGTGAATCCCCGGGACCGCACATCCATGACCACGGCGAGCTGCGTGATGCGTGAACCCGCGGCCAGCCCCAGATCCACCATCCGGGTGATCAGTTCGGGCGGAAGGTTGTCGGCGACGTACCACCCGAGGTCTTCCAGCACCTTGGCGGTGGTGCCTCGTCCCGCGCCCGATAGGCCCGTGACCAGCACGACGTCGATATCGGCGTTTGTGGTCTCGCTAGAGGGATGGAGTGTCATCGACTCCATTTTCGACCATGGCGGGCAGTGCCGCTTCGGTTGCACCGGAAGTCGGGGCCGAACTGTCAGTTCCCGCGAGGGCTTCGCGCACCGCTACCGCGGTGGCCGCACCGATACCCGGGACCGCGGTGATCTCCTCCACGCTGGCCTTCTTGAGCTGGGCCACCGAACCGAAATGCGAGACGAGCGCGGCCCGGCGCGTCTCCCCCAAGCCGGGAATGCCGTCGAGCACAGAGGCTGTCATCCGCCGGGACCGCTTGCTGCGGTGGAAGGTGATCGCGAACCGGTGTGCCTCGTCGCGCACGCGCTGAAGCAGGTACAGCGCCTCACTGGTTCGCGGGAGGATCACAGGGTCCACCTCTCCGGGCACCCACACCTCCTCGAGCCGCTTCGCCAGACCGATCACCGCGACGTCGGTGACGCCCAGCTCGCTCAGTTCGGCGGCGGCGGCGTTGACCTGGGGGGCGCCACCATCGACCACGAAGAGGTTGGGCGGATACGCGAACTTGCGTGAATGTCCTTCTGCCGCATACTCGGTCACGGCCTGCTGATCTTGCACATGCCGGGCGAACCGGCGCCTGGTGACCTCCGCGATGGAGGCGACGTCATCGGAGCGACCGTCCCCGGCCGCCTCTTTGATGCTGTAGTGGCGATAGTCCGAACGGCGGGACAATCCATCCTCGAAGACCACCAGCGACGCCACCACATCGGTGCCCTGAACGTGGCTGATATCGATGCACTCGATACGCAGCGGAGCCTGCTCCAGCCCGAGTGCGTCCTGAAGTTCTTGCAATGCGGCCGATCTCGTGGTGAGGTCCCCGGCCCGCTTGAGCTTGTGCTGCGCCAATGCTTCTTTCGCGTTGCGCTCGACCGTCTCTGCCAGTGCCTTCTTGTCACCGCGCTGCGGGACCCGCAGCGATACCCGCGAGCCGCGCAAGCCGGTCAGCCACGAGGTCATGCCCTCAGCGTCCCGCGGCAGCACCGGCACCAGCACCTCACGCGGCACCGGCACCACCCCGGTATCCGCGCCGACAGCATGGGCGAGGTCGGCCTGATCGCCATAGAACTGCGTGAGGAACTGCTCAACCAGCCCCTGGAGATCGGAATCGCCTGGGTCTCCCGTTTTTTCGACGATCCAGCCGCGTTGACCACGCACCCGGCCGCCGCGCACATGGAATACCTGCACAGCCGCCTCCAGCTCGTCGTCCGCGAAGGCCACCACATCCGCGTCGGTGCCGTCGCCGAACACCACGGTCTGCCGCTCCAGCGCTCGCTGCAGCGCCGAGATGTTGTCGCGCAGCCGCGCGGCCCGCTCGAAGTTCAGTTCCTGGGCTGCCTGGTTCATCTCGCGTTCCATGTCGCGGGCCAGGCGGTCGGTCTTGCCCGAGAGGAAATCGCAGAAATCCAGGACGATCTCGCGGTGCTCCTCGGCACTCACCCGGCCGATGCAGGGCGCCGAACACTTGTCGATGTATCCCAGTAGACAGGGCCGATCAATCTGCTTGTGGCGCTTGAAGACTCCATTGGAGCAGGTACGTGCCGGAAACACCCGGGTCAGCAGATCGAGCGTTTCCCGAATGGCCCACGCGTGCGAGTACGGGCCGAAGTAGCGCACCCCCTTGCGCCGCGGACCGCGATACACGAACAGCCGCGGATACTCCTCGTTCAGGGTCACGGCGAGTACCGGATACGACTTGTCGTCGCGGTAGCGGACGTTGAAGCGCGGATCGAATTCCTTGATCCAGTTGTACTCGAGCTGCAGGGCCTCGACTTCGGTGCCCACCACGGTCCACTCCACACTGCCTGCGGTGGTGACCATTTGCCGGGTGCGCGGATGCAGACTCGTCACATCGGCGAAGTACGAGGTCAGCCGGCTACGAAGACTCTTGGCCTTGCCGACGTAGATGACCCGGCCGTGCGGATCGCGGAATCGGTAGACACCCGGCTCGACGGGTATCGAGCCGGGAGCCGGTCGATAGGTCGAGGGATCGGGCACGCATCCAGGCTAGTCTGGTGGTCCGACGCCGCCGCCCATCGGCGGATCGGGCATCAATCTGACCAAGGCGGCCCACCATGTCGCGGCTGCGCTGTTACCCTCGGGGGGTACTTCAACCTCAAGGCGAAGGAGCGGCGACGGTGCGTAGATTTACCCCGGGGGCCTTGCCCGTACTGCTCACCGCGATCGCGGGACTATCTCTCGTCACCGCGGTTCAGGCGTGGGCGGTGCCCGCCAATGACGCCGATGCTGTCATCAGCAGCCTGCAAGCCAGCGGATATCGCGTCACGGTAACCCGGATCGGCTCCGGACACCAGGACAATTGCGTCGTCCAGTCCGTCAATCAGCAGTCGCCGGTATCCAATGTGGCCAGCGCGCGCGATATGCGCAACAGGCCCACGTCGGTCCCCGTGTCCACCAAGGTCGCTCACGTCACGCTGGCGTGCTGAAGATAAGGACGAGTTGGATGAAATTGCGTGTTGGCTCCTTGGCAGTCGCCCTTGTCACGATGAGTGGCATCGCGATATCCCCCGCGATCGGTTCGGCCGATCCGGAGACCCCGTCACCCGCGCCGGCATCCGAAACCGACTCGCGCACAGCGATACTCCCGGTGTTCGCGGCGGAAGGCATTCGCGTCAGAACCGGCAATCCCGGCGAGCTCCTGACGATTCAGTTGCCCGGCGACGTACCGCTGGCGCCGGCGCAGTGGGGACCCGATGGGGAGGCGACCTATCGGTCCGCGGATACCGATTACACGATCACCCCGTTGATCGACGGCGGCGAGTACTTCACGATCGTGAAGAAGAGCCCGGCCGATTCCTTTGAGTACAACCTGCGACTCGGGCTGCCCGCGGGCACCCACTGGGTGCGCCATGGCACCACCTTGCTCATCGAATCCGATGGCGCGCCGGATAAGCCGTCAATGCTGGTGGGAATGTTCGCATCGCCCAAGGTGACCAATGGTAAGGGCACCGATGTTCCGCTGACCGTCGAGATCGATGCAGACGGCGCCGTGACGTTCTCCGCGCGTAACCCCGAACTCGCCAAGACACCCGTCGAAATAGGCTTCTCCTACCACCCGGTCGACGCCACGCCGTAGCACCGGGGTCGCGGATTCACCTCGCTCACGGCGCACCAAAACCGAAGGTCGCGATGAATCGGTGGCCATCGCCACCGCGCACCGACTCGACCAATTGCTTGGCCCGGTTCTGATTCTGCGAGGTGGCGGTGACGGCGATCGAGTACCGCTGAACCGATACCGCGTCACCGGGAAAGCTCAACGTCGTCACCCGCGAATCGTCGCCATGGGCGTACGAGGAGTATGTGAGCCCTACGTCTGCCCTACCTTCGGCCACCGCATCCACCACCGCATTGGCGGTGTCCTGCGTCTGAGCAGGGCCGAGCTGAACATAGAGCGATGAGGCGACGCGCTCCGTGGCCGCACCACAGGCGAGCACCGGCGCGCACACGGCAAGCCGTGTCCCGGGCCGGGTGACATCGGCGAAGGCGGCTACGTGGTTCGGATTGCCCGGTGGCGTGACAATCACCAGCCTGTTGGAGGCGAACGCCGCCGGATCGCTCACCCGTCCCGCCTGTGCCGCCTTGCTCATGTCCACGTCTTGCACCACAAGCACATCCGGGGCGGGGTCCTGCCCCAGCTCGTCGACCAGCTGCGGTGAGCTCTTGAACGTCAGCTGAATCTGGGTGCCCGGATGATCGATTTGGAATCGTTTAGCCAGCTCACTGAACGCGGCGCGCATCGGCTGATCAACGGATACGCGCAGGGCCATCGGGACGGCGGAACCGCCGATCTCGCCGGCATCACCAGGACGTGTGGTTGGTGCGGGAGGCGGCGCCGAACCGCATGCCGCGACGCTCAGCGCCATCGTCAGCGCCACGGTGAGGGATGCTGATCGCTGCGCTGTCTGAAGCGCGCCTCCGAACACGCGCGGAACCTATCACGGAGGTCGACCACTCAGCCGGCCATGGCATAACGTGATCACACTGTGAGAGCCCTGACCAGAGCGCTAGCCATCGCCTCAATCACCCTCCTGGCCTCTGCGGGCTGCACCAGCGGCGTGACGCGCAGGCCGGGCGGCACGGCGGAATCGTGCGGAATCACCGCCAACGGTATCCCTGTCACGAAAACCGGTGCCGCGCAGGCCACTACCGAACGAGACATCTCCACCAACCCCGAAGTGGCAACGGGCTACCGAACCGGGATGACTGCCGTACGCACCGCCAGTTACGCAGTCGCCACCGCCAATCCGCTGGCCACCCAGGCCGCATGCAAGGTGCTGCGTGACGGCGGTTCGGCCGCCGACGCCCTGATCGCGGCGCAAGCAGTACTCGGGCTGGTTGAACCGCAATCCTCGGGGATCGGGGGTGGCGGATTCCTCGTCTACTACGACGCCGCCAGCGGCGCCGTGCAGACCTATGACGGGCGAGAGGTCGCCCCCGCCGCCGCGAACGAGAACTATCTGCGTTGGATCGACGATACCAACCGGACCGCGCCCAAGCCCGATACGCGATCATCGGGCCGCTCGATCGGCGTGCCCGGGATCCTGCGTATGCTGCACGACGCGCACGCCGAGCACGGCACCCTGCCGTGGCGCGACTTGTTCACTCCGGCAGTCCAGTTGGCTGATGATGGCTTTGAGATCAGCCCACGGCTGGGCGCCGCGATCGCCGATTCGGCTGCCGGCCTCGCCCTGGACCCCGACGCCGACATGTATTTTCTCAACACCGACGGATCGGCCAAGGTCGCGGGAACCAAACTCACCAACCCGGCATACGCCAAAACTCTTGGCGCCATTGCCACCAACGGGCCCGATGCCTTCTACAAAGGTGACATCGCCGCAGCCATCGTCGCCGCCGCTGCCGACACCTCGGCGGGGCGTACTCCGAGTGTGATGACCACCGCCGACCTGTCGGGGTACACCGCCAAGAAACGGCCGGCGCTGTGCACCACCTACCGCGACCACGAAATCTGCGGCATGCCCGCACCATCCTCGGGAGGCATCGCGGTCGCCGCGACATTGGGCATCCTGCAGAACTTCCCGATGGCGTCCTTCCGTCCCACCGATATCGATCTCGACGGCGGCAAGCCGACCGTTGATGGGGTGCACTACATCGCCGAGGCAGAACGGCTCGCGTACGCCGACCGCGACAAGTACGTCGCCGATACCGATTTCGTCGCTCTTCCCGGTAATTCAGCCGATACGCTGGTCAACGCGACGTATCTGGCCGGTCGCGCCAAGTTGATCTCCGGCGAGAAGACAATGGGTAGCGCCAAGCCCGGCGAATTCAACATACCGGCATCCGCGGCGGTGTCGACCCCCGAACATGGCACCAGTCAGGTGACCGTCGTCGACGCCCGGGGCAATGCGGCATCGCTCACCACGACAGTGGAATCCGCGTTCGGCTCGTTCCACATGGTGGACGGTTTCTTCCTCAACAACCAGCTCACCGACTTCTCCGCCGAGCCGGTGGGCAAAGATGGGCTGCCCGTCGCCAATCGCCTGCAGCCGGGCAAGCGGCCGCGTAGTTCGATGGCACCCACCCTGGTGTTCGAACGTACGGAGTCCGGCAAGCGCGGTGCGCTGCTGCTGGCGGTCGGCTCACCGGGCGGTGCGGTGATCATCCAGTTTGTCGTGAAAACCCTTGTCGGAATTCTCGATTGGGGACTCGATCCGCAGCAGGCGGTTTCCCTGGTGGATTTCGGCGCCAACAACTCCCCCAAAACCAAAGTCGGCGGCGAGCACCCCGCTATCAACGCCCGCAATGGTGGCGCCGACGATCCCCTGGTTCAGGGGCTGCGCGCACGTGGTCACACCGTCGACGTCGCCGATCAGTCCAGTGGCCTGTCCGCGCTGGTACGCCGGGGAACCGGTTGGATCGGCGGCGCGGACCCCCGCCGCGAGGGTCTGGTCATGGGCGACACCGGATAGCACCCCGGTTCAGCCCAGCGCGGCCTGTCCCGCGTCCTCGATTCCGGACACACGCGACGTGTCCTTCAGCATCACCCCGGAGCGACCCAGCTGAAGAGCACCACTGACCAGACTGGCCGCGATATGTGCGGCCTCCCGATAGCTGAGCCCATCGGGTGGGTGGATATTCGAGATGCAATTGCGGTCGGCGTCAGTGCAACCGGGGCTGGGCAGATGGGTCAGATAGATACCCAGGCTGTCCACAACGCTAAGCCCGGGCCGCTCACCGATGATGACGATCAGCGTCCGGTACCTGCCCTGTGCGGCGATGTGATCGCCCAACGCCACCCGGGCCTGCGTCGCGATCACCGGCGCGGCCAGCGTGTGCGCCTCACCAAGCCGCAGAGCGAGTTCGCTCAGGAGCGGAACACCGTGGCGCATCAGGGCGGTGGGTGACAGACCATCGGCGAGCACGAATCCGATGTCGGCGGGCGTACGCGGAACCGCGCCCAGGTCAGCGGGCAACCGGCCGAGATCGGGTCTGCGCAAGTACTCGGCTCGGGAACTCACCTGACTGGTCACCACGGCGGGCGCCCCCAGGCCGATGCCTTCGACCTCGACGGCAAGGCGCTCCACTTCCAGTGGCACGTGCACAGCGTCCCGGGCGATCGCATGGGATGCCGCGAGGTCCAGTACGTCGCGGGTATGCAACGCGTTACCGGCCCTGTCCAGGCCGATCCTGGCCTGCGTGTTCAGCTTCAGCTCTCTCCAAAATCTTTGGCGGGCAACGTCACCCGCAGTCATCGGGCACCCGACATGGTCAGCGCACGCAGCGGCGAACTCGTCACGTCGAAGGGAGTGAGCCTACCGTCGTCGTCGACCATGCCGATGGCCTGCAACCACTGCTCGAACTCCGGCGCCGGGCGCAGCCCCAACGTCCGGCGCGCCTGTAGGACATCGTGAAACGACAAACTCTGGTAGCCCAGCATGACGTCGTCGGCGCCGGGAACGGTGATGACGAATGCCACCCCTGCCGCGGCAAGCAGGATCAGCAGTGTGTCCATGTCGTTCTGGTCGGCTTCGGCGTGATTGGTGTAGCAGACGTCAACGCCCATCGGCAGGCCAAGTAGCTTGCCGCAGAAGTGATCTTCCAATCCGGCCCGCACAATCTGCTTGCCGTCGTAGAGATATTCGGGTCCGATGAAGCCGACCACGGTGTTGACCAGGAACGGGTCAAGATCGCGTGCCACCGCGTAGGCGCGCGTCTCCAGGGTCTGCTGGTCCACGGGTTTACCGCCGGTACCCAGGTGAGCGCGCGAACTCAACGCCGATCCCTGGCCGGTCTCCAGGTACATGACGTTGTCGCCGACGGTGCCCCGGCGCAGCGCCCGGGTGGCGTCGCGGCCCTCGCGCAGCAGCGCGATATCCACGCCGAAAGCGGAATTGGCGCCCTCGGTCCCGGCGATCGATTGGAACGTCAGATCCACCGGCGCGCCCCGCTCGATCAGTCCGATCGTCGTGGTGATGTGCGAGAGAACGCACGACTGTGTCGGGATGTCGTAGCGCGATCTGATGGAGTCCAGCAGATGCAGCAGATCCGCGGTGGCCTCCGGTGAATCGGTCGCGGGGTTGATGCCGATGACAGCATCACCGCAGCCCAACAACAATCCATCGAGCACAGCCGCGGCGACACCGCGAGGATCGTCGGTGGGGTGGTTCGGTTGCAGACGGGTGGCCAGTGTGCCCTTGCCGCCGACGGTGGTTCGAAAAGCCGCGCTGACCTCCATGGCGGCACCCACTGCCACCAAATCTTGATTGCGCATGATCTTGCTCACCGCCGCCGCCATCTCCGGGGTGACCCCCGCGCAGATCTCGGCGATCCGCTGTGCACCGTCGTCGCGGGAAGCGCTCTCCAACAACCAGTCCCGAAATCCACCGACCGTAAGGTGCGAGATGGCGGCGTAGGCCTGCCGGTCGTGGCTGTCGATGATCAGCCGCGTCACCTCGTCGGTTTCGTACGGCACCACCGCTTCGTTGAGAAATGTGTCGAGCGGCAGATCTGCGAGAACCCAGGCGGCGGCGGCCCGTTCGGCATCCGAGGCCGCCGCGCAGCCGGCCAGCTCGTCGCCCGAACGCAGTGGCGTCGCCTTGGCCATCACGTCGACAAGTCCGTCGAAGCCGTAACTCACCCCGGCTACCTGCTGGCGGTACTTCACGTCAGCTCGCTTTCCGCCTCCGCCAACATCGCGAATTCCTCGTCCGGGGAGTTCGCCACCAGGCGATGGCGGCTATAGAGCGCGAAGTACAGCATGAAGGCCGCGAACACCGCCAGGCACAGACCGGCCGCTATCGGGTTGACCAGAAATGTCGCGATGACCGCCAGTACCGCGACGACGAGCGCAAAGCCAGTGGTGAGCGTTCCGCCCGGGGTGCGATAGGGCCGGGGCATATTGGGCTCACGCATCCGCAAGATGATGTGGCTGACCATCATTAGCACGTAGCTCAGGGCCGCGCCGAAGACCGCCATGTTCAACAGCAGGTCGCCGTGTCCGGTCAGCGACAACGCGAATCCGATGACGCCCGGGACGATCAGGGCCAGCGTCGGGGCCTTGCGGGAGTTGGTCACCGAGAGAACTGTGGGCAGATAACCGGCCCGGGACAGCGCGAACAGCTGCCGAGAGTAGGCGTAGATGATCGAGAAGAAGCTCGCGATGAGCCCCGCCAGGCCGATGTAATTGACCAGCTTGGCCGCGGTGCCCTGGCCGAGTGCCGCAACCAGTGGATTACCCGAATCCGACATCTGTTCCGCGCCACCGGCTCCCGTCGTCAGAATCAGCGCCGTCGCACAGGTGACCAGCAGCACCGCGATGGCCGCGATAATGCCGCGCGGCACATTGCGTTCCGGGTTGGCCGTCTCCTCGGCAGCCAACGGCACACCCTCGACCGCCAGGAAGAACCAGATGGCGAAGGGAATGGCAGCCCAGATACCCAGGTACCCGTGCGGCAGGATGCTGGAAGCCCCGGCCGCGCCCTCGTCCACCGCGATGTTGGTGAGGTTGTGCACATCGAAATGAGCCGCCGCGGCGATCGCGAAGATCAGCAGGCCTACCAACGCGATCGCAGTGATGACGAACATCACCTTCAGTGCCTCGCCGACCCCGGACAGGTGGATACCGATGAACAAGGCGTACGCGGCCAGGTACACCCACCATCCATTGGTGATGCCGAACAGCCCCAAGGACTGCACATAGGCACCGATGAAGGTGGCAATGGCGGCCGGTGCGATCGAGTATTCAATGAGAATGGCGGTACCCGTTGCGAATCCACCCCAGGGGCCGAGCGCGCGGCGCGCGAACGTATAGCCACCGCCCGCGGTCGGCAACGCCGAGGACAGTTCCGCCATACCCAATACCAGCGCCAGGTACATGCCGGCAATCACCACGGTGGCGATTGCCAACCCACCGAACCCGCCCTGGCCCAGTCCGAAGTTCCAGCCCGAGTAGTCCCCGGATACCACATAACTCACGCCGAGGCCGGCCAGCAGCAGCCAGCCCGCGCTCCCCGATCTGAGTTGGCGCTTACGCAGATAGTCCGCGCTCTCGAGATGCTCCTCGACAAGGCCGTGCTTGGTGGTCGCCATATCGTTTCCTTGCTCTCCACAAATCAATTCAGTTGGATGACTTCGCTTTCGGTGCTATTGCCGTGGGTGGCGCTCAGAAGAAGCCCTGCGCCTTGGAGCTGTAGGACACCAGCAGGTTCTTGGTCTGCTGGTAGTGGTCGAGCATCATCTTGTGGTTCTCACGGCCGATACCGGACCGCTTGTACCCGCCGAATGCCGCGTGTGCGGGGTACTGGTGATAACAGTTGGTCCACACCCGGCCTGCCTTGATATCGCGTCCGGCGCGGTAGGCGATATTGCCGTTACGGCTCCACACGCCTGCGCCCAGCCCGTACGGGGTGTCGTTGGCGATAGCGATGGCCTCGTCATAGTCGGCGAAGGAGGTGACGGCCAGCACCGGCCCGAAGATCTCCTCTTGGAAGATCCGCATCGAGTTGTTGCCCGCGAACACCGTCGGCGTGACGTAAAACCCGCCGGCGAGGTCTCCACCCAGATCGGCGCGGTCACCGCCGGTGACCAGCCGCGCCCCTTCGGACCTACCGATGTCGATGTAGGACAGGATCTTTTCGAGCTGCTCATGAGATGCCTGGGCACCCATCATGGTCTCGGTATCCAGCGGATCGCCCTGACGGATCGCCTTGGTGCGGATAGCGGCCAGCTCCAGGAAATCGTCGAAGATGTCCGCCTGGATCAGGCTGCGCGAGGGGCAGGTGCACACCTCGCCCTGATTGAACGCGAACATCGTGAACCCTTCCAGGGCCTTGTCCTGGAAGTCGTCACTGCCGGCCATCACGTCGGAGAAGAACAAGTTGGGGCTCTTGCCGCCGAGTTCCAGGGTGACCGGAATCAGGTTTTGGCTGGCGTACTGCATGATCAAGCGGCCGGTGCTGGTCTCCCCGGTGAACGCGATCTTCGCGATCCGATTGCTGGAGGCCAGCGGCTTGCCCGCCTCGACCCCGAATCCGTTGACGATGTTCACCACGCCCGGTGGCAGCAGCTCGCCGATGAGGGAGAACAGGTAAAGGATGGATGCGGGGGTCTGTTCGGCGGGCTTGAGCACCACGGTGTTCCCGGCGGCCAGCGCCGGCGCCAGCTTCCAGCTCGCCATCAACAGCGGAAAGTTCCACGGGATGATCTGCCCGACCACGCCGAGAGGCTCGTGGAAGTGATAGGCGACGGTGTCCTCGTCGATCTGCGATAGCGAACCCTCTTGCGCGCGCAGGACACCCGCGAAGTACCGGAAGTGGTCGATTGCCAGCGGGATGTCGGCGTTGAGGGTCTCCCGGATCGGCTTTCCGTTGTCCCACGACTCGGCCACCGCGATGGACTCCAGATGGGTCTCCATGCGGTCGGCGACGCGGTTGAGGATGAGCGCCCGATCGGCGGGCGATAGTTTGGCCCAGCCCGCCGAGGCGGCGTGCGCGGCATCGAGCGCCTTCTCGACATCGGCTTCACACGATCGCGGGATCTCGCAGAAGACCTCCCCCGTGACCGGAGTGCGGTTCTCGAAGTATCGCCCCTGCGCTGGTGGGACCCATTGCCCGCCAATGAAATTCTCATAGCGGGACGCGAATGTCATCAGCGATCCCTGCGCACCCGGGCGGGCGTAAACAGTCACGGTGGTCTCCTACCTTCAGGGCCGACAAATGTGTCGGTGATCACTCAAGGTAGGTAGCGCACCGTTGCAGCACAGTTGCAACTTTGTGGCCGGCATGCGCGGCACTCACATCAGGTCGGAGTCCAGGGCGACGAGGTGCCCGCGGGCCTCGGAGCGCATCACCGCGCTCACCTCCGGATGATCATGCAGCCCCTGCCATCCCGCGCGGTCATCGCGGGCCTCCGGCAGGTCGAGCCAGCGCCGCAGTAGGCGCAGGTCACCGCAGGCAAGGACAGCGCCGCGCAGGCTTGTGCTCAATTCCAGGCGCAAACGGGCGATCGCGGGCGCGGCCGACCGTGGGAGCAGCTCCCCAGAATAGTGGTCCATCGCGGTGGCGATATCGCCCGCCCGCAACGCGGAGAAGACATCCTCCAGGTCGCTTTCCACGGTGTTCAGCATCCGGTACGGGCGCGACCCGATCAGCTCACCGCCCACGATGCGGCGCAGCCGAGACATTTCCGCGCGTACCGTCACCACGTCGAGGTCGTTCTCGTCGAGCAGCATCGCGAGATGATCGGCGCTCACACCCTCGGGATGCCGCAGCAACAGCGCCAGGATTTCGGCATGGCGCCCGGATAGCCGATATTCCCGTCCATCGACAGCGCGCAGAACCGCGCGGTCGGCACCGAGCATGGTCAGCCGGGGGCCGCGGCCGGCCCCCGCACGCCCCGCATCGGGGTACTCCAGGGCGATGAAGTGCTCGACGGCGACGGCCGTCGCACGCACCAGCGCCAATGTCTGCGCGGAGGCGACGTCGACTCCGCCCGTCAGATCCAGACTTCCCAGTGGTGTTCCGGTCAGCGGGTCGTGTATCGGGACGGCGGTGCACGACCACGGTCGCACCAGCCTGCAGAAGTGCTCGCTGCCGCGGATCTGGACCTCGCGATCCAGCGCCAGCGCGGTTCCCGGGGCGTTGGTGCCCACCGCGCGCTCACTCCAGTCGGCGCCGGGCACAAAGTTCATCGCGGCGGCCTTGCGCCCCGCGCCGGAATCACCCTCCACCCAGAGCAGAGCGCCGTCGGCGGCGGTGACCCCGACCAGCGCCCCCGAATCGGTCGCGTGGTCCACCAGCAAGCGGCGGATGACAGGCAACGCCCTGGCGAGCGGATGACTCTTGCGCAATTCCGTCAGGCGTGTTGCTGCGGCCGCCTCCCCAGGGCCGCGGTCGGGATCGACGCCAGTGGCCAGGCTTCGCTGCCAGCTGTCGGTCACCAGCCGCGGCAGCGGGATCGACGCAAGATACGACCCGTCGACGCGGCCCGTCACGAAGAGGTCGTGCGCGTCGCGAACGGAACTCAGCGTCGCGGGGGTATGCCCGCGATGCGCTGCTGTTCTCGTCGTCGCCACGTTCTCCAAGCTCTCTGCCGTCGCCATTCCTGCAGGCACGGCCGGTATTCCCACGATACTTGGAGGTGAGCGGCGGGTGGGGAAACTACGCGAGATAGCCGGGTCAGCCCCGGTATCTGCCCAGTACTTCCCGCAACGTGTCCATCGCGTCGACGGCGCGCTGCTTGTCGATGGCCTGGATCGCCATCATCGGCTCGTACTCGAAGTCCTCCAAGTCCAGGCGTGCCCACTGCGCACCCGGCGGAAACGACACTCCCACCACCTCGGACCAAGGAATGAGTTTGGGGCCCAGAACATTACGCACCTCAATGCCGGCCGCGCCGGCTCGCACACGTGGCCGCGCGAACATCAGAACCACACCCGCGATGACGATGCCCACCAAAGCGATGCCAACCTGATCTGAGGTCTTGAAGATCACCCCGCTGGGCGAGATCTTCAACAAGAACCCGACGGCGATGTGCGCTGCCGCGATGACAAAGGCGGCCCCGTACACGAAGTACGGCGACAGATGCGGTTTGAGGACTACGTCCCATTCAGCGTCGGCCACGCCTCACGCCCAGGGTTGGCGCAGCCGGCGCAGGGTCAGCGCGGTGTCCAGCGCAGCGGCCGCCGCCTGGGCGCCCTTGTCCTCGGCAGATCCCGGCAACCCGGCGCGATCAATGGCTTGCTTCTCGTTGTTCACCGTCAGCACGCCATTGGCCACCGGCGTGCTGGTGTCCAACGACACCCGCGTCAGGCCCGTGGTCACCGCATCGCAGACATAACCGAAATGCGGTGTCTCGCCTTGGATCACCACCCCAAGCGCCACCACGGCGTCGTGCGTGCGAGCCAGGGCCTGCGCCACCACCGGAATCTCGATGGCACCCAGCACCCGCACCACGGTCGGGCGGTCGATACCGGCTTCGGTGGACACGCGCAGCGCACCTTCAAGCAGCGCCGTGCAGATCTGGTCATGCCATGTGCTGGCCACGATCGCCAGACTGATACCCGACGCGTCACCGACCTTCAGTGACGGGATCCCCTCGCCGCTCACGCGCCATCAGCCTCGGGGTGATCGTCCAGATCGGCCAGATCGTGCCCCATCCGGTCCCGCTTGGTACGGAGGTAGCGGATGTTCTCCGAGTTCGCCCGCACCGGCAGCGGTACCCGCTCGATGATGTGCAATCCGTAGCCGTCCAGCCCCACCCGCTTGGCGGGGTTGTTCGTCAACAGCCGCATCGACTTCACCCCCAGATCGACCAAAATCTGTGCGCCCAAACCGTAATCGCGTGCGTCGGCGGGCAGACCCAGCTTCAGGTTGGCGTCCACGGTGTCCTCGCCGGCGTCTTGCAGCTGGTAGGCCTGCAGCTTGTGCATGAGGCCGATACCGCGGCCCTCGTGGCCGCGCATGTACAGCACGATGCCACGCCCCTCCTTGGCCACCATTTCCATCGCCGCGTCCAACTGTGGGCCGCAATCGCAACGGCGCGAACCGAATACGTCACCGGTCAAACACTCGGAGTGCACCCGCACCAGCACATCGTTGCCGTCGCCCTCGGGGCCGGAGATGTCGCCGAGCACCAGCGCCACGTGCTCCACATCGTCATAGATGCTGGTGTAGCCCACCGCCCGGAATTCGCCGTGCTGCGTGGGGATACGCGCCTCGGCAATCCGCTCCACATGCTTCTCGTGCTTACGCCGCCACTCGATGAGGTCGGCGATCGAGACCAGCGCCAGGTTGTGCTCGTCGGCGAAAACCCGCAGCTCCTCGGTCTGGGCCATGGCGCCCTCGTCCTTCTGGCTGACGATCTCGCAGATCACCGCGGCCGGGCGCAGCCCGGCGAGCTTGGCGAGATCGACCGATGCCTCGGTGTGGCCGGGGCGGCGCAGTACCCCACCGTCCTTGGCGCGCAGGGGAACCACGTGCCCGGGTTTGGTGAAGTCGTCCGGAGCGCTCGCGGCGTCCGCCAGCAGGCGCATCGTGGCGGCGCGATCGGATGCCGAAATCCCGGTTCCGATACCGTTTTTCGCATCGACGGTAACGGTGTAGGCGGTGCCGTGCTTGTCCTGGTTCACCGCGTACTGAGGCAGCAGCCCCAAGCGATCGCAGTCCTCCCCAGCGAGTGGCACGCAGAGGTACCCCGAGGTGTACCGCACCATGAAGGCCACCAATTCTGGGGTGGCCTTCTCCGCGGCGAAGATCAGATCGCCTTCGTTTTCCCGATCCTCATCGTCGACGACGACGACGGCCTTACCGGCGGCGATATCGGCGACAGCGCGTTCGATGCTGTCCAACCTGGTCATGGGGACCACTCTCGTTAGGGGCGTGTGGGCATCTCAATTATGAACCACCGCGGATTCGTCGATTCGCGCGCTGTTCACTCAATGGAACTAACCGCGGTATTTACGCTCTTCGCGGAGCCACTCATCGGGCTTTTCGCTCTTCGCGGAGCCGCTCATCGGTGCTCGAGCAGTCGTTCCACGTACTTCGCGATCACGTCCACCTCAAGATTGACCGTCGTTCCCACTGCTGCCGCACCCAAAGTGGTCAGACCCAGCGTGGTCGGGATGAGCGACACCTCGAACCAGTCCTGTCCCAGCCCCGATACCGTCAGCGACACGCCATCGACCGTGATCGAACCCTTTTCAACGACATATCGGGCGATCGCGCCGGGTAGCGAGACGCGCACTACCTCCCAGTTCTCCGACGGCGTCCGCGAAAGCACATTCCCGGTGCCGTCGACGTGCCCCTGCACAATGTGGCCGCCGAGGCGGCTGTTGACCGCTGCCGCCCGCTCCAGGTTGACCTTGGCGCCGGTATCGATCTTGTCCAGGCTGGACCGCGACAACGTCTCGCCCATCACGTCGGTGGTGAAGACGCCGCCCTCGCGCACCTCGACAACGGTCAGGCAGACGCCATTGACCGCGATCGAGTCGCCGTGTTTCGCATCCTCGACAACCAGAGGTCCGAGCACGGTGAGACGGGCGGCGTCGCTCAGATCTTCCCTGCCCAGTATCTCGCCAAGCTCCTCAACGATTCCGGTGAACATCGGATAAGCCTAGCGCCGCCACGCCGGCCCTTCTGATCGCCTTATCGGGCAGCCGGTTTCAGGCGCGGGTTCCCGCGGCCGCGCACGCCACCTGCACGTCGTGCGCGTCCTTGTTCAGGTCACCGGCTTTGCCGTTGACCGAGTCCTGCCCGATCCGCAGGCCCATCAGGACCACCAGCTTGTACGCGTCACCCGACCACGCGTGCATGGGCGTCGCCAGCTCCGGCGCCAGGCCCGGGGTGTTCGCGGCATCGTTGGCCACCTCCGCGGCCTGCCGCAGGGCGGTCCGGCCTACGACGTTCGTGTTGGCGGCTATGGCGTTGTTGTAGTCACCCTCAGCTACCGACATTTCATTAGCGAAGTCCGAATAATTGGTGGCGGCGTACGCCATCGCGTTGGACATCGTGGAGCACGCGGTGACCGCCGCGTCGCTATCGCCCGCGGGCACCTCAATGGCCGGTGCGCTCGCCTCGGCGTTGGCGGGCGCCTGTACGGCGGCCGCCGGCTGATCGGCGACCTGAGCCGGAGCGGGGGCCGGGGGCGGTACACCGGGGCCGGCATCGCCCGGGTCCGCGTAGGACCCCGGCGCCACCGCGAGACCGGCGGCGAACGCGGTGACGGCGGGAACGGCAAGGTAGCGGCGGATATTAAGTAGCCTCATCGATTCCTCTCCAGATGATCGGCTGCACGAGGGCGGGCTCCGCGACACTGCGTGACAGACCAGCGGCCACGCCGCCCACAGACCATAAGGCAATCAGGTGGGCCCTGCGCGATGCCGTACCGATCTGACTATAGGTAATCGGCGCAGTCGCAACTGTCGATGGCTTGAACGCATAATTAACAACTGATGGCAGCATGGATTTCCACCACTCGTTGAAAACGGTGAACAGCGCGTGCCCCCAAAGTCCCCAACAGCCACATTGCTCACAGTGAGGTATCTGTCACCTTGAACGTGATTGCCCAGGCAGATGAGTTTTCGAGTTACGATCACGCCGGTTCGAACGGTGTAGGCATACGTTCGAAAT
This sequence comes from Mycobacteroides immunogenum, assembly GCF_001605725.1. NCBI lineage: Bacteria > Bacillati > Actinomycetota > Actinomycetes > Mycobacteriales > Mycobacteriaceae > Mycobacteroides > Mycobacteroides immunogenum. Next base: position 3,065,560 of record NZ_CP011530.1, read on the forward strand.
AGATAGACATTGGGCGCTAACTGTTATCTGTCCCTTTACCGTTCCGACATAAAGCCACCCAATCATTCGTCGGGACAGCTCCCATATCGGACAAACGGACCTGAGAGGCCCTATCGCCCATGCTGAAAAGTCTCGTCTCGCTGACTACTGTTTGCGCGCTGGCGCTGACGGCGCCCCTCGCGTTTGCCGATCCCGAAGATCCGGCCCCTGCCCCCGCCCAGCCGGTAGCCAACGACGTGCCGCCCGGCCCGGATGGCGAGATTGCTTCTGCTGAGCCAGGAAACTTGATCACCCCCGACGGCTGGACCGTTACGGTCGCCGGAAAGAACGAGTCTCTGCTGCCCGTCGCTCCGCTCACCACCGCGCTCTCGTCCCGCGAATACATCGTGGGCGGAAGCTTCGTCGGTGCGGTCTCGGGTGCCGGTAAGACCAAGCTCGCCGGCGGCTCGCTGGAAGCCGGATACCAGATCGGCTGCGGCATCATGGGTGGCCCCGTCGAGCTGACGGCCGGTATCGGCCTCTCCGGCGGTTTCGGAACCAGCGGTCTGACCAGCGTGTCCCTGCCGATCAACGGTCTGGTCAAGGTCGACCTCAAGCCGGGACAGGTGACCATCGTGCCGGTCAACAAGAAGGCGTTCGAGGGCAAGACAACCCGCACCACGATCACCGGCTTCCGCATCAAGATCGACAGCTGCGTTGGCCAGTCGTTCATTCGCTCGTACGCGACGATGACGAGTTCCACCGACAACACCGATGACGTGGTCACCTACATGGGCGTCACCAAGGCCGTCTGACACATGAACGACACACATTCGAACTTCTCATTCCTGAGCACGAGAGGCGCCACCCCCATGCTGAAGAGTCTTGCCGCCGCCACCGCCGTGTGCGCACTGGCCGTGACCGCTCCATTCGCCCTCGCAGACCCCGGCGACCCACCGGCCCCGGTGCAGCCCGTGGCCGACGCACCGCCGCCCGCTGACGGCCCGCCGCCGGACACCGGCGTGGTGGCCTCGGAGGATCCCGGCATCGTCACCACCCCCGACGGCTGGAACCTCAAGGTTGCCGCCAAGGACGAGACGCAGCTGCCCATCCCCCCGCTGACCACCTCGCTGTCCTCGCGTGAGTACCTGGTGGGCGGCACGTTCACCGGATCGGTCACCGGATCGGGCAGCACCACCCTCAGCGGCGGCACGCTGGAAGCCGGATATCAGATCGGCTGCGGCATCAGCCTGGCGTGGGTCAAGCTCAACGGCGGTGCCAGCATCACCCCAGCCATCAGCGCCGCGGGTGTGCCCAGCCTGAGCGCCGGTATCACCGGTTCGATCGACGTCCACCCGCAGCCCGGTGAGGTCATCAACGTCAGCGTCGACAAGAAGAAGTACAAGGGCAAGGAAGCCCGCGTCACGCTGAAGGATGTGCACATCAAGATCGACGGTTGCGTCGGCCAGTCCTTCCTGCGCTCCTACGCCGTGATGACCAGCTCGTCGAAGGACAATGACGACATCGTCGCGTACTACGGTGTGACAAAGACCTTCTGATACAAGGTCTTTGACCGTTCACAGCTAGTAAAGACGCATCGGATATCGGACCCAGAGGAGAAGCCAGTGACGGGCAGTCACCGCCGCTCAACCAGGAAGACGTCTACCCCACGGATGGCGGCGGGGGCGTTCGCCCTGGGTTCGATATTCGCGTTTCCGGCGGTCGCGAACGCCGATCCGGCTCCGCCGCCGGCTCCGGTACCCGGCATGACGGGTACCAACGACGCCTATTCACCGGACCCGCCCGCGAACCTGCCACCGCAGCAGGGCCTGTTCTCCCCGCTCGAGCAGAGCACCGGCCGCGGCGAGGGACCCGCGGGCCTGCCGACCCCGCTGCCGGATCTTCAGCAGGGCGCGGTCAACGAGTTCGTGCTGGCGCAGAACGAAACGCCGTCCACGCCCGGCACCTCCCCCGACACGCAGCGCGCACCCAACACCAACGCGCTCAACAACCAGTACCTGATGCCGCAGAACATCAAGCCCGCGGCACCCGGGCAGGGACAGCTGTTTGACGTCGAGCCCGGCGAGGAAAACGCCGACCTGACCAAGATCGATGCCATGAAGCACCTCTGGCACGGCTACCAGAACGGCCAGTACCGCGGTGGCTTCGTCAATCGCGGAAACAAAGAGACGCTCAACCAGCCTCTGCCCGGTACCGCACCGCCGCCCGGCACCCGGATTCCCGGACTCGGCGATGACTCGCAGGCACCCCCGCCAGAGCAGTGGCACTGGACGCCGCCCGAGCCTCCCGAGGGTGCTGCCGCCCCGGCGACACCCGGGACGACTCCGGCTCCCCCGGCAGCTCCCGTACCGGCGCCTCCCGCGTAACTACCGCCGCAGCGCCTTGCGTGCCAGGTAGTTCCCGAAGAACTGCGCTGCCTGCACCAGCGCGATGATGATGACCGTCGAGACGATCGTCACCTGCCAATTGAAACGCTGATAGCCCTGCACGATGGCGAAGTCGCCGAGTCCCCCACCGCCGACCAAACCTGCCATCGCGGACATGTCGACGATGCCGATCAGCACGAAGGTGTAGCCAAGAATCAACGGGCCCAACGCTTCCGGCACCAAGAGGGTCAGGATGATGCGCACCGGGCCCGCACCGACGGCGCGAGCAGCCTCGATGACCCCGGGATCGATGGTCACCAGGTTCTGTTCGACGATGCGGGCGATCGCGAACGACGCCGCGACGATCATCACGAACACCACTGCCGTGGTGCCGATCGTGGTACCGACCACCCCCAGGGTGATGGGGCCGAGGGCGGCGATCAGCACCACGAACGGAATGGGCCGCACGATGTTCACCACCACATTGAGCAACGTGTGCAGCACCCGATTCTGTAGCAGGCCACCAGATCTGGTGGTATACAACAACATTCCCAGCGCTAAACCGATGAGACCGCCCACCACCAAGGTGATTGACACCATGTATAGGGTGTCGCCGAAGGCCTCGAACAATTGCGGGCGGAGCCGCTCCCAGTTTGTCGTCATCGTCTCACCTGCTGAACCGTCGTCACCGCGGATAGGTCCGAGATCACCTGCGCTACTTCATCGTCAGGCCCATCGAGTTCGAGCGTGAGGTTGCCGAACGAGCGGGACTGCAGGGTGGTGATACCGCCGTACACCACCTCGAAACGCACACCCAACTGGGTGGCGCGGGCCAGCGCAGGGCCGATCTGCACTCCTTCAAGGATCTCGACGGAGATGATTCTTCCCTTATGCCGCTGCGATATCCGCACGACGTCATCCCCGCTGGGAATGTTCTGCAGCACCGTGCCGGCGAAACGCTTGCCCGCCTCGCTCTGCGGCGCGGAGAACACGTCGAACACCGTTCCGGTCTCCACCACCTTGCCGTCGGCAAGTACTGCGACACGATCTGCCACAGCGCGAACCACGTCCATTTCATGGGTGATCACCACAATGGTCACCCCGAACTCATCGTTGACCGCACGCAGCAGCCGCAGCACGTCACCGGTGGTTTCCGGGTCCAGCGCACTGGTCGCCTCATCCGCCAGCAGGACCGACGGCGACGTTGCCAGTGCCCGCGCGATGCCAACACGCTGTTTCTGTCCGCCGGAGAGCTGATCCGGGTAACTCTTGGATTTGTCCCCAAGCCCGACGAACTCCAACAACTCGGCCACCCGCGCCTTGCGTTTCTCGGCGGCCCACCCGGCCACACGCAGCGGATAGGCAATGTTTCCGGCTACCGTCCGCGACCGAAACAGATTGAACTGCTGGAAGATCATGCCGATATCGGTGCGCAGGCCCCGCAACTCACGCCCGCCCAGTGCGCTCACGTCGGCACCATCGACCACGACGCGGCCCGAGGTAGGCCGCTCCAGCCCGTTGATGAGACGCACCAGTGTGCTCTTGCCGGCTCCCGAATATCCGATCATGGCGAACACTTCGCCCGCCCTGATATCCAGTGAGACGTCGTCGACCGCGGTCACGGTCTGCTTACCCACCCGAAAGGTCTTGACGACGTTCTCGAATCGGATCAGCGGTGCCGCGGCGGTGGTTTCTCCGCTCATTTTTCGTTGCGAATCTGCTGTTCGATCCTGCCCAGGATCGCCGCGCAGTCCGGCCCGCTCTTGGTCACCGCGCGTTGAGTTCCCTTGCTTTCCTTGGCGTATGCCTCGGTGACGGCCCGAGAGTGAAAAACCTCCACAAGTTTCTGGTAGGTGGGATTGTCCTTCTCCTCAGCACGTGCCACCAGGACATTGATGTATGGCTCGGCGCCCGGGCTGGTGGGGTCGTCGGAATATAGTGCGCTCTTCGGGTCGATATTCGACTGGGCCAGATAGGTGTTGTTGATGACCGCGCCGTCAATCGATTTCAGCGACAAGGGCGTCTGCGCCGCGTCGACAAGCACCACCGTGACTCGCGAGGCATCCTTGTCGATGTCGGCCGTACTCGGTGTCGACCGTCCACCCTTGAGCGCGATAAGTCCGGCCGCCTTCAGCACGAACAGCGCGCGGGCCTGGTTTGGCGGGTCGTTGGGTATTGCGATCTGTGCGCCCTGCGGAATGTCGGCGAGTGTTTTGTGCTTCTGCGAGTACAAACTGAGCGGCACAATATAGGTCGCACCCACCGGCGCGAGCGTCGCGTTGTCCGCCACATTGTATTCACCCAGAAAACGAAGGTGCTGAAATAGATTCACGTCGATCTGTTTCTGGGTGAGTGCCACGTTGGGCTGCCCATAGTCCGTGAAGTTGGTGGTGACAAGCTTGATTCCCGCCTTGCCCGCCTCCGAAACGAACACATCCCAGGAGTCCTTGCCGGCCTCAGTTGTGCCGATACGCACGATGTTTCCACCACCGCCGTCGCCACTGGAGCACGCCACACCTCCTATGGCTGTCATAAGCACGGCAAGAGCAATAGCGATACGCTTCATATCAGCCTTTCAAATTCAGCATGATCGCAATGATTGACATTGCGTATTATCTGAAGGATCAGCAAATTGTTATTGGGCCCCAGAACGGCGCCACAATATCAGACGTGAAAGCGACGGGCCGTACGAAAACTAGAGGTATGTGGGCGCAGCCTAAGAGGCTGCCGGTACCACCGAGGGGGTAGCCGGTGCCGGCAGCTCGGGCCCTCCGTTACCCGGCCCCGCGGCCGGCATCTGCGCGACCAACTGTGACTGCATCTGAGCCGATATCGCCGACCACGACATCGCCGCGGGCTTGCCGCCCCAGCGCAATGAGTAGATGCCCACCAGCAGCGCCTGGCCAGGCTGGGTGACCGTGTAGACCGGGCCGCCCGAATCCCCGTGTTGCCCACCGATATCCGCCATGGTGAACCAACCGTTGTTGATCGCGTCAACCTTGCCGCAGGTTTCGCCGGATACCGATCCCATCAGGCATACCGGCAGACCGGGCTCCGGGCCCGCGTTCTGCGTCATCCGCAGCGCGAGCCCATTGGGCAAGTTACTGCTGAGTTCCACCCCCGGCGCGAAGGAAATGCCCTCGTAGTCAGAGACAACATCGCCTGGCCCGATCGCACCCCCGGTGGGGAGATTGCGGCTCATCAGCAGCACCTCGCCCACGCGGTTGCCCGCCAGATCGACGATCGATCCGGTGGCGTTGCAGTGTCCCGCGGTCAAGCCGATTCGGGACACTGGATCGACATAGCCAAGGGTGCAGCGGCTGTCGCCCTGAACAATCGACATGCCCGGGAAAGCGACAATCTTGGGAGCAGTTTCGGCGGCTGGATCGGCGAGCGAATGCGCAGGTGAAGCAACAAGAACGCCGGCAATCGCGGCGGCTGCGGACACACCACATGCCAGTGCTCTGCTCATGTTTTTCACAACAACCAGCCCTCGGTTGACAATCCCGCCCTGCAAACGAGCATGGCGGCGGATTGCTGGAGTGTCAATTTCATCGCCAGCAACGTCCGTGTGTCGCGCGCCTCCCAGGGGTCGGGCTCAGCCTCTACGATCGGACTCATGCGCAACCGCATCCGCCTCGCCCTGATTCCTGTCGCAGTCGCCGCCATCGCCTTGGCCGGCTGCTCCAAGACCGAGAAGGCCGACCCCAATCTGCCCGAGGCCGCCACGCTGCTCAGCGAATCGGCGGCCACCACCAAGACCCAGACCAGCACGCATATCGTGCTCAAGGTCACCGGCGACAAGCCCACGCTCAAGCTCTCCGACCTCACCGGCGATCTGACCACTAAGCCGGCCGTGGCCGCCAAGGGCACCGCCAAGACCGGCGGGCTGGAGCTCCCGTTCGTCGTCGTCGACGGTGAGCTGTTCGCTCAGCTCAGCACCACCTACACCAGCATGGGGCCCGTCAAGGACATCTACGACGTGGGGCTGATCCTCGACCCGAACAAGGGGCTGGCCAACCTGCTGTCGAACATCACCGGCGCCAAGTCGGAGAAGACCGAGACCATCGACGGGGTCGACTCCGTGCTCGTGACCGGAACCATGAGCAAGGACGCGCTGAACACCTTCACCGGTGGCACCAAGCTCACCTCCGACATTCCCGCCAAGGCCTGGATCGCCAAGGACGGCAATCACGCGCTGACCAAGATCAGCGTTGACACCTCCCCGGGCAACACGATCGAGATGTCGTTGTCCGACTGGGGCAAGCCGGTCACGGTCGACAAGCCCGCCTCGTGACGGACACAGTGACGGAGCCCGGCACTTCGCTGCCGCTGCGGCACCGCAGCATCGCGATAGGCGCCGGAGGCCTGGCGGTGATGCTGGGCGCCCTCGACACCTATGTCGTGGTCAGCGTCATCACCGACATCATGCGCGATATCAATATCGCGCTGAACAACATCCAGCAGGTCACCCCGATCGTCACGGGATACCTGCTCGGATACATCGCCGCGATGCCGCTGCTGGGGCAGGCTTCCGACCGGTTCGGCCGCCGCCTGATCCTGCAGCTGGCACTGGCGGGCTTCGCGATCGGTTCGGTGGTCACCGCGCTGTCGACCGACCTCACGATGCTGGTCAGTGGCCGTGTCATTCAGGGCGTGGCCAGCGGCGCTCTGCTCCCGGTCACCCTGGCACTGGGCGCCGATCTGTGGGCGGCGCGCAATCGCGCGACGGTCCTGGGCGGCATCGGTGCCGCGCAGGAGCTCGGCAGCGTGCTGGGTCCGCTGTACGGCGTGCTGTGTGTGTGGTTGTTCGGCTCGTGGACGGCGATCTTCTGGGTCAACGTGCCGCTGGCGATCATCGCCATCGTGTTGGTTCAGTTCAGTGTTCCCGCGCACCAACACGACCCGGATCGCCCGAAGGTCGATGTCGTCGGCGGCGCGCTACTGGCCGTCGCGCTGGCTCTGCTGGTCGTGGGCTTGTACAGCCCCGATCCCAAGGTCTCCGCGCTACCCGAGTGGGCGTTGCCGGTCCTGATCGGGTCCGGAATCGCGTTTGTGGCGTTCATCGCGTGGGAGTCACGCGCCACGACCCGGTTGATCAGCCCCGCAGGGGTTCGGTTCGGACCGTTCTTCGCAGCGCTGGCGGCATCGCTCGCGACCGGTGCCGCGCTGATGGTGACGCTCGTGAACATCGAGCTGCTGGGGCAGGGCGTACTAGGGATGGACAAGGCCGACGCGGTGTTCCTGCTGTCGCGATTCCTTGTCGCGCTGCCAATCGGCGCGGTGATCGGCGGTTGGCTGGCGACCCGATTCGGAGACCGGATCATCGCGGTGGCCGGTCTGCTCATCGCCGCGTTCGGGTATTACCTGATCTCGGGCTGGCCGGTGGACGTACTGTCGGCGGTTCACAACTTCGGGTTCTTCACCCTGCCCCGACTGGATGTGGACCTGGCGGTAGCCGGTGTCGGCCTGGGCCTGGTGATCGGCCCGCTGTCCTCGGCGGCACTGCGCGTAGTGCCGGCGGCACAGCACGGTATCGCCTCGGCTCTGGTGGTGGTGGCCCGGATGACGGGCATGCTCATCGGGATGTCGGCCCTGGGCGGTTGGGGTATCCACCGCTTCTACCAGATATTCGATGAGATGGCCGCCAAGGAACCCAAGCCCGAAAAGCCGAGCATCCTTGATGTGCAACGAGTCGCCGACCGGTTCATCAACGCTTACAGTCAGATGTACGGCGAGATGTTCGCGATTACCGCAATCGTCTGTGCGGTCGGCGCAGCTATCGCGATATTCATTGGTTCACAACGTAAGTCGCGGGACGAGGCTCAGTAGCACGTCCGGGCCCATCCGTTCGATCTGGTCGTACTCCCAGTGCAGCGCACGCGACAGGGTGGCAACGCCCACGTCCTCCACGGCGGGGACGTTGCCACCCAGCAGCATCGGCGCCAGGTAGGCCAGAATGCGGTCCACGAGGCCGGCCCGCAGGAACGCGCCGGCTAGCGTCGGTCCGCCTTCCAGGATGATGTCGGTGCGATCCCCCAGCGCCGCGAGCACCTCCACGGGATCGTGGGTCCGGATCACCATGGTGTGCGAGTCGTCGTTCAAAACCTTTGCGTCCGAGGACACCTCACGCATACCGACGACAACACGCAACGGTTGGTGCGGCACCAACTCATTGTCCGGAGTTCGTGCGGTGAGCTGCGGGTCGTCGGCGAATACGGTACCGGTGCCCACCAGCACGGCATCCGCGAAAGCGCGGCGCCGGTGCACGTCTGCCCGCGACTGCTCACTGGTGATCCATTGACTGGTGCCATCATTGGCCGCACTGCGCCCGTCGACGCTGGCGCCGTACTTCCAGGTGACGTGGGGACGTCCGGTGCGTTGCTTGTGCAGCCACTCCCGCAGCGGCCCCGCCGCCACTCGGTCGGCGGCTACACCACCCAACACCTCGACGCCCAACTCACGCAGCCGCTCGGCTCCCCCCGCAGCCTGCGGATTCGGGTCGGCGACGGCATAAACCACACGTGAAACACCGGCCGCGACAAGTGCGTCCACACACGGCCCGGTTCTGCCCTGATGGTTGCAGGGCTCCAAGGTGACGACTGCGGTGCCGCCGCGGGCGGCGGCTCCCGCCCGGGCCAACGCGACCACCTCGGCATGCTCCTGCCCCGGCGGGCGGGTACCACCCACACCCGCCACCATTCCGGCGGCATCGAGGATGACCGCACCGACGGGTGGATTCGGATAGGTGCTGCCCTTGACCTCGTCGGCGGCCCGGATCGCCAGCTCCATGGCTGTGTCGAGACCGGTCTGATCGGTCATGTCAACGGGCCAAATGCGCTGCTGCCCTGGCAGCTTGCCCGCGAAGTGCCCGCACGGCCGCCTCGGGGTTCTGCGTCCCGTAGACCGCCGAGCCCGCGACAAAACAGTCGACACCCGCCTCGGCGGCCTGCTCGATGGTGTCGGCGTTGATTCCGCCATCGATTTCCACCAGTACCGACAATTCGCCGGAGTCGACGAGCTTACGTACCGCGCGCACCTTATCCAGCACACCCGCGATGAACGACTGTCCGCCGAATCCGGGTTCGACCGACATCACCAAAAGTGTGTCAAAGTCCTTCAGCACCTCAAGATATGGCTCCAGCGGGGTACCCGGCTTGATGCTCAGCCCGGCCTTGGCCCCTGCCGCCCGAATGTCGCGGGCGACGGCGACGGGATTGTCGGTGGCCTCGGCATGGAACGTCACATTGTGGGCGCCCGCCTCGGCATATCCGGGTGCCCAGCGATCCGGGTTGTCGATCATCAGGTGGCAATCGATGGGGATATCGGTCGCGGCCAGCAGGCTGTCGACCACCGGAAGTCCCAGTGTCAGGTTCGGCACGAAATGCCCATCCATCACGTCCACGTGCAGCCAATCGGCACCCTCAACCGCCGCCATCTCATCGGCGAGACGGGCGAAATCGGCGGACAGTATCGATGGGGCGATCATCGGAGCACGGTGCGACATGCCGTTCAGCTTATGTGCCACTTCAGGTGTGTTTGCGCAGCAGGGCGGTGAACATGGCGTCAGTTCCGTGCCGGTGCGGCCACAGCTGCACCGTGCCGGCGTCACCCAGCCTGTCCACACCGGGAAACATCCCGCGAGCATCCTCGGCGGTCACCGGATGACGCCGCACCGCATCGGATACCACGCCCACCGTCTCAGCCAAATGTGGCGAACAAGTGCTGTACACGACAATTCCGCCCGGGCGCGTCAATTCGATTGCACTGGAGAGTAACTCGCGCTGCAGTTTGACCAGCGCCGGGATGTCGCCCGGCTGCCTGCGCCAGCGCGCCTCGGGACGCCGGCGCAGTGCGCCCAGACCGGTGCACGGCGCGTCGACCAGCACCCGGTCGAACGACGCGGGTGCCAAACCACTCTCGCGCCCATCCGCGGTCACCACCGTTACAGGCAGCGATTTCGTGGCGGCGGCTACCAGCTCCGCCCTGTGTGCGGCAACCTCGACCGCGGTCACCTGGGCACCGCGCTGAGCGGCCAGCGCGCCCAACAGGGCGGCCTTTCCACCCGGCCCCGCGCACAGATCAAGCCACTGCTCATCGGACCCGTCCAGTGGCGCCAACGCGGTCGCATTCGCGATCAACTGGCTGCCTTCGTCCTGCACCTGCGCCAGACCGTCGCGGACCGGCTCCAAGCGACCGGGGTCCCCACCGGGGAGATACACGGCGAAGGGTGAGTAGCGGCCGACTGTGCCGCCCACCGCCTCTGCCAGCGATTCCGCGTCGATCCGGCCCGGCCGGGCGGCGAGATGCACGAGTGGACGCTCGTCGTCGCTGGCCAAGACCTCGCCCAGTTCCACTCCCGCCGGCCCCAGCGCATCGGAGAATGCCTGCGCAATCCATCGGGGGTGCGCGGTCGCGAACGCGAGCCGTCCGATCCGGTCTGATTCCGGCGGCGCCAGCTCACCAACCCAATCCGCCTCGTCCCGGCGCGAGATGGTCCGCAACACCGCGTTCACGAAACCCGCTCTACCCTGGTCGAATTCGACGGCAACCGCGTCGACGGTGGTCGATAGCGCGGCATGTGGTTCCACCCGGGTCCGCAATAGCTGGTACGCCCCCAACCGCAACGGATCGCGTAGCCCCTCGTCTACCTGGTCGATCGTGCGGCCCGCCGCCGAAGCAATCACCGCGTCCAGAAGGCCACGGGCCCTACAGGTTCCATAGGTGAGCTCGGTCGCAAAGGCAGCGTCGCGCCCGGTGATACCGCGTTCGCGCAGCAGCGCGGGCAGTGCCAAGTTGGCGTAGGCATCGTGGCGTGACACCGCGCGCAGCACGTCGAGGGCGGCCTGGCGCGGTGCATCGAGCTTTCGGCGCGCACGCTCTTGCGGGCGTGAGTTCTGGCGGGATTCCTGATTGGGCCGCCGGCGCGAGGGTCGGGTGCTCATTGTGCGGTGACCTCCGCGTCCCATCGCACGCCACGAGCCCAATCCGCGGCGTTCATCAGCTTCTTGCCCTGCGGTTGCACCTCATTGAGCGCGATGGCCGACGTGCCGGTGCCCACCAAGACGTCACGTTTGCGAACCACAATGGCACCGGGCGGCAATTGTTCGTCGGCGGCAATGCCGATCGGCCCGACCTTCACCCGGCTGTCGCCGATGGTGGTCCACGCACCGGGCTCCGGGGTCATGGCACGAATGTGACGATCGATCGCATGCGCGGGCAGCTCCCAGCGGATACGCGCCTGTTCCACGGTAATTTTCGGCGCCGTGCTCACGCCGTCCGCCGACTGCGGCACGGCGACCAACGCCCCGTCCTCGATCCCGTCCATCGTCGATTCGAGGAGGCCGGCGCCGGATACGGCCAGTCGGCCCAGCAGTTGCCCGGCGGTGTCAGTGGGCGAAATTCGTTCGGTGACCACTCCATATACGGGCCCACTGTCCAACGCTGGCTCGATCAGAAATGTTGTCGCGCCGGTGATCTCATCCCCTGCCGCGATGGACGCCTGCACCGGAGCCGCCCCACGCCAAGCCGGCAGCAGCGAGAAATGCAGATTCACCCAGCCGTGCCGGGGTACCGCGAGCAGGTCGGGTTTGAGCAGGGCGCCGTAAGCCACGACCGCGCAGCAATCGGCGCGGTACTGCGCCAACTCGGCGACGAATTCAGGATCGTTCGGACGCGCCGGGGTCAGTACCGGCAGTCCATGCGCGCGCGCCAGCTCGGCCACCGGCGAGGACGCCGATGCCCTCCCCCGGCCTGCGCGCGCGTCGGGCCGGGTCAGTACCGCCACCACCTCATGACGGGACGCCAACAACCGCTCCAGAGCCGGCAACGCCGGGGCCGGAGTACCGGCGAACACTATGCGCACCGCGCCAGTCTAGGAAGAATGCACCGCCCACATCGAATCCCGAGAAGAGCGGAACGGCGCAGCGCGCGTGATGAGGTTCGCCATAGATAGCCGCAACAACTCTGGATACATCCGATACCATAATTTCGATGGCTACCAGAGGACGAGGCCGCCCCAGTGGCGCTCCTTACGATCGCAAGCTGCGAACCGAGGAGTTGCTCGACGCCGCCGAGCGCGCGATTCGCAACAGCGGCGGCACCGTCTCCATCGCCGAAGTGGCCAGAGAGGCCGGGTTCGCCAGGTCAGCGTGCTACGCGATATTTCCCACCAAGGCCGACCTGCTGCGCTCCCTGAGCCGTCGGCACGCCGACCGCCTGATCTCCGGAGCGTGGCAACACAGCATGGTCGGTACCACCCGCGACCAGATCCGGGCCTTTTCCGCTCTGGTGATCGACTGGATCAGCGCGGAACCAGAGCTGTACATCGCACTCGATCGCGACCTCACCGCCCAGGAGCAGCTCGATCACGGAGTCTTCGATCTCATCGCGCAGGTGACCGAGGAGCATTTGCACGCACAGTTCCCCGGCGACCAGATGACGCGGCTGGCGCCCATCTGGTCGCGGCTTGCGGTCGGGGGCGTCTTGATGACCATCAACTGGTGGAGTGCGTCCCGCATGATGACTCGTGACGACCTCATCGGCTACATCGTGGAGACCTTCGCCGAAGGTATCGGCGATAGAGCCAGACTCGCTACCGCAAATACCTGAAATTCGCCAGATCAGCCCACGTGGAGTGGATCGATCTGAACTCTGACGGGCTCGGCGTCCCGCCGGGCACTCAGGGTGGCGACTCCGCGGCGCAAAGCCGCCGCCAGCTCCAGTCCCGCAGCCCGTTCAACGCGGATGAGCATGCGCACCACCTCGACGCCATCGGGTATGCCGGCCGGCCGGCGCGCACCCACCGGCAGCTCGACGGGACCCAGCAGCTCGGCACCGGCAGGGAGGTCGGCGGTGTCGACAAGCGCTGCCACCGCCGGACCGGGACCGTCGATCGCGGCGATATGCACCTGCGGCGGTAGCCCAACCTCCGCACGCGCCGCCAGTTCGGCGGCCGCGTGCCCCACCGGATCCCACCGGATCAGGGCTTGCACGGTGGGAAGAGACGAGTCCGCCACCACCACGACCGTTCCGCCCTCGTCGCGCCCGCGCACCAAGGCGGCAGCGGCCATCCACTTGCGCAGGGTGTCCTCGGCCGCCCTTAGATCCTGGCGGCCCAGTAGCGCCCAGGCATCCAACAGCAACGCCGCGCCATACCCGTTGGGGGTCAACGGTTCTGCTCCCGGCGTGCACACCACCAGAGTGGGCGGCCCATCAACCGTGGCGTGCACCTCACCACCACCGGATGTCACGACCGGAACTCCCGGCAGCGCCCTGCCGAGCTCTTCGGCCGTCCGGCGAGCACCGACCACCACCGCCCGCACCGCATTCGATCCGCAACGCGCGCAACGTAAATCGGCATCGACTCGCCCACACCATCGGCAGCTCGGGCTGGCGCTGTTGGATGCCCCGCCCGGCCCTTCCCATCCGAGCGGGCCGGTGCAATGCCGGCACCGCGCGACGGTTCGGCATTTCGTGCAAGCCAGCGCCGGCACGTAGCCACGGCGCGGCACCTGCACCAGTACCGAGTGTCCGCGTTTGAGCGCATCTCTGGCCGCGGCAAGGGCCACCATCGGCAGACGCGCCGACCGCGCCGCCGGATCGCGTTCCTGCGCATACCCGCTGTCGTCGAGCGCATTGATCCGCGCGCAGGCCTTCCGCACCACGGGCCGGGCACCAACCAGGTCATGCGCCCAACCACTCTCGACGAGTGCCTGCGACTCGGCGGTGCGCGCGTATCCGCCGATCACGGCGGCACAGCGCAACTGGTGTGCCCGCAGCATTGCCACGTCCCGGGCATGCGGATATGGCGACCGGGGCTCGACGAGGTTGTCGTCACCGTCGTCCCACACCATCACCAGCCCCAGATCGGTCACCGGTGCGAACACCGCGGCCCTGGTGCCGATCACCACGGTCGCCTGGCCGTGCAACACCGCCAACCATCTCCGATAACGTTCGGCGGGGCCCAGTTCCGCCGCGAGTGCCACCACACGTTGCGCACCAACGTGTTTCACGCATTCGGCGGACAGCGCATCGATGTCCCGCTGATCCGGGACGATCGCCAGCACTCCCCTTCCGGTGGCCGCGGTCGCCGCGGCGGCCTCTGCCAGCCGCGTGCACCACGCCTCGCCCGGCAGCGCCTGCCACACCGCCCGTGCCGCGCGACCATGCGACAGCGCCTCCAGGAAGCGCTCGCCGCGCTGGTACCGACTCCAGCCCGCGGCCTCCACCGCCGCCGGTGCAACGTCCATGGCGACCGGGGTGCGATTTTCCTTCTCGACGCGCGCATGGCGCGGCGGCAGAGCAAGCCGCAGCACATCGGCGCGTGTTCCCGCATACCGCGCCGCCACCGCGTCGACGAGCCGGCGCACATCGGGGGTGAGTACCCGCGTGCCGGACACGACGCGATCCAGCCAACCGAGCTTGCCGGGATGATCACTTTCCGAACGGCGCTCCAGCAGGATGGCATCGACCAGGCGGCCGTGAAAGCGCACCCGCACCCGCACGCCGGGCTGGGCGTCGTCGGATTGTTCCGCCGACACCAGATAGTCGAATTCGCGATCCAGATGCGGCACGGTGAGCAAGGGCAGTACCCGAGCAATGGGCTCGTGCTCGGCCACCACCCGTGTCGCAGTCACCTGGTCGTTGTAGCAGACGCGCCCGACGCCTCCATGGGTCCATCGCCACGACGCCCAGCGCCGAGTGCGAGCCTCGCGCGGAAAATCGGCCAGTTTTCCACGCCAGACTCGCACTCGAAGGCTGGCCGGTGCGGTCTGTCCTGGTATGCCCCGCCCAGCCTGCCGCTAAGGTGAGGCCATGACAGCCACCACCGGTATCGATCCGATCATCATCAAGATTCTGGAAGCTGTTCCGATTCAACTCATTTCGCCGGACGGTCCGCAGGCCTCCCGCGATGCCTACCGGGCGGTCGCCACGGCGCGCCCGCCGTGGATCGAGGTGGCCAAGGTCGAGGACCGCACCATCGCGGGTCCCGCCGGAGAAATCCCTCTGCGGATCTACACACCCGCCGAAGGCGCAGCGCGTCCGGTGTTCCTGCTGATCCATGGCGGTGGCTGGGTGATCGGTGACCTGGACACCCACGACGCGGTGGCCCGCGCCGCCGCCGTGCAAGCCGACGCCGTCGTGGTCTCGGTGGACTATCGGCTGGCGCCCGAGCACCCCTACCCCGCCGCGGTCGAGGACTGCTGGGCCGCGCTGCAGTGGGTACACGAGCACGCCGCCGAAATCGGCGGCGATCCGGCGCGGCTCGCCGTGGGCGGCGATTCCGCCGGTGGCAACCTCTCGGCCGTCATGGCGCAGCTGGCCCGGGACAACGGCATCGACCTGGCGTTCCAGCTGCTGTGGTACCCGGCCACCACCTTTGATACGACGCTGCCGTCGATGGTGGAGAACGCCGAGGCACCCGTCCTTGACTTCAAGACCGTCGCCTCACTGAGCAAGTGGTACCTCGGCGACACCAATCCGGCCACCGCGGGCCCGACCCTGGTTCCGGCCCGCGCGGAGAGCTTCGAAGGATTGGCCCCCGCGTTCATCGGCACGGCGGAGTTCGACCCACTACGCGACGACGGCGCCAAGTACGCCGAGCTGTTGAGCGCCGCCGGTGTGCCGGTGGAGCTGCACAATGCGCCGACGCTGATCCACGGCTACCTCGGCTACGCCGATATCGTCCCGGCAGCCACCGAGGAGCGTGACCGTTCCCTGGCCGCGCTCAAGAGGGCCCTCCACGGCTAGATCTGTACGGCGCACGGCTCAGCAGGTACATCAGGGCGCCGCCCAGCAGAGCCCCGACCGGCCACGACAGTGCGGTCAGGCTTTGTGTTCGCGGCACCAACGCGATGCCGACCGCCACCGCACCGGCGACACCCAGCGAGATCAGTGCCGCGGGATTGACGCCGCGGGTGTACTGGTAGGCGCCGTCCGTGGATTCCGAGTACAGGTCCCTGATGTTGGTGTGCCCTCGTCGCAGCACGTAGTAGTCCACCACCAGAATCCCGAACACCGGCCCCATCAATGCGCCCACCCCGCCCAGGAAGTACACGATCGCGGCCTCGTTTCCCCAGATCTTCCAGGGCAGCACCGCAACCGATAGCACCGCCGTGATGATGCCGCCGGTGCGAAACGAGATGTACTTCGGAGCGACGTTGGAGATGTCGTAGGACGGAGAGACAAAGTTCAGTACCACGTTGATGCCGACGGTGGCGATCGCGAAGAGCACCGCGGCCACCACCACGACGGCGTCCGAATCGATATCCGCGACCAGTTCCACCGGGTCCGCCATCGCGCTGCCGTACTTCTTCAGCGCGGCGAGCGAGATGACGATCGAGATCACCACGAAGGCGGTCTCATTGAGCGGTATGCCCAGCGCGTTTCCCCGCAGAATCGCGCGCCTGCTCGGTGCGAAGCGTGCGAAATCCGCGTAGTTGACCAGCGGGCCCGCCATGAAGGCGACCATCAGGAATGCCACACCGGTAAACGCCAGCGCCGTGGCACCCCCCGACAGCGGGGCGCCGGCGCGGGCACCGAAGTCGATGCTCCAACTCACGCTGTTCAACATCCATAGGGCCAGCGCGATCATCCCGATCCAGACCACCGGGCCGGCCACATCCGATGCCTTACGCACCACCTCCATGCCGTAGTTCAGGATGAGGAGCTGCACGGTCCATAGCGACAGGAACGCGGCCCACCCGAGGGCATGCAGACCCAGGAACGTCGGCTCGGTCCAGGAGCGCAGTCCGGGGTCCAGGCGCAGGAGCAGCACGATGACCGCGGTAGAGGCCAGGTAGGTCTGGATTCCGTACCAGAAGATGGCGACCAGCCCACGCAGTAGCGCCGGGATGTTGGCACCGAACACCCCAAAGGTGGCCCGCGCGAAGACCGGAAAGGGCACCCCCACCCGCTGGCCGGCGACCCCGATCAGGTTGCTGCCCACCCACAGCACCAGCACCCCGGTGAACAATGCCACCATGGTCTGCCAGCCGGTGAGCCCCAGCGCCAGCATTCCGACGGCGAATCCGTAACTTCCCAGGCTGTGCGCCGAGGTCATCCAGAGACAGAAGATGTCCCAGGTGCGCCAGGTTGCTTGTGCCGCGGTGGCAGGCGCCAGATCCTCGTTGCTCAATCTGCCGCGCGTGGGACCCGGAGCCTCCAATACCATCAGCTGCTCTTCGCCGTGATGTGTTGCGACAGTGCGGGAATCACTGTTTCCCCGTACACCCGCAATGTCTCTTCCTTGTTGTCGTGCTGCAGATACCCGGCGAATTGGTCCACGCCCAGCGCCTTGAGCTCGGACAACTTGGCGATGTGTTCATCGGCGGTACCCAGCACACAGAAGCGATCCACAATGTCATCACTGACAAACTCGGCGTGCGTGTTCCCGGCCCGGCCGTGCTGGTTGTAGTCATACCCGTCACGTCCGGCGATGTATGCGGTAAGCGCTTGCGGTACTTCACCATTGGCGCCGTACTTGGCTACGATATCGGCGACGTGATTGCCCACCATACCGCCGAACCAGCGGCACTGCGCCCGCATATGCGCCCAGTCCGATCCCACATACATGGGGGCTGCCACACAGATCCGCACCTCGCGGGGGTCGCGCCCGGCGGCCACGGCGGCCTCGCGCACCGCCCCGATCATCCAGCGCGCGATATCGATATCGGCGAGCTGCAAGATGAAACCGTCGGCGACCTCCCCGGTGAGGGCAAGAGCCTTGGGACCGTAGGCCGCTACCCACACCTCCAGCTCCGACCCCCGGCTCCAGGGAAACTGCATGGTGGCACCGTGATATTCGACTGGCCGCGAGTTCGCGAGCTCCCGGATGACATGTATCGATTCGCGGAGCGCGGCCAGTGTCGTCGGTGCCCCACCTGTCACCCGGACCGCCGAATCGCCGCGGCCGATACCGCAGATGGTGCGGTTGCCGTACATGTCGTTCAAGGTCGCGTACAACGACGCCGTCACCGTCCAATCCCGCGTCGCGGGGTTGGTCACCATGGGCCCCACCACAATGCGCCGGGTTTCATGCAGGATCTGGCTGTAGAGCACATAGGGCTCCTGCCACAACAGATGCGAATCGAATGTCCAGAGATGGCTAAAGCCATGGGCCTCGGCGAGTTTGGCCAACTGCACGGTGCGTGCGGCCGGCGGATCGCATTGCAGGACAACTCCGAAATCCATCGCGGGCCCTCTCTATCAGATGATCTCAGATGAGGTATTGACACAGGTCGCGGCGCAGGAAAACACCGTCCCCCTTGCTGCCGAGATACTCGCCGCCGTCGACAATTACCTTCCCGCGGGACAACACAGTGTCGACATGACCGTCGATCTCGTATCCCTCCCACGCCGAGTGGTCCATGTTCATGTGGTGGGTCTTGCCCAGGCCGATGGAGGTGTGCCCGTGGGGGTCGTACACCACGATGTCCGCGTCGGCCCCGGGGGCGATGACGCCCTTGCGCCCGTAAAGCCCAAACATCCGCGCCGGGGTGGTCGAGGTGATCTCCACCCATCGCTCCACCGTGATCCGCCCGTCCACGACGCCCTGATACAGCAGATCCATCCGGTGTTCGATGGATCCGATCCCGTTGGGAATCTTGGAGAAATCCCCCAGACCCATATCCTTTTGCCCCTTCATGCAGAACGGGCAGTGGTCGGTGGACACCATCTGAATATCGTTGGTGCGCAGTGCGCGCCAGATGTCATCCTGGTGATGCTCGTGCTTGGAGCGCAGCGGCGTCGAGCAGACCCACTTGGCACCCTCGAACCCGGGCGCACCCAGATTGTCCTCAAGCGACAGATACAGATACTGCGGACACGTCTCGCCGTACACGTTCTGGCCCGCGTCCCGTGCGGCGGCCAACTGCGCGACGGCCTGTTTTGCCGAGACATGCACGACGTACAGCGGCGCACCCGTCAGGTTGGACAACATGATGGCGCGGTGGGTGGCCTCCTCCTCCAGCTGCCAGGCTCGAGCGATGCCGTGGTAGTAGGGAGTGGTCTTGCCTTCAGCGAGTAGCTGGGCCACCAAAACATCTATCGCGGGGCCATTCTCGGCGTGCATCATCGTCATCAGCCCGGTATCGGCACCCACCTGCATGGCCCGCACTATCTGTGCGTCGTCGCTGTAGAAGACCCCTGGATACGCCATGAACATCTTGTAGCTGGTGATGCCCTCGTCGGCCAGCGCCCGCAACGCGGCCAGCGAGGCATCGTTGACGTCGCCCACAATCTGATGGAAGGAATAGTCCACCGCGCACTGCCCGGCCGCCATCTCGTGCCAGGCCTGCAGCGAATCCTGCAGCAGCTCACCGAATTTCTGCACCGCGAAGTCGATAATGGTGGTGGTTCCGCCCCAGGCGGCCGCGCGGGTACCGGTCTCGAAGTCGTCGGAGGCGGTGGTCCCGCCGAAGGGCATCGACATGTGCGTATGCGCGTCGATGCCACCGGGAATGACGTACTTGTCGCGCGCCTCGATCACGGTGTCGACGGTGGTGGCGAGGTCCATCCCCAGCAGGGTGCTACCCGGCAGCAGGACGGCCGCGATCCTCTCACCGTCGACCAATACGTCGGCGGCGCCGCGCCCGGTCGCCGACACCACGGTGCCGCCACGGATCAAAGTCGTTGCCACCGTGTCCTCCTACGGCGCCACGAGCGGACCGTAGGTGTCGGGACGCCGGTCCCGATAGAACTGCCAGTCATCCCGGACCTGCCGTACCAGCGACAGGTCGAGATCTCGTATCACGATCTCCTCATCACTCTCGGAGGCGATGTCACCGACATAGTTGCCGCGCGGATCCACGAAGTACGAACTGCCATAGAAGGTGACTGCCGCGTCCCCGAACTCACCGCTTTCGGTGCCTATCCGGTTGTTTGCGCCGACGAAGTACTGGTTGGCGGCCGCCGCCGCGGGCTGCTCAAGTTCCCAAAGCCTATTGGACAGACCGGGTTTGGTGGCCGAAGGATTGAACACCAGCTCTGCTCCGGCGAGGCCGTAGTTGCGCCAGCCCTCGGGGAAATGCCGGTCGTAACAGATGTAGACACCGATCTTGCCGACGGCGGTGTCGAACACCGGGTATCCGAGATTGCCGGGCCGGAAGTAGAACTTCTCCCAGAATCGGTCGAGGTGCGGGATGTGGTGCTTGCGGTACTTACCCAGGTACGTGCCGTCGGAATCAAGGACCGCGGCGGTGTTGTAGAGGACGCCGGGTTGCTCCTCTTCGTACACCGGCAGCACCATGACCATGCGGTGTTCCCTGGCCAGCGCGGCGAATCGCTCGGTGACCGGACCGGGGACGGATTCGGCGTAACCGTAGTACTTCTTGTCCTGCACGATGCCGAAGTACGGGCCGTAGAACAGCTCTTGAAAGCAGATCACCTGGGCACCCCGGGACGCGGCCTCGGCGACGAAACGCTCGTGTTTGACGAGCATGGATTCCTTGTCACCGGTCCAAGTCGCTTGCGTCAGTGCGGCTCTGATCACCGTCATTGGCCGACTTTATGCGCACTACGCTTTCGGCGCGCGCCAAACGACGCAACGCACAACCCACCGCCCCGCGACCGGGCAGTACCCAGAACTCCACGCGGCCGTGGTAGAACACGTTACAGTTTTGCGGTTCGCGTCAGGGCGACTCCGCTCGCTCACCGAGGAAGACACCATGCACTGGTATACCGGCAATTCTGCGTACGACACCGTGTTGACGGCGGCCTTCGCGTTCGCGGCGTTCGTGATCATCGGAGGCTTTTTCGCCCAAAGCTCCTACGGGCGCTTCTCCACCACGAAACTCGGGCTCAATCTGAATCCGAAGCTCGGTTGGTGGCTGATGGAGATTCCCGCGACTGTGGTGTTTCTCATCTGCTATCTGGCCGGGCCACACCGCTTCGAGCCGGCCTCGCTGGTGCTCGCCGCGATATGGATGCTGCACTACGCCAATCGCGGCTGGTTCTTCCCACTGGCCATCCGCCAGGTGCCGGGCAAGCGCAGCACCTTCAACATCTCGGTCGTGGTCATGGGCATGTTGGTGACGTCGATGCACGGGTATCTCAACGGGACCCTGTTCAGTCACGACTTCTTCGGGCAGTACTCCACCGGGTGGCTGCGTGACCCGCGATTCCTGGTCGGCCTGGCGCTCTACCTGTGCGGCTTCGCACTGCTGGTCAGTTCCGAGTCGATAGTGCGCAACCTGCGGGACAAAAAGAACCCGGGCGCGGCCGAGTACCGCATCCCGTTCGGCGGCGGCTTCCGGTTCGTCACCAGCCCGGCATACCTCGGCGAACTCATCGCGTGGTCCGGCTTCGCGATCTTGACCTGGGCCTTGCCCGGCGTGGTGATCTTGCTAGTCACGGCGGGCAATCTCATCCCCCGTGCGCTGGCCACGCACCGCTGGTACCGGGAGAAGTTCGACGACTATCCGGCCGACCGGAAAGCGTTGATTCCCGGCGTCTTCTAGCCGTCGAGTGTGAGTGCCAGTGCGACAAAAACGCCGAGTGTGAGCACTGGTGCTCACACTCGGCGTTTTCGGGTGCGTGATTAGATGGCGGCCTTGAGGGCGTCGACACGGTCGGTCTGCTCCCACGGCAGCTCGATGTCGGTGCGGCCGAAGTGGCCATACGCGGCGGTCTGCGCGTAGATGGGACGCAGCAGATCCAGGTCGCGGATGATCGCGCCCGGGCGCAGGTCGAACACCTCGTTGATGGCCTTCTCGATCTTGACCTGATCCACGGTGGCGGTACCGAACGTGTCGACGAACAGACCCACCGGGGCCGCCTTACCGATGGCGTAGGCGACCTGCACCTCGACCCGGTCGGCCAGCCCGGCCGCGACAACGTTCTTGGCGACCCAGCGCATCGCGTAGGCGGCGGAGCGGTCCACCTTTGACGGGTCCTTGCCGGAGAAGGCGCCGCCGCCGTGACGGGCCCAGCCGCCGTAGGTGTCGACGATGATCTTGCGGCCGGTCAGGCCGGCGTCGCCCATCGGGCCACCGAGCACGAACTTGCCTGTCGGATTGACCAGCAGCCGGTAATTCGAGAGATCCAGGCCGTCCTGGTTCAGCTCGTCAAGGACCACCTGGACCACCTTCTCGCGGATGTCCGGGGTCAGCAGGTTGTCGAGGTCGATATCCGCGGCATGCTGCGTGGACAACACGACGGTATCCAGCCGCACGGCCTTGTCGCCGTCGTACTCGATGGTGACCTGGGTCTTACCGTCGGGGCGCAGGTACGGCAGCAGGCCTTCCTTACGCACCTCGGTGAGACGGCGGGACAGCCGGTGCGCCAATGCGATGGGCAGCGGCATCAGCTCGGGGGTGTCGTTGATGGCGTAGCCGAACATCAGGCCCTGGTCGCCGGCGCCCTGCGCGTCCAGCGGATCCGCGGCACCCTCAACGCGGGCCTCGTGGGCCGTGTCCACACCCTGCGCGATGTCGGGAGACTGCGCGCCGATGGCGACATTCACGCCGCAGGAGTTGCCGTCAAAGCCCTTGGACGACGAGTCGTAGCCGATCTCCAGCACCCGCTCGCGCACGATGTGCGGGATGTCGACGTAAGCGGAGGTGGTCACCTCACCGGCGACGTGAACCTGGCCGGTGGTCACCAGTGTCTCCACCGCCACCCGGGACTTCGGGTCCTGCGCGAGCATGGCGTCCAGGATCGAATCACTGATGGCGTCACAGATCTTGTCCGGATGCCCCTCGGTCACCGATTCACTGGTGAAAAGCCGTCCAGCTGAGCTCACAGCGCAGCCCCTTTCAGATCGTTACATGTCCTAATCATTATGGCCGACGAAGCAAGATCGGGGCCATGCCCAATTGTCAGGTTCACTGACAAAGCTCGGCAACGGCATCCACAATACGGCTTGCCATCAGAACTTTGGTGCCGTGTTCGAGGACAACTTCGGTGACCTCGCCGCCGCCCTGGGCGGAAAGCAACCAGCCGTCATTGCTGTCCACCTCGAAGGCCCGGCCCTCGCCAACAGCGTTGACTACCAACAGATCACAGCCCTTGCGCTTCAGCTTGGCACGGGCGTGAAAGAGCACGTCCCCGTTCGCGTCACCGGTTTCGGCGGCAAACCCGACAATTGCCCGCATCTTGGGCAGCTGCCCCTCGGCGCGCGCACGCACCACACCGGCCAGTACATCGGCGTTGCGCAGCAATTCGATGGGCGCGTCGACCGGGTTTTCACCGTCGGCGCCGTGGCTCTTTTTGATCTTGCTGGTCGCAACATGCGCCGGGCGGAAATCTGCTACCGCCGCCGCCATGATCAGGGCCTCGGCCGCGGGCGCGTGCTTGTTGACCGCGTCCTGCAACTGGGCCGCCGAGCTGATGTGCACCACCTCGACACCGGCAGGGTCGGGCAATCCGACCGTGTGCCCCGCGATGAGCGTGACCTCGGCGCCGCGCTGCGCGGCGACCCGGGCAAGGGCATACCCCTGCTTGCCGGAACTGCGGTTTCCGATGAAGCGCACGGGGTCCAGAGGCTCGCGGGTACCGCCCGCGGTGACCAGTACCCGCACTCCCGCCAGATCGTGTGGCAGCGCGTCGGAGCGCGCCAGCAGCAGTTGGGCCAGGGTGGTGATCTCTTCGGCCTCAGGCAGCCGGCCAGGACCGGTATCGGCGCCCGTCAGCCTCCCGGAGGCCGGCTCAAGAACAACCGCGCCGTGACTGCGCAATGTCGCGACATTCTGCTGCGTCGCGGGATGCAACCACATCTCCGTGTGCATCGCGGGGGCGAAAAGGACCGGACAGCGGGCCGTCAGCAGCGTCGCCGTCAGCAGGTCGTCCGCACGCCCCGTGGCGGCACGAGCCAGCAGGTCCGCGGTGGCGGGCGCCACCACAACCAGGTCAGCGTCCTGCCCGAGCCGCACATGCGGAACCTCGGGAACGTCTTCGAACACACCGGTACGCGCGGGCTCACCGGAGAGCGCCTCGAACGTCGCGGCCCCCACGAACTGCAGGGCCGATTCCGTGGGAATGACCCGGACGCTGTGCCCGGCCTCAGCGAGCTGGCGCACCACGGTGCAGGCCTTGTAGGCGGCGATTCCCCCGCCCACTCCGACGATGATCCGCTTACGGTCAGCCATCACCGGCGTCCTGGTTTCTACTCGCCTTCGGTGTGCTCGAGTAGGTCGCCGTGGATCTCGCGCAGCGCGATCGACAGCGGCTTCTCCTGCAGGCCCGGCTCGACCAACGGACCCACGTACTCGAGGATGCCGTCACCCAGCTGGTTGTAGTAGTCGTTGATCTGGCGCGCACGCTTGGCCGCGTAGATCACGAGCGCGTACTTGCTCGACGCGCGGGCCAGTAGCTCATCGATCGGCGGGTTGGTGATACCCAGCGGCGTGTCGAGAGCGGCGTCGTAGCTGTCGGTGCCCGGTTCGACGATGACGTCGGTCTGGGAGGTGCTCACTAAAGAATCTCCTGGATAGGTAATGGCGCTGAAAATGGCTGGCGCGGTATCCGCGAAGCGCTGCCGGTTAACGTCCGACCAATAACGATACCAACTTTGCGCAGGCATTATCCAACTGGTCGTTGACGACGACGACATCAAAGTCGGTTTGAGCCGCCATTTCCACCTTGGCGGTTTCCAATCGGCGGGCAATCACCGACTCCGATTCGGTCCCCCGGCCGGTAAGCCGCTGCACCAGCGCGTCCCAGCTCGGTGGCGCCAGGAAAACGGCGAGCGCCTGCGGAAGGGCCGCCTTGATGGCCCTGGCGCCGGCCAGATCGACCTCGATGAGAGTCGGGCGTCCTGCCTGCATGGCCTCGCGAACGGGCGTGGCAGGCGTGCCTGAGCGTTGCAATCCACCATGGATGTCCGCCCACTCGAGCAGTGCACCGTCGTCGATCAGCCGTTGAAACTCCTCGGCGGTGACGAAGTGATAGTCGACGCCGTCCACCTCACCCGGCCGCGGAGCCCTGGTGGTGGCGGAGACGCTGAAGAACAGGCCGTCGACCTCATCGCGTAGTCGACGCACAACGGTGGATTTACCGACGGCGGAGGGGCCGGATAGGACTACTACCCGGCCCCTCGTCGAAGCTGTCATCTGGAGAAGATCAGGAAAAGTCGAACCGCTCCAGCAGTGCCTTGCGCTGGCGGTCGCCAAGGCCACGCAGGCGGCGGGTCGGGGCGATCTCCAGCTCGGTCATGATCTCCTGTGCCTTGACCTTGCCGACCTTGGGTAGAGCCTCCAGCAGAGCGGAAACCTTCATCTTGCCCAGGACCTCGTCGGTCTCGGCGTCGGTGAGCACCTGCTTGAGATTGGTGCCACCTTTCTTGAGCTTCTCCTTGAGCTCGGCCCGGGCGCGGCGGGCGGCAGCCGCCTTCGCCAACGCGGCGGCGCGCTGCTCGTCAGTCAACTGTGGAAGGGCCACGATTCCTCCGTCTCGTACGAAACTCGTCGATTTTTCTGTTCGGCTGGAAAACAACCAGCCAGCGACAGCGACCGTACCCACGCCAGCCGACAAATGTGAACCCCACCCCCCGTATCTCGGTGAAAATCGCCTGCTAGAGGGGCCGCGAGCGATCCCGTCGAGCAACCATCGCATCCATGCCGTCCTACTCGGCATTTCTGCAGGTCGACATTGAAAGATGTTGCTATACAAGATATTTCATAAGGAGTTGACAACACCGGCAATTCTTGTACCCGAAGCGGAGACAAGCAAACCGTGATTGCCGTGAGGGCAAACTGAAAATCTTGTGTGAATCTCGTGTTGCGCGTGTCGCGACGCGTCAACGTTCCGTTGAAGAGACGCAGGTGGGGACACCGTCCGTCAGGCACCCGTGAAGCCACTCGGCGCGGCGACCGGGTTGCTGGGTAGGGTGCGAAATATGGGTGACCGCGCGCACCCATCACGTGAGCGTGATCGGGTATTGGACGCCGTGAGGCTGGTGTCACTGGCCACCGTGGTGGCCTACCACGTCCTCGCCGGCAGCCCCACCCTCGTTAAGGGCAAACCAGCCATGGCGTCCAATTACGACGTACATTGGCTGTTTTGGCTGATCCCACTCATGCCTCTGTTTTTCTTCGCGGGAGCCGCAGCAAATCTTCATTCTTGGGAGTCGGGTAGATCCTGGGGGCAGTTTCTGATGGGTCGCGCGACACGGCTCTTCCGTCCCGTCTTCTATTTCCTGGCCTTCGTCGCGCTGGTGACCATCTTGCTGCGCATCACGATGGGCAACTCCCCCCAGCTGCTGTATCTCGAAATGCGCCATATCGAGCTGCTCTGGTACGTGGGCGCTTACCTGCTGACTCTGGCGTTCTTGCCCTGGCTCGCCCGCATCCACACCGCACGTCAGCTTGGCTGGTTCATCGCGGCAATGTGCCTGATCACCGCCCTGGTGGACACCGTCAGCCTGGTCACCGACACGTGGCTGATCACCGGCTGGATCACCATGATCTTCATGTGGCTGATCCCTGCGGCCCTCGGCATCGCGTATCAGCGCCGCCTGGTCTCCCGCGCGGCGGCGTTGACGGTCGCGAGCGTCGCCTTGGCCGCCACCGTGGCGCTGGCCGTCGTGGGGCCGTATCCGTCGGGGCTGATCGCCAACATGCCGCCAACCCTGCTACTGGCCACCAGCGCGATCGTGGAATGTATGGCCGTCATCGCGTTCGCACCGACCATCGATCGCTGGGTCCGGGGCGCGAGAACCTGGCGCGTCGTCGAACTGTGCAACAGCGGCAGCATGACGATCTACCTGTGGCACTGGGTCGCGACATTCCTGCTGTCCTACGGCGTCTACCTGACCTTGCGCGTCGGGCTGATCAGCCAACACGACGCCTGGTACTGGCCGGCAAATGTGCTGCGGCTCATCATCGTGTGCGCCATCGTCGCCGTGTTCTTCGTGCCGCTGCGGGCCACCGAGCGCCGGCCGCTGCCGTGGTGGGACCGCCCGGTGGCGCCGATGAGCACCGGGCGCGATATCGCGGTCGGCGCGCTGGTACTCATCGGGGCGGTACTGACACTGGTGTACACCCGGATCTACGTCATCGATCCGCACTGGGGTGGCTTCACCCCCATCGGGAGGTGGATCGTGGTCGCCTCGCTGGTGCCGCTGATGGCCGCACGCTTGCTATGCCGAAGCACGTTGTCCGGCAACGAATCCGAAATCAGCGACCAGCTGACGCTGGCACAGTCGGCGAGGTAGAAATCCGCAGAGCTTCACTGTGCGGATGGTGTCGATTTTCCCCCGAATGTCGACCGGATTCGCACGCTCGCTGAGACCGTCCGGCTCAGCCGCGCAGATAAGCGACGCTCTCGCGTAACCGCGCAACCTCGGCGCGCAGTGCCGCGACGTCCGGTCCAGCGCGGAGCACCTCGCGTGAGACCGCAGGTAGCAGCAGTTCTCCGGACGCCCCGCCCAGGCCGTCCAGGTCCTCGGGCTTGCCTCCCTGCGCGCCGAGCCCCGGAACGAGGACGGGGCCGCCCAGCGACGACAAATCCGGCGGATCGGTAACAGTCACGCCGACCACCACACCCACCGATCCCGGGCCGGCCTGCTGCGCGTTGAGCGCAGCCACCTGATCCACCATCGCTTGCGCGACGGTCACCTCTGCCGCGCGCGCACGCTGTACCGGGGGCGCTTCCGGATTGGACGTGGCCGCCAGCACGAACACCCCTCGTCCGTGTTCACGCGCAAGATCCAACAACGGTGCCAATGACCCGAATCCCAGGTACGGCGAGGCCGTGACCGCGTCGGAGCTCAACGGTGAATCGCCCAGCCACGCCTGCGCATAGGCCGCCATCGTCGAGCCGATGTCTCCGCGCTTGGCGTCGGCGAGCACCAGTACGCCCGCCTCACGCAATCCCGCGATGGTCCGTTCCAGAACCGAATACCCAGCGGCGCCATAGGTTTCAAAGAAGGCCACCTGCGGCTTGACGATCGCGACATCGGCGAATGCCGCCACGCAGATCTCACTGAACCTGGCCAGTCCCGCGGCGTCGGCATCCAATCCCCAGGCCCGCAGCAGCTCCGGATGAGGATCGATGCCCACGCACAACTGGCCGCGGGAGGCGGTGGCGGCGCGCAACCGCGCGCCGAACGTCTCCACCGCCCCAGGCTCTTCGCCCGAGAGGCTCACCGCAGTCCCGCGTGGAGTTCCTGCAGCGACCGCACGCCGATATCACCGCGGATACCCGCCTCGATACCCTGCACCGCTGCCGAGGCGCCTTGCACCGTGGTGATGCACGGAATGTTCATCGATACCGCCGCGGAGCGAATCTCGTAACCGTCGACGCGGGGACCGGAGTTCCCGTACGGGGTGTTGATGACCATCGCGACGTCGCCGGCCTTGATGACATCTACCGCCGACCGTGCCGGAAGTGCGTCGCCCGGCTCCTGGTAATGCTTGCGCACCTCTTCGCATGGTATTCCGTTGCGGCGCAGCATCTCCGCCGTACCTTCGGTGGCCAGCACCTTGAACCCGAGGTCCGCGAGACGTTTCACCGGGAAGACCAGGGAACGCTTGTCACGGTTGGCCACCGAGACAAAGATGGTGCCCTCCTTGGGCAGCGACCCGTATGCGGCGGTCTGGCTCTTGGCGAAGGCACTGCCGAAGTCGGCGTCGATCCCCATGACCTCGCCGGTCGACTTCATCTCGGGCCCCAGCAGGGAATCCACTTGGCTGCCATCGGCCTTGCGGAACCGGTGGAACGGGAGCACCGCCTCCTTCACCGCGACCGGGGCGCCGACCGGAGAGGTGGCACCATCGCCCGTGGCGGGCAGCAGACCTTCCTCGCGCAGGCCGGCGATGGTGGCGCCCAACATGATCCGCGCACAGGCCTTGGCCAGCGGCACCGCGGTGGCCTTGGACACGAACGGTACGGTCCGGCTGGCACGCGGGTTGGCCTCCAAGACGTACAGCACATCGTCCTTGAGCGCGTATTGCACATTGAGCAGACCCACCACGCCGATGCCATGCGCGATGGCCTCGGTGGCCTTGCGCACCTTTTCGATGTCGCTGCGGCCCAGGGTGACCGGCGGCAACGCACACGCCGAGTCGCCGGAGTGAATACCCGCCTCCTCGATGTGCTCCATCACGCCGCCGAGGTAGATCTCGGTGCCGTCGCATAGCGCGTCGACGTCGATCTCGATGGCGTCTTCCAGGAAGCGGTCCACCAGCACCGGATGCTCGGGTGAGAGCTGGGTGGCGCGGGTGATGTAGCCGTGCAGGGTCTCTTCGTCGTACACGATCTCCATGCCCCGCCCACCCAACACGTAGGACGGGCGCACCAGCACCGGGTAACCGATATCGGCGGCGATCTGCTTGGCCTGCTCGAACGTGGTTGCGGTGCCGAAACGTGGCGCCGGCAGGCCGGCCGAAACCAGCAGGTCACCGAAGACTCCACGGTCCTCGGCGCGGTCGATGGCCGCCGGGCTGGTGCCCACCACGGGCACACCCGCGTCGGCCAGGCGCTTGGCCAGACCCAGCGGAGTCTGCCCGCCGAGCTGCACGATCACTCCCACCACGCCCGGACCACCGCGGCCGGACTCGGATTCGGCGTGGTAGACCTCCAGCACGTCCTCGAACGTCAGCGGTTCGAAGTAGAGACGATCGGCGGTGTCGTAGTCGGTGGACACCGTCTCCGGGTTGCAGTTGACCATGATGGTCTCGAATCCGGCCTGCGACAACGTGGTTGCCGCGTGCACGCAGCTGTAGTCGAATTCGATGCCCTGGCCGATGCGGTTGGGACCCGAGCCGAGGATGAGCACCTTGGGACGCTCGGTCTGCGGAGCCACCTCGGACTCCGCCGCCGGATCCAACTCATAGCTGGAGTAGTGATACGGCGTCTTGGCCTCGAATTCGGCGGCGCAGGTGTCAACGGTCTTGTACACCGGCCGGATACCCATGCGGTGGCGCAACGATCGAACGCCGTCCTCCCCCGCCAATTCCGGACGCAGCGCGGCGATCTGGCGATCGGAAAGCCCGTAATGCTTGGCGCGCCGCAACAGTTCCTCGTCGAGGATCGGCGCCTCACGCAGCTCGGTGCCGAGCTGATCGATCTGGGCGATTTCCTCGACGAACCACGGGTCGACGCCGGTGATCTCGGCCACCTGTTCAACCGGGGCGCCCGCGGCCAGTGCCCGTTCGATGCCGTAGAGCCGGCCGTCGCGCGGCACCCGCAGCTCCTCCAGGAACGCCTCCAGATCTTCGATGGGACCGGCCGTATCCGGTCCGCCGGTCCAGAAGCCCGCCGCCGAGGTCTCCAGTGAGCGCATGACCTTGCCGAGCGCCTCGGCGAAGTTGCGGCCCAGCGACATCGCCTCGCCCACCGACTTCATGGTGGTGGTCAGCGTGGCGTCGGCGCCGGGGAACTTCTCGAAGGCGAACCGGGGTGCCTTGACCACCACGTAGTCCAGGGTCGGCTCGAAACAGGCCGGGGTCTCCTTGGTGATGTCGTTGACGATCTCGTCGAGCGTGTATCCGATGGCCAGTTTGGCCGCGATCTTGGCGATCGGGAATCCGGTCGCTTTGGACGCCAACGCACTCGAGCGCGAGACGCGTGGATTCATCTCGATCACGATGAGGCGGCCGTCGCGGGGGTTGATGGCGAACTGGATGTTGCAGCCGCCGGTGTCCACGCCGACCTCGCGCAGGATCGCGATGCCCAGATCGCGCATCTTCTGGTACTCGCGGTCGGTCAGGGTCATCGCGGGCGCGACCGTCACCGAGTCGCCGGTGTGCACACCCATCGGGTCGACATTCTCGATCGAGCACACGACCACCACATTGTCGCGGCCGTCACGCATCAGCTCGAGCTCGAATTCCTTCCAGCCGTAGATCGATTCCTCGATCAAGACATTCGCCGAGGGCGAGGCCGAGAGTCCCTCGCCCGCCATCCGTTCGACATCTTCGGGGGTGTAGGCCATGCCCGAGCCCAGGCCGCCCATGGTGAACGACGGGCGCACCACCACCGGCAGACCGAGGTCGGCGACGGTCTCGCGCACCTCGTCCATGGTGAAACAGACTCGCGACTTGGCCGACTCGCCGCCCACCTTGGCCACGATGTCCTTGAAACGCTGCCGATCCTCACCGCGCTGGATGGCCTCGAAGTTGGCGCCGATGAGCTCCACGCCGTACCGGTCCAGCGCACCGTTCTCGTACAGCGCGACCGCGGTGTTCAACGCGGTCTGGCCGCCCAGTGTCGGCAGCAGGGCATCGATCTTGTTGCCCTTCTCCGCCTGTGCGGCAAGGACTTTCTCCACGAACTCGGCAGTGATCGGCTCGACATAGGTGTTGTCGGCGTATTCCGGGTCGGTCATGATCGTGGCCGGGTTCGAGTTGACGAGGCTGACCTGTAGCCCCTCCGAACGCAGCACGCGGCAGGCCTGGGTGCCCGAATAGTCGAACTCGCAGGCCTGGCCGATCACGATGGGTCCGGAACCGATGACCAGGATGTGGTTGAGGTCTGTGCGGCGTGGCATCAGCGGTTACCCCGATTCTCAAGTGCCGTAACGAACTGGTCGAACAGGTATTCGGCGTCATGAGGTCCCGCCGCCGCCTCCGGGTGGTACTGCACCGAGAAGGCCGATCCGTCCAACAGCCGGATCCCTTCCACCGTGCCATCGTTGGCGCAGGTGTGGCTGACTTCGGCACGCCCGAAGGGCGTATCGAACTGCTCACCGGCCTCGCCCTCAAGCGCAAAGCCGTGGTTCTGCGCGGTGATCGCGACCCGTCCGGTCGAGTGGTCGATGACCGGAATGTTGATGCCGCGATGCCCGAAGGTCATCTTGTAGGTGGACCGGCCAAGGGCCCGGCCCAGCAGCTGGTTACCGAAGCAGATACCGAACAACGGGATCTTGCGTTCCAGCACCGCCCTCGTCACCGAGACGACATGGTCCGCGGTGGCCGGATCGCCCGGACCGTTGGACAGGAAGACACCGTCGGGCGCCAGCGCGAGGAGCTCGTCCGGGCTGATGGACGAGGGCACCACCTGCACGCGGATGCCGCGCCGCGCGAAATTGCGCGGGGTATTGGTTTTGATGCCCAGGTCCAGCGCCGCCACGGTGAACCGGTGCGCACCGTCGGGCTCCACGACGTAGGTGTCATCGGTACTTACTTCGCCGGCCAGATCGGCGCCCAACATGGCGGGCTGCCCGTTGACGCGCGACAGCAGGAAGTCGGTGGGCGCGTCGGCGACGGTGCCGCTGAAGATGCCCGCCTTCATCGATCCACGCGTACGCAGGTGCCGAACCGCGGCCCGGGTGTCGATGCCCGCGATACCGACGATGTGCTGCGCCTTGAGGGCGTCGTCCAGGGAACCGTTTGCGCGCCAGTTCGATACGCGGTTCGAGGGGTCGCGCACCGCATAACCGGCAACCCAGATCTTGCCGCCACGGCTCTCGTCGTCCTCGTCGTTCCACCCGGTATTGCCGATCTGGGGCGCCGTCGCCACCACGATCTGCCGGTGATAACTCGGATCGGTCAGGGTCTCTTGATACCCCGACATGGCCGTGCAGAACACCGCCTCACCAAGGGTTTCTCCCACCGCACCAAACGGCTTACCGGTGAAAACCCGCCCGTCTTCGAGAACGAGCACCGCCTTGTCACTCATGACGCCTGCTTCCATTCCTCGTATTCACTTCGCGGTCGGGCCAAAAATCCTGTGTCGATCTCGGTACCGGAAGGCAACCGCCACCTGATCGCGAGAATCCCGTCGTGGGTCAGCACCTTGCCCGCCAGCGCCTTGGCCGTACGGATCTCGGTGATCACGTCGGCGGGAATCCAGATATCTCCGGTTCCACTGCGCTCCAACAGGATTCCTCGAGAATATCGGGTCAGGGTGGCATTGGCTCGATAGCCCAGGTCACCCACCGCGATGCGGTCTTGCCAGTCCGGCGCGATGGTGCTGCCGACGTACAGGCCTTCCACGGGTTCGATGACCATGTCCCCACGGTCGGCGGGCGCGGCAGGTAGCTCCCCGACCGCGTCGCGCTGCCGCCGGGCGCGGGCATGCCAGCCACGCCACATCAGACGGAAAAGCAGTACCGCCAAGGTCACCGAGGCACCCGCCATGATGAGGGCGCCGACGAAGTCCCCGTGGTTCACTCGACCACCTTCCCGTCCCGTGCGGTGACGCGGCCACGCAACAACGTGGCGGTCACCGTGGCGGGCAATGTCATTGATTCGAATGGCGTGTTGGCGGACTTGCTGGCCAGCCCGTCACCCTGGACAGTCCAGGTGGCGTCGGGATCGACGATCGTCAGGTTGGCGGGCTCACCGACGGCGATCGGACGCCCTTGATCGGGCAGACCGACGATCTGCGCGGGGCGCTCGCTCATCACCCTGGCGATATCGCGCCAGGTCAACAGCCCCGATTTCACCATGGTCTCCACCACCACGGAGAGCGCGGTCTGCAGCCCGAGCATGCCGGGGCGGGCCGCGGCGAACTCACAGCATTTTTCGTGGTCGGCATGCGGTGCGTGATCGGTTGCCACACAGTCGATCACACCGTCGGCCAGGGCCTGGCGTAATGCCGCGGCATCCGTCGATTCACGCAGCGGCGGATTCACCCGGTACACGCCGTCGTAGGAGGCCAGCCGGCCGTCATCCAGCAGCAGATGATGTGGCGTCACCTCGGCGGTAATAGAAATCCCTTGCCCCTTGGCCCATTTGAGGAGCTCGACAGTTCCCGCAGTGGAGGCGTGGCAGATGTGCACCGGCGCGCCGGTGTCGCGGGACAGAATGGCATCCCGCGCGACGATGGATTCTTCGGCCGCGCGCGGCCAACCGGTCAGGCCCAGCCGAGCCGCGTGGGCACCCTCGTGCGCCACCGAACCGACCGTGAGCCGTGGCTCCTCGGCGTGCTGAGCGATCAACACACCCAGCCCCTTGGCGTATTCGAGGGCACGGCGCATGACCAGCGGATCGTGCACGCACTTGCCGTCGTCGGAGAACATCCGCACCCGGCCCGCACCGCGCGCCATCATCGCCATCTCGGTGAGCTGCTTGCCCTCGAGCCCAACGGTGACCGCGCCCACCGGGTGCACATCGACTAATCCCACCTGCTGGCCACGCTGCCACACGTGATCGGTCACCACGGGGCTGTCGGCCACCGGATTGGTGTTGGCCATCGCGAACACCGCGGTGTAACCACCCAGCGCCGCGGCGGCCGAGCCTGAGTCGATGGTTTCGGTGTCTTCCCGGCCGGGTTCACGCAGATGCGTGTGCAGGTCCACGAATCCCGGCAACAGCACCTGGCCGGGAGCCTCGATGGCCGTGTCGACCTCGGTCTCGATACCTGGACCGATACCGGCCTCGATGCGGGTGATCTGACCGTCCTCGATGAGGACGTCGACCTGATCGCCCTCGCCGTAGAGCAGGACACCCTTGATCAAAACGCTCATGCCGGCACCGCCTCGGCGCTATCGGACGACCCGACCAGCAGGTGGAACAGCACGGCCATGCGGATATGCACTCCATTCGATACCTGTTGCAGAACAGCGGATTGCGATGAGTCAGCCACCGAGGACGCGATCTCCATGCCACGGAGCATCGGCCCCGGGTGCAGGACCACCGCATGTTCGGGCAGGAGCCGCCGACGGGCCTCGGACAGGCCGTACAGCACCGAATACTCGCGCGCCGATGGGAAGAAGCCGCCGGTCATGCGCTCGGCCTGCACCCGCAGCATCAGCACCGCGTCGGCGCCCGGCAGTTCGGCGTCCAGATCGTGGGTGACCGTCACCGGCCAGGTCTCGACGCCGGTGGGCAGCAGGGTGGGCGGCGCCACCAACACCACCTCAGCGCCGAACGTGCTGAGCAGCAAGGCATTCGATCGCGCAACCCGGCTGTGCAGGATGTCCCCGACGATCACCACCCGACGCCCTTCGAGACTGCCGAGCCGCTGCCGGATGGTGAGTGCGTCGAGAAGAGCCTGGGTGGGATGCTCGTGTGTGCCATCACCGGCGTTGATGACAGCCGGTCCCCCATCGCCTTCCGCGGTCCACTGCGCCAACTGTGCCGCGACGCCGGAGGCCGGGTGACGCACGATCAGTGCGTCGGCGCCGATCGCACGCAAGGTCAGTGCGGTGTCACGCAACGACTCGCCCTTGGCCACCGACGAGCCGGACGCACTGACGTTGATGACATCAGCGCTCATCCACTTGCCCGCGACCTCAAAGGAAACCCTTGTCCGCGTGGAGTTCTCATAGAACATCGTGATGATGGTGCGCCCGCGCAGGGTCGGCAGCTTCTTGACCTCACGCCCGGCCAGTGCCTGCAGGAACCGGTCGGCGTCGTCCAAGATGGCGGTGGCCTCGTCGCGAGTCAGATCGGCCGCCGAGAGGAGATGTCTCATACCTATGTCCCTTGCCCGCCCTTGATGATCACCGCGTCACAGCCGTCATGCTCGGCGAGCAGCACCTTGACGTCCTCCGAGCGCGCGGTGGGCACGTTCTTGCCGACGTAATCGGCACGCAGCGGCAGCTCTCGGTGGCCGCGGTCGACCAGTACCGCGAGCTGGACCGCGCGCGGCCGGCCGAGATCGCGCAGCGCGTCGAGCGCGGAGCGCACGGTCCGCCCGGAGAACAGCACATCGTCGACGAGGATCACCAGGGCGCCGTCGACACCGCCCTCCGGAATCGAGGTGCGTTCCAGGGGCCGATGCGGTTTGTTCCGCAGGTCGTCGCGGTACAGCGTGATGTCCAGGAATCCTGCCGGCACCTCGACACCGGAGAATTCGGTGATGTGGGCGGCGAGCCGTTTGGCGAGGATGGCGCCGCGGGTGGGGATGCCGACCAACACGACGCGGGGGGCATCGCCAGAGTCGGAAAGCGCGGTCTTTTCGATGATTTGATGCGCGATGCGCGAGATGGTCCTGCCGACATCTGCGGCGGACAGCAACTCGCGTCCTTCAGATACTGCGCCCACGCTTACGCGAGACCTCCTTCTCCGCCTCACTGGACGGATCGTTAAAGGATGTCACTTATCGCCAGGGAGCTTAGCATCCGGGCACCCATCGGCCCCGACTGACAGGATGGAGTGATGCCCGAACGCGACTCCACCTTCGATGCCGCCCTCGCCCCGATCCGTGCCGCGATCGACGACCGTATCCTGGCCGGCGCGGTGACTCTCGTATGGCAGGGCGGGCAGCTCAGGCACCTGGGCGCCACCGGCTACCGCGACGTCGACGCGGGCCTGTCGATGGCCGAGAACACCATTTTCCGCATCGCATCCATGACCAAGCCCGTCATCAGCGCGGCGACCATGGCCCTGGTCGATGACGGCGTCATCCGCTTGAGCGACCCGATCACCACGTGGCTGCCGGAATTCAGCGATATGCGCGTGCTGAGGAACCCGGACGGCCCGCTGGATGACACCTTCCGGGCACCGCGTGTCATCACCGTCGAAGATCTGCTGACCCATCGCAGCGGCTTGACCTACGACTTCATCGCCACCGGGCCGATAGCCAAGGCCTACCACCCGCTACACACCGCGGCCTTCAGCCGGCCCGAAGAGTGGCTGGCCGCCATCGCGGCGCTGCCGCTGGTGTACCCACCTGGGGAGCGCTTCCACTACAGCCACTCCACCGACGTGCTCGGTCTGCTCATCGCCCGGGCGGCCGGGTTGCCGCTGAACACGCTGCTGCGGCAACGGATCCTCGATCCGCTCGGCATGAACGACACCGACTTCTTCGTCCCCGAGCACAAGGCGGGCCGATTGGCACGCCTGTACGGCATCGGCGACGACGACACGATCGTGGCGGCCGACAGCGGCTACCTCACGGCGATGCCCACCTCAGCTCCCGAGCTGTGTCGCGGCGGCGGCGCGCTGGCCAGCACCGCGCACGACTATCTGACCTTTGCGCGCGCTCTGCTCGGCGGTGGCCAGGCCGATGGGGTGCGCATCCTGTCGCCCGAGTCCACCGCGGCGTTGCGTACCAACCGGCTCACACCCGCGCAGCGACAGCTCCCGTCTTTCGGCATTCCCTACTGGACCGGACGGGGTTTCGGCCTCGGACTTTCCGTCGTGATGGATCCCAACGAGGCCGCACTGTTCGGGCCCGGCGGCGCCGGCACCTTCGGCTGGCCCGGCGCGTTCGGCACCTGGTGGCACGCCGACCCGAAGGCCGACGCGATTCTCATGTTCCTGCCACAATGGCGGATGTCCGAGCTCGACCCGAAGGCCGCGCTGGCACGCACCTCGACGATCCGGCTGCAACTGCTACATGTGCAGTTCAGCCAGGCCGTCTATGCCGCGCTGTAACCGGCGCGTCAGTCCAGATGCGCCTGCAGTAGCCAGCCCGCCATCGATACCCAGCCGTTCGATTCCGCCCGGACCTCGGCGAAGTGCTGCGCGCCGCCATCCTTGAATCCCTCACCGTTGGCATACAGCCGTGCCGGGCTGATGTCGTCGATGGACCAGTACTTGGACACGATTTCGCGCAGCTCGGGCTCGGTGACCGGATACGGACCATCGATATCCGGCGGAAAGGCCGCCTTGTCGAAGACGAGCACGATGTAGGTGGCGCCCGGCGCCGCCGCACGCACGATCGACTGCTGGTATCCCTCGCGCAGCGCCACCGGCATGGAGTGGAACAGCGTTGAATCAATGATCGTCCCGAAGCGGCCGTCGTAGCCGCTGAAGTTCGAGATGTCCGCGACATCGAAGGTGACGTTGGTCAGCCCACGATCGGCGGCATACCCCTTGGCCAGCTGAATCGCGGTGGGCGCGGCATCCAGACCCACCGCCGCATGGCCGCGCTCGGCCAAATACAGGGCCGTGGCAGCCTCCCCGCATCCGGCGTCAAGCACATCACCATGCACCTTGCCCTGCTCGATGAGTGTCAGGATTTCGGGCTGCGGCTGCCCGATGCTCCACGGCGGCCGAGCGCTGAGCTGCTCGGGTGCCTCACCGCGATAGGAGGATTCGAACATATCTTGCAAGTTCTCGGTCATGCTTTCACGGTGCCAGGAATACCCACACATGTCAATGACGTTGACATGTTTGACACCAGCCAATCCAATGAATCGAGACCACGATGAGCGAACCATCAGGCACCGAGCAGTCATTCAACGAGGCCAACATCGCCGAGTTCCGCGCCAATGACGGCAAGGTGGGCGGCCAGTTCGAGGGATTTCCGCTGATATTGCTGACCAGCACCGGGGCAAAATCCGGCGCCGAACGTGTTAATCCATTGGCCTACTTCGATATCGACGGCAAGGCCTATATCGTCGGATCGTCCGCGGGCCGGCCGAAGAACCCGGCCTGGGTCGCCAATCTGCGCGCCAACCCACACGTCGAGGTGGAGATCGGCTCCCGGCCCAAGACGCACGCGACCGCGGTGGAACTCCCCCGCGCCGAACGTGACCGCATCTTCGAGATCGTCAAGCAGCGCGCACCGGGATTCGCCGAGTACGAGACACTGACCGACCG
This sequence comes from Mycobacteroides immunogenum, assembly GCF_001605725.1. Taxonomy (NCBI): domain Bacteria; kingdom Bacillati; phylum Actinomycetota; class Actinomycetes; order Mycobacteriales; family Mycobacteriaceae; genus Mycobacteroides; species Mycobacteroides immunogenum. Next base: position 3,104,306 of record NZ_CP011530.1, read on the forward strand.
GGTAATCCCGGTGTTCGAGATCCAGCTCGGCTGAATTAATCCGTCGAACTGGATGCCGAGCTGCCGCGGATGTGCGGCGTCACCAGCATGAGTTGACCGAGAACCCCGTTCACAAAGGCCGGTGATTCATCGGTGGAGAGCTGCTTGGCCAACTCGACCGCCTCGTCGACGGCCACCACTTCGGGCACGTCCTCGGCGTGCAGCAGCTCCCACACCGCGACCCGCATGATCGCGCGGTCCACCGCGGGCAACCGGGCCAATGTCCAGCCCTGCAGATGCGATGAGATCAGCTCGTCGATATGCGCGGCATGTTCGGTGACGCCGTGTGCGACGGTCACCGTGTACGGGTTCAACGGCTCGACATCCGGCGTGGCGGACGCCAGCGCACGACGCTCGTCGGCCACCGCGGCCGCCGTGGTCTCGCGGGCCTCGGCCTCGAACAGCAGATCCACGGCCCGCTTGCGGGCCTTGCGGCGACCTCCCTTGCCGGACGCCCGCCCGGCTGGGCCGGTTTCAGCCATTCACACGGCCGAGGTAGCTGGCGTCGCGCGTGTCGACCTTCAACCGGTCACCGGTGTTGATGAACAGCGGCACCTGGATCTCGGCGCCGGTCTCCATGGTCGCGGGCTTGGTGCCGGCACTGGAGCGGTCGCCTTGCAGACCCGGCTCGGTGTGGGTGACCACCAGCTCAACCGAGACCGGCAGCTCGATGTACAGCGCGGCGCCCTCGTTGAACGCGACCTGCACGGTCATGCTCTCCAACAGGAAGCGGTGGGCATCGCCGACGAGCTCCGGCGACAAGTGATGCTGCTCGTAGTCCTGGCTGTCCATGAAGACGAACGAATCGCCGTCGCGGTACAGGTAGGTGGTGTCGCGACGGTCAACGGTCGCGGTCTCTACCTTGACGCCCGCGTTGAAGGTCTTGTCGACGACCTTGCCCGAGAGCACATTCTTGAGCTTCGTACGCACGAAGGCCGGTCCCTTACCGGGCTTCACGTGCTGGAACTCGGTGATCTGCCACAGCTGACCCTCGATGTTGAGCACCAGGCCGTTCTTGAAATCGGCGGTTGAAGCCACGTGTTCAGTCTCCTCTTGTCACTGCTCAGTCGATAACGGTGAGTTCCTTGGGGAACCGGGTCAATAGCTCAGGCCCGTCGGGCCGCACCACGAGCGTGTCCTCTATCCGGACTCCGCCCCGGTCGGGCAGGTAGACCCCGGGCTCGACGGTCACCGCCGAGCCAGCAAGCAGTGTACCGGTGGCTGTCGATCCGATGCCCGGTGCTTCGTGGATCTGCAATCCAACCCCGTGACCGAGGCCATGCCCGAAGTTCTCTCCGTATCCGGCGGCGCCGATGACATCGCGGGCCGCGGCGTCCACATCCCTCAGCGATGCCCCTGGAGCCAGCGCCTGACGTCCCGCTGCCTGCGCCGCCAGCACCAGGTCGTAGATCTCTTGCTGCCAGGGCGCGATCTTGCCCAGCACCAGGGTCCTGGTCATGTCGGAGTGATATCCAGCAACCAGCGCACCGAAGTCGATCTTGACGAAATCGCCGTCGGCCAGCACCGCATCGGTGGGCCGGTGATGCGGGATCGCGGAGTTCGCCCCCGCCGCGACGATGGTCTCGAAGGACGGACCGTCCGCACCATGCTCGGCCATCAGATTCTCCAGGTCACGGGCCACATCCCGTTCGGTGCGCCCGGGCCGGATCCCGCCGGTCTCGATGAGCGCCGTCAAGGCGGTATCTGCTGCCGCACAAGCTCTTTCGAGAATCAGAACCTCGGAATCATCCTTGACCTCCCGCAGCTTCTCCACCCGGTTCGGCGCGCGCACCAACTCGACATCCGCGGCCGCCCCGGCCAGTTTGTCGAACCCATCGACGGTCACGACATGACTTTCGAAGCCCGCGCGCCCGCGTCCTCCCAGGGCCACCAGTGCCGCACCGTATCGGCGATCGATCAGGGCACGCAGATCCGGAACCTGCGCGGCAGCCTGAGTGCGGTACCGGCCATCGGTGCACAGCACGGTCGCCGTCTCCTCCGCACCATCGCCAGCGGCCACCCAGAGTGCGGCGGCCGACCCGGTGAAACCTGTCAGATAGCGAATATTGATCAGATCGGTGACCAACAGCGCATCGAGATCCTCGGCGCGCAGCACCTCGCGAAGTCGTTGCCTGCGGTCGATATGACTGAGGGCCGAACCCGATGTTGTACGCGCACGCGGCTCATCGCTCTTCACAAGTGTCGACGCTACCGCGATACGCTGGCCCCATGCCCGAGGCTGGAACACGTTCTATGACGACCCAATGGCTCACCCGCGGCGCCGTCTTGGCAGTCCTGATGGTGTTGATCCGCGTGGTGCAGGGATTGGCCATCAGCCTCTGGGAGGCCCACGGCACCGCGATCAACATCGTGCTACTCCTGGTGTTCCTGGCCGCGGTGTCGGCATGGGCCGTCGCCGACGGACGCGGTGATGCCCAGCGCAACCCGGACCCCGACCGTCGTGACGATCTGGCCATGTGGTGGCTGTTGGGCGGCATTTTCGCCGGTGTCGTCAGTGGCCTGGCGGTGTGGTTGATCAGCCTGTTCAACGATGGTGTCTATGCCGCAAGCGTCCTTGCCGAGCTGACCACCACCGCGGCGTTCGTCGCACTGTTGGTGCTCGGACCCGCGATGGTCGGCACCTTCGTGGGCCGGCTCCTGGTGGACCGCAAGCGCAAGGAACACGCCGCGCTGCAGCAGTCCGATACCGATGTGTTCCAGGCAGTTCAGGAAGAAGAAGCGGTCACCTAGCCCGTGGTCTGGCTGCCGCGCGGAGTCGTCTTCGGGGTCTGGACAGCCCTGCTGACTGTCTTCGACGTGCTGTCGAGCGTCGAAGCTCAGTTCAACAATCACGAAGACCTGATCACCGCCGCATTCTTCGCATGTGTCCTTGCGGGCGCGGTGTGGGCCTTCGCCGATGGCTATGCCGATCCGCACCGGCGACAAGACCTGGCGACACAGTGGGCACTGACCACTGTCGTAGCGGCCGTGCTCGGGGATTGCCTGGCCTGGGTGATCTTCACCTTCAACCTGCACATGCGGTTGGGTGGACCGTTTGATCAGATTATTTGGACTGCTTTGATTTTGACGATTGTGCTGTACGTCCCATCGACTGCCGCGGCCTTCGTGGGCCGCGCCGTGGCCCGGCGAAGACTACGGCGAACCGGCGAGGTTGCCAGCGATGTACCGCAGCGCCAGCAGATACCCCTGGACGCCGAGCCCGACGATGACCCCGGTGGCCAACGCACTCAAATATGAGTGGTGCCGGAACTCTTCGCGCGCATGCACATTCGAGATATGCACCTCGATCAGTCCGGCGGTCAATTCGGCGCACGCATCACGCAGTGCCACCGACGTGTGGGTGAACGCACCGGCGTTGAGGATCACGGGATCCTTGGCGTCGGCGGCGTCATGCACCCAGCCGAGTAGCTCGGCTTCGCTATCGCTCTGGCGTACCTGAACATCGACGCCCAGCGCATCGGCCTCGGCCTCGATGAGCGACACCAGGTCCGCATAGGTGACGCTGCCGTAGACGGCGGCTTCCCGCTTGCCGAGGCGTCCCAAATTGGGGCCGTTGAGAACCTGAATCGTCACAGGAACACTCCTTCGCCACGCGGCTCACCCGCGACCACCGAGTAGGCGGCCGCCAGCAATGACGGATCGGGGCCTTCCAGGCGCCCCGGCTTGGCCAATCCGTCGAGAACCACGAAACGCAGTATGCCCGAGCGGGTCTTCTTGTCGCCCTGCATATATTCGACGAGCTGCCCCAACGCGTCGGCGTCGTAGCTGACCGGCAACCCCAGCGCCGAGAGCACCCGGGCATGGCGATCCGCGGTTTCGTCGTCCAGACGTCCCGCCAGGCGCCCCAGCTCGGCGGCGAAGACCAGCCCGACCGAGACGGCGGCGCCGTGACGCCAACGGTAGCGCTCACGCCGCTCGATGGCATGGCCGAGTGTGTGGCCGTAGTTGAGAATCTCGCGCAGCTCGGCTTCTTTCTCGTCGGCCGCCACCACCTTGGCCTTCACCGCGATCGAGCGTTCGATGAGTTCCCGCAGCACCGGCTTGGACGGATCGATGGCCGCCTCCGGGTCGGCCTCGATGAGGTCGAGAATCACCGGGTCGGCGATGAAACCGGCCTTTACCACTTCGGCCATTCCCGCGATGATCTCGTTGCGCGGCAAGGATTCCAGGGTCGCCAAGTCCACCAGCACCGCACCCGGCTGGTGAAATGCCCCGACCAGGTTCTTGCCCGCTTCGGTGTTGATACCGGTCTTTCCGCCCACTGCCGCATCGACCATGGCCAGCAGCGTGGTGGGCACGTGCACCACTTTGATTCCGCGCAGCCAGGTGGCTGCCGCGAATCCCGCGGTGTCCGTGGCGGCCCCTCCCCCGAGGCTCACCACCGCATCCCTGCGCCCGATCCCTATGCGCCCCAGCACTTCCCAGATGAAGCCGAGCACGGCCAGGTCCTTGCCCGCCTCCGCGTCCGGAATCTCGACACGGTGTGCGTCGATTCCTTTGTCGGCCAGCGTCTTCCTGATTTCCTCGGCGGTGACGGCGAGGGTGGGCTGATGCAGGATCGCCACTTTATCGGAGCCCTTGAGTGCGTCCACCAACTCGCCCAGCAGGCCGGTACCCACGATGACCGGGTAGGGCGGATTCACCTCGACGGTGATCGTGGTCGGGTTGGCGCTGGTCATTGTCCGCTCTCCTTGGTTTCGGTTCCGGAGGTGTTCGTGTGGGGTGCCGCCGCGGTGCCCGAGCTACGCCGCCGGGAACGTGGGCGCCGGCGCGGACGCCGCCGCCGTGACGAACCAGATCCCGTGGAACCGTCGGGGTTCTCCAGCCGGGAAACGATCATCCGCACCACCGCGCCCGGATTTCTCCTGTCGGTGTTCACCTTGATGGTGGCCACCTCGCGGTACAGCGGCACCCGCTGCGACATGAGTGCCTGATACTTCTCGGCGCGGTCCGGTCCGGCCAACAGTGGACGCACCACACTGCCGCCGGTGCGTCGAATACCTTCCGCGGCACTGATTTCCAGATACACCACGGTGTGCCCGGAGAGCGCTTCGCGGACGCCCGGGGTGAGCACGGCGCCGCCCCCCAGCGAAACGACCCCCTCTTGGTCGTCCAGGGCTTGACGAATCACCGATTCCTCGATGCGCCGGAACTCGGGCTCACCGTCGGTGGCGAAGATGTCGGCGATGGTTCGCCCGGCCTCGGTTTCGATCCCGGCATCGGTGTCATAGATGTTGACACCCAATGCTTTTGCCAGCCGACGGCCGATGGTGGACTTACCCGAACCGGGTAGCCCGACGAGAACGGCTTTGGGGCTCATCCCGCTGTGTTAGCCGCTCTTCGCGCAAGCTGCTCATCGGAAGATTCTTGCCGAGGCTCCCGCCGCGCCACCGCGTCAAGGTAGGTGCCGACATTGGTCTTGGTCTCGGACAGCGAGTCCCCGCCGAACTTCTCCAGCGCGGCGCGAGCCACCACCAGTGCGACCATCGCCTCCGCGACCACGCCGGCGGCCGGAACCGCGCACACGTCCGAACGCTGGTGAATGGCGACAGCCTCGTCGCCGGTGGACATGTCCACGGTCGCCAGTGCGCGCGGCACCGTCGAGATGGGCTTCATGGCCGCACGCACCCGCAGCGGCTGACCGTTGGTCATGCCACCTTCCAGGCCGCCCGCCCGGTTGGTGGAACGCAGGATGCCGTCCGGACCGGGGTAGATCTCGTCGTGCGCCGCGCTGCCGCGCCGGCGTGCGGTGGTGAATCCATCGCCGATCTCGACGCCCTTGATGGCCTGAATCCCCATGATGGCGGCGGCGAGCTGGCTGTCCAGCCGATCGTCCCCGCTGATGAACGAGCCCAGCCCGACCGGCAGACCGGCGATCACGACCTCCACCACGCCCCCGAGCGTGTCGCCGTCCTTCTTGGCGGCCTCAATCTCACTGATCATCGAAGCCTGTGTCTGCTCGTCGAACGCACGCACCGGGCTGGCGTCGATCGCGGCCAAGTCGGCCGCGCCGGGTACCGGACCCTCATACGGTTCGGAGTTACCGATCGAGATCACATGCGAGAGGACATCGACGCCCAGCGCCTGCTTGAGGAATGCCTTGGCGATGGTGCCCACCGCCACCCGTGCCGCGGTCTCGCGCGCGCTGGCGCGTTCCAGCACCGGGCGCGCGTCGTCGAACCCGTACTTGAGCATGCCCGCGTAGTCGGCGTGCCCGGGGCGCGGACGGGTCAGCGGCGCGTTGCGCGCGATGTTCTCCAGTTCGGCGGGATCCACCGGGTCCGGGGACATCACCGTTTCCCACTTCGGCCATTCGGTGTTGCCGACCTCGATCGCCACCGGGCCACCGAGTGTCAGACCGTGGCGTACGCCACCGAGCATGGTGACCTGGTCGGCCTCGAAGGCCATCCGGGCACCGCGGCCATAGCCGAGGCGGCGACGCGCCAACTGCCTGCCGATGTCCTCCGATGTCAGTTCGACACCAGCGACCATGCCTTCTAAGACCGCGACCAGCGCGCGTCCGTGCGATTCACCTGCCGTGATCCAGCGCAACACGTGGGCCATTGTCCCATGCGGGCTGGCCGGTCCTCCAAATCGATCGGCACAGTCGATGCTTCTCTGTCAGATACCCGACGCCGTGGCGCACAGTCCGGCCGCCACGGCCGTCGCCAGACACATCGAGGGCCCGTGCGGAACCGACACGCCGCGCCGTCCCAACCCCAGCAGCAACAGGCCGATCAACCCCGTGACCAGCGGCGCACCGATTGCGGCCAGAAACCACCCGTCCACACCGAGCGCCCCCGTCAGCCCGCCGGTGCTGAACGCGAGTTTGACGTCCCCGGCCCCCATCGCACGTGGCGACAGCAGATGCGCGGCCAGATAGAGGCCCGTCAGCGCCGCCGCTCCCGCCAGCATCGCCGGATTGCGCGTGAGCGCGGCCGCCGCCACGATCACAACGGCGGCGGGCAGGGTCAGCCAATTCGGCAGTCTGCGATATCTGATGTCGAAATACGACAGTGCCGCCATCCAGCACAACACCGCGGCCCCCGCCCCGTAAATCATGTGGGGAATCTAACGCCACGGGGCTAGATTCGGAATAGTGACCAGGACACCGAAAACCCAGTGGAGCCCGCAGGAATACAGCCGTTTCGGCGATGAGCGCAGCCGCCCGTTCTTCGAACTTCTTTCGCGTATCCCGGTCTCGAACCCACGCGTGGTTGTCGATTTGGGTTGTGCCAGTGGAGTCCTGACGGTCGAGCTGGCGCGGCGCTGGCCAGAGGCATCGATCCTGGGCCTGGACTCCTCTGCGGAGTTGCTCGCCACCGCCCCCACAGACCTGCCCGCCAATCTGCGACTCGAACAAGGTGATATCGCCGATTTCCGTGCCGACGGCGTGGACGTGGTGTTCACAAATGCCGCGTTGCAATGGCTTCCACAACATCGCGATCTCATCGCCACCTGGGCCCAACAGCTCAATCCCGGCGGCTGGCTTGCTTTCCAGGTTCCCGGCAACTTCGGGGCGCCGTCGCACGCGCTGATGCGCCAGGTCGCCGAATCGCCACGCTGGGCGACGCGTCTGGAGGGCGTGCTACGCGGCACCGACAGCACCGACGGGGCTGAAGATTATGCGCGCCTGGCGATTTCCGCAGGCCTGATTCCGGACGCCTGGGAGACGACGTACGTGCACCTGCTCGGCGGCGATGACCCGGTGCTGCGCTGGGTGCACGGTACCGGTCTGCGGCCTGTCATCTCGGCACTCACGGCCGATGAATTCGCGGAGTTCGAGACGGAGTACGCCGCTCTGTTACGCCAGGCCTACCCACGCTCCGGCGATGTGACGCCTTTCGGCTTCCGCCGGATCTTCTGTGTGGCATCGAAGCCGGATGGGGCTCGATAGACTCAAACGGTGCCGGAAACCGATGCCCAAGAGCGCTCACTGACGGGGCATGAGGCCCGCTGGGAACGGCATAACTCTGCTCGCCAAACCCGCATCGTGGAGTCAGCGGTCGCGCTGCTCGACGAAACGGCCCCCGGCACCGAGATTCCCGTGCAGTCGATCGCCAAGCGCGCCGGGCTGGCCAAGTCGGTGGTGTACCGGCAGTTCGAAGGCCGTGAGGATCTGGATCGCCGGATCCGCTCGTATCTGTTGCAGGATTTCGACACGACGATCTCATCCCAGCTCGATGTCACCGAGGGCTCGATCATCGACATCGCCACCAGAACCATTCGGGCGGTATTGGATTGGATGACCGACTATCCGCATCGCTACGAGTTCATGCGTTCCGGGGCCACCGACGACGATCCCGCCGTCGACGCGATCAGCACCGTCAAGGTACGCATGGAGCAACGGGTGCGCGGCGTGTTGATCCCGATCACCGAGATGCTGGGTATCGACTACAGCCCATTCGAATCGGTCACCTATGCCGTGGTGACCATGGTCGAGGGCAGCCTTTCCCGGTGGCTGCGAGAAAGCGAGCCGGTGCGCAGCCGCAGCGAGATCGTCGAAGACCTGGCGAACTACGTGTGGTACGTGCTGGACGGCGCGGGTGGCTCGGTCGGCGTGTCCTTGGACCCGACGACCGAGCTGATGGCCGCGCTGGCCAAGCTCTCAGGCGCCAACCGCTAGCGGCGCGCCCGTGTGCGAGCGGTCAGGCTCGCTGCGGTACCGCGAGGGACGGCCATCGATGTGCATCAGCTTCCACAGCGGACGCACCCACCACGGCCGCAGGCCGATGTCTTCGGTGAGCTTGCGCATGTCGCCGAAGTAACCGGACAGCGTGGCACGGGCATGCTCGCTGCGCCAGAAGGCTTCCTTGAAAACTTCACGCGGAATGCCGAATTCGGTGGCGAAAGACTTTGGCGGCGTCATGATCTCGCCGGCCAGCCAACGCATGGTGAGCGGGAACAGGACCGTGCAGATCGCCTTCTTGCGCTTGCTCATCAGCGGCACATGCACGCGCAGGAACTCACCCGCGAAGGAGATGTGCCGCGCTTCCTCGGCCACGTGGATCTGCATGACGCGCCGCACCGCGGGCGGCTGATCAATGTCATTGCGAATCAACGACTTTTGGTAATGGTCGATGGGCTCCTCGCCACCGAGGATGCCGATGAAGAGCACCACATGCGCCCAGCCGCCCGCAACGCCAATCATCGGCGACAGCCTGCGGAACCACTTGCGCATGCCCGGGACATCGTCACCGATACGGTTGACGAGCTCCTGGAACATCTGGATGTGGTTGCACTCCTCGGTCATCTCGTGGAGGCAGTAACGGAACTCCGGAGAGCCGTTGGGCAGCTTCATGAGGTACTGCATCATGCCGCGGATCAGGATGCTCTCGAATGCGAGACCAACCTTGACCGCGTTGGCCTGACGCCAGCGGCCGATCTCGATCTGGCGATCCAGGGGCTGGTTGCGGTACCACTCGGTGGCGCCGAGGGTGTCCAGCTCGGGATCCAGCACCCAGCGGGGATCGTTGCGATCGATCTGATACTCCGGGGAATCCCAGTCGATGTCCTCGAACGGGTCGAAGTGCAGGCGCACCGACCCCTCCGACAGCGTCTGCAGCGTCTGCAGGTACTCGGCATCGAATGCGCCCGACTTAGGAACGGTGAACAGCGGCATTGCTTCCTCCTCAACTGCCCTCCAATTTAATGGGACACAACATCCCATGCAAGGCCTGATGGGACCGAAAGTCCCACAAATTTCATCGGCCCAGGTGAGGAGTGAGCTCTCGCGCAGTGGTGGAGGCTGGCGGTCAGCGCAGTGCCGCGGCCATGGCCGCTCGCGGCGCGGATTCCCCGGTGAACAGTTCCACCTGGGTGAACGCCTGATTGAGCAGCATGTCCAGGCCGCCGACGACCACCGCTCCGCGGCGCTGCGCAATGGTGGCCAATGAGGTGGGCCACGGGTGATAGATGACGTCGAGAATCGCCGGCGCCGTCGCCAACGACTGCGCGTAGGGCGCGGCGGCCTCCGCCGGCACGGTGCTCACCAGCACGCCGGCAGCCGCACACACCGAGGACAGCGCCGGGTCCTCGAAACCGAGCACCGAGGCCGCCAGGCCCACTTGCTCGGCGAGCTCCAGCGCGCCCCGCGCCCGCCCCGCGTCACGGGCAACCACAGTCAGGGACCGCACACCCATCGCCGCGAGCGCCACGATCGCCGGCCGCGCGGTACCGCCGGCACCCGCGATCACCGCGGCATGCCCGGCGGGGTCGACACCGGCACCGTTCAATGCCCCCGACACCCCGTCGACGTCGGTGTTGTCGGCGTACCAGCCATCGCCCGACCGCACCAGCGTGTTGGCGGCACCGATCAAGCGCGCACGCTCGGTCGAGCTCGACGCGAACGCCAGCGCGGCGAACTTGCCGGGCATGGTCACCGAGAAACCGACCCATTCGGGCCCGGCGCCACCGACGACGTCGGGCAATTGCTCGGCCGTGCATTCGATGCGCTCATACGTCCAGCCGGTCAGGCCCAGCTCACGGTAGGCGGCCAAATGTAGATCGGGTGAGCGTGAGTGCCCGATCGGCGAACCCAGGACGGCAGCGTGGCGAACGTCAGCGTGCACTGTCCAGGATGCCGTTCTTCTTCGCGAGTTCGATGTTTGCTAAATGCTCGTGATAATCGGCGGTGAACAACGTGGTGCCCTCGGAGTCGATGGTCACGAAGTACAGCCAGTCCCCCGGCTCCGGGCGCTCGGCCGCCTCCAACGCCTCCGGCGAGGGCGAGCTGATCGGTGTACCCGGAAGACCTTGTGACACATAGGTGTTCCACAGGGTCTTGCGCTCACGGTCTTCGTCGGTGGTGGCGACTTCCTGCCGGTCCAACGGGTAGTTGACGGTGGAGTCGAATTCCAGCTTCTGATGCTTGGCCAGCCGGTTGTAGACGACGCGCGAAACCTTGGCGAAGTCGCGGGGCTTGGCCTCGCGCTGCAGCAGTGATGCCACCACCAGCACCTCATAGGGCGACAGCCCTGCCGCGTCCGAGCCCAGTAATCCGAGTTGCTCATACTGGGCGTTGCTCTCCCTGATCAGGGAGGCGAGGATCTGCTCCGGCTCTGCCATCGGATCGAAATCCCACCGGCCGGCGGCGATCAGCCCTTCGATACGGCGATGGTCGTCGCGCACGGCGTTGACCCCGTTGGACGCCCAGTCGGGCACGGCCAACTCGGCCTGTGACGCCGTGGTGGCGGCCTGCCGCAGATCGGAGGCGGCCACGCAGTGTTTGTCTCCGTCGAGGTCCACGCACGAGGCACGGGCAATGAGAGTGAAAATCCCCTCGGTGACCGCGCCGTTGGACACCGCGGACACATCGTCGAGTTGGCGCCCCTCGGGGATGACCAACAGACCGACACGATTTTCCTGTTCGGCAAGGCGTGCGACGGCCTCCTTGCCGGCGATCTTGGTGCGCAGTTTGTAGAAGCCCGGCTGGATCGCCGCGATGGCCTGGTTGCCGGCCGCGGCGTCGGTGAACGCGTTCGGGGTCGCGACTACACCCTCGTCCTTCAGGCGCTGGCCGATGACCTTGGTGGTGTCGCCGCGGTGTACTTCGAACACGAAGTCCTTGACCCCGGCCCCCGAGTAGTCGGTGACGGGATGATCAGCGCCGAACAGGCTGTCCCACAGTCTGGCTCCCCCGACCACGGCCGCAACCGTGATGATGACGACAGCCGCTAGGCCGAGGATTCCGGCATTGCGCCGGCGCCGGGCCGCTGCCCTGCGCCGCGCGCGTTCCCGCCGGGTTTCACGGGGACGGGGACCAACAGCGACCGGGACGGCCCGGCGGCCGCCTCCCCAGTCATCGTCGTCGTGCTCCTGGCGATCGTCCCAGTCGCGCCGGTCGCTCAACGCGTGTCCCCTTCACTGCCACCCCGGCGCCGCTGCTCAAGCCAATCCTGCAGAATGGCCACCGCTGCCGCCTGGTCGATGATCCCGCGCTGCTGACGAGACCGTACTCCTGCCTCACGCAGGGAACGCTGGGCGGTGGTAGTAGTGAAACGCTCGTCCACTAACCGCACCGGCACCGGGGCGATCCGTGCACCCAACTCGCGCGCGAAGCCCGCCGCGTCACGTGCCGATGATCCCGTGCCCTCGCGCAGGTTGCGCGGCAGGCCGACGACCACCTCGACCACTCCCAGCTCCTCAACGAGATCGGCGATACGCCGAAAATCGTTGTCGGCCTTAAGGTCCCGTGCAACTGTCTCGACCGGCGTGGCAAGGATGCCATCGGGGTCACAGGACGCGACCCCGATTCTGACGGTACCCACGTCCACGCCTAGACGCCGTCCTCGCCCCGGGTCGTCGGGGCCGGGACGATCCGGGGTGGGGGCTGCGGTATCGGGCACTCGGCTCAGGCCCGGCGGATCTGTTCACGCAGCGCCTGCAGCGCCGCGTCGATGCCTGCCGGGTTCTTACCGGAACCCTGCGCGGTATCGGCCTTACCACCGCCGCGGCCGTCCACTGCCGGGCCGATAGCGGCCACCAGATCGTTGGCACGCAGCCCGGCGTCCTGTGCGGCCTGGTTGATCGACACCACGAAGGGCACCGAGCCGTCACCGGCGGCGATCAACGCCACCACAGCGGGGTCACTGCCCAGGCGGCCACGGATGTCGCCGACCAGGCTGCGCAGGTCACCCGCGCCGGTACCGTCGGGCAGCCGGTGCGCCACCACGGTGGTCGTGCCGATCCGCTCGGCGTTGTCCACCAACGTCGCGATGGACGCCTTCACCGAGGCCAAGCGCGTCTGCTCCAGCTCCTTTTCGGCCACCTTCAGCCGCTCCACCAGCGTGGCGACGCGGCCGGGTACCTCTTCGGACGGCACCTTCAGGCTCGACGAGAGTGCCGCCATCAGCGCGCGTTCCTTCGACAGGTACCGGAACGCGTCGAGCCCGACGTAGGCCTCTACACGGCGGACCCCGGAGCCCACCGACGATTCGCCCAGCAGTGTCACGGGGCCGATCTGCGAGGAATGCGCCACGTGGGTGCCACCGCACAGCTCCAGCGAGAACGGCCCACCGATGTCGACCACGCGCACCCGATCGCCATAGTTCTCGCCGAACAGCGCCATCGCGCCCATCGACTTCGCCTCGTCCAGGTTGGTGACGAACGTGTTGACGGGGTAGTTGGCCTCGACCGCCTTGTTGGCGACATCCTCGACCTCTTGGCGCTGCGCGTCCGAGAGCGCGCCCTGCCAGCTGAAATCGAACCGCAGATATCCGGGCCGGTTCAGCGAACCCGCCTGAACGGCGTTGGGACCCAGCACCTGTCGCAGTGCGGCATGCACCATGTGTGTGCCCGAGTGGCCCTGGGTGGCGCCGTGACGCCAGTGCGGATCGACAGAGGCAACAACCTGGTCACCCTCGACGAACTCGCCGGATTCCACCGTGACCTTGTGCACGAACAGTGTCTTGGCGATCTTCTGGACATCGGAGACCTTCGCCTGCGAGGCCGCGTTTGTCCCGTCCCCACGAATCGAACCGATGTCGGCGATCTGGCCACCCGACTCGGCGTACAGCGGGGTACGGTCCAGCACGATTTCGGCTTCGGCACCCGCCGAGGCGACCGGTACCCGCGCTCCGTCCACGAAGATACCCAGAATCCTTGCCGCCGAATCCAACTCGTCGAAACCGGTGAACTCGGTGGGACCCGCGTCGACCAGCTCGCGGTACGCCGTCAGGTCGGCGTGGGCGTGCTTGCGCGCGGCGGCATCGGCCTTGGCGCGCTGCCGCTGCTCGTTCATCAGCTCGCGGAAGCCGTTCTCGTCCACCGAAAGCCCGGCCTCGGCTGCCATTTCGAGGGTGAGCTCGATGGGGAATCCATAGGTGTCGTGCAGGGTGAACGCATCGCTACCCGACAGCGTGCTTTTGCCGGCCGTTTTCGTCTTGTCCGCGGCATCATCGAACAGCTTCGAACCGGAAGCCAGGGTGCGGTTGAACGCGGTTTCCTCGGCGACGGCGATGCGGCTGATGCGTTCGAAGTCGGTGACCAGCTCCGGGTATGACGGGCCCATCTCGTCACGCACCACGGCCATCAGCTCGCCCATCATCGGCTTTTCTACGCCAAGCAACTTGGTGGAGCGGATGATCCGACGCAGCAGACGGCGCAGCACATAGCCACGGCCTTCATTGCCGGGGCTGACCCCGTCACCGATGATGATCGCCGCCGTGCGGGCGTGATCGCCGATGACGCGGTAGCGCACATCGTCCTCGTGGTTGCCCTGCCCGTATCCGCGCGGGGCGACCGCTGCCACGCAGTCGATGACGGGCCGCACCAGGTCCGTTTCGTAGACGTTGTCGACGCCCTGCAGCAGACACGCGATGCGCTCGACGCCCATACCGGTGTCGATGTTCTGGCGCGGTAGCGGCCCGAGGATCTCGAAGTCCGTCTTCGAGGTGCCCTCGCCACGCTCGTTCTGCATGAACACGAGATTCCAGATCTCGATGTAGCGGTCCTCGTTGGCCTCCGGGCCACCCTCGATGCCGTACTCGGGGCCGCGGTCGTAGTAGATCTCCGAACACGGGCCGCACGGTCCGGGAATGCCCATCGACCAATAGTTGTCGGCCATGCCGCGGCGCTGAATCCGGTCCAGCGGCAGATTGGCGATCTCCTGCCACAGCTCGATGGCCTCATCGTCATCCAGGTAGACGGTGGCCCACAACTTCTCCGGGTCGAATCCGTATCCGCCTTCGGACAGCGGGTTGGTCAGCAGGGTCCAGGCCAGCCGGATCGCCTCGCGCTTGAAGTAGTCGCCGAACGAGAAGTTTCCGGCCATCTGGAAGAACGTGTTGTGCCGGGTGGTGATGCCCACCTCGTCGATGTCCGGGGTGCGGATGCACTTCTGGACGCTGGTGGCGGTGTTGTACGGCGGTGTGCGCTGCCCCAGGAAGAACGGCACGAACTGCACCATGCCGGCGTTGACGAACAGCAAGTTGGGGTCGTCGAGGATCACCGAAGCACTCGGCACCTCGGTGTGACCGGCCTTCACGAAGTGGTCCAGGAATCGCTTCCGGATCTCGTGTGTCTGCATGTCGTCCTTGCGTGTAGCTGGGGAATCTGACCGGACCACCCTACCGGTGTGTCCGCCTATCGCCGGTATACGCCAAGGTCAGGCGGTACCGCCAGCAAGTATCTACTCCGTCACACTGCATCGAGCTAACCGAAAAGATGAGGCGCGACACACATGAACAGGTGGCGCGTGCGACCACAGCAATGACGGCTCCCGGGGGCGGTCACGGGGCGCTGGAGCGCGCCGCCCGAATCGGACGGCTTGGCGCTGATGAGTCCGTACTGTCCTGGTGTGCGATGGAGCAGCGGACTGCAAGATCTGATCGACCGAGCGGCCTTCCTATCGACCGAACACCAACAGGACATGAGCGATGCCATCGAGCTCGCGCCGTGGAATGTCGACCTGATGGACCAATCCTTTGTGTTTCATACAGATCCACCCACGACGTTGTCCTGCAATTTCCTTGGCACAACATCGCTCGATGCCGGCAGCTGGCTGTGGGGCTGGAAGAACATCAACGGTTTCCCCGACGCAGCCGTCGAGCTGGCTACCGCTGTTCGCCGATACGGCGAGGAGCACGGTGTACCCGAGCTCACCACTGAAGAGACTCCACTGGATGAAGACACCGCACTCGATATCGGGCATCGACTCACACTGGCCGCCAAAGCGGTCTCTGGGAAGTACGCCCACTACTCGTGCCCATCGAGTGACCGCTCTCGCCGCACCTGGCTACTTCTCGATGGTCCCGCGGTGGGATTATCCGGCCCGTCGGTCATCCGAATCCCCCGCGTGATCACCGAAACCCTTGATCAGGGTGTGTTGGCGGACAGCCACAAGGCCTTGCGGTCGTACGCGCAGCTACGCGGTATAGACATCCGCTGGGAGAGAGACGATCTGGCTCATCTTGCGGCGCCCGATGGCGAGATGACGGTGGCGTTCGACGACCTCGGACGAATCTCTCGCATGAATCTGCACGCGCAAAGTCCAACCTCTGTCGGGGAGAAACCCAAGCGCCGGGGCATACGCGGCGTGTTCGGTCGCCGGCGCGACAGTTAAGGGGCGCCCGGCGCGTCCCGGATCGAGCTATCCACGGCCCCGCCGATAGGCGCGGTCGCCAAACCGGTGAACGGGCCCAGGAAGGGGCCCAGCACGATGCCGGCGCCCGCGGCGGCGGCATCACCGGCGGCACCCGCGCCCACATCGCGGCCGTACTGTTCCACCCACGGATCGACCTGCGGCGGTGGCGGCGGGCCCGGATCCTCGAAAACCGGCTCGGGTCCGGGATCAGGTTCCGGGTCGGCCCAGGCCAGCGCCGGTGCCGTCATCATGGCCACCGACGCGGCTAATCCGCCCGCAGCCAAGCGCATACGTAACGTCATGCCATTCAGTATGCCGAGCGCGCGGCTCAGCGCTTCAGGCCACGCCGAACGATGGCGCGCAGCTTCTCCAGCCTCGAACCGATCTCGCGCTCGTTGCCGTGATCGGTGGGCTGGTAGTAATCCGCGCCGACTAGTTCGTCGGGCGGATATTGCTGGGCCACGACACCATCGCGATCATTGTGCGGGTACACGTAGCCGACGGCATTGCCGAGTTTGGCCGCACCGCTGTAGTGGCCGTCGCGCAAGTGCGGCGGCACCAAGCCGGCCTTCCCCTCCCGGATGTCGCCCATGGCCGCGCCCAGGGCCGCCGGCACCGCGCCGGATTTGGGTGCGGTCGCGAGGTGGATGGTGGCGTGCGTCAGGGTGAGCTGCGCCTCCGGCATCCCGATCAGCTGTACCGTCTGGGCCGCGGCCACGGCCAGGGGCAGTGCGGTGGGATCGGCCATGCCGACATCCTCACTGGCGAGGATCACCAGGCGCCGCGCCACGAAGCGTGGGTCCTCGCCCGCGATCAGCATGCGCGCCAGGTAATGCAGCGCGGCGTCCACATCGGAGCCGCGAATCGACTTGATGAAGGCACTCACCACGTCGTAATGCTGGTCTCCGTCGCGGTCGTAACGCACCGCGGCACGATCCACCGACTGCTCCACCACCTCGACCGTGACGGTTCCGCCGGGTCCGCCGGCGGTCTCCGCGGCCACTTCGAGCGCGGTCAGTGCTCGCCGTGCGTCGCCGGCGGCGAGCTGCGCCAGCAAGCTGAGCGCCTCGGGATCTACGGCCACGGCGCCACCGAGCCCGCGTTCATCGGCGATCGCCCGGGTGAGCACCTCGCGAATATCGTTGTCGCCCAATGGTTGCAGCTGCAGAATCAACGAGCGCGACAGCAGTGGTGCCACGACGGAGAAGGACGGGTTCTCGGTGGTGGCAGCCACCAACAACACCACCCGATTCTCGACGGCAGCAAGCAGCGCGTCCTGCTGTGTCTTGGAGAACCTGTGCACCTCATCGATGAACAGCACCGTCTGGCGGCCGTGGACGGCGGCGCGGCGGGCCTCGTCAATGACGGCCCGCACCTCCTTCACCCCCGCCGACAGCGCCGACAACGCCTCGAACCTGCGGCCGGTGGCCCCCGAAATCAACGATGCGAGAGTGGTTTTCCCAGTGCCCGGGGGGCCGTACAGAATGACCGAAGCAGCCCCGGAGCCATCGACAAGACGCCGCAACGGGGAGCCCTGTTTGAGCAGGTGCCCCTGCCCCACCACCTCATCGAGCGCCGCCGGGCGCATCCGGACAGCGAGGGGTGCGTTGGGTGGCACCCCGAGGTCCGCGGCGGACGAGTCGAATCCGCCCCCGGGCACGTCGAATAGGCTGTCTGACACGCCTCAGGCTTACCATGCCGGGCCGACGGGTTCAGCCTGCCGGTTGCGTGACGAAATCGATGAGCTCCTCGACGCGGCCGATCAAGGCCGGTTCCAGGTCGGTCCAGGTGCGCACCTTGCCGCGGATTCGGCGCCAGGCCTCGGCGATCTCGGTCTGGGTCCCGTGCGGCCAGCCGAGCGCCTGGCAGATGCCGTGCTTCCATTCGATCTCGCGCGGCACGGTGGGCCACGCACGTAGGCCGATCCGCTCGGGTTTGACCGCCTGCCAGATGTCGACGAACGGGTGGCCTACCACCAGCGTGTGCTCCCCATACGGACCCTTCTGCACCGTCTCGGCGATGCGTGACTCCTTCGATCCCTTCACCAGGTGGTCGACCAACACCCCGAGCCGACGACCGGGGCCTGGCTGGAATTCCTTCACGATGGCCGCCAGGTCGTCCACCCCGCCGAGGTACTCCACGACCACACCTTCGACACGCAGGTCATGACCCCACACCTGTTCGACGAGTTCGGCGTCGTGACGGCCCTCCACATAGATTCGGCTGGCCAACGCCGTGCGTGCTTTGAGTCCGTGTACCGCAACCGATCCCGAGGCGCTCCTGGTCGGCTTGGTGGGGGTGTGCCGCAGCGGCTCCTTGAGAATGACCGGCTTACCGTCGATCAGATACCCGGGGCCCACCGGAAATCCGCGGACACGTCCGTGGCGGTCCTCCAGGTCCATCCGCCCGTACTCGATGCGCACGACGGCCCCCACAAACCCGCTCTGGGCGTCCTCCACCACGGTGCCGATGGTCGCGGCGACCTCGGTCGAGCGCGGACGCCGTGGGGCATGCGGGTTGTTGGACAAGACATCGGATCCATAGCGATCAGCCACCCGGCGATCGTAGGAACGCGCCCGACAGCGACCGGGCTACGACGCGCCCGCGTGATTAGACCGTGACCGGCTCCGTGTGGGTGTGGGTGCGAGTGCCCACCACCGAATCGGCGGATACTGTCGGTCTACTACTTCGACGGGGCGCGAGAGTTAGCAGTGCGTTGGTTCTGGGGTCACAGCACTATGCGCTGCATAGAGAAGCAATCAGCATGGAAGCTTGAGACTAACCCTCGACTAGGGTCTCGCCGCGCAGTCCGCCGATCACGCCCGAGGCATGTGCGGCCACGAGGTCGTCGCCGACACGTTCGGCGGCCGCCCGCAATGCCACCCATCGCCCCAAAAGCGCGGAGTGAGAGGGGGCGGGGTTCTCGAAGACGGCGATGTCATCGGAGCCTTCGGCGTCGTCATCGTCCAGGTCGCCATCGATATCGATGTCGATCATGAAGTACTCATGGGTGGCCAGCCACACCCACATCAGCCGGGCGTCCAGGATTCGTCGCGCGAGATTGGCGTCGTCCGCGAGTCCGGGAGCGATGGATACAACATCCGATCGCCACGCCTCGGTCATCGCGTCGTCCAGCTCGGCGACTTCCTCGCGCTCGGTCGCGCCCAAGAACTCGGGGTAGACGGTGAGTGCGTGCGCGATGTCCAGCACGATGTCCCGGAAACCGCCCCATTCGTAGTCAAGGATCCGGACGCCGTGTTCGGTGACGAGGATGTTGTCGGGGGCAACCTCCGAGGGGCTGAAGGCCCGCACACCACCCTTCCCGAAAAGCTCGGCTGTTTGCTGCAGGCGGGAGATCAGCGCGGGGGGCACCTCGAGGGAGTACTCGCTTCTCAGGATCTGCTGCAGCGGCGCGAGGGTTTCCGCGCCACCCAGACGCTGCTGTGTCGGGTCCACATCGATCTTCTTGACATCGAGCCGCCGGAGCAGCGCAGCAAAGTCTCCCTCACGGCCCACCGTGGCCACATGCATGCGTCCGAGCGCTTGCGCCCATGCCATCAGCGCATGGTTTATCGCCGCACGATTACGTTCAGCGAGCAGCTCGGACATGGTCGGAGCCGACCCGAGATCGGTCAGCACGATGAGTCGGTCGGCGACGGAATAGGCAACCAATTCGGGCCCGGGCCGATGCTTGGCCGTCAAGGAATTTGCGAACTGGTACGACACCACTTCACGCAGCACCGACGCGTCGGATCCGCCTTCGGGCACCTGTTTGATCACCATGGACTTCGGCAACGCAAAAGGATTCTGTACGGCACGGACCCGGAGCACGATCGCGGGCCCGCTGCCACCAAGATCTTCCGGCTCAGCAAGCGTCACGGTCGCCCCTGCGCGCCTGGAGAGCAACTCCTCGGCTGTGGCGATAACCTGCGCGACGGGGTCTGCCAATAATGTCGTCATTACCGCCTCACCATACCCCGTCTTTATAAGACTGTGGGGCCGCACACACTCATCGCGACATTCATACCCATACATTTGCCCGTCACCTTGTCGGCGATTGCTCTTGCACGATCTGACCGATCGGTCTAATTTAAGACCATGCGGTCTGAAGAGTCGTTGACGTTCACCGAACGTGCCAGACGCGCCCAGATTGTGGCCGGCGCCATCGAGGTGTTGGCCGGTGCGGGCTATCCACAGACATCCCTGGCGAAGATCGCCGAACACGTGGGGGTAGCCAAAAGCGCGGTGCTCTATCACTTCACTTCCAAGACTGAGGTCATCGAATCCGTGATGGTCGAGGTCTTCACCCGCGCTGCCACCACGATCGTGCCCGCCGTGCACGCACAGTCCACCGCGACGGCGCGGCTCACGGCCTACATCAGAGCCAACATCGAATTCATCGTGAACAATCGGGTGGCCGCGATAGCTCTGCTGGAGATCATCACCGGCTATCGCAGCCAGGGCGGCCTGCGCTTCGACCAGGCGGCCGCGGAGACAGCGCCACCGGCTGAGTTCGCGGCGATGGATCCTGAGTCAATCTTTGCCGATGGCGTGGCCACCGGCGAATTCCAGCCGCTTTCCCCTCGATTCATGAAGACCGCGCTGCGGGCCGCCCTGGATGGCGCGGTCTGGGAGCTGGGCCGAGACGTCGGCTACGACGCCACCGGATATGGGGAACAGCTGGTCCAGATATTCACCAAAGCCGTCGGCTGCGCACCATGACCAGCATCCTGCTCTGCGCAGACGGCGACACCGAAAACAGCACCCGCGATTCCGCGACGGCTGACTGGCACATCGACGAAAGGTGTAGATGATGGCTACCGAGCTACTGATGGGCAACGCGCTGCTGGCCGGTGCGATCACACTGGCGGGCGGTGCGATCGGAGCAGGGATCGGTGACGGCATGGCCGGCGCTCAGCTCATCGCCGGAGTGGCCCGCCAACCGGAATCGCAGAACCGTTTGTTCACACCATTTTTCATCACGGTCAGCCTGGTAGAGGCGACGTTCTTCATCAACATCGCGTTCATGGCCCTGTTTGTCTTTGCTACCCCTGGCGGATAGTCACTGGTCCGTATCCCCTGCGGCCATCACGATTTCGTGAATCAGCCGCATCTTCTCCAGCACGGGGCCGGGCAGCACGAACGGATACAAGTCGAGGTGCCCCATCGAGCGATTCACCATGTTGAGCGACCAGGCCAGCGGCAGCCACATCTCGATGATGGTGTCGAATCCGCTCGGCCCCAGCACCCTTCGATCGAAGGTGCCGCCGGCGGGTGCCAGCGCGAAGGACGCGGCGGTGTCCAAGGTGTCCCGAATATGCAAGTAGTGCGCGAAGGTCTCCGCCCAGTCCTCGGCGGGATGCATGGTGGCATAGGAGGACACATAGTTCTCCTCCCAGCCCTCCGGCGCACCGTGCTGGTAGTGACGGTCAAGCGCCGCCTGGTAGTCGGCGTCCGCATCACCGAAGAGGGCGCGGAACCGCTCCAGATAATCCGGCGAGGCACCGACAAGCCGGTAATAGAAGTAGTGCCCGATCTCGTGACGGAAGTGTCCGAGCAGAGTTCGGTACGGCTCATCCATCGAAATACGGAGCTGCTCGCGATGTACATCGTCACCTTCGGCCAGATCCAGTGTGATCACGCCGTTGTGATGGCCCGTCATCACCTGTTCCTGCTCACTGGAGAGCAAGTCGAAGGCCAGCCCGAACTCGGGGTCGACATCTCGACCGGTGACCGGTAGGCGCAACTCGGCCAGTTCGGCGATGAGCCGGCGCTTCGCCCGCTCCGCCTCTGCGAATGCCGGCAAGGCCGTGGTGTCGGAGTCATTGGGCCGGGTGCGAGTGAGCGCACACGAGGCACACAATGTTGCCGTCCCGGCACCGCTTACCAGCCAATTGCATTCGGCCACATGCAGATTTGCGCACAGCTGGTGGCTGTCGGCGTCGACGAATCCGGGACCCTCGTCCTCGGCGAGGACCAGCAATGCCCGCTGTGCGAGGGCGAATCCCACGTGGCTGCCGCACGACAGGCACACCGAGTTCTCGAACGCAAGGTGCTGGCCGCACTGCGGACAGATGAAATCACGCATGGGCGGGGCTCTCCTCACAGGGTGCGACGTCAACCGACACATCTATCGTGCTGCTGTCTGAATCTGTGTAGATGATGCCGCGCAAGGGCGGGACGTCGGCGTAATCGCGGCCCCAGGCCACGGTGACATACCGTTCGTCGGCAAGGGTGTCATTCGTCGGATCGAAAGCCACCCAGCCGTCCGGCGGAACCCACACCGCGGCCCAGGCGTGCGTGGCGTCGGAACCGACCAAACGCGGCTGCCCTGGCGGCGGATTCGTTGCCAGATAACCGGATACGTAACGTGCCGCCAGCCCCTGCGTGCGCAGGGCCGTGGCCGCGATGCGGGCGAAATCCTGACAGACACCCTCCCGCGCGGCCAGCACCTCACTGACCTTGGTGGAGATGGTGGTCGAACCCGAGCGGTACTCGAAGTCACGGTAGATCCGGCCCATCAGATCCACCACCGCCTCGCCCAGTGGCCTCCCGGCGGTGAAACTCACCGCGGCGTAATCACGGACATCCTCAGTGATCTCCGGAGGCACCAGGTCGAGAACAAACTCGGTGGCCAACGCCGCCGCTCCTGACGTTTCTCCGGATGCCGGGCGGGCAAGCTCCCACGGCTGGTCCCA
Organism: Mycobacteroides immunogenum; assembly: GCF_001605725.1. Lineage (NCBI taxonomy): Bacteria > Bacillati > Actinomycetota > Actinomycetes > Mycobacteriales > Mycobacteriaceae > Mycobacteroides > Mycobacteroides immunogenum. The sequence goes on from NZ_CP011530.1 coordinate 3,127,148, forward strand.
CCCGGCTCCCGGCGGCGCCGAATTCTCGACATCGACGATCGAGCGAGCCGTCACACTCAGCTCGCGATGCGGCGTGGTGACGTGGAAGTACAAGCTCAGATTCCCGTACAGGTCCCGGCCGGTGGATCTGTCCGAGGGCTCCGGCTCAACGATCAGCTCGCTGGATTCACAATGCTGCCAATCGGTCTCACGCGGGGTCAGGTACCCGCGTCCGTATGAGCTGGTGACGTCGTCGGAGTACCGGTACAGCGTGCGGTGCGTCACCTGGTATCGGATCGCAGGCGCAGCGCCGGGACTCAGGTCCCCGGTCATGGCAGCCTCCGTCTGGTATCGGGACCCCACAGTGGCTGCATACCGGTCGGCATGGACAGGTGCGTGGCAGTGACCACGGACGACAGCTCACGCAGCACCTGGTGCACATTGTCGAGAGTTTCGGACAGCGTCTCCCGCTGTCCCTGGTCTCCGACGGTATCCAGATCGGCAGGATCAATCCGCCTCAGCTGCGTCACCAGATCTTCCACCAACCGTTCGGGACGTGACGTCCCGGAGGCGCTGGGCAGCGACTTGAGATCGTTCCGCAGCGACTCCACTTGATAAAGAAGGGATCTCGGATTGTCGGCATCGAACAACAACAGATCCGCGACGGCCTCCAGACTGATCTTGCCCCTGGTGCGGCGGCGGTACATCACCGAAGACTCACAGGCCACCAGCGTGGACTCGGTGACCGACTGCTCGGCGGCGCGGCCGCGGACCGTGGTCAGCGTGGATCGCAGTAACGCCGTCAGGCCCAGGCCGCGTTCGATGCGCTTACCGATATCCATGATGGTCCAGCCGATGTCGTGCACCGTCGATTCCGCGGCCAGCCCGGACAGCGCGAGAAGGCCCGCCAGCACCTGGGTCTGGGTCGCGGCCAGCACGGTGTCGTCGGCACGCGTCGGAGTGTCACGGGATCGCGTGAATTCGTCGTACTCGGATGCGGCGGCAGCGATGGCCCGATCCATACCGCCCAGCACCATCCAGGTGTCGTTGGACATCTGGTCGCGCACCGCCCGGGCAGCTAGGCCCAGCCGTTCCACCGATTGGGCCAGCGAACCGGCGCGCTCCTTGTCCACCGTCAAAGACCACAGCTGTGTTCCCAGATCCTCGGCGTCGGTAGCGGTACCGGTGATGTCCCCCAGCGCTTTCAACAGCACCGGGACGCATTCGCTGGCCTCCATGAACTGGCGGTATCGGTACTCGTGGAAGCGCTCCCGAGTCACCGACAGCAGCCGGACCAGGTTTTCCGCGCGTTCACCGTAACGTCCCAGCCAGAACAAGTCGGACAGCACGCGAGGCGAGCTGACGGCATCCGATCCCACAGAGCGGCCGACGGGCGCATCCAACGGCGCCACGGTCAACGCGCGCTCCGTCTGATCGCGGTCCGGCTGCTGAACCCAAATATCTTTGGCAGCAAAGCTATTGAGTATCGAACCCGAGTATCCGGAGGCTGTTATGTAGCCCAGCCCACCGATCATCGGCGCATATCCGCCGCGCTGCGCGACCGTGAACAAGCGCATACCGACCGGCGTGGCGGTGAGTGCCCCGGAGCGCAGGTACGTGGGCGCCACCGACAATTCGGGGAGCTCTTGACCAACCCAGCACCAGGGTGCCGCCTCGATACGCGCGCGCAACGTTTCCAGGGTCTGCGCCGACTCCAGCGGTCCGGTGTAGACCTCCTCCCCCACTGTGGATTTCACCAACAGCGAGCTCAGATGCGCAAGCAGATGAGAGCGCTCCGCGTCGATACCGCCCCACCACGACTGGGCGCCCGGCAGGGCCAGCGGCTCATCGAGCAGGCGCTGCGACAGCTGCGGCAAGAAGCGGGCCAGCCCGGGATTCTCCAACACCCCGCTGCCCAACGAGTTGACGACAGTCACCGCGCCGCGCCGCAGCACCTCGACCAGACCCACCACGCCCAACCTCGAGTCGGCACGCAGATCAAGCGGATCGGAGTAATCGGCGTCCACGCGGCGCAGCACCACATCAACCCGCCGCAGGGTGCCCAGCGACCTCATCCAGAGTTTCCCGTCACGCACCACCAGGTCGGCCGACTCGACCAGCGGGAAACCCAGCACCGAAGCGAGATATGCCTGGTCAAAGGAAGTCTCGGAATGGATACCCGGACTGAGCACCACCACCGTCGGATCCTCGACCGATTCGGGTGCGACATCGATGAGCGCCAGCCGCAGTGTCTGCGCGAACGACGACGTCGGCCGCGGCGCCACCTTCTCGTATAGGTCCGGGGCAGCATGCGCGACCACCCGCCTGTCGGCCATCGCATATCCGGCGCCGGAGGGGGCCTGCGTCCAATCCCTGTTCACGCGGAAATCGCCGGCGGCGGCGCGACCGATATCGCACCCGAGCAGAAACAGCTGATGCCGACCGGGCAGGGCCATACCGTGGGCGGCACGCACGTAGCCAGGGTGCGCGAAGAGCAGCTGCGGCGGCAGCGCCCCGGAGCTGATCAACTCCTGCGGTCCGTACAGGTCGCTGAGGACCGCGTCCAGCAACGTGGCCCGCTGGGTAAGTCCGACCTCCAGAACGTTCCAGTCCGCGGGGTCGACCAGCAACGGCAGCCCGTCCAGACGCCACGGCACCGGATAGACGGGGGCGTCGGGCCCCGGCGCAGATCCGGAGGCGCGGCGCGGATCCATGTAGGTGATGCCGTCGCTGTCGATGAGCGTGTGGACCCGGTCCAGCAGACGGTCCAGGCCCGGGCGGCCACGTTGTGCGATGGCGTCGGCTAGGTCGATCCAGGCGGGCCGCACGCTGCCGTCAGGCGCCAGGAACTCGTCGTAGCCCGCCTGGCTGCCCCGGCGCCCGACCTCGAACAGTGCTCCCTGAGCACGCGCGCTGCGATACTGCCCAATCAACGGGTTATCACCCAGACTGAAGCCTGGTCCGACGGGAGCCCCCGAAGCAGGTGCTGCCACCGGCCGTACCTTCCTTCCCGTTTATGCGGTTCTACCTGCGTCCCACGGTTCTCGCACGGCGCAAATCCAGGATGCCGGGCGCCACGGCGTCTGTGGACATGCGGGCTTGTTTCTCGCGCAAGTCTGACAAATCGACACGACCGGTGGTGTAACCGGTGGCATCGAAACGCCGTCCGCGGCGTGCTTCGGCGGCTACCGCGTTGACGGGAGGGTCGTCGTACGAGCGCCCGCCGGGGTGTGAGACGTGATAGGTGCAGCCGCCCCGGGACAGGGCATTGGCGGTATCGATGAGCTCGAAACGCAGCGGATCGTCGACGGTGATGCTCGGATGCAGAGCGCTGGGCGGCTGCCAGGCCCGGTATCGGACGCCGGCCACCTGTACATCCGGATTTTCGGTGGAGAGCAGCGGAATGGGCTCGCCGTTGCAGGTGACCACGTACCGGGAGCGGTCGGCGCCGATGACCCGTACCTGCACCCGTTCGATCGACGAGTCCACGTACCGGGCGGTGCCGCCCGCGGTGGCCTCCTCCCCGAGCACCCGCCAGGGTTCGATGGCGCCACGCAATTCGATCTCGATACCGTCGAACACCGCGGTGCCGATGCGCGGAAACCGGAACTCGGTGAACGGATCGAGCCAGCTGGTCTCGAACGCTATCCCGTGCGCACGCAGATCGGCAGCAACCTGCGCGATATCGTGAATAATGAAGTGCGGCAGTAAGTAACGGCCGTGCAAATTCGCGCCGTGGCGAATCAGCGGAGCCCGCAGGGGCTGCTCCCAGAACCGGGCTACCAGCGCGCGGACCAGTAGCGACTGGACCATCGCCATCTGAAAATGTGGCGGCATCTCGAAGCCACGCAACTCCAGCAGCCCCAGGCGGCCGCGGGCACTGTCGGGGCTGTAGAGCTTGTCGATGCAGAACTCCGCGCGATGGGTGTTTCCGGTGATGTCGGTGAGCAGGTGCCGAAGCGCCCGGTCGACATGCCACGGCGCGACGTCCGAGGCCCGGCCGTCTTCTGGGGTTTTCGTCAACCTATCGATCTCGGCGAAGGCAATCTCCAGCTCGTACAGCGCCTCTTCGCGTCCCTCGTCGACGCGTGGAGCCTGTGACGTGGTGCCGACGAACCGCCCGGAGAACAGGTACGACAACGCCGGATGGTGCTGCCAGTAGGTCAGCAGCGATACCAGGAGATCGGGCCGCCGCAACAGTGGCGACGCCGCAGGCGTACGGCCCCCCAATGTGATGTGGTTACCGCCGCCTGTTCCGGTGTGAGTTCCGTCGACATCGAACGACTCGGTGGTCAGGCGTGCTTTGCGCGCTTCCTCATAGAGGGACCGCAGTTGCACAGACTGCTCGGCGAAACTGCCGGTCGGGGTCACATTGACCTCGATCACCCCCGGATCGGGTGTGATGCTCATGGCCTCCAGCCGTGAATCCGGCGGTGGCCCATACCCTTCGATGACCAAGGGGCAGGTGACCGCCGCCTCGATGCGCGCGATGAGATCCACGAAGTCCTCGACCTGTTCCAATGGCGGCAGGAACAGGTACAGCAGACCATCACGGATTTCCGCGACCAGGGCCGTGGTTGGCGCCCCCTCGGCGGGCACCACCACAGCCGTCGCGCCGGTGCGCTGGGCATCGAATTCCGCGGGGGCGCTCAACGGGTCCGCCTCGGCGGGGCGCGGGGCAGGTTTCCATGCGATCGCGTCCAACGGCAGCCGCAATCCTGCCGGAGAGTCGCCGTCTGCCAGCACGATCCGGCCCCGGCGAAGCGTCCAGTCGGCGCTTTCCCAACCATCCTCGCCGCGGTGCAGCGGCAACACATACGCCGTCGCCTCCAGCACCGACTCATCCAGACGGCTCAGCAGCTCGGCCCGAACACCCGCCGAATCCTCTTGCGGTGACGGGTCATCGGCGGAATTCACCGGAGCGCCCTCGGGGCGCCGAACCGCCGCGGCGAGCCTGCTCAGCGGGTCCTCATACGCCGGACGGACCTGACTGTCCGGCAGCCCTAGATCACCGGCCAGAGCACTCAGCAGCGCGCGGTCGGCTCCCTCGGGGGTGGACCATGGACGATCCTCGTCCCACGGGTCGGCCAGCAGCTCGGGATCGGACCACAGCGGTTGACCGTCGCGGCGCCAGTACAAACCGATCTGCCAGCGCGGTAGCGGCTCGCCCGGATACCATTTCCCTTGACTGCGCTGCACCAAACCCGTTGGCGCCCAGGCCGCTTTGAGACGGGCGGCAAGGTCGCTGGCACGTACGCGCTTGTGTTTCCCGTCGGCCGCGGTGGTCCACTGCTCGGAGACCTGATCGTCGATCGATACGAACGTCGGTTCGCCACCCATCGTCAACCCGACGGCGGCCGCGTCGAGCCGGGTGTCGATCTCCTCGCCCAGGGCGATCACTGATTCCCAGGTCGCTGCGGTGTAGGGCAACGTGACGCGCGGATCTTCATGCACGCGCGTCACGGTGTTGGAGAAATCGAGAGTCGACTCGCACATGTCGGTGGCACCGGTTATCGCGGCCGATGTCGACGGATGCGGAGTCGCGGACAGCGGAATGTGCCCCTCCCCCGCGAACAGCCCTGAGGTGGGATCCAGACCGACCCACCCGGCGCCGGGGATGTACACCTCGGCCCAGGCGTGCAGATCGGTGAAGTCGGCAACCGGCCCTGAAGGCCCATCGATTTCGGCGATATCCGAGGTCAGCTGAACCAGGTACCCGGACACGAAACGGGCGGCGAGTCCCTTCTGGCGCAGGAGGGACACCAGCAGCCACGCGGTGTCACGGCACGAACCGATACCCAACGCCAGCGTGGTGTCGGGGCTCTGCACTCCGGGTTCCAGACGCACCGCGTAGCCGACATCGGCGCAGAGCGCCTGGTTGAGGGTGACGAGATAGTCGATGATGCGCGTGTCGGGCGGCATCGTGAAGTTGGCCACCCAGGCCCGTACCAATTCACCGGGGCCCGAACCGGGTACGGACTCGTCCACCGGCTTGAGATACGGCTCCAGATCGGCCGCCAATGCGGGCGGATACCCGAACCCGATGTGCTCGGCCCATTCCTCGATGAAGAAGTCGAACGGGTTGACCGATTTCAGATCGGCAATGAGCCCGACCGTGATGGAGAGTTGCCGGGTCCGGTTCGGGAACACCACGCGGGCAAGGAAATTACCGAAGGCGTCCTGCTGCCAGTTGATGAAGTGATCGCCGGGGGCGATCCGCAGCGAATAGGCCTCGATGGGGGTCCGGGTGTGCGGCGCCGGGCGCAACCGAATCTCGTGCGGGTGCACCTGCACGAGTCTGTCGAATGCGTAGCTGGTCCGATGCTCCAGCGCCACCTTGATGCCCATCGGCTGATCCCACCATAACCTGGCTTCACCCGCAGGGTCTGCGAATCAGAGCCTCATGCGCTACCGGTCACCGGGGATGGCGTCAGTCCGCCGGACATGTAGCTCGAGCGTGCGAATACGGTTGAGATCCGGCCAGAAATCGACACGACACGCACACTCGGCGCACTAGCCGCGGCGCAGCTCGAAAATCGGGATCGGCCGGGCCGTCTTCTGCTGGTAATCGGCGAAAACCGGAATCAGCTCGACCACCTTCGGATACAGCGCGTCGCGTTCGTCGAGCGAAAGCTCATGTGCGACGACGTCATATCCCTGCGCACCGATGTCGATATGCGCATCTGGATTCGCACGCAGGTTATGCACCCAGGCGGGGTCCTTGTCGGAACCGCCGAACGAACCGACAATGTAGATCGTGTCGTCGATGTTGAAGTAGGCCAGCGGATTCAGGCGTTTCTGTCCGCTCTTGGCGCCGGTGTTCGTTAGCAGCAGGATCGGCACGCCGGCGAATTGCCCGCCCACCTCACCGCCATTGGCACGGAACTCCTGGGCGATGCTGTCATTGAATTCGTTGATTACCGCAACGGGCTGCTCATTGAAGGGTGTGTCATCGGTCACCACACCAGAGTGCCACTGTTGCGCCGCGTTCTCAGGTTGCGCTGTCAGGATGGCGGGGTGACGGTGGCTGCCTCCCAGGATCGGCGTTGGTTCGGTTCAACCGAGATCCTGGTCGTGGCACTCATCGCTATGGCCCTGGCAGCGGGCTGGTTACGTGGGATCGTCGACGGCAACGAGAAGCTGGCGACGGCCGGGACGGTGTTCTGCGGGGTGTTCGTCCAGGCCGTCCCCTTCCTTGCGCTCGGGGTGATCGTGAGTGGTCTGGTCGCGACCTTCGTGACCCCCGAGCGGCTCGCGCGGTGGCTGCCTGACCGGTCCGTCGCCGCGGTCGCGGTGGCCGGCGTCAGCGGTGCGGCATTGCCCGGTTGCGAATGTGGGTCGGTGCCGGTGGCGCGCCGGCTCTACGGACCCGGGTCCGTCGGCGCGGCCGCACTGACGTTCATGTTGTCGGCGCCGGCCATCAACCCGGTGGTGTTGGTCGCCACCGCGGTCGCTTTCCCCGGCCAGCCCCGGATGGTGCTGGCGCGCGCGGCGGCCTCCCTGCTCACCGCGATGGTGATGGGCATGATCTGGTCCCGCTGGGGTCGTGACAGCTGGGTGACTCGCCGCCTGCCGACGGCGCATTCCGAATCCTCTTCTCGCTGGACGACATTCACCGAGGCGGCACGACACGACTTCCTTCAGGCGGCCTCGTATCTGGCCGTCGGCGCGGTAGCGGCCGCGGCTTTGCACGTCTTGGTGCCCATCTGGGTGTTCGAGCATCTGGCTGGCAACCTGGTGGTCGGCGTGGTGACCATGGCGCTGCTGGCGGTGGTGTTGGCGCTGTGTTCTGAGGCCGACGCGTTCGTCGCCGCAAGCATCACCATGATGCCGCTGATTCCGAGGTTGGTGTTTCTCGTGGTGGGCCCGGCCGTCGACGTCAAGCTCATCGCGATGCAGTCGGGAATGTTCGGGCGGCCCTTCGCGGTCAGATTCGCGCCGGTGACGTTCGTGGTGGCCACCTTGGTCGCTACTGGTGTCGGTGTCGCGGTGTTGGGGGCCCCGTGAGGCGCGATACCGAGAACACATTGCTGATCCTGCTCGGCGTCAGTGTGGCGATGATCGCCGCGACCGGCACCTTCACCCGCTATGTCAAGCCCGGCCTACTGCCGTGGCTTGCCGGATCGGCGATCATCGTGATCGGCCTCGGGCTGGCCGCCATCATCCGCGATGTGCGCAACGGACACTCCGAACATGACCACGACAGTCACGGCGGCCACACTCATAAGCACGGGGCCACATGGTTTTTGGTGCTGCCGATAGTTCTGCTGATCTTCATCGTCCCGCCGGCATTGAGTGCGCGCTCCATCGCACCGGCCAATATCGCATCCTCCGCCAACACTCCCCGGCGGGCCTTTCCCCCACTGCCGCCGGGCGACGCACCCCCGGTCCCGCTGCCGGAAGTCCTGATGCGCATTGCTGCCGGTTCCTCGGACACCCTCTCGGGCCGCACCATCACGGTCACGGGGTTCACGTTCAAGGAGGGCGAGCGTACCGACCTGGCCAAGATCGTGATCGTCTGTTGTGCGGCGGACGCACAGCTGGCGCGATTGCAGATGTCGGGGCCCGCGGCGGCGTCGGCCGCTGCGCTCCCCGAGAACACCTGGGTGGCGGTGACCGGCACCGTGCCGGGAGGGCAGAGTTACCGGGGCCCGTCGTCGATTCCGGTGATCGAGGTCACCGGGGTGACCCGTACTGATCCGCCCAAGAGCACCTACTGAGGGAGTCGCATTGCGCTACAAGGCATATCTGTTCGACGTGCAGGGCACTCTGCTCGACTTCTTCGAGCCGGTATCGCAGGCGGTCGCCGAGTACTCCCCTGAGCTCGACGCTGCCGCCTTCACCCGGGCCTGGCGCACCGACTACTTCGAGCGCGTCGCGAATCTGACCCAGTCCGCGGACGACTGGACACGGGTGCAGGAACTGTACGCACGCGGTTTCGCCGATGTCTGCGAAAAGTTCGGGCTGCCGCGCCCCCAGGCCGCACACGCTGAGACCGTCGCGTCCAGCTGGCAACGCCTGGTCCCGTGGCCCGATGTGCCCACCGGCCTGGCGGCGCTACGGTCCCGGGCGGTCGCGGCAACCCTATCCAACACCGATATGGCCACCATGGTGAATGTGTTCAAGCGCCTGGGCATTTCGTGGGATGCCATCCTCACTGCCGAGGTGTTCGGGCGTTTCAAGCCGGACCCCCTGGTGTACCGGGGCGCGCTGCGCTACCTCAACGTGCAGCCGCACGAGGCAGCGATGGTGGCGGCTCACCCCTACGACCTGCGGGCCGCGCGCGAGATCGGTATGGGCACCGTCTTCGTCTCGCGGCCACACGAATACGGTGACCCCGTGCTGGCTCACACCGACGCCGACGAGGAGTTCGATCAACGAGTCGCCGACATCGGCGAAATCGCCTAGCGCAGGCCTCGGGGCCGTACCAAGAGCACCAACACTCCGGCCAGAACGATGCCGAAAAGGTTGACGGCGAGCTGCAAGGCGGACAGGCCGGCGATATCCCATTCCCCCACCGTCGCCGCTACCACCGCCAGCCCGGCTGCCGGCACGGTGGTGACCGAGATGAAAACCCCTACCAGCGCTGCCGATTTGGCCGACATCAGGGAAAGCATGCCCGCGGCGCCGGCCAGGAGTGCCACCACCAACGAGAACGGCCCAACCTGGAACACGAAGTCGACCTGCTGCAGCTCACGCACGCTCGTCAGGGTGACCCACCCGGCGGCCTCCGCGGCCAGCGTTCCGACCGCGGTCACCCCCATCGCCACCGGGAACCCGACAAGCAGCGCCAGCAGCGACCGCCGGGCCAGCGACCATTTGCGCCGCACAATCGAAACTGCCAGGGCGGCAAGCGGACCGAATTCAGGGCCGACCACCATGGCACCCACGATGGTGACCGGCGAATCGGTGACAATGCCCACCGCGGCGATCAGGCAGGCCAGGCACAAGAAGGCGAGGAAGGTCAGATTGAGGGTGGACTCCTCACGCGTACGCCCGATCAGCTCATCCCAGATGACGGCGTCGGCGGGATCGCCTTCCGCGTCGTCCTCCGCCTCGAAGGCGGTCTGCGAAATCACCGTGTCGAGCACCTCGGCGGTGATCGATCCGCGCTTGTCGATATCGATCGATTTCAGGCCGTCGAGCACGTCGTTGGCGGTCTCGCGGGCCACGTCGGCGGTGATGACATCGCCCGCCGGACTGATGGCAGCCTTGGGCACCCGCACGATGTGGGCGACTCCGGTGGTGGTGGAAAGGAATTCGACCACCTGGTCGGACAGATCGGCGGGCGCGATCACCCTGACGTGTAGCACGCGGGCTACGCGTTCGCCGGCTTGTCCACCTTGTCGGCCTTGTCGGCCTTCTCGGGTTTGGCGTCGATCCCGGATTCCTTACGCTGCGCGGCGGTAATCGGGGCCGGCGCGTCGGTCAGCGGATCCACACCGCCGCCGGACTTCGGGAAGGCGATGACCTCGCGAATCGAGGAGGTACCCGCCAACAGTGCCGTCACCCGGTCCCAACCGAAGGCGATACCGCCGTGCGGCGGTGCGCCGAAGGCAAAGGCGTCCAGCAGGAAGCCGAACTTCTCCTGTGCGTCCTCGTTGCTGATGCCCATCACCTGGAAGACCCGCTCCTGGACGTCACGACGGTGGATACGGATCGAACCGCCGCCGATCTCGTGTCCGTTGCACACGATGTCGTAGGCATAGGCCAAGGCCGAACCCGGATCGGTGTCAAAGGTGTTCTCCGACTCCGGTTTCGGCGAAGTGAAGGCGTGGTGCACGGCCGTCCACACGCCCGAACCAACCGCCACATCACCGGCGGCCGTGGCGTCATCGGCGGGCTCGAACAGCGGCGCGTCCACCACCCAGGTGAACGCCCACGCGTCGGGGTCGATCAACCCGAGGCGCTGTGCCACCTCACCACGTACCGAACCCAGCAGCGCGCGCGACGACTTGGCGGCGCCCGCGGAGAAGAAGATGCAGTCGCCCGGGTTGGCACCCACATGAGCAGCGAGCCCGTCACGCTCGGTGTCGGACAGGTTCTTGGCCACGGGACCGCCGAGCGTGCCGTCCTCGCCCACCAGAACGTATGCCAGCCCCTTGTGCCCGCGCTGCTTGGCGAACTCCTGCCAGCCGTCCAAGGTGCGCCGTGGCTGATCGGCACCGCCGGGCATCACGACCGCGCCCACGTACGGTGCCTGGAACACCCGGAAGCTGGTCTCGGAGAAGTACTCGGCGCACTCCACCAACTCCAGCCCGAACCGCAGGTCCGGCTTGTCGCTGCCGTAGCGGCGCATGGCCTCCGCGTAGGTGATGCGGGCGATGGGCGTGGGCACGTGGTATCCGATCAAGTCCCACAGCGCCACGAGGATTTCCTCGGCGAGCGCGATGACGTCGTCCTGGTCCACGAAGCTCATCTCGATGTCGAGCTGAGTGAACTCGGGCTGCCGATCCGCGCGGAAATCCTCGTCGCGGTAGCAGCGCGCGATCTGGTAGTACCGCTCCATGCCGGCGACCATGAGCAGCTGCTTGAACAGCTGCGGGCTCTGCGGCAGCGCGTAGAAACTGCCCGGCTGCAAACGCGCCGGGACCAGGAAGTCGCGCGCACCCTCAGGTGTCGAGCGGGTCAGCGTCGGGGTCTCCACCTCGACGAAATCGTGGCGCGACAGCACACTGCGTGCGGCCGCGTTCGCCTTGGAGCGCAACCTGATCGCGCTGCCGGGTCCTTCGCGGCGCAGGTCGAGGTAGCGATACTTCAAACGCGCTTCTTCACCCGCGGTCTCGTCGAGCTGGAACGGCAGCGGCGCGCTCTCGTTGAGCACCGTGAGTTCGGCGGCATTCACTTCGATCTGGCCGGTAGGGATTTCCGCGTTGGCGTTGCCCTCGGGCCTGACTTCGACCACACCGGTGACCTCGACGCAGAACTCCGCGCGCAGCCGGTGGGCCTGCTCCAGCACAGTGTCATCACGGAACACCACCTGGGCGACACCGGAGGCATCACGCAGGTCGATGAAAATGACGCCGCCGTGGTCGCGCCGGCGTGCCACCCAGCCGGCAAGCGTCACTCGCTGCCCGGCGTTCGACTCCCGCAACGAACCGGCGTCATGAGTGCGCAGCACGAAAGATCCCTTCGAAAAGTCAGTGTTGAGACATTTGAGCCTAGCGGTCCGTATTTTCCCGCCGACGAGTGCGAGCGTCACGCGATTTTCGGGCCACCTTTCCGCGCCAGGCTCGCACTCGACGGAGGCGGCTCAGTGCACCTGGGCCCAGGCGATACGGCGGACCGAGTCGGGGTCCTCGATGGTGACGTCCGAACGCGATCGGATGATCCGCGTCTGCCGGCCGTCAGCGCCATAGGTCGGCCAGTCCCGCGGTCCGTCGCCGGTGGCGAAATCCAGCCAGGCCCGTTGCATGCGGCGCCCCACCGAGGGCATCATCCGCGCACCCAGCGGACTGAGCAGCATGCCCACGAACGATCCATAGCTGTGGTGCACGTGCACGATCTCACTGCCATGGGTCGCGCCCAAGCCGAGTAGCCGCAGTCCCCACGCGGTGTGGTCGAAGCGGTACATGTAGGTGTCCACGAAGGCACTGTAGGCATCGGCAAAGGCCCACATGGGTGCGGCGAACATCGCGTCGGAGCCCACCGCGACAAGTGCCTGTCGGCTGGGATAACCGGGATAGGCGGCGATGATCGCGTCCTGATACTCCGGGCCGATCCGATTGAAATACCCGTTCACGGTGGGCTCGGTGGTGGGCAGCATTGGCGGCTTCACGCGGGCGAACATCGACGCCTCGTGACTGTTGGACCCGATGATGAGCGGCACCTGATGCACCTCGCCACGCCGGGCCGCCTCGATCGGGTGATGCGGCAGCAGCTCGGTGCCGTGCGCGAGTCCGTATCCGAGGACCGGAGTTTCTGTGGCGCTCTCAATCTGGAGCTTGGCCGCGCCACGGCGCAGCTCACGTTGGGGCAGCACCTTGAGCCTGCTGGGATCGGTGACGTCCAGCAGCTCCAGGTATCGATGCGCACGCTTATCGCGCAGTGCCTTGTCGGCGATCAGCGGCAGTGCCGGGCTCTGGGCGATGGCACGGCCGAACAATCCCTCCGCCGCCGGGCTGGCCAGCAACGCCAGCACCGATGTCCCCCCGGCCGACTCGCCGAAAATCGTCACGCTGTCCGGATCGCCGCCGAACGCCGCGATGTTGTCGCGTACCCATGTCAACGCCGCGATCTGATCGCGCAACGCCAGATTGTCATCGAAGCCATCCCCGAGCGCACTGAGCTCCAGCCCGCCCAGGGCTCCGATGCGGTAGGTGACGTTCACGACGACGACGTTGCCGTTGGCGGCCAGCCGCGCACCGCTGTACAACTCCAGCTGCCCGGCACCGAACACGAATGCACCGCCGGGAATCCACACCATGACGGGCAGGCTGGCGTGCACGTCCGGTGACCACACGGTGACGGTCAGGCATTCTTCGCCGCGGATCTTGGGATCGTCACGGCCGGCACCCACGAACGACTTTCCCTGCGGCGGCAACGGGGCATGTTCGATGGCGTCGCGCACACCGTCCCAGGGCAGCAGCGGAACAGGCGCCAGAAATCGGAGCTGCTCGACGGGCTGCTGCGCGTAGGGGACGCCGCGCCAGACCGAAACGCCGCCCTCGGTCGTACCCCGCAGCTCCCCCAATGGCGTACGGACGACGGTCGGCACAGCGACGTCAACGGCCACGTCCCGAATCGTAATGCGGGCGGGGGCTACAGACACGTCGACGCCGCCGGAAAGTATTGGAGGTGACATGAACTCTTCGCCATGTAGCGGTACGTGGGTCTGAGGAGTATGCAAAGGTATCGGCAGCCGACAGCACAGTGGCGCGAACACAGACTTGGGAGTGGCAGACCAATGACCTTCAACGAAGGCATGCAGATCGACACCAGCACCACCTCGGGCGGCGGCATGGGCCGCGGCCCGAAAATGGCCATCGGTGGCGGTGTCGGCGGGTTGCTGATCGCGGTGGTGGTGATGCTGCTCGGCGGCGATCCCAGCCAGGTCCTGCAACAACAAGGCCCGCAGCAAGCCGGCCCCGCGCAGGGGCAGACACAGGATTTCAGCCACTGCAGAACCGGTGCCGACGCGAACAAGTCGTTGGACTGCCGCATCATCGCGACGGGGAACTCGGTGGACGCCGTCTGGACTCAGATTCTCGGCCCGAAGTACCCGCGGCCGAACGTCAAGCTGTTCAGCAATCAGGTCAACACCGGATGTGGCGCCGCGACCACCGAGGTAGGCCCGTTCTACTGCCCGGCCGACCGCACCGCCTACTTCGACACCAGCTTCTTCCAGGTGTTGGTCGACCAGTTCGGCTCCAGTGGCGGCCCCTTGGCGCAGGAGTACGTGGTGGCCCACGAGTTCGGTCATCACGTGCAGAACCTGTTCGGGGTGCTGGGCAAGAATCACCGCTGCGCCGAGGGACAGGCGGGCGGCGGCGTGTGCACCGAACTGCAGGCCGACTGCTACGCGGGTGTCTGGGCCAAGCACGCGTCCACCACGGTTCAGGAAGGTACCGGCGTCCCGTTCCTGAAGCCGTTGACGGATCAGGATATTCGTGACGCTTTGTCGGCGGCATCGTCGGTCGGCGACGACCGGATCCAGAAGCGGGCCACCGGGCGGGTCAACCCCGAGGCGTGGTCCCATGGCTCATCCGAGCAGCGCCAGCGCTGGTTCACCCAGGGATACAACACCGGCGACTACCGCACCTGCGACACCTTCAACGCGCAGAGCCTGAACTAACCCGCCTAGAAAAGTGTCGGCTCCAGCGCTGGAGCCATTTTCACCGGCCGCGCTGGGGTCTCCTCCCGATGCGAGGCCAGCCCATACTTGCGCACCAATGGCCCGACGCGCTCGCGCAGCCACGCGCGATACTCGGCGGGTACGTAGGCACCCTTGCGATACAGCTCGCGGTATCGGCTGACGAGCTCGGGATGCGATTGCGATATCCAGGACATGAACCAGCCCCGGGTAGTCCCCCGCAGATGCAAGGGGAAGACGGTGACGCCCGCCGCACCGGCGGCGGCGATCCGGCTCAACAGATCATCGAGATGCTCGGTCGTGTCGGTGAGGAACGGAAGCACCGGCGCCACCATGACATGCGGTTCGAATCCGGCCTCACGCGCCGCGGCGATCAGCGACAGCCTGGCCTGCGGCGACGGGACCCCTGATTCGACCTCCCCGTGCAGCGCCTCGTCTCCGATGGCCAGCGATATCCCCAGGCTCACCGATACCTGTCCAGCGGCCTCGGACAGCAGCGGCAGATCCCTGCGCAGCAATGTGCCTTTGGTCAGGATCGACATGGGCGTACCTGACTCTGCCAGCGCCGCAATGATTCCCGGCATCAGCTGGTAGCGCCCCTCGGCCCGCTGATAAGGATCGGTATTGGTGCCGAGTGCCACTGTCTCGCGGGTCCACGACCTGCGACCGAGCTCCTTCCTGAGCACCGGAACCAGGTTGGTCTTCACCACGATCTGAGTGTCGAAATCGGCGCCGCTATCGAACTCCAGGTACTCATGGGTGGGGCGGGCGAAACAATACCGGCAGGCGTGTGCACAGCCCCGAAAGGCATTGACCGTGAACCGAAATGGCAGCATGGAGACCGCGGGCACCTTGTTCAGCGCGGACTTGCAGAGCACCTCGTGAAAGGTGATGCCTTCGAACTCTGGCGTGCGCACGCTGCGCACCAGACCGATACGCTCCAGTCCGGGGAGAGCGCCATCGTCGGCGTTCAACGTCTGAGCATCCCACCGCATGCGTCCATGCGAACATATGTTCGATACTCCTGTCAATCCCCTACGCGGTGTCGGAACACGAATCTAGGGTTGGTCTCATGAAGCAGCAGTTGCACTTTGTCACTATCGCCGCAACGGATCTGGACGCCACTCGACATTTCTACGGCGCGCTGGGCTGGACCCCGCTGCTGGATGTCGAAGGCGAGATCGTCTTCTACCAGAGCGCCCCGGGACAAGTGCTGGGCTTCTTCCTCGCGGACAAGTTCAACGAGGATCTCGCCACGCCGGGTGACCAGGCACGAGTCTCCGGAATCACCTTGGCGCACAACGTCGACACCCCCGAAGATGTCAACGAGCTGTCCGGCATCATGGCTGCCGCGGGTGGCACAGTTCTCAAGCATCCGCAGCCTGGGCAGTTCGGCGGGGTGTTCCACGCCCATGTCCAGGACCCGAACGGACTGATCTGGGAAATCGCACACAACCCGGGCTGGCGGATCGGTCCGGATGGCGCCGTACACCTCGGCGCCTGACACCCTGAGCGGCCCATGCGGCGGCCTGGTTGACTGAGCAGGTGACGGATACCGCGACCGAACTCCTGTTTTCTTACGGCACTCTGCAACAGCCCGAGGTGCAACGCAGCACATTCGGTCAGGAGCTCGACGGCCGTGCCGATGCCATTGTGGGGTTCGATCTGGACTACGTGACCATCACCGACCCACATGTCATCGAGACCAGCGGTAGCGACCGCCATCCCATCCTGCGCCCGTCTGCTGACGCGGCGGCGGAAGTTCCCGGCACGGTATTCTCCATCACCGCCGCGCAGCTCGCTGCCGCCGATGAGTACGAAGTCGATGACTACCAACGGGTTTCCGTGCCGCTGCGTTCCGGTGCCAATGCCTGGGTCTACGTGTTCGCCGGCTGATCGAACATGATCACCTGACGAATGGCCAGGCCGTCGGCCAGTAGATCCATCGCCTCATTGATCTGCGCGAGTTCTATCCTGGACGAAATGAGCTTGTCCACAGGCAATTTCCCTGCCCGCCACAGTTGGGCATAGCGCGGAATGTCCCGCGAGGGTACCGCGGTCCCCAGATAGCTGCCCACTACTGTGCGTGCCTCGGCGGTGACTGTCAGCGGGGAGATCGAGGCCCGCGCCGCCGGTGCGGGCAGCCCGACGGTGACCGTGGTGCCACCCGGCCGGGTGGCGGCGAAGGCCGTCTCGAAGGCGCGTGGATGCCCGGCGCATTCGATCACATAGCGCGCCGAAATACCCTGCTCCAGGACTTCGTCGGGCGCGTATGCCTCACTGGCACCGAGTGCCACGGCTTGAGCACGCTTCTGTCCCACCGTATCTACCGCGATGATTCTTTCCACGCCAACCGCTTTCGCGGTGATGACGGCGGCCATCCCCACGCCGCCGAGCCCGACGATCATGACCGTGTCCGTGGGTGCGGGCTTGGCGACGTTGAGCACCGCACCGCCTCCGGTGAGCACCGCGCACCCGAGAACCGCCGCCACATCGGGAGGGACGTCCAGACCCACCGGCACCACCGAGGCGCGGTCGACGACCGCGTGAGTAGCGAATGCCGACACCCCCAGGTGGTGACGAATGGGGGTCCCCGCGCGGTGCAGTCGCAGCCCATCGCGAAGCAATAGGCCGGCGTTGTTGGCCGCCGATCCGGCCGAGCACGGCAACCGGCCGTCCTGGGCGCACGCCTCGCATTGTTCGCAGCGTGGCAGGAATGTCATCACCACGCGCTGCCCGTGCCGGATATCGGTGACCGCGGAGCCGGTACCCACCACGATTCCTGCTGCTTCGTGTCCGAGCAACATGGGCAGCGGGCGCGATCGGTTGCCGTCGACCACGCTCAGATCGGAGTGACAGACGCCGGCCGCCTCGATCCGGACAAGCAGCTCCGTCGGCCCGGGTTCGGCCAGATCGACCTCGCCGACGGAGATCGGCCGCGACAGCGCAAAAGGCCTGGCGCGTCCCGATTCTTCCAGCACCGCCGCGGTGATCTTCATCGAAGTCACCGATTCCGTGCCAACGATTCGAAGGCCGCATCGGTGTGCCGCAATGCCTCATCGATGTCGTCGTCGGAATGCGCGGACCCGAGGAACCAATTGTGATACGGATGCACGTAGACGCCGCGCGCACCGGCCTCATCACACCAGCGGCGGGTGAGCGCGAAATCATCGTCGTCGGCAAAGTGCAGCAACGGCATCTGCACCGGACCCGACTGGGTGATCGCGAAGCCGTGGGCCACCGCCTGCGCCGCAAGCCCGTCACGCAGACGCTGTCCCGCGCGCTGAATGTTCTGCAACGCATCGGTATCGCGCAATTCGGTGATGGTGGCGATGCCCGCCGCCATCGACGCCGCGGAGAACCAGAACGAGCCCGTGGCATAAATCCGGGAGGCCGCCTCACGCAGTGCTTCCGTTCCGGTGACGGCGGCCAACGCGTAGCCATTGGCGATGGCCTTGGACCAGGCCGACAGGTCGGGACGCACTCCCAGCGGCTCCCAACTGCCTGCGAGCGCAAGGCGGAACCCACAACGGACATCGTCGAGAATCAGTGCCGCGCCTGTCTTGTCACACAGAGCACGCAGCCCGCGCGCGAACTCCGGATCGGCAAGTTCCTGGTCCCGCCGCACGTCATGGCGGAAGGGACAGACGATGATGGCCGCAAGGTCATCGCCGGCACGGTCCGCCGCGGCGTGTACCGACGCCAGATCGTTGTATTCGAAGTAGTCCAGATGGGCCCGATCCTCAACGGTAACACCGACATTCACCGGTGTGCACCACGGCACTGCCCCATGGTAGGCGCCGTGTGCCATCAGTACTTTGCGGCGGCCGGTCGCCGCCCGGGCGATGGTCAGGCACGCGGTGGTGGCGTCCGTCCCGTTCTTGGCCAACAGTGCCCAATCCGCGTGAGCGATGGTGTCGACCAGGAGTTCAGCCAGCTCCACCATGACGGGCGCCGCCCCATTGAGGCAGTCTCCCTGCTCGAGTTGCCGCTGCACCGCATGCTGCACTCGTGGGTGCCGATGACCGAGCACCACCGGCCCCCATCCGCACATGAAGTCGAGGTAGATCTTTCCTTCAGTGTCCGTCAGGCGGCAGCCCTGTCCACTAACCATATACTGCGGCAACGTATCCGAGAACTCCAGGACGTTCATGTGTCCGTAGATTCCCCCGGGAATGACGGTGGCGGCACGCTTGGACAGCCCGGTGTCATTGTCGGCCGTCATCGCAGTAGTTCCTTGGCCACCTCGGCGATACCCGGTGCGTCCAATCGGTATGCCGCGTACAGCGCGGCCGGCGGCCCGACCGGTATGTATTCGTCGGGGACACCATGCTTGCGGAATCGCACCCCCTGCACGCCCGCCTCGAACAAGGCCTCTGCGACTGCCGTGCCGAGCCCATTGGTGATGTTGTGTTCTTCCACCGTCAGGATCGCGCCGGTCTCACGTGCGGCGGCAAGCACCTCTTCGGTATCGACACTGCTTACCGTGTGCATGTCGACAACCCTTGTGCTGATCCCACATTCGGCGAGCTCCTCGGCGGCGGCCAAAGCGGGATGCACCTCGGTGCCGGTAGCGATGATGGTCAGATCCGTGCCCTGCCGGATTCTGATGGCCTTGCCGAACGTGATGTCCGGTACCGATGCATAGACCTCAGGATCGCGACCACGACCCAGCCGGATGTACATCGCCCCCGGGTGGTCCACGGCCGCGCGCAAGATCGCGCGCAGGTGGTTGGCGTCGGTGGCGCACACGACTGTCAATTCGGCGAATGTGCGCAGCACCCCAAGGTCTTCCAGCGCGTGGTGGCTGGTGCCGTAGAACCCCATCGACATGCCCGAGTGGTGGCCCACGACACGCACCGGCATCCGCGGGTAGGCGCAGTCGGTGCGAATCTGCTCGGCACATAGCAATGCCGAGAACGAGGCGAAGGTCGCCGCGAAGGGCACATATCCACACGACGCCATGCCTGCCGCCGTGGTGATCATGCCCTTTTCGGCAATCCCCATGTTAAAGAAGCGATCCGGGTGCCGATCGGCAAAGTCGGTGGCCCGGTTCGCGCTGGCGAGGTCGGCGGTCAGCACCACTACCCGCGAGTCCGCGTCTGCGAGGTCGGCCAACTCTTCACCGAACACGAACGCCGGAATCGAACTCACATCGCTGCCGTCGAAAGAACGCTTGTCACGCAGCTCGGTGGCTCCACCGCCGAAAATCTCTGCCTGATCCTGAGTCTCGGTCATTTCGCTTCCTCCAGCGGGCGCAGGCCGGCTTCCAGCTCTGCGATCACGTCGTCGTAGTCGGCCCCAACAAGATTGCCGACGTGCCAGTCGGGGTTGTATTCCATGAGGCGCACACCGCGTCCCTTCACCGTGTCCGCCACGATCAGCTGTGGCGGACCGTCTTGTACGTTCGGCAGACCGTCGAAGACATCGAGCAGCTGGTCCAGATCGTGCCCGTCCACCCGATGCGTCTGCCAGCCAAAGGCCCGGAATCGGTCTTCAATGGGCTCGACAGCCATCACGTCATCGGTGAAGCCATCGATACACAACATGTTGCGGTCCACGATGGCAACCAGGCGACCCAGCCGATAGTGGCCGGCAGCATTGGCCGCCTCCCATATCTGCCCCTCGTGCAGCTCGCCATCACCGAGCATGCAGAAAGTCCGGTACAGCCGCTTGCCCACCCGTCCGGCCAAGGCCATCCCGACGGCAATCGACAGCCCGTGTCCCAGCGACCCGGAGCTGAAGTCCACGCCGCGAACCTTTTTCATATCCGGGTGATCTCCGAACGGGCTGCCCAGCCGGGTGTAGTTGTCGAGCTCCGCGGGATCGAAGTAGCCGACGTCGGCCAGAATCGGGTAGAGCCCGATTGCCGCGTGCCCCTTGCTGAGCACGAATCGGTCACGATCCGGCCACTTCGGTTCGGCCGAGTTGTATTGCAAAATCTCGTAATACAACGCAGCGAAGAGCTCCGCCGCCGAGAACGAGGACGTATAGTGCCCGGCTCCCGCGATCTTGGACAGCCGCACCGTCTCGAGGCGGACGAACTTGGCACGATCGGAGAGGTGTTTGATGAGGGCTTCGCGGTCGGGTGTGCCCTGGGTCGGAATCATCGGATTCTGCTCCTTTGCAGGTGGCGAGGCTAGGAAGCGGCATTGTTCGCCAATGGCTTTGTGGCGCAACAGGTGCGATTTCTTGTACCGGGTTTGATTGAGTCGGTGCCCCGATATCGTGGGATATGCTTCGACCGGATGCTCGCGATACTGAACTTCCTTCGGAATTTCGGCCAAACTAAGCACTTTTTTCATCGGCCATCCGTATCGTCGCAATGAATCCGAAGGAATCGCCGCATCCGGACCACGGCGATGCACACGTCAATCCGGTCGATCAGGAGGTCAGGCATGCAACGGTATGAGGACGAGCGGCCACGCGAGATCAAGACCGACGAGATCGATGAACTGCTGCTCTGGGAGCTCAATGCCAACGGCCGCATTCCCAACAATGAGCTATCACGTAAGGCCGGAATCGCGCCGTCGACCTGCCACGCCCGCATCAAGCGCCTCGAACAACTGGGTTTGATCAAGTCGATCAACGCCTTTGTGGACTACGAGGCGCTCGGTTTCCCGGTACAGGCGATCGTGTTCGTCCGGCTCCCCCCGCCGGCCCGGGATCAGGTCAAGGACTACGCCAGCCGCGTCATTCAGTTTCCTCAGGTACTCAACGTGTTTCACATGGGCGGGCCCGATGATTTCCTGATTCATGTGGCCTGTACATCGACCAGCCAGCTACGCGATTTCGTCGCCACCAAGCTGAGCGCCGGCCCCGTCGCGGCCACCACCACAAGCATCGTCTTCGACCATTACATCGGCATGCAGCACATGGAGTACGTCAGCGGATACGAGGAGATGCGGCGGCCGATCCATTAGTCACCGAAGAACATTCGGTGGGGCGCCGTCGACGGGTCCGCCCGGCCGAAATTCTTCGCGACATCGGAACCGGATTGAGCACGATGTTCGGAGTTCATCCGTGGTTGGGGGCGCGTTTCGCATCATGGGCGACATGAGCGCACCGATGCACACGCTGACCCAATACCGAATGTCGATAGCCGGCATGCCGCGCGACAGTGCCACCGGCGAGGTCATCGAGATCCGGAACAAGTTCGACGGCAACCTCATCGGCACCGTACCCGCGGGGACAGTCCAGGACGCTCAGGATGCGCTGGACGCCGCCCCACGGGGATTCTCGGTCTGGTCGCAGACACCGACATTCCGGCGGGCCGCGATCCTCCAGGACGCGGCGGCGCAGATCAGGACCCGCCGCGACGATCTCGGTGCGATGCTTTCGGCCGAGAATGGCAAGACGTTCGCGCACGCACTGATGGAGATCGACACCACTGCGCGCATCTTTGATGGGTTCGCCGAGGAATCCAAACGACTCTTCGGTCAGACCATCCCGCTCGATATCCAGGAGGGTATGCAGAGCGACCTGATGGTGACCATGCGTGAACCGCTCGGGGTGATGGTCGGGATCGTTCCCTTCAACTTTCCTGCCGAGCTCTACGCGCACAAGGTGGGCGCAGCACTCGCCGCCGGCAACGCGATGATCGTCAAGGCACCCGAAGACGACCCGATCGTCGCCATCATGCTGACTGATATCCTGCACCGTGCCGGAGTCCCGGCTGCCGCACTGCAATTGGTGACAGGCTACGGCGAGATCGTCGGCGACCATTTGTCCAAGAGCCCCGACATCGCCGCGGTCACCTTCACCGGTAGTACCGCGGTCGGCGCGATCATCGCCGCCAACGCGGGCAGAAACATCGTTCGGGTATTCCTCGAACTCAGCGGCAATGACGCGTTCATCGTCTGCGAGGACGCCGATCTGGATGCGGCGGTGGACCATGCCATCACCGGACGCACCTACGCCAACGGGCAGGTCTGCGTCGCCACCAAGCGCATCATGGTGGTCCGTTCCCGGTACCAGGAGTTTCTTACCCTGCTCGGTGATCGGGTCCGTGGGCTGAAGGTCGGCGATCCGTCGTGTGACACCACCGACGTGGGACCGCTGATCACCGTGAAAGCCGCCTGTGCGGTGGAGCAACAGATCCAGGACGCGGTCCGGCAGGGCGCACGGCTCGTTGTCGGCGGCACGCGCCGGGGAGCCTTCATAGATCCCACGCTGTTGGAGATCGATACCCACGTCGGCATCGCCACCGATACCGAGATCTTCGGTCCGGTCTTCGCGCTCATGGCGGTGGACAACGTCGACGAGGCCATCGACATCGCCAACTCCTCGCAGTTCGGTTTGAACGCCGCGGTATTCACCCACGATCTTCGCCGGGCCATCGACGCGGGGCGGCGGATCAAGGCAGGCATCGTTTCGGTCAACGGCGGCAACACCTATCGGCCGGATGCGGCGGCATTCGGCGGCTACCGGAAAAGCGGCCTGGGCCGTGAGGGAATCGCCTACACCCTCGATGAATTCACTCAGGTCAAGAGCATCGTGCTGCGAGGAGTGCTCACCTCCGAGTGAAACGCCACCGTATACGCCCGCACTGCCCGACAATGCCGTCAGAAGGTGAAAACACGATGATCAATGCTTCCCACACCGAATCCCACGACGCCGCAGACTCCCCCAGCATGCTCAACCGCGGGCTCGGGGTCGGGTCCATCGTCTTCATGGTCGTCGCGGCCGCGGCACCGCTGGCAGTGGTGACCGCCAGCATTCCTCTCATCGTCTCGGTGAGCGCCAGCACCGCGGCGCCGCAGTTCTTTCTGGTGGCAATGGCCGTCTTGGCCTTGTTCTCGGTCGGCTTCACCTCGATGAGCAAGTACGTACCGAACGCCGGCGCGTTCTATTCGTACATCCAACGCGGACTGGGACGCCATATCGGTGTCGGGGCCGCGGCATTGGCGATGGGGTCATACGCGGTAATGCTTTTGGGGCTCTACGCGTATCTGGGCGTGGCAACCTCCGCACTTTTGTCGGCGGTCCACGTCGACATGCCGTGGTGGGCCAGCGCGCTCGGGTGGATTTCCTTGGTCGGCGTGCTCGGCTACCGCGATATCGAACTCAGTTCGAAGGTGCTCGGTGTGCTACTCGTCGCCGAGACGCTGGCTGTCGTCCTCGTCGATATCGGCGTCATCACCAGTGGCGGAGCCGCCGGCCTGACCCTGCAACCGCTGCTGCCCAGCACGTTCACGACAGGCGCGCCCAGCCTCGGCCTGATGTTCGGATTCTTCTGTTTCATCGGGTTCGAGGCCACCACCGTGTTTCGCAACGAGGCCAGGGATCCGGATCGCACCATTCCCCGCGCGACCTTCATCGCGGTGGTTTTCATCGGCCTGTTCTACGCCCTGGCCGCATGGGTCGTGGTCGTCGGGCTGGGCACGGACAATGCGGTGAGCATGGCGTCGGCACAGCCGGAATCTGTGGTGCAGAACCTGGCTCGCGGTTATGTGTCGCCGATCCTGACGGACGTGATCCAGGTGCTCCTGGTGACGAGTTTCTTCGCGTGTGTGCTGTCTTTCCACAACGTCATCACCCGGTACCAATTCACCTTGGCCACAAAGGGTTTACTTCCTCAACCGTTGGCGACAATCGATCGCAGGCACCGTACTCCCTCACGTTCGTCACTGACCTTCACGATCATTTCACTCGTCGCGATGGCCGCTGTTGCCGCGGCGGGGTGGGACCCCATCAAGCAGGCCTATATGTGGTGTACGGGCGCATCGACACTCGGGCTGGTTGCTCTCATGGCCATGACCAGCCTGGCTGTGATCGTGTTCTTTCGCAGCACGGAACATGAGACGGGCCGCTGGCATGCCGTCGTCGCACCGGGGCTCTCGTTCGTGGGGCTCACCGCGATCCTGCTGCTGGTGATCAAGAACTTCCCGCTGCTCGTGGGCAGTACCACAACGGCATTGGTGCTGGGCGGACTCATCACGGCAATCTTCGTCACCGGATTGGGCGTAGCCGAGCGGGTGCGGCGCACCCGGCCGGACAAGTACCGCGCGCTGAACCAGGACTAGCGCACGGCGCGGCTTTTCGCCGGAGGCGCTAGCGGGTTACCACTGCCGCAGTGAACAGGTGACCGCGGTCTCGCCATCTGCCTGAGTCGCCAGTGCGCCGTCCACGTACACCTCGCAATGAAATACGGGGGCGCCGGTCACGGCCTTGGCCGCCGCGCTGGCGCTCACGTATGCCCACTGGGTCGGGTCGTTCAACGTGGTCTCGACAACGAAGGGCGAGTCGGGGGCGATACGCGTCGAGTTACGCACCAGGTACTTGCTCGATTCCGAGTCGTACGCGGACTTGCTCGGCGGCTCATTCTGCAGAACCAGAGTCTGCGACAGGAAGTCACGATCGGAACTGATCACATACTTCACCTGGTGCGTAGCCGCCTGCGCCATCGGGGCGATGGCCACCGACGAGAGCGTCAGGGCTGCGGTACTGGCCGTGGCGAGCAGAGCTGCTGTGATACGTCCCATACGTGTCATATCCGCGATGCTAGCCGCGCCGTTACTTCGCCGACAATCGAATCGATCGGCACCGGCTGCTGAACACCGTCGGCGAGCGTCTTGAGCTCGATGTTTCCTTCTCCGATTTCCCGGTCCCCGGCGACCAGCGCGATCGAGGCACCCGAGCGGTCCGCACCACGCATCGCGCCCTTGAGTCCGCGGTCTCCGTAGGCAATATCGGTGCGAATCCCTGCGCCGCGCAGCTGCGCCGCCACCTTCACCAGTACCGATTTCGCTTCCTGGCCAAGGGGTACACAGAACACCTCACAGCGCCCGCTGTCCCCCACCGTGACACCCTCGGCACGCAACGCGAGCACAGTTCGATCCACACCGAGCCCAAACCCGATACCCGACAATGACTGTCCACCGAGTTGCGCCATCAGGCCGTCATAGCGCCCGCCGCCACCGATACCGGATTGCGCACCAAGTCCGTCATGCACGAATTCGAAGGTGGTCTTGGTGTAGTAGTCCAGGCCGCGCACCAAACGGGGGTTCACCACATACGGCACTCCCAGCGCGTCCAAGTGACCCAGGACCTGATCGAAGTGTGCCTTGGCTTCCTCCGACAGGTGATCGAGCATGAGCGGCGCATGGGCCGTCATCTCACGCACCTCGGGCCGCTTGTCATCAAGCACCCGAATGGGGTTGATACGGGCCCGTTCCCGTGTTGCCTCATCCAGGTCCAGGCCGAAGAGAAATTCCTGCAACAACTCTCGGTACTGCGGCCGGCACGACGCGTCACCCAGTGAGCTGATCTCCAAACGGAAGCCGGTCAGGCCCAGAGAACGGTATCCGGCGTCGGCGATCGCGATCACCTCGGCGTCCAGGGCCGGATCGTCGACACCGATCGCTTCCACGCCCACCTGCTGCAGCTGACGGTAGCGGCCGGCTTGCGGACGCTCGTAGCGGAAAAAGGGCCCGGCATAGCGAAGTTTGGCAGGAAGCTGGCCGCGGTCCAGACCATGCTCGATGACCGCGCGCATCACCGGGGCCGTGCCCTCGGGACGCAGGGTCACCGACCGATCACCACGATCGGCGAAGGTGTACATCTCCTTGCTCACCACATCGGTGGATTCCCCCACCCCGCGGGCGAACAGCCCGGTGTCCTCGAACACCGGTAGCTCGATATAGCCGTACCCGGCAAGGCGTGCCTGCTCCAGCAGCCCATCGCGGACCGCCAGGAATTGCGCCGAGTCCGGTGGCACATAGTCCGGAACGCCCTTGGGGGCCTGGAAGGACGAAGCGCCGGAAGTGTTTTCGCTCACTGGATTCCTTCGAGGAACGGGTTGGCGCGTCGCTCGTCGCCGATGCTGGTGGCATTGCCATGCCCCGGCAGCACGACGGTCGAATCGTCGCGGGTGAGCAGCTTGGCCGCAATCGAGTCGAGCAGCTGCTGGTGATTTCCGCCGGGCAGATCGGTACGCCCAATCGACATCTGGAACAGGGTGTCGCCGCTGAACACCACATCGACCGGACCGGTATCGCTATCCACCTCGATACCGAAAACCACGGAACCGCGAGTGTGGCCCGGCGTGTGATCCACGGTGAGCGTGATCCCGGCCAGCTCCAACTTGTCGCCGTCACCGATCTCGACCAACTCCTTGGGCTCGGTGAATACCTCGCCCTGAATGAACTGAGCCAGCCCCGGACCGATCCCGGCCAGCGGGTCGGCGAGCATCACGCGGTCGTCGGGATGGATGTAGACGGGAATCCCATATTCATCGGCAAGCGGCTGCGCGGTCCAGGTGTGATCCAAATGTCCGTGGGTCAGCAGCACGGCCTCCGGGGTGAGAGCACGCTCGGCGAGAATCTCCTTGACGCCGTCGATGGCGTCCTGGCCGGGATCGACGATGACGGCGGGGCCGCCCTCATGGGGCGCCACGATGTAGCAGTTCGTTGCGAACATGCCCGCGGGAAAACCGGTGATCAGCACCCGACCAGCTTAGGCGGCGGCGATGAGCCGCTTGCGCGAAGAGCATCTTGAGGGTGTTGCACCTTCTCTCAGGTGTGGCTGGCACACTCTCTGGCGACCTACATTCTTCGATGATTCTTCAATGGACGCCCGAGAAGGAGAGCCGGTGCCGACCAACGAGCAGCGACGTCAGACTGCCAAGCGCAAGCTGGAGCGACAGCTGGAGAACCGTGCCGAGCGTGCCCGTAAACAGCGGATCTGGGCGATTGGCGGTGCCGCGGTGGTCGCCGTCATCGTCGCGGTAGCCATCACCGCATGGTTCGCCATCAACAAGAGCGACAAGCAGACCGACCAGGCGCAGGCGGCCCCAACGGCCGGCGAGGTCGATTGCACGTATCCGGCCGCCGGCGCGGCCGCAAAGAAGGTGGACCCGCCGCGCTCGGGCAAGATCCCCAACACCACGGCGCAGATCAGCATGAGCATGAAGACCAACCAGGGCAATATCGGTCTGGAACTGGACAACGCGCGGGCCACCTGCACCGTCAACAGCTTCGTCAGTCTGGCCCAGAAGGGGTTCTTCGACAACACCACCTGCCATCGCATCACGGGCGGCGGCCAACTGTCGGTCCTGCAGTGCGGTGATCCCACCGGGACCGGCACCGGCGGCCCCGGCTACCAGTTCGCCGACGAGTACCCGGTGACACCGGGCGATTCGAGCGGCAGCCCCATCGACTATCCGGCGGGCACGCTGGCCATGGCCAACTCGGGACCCAACACCAACGGCAGCCAGTTCTTCATGGTGTACGCCGACTCGAAGTTGCCGCCGAACTACACCAAATTCGGCACCATCGACAAGACGGGCCTGGACACCCTGGCCAAGATTGCCAAGAACGGCATCAAGGCCGGCGCGCGTGGCGCGGGTGACGGCGAGCCCGCCCAGGAAGTCAAGATCATCGACCTGCAGCTGGACTGACATGTTCTCGCGTCGCGTGCTGCTCGTCGGTGGTCTGTCGGCAGTCGGTGTGGCGGCCGTCGGTTGCTCACGCGCCGACGACCGTCAACAGAAATCGACAGAACTGGCCTCGCTGGAACAGGATTTCGGTGGGCGCCTCGGCGTGCACGCACTGGACACCGGATCGGGCGACACGCTGAGCCACCGGGCCAATGAGCGCTTCATCATGTGCTCGACGGTCAAGACGTTCATCGTGTCGGCCATCTTGCACCGTCGTCTCAGCGAACCGGGCCTGTTGGACAAGCGAATTCAGTACACACAGGCCGACCTCCAGGAATGGGCGCCCATCGCGTCCCAGCATGTCGGCGAAGGCATGACCATTTCGGAGTTGTGCGATGCGACGATCCGCTACAGCGACAACACCGGGGCCAACTTACTCATCGCCGAGCTCGGGGGCCCGAAGGAAACCGAGAAGTACGTCCGCAGCCTGGGCGACAACGTCTCTCGGATGGATCGCCTCGAAGAGCAGCTCAACATCCCCGACGGCGACTTGGATACCTCGACCCCGTCGCAACTGGTGACCAATCTGCGCAGGCTGGTCCTCGATGAAGGGCTTGATGGTCCGGGTCGCGAGCTGCTGACCGACTGGCTGAAGCGGAACACCACCGGCGATCAGTCCGTCCGGGCGGGTGTCCCGGCCGGGTGGACCGTCGCCGACAAGACCGGCGGTGGATTCAAGGGCGAAACCAACGACATCGCAGTGATCTGGCCGCCGGGCCGTGCTCCCATCGTCGTTGCGGTGCTGGCGATTCCCGACGACCCGAAGTCCACGAAGGGCAAGCCGACGATCGCCGCCGCGACCCGCATCGTGCTGAAAGCCTTCGGCACCTAGCGCGCCTCGCGAGATCGACGTTTTGTAGACGCGCACTCGCACTTTCTCTGCGAAACGTCGATCTCGACGCACCCGAGAGCGCGGCTTACGGCACCCGGCCGGGCATGCGCTAGGCCGCGCTGGTCACCCGGTAGACGTCGTAGACGCCCTCGACGTTGCGCACCACGTTGAGAACGTGGCCCAGATGCTTGGGGTCTCCCATCTCAAAGGTGAAGCGGCTGATGGCTACTCGATCATTTGAGGTGGTCACCGAGGCGGACAGGATGTTGACCCGCTCATCGGCCAGGGCCCGGGTCACATCGGAGAGCAACCTGTGCCGATCGAGGGCCTCAACCTGGATGGCCACCAAGAACACCGAGGATGCCGACGGCGCCCAGTGCACCTCGATGATCCGTTCCGATTGCTGTTGCAGGGATTCGGCGTTCGTACAGTCGGTGCGGTGCACGCTGACTCCCCCGCCCCGGGTCACGAATCCCAGGATCTGGTCGCCAGGTACCGGCGTGCAGCATTTGGCGAGCTTGGTCAGCACACCGGGCGCCCCGGGCACCGCGACCCCGACATCATCGGAGCGCCGCTGCCGGATCGGCATGGTCGACGGCGTGGAGCGTTCAGCCAGCTCCTCCTCGGCGCTATCCACACCGCCGAGCTGTGCGACGAGGCGCTGCACCACATGCCGGGCGGAGACATGCCCCTCGCCCACCGCGGTGTAGAGCTGTGAGGTGTCCTGGTAGCGCAGCTCACGGGCCAGCGCGGCCATACCTTCACCATTGACCAAGCGCTGCAAGGGAAGACCACCGCGGCGTACCTCGCGCGCGATGGCGTCCTTGCCGGCTTCGAGCGCTTCCTCACGCCGTTCCTTGGCGAACCACTGCCGGATCTTCGCCTTGGCGCGCGGTGACACCACAAAGGTCTGCCAGTCGCGCGACGGTCCGGCATTGGCGGCCTTGGAGGTGAAAACCTCCACCACTTCCCCGTTTTCGAGCTTGCGCTCCAGCGCCACCAGCCGGCCGTTGACGCGGGCACCGATGCAGCGGTGCCCCACCTCGGTGTGCACGGCGTAGGCGAAGTCCACCGGTGTCGATCCGGCGGGCAACGTGATGACGTCACCCTTGGGGGTGAAGACGAAAATCTCCTGAACCGCCAGGTCGTAGCGCAGCGATTCCAGGAACTCACCGGGGTCGGCGGCCTCACGCTGCCAATCGAGCAGCTGACGCATCCACGCCATGTCGTCGATCTCGGCGGCGGCGTGCGTGGGTGGAGCTCCGTTGCGGCCCTTGGCTTCCTTGTATCGCCAGTGCGCGGCAATGCCGTATTCGGCGGTGCGGTGCATATCTCGGGTGCGGATCTGCACCTCCAGCGGCTTGCCCTCGGGGCCGACGACCGTGGTGTGCAGGGACTGGTACACCCCGAAACGCGGCTGGGCGATGTAGTCCTTGAACCGGCCCGCCATGGGCTGCCACAGCGAGTGCACCACACCCACCGCGGCATAACAGTCGCGAATCTCGTCGCACAGGATGCGCACACCCACCAGGTCATGAATGTCGTCGAAGTCGCGTCCCTTGACGATCATCTTCTGATAGATGGACCAGTAGTGCTTGGGACGTCCCTCGACGGTGGCACTGATGCGCGAACTGTTAAGAGTGGCAACGATCTCGGCGCGCACCTTGGCCAGGTAGGTATCGCGGGACGGCGCCCTGTCGGCCACCAGCCGCACGATCTCCTCGTACTTCTTGGGGTGCAGAATCGCGAAGGAGAGGTCTTCGAGTTCCCATTTGACGGTGGCCATACCGAGCCGGTGTGCCAGCGGCGCAATCACTTCCAGCGTCTCGCGGGCCTTACGTGCCTGCTTCTCCGGCGGCAGGAACCGCATGGTGCGCATGTTGTGCAGCCGGTCGGCCACCTTGATCACCAGCACCCGGGGATCGCGCGCCATCGCGATGATCATCTTGCGAATGGTTTCGCCCTCGGCGGCGTTTCCCAGCACCACCTTGTCGAGCTTGGTCACCCCGTCGACCAGGTGAGCCACCTCGGTACCGAATTCCGCGGTCAGCTGTTCCAGGCTGTAGCCGGTGTCCTCGACGGTGTCGTGCAGGATCGCCGCCACCAGCGTGGTGGTGTCCATGCCGAGCTCGGCCAGGATGTTCGCCACCGCGACCGGATGGGTGATGTAGGGATCACCCGACTTGCGGAACTGTTCGGCGTGCCGGCTCTCCGCCACCTCGTAGGCACGCTGCAGCACCGATCGGTCGGCCTTGGGGTAGAACTCGCGATGAACCGCGATGAGCGGTTCCAGGACCGGGCTGACGGCACCGCGCTGGGCGGTCATCCGGCGGGCCAGCCGCGCCCGCACCCGGCGCGACGCGCTCATGGTGCCGCCGCTTACCCGCAACGACTCGGTTACCGGCCCGGGATCGCTCACGGCAGGCAAGGATTCGACCGCGACCCGATTCTCGCTGGGCACTTGCTCGTCAGCCACGGTTCACCTCCTACCGCAATAGATTATCTCTCAGATCGCGCGCAGCGCAGTTAATGGGAGCGGCGCCACGGCCGCGCGGCCGCCCAGATCCGACAGTTCCAGGACAACGCCCGCACTGATCACATCGGCTCCCGCGGTGGTCAGCAGCCTCGCGGTTGCCGCCAGCGTTCCTCCAGTGGCCAGCACATCGTCGACAATCGCCACCCGGCGACCGGTGAGCTCCACCCCGTCGGCCGGGATTTCCAGCGCCGCGGTGCCGTACTCGAGCTTGTAGGTCTGGGCGTGCACCGGCGGTGGCAACTTCCCGGCCTTGCGTACCGCCAGCACGCCCACCCCGAGCCGGATCGCCACCGCGGCACCGAGCAGGAAGCCACGCGCGTCAATCCCCGCGATGAGGGTGGCGCCCGATGCCGCCTCTGCCAACGCGTCGGTGACGCGCGATAGACCCCGGGCATCCGCGAACAGCGGTGTCAGATCCTTGAACTGCACTCCCGGTTCGGGAAAATCAGCCACCTCACGGGTCAGCGAGGCGACAAGTTTCGCAATCTCGTCCGGGGCCGTCACGTGGGCAACACCCAACGATCCATGTTCCAGCCGGCACCCCACCGGGTGACGCTGGGCGTGGCGGCGTACATCGACTTCGGTGCGATCAGCACCCGCGGCTGCCGGTAGAGCGGCAACGTGGGCAGGTCGTTCCACAGGATCGCCGAGGCGTCGCCGAGTAGCCGGCTCTGATCCCTGGCGTTGGTGGTCACCGCAAGGGCGGCGATGATGCCGTCGATCTGGCCGTTGGCGTAGTTCGCCGGGTTCTTTCCCTCGCGCGAGCGCAGGGCGTAGGCGTCCATGAGCCAGGACCCGGTCGAACCGCTTCCGGGCGCGCCACCGATGGAGCTGAGCAGCGCGTCAACCTGGTTGTCCCGCAGCGAATGCGGTCCGGTCTCGGGCGAGCTGACATCCTGCACGGTGATCCCGGCTGGTTCGCAGGCCTGCGCCATGGCAGAGACGATGGCCGCGCGCCGCGGATTGGGCGCCTGGTAACCCACCCGCAGCGTCAACGGATGATTCGCCGCTGCCGCGCGGGCCGCGATCGGGTCCGAGCGCATGAAGCGGCCCGCTTCGGCGGCGGCCTCCACCGAGGCGAACGAATCCCCGATGCTGGTGTCCAGCCGCGCGTTCATCACTGGCACGCCGGCGATTCCCGCGATGGCGTCACGCGGCGTGCACAAGGCGACAGCGCGGCGCAGGTCCGGGGCACCGACGGATCCCCCGGCACCGAAGATGAGCTGTTCCACACCTGAACCGGGTTCCTCGGTGCGCACAAAGCCGTCGGGTGCGGTGAGTGTCCCGGCCGACCCGGCCGCGACATCGACCACCTCAAGATCGCCGTCGGAGAGCCGCTTTTGCACGTCGATCCCGCTGGGCCACACCGTGACCCGCTTGGTCACCGGCGGGTTGCCCCACCACTTGTCATTGGCCACCAGCACCACGGACCCGTCGTCGTTGTACCCGTCGACCTTGTACGGGCCCGACGACGGGAACTTCGACAGGTCCAGATCGGAGTCAAGGTTCCACTGGTTGTTCCAGAAATCGGCGATCTTCTGCAGCACCGGAACATCGTTGGCCGCGATGGCGGCGACCAGATCGATGTTCCCGCCCAGCTTGTCGGCGATCACGTGCCACGGCAACATCGTGGTGGCGGTGAACAACTGAGTCCAGTCCGTGAAGGCGCGATCAGGAGCGAAGGTGACCCGGGCGGTCTTCTGCCCCGGTTTGCAGTCGACCGTGGAGATGTCCGCGTATCCCGCCGTGCTGGCGGCATCGAAGTCGGGCATCCTGCCGGATTGCGCGAACCAGGCCAGCACCATGTCTTCACAGGTCACCGGCTTGCCGTCGGAATAGACGGCCTTCTCGTTGATGGTGTAGTCCAGCACCAGCGGAATCCGGCCGACCACTTCGACGGAGCCGAAATCGTGGTCGGCGATCACCTGGCCGTCGGGCCCGTGGAAGCCGAAGCCGGTGAGCACCCGGTTGAACGCCTGCGCCCCGGCCGAGGCGTTACCCGCCACGCCGTTGACGTTGTACGTGGTGAGACGACCGTCGACGGCGTAATCCAGCGTTTTCGCCGCCGAGGTCCAACACGAGGTCAACAGCCCCGCCGCGAGCAGCACCGTGGTGGCGATGGCGCCGATTCGCGCGATTCGTTGAGCCCCGGTCCGTGCTGGACTTCGTGAATCCATCAGTGCCGCCGCACGTTTCGCTTACCTTGAGGGCGGGCGCCGGGCTTGGGTTTGGCGGGGCGGACTCCGGCTGCGGGGACATCGGAGGCGGTCGCCTTCACTGCCTTTGTTCCTGAGGCGGCGTCGGCCAGCTGCGGCGCGTCCGGCTTACGACGGCTCAGCACCTTCTTGGTATGGCTGGCCACCAGGTCGGTGCGTTCACGCAACGCCACCAACAGCGGGGTGGCGAAGAAGATCGACGAATAGGTACCCACCAAGATGCCGACCAGCTGAACCAGCGCCAGGTCCTTCAGCGTGCCCACACCCAGCAGCCAGATGGCGACCACGATGAGCGAGAGCACCGGGATGGCCGAGATGAGGCTGGTGTTGATGGACCGCATGAACGTCTGGTTCACGGCCAAGTTGGCGTGCTCGGCATACGTGCGCCGCGACGTGTGCTGGAAACCGTGGGTGTTCTCTTCCACCTTGTCGAACACGATCACGGTGTCGTACAAGGAGAATCCAAGGATGGTCAGCAGACCGATCACCGTCGCGGGGGTGACCTCGAAGCCCACCAGCGAGTACACGCCGGCAGTGACCAGCAGGTCGAAAACCAGCGCGGCCAGCGCGGCCAGCGACATGTAACGCTCATAACGCACGGCGATGTAGATGCCGGCAAGTACCAGGAACACCGCTAGCGCGAGGATCGCCTTGTTGGTGATCTGACTACCCCAGGTCCCCGACACCGTCGAATCGCTGATGGCGTTGATGGACGGCTTGCCGTCCGGCCCCTTCGGCGCGAACTTGTCGAAGAGCGCCTTGTGCAGCTTCGCCGATTCGTCGTTGTCGAGAGTCTCGGTGCGGATCTGAATCGAAGCCGTCGCACCGCTGCCCGTCACGACCACCGATTCGGCGTCCCGTCCCAGTGTCTGGCTGAAGACGTCCTCGGTCTGCTGGACGGTGGCCTCACCCTTCGGGAACGACACCTTGGTGCCGCCCTTGAAGTCGATGCCGAAGGCGAACCAGTTGATCGCGATGGACAGGATCGCGATCAACATGAAAGCGCCACTGATCCCGAACCACAGCTTGCGCTTGCCGACCACGTCGACCGCTCCGGTTCCGGTGTACAGGCGGTACAGGAATCCGTGTTCGGGTGCGGCGCTATTGGCTTCAACCGCCGTAGATTTGGGTTCCTTGGCGGTGCTTTCCGTGGCTTCCTTGGCGTCGTCCACGACATCCTTGTCGGTGCCGTTGCCGTTGCTCACTGTGCCGTTGCTGGTACTCATGCGTGTGCTGCCGCCTTACGTTCGCGGGCAATCTGCTGGACCGCGCCGAGCCCGTTGTACGCGGGCTTGGACAGGGTCGCGGACTTCGAGGACAGGTAAACCAGTGGCCATGTCACCAGGAAGACCACGACCACGTCGAGGATGGTGGTGAGCCCGAGGGTGAACGCGAAGCCCTTGACCTGCCCGATGGCCAGGATGTAGAGCACCACGGCGGCCAACAGGGTTACCGCGTTACCCGACAGAATCGTCTTACGGGCACGAGCCCAACCGCGCGGTACCGCCGAGCGGTAGGAACGGCCTTCTCGTATCTCGTCTTTGATGCGCTCGAAGAACACCACGAACGAGTCCGCGGTGGTTCCGATACCGATGATCAAACCGGCGATACCCGCGAGATCGAGGGTGTACGAGATGTATCTACCCAGCAGAACCAGGATCGCGAACACCATCGCACCGGAGGCCACCAGCGAGAGCGCGGTCAGCAGGCCCAGGACGCGGTAGTAGATCAGCGAGTACAGCAGCACAACCGCCAACCCGATGCCACCCGCGATCAAACCCGCCTTGAGCGAAGTCAATCCCAGTGTCGCCGAAACAGTTTCGGCATCGGAAGATTCGAACGAGAGCGGCAGCGAACCGTACTTGAGTGCGGCGGCCAGCTGCTTGGCCGAGGCGGACGTGAACTGCCCGCTGATCTCAGTCTTGCCGCCCGGGATCGGCTCACGAATCGCCGGCGCGCTGATCACCTTGGAGTCCAGGGTGAACGCCGTCTGGGTGCCCTGCTGCCAATGTGAGGAGGTGTAGTCCGCCCAGACCTTTGCGCCGGTGGGCTTGAATTCCATGCTCACCACATAGATACCGCGCTGCTGATCCAGACCCGAGCTGGCGTCCTTGATCTCTTCACCGCTGATGATCGACTTGTCCAGCAGGTATGCGGCCTTTCCGCCTCCACTGTCGTCGCCACAGGTGACCAACGGCAGGTTGGGGTCGTCGTTCCCGGCCAGCGGGTCGTCGGAGTCATAGCAACGCGAGGCCTGAACCTGCAGGGCCAGCATCTGAATCCGCGGGTCCTCGCTCTGCCTGATCTGCTTCTCGAAGTCGATCAGCTGCTTGCGTTCCTCACCGCTACCCGGCTTCGGCGGCAGATCGGCGGGAGGCGCCGGAGCCGTTGTCGCGTTCGGGGTGGCCGGCTGCGTCACCGGGGCAGGCGGCGGTGGCGGTGGCGTGGTGGTCTGCGCCGGGTACGGCCGCGGCTGCGGTTTCGGAGAGGCAGGCGCGGGCTTACCCGCGGGCTGCGGCGGCGCTCCTTCGCCGGCGGGGGCCGGTTGGCGCCCCTGCGGGGGTGCCCCGGCGCCCGGCTCCGGGCTTTCCTTGGGCTGAGCGGGTACCGCCTGCACGACGGGCCGGATGTAGAGCTTTGCGGTCTGGCCGAGGTTGCGGGCCTCGCTGCCGTCATTTCCGGGGACCGTGATGACCAGGTTGTCGCCGTCGATGATGACCTCGGACCCGGACACACCGAGACCGTTGACGCGCGCATTGATGATCTGCTGCGCCTGCGTCAATGCTTCCTTGGTCGGCTTGGAACCGTCGGGGGTGCGTGCCGTCAGGGTGACACGGGTGCCACCCTGCAGATCGATGCCGAGCTTGGGTTTTGGCTGCTTATCGCCGGTCAGAAACACCAGCAGATAGGCGCCAATGAGCAGCACCAGGAAGGCACCGAGATAGCGCATGGGATGCACAGGGGCCGATGACGAGGCCACGTGTCCGGTCTCCTTGCTTGTCGAGGGCGGGTCGGGGAGCTTTCGGGGGTTTTGAGCAAAGGCGAAAGCCGCTACTCCTTGGTCAGCTCGACCCCGCTGCTCTCGACGTCGCGAACCGTTCCGTCGCCGGCGGCTGCACTGTCTTCAACCTCGTCCACGATCTTGTCCCGGACGGCGAGCTTCATCCAGCGGGTCACCACACCCGGCGCGATCTCCAGATCCACCGTGTCGTCGGTGACGGCGGTGATGGTGCCCTGCAGGCCTGACGTGGTGTGTACCCGGTCGCCGATCGCCAAGGACTCGTGCAGCTCGATGGTGGCGTCGAGAGCCTTGCGCTGCCGCCGGTTCGCAAAGAAGAGGAATGCGCCCATAACGAGGATGAGCGGCAAGAAGACAATGATCGATTCCATGGCGGCTTTCGGGGTTCTTTCCGTTGGGTCTTCACGAGGTCAAGCGCGGTCAGCGTGAAATGAGCACGCGACAAGTCACCAGTGTGCCATCTGACTCTGTGGAATCGACGCGAACCCCGTGCCCGCAGGGGCGCTGGTGTCGCCTCACTCGAACAGGCCGACCTGGCCCAGCAGCTGCGGCGGCGGGGTCAGGCCCAGATGCGTCCACGCCAAAGGTGTCGCCACCCGTCCGCGTGGCGTGCGGGCCAACATCCCGGCGCGCACCAGGAACGGCTCGCACACCTCTTCCACGGTGGTCGACTCCTCCCCGACTGCCACCGCCAGTGTCGACAGACCCACCGGGCCACCGCCGAAACTGCGTGTCAGTGCGGTGAGCACCGCCCGGTCCAGACGATCGAGCCCCAGCTCATCGACGTCGTACACCGCCAGGGCTGACTTGGCGACGCCCACCGTGATGACGCCGTCCGCGCGCACTTCCGCGTAATCACGGACGCGGCGCAGCAAGCGGTTGGCGATGCGTGGCGTGCCGCGCGAGCGCCGCGCGATCTCGGTACCGGCGTCTGCTCCCAGTTCAATGCCCAGGATGCCCGCCGAACGGGCCAGCACCAGCTCAAGCTCATCGGGTTCGTAGAAGTCCATGTGGGCGGTGAACCCGAACCGGTCGCGCAGCGGCCCGGTCAGCGATCCCGATCGGGTGGTGGCGCCCACCAGCGTGAACGGCGCCACTTCCAGGGGGATGGACGTCGCGCCGGGGCCCTTACCCACGACGATGTCGACCCGAAAATCCTCCATGGCCAGGTAGAGCATTTCCTCGGCAGGCCGGGCGATGCGGTGAATCTCGTCGATGAACAGCACATCGTGTTCCACCAGATTGCTCAACATGGCCGCCAGATCGCCCGCGCGCTCCAGCGCCGGGCCCGACGTCACCCGCAGCGATGAGCCCAACTCGGCGGCGATGATCATGGCCAGCGAGGTCTTGCCCAATCCGGGCGGCCCCGACAGCAGGATGTGATCCGGCGTGCCGCCGCGATTCTTCGCGCCGGACAACACCAGGTCCAACTGTTCGCGTACCCGCGGCTGGCCGATGAACTCACGCAGCGACTTGGGACGCAACCCCGCGTCGACATCGTTTTCGCCGACAGTCAGGGCACCGGACATGTGGGCATCGTCGAAGCCGTCATCGTCGGCACCACCAAGATGGTCGGACTCGCGGAAAGGACTCATCGCGTCTTACCCAGCAGCGCCAGGGCCGACCGCAACACTCCGGAGACATCGGCGGGCGTCTCCGCCTGGTTTTCTTGGGACAGAACGGTATCGGTGGACTGTTCGGCCTGCTTGGCGGCAAATCCGAGACCGATCAGCGCCTCGATGACCTGAGTCCGCACCAGCGACGGGCTGCCGCGACCCAGATCGGTGGATCCGCCCGGCGCGGCCGCCACCTTCTCACGCAACTCGAGCACCAGACGCTCGGCGCCGCGTTTACCGATGCCCGGCACCCGGGTGAGGGCGGCGACATCGCCGTCGGCCAAGGCCTGGCGCAGACTCGGTGCGTCGTACACCGCGAGGGTGGCCATTGCGATCTTGGGTCCCACGCCGGAAACCCCGAGCAGCGTCATGAAGAGGTCGCGGGCATCAGTGTCGGTGAAGCCATAAAGCGTCATCGAATCTTCGCGCACGATCATCGCCGTGATCAGCCGAATCTGCGTGCCGCGGCGCAGTGTCGAGAGCGTCGCCGGAGTGGCGTTGACGCGGTATCCCACCCCGGCCGCCTCGATCACCACATGGTCGAGCGCGATCTCGATGACCTCGCCGTTGACCGATGCAATCACGCCGCACTCCGTTTCCTACGCGGACGGGCCGTCACCGAACCGCCGCCTTCATCCGGGCCGCGAAGGCCTTCCGTTGTTTCTCGGCCGCGGCTTCCGCCTTGGCCATTCTGGCGAGCATCGGCGCACGCCAGCAGTGACAGATTGCCAGGGCCAGCGCGTCGGCGGCGTCGGCCGGCTTTGGCGCTGCCTGCAGGTTGAGGATGCGCGTGACCATTGCCGTCACCTGGGATTTATCGGCCCGCCCGTTGCCGGTGACGGCCGCCTTGACCTCCGACGGGGTGTGGAAGTACACCTCGATCCCCCGTTTGGCCGCACAGAGCGCAATCACGCCACCGGCCTGCGCGGTGCCCATCACAGTGGAAACATTCTGCTGCGCGAAGACGCGCTCGATCGCGACCACTTCCGGCCGGTGGGTGTCCATCCAATGTTCAACGACCTCACTGATCGCCAAGAGTCGTTGCGGCAGAGGCTGATTGGCGGGGGTACGCACGACATCGACGTCCAGGGCCACCACCTTGCGACCCGAGGACGCCTCGACCATGGACAGACCGCACCGGGTAAGCCCCGGGTCGACTCCCATCACGCGCACGCGTCAGCCCTCTCGCTGTAGAACAGTTGTTCGATCAGCATATCGAGGAGATTCCGCTATTGGACGAACAACACGCGAGGGCGCTGCAAATGTCAACGCTCGTTGGCCTAAGCTCAGCGCATGCCCCCCGAACCTCGGCGATCGGATGCCACCCGCGCAGCCATCCTTGAGGCTGCTCAGGAGCATTTCGCCAGTGTCGGCTACGAGAAGGCAACCATACGGGCCATCGCCGCCACCGCGGGCATCGACCCCTCCCTGGTCATGCGCTACTACGGCAACAAGGGCAAGCTGTTCATGTCAGCGGCCGACTTCGACATTCACCTGCCTGAGGACCTGGCCGACATGCCACGCTCCGAACTCGGGGCGATGCTCGTCAAGCATTTCCTCGAGAGATGGGAACAGGACGACACCATGGTCGCGCTCATGCGCGCCACCGTGTCGCAGGAATCGGCACGCGCACGCATGGCCGATCTGTTCACCAGCCAGATGGTGCCGGAAATCGAGGCATTGACCACCGACCGCGCCCTGGAGCGCGCCACACTCATCAGCACGCAGATGATCGGTTTGGCCATGTGCCGGTACGTAATACGACTCGGCGACGTGCCGAATATGACGCACGAACAAATCATCGAGCTGGTCGCCCCGACCATCCAGTACTACCTGGACTGCCCGTGGGACTGCGGAGCGTGTTAGTTCGCTCCCTCAGCGTTGCGAACCTTCAACGTCCCACGCTCGTCGACCAGCGAGAAGTAGATGGCGCTCATGACCACGAAGACAGCGGTCCAGATCAGCAGCGCCACTGAGTTCACCGCGAACGCCTCACCCAGCAGTACCGCGACGACACCGGTGACCAGCGGGCTACGCACGTGACGGCTGCCAGGCTGATCGAACAGTGCGACGGTGCGGGTGACCAGGAACAAGCCCGCCGCGATCAGCAGGGTTCCAATCACCGTCGCGGTCATCGACATCTGATCCGACATCCACGAGGGCACCTCGGCACCTGTTCCGTACAGGATGACGAGCGGAACTACGACCGCCACCGCGAAGGGCACCGCGAGTACGGAGCGCGTGGTGTGCCACCGGGTAACCGACTCGGACGCCGGGGCGACTGTTTGTGTGGCCATGACGGGCCTCCCCTCACTTCTTTGGATGTCTTAGATGTACGCCTACCTGACATAGGCTGTCAACAGTTGTTGACCAACAGTCGTTGACGTCACAATAAACGCCGACCAGTGACGTTTGATTCCCGGCAGCCGGCACGATTCAGGGCCGGGGTGTGTGGCCGATTACTGTCGACGGCGTGTCTGCCGGAAAACTGCCCAGCGAGAAATTGATTCAGTGGTGGCCGCCCCTCGGCGTGGTCACGATGCTGGTGCTCGGATTCTCCGTGGGTAAGGGCACCACACCTCTTGACACCTGGTTTTTCGAGGCGACCCAGGTTGTGTTCGGGGTCCAGCCACGCTGGCTGCTGTTCTTCACCGACTGGGAGTTTCTTGTGCCGGTGCTGGTGGTGTGCGTCGGATTCGAGCTGTACCGGCGGCGCTGGCGGGTAGCAGCCGTCGTGCTTGCCTGCCCGTTTGTCGCGAATTGGACCACTCAGGCGACCAAGATGCTGGTCGGCCGCGAGAAGGGCGGCGGTTACCTCGCCTACCCCAGCGGCCACACCACCTTGGTGGTGGCGGTCATGGGCATGCTGGTACTGGTCGCCGGCGGAGCCCTATGGGCATACATCATCGCCGTGATTGTCAGCACGTTCGGGCTGCTGGGGCAGGTCGCCTGCGGCTACCACTACTTCACCGACACCGTCGGTGCCGTACTCGTCACCACCGCGGTGGTGACGTTGGCGATATGGGCCGCTGGTCAGTCTTCGTCGAGCGCGGCCAGCACCTCGTCGGACAAGTCCACGTTGGTGTAGACGTTCTGGACGTCGTCGCTGTCTTCCAGCGCGTCGACCAGCTTGAACACCTTGCGGGCGGTCTCGACGTCGACGGGCACGCTCATCGACGGCTGGAAACTGGCTTCCGCCGATTCGTAGTCGATTCCGGCTTCCTGCAGCGCCTGACGGACGGCGACCAGGTCGGTGGGCTCAGAGATGACCTCGAAAGTCTCGCCCAGGTCGTTGACCTCCTCGGCGCCAGCCTCCAGCACTGCCGTCAGCACGTCGTCCTCGGCCAGGCCGTTCTTCTCCAGCGTCACCACGCCCTTGCGGGAGAACAGGTACGACACCGAACCCGGATCGGCCATGCTGCCACCGTTGCGCGTCATCGCCACCCGCACCTCACCGGCGGCGCGGTTACGGTTGTCACTCAGGCACTCGATGAGCACCGCGACGCCGTTGGGGCCGTAACCCTCGTACATGATGGTCTGCCAGTCGGCGCCACCGGCTTCTTCGCCGGCTCCACGCTTACGGGCCCGCTCGATGTTGTCGTTGGGCACCGAGGTCTTCTTGGCCTTCTGAATGGCGTCGTAGAGCGTCGGGTTGCCGGCCGGATCTCCGCCGCCCGTACGTGCGGCGACCTCGATGTTCTTGATCAGCTTGGCGAACTCTTTGCCACGGCGCGCGTCTTTGACGGCCTTCTGATGCTTGGTGGTGGCCCACTTGGAATGGCCGCTCATGTACCCCTGTACTACTTTCTCTAGGTTCTGTCGCACTTCTGCGCTGCCCGAGTGTACTCGCGCACCTAGGCTGAACCACATGACTGTCCTGGTGAAGGACCCCATTGTCGACGCGGTACTGGACAGATACGCGGCAACGATCGGCGACAGCCTCACCGATTACCGCAATCATCTGTACCGCGCGATGAACTACCAGCTGAGGCTTCTCGGCATGACCACGCCTCCGCCCGAGATCGCGCTGGCGTGGGCGACCCATGACATCGGCATTTGGACGGCCGGTAGCTGGGATTATCTGGAGCCGTCGGTGGCACTGGCCGAGCAGCTGGCGCCCGAGTTCGGGATCACCGATGTCGATCGCGTGAAGGCGATGGTGGCCGACCACCACAAGCTGAGGTCGGCCGACGATCTGTGGGTCGAGATGTTCCGGCTGGGCGACCGGGTCGACGCGTTCCACGGTCTGTATGCCTGGACCGGACTGGAACGTTCAGATGTGCGCGAGGTGGTGGAGGCACTGCCCTACGGCGGTTTTCACGCATTCTTATTGCGTACGGCCGGA
This sequence comes from Mycobacteroides immunogenum, assembly GCF_001605725.1. Lineage (NCBI taxonomy): Bacteria > Bacillati > Actinomycetota > Actinomycetes > Mycobacteriales > Mycobacteriaceae > Mycobacteroides > Mycobacteroides immunogenum. The sequence goes on from NZ_CP011530.1 coordinate 3,169,941, forward strand.
AAGTGGACGCTGCGGCACCCACTGCGCCCCATGCCCATGCTGCGCTGGTGATTCCCGGCGCATACCGCACGCGAGTAGATCGAACGAAAGAGCCTCGCCTGGTATGCGTTCAGGATCAGGAGGCGCGCACCATGTCGACGAACAGCTCATGCACCCGGCGGTCACCGGTCACCTCGGGATGAAAAGCCGTCGCCAGCGCGCTCCCCTGCCGAACCGCGACCGGGTGCCCCTGGGCACTGGCCAACACCTCGACATCGGCGCCGACCCGCTCCACCCAGGGCGCCCGGATGAATACCGCATGCATCGCACCGTGCAGCCCGGTGAAATCAAGGTCACCCTCGAACGAATCGACCTGACGCCCGAATGCGTTGCGCCGCACCGTCATGTCGATGGCACAGAGAGCCACCGCGTCGGGGCGGGTATCCAGGATCTCGCTGGCCAGCAGAATCATCCCGGCACACGAGCCATAAACGGGCAGCCCTCCGCGCAGGCGTTCGGTGAGCGGATCCAACAGCTCGAAAACACGCAGCAGATTGCTCATCGTGGTCGACTCCCCGCCGGGGATGACCAGTCCGTCCACCTTCCCCAACTCCTCGGGACGGCGTACGCCGAGTGCCTCGGCACCCGAATCTTTCAGGGCGGCAATATGTTCCCTGACATCGCCCTGCAATGCCAGCACACCCACGAGGGGGCTCACGCCATGTTCCCTCGGGCGACAGACGCCTGCTCGGGGTTGCGCTCGATGCGGGTGAGCCCCTCCTGCACCACCGCCGCCACCATGGTTCCGTCGCGGTTGAAGATGCGGCCTTGTGTCAGCGCCCGGCCAAACCCGGCCGACGGCGATGTCTCGTCGTACAGCATCCATTCGTCGGCACGGAACGGCCGCAGAAACCACAGCGCGTGATCCAGCGAAGCCGTCTGCAGCACCGTATCCCGGTGCGGCACCTTCGAAGAGCTCAGCAGCGTCAGGTCGCTCATGTACGCCAACGCGCAGATGTGTAGCACCGGATCGTCGGGCAGGTGCTTGCGGCAGCGGAACCACACGCGCTGCTGCGCGGCCAGCCGCGGATTCCGGTCCATCAGCTCATCGGGCACGATCCGGATATCCCACTCGGCGAACTGCCGGAACAGATCACGGTTGAACGAATCCTGCTCCTGCGCGTCGGGCAGATCTTCAGGATCGGGCACCGGCGGCATCAGGTCCTGATGCTCGATGCCGGTGTCCAGCGTCTGGAACGAGGCCGACATGCTGAAGATGGCCTGCCCATCCTGAATCGCGGTGACCCGGCGGGTCACGAAGGATCGGCCGTCACGCACCCTGTCGACAAGAAACACGGTGGGCTCGTTGGGATTTCCGGGCCTCAGGAAGTACCCGTGCAATGAGTGCACCAGATACTCCGGTTCCACCGTGCGGACCGCGGAGACCAGCGACTGCCCGGCGACCTGCCCGCCGAAGGTACGACGAAGATTGCTGGGGGTCACATTGCCCCGGAAGATGTCCTTCTCTAGCTGCTCGAGAGTAAGGATCTCCTCGATATCGGCCATGCCTAGTTCTACCAGCCGCGCTCGGCGAGCCGATGCGGCTGCGCGATGTCCTCCACATTGATACCGACCATCGCCTCACCCAGGCCGCGCGACACCTTGGCAAGCACGTCCGGATCGTCGTAGAAGGTGGTGGCCTTCACGATTGCCGCGGCGCGCTGCTCGGGGTTACCGGACTTGAAGATGCCCGAGCCCACGAAAACGCCTTCGGCACCCAACTGCATCATCATCGCCGCGTCGGCCGGGGTGGCGATGCCACCGGCGGTGAACAGCGTCACCGGCAGCTTGCCGGCGCGGGCCACCTCGACCACCAGCTCGTACGGCGCTTGCAGTTCCTTTGCCGCGACGTACAATTCGTCCTCGGCAAGCGAGGTGAGCCGACGGATCTCGCCACCGATCTTGCGCATGTGAGTCGTCGCGTTGGACACATCACCGGTACCGGCTTCACCCTTGGAGCGGATCATCGCCGCGCCCTCGGTGATGCGGCGCAGCGCCTCGCCCAGGTTGGTGGCACCACACACGAACGGCACGGTGAACTTCCACTTGTCGATGTGGTTGGTGTAGTCGGCGGGTGTCAGCACCTCAGACTCATCGATGTAATCCACACCGAGGCTCTGCAGGATTTGCGCCTCGACGAAATGCCCGATGCGGGCCTTCGCCATCACCGGAATGCTGACCGCGCTGATGATGCCGTCGATCATGTCCGGATCGCTCATGCGGGACACGCCGCCCTGAGCGCGGATATCGGCGGGCACTCGCTCCAGCGCCATGACAGCCACGGCGCCGGCATCTTCGGCGATCTTCGCTTGCTCGGGGGTAACAACGTCCATGATCACGCCGCCCTTGAGCATCTCGGCCATACCGCGCTTCACGCGAGCGGTACCGGTGCCGGTCTCGGGGGACGTTCCATTGGTCGTGCTAGTCAACTGGGGGCTCCTGAATCTCGGGGTCTGCGACCAGTCTAATGCGGCCACACCAGCGATTTTGTGGCGGGAGGTGCGGCGGGGTGACTCACCCGATTTGGATCGGCGCACGCGGTGCGCCGGTGGCCACCGCATCGGCCGCAGTGGCGGCTTCACAGAGCAGTTCTCCCAGCTGAGTCGGGTACACCTGCTCCCCCGACGCGGTGAGCTCGGCGATCGCCTCGGCATCACACCAGCGGTGACCGGTGATGTAACGCTGCTCCAGATTGGTGCGCCCGTCGGTGGCCGGTTCGAACCGCTTGGTGCGATGCACGAAGAACAGTTCCTCGGACCGGATGGTGGTGCCGTTGAAGTCGAAGACCGCCACGCGCCGCCACAGCGGGCCCACCAACCGTCCGGACGGGACCGATAGTCCGGTTTCCTCCACTAGCTCGCGCACCGCACCGTCAGCGAGCTTCTCCCCCGGCAGCGTTTGTCCGCCGACGGTGAACCACCAGTGCACCGCCGGGGTGGGCGCGGCCGGATCGAAACCGCGCAGCAGCAGCACCCGGCCATCCTCATCGAGCAGGACGACCCGGGCCGAAGTCCGGAAATTGGCCAGCGCCGGGTCTTCGGTGCCCGCGCCCGGACGATCGATGATCTCGAAATATGTTGGCATCGGCGCGGTTCCACCCAGGCGCAGCCACCGCACCGGGCGCCGCACTCGCAACGCCAACGTGTCACGTACGGCATCGTTGTGAAAGCGCCGCGCGATGAGCACCCGGGTCTCGGCATCGGCGAGTTCGGCGACCAGGGCCGGGCGCAGCCGGTCAGGATCGACGGTCGACAACGCCGCGGCCAGTTGATTCTCCGCATCCTCGCGCCGGTTGCGTTCGGCACGTTCGGCTTTCGCCGCGAGTTTGATCAGGTGGTCGTCTTTGAGCGCGTCTCCCACGGCACGGGCAACAACGGCGCGCCGCGCCAGCGCGGCATCGAGCGCCTGCCAGGACAGGTCACCCCGCACGTGCAGCCGGTCAAGACGGTTGGCCACCAAATAGGCCCACAACAAACCGAGAGCGAAGAGCGTGGCCACGACGGCCATGACAATGACGGTCAACGCCGAGAAGGTCACCAACTGTCGACCTTGACTCGCGCGCCAGAGGCGGTGACCGTCTCGTAGACCAGCATGATCTGTTGGGCGACCACGGACCAGTCGTACCGCTGCACCGCTTCGGTGCCCGCCGCCACCAGCTGCGCCCGGCCTTCGTCATCACCCAGCACACCGATGATGGCGGCTGCCAGGGCATCCGGGTCACCCGTTGGCGTCAATCGGCCCGCGGCGCCGTCCAACAGCACCCGGCGGAACGCGTCCAGTGAGCTGGCAACGACCGCCGTCCCTGCCGCCATCGCCTCTACCAGCACGATGCCGAAGCTCTCACCGCCGATGTTGGGGGCACAGTAGACGTCGGCGCTGCGCATGGCCGACGCCTTGGTGGCGTCGTCAACCTGGCCGAGGAATTTCAGATGTTTGGCCAACGGTCCTGCCTGCGTGCGTAGTTCGGCTTCATCTCCGCGGCCGACGATCAGGATCTCCACGTCGGGGAAGCTGGTCGCGATCTTCGGTAACGCGCCCATCAGCACGTCCATCCCCTTGCGCGGTTCGTCGTAGCGGCCCAAGAACAGCACCGTCTTACCTTCGCGTGGGTATCCATCGAGGACGGGTGCACCGGAGAAGGATCGAACATCGACGCCATTGGGAATCTCGACCGCGTCGGATCCCAGCGCCTCCATCTGCCAGCGCCGGGCCAGCTCCGAAACGGCGATCCGGCCGACGATCTTCTCGTGCCAGGGCCGCAGGACGGCCTGAAAAACGCTCAACGTCAACGATTTCGTGGTGGACGTGTGGAACGTCGCGACGATCGGTCCTTCCGCCACCATGAGGGCCAGCATCGACAGGCTCGGCGCGTTCGGTTCGTGCAGGTGCAGCACATCAAAATCGCCGTCGAGCAGCCAGCGCCGGGTCTTGGCGTAGGTGGCCGGGCCGAATCGCAGCCGCGCGACCGATCCGTTGTAGGGAATCGGCACGGCCTTGCCACCCGAGACCACGAATTCTGGTAGCTCCAGGTCCGACGATGACGGCGCGAGCAGGCTCACGTGATGGCCGCGATCGCGCATGACCTCGGCCAGCTGCACTACGTGGGACTGGACGCCACCCGGTACGTCAAAGGAGTACGGGCAGACCATCCCGATGCGCATTACGCCTGCCCACCAACGGGATCGGTCTCCAGGGAGGGTTCAGGTTCCGGTGCCCGCGTGGGCGCAGACGCCGTCCGCAGCGTGGTGCGGCGTTCCTCGGACAGATCGTCGAGCCACAGCGGTTGCAGCATGTGCCAGTCCGCGGGGCGTTCAGCGATGTTGGCCGCGAACACATCGGCCATGGCCTGGGTGGCGGCCGCGACATCGCCCGCCGAGGTGTCGACGGGCCCATGGATACGTACCCCCCATTGCTCATGCGGTTCGAACCAACAGTGCGCGGGCAGCAGACGCGCGCCGGTATCGATGGCAAGACGAGCCGGCCCTGCGGGCATGCGGGCCTCGGCACCGAAGAAGTCGACGGGGACGCCGCTGCGGCTCAGGTCGCGATCGGCCATGAGGCAGACCACTCGGTTCTCCCGCAATCGCTGCGCCAGTACCTCATACGGACCTGACGCGTCACCGGTCAGCGGAAGCACCTCGAAGCCCAGCGTCTCGCGGTAGTCCAGGAATCTCCGATACAGCGATTCGGGCTTCAGGCGCTCGGCGACGGTCGTGAAGGTGCCATAGGTTTGCGCCAGCCACACCCCGGCCATATCCCAGTTTCCGCTGTGTGGCAGGGCGATAACCGTGCCCCGCCCTTCCTCCCGCGAGGCATCCAGGTTGCGCCGGCCGAACAGGCAGCTGTCCAAACGGGCGGCGAGGCGCTCCATGTTCTGCGACGGCAGCCGGAACGCTTCACGCCAATACCGGGCGTAGGAACGCATCGAGTCGATCATCAGCCGGTCGGGCACCTCCCAGGGGTGCACGCCCAGTACCCGCGCGAGGTTCTTGCGTAGCTGCTCGGGTCCGCCCTTGCGGGCACCGACCATGGCGCCGACATCGAATATGGCGCGGGCAAGGAGGTCCGGAGTCGCCTGCGTGACATTCCAGCCCGCGGCGTATCCCCAGTCGGCGGCGCGTTCACCCCAGGTACTCATGACTGATTCGTCTCCGCGGTGTCCTGTCCGGCATCCGAATTGGGCAGCAGCTCCAGAGCTCCCGGTGAGGTGCGGACGGCGTGCATCCGTTGCCCAACGGTCACCAGGCTTGCCACCGCCAGCACCCACATCGCGGTGTGCAACGGCCACTGCACGCCGAATCCGCCGCTGAAGATCGCGCCGGCGAGCACGATGATGAGCCGTTCCGGCCGCTCGATCAATCCGCCATCGGCACGCAATCCCGACGCCTCGGCACGCGCCTTCACATACGAAATCACCTGCGAGGTGATCATGCAGATCAGCGTGGATACCACCAAAGAAGTTGAACCCCAGCCGAATGCGGCCCACCAGACCAAGCCGGCGAAGACCGCGCCATCGGCGACACGATCACAGGTCGCGTCCAGCACCGCACCGAACCGGGTGCCGCCGCCGCGCGCACGGGCCATCGCGCCGTCGAGCATGTCGAACATCGCGAACAGCCAAACCGCCATGCCGCCCCAGAAAAGGTGACCGGTCGGGAAGAGTGTCAGCGCCGCGACAACCGAGGCCGCCGTGCCGAAGATGGTGACCGTATCCGGGGTGAATCCCGCACGCAGTAGCGCGTGAGCCAGTGGGTTGGTGATTTTCGCGAATGTCTCCCGCGACAACAGGCCGCTCACGGCAACTGCTCCCAGGCAGTGGCGAGCAAAGTGCGGGTGTCCCGCAGCAGCTGTGGCAACACCTTGGAACCGCCGATGATGGTGATGAAGTTCGCGTCGCCACCCCAGCGTGGCACCACATGCTGATGCAGATGCTCTGCCAGCGATCCGCCCGCGGCGCTACCCAGATTGAGTCCGACGTTGAAGCCGTGCGGCCTCGAGACCTTCTTGATCACCCGGATCGCCTTCTGAGTGAAGGCCATCAGCTCGCGACTTTCTCCCTCGGTGAGGTCTTCGAGCTCGGCCACCTGGCGGTAGGGCACCACCATGAGATGTCCGGGGTTGTATGGGTAGAGGTTGAGCACGGCGTACACGTGCTCGCCCCGGGCCACCACCAAACCGTCCTCATCGGCCATCTCGGGGATCTCGGTGAAGGGCGCCGAGTCGGGACTGGGCGCCTTCACGGCCTCGGCGATATAACTCATCCGGTGCGGGCTCCACAGTCGCTGCAGATGATCTGGGTCGCCCACGCCGCGGTCGATGATGGTCGAGTCCTCGTCAGTCACTGGCACCCAACTTCAGGAGTTCGGCTGTCGGCGATACGTTCTCACGGCGATTCACCCAGTCGAGGATGGCAGCGACCGCCTCCTCGCGGGGCACCCCGTTCACCTGAGTGCGGTCCCGGAACCGGAAGCTGACCGCCCCCGCCTCGACGTCACGGTCACCGGCCAGCAGCAGGAACGGCACTCGCTGGTTGGTGTGGTTGACGATTTTCTTGTTCATGCGGTCATCGCTGCTGTCCACCTCGGCACGGATGCCTTGCGATTTGAGCTGGGACACAATGTCGTTCAGGTACGGCGCGTGCGCATCGGCAATCGGAATACCCACCGCCTGCACCGGCGACAGCCAGGCCGGGAAGGCTCCCGCATAGTGCTCGGTGAGCACACCGAAGAAGCGCTCGATGGACCCGAACAGCGCCCGATGGATGAGCACCGGCTGCTTGCGCGTGCCGTCGGCGGCCGTGTACTCGAGGTTGAACCGCTCCGGCATATTGAAGTCGAGCTGGATCGTGGACATCTGCCAGGACCTGCCCAGCGCGTCCTTGGCTTGCACCGAGATCTTGGGCCCGTAGAAGGCCGCGCCGCCGGGATCCGGCACCAGCTGCAGCCCGGAATCGAGCGCCACTTGCTCCAGAGTCTTGGTCGCTTCTTCCCAAACCTCATCGGAACCAACGAATTTCGTCTCGTCCTTGGTCGAGAGTTCCAGGTAGAAATCGTCGAGCCCGTAGTCGGACAGCAGGTCGAGCACGAATCGCAGCAGTGAGGTCAGCTCCTCGTGCATCTGTTCGCGAGTCGTGTAAATATGCGCGTCGTCCTGCGTCATGCCGCGCACCCGGGTCAGGCCGTGCACCACACCGGACTTCTCGTATCGGTACACCGAGCCGAATTCGAAGAGTCGCAATGGCAATTCACGGTAGGAACGGCCCCGGGCCCGGTAGATCAGGTGATGCATCGGGCAGTTCATGGGTTTGAGGTAGTAGTTCTGCCCTGGCTTGCGCACGGTGCCGTCCTCGTTGAGCTCGGCGTCGATCTGCATCGGGGGGAACATGCCGTCGGAGTACCAGTCCAAGTGCCCGGAGGTTTGGTACAGGTTTTCCTTGGTGATGTGCGGGGTGTTGACGAATTCGTACCCGGCCGCGGTGTGCTTGGCGCGCGAGTAATCCTCAAGCTCCTTGCGCACGATGCCACCCTTGGGGTGGAAAACCGGGAGCCCGGAACCGATTTCGTCAGGGAAGCTGAACAGATCCAGCTCGACACCGAGCTTGCGGTGGTCGCGCCGCTGCGCCTCCTCCAGCAGTTCGAGGTGTTTATCCAGGGCTTCCTGAGACTCCCAGGCGGTGCCGTAGACACGTTGCATGCTGGCGTTGGCCTGGTTGCCGCGCCAGTAGGCAGCTGAACTGCGGGTGAGCCGGAAGGCCGGGATGTGCTTGGTGGTGGGGATATGCGGGCCGCGGCACAGGTCGAACCATTCGCGTTCCCCGGTACGCGGATTCAGGTTGTCGTAGGCGGACAGCTCGTCGCCGCCGACCTCCATGACCTCCGGGTCATCGGCGCCGGACTTGTCCGACACCAGTTCCAGCTTGAACGGCTCGTTGGCCAGTTCGGCCTGGGCCTCTTCCACCGATTCGTAGACCCGGCGCGAAAATCGTTGCCCCTCTTTGATGATCTGCTTCATCTTTTTCTCGAGGGCGGTGAGATCTTCAGGCGTGAAGGCGTGATCGATCCCGAAGTCGTAGTAGAAACCGTCGGTGATCGGCGGACCGATGCCGAGTTTGGCCTGCGGGAACAGGTCCTGCACAGCCTGCGCTAGCACGTGGGCGGCCGAGTGCCGGATGACACTGCGCCCGTCTTCGGTGTTGGCCGCGACGGGCTCTACCTCGGTATCGACCTGTGGCGTCCAGGACAAATCCTTCAGGGCACCATCGACGCGCACGACGACGACGGCGTCCTCCCCCTTGCCCGGCAGGCCGGCCTCTCGTACCGCGGTCCCCGCCGTCGTCCCGGCCGGCACCCGGATTGGTGCCACAAGGGAAGACGGGTTGGGCGCAGTCATCGGCAGTTCTCCAATTCAGAGACGGGGGGTTTGCGAACTCATGCTATCGGTCCACACCAGCGGCTTCCCAGCCCGATGGGCGCCATGACCACTCAGGCCGATTGTGCGCGGAATGTGTTCCGATACGTCAGGGGCGAGACCCCGGCGAGCCGGCGGAACTGCTCCCGGAAATTCGCAGGTGAGCCGAACCCCACTTCGCGCCCGATCCGCTCGACGGAATCGGCTGAACATTCCAGCAGTTGTTGGGCGTGACGCACCCGCACCCCGGTCAGCCACTGCATGGGTGTCTGCCCCGTTTCGGCCCGAAACCGCCGGTTGAGGCTGCGCACACTGGTGGCGGCCTGCGCGGCCAGGTCCTCGAGCGACAGCTCGCGATGCGCGTTGTGTTCGATCCACGCCAGCATGTCGCCGAGGCCGGCCTCGGAGCTCCGGCGGTTCCGCACGACATATTGGGCCTGCCCGCCGTCGCGGTGCAGCGGTGTCACGGCCATCCGTGCGGCTTCCGCGGCCACCGCCGCGCCGTGATCGCGCGCCACCATGTGCAGACACAGGTCGAGTCCGGCCGCGGCTCCGGCGGAGGTGAGCACCTGTCCCTCATCGACGTACAACACATCGGCATCCAGGTGCACTGCCGGGTACATCTCCCGAAACAAGTCGGCAGCCAGCCAGTGCGTGGTGACCCGCTTGCCGTCCAGAATGCCGGCCTCGGCGAGCGTGAAGGCCCCCGCACATATGGAGGCGATGCGTGCGCCGCGCGCATGGGCGGCCCGGAGGGCGTCGATGACGCCCTCCGGTAAGGGGGCGGTGACGTCATCGCGCGCCGGCACCACGACAGTGTCGGCCTCCGAAAGCGCCTCGAGTCCAAGATCTGTCGCGATGCCGAACGGCCCGGCGGAAACGATCGGCTCGGTGCCGCACACCCGCACGCGGTAGGGACTGGTGCCGTCGGCGAGACACACACGCCCGAACACCTCGACGGCGGTGGCCAGATCGAAACCGACGGTTTCGGGAAGCGCGAGAACAACGACCGAATGAGGCTCGCCCGAACGACCCACAGGCACGGAATGCATCCGATCAGACTAGCCCGCCGGATGGCAATATTTCATCGGATAGTGGCTATCTGGCCACTATCAGATCAGGGCTGGCCGGGATTGAGCTTGACGAAGAGCGCCTCCGCCTCCGCCAGCACCTCGTCAGCGTCGAGAAGCCGGCCAGTCATGAACACCTTGCGGCCCTCGACGCGGTCCAGCGTGCAGTCGTACCGCAGTTCCTTCTCAATGGGTGTGATCTTGCGGTAGTTGATGTTCAAGTAGGCGGTGCGCAGCTTGCGCAGATCGGTCAGTAGCAGCGAACCGGTGCCGAAGATGGTGTCGAAGAGCAGCCCCAGGCAACCACCGTGCACCGCGCCGTTGCGCCCCAGGTGGTACCGGCTGAATGTCGCTGTACCGGTGAGCACCCCCTTGTCGAAGCTGTCGATCGTCATCGGCACCAACAGGATGTTTCCGCGCAGCGGAAGGTCGGTGCGCCGGCCCGAGGGCGAGTCCCATTCCGAGACCTCATACGGAGCCAGCAGCTCGTTCATGGCCTCAAGTTGAGCGGCCAGTTCGGTAACCACCTCGTCGGGCGGCAGTGCGGCCCGGGCCCGATCCTGAAGGGTCCGCAGCGCATCGATGAAACGGCCGTAGTCGGGGCCGCCCTTGAGGGTGGGATCGGGCGGGTTGAACCCACCGCCCTCGTGCGCCGGTACTGCTTCCTTGGTGGTCATGCTCCCCTACGTTATTGGGGTGGATATCGCACGACTGAGCCAGCTCCCGTTCACCTACCAGGAAATCGGCGCGACGGCCGGCGAGCTCCCCACCGAATACCACCATGTGCGGGAATCTCGACAGATCGGCACAGGTAAGGACCGCTTCGAAGAAGCCGCTGACAGCCTCATGCGTTTCGGCATTCAGCGCGGGATCGGGCTGCGAGTCCTCACCTCGGAGCCCGAGGCTGCCGCGGGCGTGAACGTGGCGACACAGCTGTGGCCGTTCTGGGCGTTATGCCGCGTCGTCTATGTGATCGACGAACCGAATCGGCGCGGTTTCGCGTATGGCACGCTTCACGGCCACCCAGAGACCGGTGAAGAATCCTTCATCGTGCGCCTCGATCCATCCAACAACGTTGTCAGCGTGGAGATTACGGCGTTTTCAAAACCATCGTTCTGGTGGGTTCGGGCCGGCAATCTAGTGGTCAAACAACTGCAGCGACTGGTAACTCAGCGGTATCTGCGCGCGCTCTGAACATCGCACACCCACGGCAGGTGAGTTAAACCCTCCCCCGGTAACCTACGGGTTAGCTGGACGCTCCACCTAGCTATCTTCTGGCGTGTCGCGCTCGTCGGCGATTCCTTGCGTATTTGCGCAACCCATCGAAGCATTGCCATGCCGCTGGCAAATATTCACCGGCTTCAGATCATTATGATGTGTAACCTTTTGTTCAACTTTGATTCATGCTTTGTTAGGAGCTCTGAGCCCCATGGTTTCACCGCACGCCCGCATCGCGCTGTTCGCCGGGGCCCTGAGCGCCGCAGCCGCGATATCCGTGGCGCCCGTCGCAGCCGCCCAGCCGCCGATTCCACCGGTCTGCGGTTCTGGAGAGGCCCCGTACACCCATAACTGCCGTACCGCGTGCTCCGGCGGTGCCCCCCGCGTGGGTGGAGCCTGCACGCAGCCGGGCACCGATCTGTATGACCGCGGTTTCCATGAGCCCACCCACGAGGGCGCAAATCCGCGCACTCCCTTGGGAACCAACCCCCACGTGCCATACGGCACCAACACCACAACCGTTCTGCAGTAACGCATAACGACACGGTGCCCGGCTGACGACGTTGTCAGCCGGGCACCGCCGTTTTTCACCGTGTGGTTATGGCAACCAATTCGCCAAGACCGCGTCCATATCACCGTCACCGGGGCCAGACAGGTGCCGCGCCCCCGGAAACCGATGAGCCGGTTCGGTATACGTCCCCGCTTCGACAAGCCGAGCAATATTGGCTCGGTAGATCTCGTCGACCTCAGCATTGCGGCCAGGCTCACGGTCAAGCCACAGATTGGCGGGGTGGATCTCTCGGTCATACATGCGCCGGAACAGCTCTGTGCGAACGTCCTTGAGCCAGTTCGAATTCAGATTCATCATCCGGAACTGCCGCAATGCCTCGATGTCGACCGGAGCCGCCACGATCGCGTTCGCCCCGGAGACCGCGTGTCCGATGACATGACCGTAGTAATCGACAATGTGGCCGTTTCCACCCGCGATATCGACCGGGTGTTCGGCGGCAGGAGTGGAATACACCGGCCCTGCGTTCGGGCACACCATATACACACCGTTGAAATGCGCATGTGCCCTGTTCTGCAGTAGCCACGTGCCGCCCGGATCCGGACCGGACACGGTCATCGGCACCGCCTCACTGGGCCGGTAGACCACTTCGGCCCCATTGAATGCCAAGGCCCGCACCGCTTCCGGATACTCCCCGTCACTGCAGCACAGCGTGCCGATGGAACCGATATCCGGCGTGTGCAGTACCGGGTAAAAGGCATCGATCCCATCCCCGAACAACTCCACCCATCGGTCGTACACATCGTGCGGAGTGCAGGAGTGCTCGCGGCACCAGACGTGATTCTTGGCAGCCCGGTGCACGATCTCACCTTGCGGCGAGATCACCACCATCACATTGAAGTACCGGTCCTCGATGACCTCGGGCCATCGAGCCTTGCACTGCACAATGATGTACGTCTCGTACATCCTGGCCAGCGCCGCGAGCCGATCAGTCTCCGGCCCCGGAATATCGATGAACAGCTCTCGGGCACAACGGATATGCGGCAGATTGAAGACCTCGTCGGTGAACCCGGTGAGCGCCCCCTCGGCAAGCGCCACGATTTTCACCGGCAGATTGATACCGACAATCGAAATAGCGGCATGGATGGCCTCCTCGATGTTGTCGAGATTGCGCGCGATGTGTTGGCGCGAGCCGATGCCATGGACGATGGTCGACAACCCGACCGCCATATAAGGCGCCACCGGGGCGGCGGTATCGGTCATCGCACACCGCACCAGCGCATCGCCACCAAGGCGTACGCCTTGGTAGCGCAGATGATTTCCTCGATCGCACACCGCTCGTCCACCGCATGAGCCATCGCCAAATTTCCCGGCCCCATGCCGACCGCCGGAATGCCCGCCGCGGTGAACCAGGGCAGGTCGGCCGCCGAGGGAAAGGGACGAACATCCGGCAGTCCGCTGAAGGCCGATCCGGTGGCGGCGTCCTGACGGGCGGAGATCACAGCCTGACACAGCGGGTGATCCTTGTCGGTTCGCCCACCCGGATAGTGCATGGGCCATTCGATGCGCGGAGGCTCGCGCCGCAACCAGGGATCGGCTTCGACAACTGCCGAAACCGTACGAACGATCTCGGCCTGAACACCGGCCACATCGTCCGCGGGTGGATAGAAGACCGCGTAATCGAGCACGGTCTCATCCGGAATGAACGCCACATTGCGTGCGCTGCGGGCACCGCCTTCGATCACGTCGAGGCCAATCGTGAACTGTCCACGCTCAAAAAGAGGATCGATACGTGTCTGCTCCCATTCAATCTCCAACCGGCGCAACGCCTCGTGGATCGAGAGCGCGGCGTCGACGGCACTCACGGCGACGGGCTCGACGCCCGGGTTCGAGGCCGCCTGCGCACGCATCAGCGCACGCGCCGACGCGTGCCCCGAGCGGCCGGTCACCGTGATACGCAGGACGAGCACACCGGGCGTGGCGGGCATGACCGACAACGGCAGACGCGAGCCGGTGGGCTCGGCGATGATCGCGCCGTCGGCGGTGTACCCACGTCCGAGCACCGCCGAGGTGCCCAGATGATGCTCAAGGTTCTCCTCGCCGACCACCCCCTGCAGCATCAGGTCGCCGCGCAGCGTGACACCCGATTCGTGTAAGGCCCTGGCGGCAAAGGCCTGCGCCACCAGCCCGCTCTTCATATCGACCGACCCACGACCCCAAATATGTGTCTCGTCATGGAATCCCGAGAACGGGTCGTGGGTCCATGCTGCGCCGTCGTCGGCCGGCACAACGTCAACATGCCCGTTGAAGATCAGTGACCGCCCTCCGCCGCTGCCACGCAGCACACCGACCACGTTGTCGCGCCCGGGAACCTCGCCGAACAGCTCGACCTCCGCCCCGCTCTGCCGATACACACCGGCCAACAGCTGGGCGACATCAGATTCCCCGCCCACCAGATCGTCGTAGTCCTGGCCGGCATAGGTCGGATTCACGCTCCGTAGCGCTATCGCCTCGGCGAGCGTGGCGACCAGCTCGTCACGCAAGCCGTCGACGCGGGCCAGCACCTGCGCCGCATCGCTCATGCCAGTGCCGTTTCCGAATGCGCCGCGGCAGATGCCAATTCACCACTGTCGTAGACAGTTTCGCCACCGAGGTAGGTCCGCAGCACGTGAGTGGCACGCAGTTCATCGATGGGGCAGGTCAGCGGATTGCGGTCCGTGATGATCACGTCGGCGTACTTTCCTGGCGCCAACGCGCCGATTTCTGACCAGTCCAGCAATGTGGCGGCGTTCGACGTCCACATCTTCAGCGCATCCATCCGGGAGATCTTCTGATCGGGTCCGTCATTGCGATGGTCACTGCCCGCGAATCGGTGCGTTTCCGCCAGCTCGATCTGCTCCCACGGATTCTTGGGGCCCCAGTCGGTGCCACCGGTCAGGAGTAGCCCGGTGTTCATCAGCCGCTGCAAGGGCTCCAAGTCCCGCCAGATGTGCTTACCGATGCGATCGCCATACATCGCTCCCTTACCCCACGTGAAGCCGGCGCAAGTGGTCACCTGGAACCCCAGCGCCGCGTATCGCTGCGCCTGCTTGGGAGTGATCGTGATGGCGTGCTGCAGAATCCAGCGCTGATCCCGGAAGTCATGTTCTTGCACAACGCGTTCGGCGATGTCGAGGAATTCGTCGTGTTCCCGAAGGGCCCCCACGCATATGTTCGCGCGGATCCCCTCTGTCGCGCAGTAGCGGACGAATGCCTCCTCCTTCTCCAGCGACAGGAAGCGCATGCCGGTGGCCGGCCGCCCGAAGGGGTCGGTGTAGGGCTCGTAGAGCGCGAAGTAACCGGAGAAACACGGGCCTCCGGGGCTGATCGTGAGCCCGTTGATGCGCAGCCTGTCGTCATCCAATTGCAGCGCCTGGCTCGCGAGCTTGCGTAGCCGCGCGGTGAAGTCTTCTTGTGACATCGGATCGAACGGATAGAAAATGGCAGACTCGACATCAAACGTCGCCATCACGCGCATGTTCAGTGCGTTGGCATTGCGCAGATGCCGGTACAGCTCGACGTGTTCGGGTTCCATGGCATGGCCCTCATACAAGCTGGTGATCCCTTGCACGGTAAAGCGACTCACCTCGGCAATGGTCCCCGCCGCGGCGTTCTCCAGGTTGAGACGCGGCAGCTTGGTGAGGATCTGCCCCCAGAAGGGATCGTAGGTGTAGTAGTTCGTGACGGGGCCACGCAGGATGCCGGTGAGGTCACCGTTCTCATTCCTGTCGATCTCCACATCGCATACCCGGCTGGGAATGAGCGCGGTCAGGCCCAAAGTACGCAGTCCGGCACTGTTGAAGGCCACCACATTGGGCATCCGGGGCGCCCATGCCTGAATCATCACCGGATGCTTGTCCGTCGCGGTGTCCAGCACCCAGCGGTCCGGCAGCCGCCGCTCAGCCAGATCGCGCTCGGAGCGCCTGATGAAGTAATGCGGCTCCCCCACCGGAGTGCACATGATCCACTCACCCTCTGGTGTCTCAGCCGCCTTCGCACGGATTCTGGCCACGATGTCCGCGTGATCCACGGCATCGGTCAGATCGACCAGTCCGCCTGCCAGCATTCCGAAATGCATGGCGTGCGGGTGCGTGTCGACCAAGCCGGGCATCACCGTGCCACCTCCGGCGTCGACGCGGTGCGCGTCGGGCCCTGCCACGTCCTCCATGTCACGCCGGTCTCCCACGGCGACAACGCGCCCGTCCGATAGAACCAGCGCTTCAGCCTCAGGCACAGCCGAATCGAAGGTGATCACCTGTCCGCCGGTGATGAGTGTTGTGGTCATTGCGGCCTCCTTGCCGTTCGTCGACGAGAGCCACCGTATCCCTAATTTTCTCCATTTGGAGAAAATTAGGGAAATAAGCGTCAGTACGATGAGCCGCATGACGCCACCGGTACGCGAGCCGCGCATGGCCCGGGGAGCCGCCCGCCGCGATGCACTGCTCGATGCCGCGCTTCGCCTGCTGGCGCGTGAGGGGGCACGTGCCGTGACGCATCGCGCCGTAGCCACCGAAGCGGGGACCACCCACGGAAATGCCCGGTATTACTTCGGCACCCTGGACCAGCTGCTCGATGAAGCGATGCGGCGCTTGGCCGCTCAGCAGATCGAGGAAGTACGCAAGCTGTTCACCGAGTTGCCCGACGCCAAGATTCCGGAGCGGATCGATCGCTTGGCGCGGTATGTCACTGAGTCGCTGGCCGTCGACCGGAACTCGGTCATCGCGCGGTACGAATTCTTCCTGGAAGTCGCGCGCCGCCCCAGCCTGCGGGCAAGCCTGGACGAATGGGGCAACACCCAGCGCGCGGCCTTCGCCCAGGAACTGCGAGGGGCCGGCGTGGCGGACCCCGAGGCAGATGCCGCCGATCTGCTCACCACCGTGAACGGATTAGGGCTGGAACAGTTGGCGCTCCCCGTGGAGGATTTCGAGACGAAGCGCCTGCGCCCGGCGATCGCGCGCTTCTTTCCTCAGCACTGACCGCCAACCGGGAATGAAACCGCGCGGTACGGAGTAGAAATCCGACATGGAACTGAACGACGCCGCGCGCGCCCTGATCGGAGCGGGCGCCGACGCTACGCTCATCACCATCAACCCCGACGGCAGCCCACAGGTATCCGTGGTGTGGGTCGCCCTGCAGTCCACACCCGACGGTGACGAGTTGGTGGCGGCCCATCTATCGGGTAACTACAAGAAGCTGCGCAACATCCGCCGCGATCCTCACGTCGCCCTGACTGTCCTTGCCCCCAGCCAGCCCGGGCAGCAGCGCGAGTATCTGGCCGTCACTGGCTCGGCACGAGTGGTTGAGGGCGGTGCACCTGAGTTACTCAAACAGCTGGCGACCGCGCTCCTGGGTTCCGACGAGCATTTCCCGCCACCCAACGCGCCGGAGGGATTCCTCACCCGAATCCGAGTCGAGTCAGTGGGCGGGCATGGCCCCTGGGCTTGACAGCGCCGATGTCGGGCTCGGTTGCCGAGCGCTGGGAAAGGCAAGGACACAACGTGTTTGACCGTGTCTGGCGCCTGCTTCGATGGTTCTCACCGATTGCATACGCGGCCACCGGGGTCGCGGCGATCGCCGTCGTGGTGGTTCACTTCTGCAACATGACCCCGGAACAGACGCCGCCCGGATCGTGGCTTGGCCTGTCAGCACTTGTCGGATACGCCGTGTGGGCACAGTGGACAGCCCGCAAGGAATATCGCGAGGCCAAACAGTGGCGACCCCGACCTCCACTCAACGAAGCGCGCGTCACTCGTGTCGAGTGGACTCCGACGCGGCGTCCACTCACCGACCCGCTCCGCCAAGACCTGTTGCGGCACTTTGCCTTATTGGAGCTCGCAGGTGTCACGGAGCCCGGCGAGGTCACAGCCGATGAGATTATCGATGCTGCGGAGTTCGAACGCGACTACGACGCCATCGACATCTGCGCGGTTGCCGCCGTGCTGTGTAGCCTGCACCGGGAACGCGACGTTCCGCTGAAGCGGGTCACCGTGTTCCAGAGTCAAGTCGATATCTACGACGAGGACATTCTGGACATCGTGAAGGAATTCGCCCGGCTGTCCGAGCAGGGCGAGACACTGCGCGGACTGCGGTTGACGACCACGTCGGATTTTGCGGAACCGTCTTCCGAGGAATTGGCGTCCGGGACCGAACAGCCGAATGCCGTCGTCGAATTTACGCTCGGTACGCAGCAGCACTCTCTGCCGATCGTCATGTTCTACAAATACTTACCCCTGGGACTCTTCGAAGAACTGGCGGATATCTTTGCGCGTCCGGCAGAGCAACGGCGCTTCTTTCGCGCGTACTTCCTAGACATGACCACTATCATTCTCTTTGCCGCGCCCGCCAAGATCGCGGAGCTCAACGCCGCCACAGGCACGCAGGAATGGCCCGAACCGTGGCGACGAGAGTTCTGAAACAAGTCAGCCCCGGATGAAACCCTTGGTACGCATCAGGAAATCCGCGAGGAATCCGTCATGCGGGATCTCGGGGGACGCGTATGAGGTGGGGTACCTGCCGCTATAGACGTTGGACACCGTCGGCTCCTCGACAAGTGCGTCTATGAGTTCCCCGTCATCGGTGATCGCATTGATCACCAGCGAACATCTCAGCGGGACAAGACCATCGGCGCGCGTCCACGGCGCGATCCACACGCATGGGAAGGCCAATTCGGTGTTGAGTTTGTCGACGTCGGGCCGGTCAAGCAGATGCACTGCCGGCCGCAGCGCGGCCGAGCCATCTCCGAGGTCGGCAACGATGTGATCGGCGCCCAAAAGCGCTGTGCAGCCCTGCGATTTCGCCGCCAGGTACTCGGCAACTCTTCTGGCCGTGTCGAGCGGCTGCACCGGCAGCACGGCGCGTTCATCGGCAATCGGCAGGGGCGCTATCGTCGCTAGCCTAGCCACGATGGCCTCTGCCAGCGGCCGGGGATCGCCCTCGTAGAGAACGGCTGTGGCGTTGGTGCACGCCATGCCGCCTTGTCCACTGATGGACTCGACGATCACATCAAGATAGTCGCGCCAATCCTTTTCTGCGGTAATCAGAATCTTGGTGCGGCCCGGCCCGTTCACCAGCACCGTGGCGTCGCCGGTGTACTTCTCGGCGACGTCCTGCCCGCCGTAGACGATGGCGAGGTCGGCCGCGGCGATGATTTCGGCCGCACCGGCATGGTCGGTGGGCAGATATAGGGCATCTTCGGGCCGAAACCCCGCCTGCCGCAAAGCGGTGACGAGCCGATGTCCGGTGAAAGGCTCGCGCCGCGAGGGGCGGACGGCCACGCGATATCCCAGCGCCAGCGCCTGCACCCATCCGCCGTGCACACCCGGGCTGTTGCCCGACGCGTGCACGGCCAGCACCTCACCGCGCCGGGCCCAGAACGCGCTCCCCCGGCGTGTGCGCTCATCGCGCCAGTCGAATGTCGCCCCGACAGGTCTGGCGGGTGCGACCGCGTCGAACGCATGCCGAATGGCCTGCGCGACCTCGCAGGCGCTGGCCCGCGCAACAGCGATGGGCAGTCCCGATACCCGGCTGACCACCTCGACGTACTGATCAAAGCCGTGACCTGCTATCCCGGCGCCGACAAAGATCTCGGCCGCTTCGGCCAGCGCGGCCCGCCTGCGGACCGCCGGCAACGGCCGCACACTGCGCTGAGCGCGAATGCTGCGGCTGACAAACAGCGGCGGCGCGATACTCAGTTCAGCGACCGGTTTCCCCGCGATATCGGCGATCACTTCACGTGCGCGGGTGCGGTATTCGCCGTTGGGGCCAAGCACGTCCACTGCGATCACGATCAGTAGACGCCTTCGATGACGGCTTCACCATCAAAGGTCGCGACCGGAGCCACTTCGCTGACCGAGTCGCCGATCTGCCCGTCAGGTCCCTGTCTGCGGATCGCGGTGTCGCGCTCGAGATTGTTCGGGATGAACATGCCCTTGCTGATGTGGTTCATCACCACCTGGCCGCGCTGACCATCGGACACCCGATCCCCCGTGACGGGGTCGATCACCCAAAAAACGACATAGGGCGTGCGGGGGTCGAACACGTAGACGTCACTATCGACGCGGGTCTTGGCCTGGGACAAGATCATTGTGCTGCCGAACGCCATCGCGATGGCCGTCGTCGGGAAGATCTCGCGGAGCAGATCGAGGGTATCGAGGTCCACGTGCGCACCGCTAAGCAGGATGTAGCGGATCTTCTGGTTCACCAAGTCGGCCATGGTGTCATCGCGGGCTATCGCACCCAGCAGCGGCGGGCTGGTGTGCAGATTGGCCACGTTCTGCGTGTGCAGCACGAACCGAGCCTGCTCCAGTACGTGCTCCACGTATGCGGACACCTCGGCGGTGGCGCCCCGCGCGGCGATCTTCTTGACCCATCGCGGATCCAGGTCCACCGGATAGAACACCGAACCGAGCCGCTCGCTCACCGCGCGCGAGAAGTGTCCGACACCGTGTGGACCGCTCGGCATCAGGAACAGCAGACCCTGGCCGGCCACGAAGCCACCCATCGTGAAGTCCTCGATCTGCCACTGGGTGACCTGCTCAACCCAGTCGGGAAGCTGTGCCGTGCGTTTGGGCGCCCCCGTGGTGCCTCCGGATTCGAACACTTTGGGGACGGGCGCCGGCGATCCGTAGCCTCGCGGAACGAGATCCTCGACGGGCGTGTTCCGCAGCTCATTGACAAGGTTTGGGAACAACCGCAGGTCATCGAACCCGTTCACATCGGTCAACGGGTTGAAGCTCAGCGTGCGCGCGGTGCGCAGCCAGAACGGTGAGCCGGTGTCCTGTCCGAAGTGCCAGGCGATCGCGGCGCGTAGATAGGCCTCGGGATCGGCCACCGGCGCGGTTCGTGGCACATCCAGCAGCGAAAAATCGATATGGGCCATATCGCCATCCTGACGCAGTGATCGCGACGGCGTAGGTGACGAAAATGAACTCTTGGTAGCCCTGGCTGAATCGGAGACGATGGGGCCTCGACTGCCGATCGCCACGGCTAGTGTCACGAAAATACGGACATCGCGCTGGTTGCCAGGCAGGCTTTGCGCTTGTGAGCGATGTGTATCGGGATGATGCCGTGCATCCAGACACCATCCGGGTGTTCGAGATCGCATACGCACGCATGGGCATCGGTTTCGTCAGACGCGCAATGCTGTTCTGCCAGTTCGCTCTTGCCCTGTTATTCGCGATCGTCGGCACACTGCTGGCCCGCCTGTTCGTACCGGGCTTGACGCCGCGGGACATCGCGGTGCTCGTTACTCTCGGATTCAGCATCTTCCTCGTCGACGGGTTTCTTGCCTTTGGCACCATCGCGCCACGGCTACGGGTGATCGAGGAATGGGCGCAGACCCGCGACCCCAGCGCCGCTGTTCAGGTGTGGCAGGTAGGCGCCCAGATTCCCTTGGCACCGTTGCGGTGGGATCGACTGCTGTTCGTCGCGGTCCTCAACATCGGGTGGATCGGGGTGCTCGGGTGGCTGCAGTCCATACCCATCCCCACGCTCGTGTTGTTCGTTCCCGGGACGCTGTTGACCAGGCTGTACTGGATGGGCATGCGCGCAATGCTCTCCGAGCAGATGTTGCGGCCGGTACTGGCCGACATCAGCACCGCGGCAGGCGATCAGCCGATTCCCGTCCGGGTGCGCATTCCGGTGACCCAGCGGATGTTCGTGGTCACCCTGGCCATTGCCATCGTCGCCGGAACCGTTGTCGCGGGAATTGTCGGCCCACACACCGTGGCCAGCCTCGCGATTGGGGTGGGCGTCTCGATCGCCGTGGCGGTCAGCATCGCCGGCGTGCTGGTGCTGCTTCTCACCCGTTCGGTGACCGAACCGGTACGCGACTTGATGTCGGCGGCCGATCGCATCGGCCGCGGCGATCTCGACACCTGGGTACCGGTGACCGGCAGCGACGACCTCGGAGTACTTGCCCAGTCGTTCAACACCATGATCAGTGGGCTGCGGGAACGTGACCGCATCCGCGCGGCGTTCGGCACGTATCTGGATCCAGCCATCGCCGATCTCATCCTGACCAGTGGCAACGAAGCCCTGGCACTCGGCCAGGAGGTTGAGGTCACCGCATTGTTCCTGGATGTCCGCGGGTTCACCGGCTACTCAGAGCACCGCCCGGCCAGTGAGGTGGTCGCTATGCTCAATGACCTGTTCGGCATCGTCGTACCCATCATCGGCAAACATGGCGGCCACGTGGACAAGTTCGTCGGCGATGGGCTTCTCGCCGTCTTCGGTGCCCCTCAGCCACACCGCGACCACGCCGATCGGGCGCTGGCGGCGGCCCTGGAAATCGCGCGAACGCTCGATACCCGCCCGGGCGGGCCGCAAGTGGGTATCGGACTCAACTCCGGCCCGGTTGTCGCCGGAAATATCGGGGGCGCGGGACGATTCGACTTCACCGTAATCGGTGACACCGTGAATGTGGCAGCGCGAGTCGAGTCGGCCACCCGGTTGACCGGGGATGCCATTCTGCTGAGCGAGCAGACTCTGGAACGGCTGGAAAACGCCAGTATGGCCACCATCACCGCGCGGCCAACGATTCCGTTGCGAGGTAAATCAGAAACGGTGGCGTTGTACGCGGCTTCGATGGCAGCAGAATCGCCGCCAGAATCAGGCTGAGCCTCTCACGAGGCCAAAGGCGAGACTATAAAGGCTCATTCTATGGCACTCCGAGCGCGCCAACCACACCATGTCTCCAGTACAGCGCGGCTAGCTCGTGAAAGATAACGGCGTCCAGTATCCCCAGTAAGGGATCAGGTGCAACCCCAACGTCCGAGGCTGCGGCGGCTTCCCAGAGCATTGTTCTTCAACGTTCAGATCGAGCCGGTACACACGTGATTCTTGTGTTGCTTTTAGATATCACAGTAATACTCAAAGCGCTTGTGCTAGCAGCCATGTCGATCATCGGCGACAAAATCTGGTGTCCTACAAGACCATCGGTCCACGCAGGGGCCTCCAGCACACTCATGGCGTGATCGTGCTGGAGGATCCTGCCTAGCGTAGCTGGAGCTACCTCAGCTACGAGCTAAGCAAGCCACGCTCTTGAGCCTCTTTGATCTGACTTTCGGGAAGGCCTAGCGTGATCGCCTCTTCACGGCTCAGCGATGGAGGGATGCTTGCCTGGAAACTGAATAGGTTGCTAGGGTCGTATTGCCTTTTGATATCGACAAGCCTCGCGAAGCTCTCCCCATAACGCGGATAAACACGGTCATCAACGTGAATATCATGACTGTTGATATAAGTGGCGTCCAGCGACGGCAAGATATCCTTGCCAAGTCCTGCCATCCACGCAAGGTTGTACTCATCCTCGGCAGGATCTGTCCAGTAGATTCGCGTGTATGGCGCAAGCAGCGCATTGACGTGAGGCAACGAAACAGGGTCTGCGCGATGACGCTGGGCCGCAACGCCATCAGCTCCGCCCAACCCATACAGATACAGCGCTGTTTCCCCTCTGCCAACTGCGAGTCTGTTCTTTAACTTCTCCAGAACACCGCGACTCAGCGGCCCCAGCGCTGACCCCATCAAAGTCGTTGCACGAATAGCTTTGGAATACAACATCTCTGGGTCAATAGCCTCGTGAACAGCATCTGCATACGCGGTCGCGACGTATTTCTGATCGATTATTGGGGGCAGTGCGTCCAGCAGGGGCGCGACCGCGGTCTCCGTCTCCGCGTGCGGCAGCAATGAAATCACGTTAATCGCAACAAAGCCAAGCTCCTTACGCTCAAGGTGGGCAACAGTGTTTACTCGACTATCGAGCGTGGGCAGCCACCGCTGAAACGCGTCAGCAACTTCAACGAAGTGCTCCCAGTCCCACCGAATGAGCCCTTGAGTCAATGTAGGCAGCCGATACGCCTGGAAGGTCAACGATGTCACCACACCAAAGTTATTCCCGCCGGCGCCACGGAGTCCCCAAAACAGATCAGGGTGATGCTCACTGTCGACAGTGAGTATCTCCCCTTCCGCATCGACAACTTCCAACGACCGGATGCTCTGCGTAAGCCATCCGTGCGAACGAGCAAGCAATCCCGCTCCCCCGCCCAGGCAGTTGCCCCCGACAGCCACCCCACCACACGTCCCGCCGGGGATCGCCAATCCGCGCAGACCCAATGCCGGATAAACGGAGCCGAACCGAGCAGACGGACCCAGTACAACGGTGTCGTCGTCACGAATTTCGATCGTATTCATTTTTGACAAGCTGATGACAACTCCTCCGTCGACGGAGGAGTACCCATCGAAACTGTGCCCGCCAGAACGGATCCGCAAAGGCCGCCCCTGCTTGCGGGCGTAACGC
This sequence comes from Mycobacteroides immunogenum, assembly GCF_001605725.1. Lineage (NCBI taxonomy): Bacteria > Bacillati > Actinomycetota > Actinomycetes > Mycobacteriales > Mycobacteriaceae > Mycobacteroides > Mycobacteroides immunogenum. The sequence goes on from NZ_CP011530.1 coordinate 3,194,014, forward strand.
ACGGCCGCCTGAACCTGATACACGTCCTTCGGGTAGATGATCTCCCTAGGACGACTGCGATACAAGGCATTCCATGCAGCACAGGAATCCTCATAGTCAGGACTGCAGCCGTTGACTATCTCACCGGTCGACTCAGCCATAGTTAATCTCCTTAGTGGTTTGTCACGGCCCCAGGTACGGCCTCCGAACGCACACCCGGCACGATCAGGTTCTCCGCAGGCCGCCCCTTCACTCTAATACTTGTTATACAACAAGCAAGTTATACACCACGGTTTTCAAAGGTTTCGCCTCCACCCACGGGCACCTACAGTGCAGCAAATCCTCGTGACGCCTCGGCCCTAACCGGTCGACCGCATGGGCCTTGGCCACCGCCTGCCCACATAGACACTTCGGGGCAGGCAGCGCAGATGTGTCAACACCAGATCTGCGACTGGGGCGCGCACCATCCCGGGCGAGTCGCTACCCTGCTGCCAACCTGCCAGTCGCCCAGCTTTATGGTGCCCACATGTCAACGCGAAAGCGGGAGGCTACTCCCAGACAAGACCATCCACGCCGCAAACAACTCGAACGCACAGAGGAAGCGCGCGCAAAACTTATCGATGCTGCTATCTATCTCCTCGGCACCAATGGGTACAGCGGAACGACGCTGGCTGAAGTCGGCCGCAGGGCCGGATTCAGCCGCGGCATAGTCAGCTTCCATTTCGGAACTAAAGAACAGCTGGTTCTTGCTGCCATCCACTCAATCCGTGAAGGTATCCGTTCACGACTGACAGCCGAGCCGCGCGTCTATGGCTTGCAGGCCATAGACCGACTGATCGAAAACTACTTACTTAGTGACGCCAGAGCCGGACAGCGCGTCCGTGCAATGCATGTCATGATCATTGAATCAGTCACCGCCACACCAGCATTGAAGTCAGCGGTCGTCGAGAATAACGCGATCTTCCGAGACATGATCAGCGAATGGATACGTGACGCCTCTGACGGTGGCGAGATTCAACTACAAGGCCAACCAGGCGACGTGGCAACTATTCTCGAGGGAATGCTACGCGGCATCATCCTCCAGCACCTTGCTGAACCTGAAGCAATCGATCTTCCTAACATCGCTCATATCGCGAAGCGAATTGTCCGCGTATACCTCCAAGCACCATGCGACGCACAAGGCTAAAACCACTAAGTGGTCCGGACTATTGCAATATTGCCCTATAAGATTCCCCGCAGCTGACTCCAATTCAGCAACCGATAGATCAGCCGTCCTCATTTCGGTGGCGGCTACACCTACAGCAGGTCGGCGTTACGGTCACTGCCCGATCCAGCTGGAAGCACGTTTGACAGACTCCAGGTGACGGCTTTCGACGGTCGACAGCCGGGTCACGATGGTGTTCACTTCGACCAGCCGGGCATTTAGCAGCGCCGCGGGTCAAATATCGAAGTCAGGAAAGGGAAAACACCTTCCTATCTGTACTTCTTGGGTGGTCCCGGCTGGGTTCGAACCGGCGACACCTCGCGTGTGAGGCGTGTGCTCTTCCGCCGAGCTACGCGACCGCGTATCGATCAATCGGGCTGAGCCTCTCATGAGGCCAAAGGCGAGGCTCGGACTGAACCGAGTCGGGACGCGGCGGCCAGTGCGCCCAGGTGTCGCAAATGCCACAAAATGTTGTACATCGACCGGTCTACTGAAAGGCTTTTAGTGGACCAGCCGATGAGCCGGGCAGTGACAACAAGAATGAGGGCGCGAACTACTTATGGTCTCGATTCCGGTATCGGCGAGAAACCTGTTCTCCATTACCTTCGGCGACGGTGTGCGCCCACCCCGGCCGACCAGCCATGCTGTGCTGTTCGACGAACCGCATCGCCAGTTGCGCCGATACGGCACCCACGATCCGCGTGAGTCCAGCGCCGCCCCAGTCCTGTTGGTTCCGCCGCTGGCAGCGTCGGCGACATGCTATGACCTAGCACCGGGTCAGTCACTGGTGGCGCATCTACTCGAACAGGGCCGCACGCCCTATGTCGTTGACTACGGTGAGATCGGCTGGGCAGACAGACATCTGGGCCTGGAAACCTTCTTCGCCGACATCATTCCGCAGGCCATAGAGCGCGTGCTCATCGATTCCGGCAAGGCGCAGCTCGACCTGATTGGGTGGAGCCTGGGCGGCACCCTGAGCCTTTTGACCGCAGCGGCAGACCGAGAATTGCCGATCCGTTCGATCGTCGCCATCGGTACCCCGTTGGACTACTCACAGATCCCGGGCTATCCCGAGGCACGCCGAATCACCAAGCCCACCAACGGCTATGCCATAACCACGGTGCTGCGAGCACTCGGCGGCATTCCCGCTCCGGTGGTACAGGCGGCCTACCGCGCCACCTCGTGGGACCGCGAAATCAAACGCCCCTGGTTCCTCCTGAACAATCTGGACAACACCGAAGCGTTGGCCAAAGCTGAGGTGATCGACCGGTTTCAGGACGCCTTCCCCGGTTATCCGGGGCGGGCGGTGTCGCAGATGTGGGGCCGATTTATCTATCACGATGAGATCGCCGCAGGCGTGGTCAATGTCGCCGGATACACGCTCGATCTGACTGCCCTGACGCTGCCAATCCAGCTCTTCGGCAGCCATCGCGATGCCATCGCACCGTGGCAGTGTGTGCACAACGGCGTCGACATGCTCAAGTCGGCGGACGTCCGGTTCACCACCGTGGAGGCGAGTCACCTGGGACTAGTGGCATTGTCGGCCGGTGTCAACGAGACGTGGCCGGCCATCGACGACTTTCTGACGGAGCTGGACCGGCGGTAGTAGAGCAGCATCCAACACGTCACTCCGACCAAGTCCCCTGACTACGCGCCGGACAACAGACAGCCAAGGGAAGCGGTTCGATTCAGCGACCGCCAAGCAGCCTTCATTTCGGGCGCCTACCGCATGAGCCTGCGGAGAAAACGGGTGCTCCGCCGGTGTTTAACCCGCGGAGCACCCGCCTTCAGGCACCTCACATGTCCGCGCGGCCAGCGCTCAGGATTTACCGGCTTCTTCAAGCAACAGGGGTGCGGCAAGCTTGCCCAGGTTGTTTGATGCCAGCGGACTGTCGCCAGTCAGCAATTTGCGGTCCTGGTGCACTTGCCCGGTGATGCCGGTGTTGAGTACCTTCAGGCCTAGTTCCTCAAGTTCCTTGGCGACCAAATGCACCAATCGGCCGGGAATATATCCGATTTCGAGATTGGCACCCTCGTCGAGGGCATCGGGGAAAACCGTGATCTCATAGCCCTTAAGAGGGTATTCGTCTCGGCTTGCACCGACGGCTAGCAAAGATGCGAGAAATACCGGACCGTGGCACAGGGTGACAATGTATTTATCGTTGTCCAGGGCCCATTTAAGCGACTCGCCGACAAGCTCGCTGGAGGGAATACCATTGATCACACCGTGTCCGCCCGGGACGAATAATGCAATATAATCGGAATCTGGCCCGAGATTGTTCTGGACAACTTCAGATAAGTTGAGAGGCTGCTTGAACTTCGGCAGAAACTTCTCAAATCCCGCTTTCACTGCCGCGTCTTCAGCGGGGAAGGCCCATAATTCGAATTTCACCGGATTCCCGCTGATGGTGGCGATATCGACCTCGAAGCCTGCGGCGTCGAAGTGCAACAATGGCAATAGCAGTTCCAGGGGGTGATTACCGGTCGAGAAGAAAGTTCCGTTCTGCGTGAGTAGATAACGCTCTTCGGTCGCGATTAACAATACTTTCCATCGACCACCAGTGTAGGGATTCGGGTATTCGGCATCGCCAAAGTCACTCTTGGGCCCGACGTATTTCGTTAGCGAGTATGCAGAGGGGAAAAAAGCGTTGTATTCTGCGGGGTCGGCAACTGGCGCTTTGGACAGATCGGCATCGGATGTCGTCATAATCTAATTTCCTATCAATATATCTATGATTGAGAGTCCTTAGTAAATTGCCACTGAGTCGTCAGACACTCCTATCTCTCCAGTTGCTATTCGTCGAAGTTGTAATACTCGGCCAGCTGCCGCTTCGAGACAAAAGCTGGGATCGGCTCGATGAACTCGACAGTCCGGGGTTCTCGTTTCTCCAAGGTTGCCAGGAGGGACTCAGACTCTGGGTCGGCCTGCAGATTGGCGTATTCGATATCTGTGTAGACGATGGCGTCTTTGTATCGATACAGAAATGCCTCCCGCAGCGGAGGAACCGGCATCCCCTCATGGTCAAGCTCCCCGCGGTCGGCGAGAGTAAACAGCACGGACAACATGAGATTGAGCCGGTTGTCCGGCTCAGGCGACGCCTGGACCAATACGCGCGCTTCTGCATCCCCGGCGTTCCACCACGCATGCGGGGTGCCGGGCGGAACCACGACAGGCTGGCCGGGTATCGCCGCCTGCGTGTGCCCGTCGATGTTCATCTCCAGTTCTCCATCGAGCAGAGTGAACGTCTCGGTCGATCGCGGATGGACGTGGGTTCCGTTGACCTTCGCACCCGGAGCGGCGTACAGATCCACAATCGACGAGTAGCCGTTCCGCTGATCCGGAAGCTGGCGGGTGATCATCCTTTCCCCAGTTATCGGGTTGCTGATGGCCTGATACATCGTTAGCTCTCCGTATCCGTCATGTACTGCGTGCCGATTGCTCGAACTAATCATTGATGCTGAGGCTTAACTGCCGGTATCGCTCGATGTCCGCGGCCACGGCATCGAGTTTGTGAGTGACTGCCCGCAGCGCATCGGCTCCGAGATATATGCGGCGCGGTGGCGGCTCCATCTGGCTCAATGACACAAACGCCTCCGCTACCAGGCGAGGATCACCACCTTGCCGATGATTGAGCCTGGTGTACTCGTTGCGGGCCGCTTCGACGTTTTGGTAGTCAGGGATGCGATGGGCCGCATCCCGCCTGGATCTGGAGTCAAGAAAATCGGTACGCACCCCGCCCGGACATACTGCCGTCGCATAGATGCCCAATGGCGCGACCTCCTCAGCCAAGGCTTCGGTCAGCATCAATACCGCCGCTTTGGTCGCGCTATACAAGCCGGTCGCAGGCCCAGTGACGTTCGCCGAGATCGAAGCAAGGTTGATGACCCGGCCCGCTTTCTGCCGGCGCATGTGCGGCAGTACCTGTTGAGTGACTTCCAAGAGGCCAAAAACATTCACATCGAAGTTATCGCGGACATCTGCTCGGGAAAAGTCCTCCACCGCTCCCAGAACTGAATAACCCGCGTTGTTGACCAACACATCAATGCGTCCGAACGCGTCAACAGCGCCGGCAACGGCATCCTCGATCTGCGCCGGGTCGGTTATAGACATCTGAACTGCTTGTAGCACATCGGGTCCAGCATCGACCTGCCCTCGCAGTTGCGCCGGGTCACGCGAAGTGCAAACGACCCGCGCACCTGTTTCCAAAGCGGCTCGCACCGTCTCGAGTCCAATACCCTTCGATGCACCCGTAATGAACCACACCGCAGTATTCCCTACCACCGGCTTTGCCCCTTTTTCGCCCGGAATACGCGAATCTTCCTGTCTGGCAACACGTTCTTTTCATCAAGGCGCCGCGCTCGCAGAGCCCGAGTTGCCGATCCCGCGACAGCACTGCTGGTTCGCGTACTCGTAGTTACCGTCGTACCCCTTCTCCTGCCTTCACAGGTTCAGCTTAGGCGCATTCCACATTCTTGTCAGCCCAGCACCCGAGTTGTTACTCGTTGTCCTTCAATACAATTGAGCATCGTGTATTTTGTTTCACGGAACAAAACGACAGGATTTCGACCGCATCGCCGCACGTTGCCGCCGTCTGGAACTAATACAGACTGACGTAGTGCAATCAGCCAGCCCGTTATTCAGCGCCGGCATCGGCTCTGCATTAATGTCAGGTCATGCTCAAGGGAGCCAGGGATTCTCTGCTGCGCGGCAACGTCATTGACCCCGCAGTCTCGGTGGTCATCGGCGCGGGCTTCGCGGCGTTGATGGCCAAATTCAGCGACTCAATCATTCACATGTTTATCAATATGGTTGACACGGAACTTAATTCGGATTACCCCGCGCTCAGTGTCGGCATCAACGGCGGGCAACACCTGGGACTACGGCGGAATTGATGGCTGACAATAATTCGACGGATCAGCACCGTCCAGCCCACGCCGTGGCAGGGGCATTGTTGCGCCAGCTCCCCGGACTCACTGAAGCTCTGGTGGACCGGATCATGGGCCAGTTGGATAGTTACCGATCCGAATCATTGGTGACACGCGAGGATCTATACCAGTCTTGCTTGGCCAATCTGGAGTTCATGTTCCGCCACGTAGCGCACGAGCAGTCCATCGACCTAGAGGCGCCGCGACAAACAGGCATCTTACGTGCGCAGCAAGGTGTACCACTATCTTTGGTACAGAACGCATTTCGCGTAAGCTTCCAGTATTTGTGGGAAGTGATCGTGCACGAAGCGACTGTGTCCGAGGCGGCAACTGCATCTGACCTGGTGTCCATGGCCTCAGACGTGTGGCTCTTCCATGACCTATTCAGCACCACCATGATGAATGCCTATGCCGAGACCATGGAGGGAATAGTCGTCAGGCGTGAGCACGAGAGATCAGCCATGGTTGAAGCTCTTCTGCAAGGTCACTCCGACGAAGCTACATCTGTGTGGGAAGTCGCCCATATTCTGGATCTACCCTACGAAGGCGTCTTTGTCGTCGTCGCCGCAGGCGTGCAACAGCTGAGACGGACTGCGCTGCCGGAGATTGAGACGGTGCTACGCAATGCCGACATAGGTTCAGCATGGCGACTAACGCCAGATCTCCATATCGGTATCGTATCCGTGCGCCAGGCAGATAACCTTGCTGAACTCATCGGGATACTGGAAGCACAGGCAACCAGCCGAGTGGGAGTCAGCCCCATCTACTCACGCCTAGATCAGACACCGCACGCATTGCGATTTGCACGCATTGCGATGGCCGACACCGCATCACCGTCTGCGGGGGTTATTCAGTTCGACCAAGCACCCCTGCCCATGATGGTGCTCAGTGCGCCGCTCGTGGCACAGCGACTGAGCCGCAATGTGCTCGGCAGTCTGCTGGACCTCCCCCCGGATGATCGTGACTCCCTACTCTTGACGCTGACGGCATCTTTCATGACCGATTCATCTGCCAATGCGATGGCGGATCATCTACGGGTGCACCCAAACACCGTTCGGTACCGAGTGCGCCGCATCGAGCAACTGACCGGACGTTCTCTTCAACATCCGCAAGAGGCAGCTGAGCTTTACATGGCAGTGCAAGCCTGGCAGCGGTTGCCCCGCAGCCTTGAAGACCCCCTGGCCTAGAAGCCAGGCATCGCCGGACGCGGCGCAGCTGCGGTCGAGTCCGATGAGAGGGCTACGGTCCAGCTTGGCGGATCAAAGCGGATGCGCTAACTCGTGCTGGCCAGCACGAACGGCAGCACCTCGGACACCCCGGCATCCCGCAGCACCCGTGCGGCCATCGTCAGTGTCCACCCGGTGTCGGTCATATCGTCGACGAGCAGGACGGGGCCGTCATTGAACTGAAGTTGCGGCGGCTCCCACGACCCGTTCAACGCCGCCACCCGATAGGCCGAGTTGGCGGCAGTCACCTGGCGACGTCCGGGCACATAACGCAGCGTGCCGAGATCGGTCAGCCGGCCCAGTTGAGCCAGCCGCCGCACGGTGGACGCGATCAACCGCGGGTGCCTCTCGGAGTCCAGACCCATGATGGCAACCGGCCGGTTCTCCCAATTCCATGCCTTCAGCACCGCCACTGCTGCCTGCACAACCTCGTCGGGCACCTCCTGATCCGGGTCGGCCAGCAGTTTGCGTAACCGCGCGCCCCAGCCCAGATCGGTCAGACGCCCGATGGCACGTCCCGGCGCGGCGCCATCGTTGATGCGGCCCGACAGTCCGAGTCCCAGCGCACCCAGGCCCGACGGCCACTGCTTACGGGGCGCCACAGCGACCCCAGGACGACGCAGCCGCTCGCGCGTGGCCGCTGCGGTGGCCTCATCGACGGCGGTCGCGTAGCGGGTTCCGGTGCAGTTGTCGCAGCGACCGCACCGCTGCCCGGGATGAAGTTCAGGATCGTCGAGTTGTCCACGCAGAAAGGCCATCCGACAGCCGTCGGTGTCCAGATAGTCGAGCATGGCCTGCTGCTCGCGCCGGCGGGCCTCATCGAGCGCCTGGTAGCGGTTTCCGTCATAGCTCCACGGTTCACCGGTGCAGATCCAGCCACCCTTGACTCGACGCACCGCGCCATCCACATCGAGCACCTTCAGCACCATCTCCAGCCGAGACCGGTTCAGATCCACCAGCGTTTCAAGAGCGGGAACCGACTGCGGGCGTTCGGAATCGAGCGCGCCGATGACATGGCGCACCATGGCTTCTGACGGAAACGCCACCGACGCGAAGTACCGCCAGACATCCTGATCCTCGGCTCCGGGGAGCAGGATCACCTCGGCGCAGTCGGTGGCGCGGCCCGCGCGACCGATTTGCTGGTAGTAAGCGATCGGTGACGACGGCGCACCCAGATGCACGACGAAACCGAGGTCGGGCTTGTCAAATCCCATCCCGAGCGCCGAGGTCGCCACCAGAGCTTTCACCTGGTTGTCCAGCAGGTCGGCTTCCAGCTGTTCACGCTCGGCGGTGTCGGTGGACCCGGTATAGGCGGCCACCTTGTGACCCTGCTCGGACAGCAGGGCGGCCACGTCGTGGGCCTGGGCTACCGTCAAGGTGTAGATGATGCCCGAGCCGGGTAACGAATCCAGCTGTGCGGCAATCCAAGCCGCGCGCTGTGCGGCATTCCCCGCCTTGACCACCGCCAGCCGCAGCGACTCTCTATCGAGCCCACCGCGCAGTACCAGCGTGTCCCGTCCGCCCACGCCGAGTTGGGCTGCGACGTCGTTGACCACCCGGTCGTTCGCCGTCGCCGTGGTGGCCAACACCGGGATGTCGGCACCCAGCTCGGCGATCAGCGTACGAATCCGTCGATAGTCGGGACGGAAGTCATGGCCCCAGTCGGACACGCAGTGCGCCTCGTCGACCACCACCAGACCGGCATCCGCGGCGAGCGCCGGCAGGACGTTGTCCCGAAAATCGGGGTTGTTCAACCGTTCTGGGCTCACCAGCAACACATCGAGCTCACCCGCCGCAACCCGTTGATGAATCGCGTTCCATTCGGTGACGTTCCCGGAGTTGATGGTCGCCGCGGCCACCCCAGCACGCTCAGCCGCAGACACCTGGTTACGCATCAGCGCCAGCAACGGCGACACGATAATCGTGGGGCCGTGACCGCTACCGCGCAGCAGCTTGGCCGCGATGAAATACACCGCCGATTTGCCCCACCCCGTGCGCTGTACCACCAACGCCTGGCGGCGCTGCACCACCAGTGCCTCGATCGCGGCCCACTGGTCATCGCGCAGTACGGCGGCACGTCCGGCCAGTCGTTCGAGGACGGTCTGAGCCTGTTCGCGCGTCGCCATGGGTCCATACTGCTGGGACCCACCGACAAAGCCCCGGCCGGTCACCGGGTCAGCCGTGGGAGGTGTGCGGCGTAGCGAGTCAGCGGGGATTCCGGTGAGACGCCGCCGAAAGCTGGGAGCACGGCGGAGGCATGGCCCCTCTGGCTGCTAGCGGCCAAAGGCCAACATCCACGATCGCCACGGTTCAGAGCCAAACAACTGCTTGGCGAACAGGTAGCACAACGCTTCTACCTGGGCTTTTTGGTGGTCCCGGCTGGGTTCGAACCAGCGACCCCTCGCGTGTGAGGCGAGTGCTCTTCCGCTGAGCTACGAGACCGCGTACCGATCATTCAGGCTGACCGATCGAGGTGAAAGGCTAGCACGAGCCGTCCGAAACCCCGCACTCCGCTGGCCGACAGGCCGCGCACGCAAGGGATTTGTGAATAAACCTCTCGTTCGACTACTGTTTCAACTCGCACCGGATGACGATCTCATCCGTTGCGCGCGGATGTAGCGCAGTTGGTAGCGCATCACCTTGCCAAGGTGAGGGTCGCGGGTTCGAATCCCGTCATCCGCTCGAAGGGTGGACAGTCATCCCTAGCGGTGGAGTGGCCGAGTGGTGAGGCAACGGCCTGCAAAGCCGTGCACACGGGTTCGATTCCCGTCTCCACCTCCATAAAGACCCGCGCGATTAGCTCAGCGGGAGAGCGCTTCCCTGACACGGAAGAGGTCACTGGTTCAATCCCAGTATCGCGCACCACATTTCTTTTCGCAGGCCAAGATTCTGCTTATGTCGTTCCCAATGCAACTTCATGGTGAACGCACACGCTCCCTCCCCTCGCCCTTATACGGGCAGAGACCAGCCTGGAGGAGACCGGTCAAGGAACTACGGCAGCAGTACCCAATACCGGCGACAACCCCGGCTATCGCGGCACAACCTGTCAAGATCGTGGCAGGGCGCCGCCCACACGGTCACCATGGTTGCAAACCGTGCGGGTGGCGCTCATTCACGCGAGAACCCTCCGGCCCACGAGGACAGGTGCCGCCCCCTTCGTTCCCCTCGGGACCCCCACGGTGGGGGGCGGCACCCCACACCTAAACGGGCCACTCAGGCCTGCGCGCCGACTGCGCCAGCAAAGGGGCATTCAGTTCGGGACGCACGTCGGTCAGGTACGGGTTGACCCGCTGCGCGACGCGCACCACCTCGGTGTCGATCTCGGCGATGATGGTGCCCGTTCCGGATTCGATGCGGTCAAGCACGCCTCCGTCGGGCCCCACGATGCTGCTTCGACCGACATACGTCGTCGCATTCTCGGCACCGTCGTGATTGATGTAGGCCAGGTAGATCTGGTTCTCCCAGGCCCGTGCCCGCACCAGGACATCGGCAACGAACTCGAACGGCTCCATCTGAGCCGTCGGAACCGCGAGCAGGTCCGCGCCGGCCAGTGCGGCCATCCGCACATTCTCGGGAAACTCGACGTCGTAACAAATCATCACGCCGACCTGGACTCCGCGGTACTGCACCACTGTCGCCGGTTGGCTGCCGGGCGTGAAATAGGCTCGATCGATCTCCCCGAACAGATGAGTCTTCCGATGCCTGCCACGCACCACGCCCCGCTCATCGATGAAGACGGCACTGTTGTGCAGCGCCCCCGCTGGACCTTCTTCGGCCAGACCCACGATGATCGCCATCTGGTTCCGTTGAGCGATAGATCGGACCGACTCAAGGTGATCGACGCTCACAAGTTCCCGTAGACGATCCCCGATGTCATAGCCGGTGACGAACAGCTCCGGCGTGATGAGCAGGTCCGCCTGCCCCGCTAGGTTTTTCGCGGCCCGGTCCAGTTCATCAAGATTCGCATCCGGATCGGCGGGCTTCCCAGCCGACTGCAGCCCCGCAACTCGTAGTGTCCCAGAAATCGACAAACCTCCAAGCTGGCGCGGCGTTCTCTCCACTGTGGCGCACTGCGGCCGGGTCCGCATCCGATACGCCGATTTTTGCGGTAACTCAACCGCCACCCGTACCGATCGCGGATATCCGCGCGTAAGAATCTTGTTAACCAGACGACCTCACGCGCCACGAAATCCCTTGTTGTTCAGCCATTTCAGGAAGTTCACAGCAATTCTGTGAGCGGCGTCATAGCTGCGGATTTCAACTGACAGTTCTACAGTTTCAACTGTCACAAGGACGTGTCGCCCCGGGTATCAATTCCACTGCTCCCTCAGCCGCAGAGTGATTGGAGTCCGTCGTGCAGCCATGCACTGTCCCCAAAGTTCGTTTCCACAATGGTGTTGACATCCCCCAGTTGGGCCTCGGTGTCGCCGCCATCCCCGACGATGAAGCGGAAACCATTGTTGGGCAAGCACTTCACGCCGGATACCGGCATATCGACACCGCCACCAGGTATGGCAACGAGCGTGGCGTAGGCCTCGGCATCTCTCGCTCGGGCGTGCCCCGGGAAGAAGTCTTCATCACCACGAAGTTGTGGGTAGATGATTTCTCCGACGCCGCAGGTGCTTTCGCGCGAAGCCTCGACATGCTCGGCACCGACTATGTGGACCTGTTCCTGATCCATTGGCCCGCACCCGATCACGGGAAATATGTGACCGCGTGGCAGCAGATCGTGCAGCTGTATCTCGCCGGTAGCATCCGCGCCATCGGGGTGTCCAATTTCGAACCCGAGCACGTACAGGCCATCGTCGATGCGACAGGTGTGCTGCCCGTGATCAATCAGGTGGAGTTGCATCCGTACTTCCAGCAGCGAAAGTTGCGTCAGTTCAACTCCGATCGCGAGATCGTCACCGAGGCATGGAGTCCGCTCGCCCAGGGAATCGGCACCGCCGAGGATTCTCCGCTGGCCGCGCTGGCCGCCAAGCACAACAAGACCCCGGCGCAGCTGATTCTGCGTTGGCATATCGAGCTGGGGCACGTGGTGATCCCCAAGACCTGCTCAGCCCGGCGGCTGGCCGAAAATCTCCAGATTTTCGATTTCAGTTTGTCCCCCGAAGATCTCGATGTGTTCATTCAGTTCGATCAGCCCAATGGCAGGCTGGGAACACATCCCAATGAAGGCTTCTCGGCGCACCATTCAGAGCGCAGCAGATGGCACCGGGACCGGATTGCGGAACGGGCCGCCTAGCACGCGCCAACTGAATCGCTGCCGGGGCGGCTAGCGTGCTCCCATCAGCGCACGCCCGGCAGCGACCAGTTCAGCGTTGTCCGCTGCCAGCGATCCATCGGGCAGGCGCAATGTGTCCTCCAGCCCTATCCGTGCGGATACTGCCCGCGCGGCAGCGAGTTCGAGCATGGGCCACGCCGAGGAGTCCTCACCGTGCAACAGCACATCTGTGGCACCGGCCGCCCGAACCTGCGTCAGCATGCGCACCGCCTGCTCTTCGACCTCGGTACCGGCGACCGCACCGGGCAGCTCCAGTAATACGCGGAAACACTCCCTGCGCAGCGACGAACTCGACCACGCCAGAGCGGCCGTCTCATTCCACAACCCCGCCTCCACACCGACACCGCGAGCCAGCAATGCCCTGGCGACCTCGGTAGCACCCTCCTCATGCCAATTCACCGAGGCGAAGTCCGGGAGTTCGGTCCAGGTGCCGATGGCCGCACAGCGCCCGGCCGAATCCGCCATGGCCCAGGCACCCGTGGTGAGGCCCATGGGAAGACCGGGGCACCGCGCCCGTATCGCCGCGACCACCGGATCGACCGCACTGGCCAGCAGTGAATCGAATCCCTTGGCGTCCTTCGCGTGAACGTGAACCGCCGCCGCCCCCGCGCCGCGGCATGCCAACGCGTCCGCCGCGATCTCATCCGGTGTGCACGGAACCGCCGGGTGCTGGTCCTTGCGCCGCACCCCGTTCAGACAGGCCTTCAGGTACACCTCAGCCCCCTACCGGTGAATGGGCCCGTCGGTATCACCCAAGGCGCGCCCGGAACCGCCCGAGGTTTCGGCAATGATCTGTGCCGCGATGGATATCGCGGTCTCCTCCGGGGTGCGGGCGTTCAGGTCCAGGCCCAGCGGGCTGTGTAGCCGCCGCAGCTGATCGTCGGTGATGCCTTCCTCGCGCAGCCGTGCCATCCTCTCGGCATGCGTGCGACGCGATCCCAACGCGCCGACAAACGCCACCGGTACCGCGGTCAGCGCCGCCGCCAGCATCGGGACATCGAACTTGGGGTCGTGGGTCAGCACGCACACCACGGTGCGTCCGTCGATCCGCCCGGCCGCCGCCTCAGCGCGCAGATACCGATGCGGCCAGGCGATCACCACCTCATGGGCATGCGGGAATTGCGCGGCGGTTGCGAACACCTCGCGGGCATCGACAACCGTCACCCGGTAGCCCAGCTGACTGCCGGTGCGGCTCAGCGCTCGCACAAAGGCATTGGCCCCAGCCAAGATCATCCGTGGCGGGGCGGCGAACGCCTGCACGAATACCCGAGGTAGCGCGGATTGATCCGGTTCGCAGCGGTCGGCACCCGCCAACGCACTGCGGCCCGCTCGCACCAGTGCCGCGATATCACCATCGATCAGCGGCCACGGCGACGGCTCACCCGGGCGCACCAACGCCCACTCAGGCGCCCCCGCCAGCGTGCTCACCAAGGCCAACGGCTCCCCCGCGTCGATCCCCTGCCGCAAGGCGCGCAACAACGGCAGTCGCTCGGCGCCAACATATTCAGTGACGATTTCGACCTCGCCGCCGCAGGTCAGTCCCGGGGCGATTCCGTCATCAATGCCGAATCGTTCACCGATACATGTTCCGGTTTCCCATACCTCTCGCGCGGTTTCGACGACCGCCGCTTCCACGCACCCACCGGACAGTGACCCGATGACCTCCCCTTCGGCCGTCACGATCATCGCGGCGCCGGCCTCACGGGGAGCGGCACCGTTGACCTCCACCACACGGGCCAGCGCGACGACGGCGCCGACTTCGAGCTGGGCGATCAGTCCAGCGAGGACATCTTTCATGAGAGCTCCCTCGCCCCAGGCTCATTGATGGCCTGCCACACGCGCGCCGCGTTCATCGGCAACCGGTACATCCGGACGCCGACGGCATCGCGGATGGCGTTGGCGAGCGCGGGCGCCACCGGGTTGTACGGGGACTCACTCATCGACTTGGCTCCCCTCGGGCCCAAGGTGTCATAGGTGTCCGCGAAATAGACCTCGGTTTCGGGGAGGTCCACCAGCCGTGGAATGTGATAGTCGCGCAGCGCGGTGGTGGTGACCAAGCCGTCCCGCACCACGATTTCCTCGTACAGCGCCGAGCCGATCGCCTGGGCCACACCGCCTTCCACCTGGCCGCGGCATTGCTGCGGGTTGATCACCACGCCGGCATCGGCGGTCTGCACCGATTGCAGGATGCGCACCGTTCCGGTTGCCGGATGGACGCCAACGCGAAATGCCTGCACGTTGAAGGCAACAGACCTCGGTGTGCCCTCATGGCGCCCTATCGCGGCCAAAGGCTCAGACGCCGACCGAGCGATATCGGCCAGGCTCAGCAGATCCCTGCCGATCCGTACACCGTCACACTCCAGCACGCACCGCGCCCGCGGCACTGCCAGTTTGGCCGCGGCACACCGAACAATCTTGTTCCGTAACATCTCTGCCGCGCGGTGTACCGCCAGGCCGGCCACGGTGGTTCCGGCCGAACCGAAGGCGCCGGTGTCGTGCCCCACTTCGTCGGTATCGGCCTGGTGAATATCGATCTGGTCCGGCGCACAGCCCAGCACGGCGGCGGCCAGCTGGGCGTGCACGGTGGTAGTGCCGTTGCCGAATTCGGCCGACCCCACCGAGATCCGATAGCGGCCACGCTCATCGAGCTCGGCCCGAGCATCGGCCACGTGCCCGCGCGGGGGCACGGTCGCGATCATGGCCATGGCCGTACCCTCGCCCACCTTCCATCCCACGGGCAGTGCCGATCCGTTGCGTGCCGGATCCGAGGCGCCGTCGGCCAGTGCGTTCTGCGCGAGGTCCAGGCACTGGTCCAACCCATAGCTCCCGAATTCCAGGTCGTCTTCCTCCACTTCCCAGCTCACGAAGCGGTCCCCCGGCACGATCGCGTTGCGGCGCCGGAACTCGAACGGAGCGATTCCGAGATCGCGCGCCAATTCATCCAGCGCTGATTCGATCCCGAACAGCACCTGCCCCAGGCCGTAACCGCGAAACGCGCCGGACGGGATGTTGTTCGTGTACACCGCCCGCGCATCGACTCGTTTGTTGGCACAGCGGTATTGGGCCATCGATTCGTTGCAGCCGTGGAACATCACTCCCACGCTGTGGTTCCCGTACGCGCCGGCGTCGGAGAGCACATCGACGGCCAGTGCCGTCAGCACACCGTCGGTGCCCGCCGCTGCCGTGACGTTCACCCGCATGGGGTGCCGACACGGGGCGATGGTGAACTGGTCGCCGCGGGTGAACTCGTAGACCGCCGACGCACCCGTGGCGCGCACCGCCAGCAGCACCAGATCCTCGGTCAGCATCTCCTGCTTGGCTCCGAAACCTCCGCCTACCCGTGGCGCGAACACCCGGACCTGATCACGTTCAAGGCCGAACACATGGCAGAGCTCATCGCGTACCAGGAAAGGCACCTGGCTGCTGGTGCGCAGCACATAGCGACCGCGCTCGTCCTGCCAGCCCACCGCGCCGTGCGTCTCCAGGTGCACATGCTGTACCCGTGCTGTCTGCCAGCTGCCACTGACCACCGCCCCCGATTCCCGGGCCTGAGCAAGCGCCGCCGCGATATCGCCTACCTCGCCGTGCACCTCGGCCACCAGATTGTGGGCGGCATCGGCGATCCGGGCGCCGGGCCCCTTGTCGCCGTGCACCAGATGCGCTCCGGGCCGCAGCGCCAGCTCGGGGTCGAATACCGCTGGCAGCACTTCGTATTCGACGTCAATGTACTCCAGCGCCCGGTTCGCGATGGTCGGCGAATCAGCCACCACCGCGGCGACCCGCTGTCCCGCGAACCGCAGCACCCGGTCGAAAATCATTGTGTCGTCCGGATCGTCGGTGCGCTCGTGGTGGCGGGCGGTGGAAAACGGGATGCCCGGATCGTCGCGGTAGCAGAGCACCGCCCGCACCCCCGGCAGGGCGCGGGCCCGTTCGGTGTCGAGCCGCGTGATGCGGGCCGACGGGTGCGGGCTACCCAGTACCGCAATGTGTCCCACATCGGCGGGCAGCTGATCCATGGTGTACGGCTCGGTACCGGTGACCACGCGCGCGGCGGCCGGGGCGCTGACGGCGCCCTGCGGCGGCTCGGCATCACAGATGGCCGCGCGAATGGGCCGATAGCCGGTGCACCGGCACAGGTTGCCCTTCAAGGCGTTGTCCAGATCGCCGGTCTGCTCCGGTGTCAGCGTGGCCGCCGTCAACACCATTCCGGCGGTGCAGAATCCGCACTGGAAACCGGCATGCTCGATGAATCCGCGCTGCATGGCATGAAGGTCACACTCGTCTCCCAAACCCCGGACAGTGAGGATCTCGGCGTCGGTCACGCGGTGCGCGGGCACGATGCACGAGTGCTGCGAGGCACCGTCCACCAGCACCGTGCAGGCGCCGCAGTCACCGGCATCGCACCCCTTCTTGACCTCGCTATGGCCGTGCTCGCGCAGGAAGGTGCGCAGGCACTGCCCGGGCCGCGGACTGGTGTCGATGATCTGACCGTTGACTTTCATGGCCGCCCGCTCGTCAGCTCATCGGCGACCCCGCGGACCAGTTGCCACGTGACCGCACGGCGCCATGCGGCGGTGCCGTGGGCATCGCTATGGAATTGGGCGCCGGGGATGGCCGCCGCCGCTTCGTGGGCCCGCTCCGCGTCGGCGGGTACCCGCAACACGATCGGTCTGCGCGTAGCCGCGGTGATTCCCAGCACGATGTCGGTACCGTCGAGCCGTCCTGTGACCAGCGCGCCGGAGCGGCCCAACGCCGAATACGCGATCTTGCGCAATACGGCCGGCTGCGACAACGCCGCGGAGGGAAAGGTGATGGCGCGCAGTACATCGCCGGGGCGCAGGACCGTCTCGTTGATATCGGTCACGAATTCGGTGATGGCGCAGCGCTCGTCGGTGCCGTCACCACGCCAGATGAGCAATTCGGCATCAAGGGCCGCGCACAGCGAGATCATCGCTCCCGCGGGCAAGCCGAGGCAGATGTTGCCGCCGACCGTCGCGGTCCGCCAAATCTTGAACGAGGCCAGCAGGGCCCGCGCACACTGCCCAAAGAGGTTCACGGCCTCCCACTCAGGCGGATACGAAGCATTGATGAGCCGCTCGATGCTGCAGGTGGCCGCCACCTCCAGCCCCTCGGCACTGACGACCACATCGGGCCATCGCATCCCGGTCAGGTCCACCAGCCGCCGCAGTCCCGGTTGCGGCTGGCTCATCAGCCAGGTGCCACCCGCCATCAACCCATCCGCTGCCCCGAGACCGCTGAGGTCAGCGCGGTCCCGGGCAATCAGCACAGAGTCGATGGTGTGCAGATCCATCAGCGCAACCTGCTCATCAACCCATGATGCGCCGCCTCGACGGCGGCGGCGACCCGGTCGGTGTCGACGGTGAGCATCTCCCCGTTCCTGACAATCGGTCTGCCACCCACCCACGAATACCGGATGGGTGGCACTGCGCCCAGTACCAGTGCGGCCACCGGGTCGTCGATGCCGTTGTGCCCCAGCGTGCTCAGATCCCACAGCACCAGGTCGGCGCACTTACCAGCCTCGATCGAACCGATCTCATCGGCGCGGCCCAGCAGGCGGGCCCCGCCCAGCGTCGCCAGCTCCAGTGCGGTGCGGGTGCTCAGCGCCGTCGGCCCGCCGACGGCGCGCGCCAACAGCAGCGCCTGATGTGCCTCGTCCAACAACCGCCCAGACTCGTTGGAGGCTGCCCCGTCCACTCCCAAGCCCACCGGCACACCCGCTGCCAGCAGCTCCCGGGTGCGCGCGATACCGGCGCCCAGGCGTCCGTTGGACGTCGGGCAATGCGCGATTCCGGTACCGGTGGCGGCGAGCCGATCGATGGCCGCGTCATCGAGGT
Organism: Mycobacteroides immunogenum; assembly: GCF_001605725.1. Classification (NCBI taxonomy): domain Bacteria; kingdom Bacillati; phylum Actinomycetota; class Actinomycetes; order Mycobacteriales; family Mycobacteriaceae; genus Mycobacteroides; species Mycobacteroides immunogenum. The sequence goes on from NZ_CP011530.1 coordinate 3,212,488, forward strand.
GTACGCCATGCGCGAACCACACGTCCGGGCCCAACCAGCCCAGTTCTTCCATGTATTCGAGCGGGGTGCAGCCGAAACGTTCCGCGCAGAATGCGGTCTCGTCGGCGGTCTCAGCAAGGTGGGTGTGCAGCCGCACACCGTGTGCACGGCCGAGCAGCGCCGACTGCCGAAGCAACTCGCCGGTCACCGAAAAGGGCGAGCAAGGCGCCAGACCGATCCGCACCATGGACCCCGGCGTTGGGTCGTGCCACCGTGCGATGGCGGCGGCGCTGGCTTCCAACGCGGCGTCAATGGACTCCACCACTCTGTCCGGTGGTAGCCCACCGCTCGATCGGCCAAGATCCATGGAGCCCCGGGTGGGGTCGAATCGCAGCCCGATCTGCTGCGCGGCCTCGATCTCGGCTTCCAGCAGATCACCTGCGCCCGAAGGAAATACATAGTGATGATCGGTGGTCGTGGTACATCCCGACAACGCAAGCCAGCTCAGCGCGCCCTGCGCCGCCACGTACGTGCTATCAGCGTCGATGCCCTCCCAGACCGGGTACAGGGCGGTAAGCCATTGAAACAGCGTGTGATCGGCGGCCAGCCCACGCGTGATCCACTGGTAAAGGTGGTGGTGTGTGTTGACCAATCCCGGTGTGAGCAAGCAGCCCCGGCCATCCACCCGCTCCACATCCGGCGATGCCTGCCAGGGGTTGGGTTCCCCGGCTGTCAGTACGGCGGCGATCCGGCCGTCCTCGACGACCACCGTCGCATCGCCGATCTCGCGGCGGTCATGATCGATGGTGGCGGCGAATACATTCTCGATCAACATCATTGGTCTCATCGAGGCTCCGCGCCGTGGCGCTTTGCGCTGCGCCACCGAGGTGCACTGTGCACTATGGTGCGATGGACCCGATCGCCGCTGCCGTCTATCGCGGGCACATCTTTCACATCACAGGCTCCCCCACGGTGAACGATGCGCCCGCACATCTGCAGTCGATCCCCGACGGCGCGCTGGCGGTCGGTACCGATGGCGTGATCGCCTACTGCGGAGCGTATTCCCAATTGCCCCCGGCCTACGCGGCATGGGATGTCCACGACCACCGAGGCGGCTTCCTGTTGCCCGGCTTCGTGGACACCCATATGCATTTCCCGCAGACCTACTGCACCGATTCGTACGGTGGCGGCCAGCTGCTGGAATGGCTGGAGCACTGCATCTTCCCGGCTGAGGCGCGCCTGGCCGATCCGTGCCTGGCGCAGCGGGCGGCCGAGGCATTCTGCCGCCGCCGGATCGCCGCCGGCACCACCGCCGCGATGGTCATGGGCTCGGCGTTCCCCGAGGCGCAGGAGTTGTTGTTCTCGGCCACCCACGCGGCGGGCCTGCGGATGGTCACCGGCCGTGGGGTGCAAACCGTGGGACCACCGAGTGCGCAGCCTTTGCTCACCTCGACCCAGCGTGCGATAGCGCTGTGTGCCAACGAAATCGACAGCTGGCACGGCAGTGGGCTGACCGACGTCGCGCTGGTTCCGCGATTCGCGCTGTCTGTCGACACCGATACCCTGACCGCGCTCGGCGAGCTCTACGACGCGGTGCGCGGTGACGGCGTCTACTTCCATTCCCACCTGAGCGAGAACGCGCGGCCAGGCACTGGCGAGGTGGACACCACCTTGTCGACCTATCAGGTCGATAGCTACCTGGATACCTACGACGGTCATTTCTTACCCGGCTCTCGCCGAGGCGGATCAACTCTGTTGGGACGCCGAAGCATCCTGGCGCATGCCGTGCACTGCCACGACCGGGAATTGGCTCGCATGGCAGAGACGGGAACCTCGATCTCGCACTGCCCCACCTCCCAATTGTTCCTGGGCTCGGGCACCATGCCGTGGCGCCGGACCATCGCGAGCGGAGTGAACGTCGCACTCGGCAGCGATGTGGCAGGCGGAGACGAATGGTTGTTGGCCCGCGTGCTGAACGACTGCTTCAAGGTCCACATCTCCGAAACCGCCGGGGCATCGGTGTCCTTGCACCCAGCGGCGTTACTGTTCACGGCGACGCTGGCCGGAGCACGCGCGCTGGACCGGGAGGCCACGTTCGGCAATCTGGATGCGGGCAAGCAGGCGGACTTCCTGATCATCGATCCGAACCGATCTGAGCCCCTGGCCGACAACCTCTCCCACGGGATCCGGTCCGATGACGAGCAGCTGGCCACCGAGCAGACACTATTCCGTTTGCTGATGGGGCTGCGGGAGCCCGCCATCGGCTCGGTCCTGGTGCGGGGGCGCGAGATCACCGGATACCTCGATGACAACCGCTAGGCCAGCCAGGCCAGATGCGGTTCCCATGCCGGCCCGGCGTCCGGGGCGTCGTCTCGGGCGATAACGGCCTGGATCAATCCGTACGGGCGATCATCGGCATGGAACACCTCGTTGGGGTTCTCCAGCCCGAAAGGCGCTAGGTCATAGACGAAGTGGTGTTTGTTGGGCGCCGAGAGCCGCACCTCGACGATTGTCGGGTATGCCTCCAGAACGGCCTTGCCGATCTCGTACAACGTCTGCTGCAGAGCCAGCGAGTGCACGGTGGCGAACCTCTCCAGAATGATCCCCCTCGCCCCGGCATACGTTGCATCCCAGTCGATATCGGTACCCACGAAGCGCCATTTGGCCACCAACGAGGTAGCCATCACCCGATCGGTGGTCGGCTGCAAGATCGTGTATTTATCCTCCAGGAAATCGTGGAACTCCGAGCCAGTGGATTTGAGCACGGTCAGATCCTTGAGTCCGCCGATCACCCACGTCTGCTGTTGCACACCGGTGCCGTCGACCGTGATCTCGGCGGTGCGCACCTCCTGACCTGTGCGCACCCAGGTGTGATCGTGCTCGCGTCCGTCGACGGTCACTCGTTCCCAGGCATATTCATCGATCTCGATCCGTGCGCCGGTCACCGGTTCGTATTCGTCCACGAAGTGACGCGCCAGATCGAGCCCGTACTGTTCGATGGTCTCGATGCCTTTTTCTTTTGCGTAGGCATAGATGGTCTGCTTCTGGCTGTCTGTGGGCAGCACCTTGCGCTGATCGCCAGCGGTGTAGGCCGCGGCGAAATCCCCACGCAGGGCGCTACCGACGTTGAGGTCCTTGATCTCGTGGCGCGGCGTGTCCCGATAGATGCGGACCACTCGATTCTCGGCCTTGCCATATTGGTTGCCTGCGAGAACGATTCCCATAGATGCTTCCTTTCTCAGCTGCCGCGATAGGTCGAGTAGGCGTACGGACTCAGCAGCAGCGGCACATGCAGGTGCCCGGCATTTCCGTCGTTCCGGAAGCTGATGATCACTTCCGGATAAAAACCCTGGATTCCGTTGTCCGTGAACCATGTTCCGGTATCGAACACCAGTCGGTAGTCGCCGGTGGCCAACGCGGCCCCAGCGAGATCGCCGATTCTTCCGTCAGCATCGGTTGTACCACTGGCAAGTTGCTCACCCGCACCGTCGTGCAGCGTTATCCGCACACCCTGTGCGGGGCGTCCGGATACCGCGTCCAGCACGTGGGTGCTCAATCCCGTCATGTATCGCCTTCCGTCTCGATGTCGTCGGCATGCCGCCCGGCAGGACCAAGCATCCGGGCCAGGCGGCTGCGATTGATCTTGCCCAACTCCATTCTCATGACCCGGCGTTCGTGCCCCGGATCGTTTTTAAGCCGCTCCTGCAGGATCGCCAGCAGTTCCCCGGCCGGCCTGCCGTTCGCGAATACCAGGTACACGTAGCCGAAACGCTTCTCATACTCGGCGTTACCTTCGCGCAGGCGATCCAGGACCGCGGCATCGGCACCCGCGACACCGGATTGCTCGCGCCGGGACGCCGCATTGGCCGACCGCTCCCCGATCCGCGGGTGACCGTCGAGTGCCTCGTCGAGATCGGCGTCGGTGAGTTCGGCCAGGATCAGGTCTGCCCGGTTGTACAGGGCCTCCTCGTCGCGGAAGGGCCGGCCGGCAGCCACCCGCAGTGCCCATATTCGCGATGAACAGCATTCGTAGAGCCAGTGGATCGCCTGGGCATCGCTCAGCTCGTTGAAGCTCTCGATCCCCCGCCAGTCAACGCGTCGCATGAAAATCCTCGAAGCGCCCGAAGCGAGCGGCCGTGATGGGATTGGCCTCGGCGACCAGATCGTCGAACCGGTAGTTGGCGATCTTCGCGATCTCGATGAGGGCGAAAGCGCGCTCGCTGGTCGCGGAGTTCTCCATGCGGCTCCAGCCGTTGCGCAGCAGCCGCTCGTAGCGCTCGGTCTCGCGCGCGCAGATCACCAGCGGGAAACCGAAATGCTCGCGATAGGCGTTGGCCAAACTCACCACGTTGTTCAGCTCGCTCTCATCGAGCGTCTGCAAAATGGTGTGGTCGACGGCCGCCATCTCTCCAGCTTCGTCCTCCGCGCCCAAATCGGGGAAAGATCTGATGAGTTCACGCTGTTCTCTGTCACTGCCGGTGAGCATCGCCTCCTGGAAAGCGCTGCGCAGGTCGTGGGTGTCGGCGAAGGGCCGTTGCCGGTAGGCGCGCTCTACCACCCAATTCACGTTCTGGACCAAGCCACCGAATGTGTGCCGGAACTGTTCGAGCGTCATCTCGTTGACCTGCGCGAGCCGGATGGTTCCGCCCCCGGCCACGGCCACACCACGGCTGCCGGTATGGAAGAACAGTAGGTTCAAGACGATTGCGGTGATGGCACCCATGGTGATGCCGGTACTGAACGGGATCTGCAGCAGGCCCGGAACTGCCTGGTCGATTCCCGGAAGCGCCGGGACCGCGATACCGCGACCATGGTCCAAGACCGTTGACGGGCCCGATGATTGGGAGAACTGCACGTACATTCCCATGGCCAGTGAGGTACTGGCGATGATCAGGTTGCGGTGGTCGTTGAAGTCGACCTTGCCCAACGTCTGGATACCCACCACGGCCACCGTCGCGAAGAGCGTCATCGCGGCGCCGCCCAGCACCGGAGCCGGGATCGACTCCACGATCTTCGCGGTCTTGGGCAGCACACCCAACACCATCATGATCACCCCAGCGGCCGCTACCACCCAACGGCTCTTGACACCGGTGAGTCGCACCAGCCCGACATTCTCCGAGAACGCCGTGTAGGGGAACGAGTTGAAGGTGCCGCCGACCATGGTGGCGATGCCATCCGCGCGCACCGTCGCGGCGATATCGGCCCCGCGCACCCGCTTGCCCACTATCTCGGCCGTGGCGAAGACCGCGCCGGTGGACTCGACGGCGGTCACCATCAGCACCACGATCAGCGACACCACGGCGATCACGTCGAAACGCGGCGCGCCGAACGCAAACGGGGACGTGAACCCGACCCAGTCCGCCTCGCCGACCCCGCCGAAGTCCGTGTCCCCGGCAATCCACGCGATGACGGTACCGGCGACCAACCCCAACAGCACGGCGATAGTGCTCCAGAAGCCCCGGAAGAACCTCTGCATCAACACGATCAGCACGATGGTGCCCACGGCGTACATGAGCCAGCGCCCATTACCGGGGTCATGCGCGGCCACCGGGCTATGCGGGTTGCGGGTGGCGTCGCCGATACCCACCGGCAGCAGTGACACTCCGATGATCGTGATCACCGAGCCGGTGACGATCGGCGGGAAGAAGCGGATGAGGCGCGCGAAGAAAGGTGCGATGAGAAAGGTGAACGCTCCCGCCGTGATGACGGCGCCGTACACGGTGAGCAGCCCGACCCGGCCGCCGCCGTGATCGTTCGCGATCTTGATCACCGGCGCCAGCGTCGCGAAGGTGACCCCCTGCAGCAGCGGCAGCCGCACCCCGATCTTCCAGAATCCGACCGCCTGCAGGATCGAGGCAATACCGCAGGTGAACAGGTCCGCGGTGATCAACATGGTCAGCGCCTCGGCGTCCAGGTCGATGGCACGCGCGATGAGCAACGGCACCAGTACCGCGCCGGCGTAGAACGCGATCACGTGCTGGATGCCCAGCGTGACGAGTCTGCCCGCGGACGGCACCTCGTCAACGGGATGGACCCTCCTCATCGCGAACCTCCCTGCCTCGGCGCACCCGCGCCTACCTACCCGGACGCGCAAGCGACGCTAGATCGAACGTGTTGCGGCCAGGTTGCCGGTTACCTATATCTTCGGCGGCCTCACAGCGCTACCCTTCGGCAACTACATCCAATTGTCCTGCGGCAGCGACTATCACCGACTCCAAACGGTCGTGATGAGTGGTCGCTACGGTCAGCAGAGCCGCGGTGTCACGCCTTGCCACCGCTGTGATCATCGCCTCATGGTCGGCATGCAGTTGCAGTTGATCCGACGCGGATACCGTTCGCATCACCTGAAACGGCTCGGTCAGATTCCAGGTGGCCTCGAACATGTGCAACAGGCGATGCATGCCACAGGGCAGCACCAGCGCGCGGTGAAATTTCCGAGAGTGCTGATGAAATGCCCGGGCATCACCCTCCACTGTGGCCTGTTGCAGCAGCTCATGTTCGGCCAGTGCGCGATCCAAGTCCTCGGGTGTGGCCAGCGCGGCCGCTTGTGCCAGCGCTGCCCGCTCCAGAACGCCTCGGGTGAAATAGATCTCACGTAGCTCGGGCAGGGTGAGCTGGGCTACACGGTATCCGCCATTGGCACGATGGTCGACAAGGCCTTCAGCGACAAGGGTCTTGAGCGCTTCGCGGACCGGGATGGGGCTGATCTGGTAGGTGTCGGCCACCTCACTGATGGGGATCATCGAACCCGGCGGTGCGGCACCGTCGAGGATGGCACGCCGCAACCCGTCGAGCACACTGGTCTGATCATGACCGGACCTGTTGGCGCGCAACTCGTTGATCAGCCGCCGGTAGCGGAACGTACGTGACATTCGCCCTCCATCGCCATCGGCCAGAACCCGATTCTGGCAGCGGTGGCGCGTGGCTGCCATCGCAGGCGACGCAGAGTTAACGCGAACGTTTCATAACCGGATACCCGGTAACCGCACCGCTGCCCGCGCCACGCGGCGCCGACGTACCCTGTCGGCCATGCGCATACGCGTGATCAACCCCAACACCACCGAGGCCATGACCACGTCCATCGCCGCGGCGGCGGAATCGGTGGCCTGGCCGGGAACCAGCGTCACCACCGTCAACCCCTCCATGGGACCGGTGTCGATAGAAAGCCACTACGACGAGGCACTGAGCGTGCCGGGCATCCTGACCGAGATCCGCCGCGCCGAATCCGAGGGGACTGCCGGGTATGTGCTCGCCTGCTTCGGCGACCCCGGTCTGGATGCGGCCAGGGAGCTGGCCACCGGCCCGGTGCTCGGCATCGCCGAGGCAGCCATGCACATGGCCAGTCATCTCGGCAGGGGTTTCAGTGTGGTCACCACCTTGGAGCGCACTGTCGGCCGGGCCTGGGATCTGGCCGAACGCTATGGGATGTCTCGCTTTTGCCGAGGAGTGCACGGTTGCGATATCGCGGTCCTGGAATTGGACCAGAATCCCAGCACCAAGGACATTCTCACGGAGCGCTGTCGCCGCGCAGCCCATGACGACGACAGCGAGGTGATCGTGCTGGGCTGCGCGGGCATGGCCGGATTATGCCGGGACATCTCCCGCGAGATCGGTCTTCCCGTGATCGACGGGGTGGCCGCGGCAGTGAACCTGGTGCAGTCACTGGTGTCCATGGGCTTGCGCAAATCGGGGCGGGGTGAGTTCGCCGCGCCACTGATCAAACCCTATGCCGGACTGCTGGATTCGTTTGGGTCGCTGCCCACCGGGTGAACCCGGCGCCAATGCTCGGCGACGTCGATGCGTTTGGCGATCCACACCCCTTCGCGCGCCTGCACATGATCGAGGAACCGTTCGAGCGCGACGGTCCGCGCGGGACGGCCCACCAGCCGGCAGTGCAGACCCACCGAGAGCATCTTCGGGCTACCCGCCTCGCCCTCGGCATAGAGACAGTCGAAAGCGTCCCGCAGATGTGTGAAAAATTGTTCCCCGCTGGGGAATCCAGCCGGCGAGGCGAAGCGCATGTCGTTGGTGTCCAGGGTATAGGGCACCACCAAGTGGTCGGCCACACCGGCGTTTACCGGTACCCGCACCCAGTACGGCAGGTCATCGGCGTAGGAATCGGAATCGTAGGAAAACCCGCCATGTTCGACGACCAGCCGCCGCGTCTGCGGGGAATCTCTTCCCGTATACCACCCCAGCGGAGCCGCACCGGTCAGATCACGCAGGACCTGAACCGCCTGCGCCATGTGCTCGCGCTCAATATCCGGTGACACCAGCTGGTAGGACTGCCAGCGCAGCCCATGGCAGGCGATTTCGTGCCCAAGCTCTCCGAACGCGGCCACTGCCTCCGGGTTACGCCGCAGTGCCTGTGCCACCGCGAAGATCGTCAGCGGCAGGCCACGCCGTTCGAAGACCCGCAAGACTCGCCACAGCCCGGCACGTGAACCGTACTCGTACAGCGATTCCATGCTCATGTGCCGATTGGGAAACGCCTCGGCCGGCACCATCTCCGAGAGAAATGTCTCCGAAGCCGGCGATCCGTCCAGGATGTTGTTCTCCGCGCCTTCTTCGTAATTGAGCACGAACTGCACAGCGATCCGGGCGTCGCCCGGCCACCGCGGATGCGGTGGCGTGCGCCCATAGCCCACCATGTCGCGGGATGCCACCGGGTCAGCCTCGTTGTGAGCCATCGTGGGCACGATAGTAGGCCGCCCGTATCGCCGCATCGAATCGCGTTCCAGTAGAGCAATTCCGAGCCGGGAAAATATTGTCTGCACGCAACACGACGGCAACACCGGCCGCCTAGTTTCGGTTGTCACCAGCGTTTCCGCCGCTGATGGACGATTCTGGAGGTTGCGTGACCGGCGTACTCACGGCCGATGCAATCGCCCCGGCCAGCGGGCCCGGGGCCGGGGTAATCAAATCCGGCTACGACCCGGCGTTGACCAACGGCGACCTGGCGCCGCTGCGTACCCAAACGTGGACCGGCTACAACTTCTTCGCCTTCTGGATGTCCGATGTGCACAGCGTCGGCGGCTACGTCTTCGCCGGAAGCCTTTTCGCTCTGGGTCTCTCGGCCTGGCAGGTACTCCTGGCACTGGTGGTGGGGATTGCGGCGGTGTACTGGCTGTGCAATCTGGTGGCGCGGCCTTCTCAGCAGGCTGGCGTGCCGTATCCGGTAACCGCGCGCATCGCGTTCGGTGTGCGCGGCGCCAATCTGCCCGCGGTGATTCGCGGCCTCATCGCGGTCGCCTGGTATGGCATCCAAACCTATTTGGCTTCTGCGGCATTCGTGCTGCTGGCGATCAAGTTCGATCCATCACTGAGCCGCTACGGCAATGCCGACGACTACGGATTCCTGGGTTTGTCGTTGCTCGGCTGGGCCGGTTTCCTGCTGATGTGGGCGTTGCAGGCTGCCGTGTTCTGGAATGGGATGGAAGCGATCCGCCGGTTCATCGACTTCTGCGGACCCGCCGTGTACGCGGTGATGCTGGCGCTTGCGCTCTATCTTGTCGTCGCGGCAGGCTGGCAGAACGTGCATTTCGACCTGGCCTCGGGTCCCCCGAAAACCGGGTTCGCGGCGGCGGCGACGATAGTGAGCGCGATCGCACTGGTGATTTCCTACTTCTCGGGCCCCATGCTCAACTTCGGCGACTTCGCACGATATGGGCGCAGTTTCGATGAGGTCAAGCGCGGCAACTTCCTGGGATTGCCCTTGAACTTCCTGTTTTTCGCGGTGCTGGTGGTCTGCACGGTGTCGGCGGGGACCACGGTGATCGGCCGCGACGCGGATGGCACGGCCATCACGGACCCGGTGCTGATCGTGGACAAAATCGACAACACGACAGCGGCGGTGCTGGGAGTGCTCACCTTTGCGATCGCCACCATCGGGATCAACATCGTGGCCAACTTCGTCTCGCCCGCTTTCGATTTCTCCAACCTCGCACCGACACGGATCAGCTGGCGTGCCGGCGGGATGATCGCGGCGGTCGGCTCGATCCTGATCACCCCCTGGAATCTCTACAACAATCCGGGCACCATCCATGACACGCTCGACACGTTGGGCGCGGTGATCGGCCCGCTGTTCGGAATCCTCATCGCCGACTTCTACTTCGTGCGCCGTCGCACCATCGAGGTCGACGATCTATTCACTCTTTCGCCCGCGGGGGCGTACTTCTACCGGGGTGGCATCAACCCGGTAGCGGTTGCCGCGACGGCCGTCGGTGCGGCGCTGGCGATCGCGGTAGTCATCTGGGGCAGCACGTATCTGGCGAGCTTCACGTGGTTTCTCGGCGCGGGAATCGGCTTCGTCCTCTACCTACTGGGTATGCGAAGCGTCCCCGCACACGTGATCTACGGCCGGTCCCGGTCGGCGCCGTCGGTCCAGTGATCACCTGGCACCCCGATCACATCGGTGCGGGCGGCCAGGTAGGGCCCGGCTCCCCTGTCCCCGGTCAATGCCGCCAGCACCGGGTCGAAGTGTTCCGAACCGAGATACACGGGATGCCCGGCCTTGCCTTCGAACGTCGCGCGGGCAACCGCCGAGCGGCGACACCCACTCGCGCGCAGTACGGCACGCACCACCTCGGGACCCACAGACGGCAGGTCGACCAGATGGATGACGATTCCCACCACCTCCGGTCGCAGGCGGACACGCTCCAGGATCGTTCGCACCGATTCCGACATACCCATCTGCCACCGATCGACGACGATACCCGTTGCGGGCAAAGGTATCTCGCATTGCGCCGCACCCAGCGTCACGAAGATCTCGTCGCAGCCGCCGCGATCCAATGCCGCCACCGCGAGTTCGAGCCAACGCCCGTCCTCGGCAAGGATCTTGGGCATGCCGTAACGATTACCGGCTCCTGCGGCAAGCACGGCTCCGGCAACGACACCTGCCGATGGGGCGGGTTCCATCTCCCCATCCAACCGCACAACCACTCGCTGGGTAATACGGGCTGAATCCGGTGTTCACATCGCATAAACAGCGCGTCGATACGGTCGCCCACATGCCGACGGCGAGCGAGGTACCCGAGCGCCAGACAGTACGCACGGCGACCAAACCGCCCTGGTATCGCTCGCTATTCACCCAGCTGCTGGTGGCGATCGCCGCGGGCGTGGTCATCGGCTGGCAATGGCCCGAGTTCGGCGCCGACCTGCGCCCCCTGGCCGACGGATTCATCAAGCTGATCAAGATGGTGATCGCCCCGATCATCTTCTGCACGGTGGTGCTCGGTATCGCCCATGTCGGAGACCTCAAGTCCGTCGGCCGCATCGGGGTCAAGGCACTGATCTACTTCGAGGCGGTGACCACCTTCGCGCTGCTGTTCGGCCTGCTGGTGGGCAATCTCGCCAAACCGGGAGCGGGATTTCACATCAACGCGGACACCCTGGCGACGGGGGCCGATGCCATCGCGAAGAAGACCAACAACGGCGAGCTGCCCCATACCGTCGAGTTCCTGCTCGGCATCATCCCCTCCTCGATCGTCTCGGCCTTCGCCGAGAACGCCTTGCTGCAAGTGTTGTTCTTCGCGGTGCTGTTCGGCCTGGCACTGGCCAAGTTCGGAGAATCCGGGCCACCAGTGGTCCTCGAGTTCATCGACCACCTCAGTCACATCTTCTTCACCATCATCGGGTGGATCATGCGGCTGGCACCGCTGGGCGCACTCGGGGCGATGGCCTACATCGTGGGTCAATACGGCATCGGCTCGTTGAGTAGCTACGGCAAGCTCATCGCCGCATGTTATGCGGCGGCACTGCTGTTCATCGGCGTGCTGGCGGTGATCGCGCGGATCTTCGCGGGAGTAAATCTCTGGAAATTCGTCGTCTACATCAAAGATGAACTGTTTCTGGCGCTCGGCACGGCCTCCACCGAAGTGGTGTTGCCGCGCATCATGACCAAGCTCAATTACGCGGGCTGTTCCAAGACGACCACCGGACTGGTCATTCCCACCGGATACTCCTTCAATCTCGACGGAGCCACCCTGTACCTGTCGATCTGTGTGCTGTTCCTCGCGCAGGCACTCGGGGTCGACCTGACCCTCGGGGAACAGATCACCGCCGTGCTGGTGCTGATGCTGACCTCCAAAGGCATGGCAGGCGTGCCTGGTTCGTCATTCCTTGCCCTGTCCGCAACCGTCAGCGCCATCGGTCATGGCGCCATTCCGGTGGCAGCCGTCGCGCTGTTGCTGGGTTCGGATCGGATGATGGATTCGATGCGTGTCTCGGTGAACCTGCTGGGCAATTGCGTGGCGACGCTGGTGGTAGCCAACTGGGAACGCCAACTCGACAAAGAAACGGCTCTATTGCCATGAATGTGGATGACCTCATGTGTGGTATGGGAGTTCGAGGGTCACCGGTCCGCAGACGAGCATGATCATGGCGAGCGCGTTCTCGGCGTTGTGGAAGCCGTAGGCCCTGCGGATGATCAACCGGACCTTGTTGTTGAGCCCTTCGTGGCGGCCGTTGGCCAGTCCGCGCTCCACCGCGGCTTGGATGCCATCGAGGTGTTTGTTGATGGTTCGGCCGACCTTGACGAACTGCGGGATCCGGCACCGCTGCGCCCATGAGCACCATTTCCCGAGCATGTCGGTGACGGTGTCGGCGTCAAGATCCCCGGCGAACACCGCCCGCAGCGATTCCTTCAGTTCGTAGGCGCGGACCAGTGCGCCGCCCTCGCGTTTGAGCTGGGCGAGGGTGGCTTTCTGTGTGTCGGTGAGGGATTCGGGGTTCTTCAGCAGCGCCCAGCGGGCTCCCTTGTAGGTTTTGGCGATCTGCTTGTCCGACAGTTTGCGCGCGGACTGCCATACCTGACGGCGAACGTCGTCGAGGGCGTCGGTGGCTAGTTTGACGACATGGAACGGATCGAAGCAGATCACCGCCTGCGGGGCATGTGCGCGAACGGATTTCGCGAATGCCGGCCCGAGGTCCATCGACACGGCCTCGATCTTCTTCGCGCCATCGGCGGGTAGGGCCGCGGTGAAGAACGCGTCGAGAGTGGCTGCCTTCTTGCCCGGCGCACCCCACACGATTGTGCCGGTGTCGTGGTCGGACACCAAAGTCAAATACTTGTGGTGCTTGCGCCAGGAGATCTCATCGACGCCGATGTCGACCAGCCCGGCCAGCCGGTCGGGGTCCAGTTTCTCGGCCACGACGCGCGAACACATCGCCCCGACGGTGCGCCACGTGACGCGGCAGAACGTCGACACCGTCTTCTTGTCACACTTGGCGGCCAGCCAGACCGCAAGGTCCTCGAAGTCGCGGGTGAACCCCGATCCCGGCCGCGCGAACGGCACTGACTCGGCCAGGACACCGTGCTCGGGGCAGCGCAACCGACGTCGCCGCAGTTTGAGCACACATACCCGCCCACTGAGGTCCAGGTGCCGCCACGCCGAATCCACCATCCGTGTGTCGTAGCGGTGCCGGGTACGGAAATCGCAATGCGGACAGGACATCACCCGCTGTTGCGGGCGCACCCACACCGTCACCTTGTCGCCGCACTCGACGTCGCGGACCGTGGTCTTCGGCAGGTCGAGGACACGGTTGAGTAAAGTGGTCGCGCGCACGGGCAAGCTCCTTGGTACGAGGTGTAGGAGCTTTCGAACCTATGAGCTACCCGTGCGCCCAGACCACTCCGCCACGCGAGACATAGCACACCCCACCCGACCCACATTCATGGCAATAGAGCCAAAGAAACCATGCGCGCAGTTCTCGCGGGAGAACCGACCAGCGAGGAATCCGCCGCTGCACACCGCCACGCACCACGGTGACGAGTCTGCGAGCATGGGAGCCGTGTCAGCACCATCCCCATCGAACCCAGCAGATGCCGGTGGCCCCGGCTGGCTCGCTCCTATCGCGGAACTACTGGCCCTCGCGGATGCCGAGCTGAAGTGCGCCTACCCCGAAGACCGCGGTGAACCGCAGCCCATCCACACCGTGTACGCCAGTGCGGCTTCGGCCGACACCCGGCTACCGCGACAATGGGGCGCATCGGCCCTCGCGCTGGCCGAGCACCACGAGCAGACACTGTCGGCGCTTGACGTCCATGGCGTCCTCCCCCGCGTCAAGGAACAGCTTGCTACCGCGCCCATTCAGGATCTGCGACTCGATTTCGAGGATGGCTACGGCTGGCGCGAGGACAGCGCCGAAGACGCCGACGCACGCAAGGCCGGGCGCGTGTTACGCGCGCTGTCTATCGACGCGAATCCACCTGCGGCACTGGGTATCCGCATCAAGGGCCTCACCTCGCTGCACCTGCGGCGCAGCGTGCGCACACTGGAGCTGGTGCTCGACGGCGCGTCCGGAGTGCCGCGAGGATTCGTGACCACCATCCCGAAATTCCGGACGCTGACTCAAGTCGAGGCCGCACTCCGGCTGTTCGACGAGCTCGAGCGAGTACACGGATTACCTAACGGCTCACTGCGTTTCGAGCTTCAGATCGAGAGCCCGCAGGCGGTGCTGGGCGCTGACGGCACGGCCACCCTGGCCAAGGCCATCCACGTGGCCCGCGAGCGCCTGACGGGACTGCATTACGGCACATATGACTACAGCGCGGCCTGCGGGATCGCCGCCGAACATCAATCGCTGGAGCATCCGGTGGCCGACCATGCCAAGGCCGTGATGCTGGCGGCGGCGGCACAAACCGGAGTGTGGGTGTGCGACGGCTCCACCCAGGTGGCCCCCGATGGCCCGGCGGAACAGCAGGCCGCCGCACTGACCCGCCATCACCGGCTGGTGACCCGCGCCCTGGAGCGCGGCTACTGGCAGGGCTGGGACATGCACCCGGGACATCTGATCACCCGATGGCTGGCCACCTACGGATTCCATCGGCGCGCGCTGACGGTAGCCGGCCCCCGCATCGTCGCCTACCTGCAGCGACAGGGAGGCGCCGTCGTCGACGAACCGGCGACGGCCCAGGCATTGGCCGCCGGGGTTCTGCGCGGTCTGGACTGCGGCGCCTATTCCCCCGACGACGTGGTCGCCATCGCGCCCGGATGCGACCGGGCGGTACTGGACCAACTCGTGCAACGCACCACAACAGGAGATACCGACCAGCAATGACCGGCAACACACCCACCGGGCTGCCAGATTTCACCATGCTGCCCGACTTGGCGCTGCGCCCCCTGGGCGCAGCGGTGATCTGGGCCAACGACGACTTATTCGCCGAGAAGGAGAACCTGATCAAACCCGGGCCGGCCGACTATCGGCCCGCGACCTTCGGGCACAAGGGACAGGTCTATGACGGATGGGAGACCCGGCGCCGGCGTGACCCCGCGGGCGAACCGGGCCATGACGCCGCGATAGTCCGGCTGGGTGTGCCCGGGGTGATAGCGGGCGTCGTCGTCGACACCGCATGGTTCAAGGGCAACTACCCGCCGGAGATCTCGGTGGACGCCGCAGAGATCGAGGGATACCCACCGGCCGCGGAAATAGCCCGAGATACCGCCTGGCACAGCATTGTTGACCGTACAAAGGTCTACGGCGACAGCCGCAATGCCTTCGATGTCGATTCGCAACGGCGCTGGACGCACGTGCGGCTGACCATGTATCCCGACGGCGGTGTGGCACGGCTTCGCGTCCACGGCCGCGGGCTGCCCGACCCACGGTTCCTCAACGCCGGGCAGTTCGATCTGGCGGCCATCGAGAACGGAGGCTTGGTCACCGACTGCTCCAATCGGTTCTACAGCTCGCCCCAGAATCTGCTGTTTCCGGGTGTCGCCCGGGTCATGGGTGACGGATGGGAAACCGCGCGGCGCCGCGACGACGCCAACGACTGGGTCCAGGTGCGGCTTGCCGGGGAGGGATTGATCCGGATCGCCGAAATCGATACCTCCTATTTCGTGGGTAACAGCCCGGGCGCGGCGGCACTGCGGGGCCTGACCGCACAGGGCGACTGGGTGCCACTCCTGCCCCGAACGCCGCTGCAGCCCGATACCCGGCACCGCTTCTTGCTGGATGATCGGCAGCCCGTCACCGAGGTGCGCCTGGACATCTACCCCGACGGCGGGCTGTCACGTCTACGGCTCTTCGGCGACCTCACGACGGCCGCAATGGACTCTCTCCGCGGCCGCTGACTGGCCCGCACCGCGCACGGCTGTCCTGGGCGTCAATAGAATCGTTCGACGTGACCGAACAAGACAAGGCGCAGTCCGCACCGGCCAAGGACGCGACGCCCGCGCTCGACGTGGAGGGCTCCGGCGTTCAACCCCCGGTTTCCCCGCGCATCCGCCGGGCTTTCTGGTGGCTGGAACGCTTCGCACCGGCCATCGGATCACGCTGGGCGGTCGAGCTGTGGTGCACCCCGCCGGTCATCGAGTCGAGTCTTCGCATGCCACCCGGCGTGCCCGCCGGCGAGCCTCTGGAGGCCCATTGGGACGGCCACCGGATTGCGGGTGAGTCGTGGGGCGAGGGACCGACGGTCTACCTGGTCCACGGCTGGGGCGGTCAGCGCACGCACCTCGGGATCTTCATCAAGCCGCTGCTGCAGGCCGGATACCGCGTCATCGCCTTCGACCTGCCCAGCCATAACGAGTCCGAGCGCGGTGCACTGGCACCCGGACGCACCACGCTGATCGAGTGCGCGCACGCAGTGGCTGCCGTCATCAAGGAGCACGGGCCCGCCCACGCGGTGGTGGCCCACTCCCTGGGTGCCAACGCGACCACCTTCGCGGCCTCCTATGGCGCACCGGTGGGCCGCGTGGTGTACCTCGCGCCGATGGGCGATTTCCCCCTCTACCTGGACCTGTTCGCCGCACGCCACGGCTTCGGCAAGCGGATACGCGCCGGACTGGAGCGCCAGCTCGAGCGCCGCATCGAGTTGACGCTGCCCGAAACCGAGTTGGCCCGCGTCGCTGCGGCCGCCGGGCATCCCCCGCTGCTGCTGATCCACGACCCCGACGACCCGGACACGCCGTACGCGTCGAGTGAGCGGCTGGCGCAGTCATGGCCCGGCGCACGTTTCATCGCGACGAAGGGACTCGGCCGCCTGGCACACTTCCGAATCCTGCGGCACCGTCCCGCGATCAACGCCGGCCTGGAATTCATTGGCGCCGCATCGGATTAGCCGATAGCGGCAGCCCCGACAGGCCGCGGATCCGCCCTAGGCCCCCGCGCCGAGTACCAGCGGTAGTAATCGTTCTGCACCCGGCTGACGATTGCCGGTGCCACGCGATACGCGTCGCGATACAAGATGCCCAAGGGATTGTTCACCTCACGGCTCTGCCGCCGGATCGCGTCGATGACCATGTCGACGCCCTCCTCCAGCGTCAGTGACGCGTATTGGCTCCAATCCGTGGGCGCGATCATGTCGGTCGCGACCAGCGGCAGATGGATGTTGGTGACCCGCACGCCGTCAGCACGGCTCTCGATGCCCGCGATACGCAACACCGCGTCCATGGCCGCCTTCGATCCGACATAGGCGGAGAATTCGGGCAGATTGCCCAACACTCCGATCGATGAGCTGTGCACGATATGTCCCGAACCCCGCGCACGCATGCCGGGCAGCAGGCGCAGTACCAGGCCGACACCGCCGAGATAATTGATCGCGACCGTCCTTTCGTAGTCGTGGAGCCGATGCTCGGAATCGGCCAGTGAGCGCATGATCGACCGGCCCGCGTTCAGCACCAAGATGTCCGGTGCCCCAAAACGTTCCAGGACCTCGTCGGCGACCGCACCCGCACCCTCACCTGTCGACAGATCGCCGGGCACGGCGTGGGCCGTGCCACCGCGCGCGGTGATGACGCGCACCACCTCGTTGAGCTCATCGGCGCGGCGCGCGGTGACGACGGCGATGGCCCCCGCCGCCGCGACCTGCTCGGCGAGCCTGCGGCCGATCCCGCTCGACGCACCGGTGATCAACACGGTGCGGCCGCGCACGCGCGAGGCCAGCGTCGGCGTCCATGGATAACTCGCCCTGACCGGTTTGGTAAGCGCGTTGATCATGTGCCTGACGGCCCGCATCGGCTCTCCCATTGTTCATGTGCGGCTGAGTGTTTCACGAGCAATGATTATGTTGACATCAAACGTTGTCAAGATGGCCGACCGCCGCCGGGTTACGGCGCCACACAAAGCTTCTGTTTGCTATCGTTCTCAACAAGTCCAAAGCTTGGGGAACGTATGCGGTTCAGCGCAATAGCCTTTCTCATCGCGACAGTGCTCTGCGCCTGCGTCTCGCCCAGTAGCTCGATCCGTCACGACGAATGGTCCGCACTGGTCTCGATGCTTGCCGACCAACAGCGGGCACTACATGAAAAAGACCCCCGCTATGACCTTCCCGGCGCACGCACACCGACGACCCGCACCGACATCCGCACGAAGGAGCGGCAGTGGGGTCTTTACCTCGACGCCGACCACCGCGAATTGCTCCAAATCTCCGACGGCCTGCACGCCATCTGCGGATTCGACGACTTGTTCTCCCTCGCCGATTCGGGGCCCGGCTCGCAGAACTGGGAAGACATGAAGGCGTATATCCAGGGGGCCTCCCTCGGCCCCGAATACTTCGGTGCGCATTCCTTCAACCAGCTGATGCCCGTCCTCGGGACCACCGGTGACTATGTCGTGATCATCGCCGTCGCGCACTCGTATTTCAGCGATGAGCCGGGCGTGGTGTTCGAACTCGGCGGAGCCGGCGCCCACGGGGTCGACCAATATCCCACCCTGATGGAGGCGGTGCGTAGCAAGGCGGAGTCGTATCAGAAGGAGCTCAAAGATGCGCGCGCGTAGGCCACGCGCGGAACCACGACGAGCGTGTGATCGTCTTAGCCATGTAAGAAGCAGTTCCGGGGGGAGCACCGGACATCGGCAGCAGGCTCGGCCACTCAGGGGCGGCTAACTCATTCCGGTGTCCGTGATCTCTCTGGTCCCACCCGGTTCGCCCGGTAACCAGTTAGGTTGAACACCATGCCCGATCTGCCTACTCGTACATACGTTGAGTTTCCCGGAATCAGCACCCGCGCCTGGGAGCACCCCGCCGATCGTGCCGCGCTGCAAACATTGCGCAGCCTCAAGGGGTTCGACACCATCCTCAAGGCGCTGGCAGCACTGCTACGGGAACGTCAGCACCGGCTGATGTACCTGGCCACCGCGATCCGGGTCGACGATCGACAGTTCAGCACGCTGAACGACACCCTCAACGATTGCGCCCGCATTCTGGACGCCCCCGAGGTCCCCGAGCTCTACGTCATCCAGGGGCCATACGCCAACGCGTACACCATCGGGATGGACCGTCCGTTCATCGTGCTCACCTCCGGCTTGTTGGATCTGATGAACGAACAGGAGCTGCGCTTCATCGTCGGCCACGAACTCGGGCATGCCCTCTCCGGACATGGCGTGTACCGCACCATGTTGCTGCACCTGATGCGGTTGGCCGGCAACCTCGGCTGGATGCCGATCGGCGGATGGGCGCTGCGCGCCGTCGTGGCCGCACTCATGGAGTGGCAACGGAAATCCGAGCTGTCCGGGGACCGCGCCGGCATGCTCTGCGGGCAGGATGTGGACACGGCCATCCGCGTCGAGATGAAACTGTCCGGCGGTTCACGGCTGGACGAGATGGATACCCAGCGCTTCCTGGCGCAGGCAGCCGAGTATGAACGCACCGGCGATATGCGCGATGGCGTGCTCAAGCTCCTCAACCTCGAGCTGCAGTCACACCCGTTCTCGGTGATCCGGGCGGCCGAGCTCAGCAAATGGATCGACCGCGGCGAGTACGGCGCGATCCTCGGCGGCAAGTACCCGCGCCGCGATGACGACGAGCACGCCGATCTCGGTTCGGATTTCCGTTCTGCGGCAAGGACATACAGGGACAACTTCGATTCCTCAACCGACCCGTTGATCTCCGCGCTGCGCAACTTCGGATCCACCCTCGACGGTGTGGTGAACGTCGTCGGACAAGGAGTCAGCGACGTCGCCAGCGACGTCCGGCGCCGTTTCTCGGAGTGGCGCAGCAATTCCGAGGGCGAAACACGCGACGGCACCTGACCACTGGCGCGACCATGCGATCAGCGACGACGGAGTAGGCCGGCCCGAATCATATTGACACCATCGGTTATTCGGTGGCCCACACCGGCCCCGCCGGTTAGCCTCGAGATCCCATGACATCCACACACGACCCACACGTGCTGCGCGCCACGATGCGTGCCGACCTCAGTGTCGCCATGAAGTCCCGCGACAGCCAAGCGGTCGGCGCGTTGCGGACGGCGATCGCCGCGATCGACAACGCCGAGTCAGTGGACACCACAGCCGATATCGCCACCAACAGCGCCCATGTCGCCGGTGCCGCGATGGGTCTCGGCGCGGCCGAGGCACCCCGCCGCACGCTCTCCCCCGCCGAAGTCCGCACCATCCTGCAGGGGCAGATCGACGAGCGGACCACGCAAGCCGAGCGCTACGAAGCACTCGGCCAGCCCGACGCCGCCGCGAAACTGCGCGGCGAGGCTCAGGTACTCGCCGAATATCTATAGCGCCCCGTACCGTCGCGCGATGCCGTCGCACAGGATCTCGACGCCCTTGACGATCACTTCGCGCGGGTTGGTCACCTGAGGCAGGTCACCCAAGCCCACCAAGGCCGCCAACCGCGGCGATTCCGGCATGTCGACGTTGCCCTCGATGAGTGCCGACAACCCAGAGAAATCGGTGCGGGCCCCTGGTGAAACAAGTTGGCCACCGACGGCACCCAGACCCACGCCCTGCGAGTAACTCCACACTTGGAACGACAACTCGGCGGCCTCGGGTACCGGAACCCCCAGGTGCCCAAACGCCTCAAGCAGCCAGTCGAAACACACCAGGGTCTCGGGTTGCATTCCATTGCGTGGCACCGCATACGCCAACAGCACCCAGGGATGGGTGCTGTACAGATTGAAGTCGTACTCCACGGCGACACGCACCCGTGCGCGCCAGTCAGAATCGCCCAGCATCTCGCCGGGGTACGCGAACCGCCGAGTCACCTCGGCGGTCATCTCCACCAGGAGCGCATCCTTGTCCGCCACGTGGCGGTACAGGGACATGGCGCCCACGCCGAGCGCCTCGGCGATCTTGCGCATCGAAACGCCGGACAGACCGTCCGAATCCGCTATCTCGATCGCCTTGGCGACAATCGACTCCAATGTCAGGCGCGGATCCGTCACGGCGCTCCCTCCACATTCGATTGACCATCTTAGCCGATTTGCGTACAGTGTACCCAGTCTACTGCGTACGCCGTACGCGCCCAATTATCACCGGAGCGATACCCCATGACCAGCTGCAAGTCCACCGCGCCAGAAAACGCGACTCCCCTCGAGGGTGCCCGCGCTGGACGCCGCACGTGGTTCGGCCTGGCATCCCTACTACTGCCAGTGTTCCTGGTGTCCATGGACGTCTCGGTGCTATTCCTGGCCATGCCGCGACTGTCCGAATCGCTCAATCCCTCAGCAGCCGAACAGCTCTGGATTCTGGACGTGTACGGGTTCCTGCTCGCGGGCCTGCTCATCACCATGGGAAATCTGGGCGACCGCTGGGGGCGTCGTCGCCTCATGCTCTGGGGTGCAACACTTTTCGCAGCCGCCTCGGTGCTCGCCGCATTCGCACCCACACCACTGGCACTGATCGCCGCCCGCGCGCTGATGGGCGTCGGCGGGGCAACCCTACTGCCGGCCAGCCTGGCGCTTATCGGGGTCATGTTCCCCAACGCCCGCCAGAAGGCGCTCGCGGTCGGCATCTGGGCTGCGGCCTTCTCCTTCGGCGCGGCCGTCGGGCCGGTCATCGGTGGCATGCTGCTGCACCACTTCTGGTGGGGCTCGGTATTCCTCATCAATGTCCCGGTGCTGATCGTGCTGCTGCTCACCGCGAACGCGCTCATCCCCGAATACCGCAACCCGGTGCGGGAGCCCTTCGACCTCGCCGGCGTCGCGCTGTCCATGCTCGGCATCATGACCCTGGTCTATGCGATTAAAGCTGCTGCGACACATGGCTTCTCGTTGTCAGTTGCGGTCACCGGTGTGATCGGAGTAGTCACGCTCGCGGCGTTCATCCGCCAACAGGTGCGCAATCCATATCCGCTGCTCGCGCTCGACCTGTTCCGCAATCGGACCTTCACCGTGGCAATCGTCGGCACCATCGCAGCGATGGCCACCTTCGGCGCCACGACGTACCTCACCGGCCTCTACCTACAGTCGGTACTGGGGTTCGACGTGCTGGCCGCCGCTTTCCTGGGACTGCCGATGGCGGTAACCGTCGCCTACTTCTCGATGGACGCAGCGCGTATCGAACGCCTGCTCGGTGAGCGCTGGACGTTTGTGGTCTCGCTGCTAGCAATGGCTGTCGGCAACGCGGTGCTGCTGGGGCTCGGCCCACACGGACCAGTGGGCGTCTACATCGCGGCAACAGTGATCGTCGGCGCCGGCGCAGGGGTGATGTTCACCTTCGTCTCCGCCGTGGCGCTCAATGCCGCCCCCACCGAACGGGCGGGGCAGGCCACAGGCATTTCGGAGATGAGCTTCGAGCTCGGGACGGCTTTCGGGCTGGCGCTGTTCGGCGCACTCGCTTCGGCCATCTTCACCGCACGCACCCATGTGCACGAGACGCTCGGGCAGGCCATGACCCGAGCCAAGGACATCGGCGGCGAAGCGGGTGCCGCCGCGGCCGATCTCGCCAGGACGGGTTGGACCGACGGCATCCATGCCGTGGCCGGGGCCTCCACACTCTTACTGGTGGCCACCGCAGTCGCCGCCGCGGTGGTTATGCGCCCGCAGAATTGACGGCCGCCGGTTTCGGGAACCTTCGGCGGCCGAGACTCGTAGAAAACATATGAGCCGTGAGATCCGAGAACTCGACTCCACCAACGAAGCTGTTGCCCACCGCGTGATCGCCACCGCCTTCGCCGAAGATCCCGTGGTCCGATGGGTGAACTCCGAACCCCGGCGTGACGAAGCCATCTTCCGTGGCATCGGGCTGGCCCTGCACGGGTCCGGCCAGGGCGAATATCTGCTGTACGAGGACGGAGTGGCGGTCGGGGCCGCCCATTGGGATCCCCCGAGCTGGGAGCCGCCGGCCGCGCAGCGGCTCCGCGCCATTCCACTACTGTTGGGCGGCCTACGGCTGGGTGTCGCGCGCGGAATCGCGGTGGCGCGTGCTACCGCGGCGGTCCGCCCCACACACCCGCATTGGTATCTCGCGACCATCGGTGCCACCGTCCCCGGCAGAGGTATCGGATCGGCGCTCCTCAAACACGGGATCGACCAGATCGAGGGACCCGCGTACTTGGAGAGTTCCAACATCCGCAACAACCCCCTGTACGAACGCTTCGGCTTCAAGGTCGTCGACGAGATCAAACCCACGGCCAACGGTCCCCGCCTGTGGGCGATGTACCGGGACTGATTGCGCCCCAACGTCGCTGATTACGGGCCGCCGGATTACTGAGAATCGGTAACGACCACGACTAGGCTGACGATGCAATACCTAGAGTTCAGTGTGCGCATTTAGTTGCCGATAGTTGTTCCCGCGCGGCTCGGCGGGGCACCGGTAGTACAGAAGGTTGAGATGACGACTGTTCCATCTCCCGGCGAGGAGACCGCGATGCGGACGTGGGAATTCCCCGGGGAAAACCCCGAACCTCCCGCGCAGTGGAGCAAGTACGTACCCAGCGAACCGCAGCTGCGTGCGGCCGCCTTTGGCACCCTGGTTGGCCTGCTGTTCGCGGTGCTGATGGGCGCCGCGTACGGCGCACAACCTGGCGCGTCGCTGTGGTCGTTGAACAAGACCGTGTTCCCCACCCATTCGCAGGACGTGGCGATACGCGCGGTGGTATCTGATCTCAAGAGCGCCCAGGACATCTTGGGCAACAGCAAGCAGCCGTCGGCTGATCAGCTCACCGACGTCCGGAGCTCGTTGAATGACGCCAAGCAGGGGCTGGAATTCGTCTCGGCCTCTGATGAGCGCACCTCGCTACAGAACCTGTACATGCAGCTCAACCAGCAGCTCCGCCAGTACACCCCCGAACAGGCACAACAGCTTCCCGCGTTGCCCGCACCCCCGGGAGTGAATACCGACACGAACCTGGCGGCCAATGTGGGCCCGGCGGCACCGGCAGCGTCACCGCCCAGCTGGGGATACACCGCCGCGGCGAACGCACCAGCACCCGCGGCCGAGACCTATGCCGTTCCCCCACCTCCCGGTATTCCCGTCGACCCCGTAGCGGACTGGCCGGCCCCCATCGCTCCTCCGCTCACCCCCAATCTTCAGGATCTGGGCGGCTTTGACCCGTCATGGTCGCCGCTGTACGGATACAACGTCCTGGACTGGTTCAACTGGGGGCTGTCCGGATTCAACCGCTACGGATATGACTTCATGGGCTTCGATCGCTGGGGCTATGACCGCTGGGGCTTCGATCGCTGGGGCTACGACCGCTGGGGCTACAACTGGGATGGCTACAACTGGTCGGGATACAACCGCGACGGCAGGGATCGCGACGGCCGCAATGAGTGGGGTCAGCGCAACGACAACGACCCCCGCGACCAGAACTGGTACGACCGGTACCACCCCTATCGGCAGTACTACGACTGGAAATTCCAGAACACCAATCCGGTGTACAGCCGCAGCCTCTGGGATCAGTCACACGGAATCGACCCCTCCCAGTACCGGGACTGGAATCTGAATCGCAACTGGGACAACCCGTTGGAGCGTGACTGGTCGCCCGTGGCGCATATCGCCGATCGCCCGGTGCTGGCCGAGCCGGTGGTCAATCTCGACGCTTCGCTCGCGCAGTTCATCGCCGAGGACAAGTCGGCCCGTCCGTCGCAGGATCTGATCAAGGATCTGTCCACCAAGTCGGCCCGCAACTTCAGTAGAGAGCTGGCAGCCCAGCCCCCGACCCCGGAGAAGTCCTCCAATCCGGACTCGCCGGCTACCGTAATACCCGCTGCCCCACCGGTATTGACGGCCCCGGTACCGAAGGTGCCGCCGAAGGAGGTGCCGGCCGATTTCACACCGCCGGCACTGCCCACGGTGCCGCCGGTAACGCCCGCGCCGTCGACCGAGCCGCGCCCGACCTCGAGCGCCACCAGCCCGGCGCCGTCCGCGGAGCCGTCACATTCGCCGGCGCCATCGTCGGAATCTCCGGCCAATGCCACCACGGGTCCGCAGGCCCCCTCGAGCAGCCCGGTCGCGCCGACTCCCACTCCGAAGGACGAGTCCTCCGCGCCGGTGACCACGCCTGCCAGTCCCACTCACGAGACACCGGCGACACCCACCCCGCGCCAAACGGCCACCGAGCCACCGTCGCAGACGGCGGAGCCCACAACCGCCCCCGAGCCGACCAAGCAGCACAGCACGCCGACACATGAGGCCCCTACCTCAGAGGCCCCCGTGCCACGTGCGACGACTGAACCGGCACCCGTTGAGCCGGTTCCAACCCGCGCACCCGCCTCGGAACCAGCCGCGCCTACCCGGGAAGCACCCACCCGTGAGGCTCCGACACGAGAAGCACCCACCCGTGAGGCTCCGACGCGGGAAGCTCCCACCCGGGAAGCTCCGAGCTACAGCACGGCCACGCAGGCGCCCCAGGCACCCAGCGCGGGTAGCGGTAACGGCGGCGGCGGCGGGATCAGCGGTGGTGGCGGCGGTGGTGGCCGTCACTGACGGGTACCCCACAGCACGTTGAGTAAGGGTACCCTTAGTTCATGCCTACAACATGGATGGACACCGTGGTACGCCAGGTGCGCCGGGCCGGCGACTTTCCGTTCCCACACCAGGCGGCATTCCTCCTCGACAACCCGATTCACCGAAGGTTCGTGAATCCTGCCGCAGTGGCCGAGCAGTTGGCGCTGAGCGGCGACGAATGGCTGCTGGAGATCGGGCCGGGCCCGGGAATCTTCAGCCTGCCCATCGCGTCGCGGCTACCCCACGGACATCTGGACCTGTTCGACGTACAGCCCGAAATGCTGGACAAGGTGAAACGCAAGCTCCGGCGGGCCGGGCACCACCATGCCGGTTTCCACTCGGGCGACGCTGGCAATGGACTTCCCTTTTCGGACAATACTTTTGACGTCGCATTCCTCGCCAGCGTGATCGGCGAGGTGCCCGACAAGACCGCATGCGTTCGATCGCTGGCACAGGTGCTCAAACCTGGCGGCCGACTGGTCTTCCACGAGATCTTCCTCGACCCCGATCGCCTGGGAACCGCCGACCTGCGCGCCCTCGTCGAGCCCCTGGGCTTCTCCTTCACGTCCGCGACGGGAAGCCGGTGGCGCGACATCGTCGAGTTCGCGCGTACCGAGGACGCTTAGCCTCCGCGCGAAGAGGCGCAATCCCGCGCCTCGACTAGGCCGTCCAGAGGCTTTTACACCCGCACACCAGGGTGATGATTAGCCGGGCAGTTCCCGCGGGGCCCGTGTCGCGCCAACCGCTTATGGGCAGTTCAACAGTGGATTTACCCACCCGATAGCGGGACACTGATTGTGAGGAATACCATAACTGGATATATCGTTAGTTTAGGTAATCTACTTTTTGGACTTCCCAAGAACACTCTCTCGATGTGAGGCTGCCCATGACTGTGACCAATGAAACCGACCTGCAGCAGGAGCAGCTGTCCCTCCGCGTTGAGAACCTGCGCGAGACCGATCCACAGTTCCGATCCGCCCTGCCCGATCCGGAGGTCACCAAGCAAGTCCTACGCCCCGGCCTGCACCTTTCCGAGGCTATCGCGACACTCATGACGGGTTACGCCGAGCGTCCCGCACTGGGCGAGCGTGCGCGTGAGTTGGTCACCGACAAAGACGGACGCACCGTGCTGCGCCTGCTCCCCCGCTTCGATATCACCTCGTACGGTGAATTATGGTCCCGCACAACATCAGTCGCAGCCGCCTGGCATCACGAGCCCACCCACCCCGTCAAGGCCGGCGATCTGGTGGCGACGCTGGGGTTCACCAGCATCGACTACACCGTGCTGGATTTGGCGATCATGATCCTTGGCGGCGTCGCGGTTCCGTTGCAAACCAGTGCACCGGCTTCGCAGTGGACCACTATTTTGGCCGAGACAGAACCGAACACTCTGGCCGTGAGCGTTGAATTGATCGGCACGGCACTGGAATCCGTGCGTGCGACACCCTCTATCAAGCAGGTCGTGGTCTTCGATTACACCCCCGAGGTCGATGGGCAGCGAGAGGCCTTCGAGGCGGCCAGTGCCGAACTCGCGGGCACGGGCATCGCCATTGAGACCCTCGACGCGGTGATCACCCGTGGTGCCGCACTTCCCGCGGCCCCGCTCTACGCACCTTCTCCCGGCGATGACCCACTGGCGCTGCTCATCTACACCTCGGGCAGCACCGGGGCGCCGAAGGGCGCGATGCACAGTGAAAACATCGTGCGCCGGTGGTGGATTCGCGAAGACGTCATGGCCGGTACCGAGAATCTGCCCATGATCGGGCTCAACTTCATGCCGATGAGCCACATCATGGGCCGCGGCACACTCACCTCCACCCTGTCCACGGGCGGGACCGGCTACTTTGCCGCATCCAGCGATATGTCAACGCTTTTCGAAGATATGGAGCTGATCCGCCCGACGGCCCTCGCCCTGGTTCCACGTGTCTGCGACATGGTGTTCCAGCGCTTCCAGACAGAGGTGGACCGGCGCCTCGCCAGTGGTAGGGCTCTCGACGCCGACGCGGTGGCCGCAGAGGTCAAGACCGATATCCGCGACAACCTGTTCGGTGGCCGTGTGCTGGCGGTGATGGTCGGCTCTGCTCCACTGTCCGAAGAGCTGAGCGAGTTCATCCAATCGTGTTTCGAGCTGAACCTGACCGACGGCTACGGCTCCACCGAGGCCGGCATGGTGTTCCGCGACGGCATCGTGCAACGCCCACCTGTCATCGAGTACAAACTCGTTGACGTGCCGGAGCTGGGCTACTTCTCCACCGACAAGCCGCACCCGCGCGGTGAACTTCTGCTGAAGACCGACGGGATGTTCCTGGGGTACTACAAGCGTCCCGAGGTAACTGCCGGCGTCTTCGACCCCGACGGGTTTTACATGACCGGCGACATCGTCGCGGAGCTGTCCCACGACAACATCCAGATTATCGATCGCCGTAACAACGTGCTCAAGCTCTCCCAGGGCGAGTTCGTCGCGGTCGCTACGCTGGAGGCCGAGTACGCCAACAGCCCTGTGGTGCATCAGATCTACGTGTACGGGAGCAGCGAGCGGTCCTACCTGCTGGCCGTCGTGGTGCCGACCCCGGAGGCGGTTGCGTCCGCCAAGGGCGATACGGCAGCACTGAAGGCAACCATCGCGGACTCGTTGCAGGACATCGCCAGGGAAATCCAGCTGCAGTCCTACGAGGTTCCCCGTGACTTCATCATCGAGCCGCAGCCGTTCAGCCAGGGCAACGGCCTATTGACCGGTATCGCCAAGCTGGCGCGGCCAAATCTCAAGGCGCACTATGGCGAACGGCTAGAACAGATGTACGCCGAGATCGCCGAGCAGCAGGCCGCCGAGCTGCGGGCGCTGCACAGCGTCGACCCGGACAAGCCCGCGCTGGAGACCGTACTCAAGGCCGCACAGGCTCTGCTCGGAGTCTCGTCCGCCGAACTCGCCGCGGACGCGCATTTCACCGATCTGGGTGGCGATTCGCTGTCCGCACTGTCCTTCTCTGATCTGCTGCGCGATATCTTCGCGGTCGAAGTACCGGTCGGTGTCATCGTCAGCGCCGCGAACGATCTCGGCGGGGTCGCGAAGTTTGTTGACGAACAACGCCATTCGGGTGGGACGCGGCCGACCGCCGAAACAGTGCACGGCGCCGGGCATACCGAGATCCGGGCCGCGGACCTGACGCTGGACAAGTTCATCGATGAGGCCACCCTGCAGGCGGCCCCCTCGCTCCCCAAGACCACCGGTACCCCGCACACCGTGCTGCTCACCGGATCCAACGGCTACCTCGGCCACTATCTGGCCCTGGAATGGCTTGAGCGCCTGGACAAAACAGACGGCAAGCTCATCGTCATCGTGCGCGGCAAGAACGCCGAGGCGGCCTATCAGCGTCTTGAGGAAGCCTTCGACACCGGGGACACGGAGCTGCTCTCGCACTTCCGCTCGCTGGCGGAAAAGCATCTGGAAGTGCTCGCCGGCGATATCGGAGACCCAAACCTGGGACTGGACGCCGAGACCTGGCAGCGCCTGGCCGACACCGTCGACGTCATCGTGCACCCGGCCGCCCTGGTCAACCACGTACTGCCCTATAACCAGCTCTTCGGGCCGAATGTCGTGGGCACCGCCGAAATCATCAAACTGGCACTGACCACCACCATCAAGCCCATCACCTACCTGTCAACGGTGGCGGTCGCGGCGTATGTGGATCCGGCGACGTTCGACGAAGAGTCGGACATCCGGCTCATCAGTGCGGTGCGTCCAGTCGACGAGCTGTACGCGAACGGCTACGGCAACAGCAAGTGGGCCGGCGAGGTACTGCTGCGTGAGGCACACGACCTGTGCGGGCTACCGGTCGCGGTGTTCCGCTCGGACATGATCCTGGCCCACAGCCACTACACCGGCCAGCTCAATGTCCCCGACCAATTCACCCGGCTACTTCTCAGTGTGATCGCCACCGGAATCGCCCCCGGCTCGTTCTACCAAGCACAAGCCACCGGCGAACGCCCCCGGGCACATTACGACGGGCTGCCCGGTGACTTCACCGCCGAGGCGATCACCACATTGGGTACGCAGGTGACGGATAGCTACGAAACCTATGACTGCGTGAACCCGCACGCCGACGGGATCTCGCTGGACAACTTCGTCGACTGGCTCATCGACGCCGGATACCCCATCCAGCGCATCGACAACTACAACGAATGGTTCAACCGCTTCGACACCGCCATCCGCGGCCTACCCGAAAAACAAAAACAACACTCCCTGCTACCGCTGCTGCACGCGTTCGAGCAGCCGTCCGGCGCCGAGGACCATGGGGTTGTCCCGGCCAAGCGGTTCCAGCATGCCGTGCAGGCCGCCGGGATCGGCCCGGCCGGGCAGGATGGCACCACGGACATTCCACACCTGTCGCAACAGCTGATCGTGAAGTATGCCAAGGACCTCGAACAACTCGGGCTCCTGTGACCCGCGCGCTTACAGAATCGACGGTTTCGTAAGCTGCCGATATGACGATCGACGCCGCCGCTGATAACACCAAAGAAGCACGTCGTCAGCGGTTGGGAGACCGCGTCAGGCGCCTATTCACCGAGGACCCGCAGTTTCGTGCTGCCAAGCCCGACACCGCGGTCGATGCCGCCGTTGCCGCGCCCGGTCTGCGGCTCGCGCAGGTGGTCGCCACGATCATGGACGGGTACAGCGACCGTCCGGCTCTAGGGCACCGGGTTCAGGAGCTGGTCACCGACGAGGCCGGCCACTCGCGACTGCGTCCGCTGCCCGAGTTCGAGACCGTCACCTACGGAGAGCTGTGGGGCATGGCGCGTGCACTGGCCTCTGCCTGGTATCACGATCCCCTCGCACCGGTGCGTGCGGGTGATTTTGTCGCGATGCTCGGTTTCACCAGCGTCGACTACACCGCGATCGACCTCGCGTGCATCCATCTTGGCGCGGTAGCGGTTCCGCTGCAGACCAGCGCGCCGGCCTCCAACTGGACCGCGATTCTAGCCGAATCCGAACCCGCTGTACTGGCAGTGAGCGCCGAATTACTCGACGCCGCAATGGAATCGGTACTCGCGACGCCGTCGCTGCGGCATATCACCGTCTTCGACTACCACCCCGGTGTCGACGCGCAGCGCGAAAACCTCGAATCAGCACAGCGCCGAATCGCCGAAGCCGGCCTGCCCATTGCCATCGATGCGATGTCCCTGGTGGTGGGGCACGGGCGCGCCTTTCCGGATGCCCCGCTGTTCATTGCCGAGGAGGGCACCGACCCGCTGGCACTGGTCATCTACACCTCGGGAAGCACGGGCACCCCCAAGGGCGCCACCTATACCGAGAAGATGGTCGCCAAGCCCTGGCTGCGCGCCGACACACTGAGCTCCAAGGCCGAAATTCCACTGATCAACCTCAATTTCATGCCGATGAGCCACGTGATGGGACGCGGCAGCCTCGTCACGGCGCTCGCCTGCGGCGGTTTGGCCTACTTCGCGGCATCCAGCGACATGTCCACGCTCTTCGAAGACATCACGCTGACCCGGCCGACGGTGGTGACCCTTGTGCCCCGCGTGTGCGACATGCTTTTTCAGCGGTACCGCAATGAGGTCGAGCGCCGTGCCGCCGTTGATCCGGCGGCCGATCTACCCTCCCTCGATGATGAGGTCAAAACCGATATCCGTGAAAACCTTTTCGGTGGACGTGTTTTGACGATTGTGTGCGGCTCGGCCCCGCTCTCCGAGGAACTGGCCGCTTTCATCGAATCCTGCCTCGATGCCCGTATCACCGACGGCTACGGTTCCACCGAAGCCGGGGTCATTGTGCGCAACGGCCGCATCCAGCGCCCACCGGTCATCGACTACAAGCTGGTCGATGTGCCCGAGCTGGGCTACTTCTCCACGGACAAGCCACACCCGCGCGGCGAGCTGCTGGTGAAAGCGGAATCGGTATTCGGCGGCTATTTCAAGCGCCCCGACGTCACCGCCGATGTGTTCGATCCCGACGGGTACTACAAGACCGGAGACATCGTCGCCGAGCTGGAACCCGACAAGATCCAGATCGTGGACCGACGGAACAATGTCATCAAGCTGTCCCAGGGCGAGTTCGTAGCCATCGCGAATCTGGAAGCCGAGTACGCCAACAGCCCGCTGGTGCACCAGATTTGCGTCTACGGAAGCAGCGAGAGGTCCTATCTGCTGGCCGTGGTGGTACCGACCGCCGAGGCACATGAACAGAGCCGGGGCAACGGCGAGCTGCTCAAACGCCTGATCGCGGAGTCGCTTCAGCAGGTCGCCCGCGACGCCGCGTTGCAACCCTACGAGGTGCCGCGGGACTTCCTGGTCGAGACCGAACCATTCACAGCGGCCAACGGCTTACTGACTGGCATCGCCAAGCTGGCTCGTCCCAAGCTGCATGAGAAGTACAGCGCCCAGCTGGAACAGCTGTACACCGATATCGCCACCGCCCAGGCCCTAGAGCTGCAGGCCCTGCACTCTGCCGGGCATGAAGGCAAACCCGTCCTCGATACCGTGCAACGCGCGGTCACCGCACTCTTGGGCCTGTCCGCGGCAGAGGTGAGCCCGGACGCTCACTTCATCGATCTCGGCGGAGATTCACTGTCAGCCCTTGCCTTTTCGGATCTGCTGCGCGATATCTTCGCGGTCGAGATACCGGTCGGCGATATCGTCAGCGCCGCCAACGACCTGACTGCTATCGCACGCATCATCGAGCAGCACCGCGACGCGGGGTCGGCAAGACCCACAGCGGAATCGGTGCATGGGACCGGGCATACCGAGATACGGGCCGCGGACCTGACGCTGGACAAGTTCATCCATGAGGCCACCCTGCAGGCAGCCCGCACGCTCCCCCGCGCTGTGGGAATCCCCCAGACGGTGCTGCTCACCGGATCCAACGGCTACCTGGGCCGATTTCTGGCCCTGGAATGGCTTGAGCGCCTGGACAAAACCGGCGGCAAGCTCGTCACTGTCATCCGCGGTAAGGACAGCGCCTCGGCGTACCGGCGTCTTGAGGAGGCCTTCGACAGCGGTGATGCCGCACTGCTCTCGCACTTCCGCTCGCTGGCGGAAAAGCATCTGGAAGTGCTCGCCGGCGATATCGGAGACCCAAACCTGGGACTGGACGCCGAGACCTGGCAGCGCCTCGCCGACACCGTCGACGTCATCGTGCACCCGGCCGCCCTGGTCAACCACGTACTGCCCTACAACCAGCTCTTCGGGCCGAATGTCGTGGGCACCGCCGAAATCATCAAACTGGCACTGACCACCACCATCAAGCCCATCACCTATCTTTCGACGGTTGCGGTGGCAATCTCGGTAGATCCCAAGGTGTTCGACGAGGATTCCGATATCCGCATCATCAGCGCGGTCCGGCCTATCGACGAGGGCTATGCCAACGGGTACGGCAACGCGAAATGGGCCGGCGAGGTACTGCTGCGCGAGGCACACGACCTGTGCGGGTTACCGGTCGCAGTCTTGCGCTCGGACATG
Source organism: Mycobacteroides immunogenum (assembly GCF_001605725.1). Lineage (NCBI taxonomy): Bacteria > Bacillati > Actinomycetota > Actinomycetes > Mycobacteriales > Mycobacteriaceae > Mycobacteroides > Mycobacteroides immunogenum. The sequence goes on from NZ_CP011530.1 coordinate 3,245,566, forward strand.
ATCCTGGCCCACAGCCACTACACCGGCCAGCTCAACGTCCCCGACCAATTCACCCGCCTGATCCTCAGCCTCATCGCCACCGGAATCGCGCCCGGCTCGTTCTACCAAGCACAGGTCACTGGCGAGCGACCACTGGCCCACTATGACGGACTACCAGCCGATTTCACGGCATCGGCCATCACCGCCCTCGGTGCCATCGAAGGATTCCATACCTACGATTCGGTGAATCCGCATGCCGATGGGATCTCGCTGGACAACTTCGTCGACTGGCTCATCGACGCCGGATACCCCATCCAGCGCATCGCCAACTACAACGAATGGTTCAACCGCTTCGACACCGCCATCCGCGGCCTACCCGAAAAACAAAAACAACACTCCCTGCTACCGCTGCTCCACGCGTATCGGTATCCGCAACACGCACACAACGGCGCCTTCCTGCCGGCGATCAGGTTCCGTGAGGGTGTCCAGTCCGCGCAGAACGCCGATATCCCACACCTCACACGGGATCTCATCGTCAAGTACGCAACCGACCTGAAACAGCTCGGCTTGTTGTAGCCGCGCGAATTTCTGTGCCCTGCTTTCAATTTCACGCCAATACCGAAGAAACCCCGGAAGCCGAACGGTCGGCGGTGTTAGTGTCGCCGCCATGGGACAGTGGTCACGCGACGAACTGCAGGGCATGTTCGACCATCACCTGCGGGTGGTCGACGAGATAGGCCCCAAGGGCGACTGGGCCAAATACGCGGATCTGTTCGCCGAGAACGGCACCTACATCGAACCGACCTACGGCACCTTCGAGGGCCGCGAGTCCATTCGCGAGTCCATGGTCAAGACCATGTCAGAGTTCCCCGGCGCCGAGATGCCCCACTACTTCTCCAACTGGCATGTCGTGGACGAGGAACACGGCTGGGTCATCTGCGAACTGGTCAACCGAATGAAGGACCCCGGCGACGGAAGCATCTGGGAAGCAACGAATATCAGCATCTTCCGCTACGCAGGCGACAACCAATGGGCGGGCGAGGAAGACGTGTACAACCCGATGCAGTTCATGATCGCGATTCAGGGCTACGTCCAGCGCAGTGGCGAGCTGGGTTCACTCTCCCCGGCGGCGGAAACCTTCGGGAAAAATATGGGCTGGCTCAGCTGAACACTCCCGCCTAGCTCGTCGCCAGGAACCTGCCGGCCTTGAACGTGCTGCCAAAGCCTTCGACAAATGTGCCGTAGGAGTACACCCGCTGCCCACCGACCACGGTGGCCGCAATCGCCTGGTCGTTACGACACACCTGACGCGACACCCCGAACTCCTCCATGTATTGCTCGTGGTACTCCTCGAGCGAATCATCAAGTCCGGCAGGATCTATCACGGCGATGTCGGCAGTATCGCCGATACGTAACCGGCCCGCATCCAGTCCGTACCACTCGCCCAGCTCACCGGTGAGCCGGTGCACCGCTGCCTCCAGTGGCATGAACGGAGCACCCGCCTCACCGGCCTCCTTGACACGTTTGAGCAAACGTAGGCCCGCGTTGTAGAAGGACATGTTCCGCAGGTGCGCGCCGGAATCGTTGTTACCCAGCTGGAAATGCGGGTACTTGATGGCCTCGTTGAGCACGTCGGTCCGGTCGTTCGCAATGGTGGTGTGCCATCGCACCTTTCCGGGATACTCCGAAACAAGGTCAAGAAACGCGTCCACCGGCTGCACGCCGCGGGCGTCGGCCACCTGACCGAAGGACTTGCCCACCACCGATTCGTCGGGGCAGCCGACGATTTCGGTGTCGTACATGTCCCGGTTCCAGGCCACCACCCCGTATTTCTGCGCCATCTCCTTGCGGAACCGCCGCCGATATCCTTCGTCCTTGATCAGATCGACCCGCTGCAGCTGATCCCGGATATCCAATGCCGCCGTACCCGAGGCGAACTCCTCGAAGATCACCAGGTCCATTCCGTCGGAGTACAGGTGGAACGGCACCGCCAGCAGCTGGAAATTGACCTGGGATCGCAGCAGCGGATTGAGTCCACCAGTGGCCGCTTTGAGAAGTTTGATCACCGAGCGGTTGCTCTTCAGGTCGAAGGCCGCCAACAACGTGGTCTTGAGCGACCGCCGCCATGGGCGGGCACCGCTGAGCAGGAAGTGCATGATGGTCTCGGGCCGCTTCTCGACATCGAGATTCGACTGCACCACGGCACCACGCCGGCGCACCACGTCGTAGAGGGCACCGTATTCGCGCCAGGTGGCGTAGGTGGACGGCAGCTGACGGCCGGCAAAACGTGTGCCTTCGAGCTTGGAGAAACGCAGCCGGTCGGTGGACAGGCCCACAAACCCGGCGTCCAGGGCATCGGTCACCATGGCACGCATCCGGGCAAGCTCCCCAGACGTGGGGCGCTCGGCATAGTCCGTCGCACGCGCCAGCCCCATCACCGCGGCGCGGATATCCGAGTGGCCGATCAGCGTTGCGACATTGGCACCCAACGGAAGTGACTCGATGAACCTGCGGTATCCACGCGGCCCGTCCCAGTCCTTGTGCTCCTTGAGCGCGGAGTGGACCGCATCCCACGGCAGCGCCTCAACCCGGGCGAAAAGGTCGGCGACATCCTCCGGATCGGCATACACCGCCGACATCGAGCAGTTGCCGTAGATGACCGACGTGACGCCGTGGCGCACGGACTCCCCGAGCCCCGGGCTGACAAGCACCTCGGCGTCATAGTGGGTGTGCACATCGACCATGCCCGGGATGACCCATTTGCCATCGGCGTCGATGATCTCGCCGGCGTCGGCAGCCGGTAGATCGGGTGCCATCGCCACCACCTTGCCACCGCGGATTCCGACATCCACGGCCCGGCCGGGCGCTCCCGTCCCATCGAACACCAGGCCGCCGCGCACCAGCAGGTCATATGTCGCCATAGTCGATACACCTCATTCGATCAGCAGATAGCCAGCCTATCGCTGCTCGACCGGGCCTACCTGAAAGCCCCATCCGAGGCTTCCCCGGAGGCTTTCCGGGCCGACCGGGCTACCCGTCGAACACGATCTGCACCCGCTCCGATTCCGGCAGCGTCTGACAGGCCAGCGTGAAGCCGTCGGCCACCTCACTGTCGATGAGCGACTCGTTCATCAGCATGCGTGTCTGGCCCGCCCGCACCGAACAGATGCAGGTGGCACAGGCCGATTCCCGGCACACGTAGGGCGCGTCAATACCCGCGTCGAGCAGCACATCGAGCAGCTTCTTGCCCGGTGGCCAGTCCAGAACGTGTGTGCTGCCGTAAATTTCGACCTCCAGCACCGTGTTGCCGGTAGCCTCGCGGGCCGTGACTCGAATGGCCTCGGCCGTCACTGTCCGACCGCGCGGCGTCCGGGCAGACGGTCATTGAGCTCACCGTCGGAACCGAACAGGATTGCCTGCCAGTCCTCGAGCAGCTCTTCGGTGTCGATGTCATCGGGGTGGAATCCCGGCCGCATGTATTCGGCGATATCGCGCATCAGACCCTTCACCAGTGGGCCGCGATACACATCGATGGTCTGCCGCAACACAGCCAACGGTTTCCAGCCGCTGGGGTCGGTCAGGATCGACGCCAACACCGCAAGGGTCATGAACGGCAGGGTGCCCGCCCAAATCAGCGACATGACGCCGATACGCACCGATTCCGGGCCGCCCACCGACCGGTAGACATCGAAGGCGACCGACTTGTGTTCCATCTCCTCCATGGCATGCCAATTCAAGAGATGGTGAACCTCGTCGGACATGGGAATCTCCTGCAGCTCAGCGCTGGACAGCACCCGCTGGGCCAGGACTGCCGTGTAATGCTCCGCGGCTGCCGTCATCGCCAGGTGCGCGATCTTGGGCGCGCGCTTCTCCAGCGCGATGACCAAACGTTCGCGCCGGCTACCTTCCTCGAAATTCATGATCCGGACCAGGGGGTAGCCCATGCCGATGATCTTCTCGTTGAGCTTGCGGTGCTCTCGGCCGTGCATGGCCTCCTGACCGATGAAGCCGGCGACCCGCTTCTTCAGTACCGGGTCGGTGATCTGGTCGGCGTAGTTACGCACGGACCGGATGAACGACTCTTCGCCGGGAGGGAATGCTCCGGACAGGAGCGAGACCAGGTGACTGAAGACGATGTCGCCCTCAACGTAGTGCTTCTTCATGGGGGCCGGCTCACCGAACCGGAAATTCATCCGACGCACCTTGGGCAATGCGCGGGTCCCATCTCCCCGCCGCCTCTGCTCGACAACAGCCATGACGGAACTCCTTCCTGAGACATCTCCATTGACGTCTGACCTGGCGATTTATTAGTAGTACTCGCAGTACTACTGTTAGTATCCATACCGTGCGGCATGAGCACAATAGGCAGCGGGAGCGTGTCCCCCGAACCAGACAGCTAACGGCCAGGGACACGTACCATCAGTGGTGATGAGAGGCGTGGAGAACGTGAGCACAGCGATCGCGTCGAAGTCGGCGCCGGTCGGCGCCAAGCGCCGCGACCGGCGCAAGGTTGCCCGCGAAGAATTGCTGGACGCCGCGTTCCGCGCCATCGACAGCCTGGGCGCCACCGTGAGCATGGACGACATCGCGCGGGAGGCCGGTGTCGCCAAACCGAAGTTGTACCGGTACTTCGAAGACAAGGCCGATCTGCACAGTGCCGTACTGGAACGGGTGCAGGACATGTTGTGGACCGCGTCCATGAACCGGATCAATCTGATGACCGATTCCGCGCGTGATCTGGTGCAGCATGGCGCCAACGAGTACGCCCAAATGATTTCTGATCATCCAAATGTGTTGCGTTTCATCGTGCACGGACATTTCATCAACTCCACTGACGGCACCGAGCGATTGGTGGAAACCGCGCAACAGATGACCCATGACATCGCCGAGATCCTGTCGAATGCGATCGATGACGAGACCGTGGACATCGACGACGCCGATCTGGCGGTCAGCTCGGCGGCCGGCGCGATCGGTACCGCCACCGAATGGTTTTTGGGCCCCAACCAGTTACGTGCCGAGCCCATGCCCATCGAGAGGTTCGTGGAGTACCTGACCACGGTGTTGTCGGGACTCGCCGCGTCTATCGCCGAATTCAACGACCTGACCCTCAATCCCGATCAACCACTGCACCTGGCATTCACCCGTACACCCGGTGAACGCCCGTGAGCGACCGAGTCCCCCTGGCGCGCATCAGCCGTGGCCGCGCACTGGGCAAGTTGGCGGCCGGGCAGGCCGTGCGCACCGCCGGCAGCCGGATATCGATGATCGGACGATCGCAGCAAGCGCGCGAGCTACTCGCGGAACGCTCGACGCTACAAGCCGCCGATCAGCTCGTCACGGTGCTGGGCAGTCTCAAGGGATCGGCGATGAAGCTTGGCCAGCTGCTCTCGATGCTTGAAGTGGACATGGTCCCGGAGGCTCACCGCGAGCGATTCCGGCAGAAACTGGCCAAACTGCGCGATCAGGCCCCACGTGAACCATTCTCGGTGATGCGGCCCATCATCGAGTCCAACCTGGGCACACTGCCGAAGAACTTCCGCGACTTCGACGAGACCCCCGTCGCCGCCGCGTCCATCGGCCAGGTCTACCGCGCCGTCCTGCTCGATGGGCGCGAGGTCGCGGTCAAGGTGAAATACCCCGGAGTCGACGAAGCCGTCCGCGCCGACATGCAGAACCTGGCACTGTTCACTAAGTTTTGGCGCAAAGCGCTACCCACGCTGTCCAATTCGGCGTTCATGGACGAGATCTCCATGAACCTGGAAAGCGAACTCGACTATCTCCGGGAAGCGCACACCCAACACGAGATCGCCGAACGCTACCGTGGGCATCCGTTCATCGTCATCCCCGATTGCATACCGGAGCTGTGCACATCACAGATTCTGGTGACGGAATTCCTCGACGGTCAAGCATTTCCCTACATGCAGACACTTCCCGACGAAGAACGTAACCGTATCGGCGAGCTCATCTTCCGGTTTTACATCGGGTCGCTGTTCCAGGACAACGACTTCTGCGGAGACCCGCATCCGGGCAACATTCTGCGCACCCGCGACGGCATCCTCGGATTTGTGGACTTCGGGCTGTACAACCGCATGGACCCCGCACATGTGGAGTTCGAACGGCAGATCATGCGGGCCGCCACCGAGGACCGCGCCCAGGACATGTACGACGCCATGGTCGTACGCGGAATCATCGATCCCGACGCCGGCGTCACCCCGCAAGACTGTCTGGAGTACTGCCATGCGGCGTCGGGATGGAACCTCGTCGACGAGGAGATGACCATCACCCCGGAAATCGCCTCCAGCGCCATGATTCTCGCGGTCGACCCGCGTTCAAGTGAGTTCGCGGGTATGCGCCGCCAGAACCTGCCACCGGAGCACATCTTTTCCCGCCGCGCCGACTTCTACACCTTTGGCGTGTTGGGCCAGCTGAACGTCACCGGCAATTGGCATCGCATTGCCCGCGAATGGGTATTCGGCGAGCCGCCCGCCACCGAGGTCGGAGTCGCCATCGCGCGGTGGCGCGCTGCGCGCTAACGCAGCAGTCCGGTGAGGGCGCGGCCGAACATCCATTGCCCACCGGCCTTGGCCAATGGATCGAATATCCGCGGCACACCGCGCACACTCACGTCCTCTGTCCAGATCACCCGTGAGCCGGCGCCCTCCGCGTGCACCTCGATCTCGGCCCACCCCAGGACCAGCGTTCCCGTCTTCTGCAGACGGCAGCGGCCGGGCCGACCGTCGCGCGGCGGTTCCCATCGGGTGACCGTCATGGGGTCCTCAAACCCGATGCGCCCCAGCCTTGTTCGCCCCACGAATGTGGTACCCACGCCAGCAGGCGGCTCACTGGTAACGACAACGGTGGTCAAGGGGATGTGCTCACTGTGCCGCGGCCAGTCGGTGATCCGCGTAAATGCCGCGTCGGCGGGCAGCGCGCTGCGGCGCTCTATTCTGAGAAGGGCCATAGTCCGAATAGCCTCGAGTTCGTCTTCGCGGCACGCAAACCAACGATGGTGTCTGCCAGTGTCTCCCGTGGATCTCGGTAAGTGACCCCCAGTTCACGCTCACTGGGTGTGTCGTCCGAGGCGGGCATCTGTGTGTAGTACTGCATACCCGCCTCGGTCATCGGGGTCTCCAGGGGCACGTAGCGGCCGAGCTGATCCATGACGGTCCCCGCCACACGCAGCAGCGAATCGGGCACCGGAACGGCGAGCACGGTGCTGCCCGCGGCGCCGGTCAACAGTTCCACCAGCTCGTCGACCTCCAGCCGATGACCGCCCGCGGTGTAGCGCCGCGGACCACAGCCCGGCTCCAGTAGCGCGGTGTGCAGCGCGGCGAGATCGCGAACGTCGACCACCAGCCAGGCGGCGCTACGGCCCGGAACCGATCGCATCAACAAAACCCAGCGCACGCCCTCGGCGGCCTCACCGAACTGATCGCCGACAGGCGGACCCAACACCATGCCGGGATAGGTGATGGTGACCGGTGCGGCGGCGTCCTGCAATTCGCGCACATACAGCTCGACCCGAGCTTTCGACTGACCGTATCCATCGGTCCCGCCGGCCGCGGGCAGGTCGGCCGTGAACGTCCGCAGGCCCGGTCTGAACAGTGCGGTGATGCTCGAAACATGGATGATCGGATCGAGTCCCCATGCGACCGCGGTGCCGAGCACATTGCGGGTGCCCTCCAGATTGATGGCCATCATCGTGTCGGCCTCTTTGGGATCTGTGCTAACCATGGCCGCGCTGTGCACCACCGCATCGCATCCGTCGAGCGCCGCCTCGACCGATTCCCGGTCGGTGATATCGCCGACCGCGTAGTCGGATACGTCGACGCCGAGAGTGCCCACCGTGGTGTGCAGCCGGGTCTCGCGGCGCACCAGGAACCGGACCTTATGGCCCGCCTCGGCCATCGCCTTAGCGGTCCACCCACCCACGAATCCTGTACCGCCAGTGATCAATACGCGCATTCCTCACGTCCCCTTCGGCCGGGCCGCACGCTCCACTCAGGTCATCGTAGGTCGTCGGAGCGCCTGGGCAGGGGAATATCGAAGAGCCGTGCGGCGACGACTCCTGCACCGCATGTGCCAAGATCGCTGGGTGCGTCTACGCCCCGGCCTCCCGCTCATCGCCGCCCTCAGCGCCCTTGCCATGTTGGTGGCGCCGACGGCCTCCGCGCTGCCCGACCGGATGGCGCCCATCGGGCATATCGGCGAGACGCTGCATTTCGACTACGGCACCATCGGCGCCGACGTCACCGTGCACAACATCGAGCCCACCGGCGTCCCCGCCGGCATGGCCACGCCGCGCGGGGTGATCTGGAAGGCGTACGTCACCATCCGGCCCACCAAGGTACCCAACGCGTACGCGCTGCTGATGGCGCTCAAACTCGGCGGCATCTCACCGGAAACCGGGGACGCCTACGAGCCGCAGCGCACCGATGAGCCCGATGACCTGAACTACGCGCTGCGCAACGCACCGCAAGGCTCGACGGTAAACGGCGCCGTGTACTGGGACGTCTACCGCGGGCCGGTGCGCCACATCGTGCTGCGGTCGACCCAGACCCAAGTTCACCTGGCGCAGTGGGACCTCTAAGCCCGCGAGCAGGAAGTCAGCGAGGCTGGAACAGGTAGTTGCGGAAGGTCTCGGTGACCTTGTCCACGGGACGCCATGAGTCAGCGCTCCACACCGACATCCGGTAGTCCCGCGCCGCGAACCACGCGACGATGTCGTCGGCGGTACGCCCGAAGCGCTCCATGTGGCGGTCCTCGACCTCAAGCATCATCGCCGGGCGGGTCCGCTCAATCGTCTTCTCGCCACTGACCAGGACATCGAGTTCAGCACCTTCCACATCGATCTTCACGAAGTCGATCCGCGCGATGTTGAGGCGCTCGCAGAAACCGTCGAAGGACTCGGTGTCGACAACCACCCGAATGTGTTCGTCGAATTCGGCATTGGAACCCAGTCCGTCGGCACCCGCGTCGACAAACGACCGTCCGGTAATGGGCTTGCCGTTGCGCAACGGCACGCTCATGACCTGCTCGCCGATGTTGGTCCCGAGCGCGACGGCGTGGCGGCGCACATTCTGCGCGCTACGCAGCCCCAGGGCGGCCGACGATGTCGCGTGCGCGAACCGCAACGGCTCCAGGCTGTAGACCAGGCCATCCGCACCCACCAGACGGGCCAGCTCCGCGGTGTAGAAACCCGCCGCCGCACCCACATCAAGGCAGACATCGCCTGGTTTGACCACCTGCGCGATGCCGACCAGTTCGCTTTCCACCCAGGGGGTGGTGCGGGCAAGTGTGCGCAGGCCCTGCCCCACCACGGCATCACGAATCTCGCCGAAGGCCGTCACGCGCCGGGTCATGTGCTGCTCCTCAATTAGGTCGCAAGGTCTGGAACCGGGCCAAGTATAGGTAGCCTCCCGGTCATGCCGATTCAGGTCAGCGTCGCCACCGCGGCCGACAGCGCCGAACTGGCGGCCGTCGCCGCCCGCACCTTCCCGCTCGCCTGTCCCCCGTCGTCCACTGCCGATGACGTGGCGGCCTTCATCGCGGCCAATCTCAGCGCCGAAAACTTCGACGAATACCTCCGTGACCACCACGTACTGGTGGCCCGTGCGGACGACACCGCGATCATCGGATACGCGATGCTGGTCGACGGCGTCGCCGACGACCCGGATGTGCAGCAGGCGGTGACGCTACGGCCCGCCATGCAGCTTTCCAAGATGTACGTGGTGCCCGAGTTCCACCAGGCCGGCGTGGCGGCGACGCTGATGAGCGCGGCACTGACCGAGGCCGCCGCGTTCGGCGCGAGTGGCGTGTGGCTGGGCGTCAATCAGGAAAATGAACGCGCGCAACGCTTTTATGCCAAGCATGGCTTTACCCGCAGTGGTACGAAGACCTTCCAGGTGGGCGAACGGCTGGAGAACGACTACGTGATGCAGTGCCCGATCAGTCGTGCCCGATCAGTCGCGGCCGGGTAGCGGCGCCGCGCTGAGCGCCAGTAACCGCGAGGTGGCGCGCAGGTACTTCTTGCGGAAACCGCCGGCCACCATCTCCTCGTCGAAGATCGTGTCCAGTTTCGCGCCCGAAGCCTGCACCGGGATACCCGCGTCGTAGAGACGGTCGGTCAACGCCACGATCCGCAGCGCCACCGACTGATCGTGCACCTGCTCCACGCCCGCGATGAAGACCGCCGTCACGCCCTCGATGAGGGTCAGGTACCGCGACGGATGCATGCTCGCCAGGTGCTTGCACAGCTCGTCGAATCCGTCGAAGGTGGCGCCGTTGATGGATGCCGCCAGCTCACGAAGCTGCTCGTCGGTGTGCGGTTCGGGGGCGGGTGGCAAATCGCGGTGCCGGTAGTCCGGGCCTTCGACACGCACGGTGTTGAAGATCGCCGAGAGCGCCGCGATCTCACGCAGGAAGTCCTGCGCCGCGAACCGCCCCTCGCCGAGCTGCTCGGGCAGCGTGTTGGAGGTGGCCGCGATCGACACTCCCCGCGCCACCAGCTCCGAGAGCAGACGGGATACCAGTGTTGTGTTGCCGGGGTCATCCAGCTCGAATTCGTCGATGCACACCACGGTGTAGTCCGCCAACAGTTCGATGCACTCCAGGAAGCCGAAAACGCTTGCCACCTGGGTCAATTCACCGAAGCTCGCAAATGCCTTGGGGCCCGGCACCGTGTGATAGATCGACGCCAGCAGGTGCGTCTTACCCACACCGAACCCACCGTCGAGGTAGATCCCGACTCCGGGCAGCACCTCACGCTTGCCGAACAGCTTCTTCTTACCGGCCCGGCGGGTGGTCGCTTCCTGCGCGAAGGCCCGGCACGCTTCCACGGCCGCCGTCTGGGTCGGCTCGTTGGGATCGGGCCGGTAGGAGTCGAAACTCACCGAACTGAACGTTGGGGGCGGCACCAGCTGGGCAATCAGCCGCTCGTTGGAAACCGTGGGGTGCCGGTCGGCAAGGTGCTGCGGGGACCCGGGCGAGCGGAGCGACGGGGAATGGCCCAAAGCGGCACCGGATTGCGGATCAGTCACACGGGCAGCGTAACGGCGTGTTGAGATCTTCTTGTGGCCGACAGTGACGATGAACAGGTGATTCGGGGCACGGCTGGGACGCAGCTCACACAGCTGAGCACCGGTAGGCCGGTCGACTCCAGTGAGCTTATCGACCTGTACGACTACCCCTTGAGCGATCAAACCTATTTGCGCGCCAACATGATTGGCAGCCTGGATGGTGCCGCGACGGTGGCCGGTTTGTCCGGCGGGCTCGGCGGCGACGGCGACCGGGCGGTCTTCGCCGCGATGCGTGCCAACGCCGATGTGATTCTGGTCGGATCCGGCACGGTGCGCGCCGAGCGCTATCACGGCGCCCATCTGCCGGTTGGCCAGCGCCAACGCCGTCAGGCCCGCGGACAGGGCGAAGTCCCGACGATTGCCGTGGTCACGGCCTCGGGGGCGGTGGATCCGAGCGTTCCCCTGTTCGACGAGTCAGAGGTCGCCCCCATCGTGGTGACATCGGCCTCCGGGGCGGCGAACGCCGCGTCCCGCGTGCCCGGCGCGCAGATACTCGTCGCCGACCAGGCCGGAAAGGTCGACCTGCGGGCGGCACTGGCCGAACTGCACGGCCGGGGGTTGTCCCGGGTGCTGTGCGAGGGCGGTCCTTCCCTGCTGGGCACCCTGCTCTCGGCCCGCCTTGTCGATGAGCTGTGTCTGACCGTGGCCCCCACCACGGTGGGCGGCAGCGGGGCCCGGATCGCAGCGGGTCCCACCGACGAGCTCACGGCGTGGCGACGGGTGTTGCTACTCGCAGATACGGACGGCTACCTGTTCACGCGGCACGTCCGGGATTAGCCGATGGTCACCCGATACTGTGGTCGGCATGCGTGCACGGCTGATGGGGGCGATGGCGGTTGCCCAGCTGCTAACCGGGGTACTGGCAGGGTGTGCACCCGGCCCTTCTGCGGGACCGCATTTCGCGATGGACGAGGGCCACGGAAATGCGGGTCCCTCCACAGCGCCGCCGCCGAGCGGCCCGCCGTCGATCGACAAACCCAAGGTCGACCTGTCCTGGCAAGACTGCACCCGTGAGGTGCTCGCCAACGCCAACATCACCACCTCGCCCACTTTCACGCTCGAGTGTGCGGAGTACAAGGCGCCGCTGGACCCGATCAACGGCGCGCCGGGCACCGTGACGCTGGGCGCGGTGCGCGCCAAGACCTCGCAGACCCCCGCCGATGCCGGTCCGCTCGTCTTCACCACGGGCTCCGATCTGCCGTCCTCGGTCCAGCTCGCGACCTGGCTCAACGGCCCGGGGGCGCAGGTGCTCAAGCAGCGGCCCGTCGTGGCCGTCGACCGGCGCGGTATCGGGCGATCCGACGCCATCACCTGCCGCGACACCTGGGACACCCGGGACATACGTGACCAGGCCCAGAACCGCGGCGGCGACGACCCGGTGGCAAGCCTGGGCAAGATCGTCGAGACGGCGACAACCAACTGCACCGACACCATCTCCCCCGGCGACTCCGCGTACAACGACGCGCACGCCGCCGAGGATCTGGAAGCGCTACGCGCGCAGTGGGATGTGCCGGCCCTGGCGCTCCTCGGTATAGGCAGCGGAGCCCGGGTCGCGTTGGCGTATGCCGGGTCCCATCCCAACAAGGTGGCCCGGCTACTGCTCGACTCGCCGGTCGCCGCCGACATCGCCGCAGAGGCGGCCGCCGAACAACGACTCAAGGGCGAGCAGTCCGCGTTCGACGCGTTCGCCGCGCAGTGCGTCGCCAACAGCTGCCCGCTGGGACCCGACCCGGCCGGGGCCGTGGGTGACCTGCTCAACCGCGCCCAGAACGGCGGTCTGCCCTGGTCCCGGGCGACAGTTGTCCGGGCCATCACCACAGCGCTGGCCTATCCGGTCGGCGACAGCACCGCCGTGGTCCAGAATCTTGCGAACACACTCAACGCCGCACGTGGCCCCGATAGCGGCGCGCTGACCCCGCTGGTGGATCGGGCCAACGCGCTGCGCGACACCGACGGGCAGTTCGTGAACTCCTGCAGCGACGCGCTGGCCCGCCCTACCCCCGACCGGGTGCGCGAGCTGGTGGTGGCCTGGGGCAAGCAGTACCCGCTGTTCGGCCGCACCTCCGCCCTGGAACTGGTGAACTGCCTGCAATGGCCCAGCGGATCCAAGCCCAACCCACCACAGGATCTGAAGATCAATGTGCTGATCCTCGGTGGGCAGCACGACCCGATCTCCGGCAGCGAGGGCGTCTCGGCGACGGCCGCGGTGATCATCAACGCCAAGGCTGCCAGCAAGCGCGTCATGTGGCAGGGCATCGGCCACGGGGCCATCGTCTACACCCCCTGCGCCCAACCCCCCGCCCTGGCGTACCTGAACGACGGAAAGCTGCCGGACACCGACACGTTCTGCCCGGCCTAGCCGTACTTACGGGGGCCTTTTGAGGCGTTCAGGGTACGGTGCCTGCGTGGTGTCAGTCGATGCGTGGTTTACCGGCCTAGTCGCCGGCTTCAGGAACTCTCTGGCACCGAGGAAAGCTCCGCCGTCGGTCGCGACCATCCTGCGTTCGGTGCTGTGGCCGGTGGCCATCATGGCGGTGATCCACCGCAGTTATGTGCTGGGCACCAACGGCTACATCACCGATGATTTCGGGCCCGTCTACCGGGCCGTCATCGCCTTCAAACGGCACCAGCCGGTCTACGGCGAGAACTTCTCCTACGTCGACCCGCACTACATCTATCCCCCGGGCGGCACCCTGCTGCTGGCGCCCTTCGGCTATCTACCGGTGGACGCCTCGCGCTACTGGTTCATCACCATCAACACCATCGCGATCGTCATCGCGGCCTACTTCCTGTTGCGGCTGTTCAACTTCACACTGGCCTCGGTAGCCGCGCCGGCACTGTTGCTCGCCATGTTCTGCACCGAGAGCGTCACCAACACATTGGTTTTCACCAATATCAACGGTGTGGTGCTGCTGCTGGAGGTGCTGTTCTTCGGCTGGCTGCTGAAGGGCGACAAGAAGTCGGACTGGCTGGCCGGTGTGGCCATCGGCCTGACGCTGGTGATTAAACCGCTGCTGGCTCCGCTGCTGCTACTGCCGTTGTTGAACCGCCAATGGCGCGTCTTCGCCGGTGCGCTCGGCATCCCCGCGTTCTTCAACCTGGTGGCCCTGTACGGCCCACGCAGGGTCCGGATCGTCGACGGCTGGGACTACGTCCGGCGCACCGTGAAGTACCTCGGCGAGACCCGCGACTACTTCAACAGCTCCATCGCAGGCAACGGGGTGTACTACGGGCTGCCCGAACCACTGATCGCCTTCTTGCGCATAGCCTTCCTGGTGATCGCGCTGGTCAGTGTGTGGCTGCTGTACAAGTACTACCGCCGGCGCGACCCCAGGTTCTGGGCGTTGACCACCGGCGGTGTGCTGCTCACCGCCTCCTTCCTGCTGCTGGGCCTGGGCCAGGGCTACTACTCGATGGCGCTGTTCCCGTTTGTGATGACGATCGTGCTACCCAACTCGGTGCTGCGGAACTGGCCGGCTTGGCTCGCGGTCTACGGATTCTTCTCCATGGACCGCTGGCTGCTGGGCCACTGGCCCACCACGGGACGCGCCCTGGAGTACCTGAAAATCACCTACGGCTGGTGCCTGCTGCTGATCGTCGTGATGATGGTGCTGGTGCTTCGGTACCGGGACGCCAAGGCCGCTGGCACACTGGATCAAGGACTAGACCCGGACTGGATGAGGGCCCAGATAGGCACTAAGGAGTCAGCCGCCGATGACGACACCGAACGACCCGAAGGTGAATCTGACCGACGAGCAGTGGCGGGAGCGACTGACTCCTGACGAGTTCGCGGTGCTGCGCCGGGCGGGCACCGAGCGACCGTTCGTCGGTGAATACACCGACACCAAGACCGAAGGTGTCTATAACTGCCGGGCCTGCGGCGCCGAGCTGTTCCGCAGCACCGAGAAATTCGAATCGCATTGTGGCTGGCCCTCGTTCTTCGACCCGGCCGATTCGGACGCGGTGATCCTCAAGCCCGACGACTCACTGGGCATGCGACGCGTGGAGGTGCTGTGCGCCAACTGCCACAGCCACCTGGGTCACGTGTTCGAGGGCGAGGGCTACCCCACGCCCACCGACCAGCGGTACTGCATCAACTCGATCTCACTGACGCTGCAGCCGTCCTGACACCCCTTGCCGTCGACACGCCGCGTTGTGCGGGCGTGTCTCGGCATGTCACGGCGTGTCGGCGGCTACGGCAGGCGGGCGACGAGTTCTTCCGGCGAGATGCGCGGGCCGGTGAAGAACGGGGTTTCCTCGCGTACATGTAGCCGCGCCTCGGTGGCGCGCAGATCGCGCATCAAGTCGACGATGCGGTACAGCTCGGGTGCCTCGAACGCCAGCAGCCACTCGTAGTCGCCGAGCGCGAAGGCCGGCACGGTGTTGGCGCGCACATCCTTGTACGCGCGCGCGGCGATACCGTGATCGGCAAGCATCTTGCGCCGCTCCTCATCGGGCAGCAAGTACCAATCATAGGACCGGACAAAGGGATACACGCAGATGTAGGCGCCCGGCTCCTCGCCCGCCAGGAACGCGGGGATGTGGCTCTTGTTGAACTCGGCCGGACGGTGCAGGGCCGCGTTGCTCCATACCGGAGTACTGGCCCGGCCCAGGGCGGTGCTGCGCCGGAAGTCGCTGTACAGCGCCTGCAGCTTCTCGATGGA
This sequence comes from Mycobacteroides immunogenum, assembly GCF_001605725.1. Lineage (NCBI taxonomy): Bacteria > Bacillati > Actinomycetota > Actinomycetes > Mycobacteriales > Mycobacteriaceae > Mycobacteroides > Mycobacteroides immunogenum. Next base: position 3,261,287 of record NZ_CP011530.1, read on the forward strand.
CTCGGCGTGCGACCAGATCATGAAGTCGGCGTCGGCACGGAGACCCGCCACGTCGTAGATGCCGCGCACCACCACGCCGTCATCCTCGTGCCGTTTGATCAGGGTGGCCACCTCGTCGGCGACGCCATCACGGTCATCGCCCAATCCGCCGTCGCGTACCTGGAACACCGAGAACATCAGGTAACGGATGGTGGAGTTGAGGGTGTCGAAATCGAGGCTAGCCATGCCTCCATCGTGCCACGCTGTCCTGCGCGGCCCGAGAGGCGGAGGCCACACAAGCCGGCACCCCTATCCCGTCCAGGTAGGAGCCTGCCACCGCGATTCCGGACGGCAATCCGGAACGGATGGCGTCGACCACTTCAGCGTGGCCTGGCCCGTACTGTGGCATGGCATCGATCCAGCGGGCCAGCGCCGCGTCGATCGGGTCGACCGCAGCGCCAAGCACGGTTTCCAGATCGGTCACCGCCCAATGCCGCAGCTGCTCGTCGGTGGTGGCACGCGCCACCGTGTCGCCGAAGCGGCCGTAGGACAACCGCACCACCTGGGTGCGGCGTCCGCGTAACCCCCACTTGCCGGTCGAGAAGGTTATGGCCTTGGTATGCAAGGCTTCTCCCGACGCGACGAGCACACCCGAATTGGCGGGAATCGGGGCATCGCCAGGCAGGGTCAACGCCACCACCACCGAGGAAGCCACCGGGATGGTGCGTGCCGCCGCCGCCGATTCGGGTGCCACCGCGTCGAGAATCCCGGCGGCGCGCGGAGCGGGTACTGCCACAATGACCGCGTCAACGGCATCCGCCAGCCCGCCGTCGCCGGTGACGACCCAGCCCGCACCGTCGCGTTCGATTCCGCCGACAGCGACCTGCCGGTGTTCAGCCCGCGCACGGCGCCAGAGTTCCTCCACCAGCACCGCGTAGCCGCCGTCGATGGCACCGAAGATGCCGGTGGCGGAGATCGGCGGCAGCGCCTGCCGGGCCGCCGCCAGCAGACTGCCCGCCCCCTCATCCAGCGCCCGCGCGATACCGGGCGCCGCCGTGCGCAGGCCCGTCGTGGCGGCCGAGCCCGCGTACACGCCACCGAGCAACGGATCGACCAGACGCGCGACGACCTGCGGCCCGAACCGCAGCGACACCAGATCGGCGACGGTCGGTTCGGCGCCGACGGCCCAATGCATATCGCGCTGGGGTTCGCTGTCGATGCGTGCGACGGTCTCGTCGTCGACCAGCCCGACCACCGAGGACGCCGAGGCGGGAATGCCGTTCACGGTCCTGGTGGGCAGCGGATGCAGACCGCCGCCGGCGTAGATCAGCGGCCGCGCCCCCGTGGTGTCGAGCGTGCGGTCGGCCAGCCCCAGTTCGTCCAGCAGGTCCAGTACCTCGGGGCGCCGGGTGATGAATGCTTCGGCACCGATATCGATGCGGTGCTCACCCAGCGTGATAGTGCGCAAGATGCCGCCCAGTTGGGCGGCCGGGTCGTACACGGTGATCCGAACGTCATCACCGAGTGCACCGCGCAGCCGATATGCCGCCGTCAGACCCGAAATACCGCCCCCCACAATCGCAATGGAGGCAGGCCCCGACGACGGCGGCGTCACCGTGTTATCTCGGCCATCTCGGACATCACAACGAATGCACCAGCGCCACCGCGTCGGTGAGCACCGCGGGATCGGTATCCGGCAGCACTCCGTGACCCAGATTGAAGATATGTCCGGCAGCTCCGTCCGCCACCGCCCGGCGCCCCTCGGCGACGATACGGCGCACTTCGCTCTCCACCACCGGCCAACCGGCCAACAACACAGCGGGATCGAGGTTGCCCTGCAAGGCTTTTCCGGAGTCAACCCGTGCAGCCGCGACGTGCAATGGGGTGCGCCAATCCACCCCGACCACGGTGGCGCCGGCCTCCCCCATCGCTCCCAGCAGCTCGGCGGTACCCACCCCGAAGTGCGTCATCGGCACGCCAGCGCCCGCGAACTCCTCGAAAATCCTTGTGCTGTGCGGCAATACCGCAGAACGGTAGTCAGCCAGCGATAGCGCGCCCGCCCACGAGTCGAACAACTGCAGCGCGTCCACACCGGCGTCGAGCTGCGCACGCAGGAACGCGATGGTGATATCGGTCAGCGCGGTCATCAACGCGTGCCAGGTCTGTGGATCGCCCAGCAGCAGCGCCTTGGTGCGCTGATGGTGCCGGCTCGGTCCGCCCTCTACGAGATAGGACGCCAACGTGAAGGGGGCGCCGGCGAAGCCGATCAGCGGAGTCTGGCCGAGCTCGGCGACCAGCAGCCGCACCGCAGCACTGACCGCCTCAACCTGACCGGGCTCCAAGCGCGGCAGCGCCGCCACGTCTGCGGTGGTGCGCACCGGGTTGGCGATCACCGGCCCGACATCGGGAACGATGTCCAGATCAATTCCGGCGGCCTTGAGTGGCACCACGATGTCCGAGAAGAGGATGGCGGCGTCGACGCGGTGCCGGCGGACGGGCTGGAGCGTGATCTCGCAAACCAGCTCGGGATTGAAACAAGCGTCCAGCATCGCGTGATCGGCACGCACCGCCCGGTACTCGGGCAGCGAACGTCCGGCCTGTCGCATGAACCACACCGGCGGATGGCTGGGGGTCCCCCCCGCAGCAGCCGTCAAATATGGGGAAAGTGGCAGGTCACGCCGCGTTTTCGAAGGGGTTTGCGCCGCCGTGGCGCTATCTTCGTTCAATCCGGTCATCACCGCCCATGCTGCCATGGCGACCTCGCACGGCGCGCCTGCGGGAGCATGTCGGCCCGGCGCGCTACCGTCCATTGCTGTGACGTCTGCCGAACCAGCCCCGTTCCGCGCGGCGGTCGACGCGATGAACTCCGTGACCGCGCGTCCGGAAATCGAGCTGGGCACTATTCGTCCCCCGCAACGGCTGGCCCCGTTCAGCTACGCACTCGGCGCCGAGATCAAGCATCGCGATACCGATAACGTGCCCGAACAATCCGAGGGCGACGCGTTCGGCAGGCTAATTCTGCTGCACGATCCCGACGGTGACGAGGCGTGGAACGGCACCATGAGGCTGGTCGCCTATATCCAGGCCGACCTGGACGCCTCCGAGGCCGTTGACCCGTTGCTGCCGGAGGTGGCGTGGAGCTGGCTGGTGGACGCGATCAATTCGCGGACGGCGGATGTGACCGCGCTGGGTGGAACCGTGACCGCGACAACATCGGTCCGCTACGGAGATATCGCCGGGCCGGGCCGTGCCCACCAGTTGGAGCTGCGGGCGTCCTGGACCGCGACCGGGACCGATATCGGTACTCATGTCGAGGCGTTCTGCGAAGTGTTGGAGCATGCGGCAGGCCTGCCGCCGGTGGGTGTGACGGATCTGGGTTCGCGCCACCGCGCCTAGCGCATACGCTGCTGACTCAGATATGAAAACCGACAACATGGATGCCGATTCCGAGCTTCCCGAGCCAACGCCGCTGCTGCGCCCCGCCGAAGGGGTGCCGCCGATCACCGCATCCACTGACGAGATCCGGGCAGCCGCGCAACGTCTGGCCGCAGGGACCGGGGCGTTCGCCGTCGACGCCGAACGGGCCTCGGGATTTCGCTACTCCAACCGTGCCTACCTCGTCCAGATCCGTCGCAGCGGTGCGGGCACCGTGCTGCTAGATCCCACGAACATGCCGGACGCGCTCGGTCCGATCGTGGAAACGCTCGGCGCCGATGAATGGATTTTGCATGCCGCCGACCAGGACCTGCCGTGCCTGGCCGAGCTAGACATGAAGCCGCCGTCGCTCTACGACACCGAATTGGCCGGCCGCCTGGCTGGATTCGACAAGGTGAACCTGGCCTCGATGGTGCACCGGCTGTTGGGCTTGGGGCTGGCCAAGGGACATGGCGCCGCCGACTGGTCCAAGCGCCCGCTGCCCGACGACTGGCTCAACTACGCGGCACTCGATGTCGAGGTGCTTGTCGAGCTGCGCGAGAAGGTTGCCGAAGTGCTTGCCGAACAGGGCAAGACAGAATGGGCACGACAAGAGTTCGAGCATCTCGCCTATACCCCGGTGCCCGCAACGCGCCGGGACAACTGGCGGCGCACCTCCGGCATTCACAAGGTACGCAAGCCCGGACAATTGTCTGCTGTGCGCGAATTATGGCTCAGCCGTGATGAATTGGCCCGTGCGCGAGATGTGGCCCCTGGCCGCACGCTCCCCGATTCGGCGATCGTCGAGGCGGCACTGGCCGATCCCAAGACACGTGCCGAACTGATCGCGCTCCCCGTCTTCGGCGGCCCCCGGCAGAAGCAGCAGGCCGACCGCTGGCTCACGGCGCTGGCGAAGGCGCGCAGCGCCACCACCCCACCGCCGGTCAACGAACCCACCACGGGACCCCCGCCGGTATCGCGATGGGCTCGGCGCAAACCCGAGGCATACGCCCGCCTGGAAGCCGCGCGAACGGCGCTGGCCGCGCTGTCCGAACAAATATCGGTACCCGTGGAGAACATTGTCACCCCGGAGATCGTGCGGCGAATCTGCTGGGACTGGGAAGGACACGGCGACGTCGAGGAGCAGCTGGCCGGGCACGGTGCGCGGCAATGGCAGCGGGAACTGACCGCGCCCATCCTCACCGAGGTGCTGGCGCAGTAGCTCGCCAGGGCGTCGGTCAAAACTCAGTTGCGGGCGCTGGCCGAACACGCTCTGCTGGTGGCCATGGCGATCCTCGAACCCCTCGACCTGCAGCAGTGGCCGCGACGAGATTGGTTCGAGCACTATCTGGACCGCTGCCCCACCTACTACTCGATGACGGTGGATGTGGACGTCACCGATCTGCGCGAAGCGGTTCGCGCGGCCGGCCGCAAGACATATCCCACGCAGATCTGGGCATTGGCGACAGTGGTGAACCGCCATCCGGAATTCCGCATGGCACTGGATGATCAGGGAAACCCCGGCATCTGGGACGTCGTAGACCCAGCATTCACGGTCTTCAATCCCGAGAGTGAGACCTTCGCGGGTATCCGCGCGCGTTACCTGCCTGACTTCGACGCGTTTCATGCCGAGGCCACCGAACTTCTGCGCGAATACCGTACCGCCTCAACACTTTTCCCACAAGGAACATCACATCCACGCAACGTGTTCGATATCTCGAGCATCCCCTGGACACGTTTCACCGGCTTCACACTCACCATCGCCCCCGGGTGGGAGCATCTGGCGCCCATCTTCACCATCGGCAAGTTCTTCGAGCACGACGGACGAACCATGATGCCGCTGGCCCTACATATTCATCACGCCGCCGCCGACGGTTACCACAGCGCGCGTCTCGTCGAGGAACTACGCGAAATCATCGCCAATCCGGACTGGGTCCGCGGCTAGTCGACCTGCTGCCGACCTCCTAGGTCAGAAACTTTCCAAAGATCGTGGAACCAAACTCTGCCGGACTCCGTCGTAATTGATAACTGACGAATGTCCCCCAGGAGAACAGCATGACTCTGCGCACGAACCCTCAGAGCCTGCGCGATCTGGCAACCAGGTTTGATGAAATTGCCGACAACATCACCTACATCGCAGGACAGTACGACGCGTCCGGCGCGACGAGCGCCCTCCCCGGCAGTAGGGCAGCCGCCACCGCCTCGGCAACGACCCAGCCTGTCCGAGACGCTTACGGTGGCACCGCGAAGAAACTGCAGTCCATGGCGACCACCACACGCGGAAACGCTTCGAGTTTCGAAAGCCAGGAAACTTCCAATACGTCGGTAATTCGCGCGGTACAGCAATGACCCTCAGCGTTTCCCAGGCACGCGCCTGGGACCCCTCGTTCTTCGACAAGCTCGCTACCGCTCTAGACACCGGGAACACGAGCTACGAGAACCAACTCGATACGGCGCTTCGCGAGGCCGAGGAGGAACACAACCGCGGCAGTGGCCAGGAGGCGGACGCCCGGCTGGCGGCCGCACAGAAGGAACACTCGATGGGCATGCACATCGCCAAAGCGATCGATGCCGGCGTCGCTTCGTTGCGTGCTGGGGCATCCCGCCTGACAGACGCCCGCAATGTGGCACTCGCCCGGGTTGACGATGCCCTCCATGAGCATTTCGACGTTTCCGACAGCTGGAAGGTAACCCTGTCTGCGTCACAGGCCAACGACAAGAACGCCCCAGCGCGCCGCGATCATCACCAAGGACTGGTCGAGGACGGCCGGCACAAACTCGTAGAGGCCGACGAGGCAGTCGCTTTCGACCTGGATGCCAAGTTCGACGAGATCAAGGCTTGGGCAAAAGACGAGGCTCAGGGCGATGACTACGAACCTCCTTCCCTGCAAGGAAAATCCGCCGAAGAAGTTTCGAAGATCGTCAACTCTCCGGAATTTCAGGAATGGATGAAGGAGCACCCCGACGCGGCGAAGCCGGTCCTGGATGCCGCGGTGGACGCAGGACAGCTGAACCCAGCGGGTGACCTCTATCGAAACTTCCTGCAGGGCTACTGGCAGCGTGAAGCACTTGAAGCTGCGGGCATCGACGTCTCAACGTGGGATCCGTCGAAGGGCGCGGAGGCCAACTCCGAAACAATCCGCAAGGTCTACGAGTACTACGGCAAGCTTTTCCTGGATCACCCCGAACTGCAATGGGCCGGAATGGCCAACATGATCGGGCCATCATTCGCGGGCGCGTTCTACGACTTGGACGCGATGCAGCAGGCTGCCAAGCAGATCGAAGCCAATCTTCCCAATATCCCCGGGATTCCAGACGACGTCAAAGAGAACATCCACAAGCTCGCCAACATGCCGGCAAGCGAATTGCAGTTCTACCAAACCACGCTGCTGTCCATGCAAAAAGAAATTTTCATGGACCAGGCGGCTATGCACGAGGCCTACTTACACGGCGGAACAGCAGAGATGGATCGGATGTTCAGAGCGGGCCTACTGGACGACAAAACACAGACTGCTTGGAAACAGATTGCTGAAGGCGCAGCGACCAACAACCAACAGTTGATCGAGGCCGGCAACAAACAGTTGCTTCACCGAGAGCAGTGGGACATCATCGCCGACGACTACGACCGCATGCGGAACCATCCCGGCACGGGCGGTGTCGTAACCTGGGGCATGACCATGCTTGGGGCGCCGTCAATTCCCGGCGCTCACTCGTATGCAGAGCTCTTCCCCAAGACGATTGATCTGCCATTCGGGTACGAGGCGACAACGCCGTTCCCCAACGGGAACATCTCCAATGCAGACCAGCGATGGCAACTCATCACCCAAGACACCTTGCCGGCGTACCAAAAGCTCCTACACGACAATCCTGAACTCGCACAGCAGATCATCGGCTCCAACTTCAATCAGCGGATGGAGAGCCAACGATTGAGCAATCAAATCGACGACATCGTCAAACGATTCATCGACGGTTGGGATATCCGCCACAAATGAGCATCAAGAGCCTCGTAATTACCCTGTCCGCCGCGCTGTTAGCCAGCGGATGCGTCTTCGGAACAACCAAACAAGGAGCTCCTGTGACCGGACCCACCGTCAACGAGCAAGGCTTTTCCTTGCTGACCGAAGCAGGAATCGACGAGATCATCCGCACGAAACGTGCGCGATTTGATCTGAGGTCTGGAGATCTATCTAAAGCTGCTGTAGGACTTGAAAACTCAGACAAAGAGCCCATGATAGGGCGCCCCGGGGGCGAAGAATTGACCTTCACGTTCCTTGGCCCGGCAGCAGAAGAAACGCTAATCACCGACAGCATCACCTTTACAACCAGCAACATCACCAACAGCGTCGACAATATTGTCTGGTTCAGCGCGCCGGCCAACATAGATGCGGCACATGCCGAACTACGCTCCGGCATATATCGGTGGGGGTTTCGGCCGCAAGACGTCGAACGCTGGATAAATGACTCAGCCAAACACGAAACCGACAAATCCACCCTCGGGATGGGTGTCGGGCTAGCGGGATTGGTAGTGGAGGTCACCGCCAGAAAGAAGAACGGCAACGAGATCTATCAATACTCCATCTATCTCGGCGGCGACTACTACACACCCAAAGTCCAAGAAACCATCCACGCAACCGGGAAGTCACACTAAGACGGCTAGTCGACCTGCTGCGCCGCCGGGTTCACGGTGCTGTCCCCGATCTCACGACTCATCGCAGCCACCCAACCGGTGATCTTGCGCGCGATGTGCTGATCGGTAAGCCCAAGCTCTTCGAGAATCTGCCCCCGTGACGCGTGGTCCAGGAACTGTTGTGGCACACCGATATCCCGGCTCGGGATATCCACATCAGCATCCTGCATCGCTGCCGTGACCGCGCTGCCGGCGCCGCCGTGCACGCCGCTGTCTTCCAGGGTGACCACCAGACGATGCTGGCCGGCCAGTTCCACCACGTGTTGGGGAACCGGCAGCACCCAGCGCGGGTCCACCACGGTCACTCCGATGCCCTGCTTGCCTAGCCTTTCGGCCGCCGCCAACGCCGTCGACGCGAACGGGCCAACCGCCACCAACAGCACATCGGCATGTAAGCCACTGGCCGGACGGGCCAGTATGTCGATCCCATCTCGTCGTTCGAGCGCCGGAATATCTTCGCCGACTTCGCCTTTCGGGAATCGCAATGCGGTCGGTCCGTCGTCGACAGCCAAGGCCTCGGTGAGTTCTTCGCGCAGTCGCGAGGCATCACGTGGCGCGGCAACCCGCATTCCGGGCACCACATTCAGGATCGAGAGGTCCCACATGCCGTTGTGGCTGGCTCCGTCACTACCGGTGATGCCGGCCCGGTCCAATACGAAGGTCACCGGAAGCCGGTGCAGCGCAACGTCCATCATCACCTGGTCGAACGCGCGATTCAGGAACGTGGAGTAGATCGCAACCACCGGGCGCATGCCGCCCATCGCCAGCCCCGCCGCCGAGGTGACAGCGTGCTGCTCGGCGATCCCGACGTCGAACAACCGCTCGGGAAAGCGTTCGCCGAACTTGCTGAGTCCGGTCGGGCCCGGCATAGCCGCGGTGATCGCGACGATATTGCGATGCTCGCTGGCCACATCGATGAGCGCGTCGGAGAATACCGATGTCCACCCAGGGGCCGAAGCTTTAATGGCACGACCGGTTTTCGGGTCGATGACACCGGTGGAATGCATCTGCTCGGCTTCGTCGTCCTCGGCAGGGGCGTATCCCATGCCCTTGCGGGTGATCACGTGCACTATCACCGGACCGCCGTAGCCACGGGCGCGCCGCAGTGCGTCCTCCACCGCGTGCTCGTCGTGACCGTCAACCGGCCCAACGTATTTCAAGCCAAGATCGGTGAACATCACCTGCGGTGATACCGCGTCCTTGACCCCCACCTTGAGGCTGTGCATCAGCGCGTACGCCAACGGACCCACCACCGGCATCCCGCGCAGCAGCCGCTTGCTCTCGTCGAGAACCTTCTCGTAGGACGGAGTGAGCCGCAGCCCGGCCAGATGCGAGGCGAGCCCGCCGATGGTGGGCGCATAGCTGCGCCCATTGTCGTTGACGACGATGATGATGCGCCGATGTGCGGCGGCGGCGATGTTGTTCAGCGCCTCCCAGCACATCCCGCCGGTCAGGGCACCGTCCCCGACGACCGCGACCACATGGCGCCGCCGTTGCCCCGTGAGTTCGAAGGCTTTGGCCAGACCGTCGGCGTAGGACAGCGCCGTCGACGCGTGGCTCGATTCCACCCAGTCGTGCTCGCTCTCGGCCCGCGACGGGTATCCCGACAGCCCATCTTTCTGGCGCAGCGTGTCGAAATCTCCGGTACGGCCGGTCAGGATCTTGTGCACATAGGCCTGATGCCCAGTGTCGAAGATGATCGGGTCATACGGCGACTCGAAAACGCGATGCAGCGCCAGGGTCAGTTCGACGACGCCCAGGTTGGGTCCGAGGTGACCGCCGGTCGCGGCAACCTTATGGATCAGGAACTCGCGGATCTCGTCGGCGAGTAAGTCCAGTTCTCGCTTCGAGAGACCCTGCAGGTCACCCGGCCCCCTGATGTCGTCAAGCATCTGGTCAGTCTACGCAGCGATTCAGATCCGGTCTCTGGGAGCGGAGCCAAAAACATCGGGCACCCCGTCGTGATCGGCATCGAGGGTCTCTTTGGCCTCGATGCGCTGATACGCCCGGTTGCGCAGCCGGAGCACCACCGAAGCCACCGCGGCCGACGTCAACGAACCGGTGAGCACACCTACCTTGACGTGAGACGCGGTGTCCGCGCCCAGACCGGATGTCGCCGACCCCGCGGCTCCAAACGCCAGCTCACCGATGAGCAGCGACACCGTGAAGCCGATCCCGGCCAGCAGCGCGACACCGGCGATGTCCAGCCAGCTCAGGTCGTCATCGAGGCTGGCCCGGGTGAACCGCGCCAGTAGATAGGTGGTGAGGAACACCCCGACCGGTTTGCCCACCAGCAGGCCCAGGACCACACCGAGTGCCACCGGATCGAGTAATGCCTGCCCCAGCCCCGCGAACCCGCCGAGCGTGACGCCTGCGGCGAAGAACGCGAACACCGGCACCGCGACCCCCGCCGACAACGGTCGCAGCCGATGCTCGAATTGCTCGGCCATCCCGTGCACGTCGGTGCGCCCATCGCGCCGCAAGACCGGCACCATGAAGCCCAGCAGCACTCCCGCCACCGTGGCGTGCACGCCCGAGGCATGTACCAAGGCCCAGGCCGCCACCGCCAGTGGCACCAGCAACCACCATTCGCGGCGCCGGCGCTGCACTGCCAGCGCGAACAGTCCCAGTGGGATGAGTGCCAGTCCCAACGGGCCCCAATGCAGCTGATCGGTGTAGAACACCGCGATCACGATGACGGCCAGCAGATCGTCTACCACCGCCAGAGTGAGCAGGAAGGTGCGCAGCGCCGAGGGCAGATGGGTAGAAATCACCGCGAGCACAGCGAGCGCGAAGGCGATATCGGTGGCGGTGGGAATCGCCCACCCCCGCATCGCCTCCCCGCCGCCGGAGGCGTTGACCGCCAGATAGATGGCGGCGGGCACCAGCATGCCGCCGACGGCCGCGACGATCGGCAGCGCGGCGCGGCCGGGATCACGGAGATCTCCGGCGACGAATTCGCGTTTGAGTTCCACACCGACGACGAAGAAGAAGATCGCGAGTAGTCCGTCGGTGGCCCAGCCCGCCAGTGTCAGATTCAGATGTAACCGCTCCGGGCCGACGGTGATGGCCCCCAGCCGGTAGTACCAGGAGCTCCACGGCGAGTTCGCCCACAGCAGCGCGGTCAGCGCGGCCAGCACCAGCAAGACACCGCCAACGGTCTCTTTGCGCAGAATTTCAGCGACGCGCGACGACTCCGCCCACGATCCACGGGTGAAGACGCGCTGGCTCAATCGCATGAGTCGGTGTCCGTTCTTTCAGGCAGCGTTCAGTACCGCCGACCAGACTTCCCGGCACACCTGGTGCTTACTTTATAAGATCTTTACGCCGGTCGCTGTCTATCGGGTGAGCAGCGCGAAGCTTTCGACATGATGGGTCAGCGGGAACGCGTCGAACACCCGTAACTCGCGCACGCGGTATCCACGCTCCAGATAAAGACCAACATCACGCGCGAATGCCGCTGCCTCACAGCCGATATGGATGACCCTGGGCACATTCGCCTCGGCGATCTTCCCGATGACCTCGCGCCCGGCGCCGGCCCGGGGCGGGTCCAGCACCGCGACATCGGCCGCACCCAGATCACCCACGGCGTGCCGGACGGATCCGCAGATCATGGTGACCTGACGCAGATCCCCCAGCGCGCTCTTGGCACTACGGAACGCCGGACGCGAGGTATCCACGCTCACAACACGTCCCGCGCGCCCCACCGACTCCCCCAATGCGGCGGCGAAAACGCCCACACCGCCGTACAAGTCCCACGCACTCATACCCGGCTCCAGCTCGGCCCATTCGGTAACCAGCTGACTGTAGGTGTTGGCCGCGTCGCGGTGCGCCTGCCAGAAGGCCGTGACCGGCACCAGCCAGTGCCGATCTCCCACCTTCTGGACGGCGACATCCTCACCCTCGACGATCGTGCGCCCACGCAACACATGCCGTCGGCCCTGATCGTCCAGCACGGCGTGCAGCGGTCCCTCAGCGCCCAGCGCGGGTTCGTCCAACCCGTCGAGTAGTCCCGGAACCACTTGCGCACAGCGCAGATCGGTCACCAACTCGTCGCTGTGATACCGGTGAAAGCCAGGCTGGCCCAGAGCATTCACATCGAGGCGCACCCGGGTGCGCCACCCGGTGGGATCGCCGGTACCCACGGGTTCGGCCACACCCTGCCAGTCGTGCTTGCCCAGCCGCGCCAGCTGCTGGCTCACCACATCGCCCTTGAGCTCGCGCAGATACGCAGGATCGGCGAAAGACAAGTCGCAACAGCCAGATTCAGTGCTGCCGTGCGCTATCGGGCATAACGGTTCGATGCGGTGAGGTGAGGGGTCCAGGATCTCGATCGCCACACCGTGCCAGAAACTGGCTTGGCGGTCGTCGGTGATCTGGACACGCGCCCGCTCGCCGGGCAGCGCGTCCCTGACGAAGATGACCCGCCCGTCTTGCCGGGCCACCACGCTGCCGCCGTTGGCCGGGCCGCCGGTCTGAACTTCCAGAATGTCGCCGATGGTCATCTACGAATCGAAACCGCGCCGTGAGTCGCCCGGTGCCGACTGCCTGTACAGCTCGCGCCGACGCTCGGATGAATCAAGTTGCCACGGAACGGATGTCACCATGACATTGGGAACGAACAGCAGACGCCCCTTGAGCCGCAGCGCGCTCTGGTTGTGCAATACCTGCTCCCACCAGTGGCCCACCACATACTCGGGGATGAATATGCAGACGACGGTGCGCGGCGCTTCCTTACTGATTCGCTTCACATAATCGAGGATGGGCCTGGTGATTTCGCGGTACGGAGAGGCGATCACCTTCAGCGGCGTGCTGATATCGCTTGCCTCCCACTCCCGTACCAGTTCGCGGGTGTCCCTGTCGTCCACGCTGACGGTGACCGCCTCCACGACGTCGGGGCGGGTCGCGCGAGCGTATGCGAGGGCCCGCAGCGTGGGCTGGTGCACCTTGGACACCAGCACCACCGCGTGCGTCCGGCTGGGCAGCACGACCTCACCCTCGTGGTTGTCCAACTCGCGGGCCACCGTGTCGTAGTGCTTGTGGATCATCTTCATCAGGACAAAAAGCAGAGTCATGGCCAGGATGGCGATCCATGCTCCGGCAAGGAATTTGGTGACCAGGACGACCAGCAGCACCGTGCCGGTCATGATGAAGCCGACGGTGTTGATCACCCGCGAGCGGATCATCTTGCGGCGCACCGCCGGGTCGGTCTCCGTCTTGAGTAGGCGGGTCCAGTGCCGCACCATGCCGATCTGGCTCAGCGTGAAGGACACGAAGACGCCAACGATGTACAGCTGAATCAGAGCCGTCACCTCGGCCTTGAACGCCACCACGAACAGGATCGCGACGGCGGACAGGAAGATGATGCCGTTGGAGAACGCGAGCCGGTCGCCGCGGGTGTGCAGCTGCCGCGGCAAGTAGCGGTCCTGCGCCAGAATCGATCCGAGTACCGGGAAACCGTTGAAGGCAGTGTTCGCGGCCAGTACCAGGATCAGGGCGGTGACCACGGTGATGAAGAGGAATCCGATCCGGAAGTCCCCGAACACCGCCTCGGCCAGCTGCGCGACGAGGGTCTTCTGGTGATAATCGGCGGGCGCACCCGCCAACTGCGTGGCGGGATCCTCGGCGATCTTCGCGCCGGTGCGTTCGGCCAGCAGGATGATGCCCATGAAGAGGGTGATCGCGATGCCACCCAAGAGCAGCAGCGTGGTGGCCGCGTTGCGTGACTTGGGTTTCCGGAAGGCGGGCACACCGTTGCTGATCGCCTCGACACCGGTCAGCGCCGCGCACCCCGACGAGAACGCGCGTGCGACAAGGAACACCAGCGCGAAGCCCAGGATGCCGCTGCCCTCGCCGTGCATCTCGAACGACGCCGATTCGGCCTTCAGCGGGGTGCCGAGCACATAGATCTGGAACAGCCCCCAACCCAGCATGACGTACATGCCGATCATGAAGGCGTAGGTGGGGATCGCAAACGCGGCGCCCGACTCGCGCACACCGCGCAGGTTCATCGACATCAGGATCACGATGGCGACGACCGCGAAGGTGACCTTGTGCTGGGCGACGAGCGGAACGGCCGAGCCGATATTCGACATCGCCGAGGACATGGAAACGGCAACGGTCAATACGTAATCCACCAGCAGGGCGCTGCCGACGGTCAGCCCGGCGGTGTGTCCGAGATTGGTGGTGACCACCTCATAGTCGCCACCACCCGAGGGGTAGGCGTGCACGTTCTGCCGATAACTCGCCACCACCACCATCATCACGGCGGCCACCGCGAGTCCGATCCACGGCGTCATCGCGTAGGCGGACATGCCCGCGACAGAAAGCACCAAGAAGATTTCCTCGGGCGCGTACGCCACCGAGGACAGCGCATCCGAGGCAAAAACCGGTAGCGCGATGCGCTTAGGCAGCAGGGTATGGCCAAGGCTGTCACTGCGGAACGGTCGGCCGATTACCAGGCGCCGAGCCGCCGTCGACAGCTTGGAAAGCGTAGACACGAACGCCAACACTAGGCCACGCGAGCAATCGCGGTACGGTCTCACTTGACATCGCTGTGTCGGGTGCCGTGACGCGGTGTCTAACTATTGCGACGAAGCCGTATTCAGAAAGGTCTACCGGTGCGAGTAGTGGTGATGGGCTGCGGGCGTGTGGGCGCCGCGCTGGCCGGCGGCCTGGCCAGAATCGGCCATGAGGTGGCGATCATCGATAAGGAAGCCGCGGCCTTCAATCGGCTCGGCTCCGAATTCACCGGCGAACGCATTGTCGGCATGGGTTTTGACCGCGACGTCCTGTTGCGGGCCGGGATCGAACGGGCGCAGGCCTTCGCCGCGGTGTCCTCCGGCGACAACTCGAACATCATCTCTGCCCGGGCGGCTCGCGAGACCTTCGGCGTCGAGCGCGTGGTGGCCCGCATCTACGACGCCAAGCGTGCCGCGGTCTACGAGCGGCTCGGCATCCCGACGGTGGCGACCGTGCCCTGGACCACCGATCGTCTGCTGCATGCCCTCACCCGTGAGAGCGATACCACCAAATGGCGCGATCCGTCGGGTTCCGTCGTCGTCACCGAACTCGCGTTGCACGAGGACTGGATTGGCAAGCGGGTCACCGCGCTCGAGGCCGCCACGGGTGCGCGGGCGGCCTTCATCATCCGGTTCGGCACCGGTGTGCTGCCGGACGCCAAGACGGTGATCCAGGACAGCGACGAGGTCTACGTCTCCGCGGTGTCGGGGCGCGCCGCCGAGGCGATGGCCATCGCGGCACAACCACCCGGCGAGGATGCTGACGACGACCACGGAGGTGCCCGATGAAGGTCGCCATCGGAGGCGCCGGCGCCGTCGGGCGCTCGATCGCACGCGAGCTCATCGAGAGCCGTCACGACGTCACGCTGCTGGAACGCAACCCCGACCACATCGATCCGGAGGCTGTGCCCGAGGCGCAGTGGCGACTCGGCGATGCCTGTGAGATCAGTCTGCTGGAAGCCGAAGAGCTGCACACCTTCGATGTGGTGATCGCCGCGACCGGCGACGATAAGTCCAATCTGGTGCTGAGCCTGCTGGCCAAAACGGAGTTCGCGGTGCCCAGGGTGGTGGCCCGTGTGAACGATCCCCGCAACGAGTGGCTGTTCGACGATGCCTGGGGTGTTGACGTCGCGGTGTCCACCCCGCGCATGTTGGCCTCCCTCGTCGAAGAGGCAGTCGCGGTCGGTGATGTGGTGCGGCTCATGGAGTTCCGCAAGGGGCAGGCCAATCTGGTGGAGATCACGCTGCCCGACGACACCCCCTGGGGCGGTAAGCCGGTGCGCAAGCTGGAGCTCCCCCGTGACGCGGTGCTGGTGGCGATTCTGCGCGGATCGCGTGTCATCGCCGCGCAGCCCGATGAGCCTCTTGAGGGTGGCGACGAGCTGATTCTGGTGGCTACCGCCGATATTGAGGACGAGCTGCACCAGGCGGTGCTTCCGGAGTAGGTCCCGCCCTATTCGGCGGGCTCCGCCTCCGGGGCCTGGCCCTCGGTCACCGGGTCGGTGTGACGGCGCACGTACCGGATCACCAGCAAGGTGACCAGGGCGCCGACGGCTGTCAGGGGCCAGCCCATGGCGATTTTGGCGCCGCCGAGCCAGGCCGTGTTTCCCGCGAGGTACAACCACTCTTGCACCACGAATCGGACGGCGAACAGCACGATCCAGGACACGGTCGCGATATCGAAGGCCGTCACAATGCGCCGGTTACCGCGCCAGGACATGTCGCCCCCCGTGGCCCAGCTATAGGCGTAGCCGACGATCGGGCGGCGGATGATGACCGACACCAGAAACACGGTGCCCCAGAAGAAATTGGCCCAAATGCCAATGAGGAAGTAGCCCTTGGCTTCTCCGAGCAGATAGGCGATCAGCGCACTGATGCCGACGCTGATGAACCCGGATACCGCCGGCTGTACGGATTCGCGCCTTATCAGTCGCCAGATCAGCACCAGGGTGGCGGCGACCAGCGCGGAGACGATCGCCGGGATGAGCGACGAAACGCTCACCGCGACAACGAAAACAATCACCGGGATGGACGAGTAGACGATGCCCTGCCATCCCCCGGCCTGGTGCCACATCTCGTGCAGCGGTGAGCTGCCTGGTTCCTCGGGTTTGGTTCCGGGCACGCTGATCTTCAGGTGCGGGCCCTCGTGCGCTTCTACTGCACCCGAGCCGTCGGACTCGTGTGATGAGGTTTCGGGCACTTAGCGCTGAATCTCGTAGTACGGGTTGTGAATCACCTTGCCGCCGTTCTCGAGCTTGCCGAGCCGGCCGCGCACCAGCAGCGTGCGCCCCGACTCGATTCCCGGGATACGCCGTTGCCCCAGCCAGACCAGCATCACGGTGTCGGTGCCGTCGAACAGCTCCGCCTTGACGCCGGCCACGCAACCCTTGGAGTTGGTTTCGACCGTGCGCAGCGTCCCGCACATGGTGACCTCTTGGCCACGCTGACAGTCGATGACGCGCTGAGCACCGGTGGCGGCGGCGTCGTCACCGATTTTCTCGGCGTCTACTTGCTCCAGGTCCTCTGTCAGTCGACGGGTTAGTCGACGCAGATAACCGCCGGTGGTAGCCACTTCCAGTCCTGGCCTCTCAACATGCGCAATCGCTTGATCTGTGCATCCGCCACGGTAGACCTTTGCGCCCCGCGATGCCAGGCGACCCCCTGGGTGTTCCGCATACCGGGCAAGATCAGGTGCGTGACGTCCATCAATGCTCTTCGCGCACGCGGCTCATCTCCACCACTTGATGGCCACACGGCTGTTCTCATGCCCGGCACGGGTTCGGATGACGACTTCATCCACCGCGCCTTCGGTCCGGCGCTCGCGGCGGCGGGTGCCACCCTGATCGCGGTGCGCCCCGAACCCGATGATCTGGTCAACGGTTATCGGCGCGCACTCGACCGGGCCGCACACGCCGGACCGATCGTGGTGGGTGGAGTGTCCATCGGCACCGCCGTGGCCCTGACCTGGGCGTTGCAGAACCCGGGGGCGACCGTGGCGGTGCTGGCGACAATGCCCGCCTGGACCGGGGCCCCCGAAAATTCGCCGGCATCGGTGTCCGCACGGGTCACCGCCGAATCGTTGCGCGCTGACGGTCTGGACGCGGTGACCGCCGCGATGCAGGCCAGCAGTCCAGAGTGGCTCGCTGCCGAGCTCACCCGATCATGGGCCGTGCAATGGCCAGGTCTGCCCAACGCCATGGAGGAGGTGTCCGCGTTCGTGAACCCCTCGGCGGACGATATCCGGGGGCTGACCGTGCCGTTGGCGGTGGCAGCAGCCACCGATGACCCGATCCACCCGCTCGAGGTGGGCCGCGACTGGGCGTCGTGGGCACCGCGGGCGGCGCTGCGCACCTTCACCCTGGATCAGCTGGGTGCCGACCCGTCCTGCCTGGGATGGGCGTGTGTCGCCGCGCTGGGTGATATCGCCGGGTGAATATCACCGGGTGATATCTAGGTCACAATCCGCGGGCCGCGGGGTCTGCGGTGGCCTCGATCGTGAGTACCAGACCGTCGCGCACCGTCAGAGTGACCACCGCGAAGAGCCGGCGTTGCGCGAAGGCGAGCAGGACCGGCTGCCCGAACGGCCCGCCCACCAGGGTGGCGCCGTTCCCTAGGTACACCAACAGGTTGGTGGCCACATCGGTGCGTCCCCGGTTCACCTGCGGCGGCGGTGCCGGATCTCCGATGATGGTGCCCACTCCCCACACGCTGGGATCCAACACCGCCATCAGGCCGCTGAGGTCGCCGTTGGCGCATGCGGTGACGAACTTTTCGATGAGCTGCCGGTGTTCGGCACCGGTGACATCGACGGTCCGGGACGCGGACTGCTGAAATCGCGTGCGCGCCCGCCGGGCGAGCTGCCTACAGGTGCCTACCGGGCGGCCCACCGTCGACGCGATCTCATCGAACGGAACCCCGAACACGTCGTGCAGGACGAACGCCACCCGCTCCCCGGGGCTCAGCGAGCGCAGCACCTCCCACAGTGCGCCGCGCACCTCATCGTCCAGGGTGACCCGATCGGCAGGATCCGCGCTCACCGAAATATGCAGCGGTTCAGCGGATTCCACCGTGGAAGCAGCATCGACATGCTCGCGGCGCATCCGCGCCGAACGCAGCTGATCCAGACACAGCCGCCCCGTCACCACCGACAACCAGGCACGCGGCTCGTCGATCTCTGTCTCATCGGCGCGAGCCAGCCGCACGAACGCCTCCTGGGCCGCGTCCTCCGCGTCGCCGATGTCCCCCAACATTTGGTAGGCCAGGTTCACCAGGTAGGGGTAGTGGTCGCGCCAGACGGCAGCGACCAGAGCGTCGTGGGTCGGCGAAGAACTCATGTCACTACGACGATTCCGGACGCCGGAAAGTTACCGATCCCACCGCACGACGCGCGTAACTTTCGCCGCCCGCGCCCCGTCGTATTCATGTGGACCGTCTTCATGTGGTCCAACGCCCAGCGGAAACCATCCCGACCCTCCCGAATTGGAGTACCTGACATGACAATTCTCGTCACCGGCGCAACAGGCAATGTGGGACGCCCACTTGTCGATCTCCTGGCCGAGGCGGGCGCCGACGTGCGTGCCGTCACCCGGCGTCCCCAACACGCGAGCTTCGCACCGCAGATCCAGGCCGTCGAATCGGCCCGAGCGGGACTCAGCGGCGCCACTGCCGTCTTTCTGAATTCACGGGCCCTGGGAAAGGATCTTCACGACTTTGTGAATCAGGCTGTGCGCGAGGGCGTGAAGCGACTCGTGGCGCTTTCTGCCATCAATTGTGAGGATGACTTCTCTGTCCAGCCGTCCCGGTTCCGCGGTGACCGCAACAGGGAGGTGGAGCAGTACGCCGTCGACTCCGGGCTGGAATGGGTGAGCCTGCGGCCGACCGTTTTCACCTCCAACTTTCTGGGAATGTGGGCCGGTCAGCTCGCCGCGGGCGATGTGGTCCGCGGGCCATACGCGGGAGCCTCGGCCGCACCGATCTCCGATCGGGACATCTCCGCGGTTGCCGCCCACGCATTGCTCACCGACGACCTCGTCGGGCAGCGCGTCGCGCTGACCGGTCCGCAGGCATTCACCAATGCCGGACTGGTCGACGTCCTCGGCAGCGTTTTGCGGCGACCGTTGCGATACCTGCAGGTTTCCGATGATCTGGTGCGCCAGCGCTTCGCCGGCCTGGGCTTTCCCGCGGCGTTCGCCGACGCCTATCTGGCCATGCAGGCCGCCACCATCACCCAACCGGCCATCATCACCCACGAGGTGAACCGGACACTCGGGCGTCCGGCGGAAACATTCGCGGCCTGGGCCAACAGATTTCGCGACGAATTCGCGCCCGTCGAGTGCACGGCGCGGCAGGCGTGACGGCCATGACGAACGCACGACCACCCCGATGGCTGACACCAATGAACAAGGTGGTGCGGGCATTTCATCGCCTGGGCATCCCCACCGGCCCGGCGATGGTGCTGACTGTCCCCGGCAGGAAAACCGGCCGTCCCCGGCCCACTCCCATCACCCCTTTCGAGGTGCAGGGCCAGCTGTACGCGGTCGGCGGCTATCCCGGCTCGGAGTGGGCCCGCAATGCCGCCGCGGCCGGGTCGGGAACACTCACCCGGCGCCGCCGTGTGCGGCACGTGCGGATTGTCACCGTGCCGCCCGAGGCGGCGCGACGCGTGCTGCGCGAGTTCGCCGTCAAGGTGCCGGTGGGGGTGCGATTCGCCAAGAGCGCGGGACTGGTGCGCGACGGATCTCCCGCCGAGTTCGAAGCCCTGGCCGACACCCTGTCGGTTTTCCGGTTCGATCCGGATTAGCTGCCGAGTTATCCGCCGGTGATGGTGGAACGCAGCTGCTGCATGGCCGAGCCGGAGACGCTGCGGCGCGCGACGGGTTCCGGGTCGTCCTGCGCAGCGGGTTCCTGGGCGGCGGCTTCGGCTTCCGCCTGGGCCATCGCCTGGGCCTGTGCCTGTTGCAGCTGCTCCAGCATCGGTTCGGGCAGCACAACCGGCAGCGGGGTGCGCACCGGGTACGGGCTATCGTCGCGGCGCACCACGGTATCGGCCACCGCCTCACGGGCCTCCTCGGCCAGCGCGTCAAAGGTCTCCGCAGGCCCCTGCAGGACACAGCGGATCATCCAGCGATAGCCGTCGACTCCGATGAAGCGCACGGAACCGCCTTGGGCCGCTCCGACCACTTCCCGGCCCCACGGGCCGTCGGCGATAGAGACCTCCGCCGCTTCCTTGCGCAGCGACTCGGCGAGCTCTCCGGCGATCTCGCGCCACAGGCCTGCCGATTTCGGGGCGGCGTACGCGGCCACCGAATAACGCCCGTTGGGAGTCAGCACAAAGACCGCGCCGGGCGCGCCGGCCGCGGTCAACTCAACCTGGATCTGCCCGGCCTCGGGCACGGGAATGAGCACCGAACCCAGGTCCAGACGACCGACCCCGGCGTCCTCAGGACTATCGAAGTCTTCGATTTCGTATGGGCCATCGAATGTTTCATCCGCGCCCGACGATGATGCGGCTGCATCATCGAGGTCGTTGAGACCACCACTGCGGTGTAAAGCCATCACAAACTCGCATGTCCGCCGCTGGACCCGTATCCACCCGCACCGCGGGTGGTCACGGCCAGACCGGCCTCGTCAAAGGAATCCACCTCAACCAGTTCGGGCAATTCAACCTGCTGAACCAGCAATTGCGCGATCCGGTCGCCACGAGCAATGACGATCGGGGTCTGCGGATCCAGGTTAATCAGGTTGACCTTCACCTCGCCACGATATCCGGCATCAATCGTGCCGGGGCTGTTGACGATCGAAAGTCCCACCCGTGCAGCCAAACCCGATCGTGGATGCACCAAGCCGACCATCCCCGACGGGATGGCAACGGCAATACCGGTGCCCACCAGCGTCCGGCGGCCGGGTTCGATCACCACGTCCTCGGCGCTGTAGAGATCGACCCCCGCATCGTCGGCATGTGCACGGGAGGGCAGGGGAAGCTCTCGATCGAGGCGAACAATCGCCAATCTCGTAGGTGTGGGCACGATCGCCCAGACTACCCTTGGCCGCGTGATGGCATCCCCCAGCAACACGACCGATATCCGCTACCTCGAGCGGTTGTGGGTGCCATGGTGGTGGGCACTGCCCGGCTTCGGCGCCGCAACGCTCATCGGCCTGGAGATCAACCAGAGCATGCGTCAGCTGCCCAGCTGGGTGCCGTACCCCATCCTGTTCGCGATTGTCGCGGGAGTCTTGTTGTGGTTCAGCAGGATCCGCGTCGAGGTCGGCACCGGACCGGACGGCGCCCCAGAGCTTCGCGCGGGATCGGCCCATCTTCCGGTCAGCGTGATCGCCAAGTCGGCGGCGATTCCCGCCACCGCGAAAAGCGCAGCGTTGGGCCGCCAGCTGGATCCGGCCGCCTTCGTCGTGCACCGGGCCTGGATCGGTCCCATGGTGTTGGTAGTCCTCGACGATCCGGACGATCCCACTCCGTATTGGCTGGTGAGCAGCCGGCATCCCGATCGGATACTGGCTGCCCTGCGCAGCTAGTCCGCGGCAGGGCCGCGAACGGCGCGAACCCTCAGGCCGCGCAGTCGGTACAGATCAGCTGGCCGTTCTTCTCGCTGGCCAGCCGGCTGCGGTGGTGCACCAGGAAGCAGCTCGAACAGGTGAACTCGTCAGCCTGCTTCGGGATAACCCGTACCGACAATTCCTCACCGGATAGGTCGGCACCTGGTAGCTCGAACGATTCCGCGGTTTCCGCTTCATCGACATCGACCACCGCCGACTGTGCTTCGTTACGACGAGCCTTCAGCTCCTCCAACGAGTCCTCTGACACATCGTCGGCGTCGGTTCGCCTCGGAGCGTCGTAGTCGGTAGCCATGCGTCCATCCCCTTATCAACATCTCGTCATCAAGCTTCTGCATATGCGCAGCAAGGCTTTGTACCAGGCTGAAACGGACACCACCAACTATTAGTGCCCAGAACGGCCAGGATCTTTGTGTGATTTACATCACACAGTAGTGGACGCACCGTCTATTTCGGCCTCTGTCGCCGGGAAGTCCGCTGGCCTAGAGTGCCATCCGTGGTCGCAGACATCACCGAGGGCACCTCGGTAGACAAGCTCGGACGCCCGTTTCGTCGCCGGAATTATTTGCCAGCCTTGATCCTCGGTATCGCGTTGCTGGCCGTCACCGTCTTCGTCTGGGCCTCGGCGCTCACCCAGGAAACGCCGGTCAAGGAGGCGACGGCATGCAACCCGCCCGCCGCGCAGGCCGAACCCGGATCCGGAACCATCGGTAAGCCGGTATCGCGCTCATCACTGACGGGAACCACGCCCGCCACGCTCAACGACGTCAAGGTGCGCGTGCTCAACGCCAATGGTCAGGCAGGTCAGGCCGGTGACGTGTCCGCCTCGCTGCGCGATCTAGGGTTCCCGGCGCCCACCGCCGACAATGACTCCTTCTACCCCAGCGGATCTCGCCTGAACTGCGTCGGCCAGATCCGCTTCGGCGAGTCCGGCTACGCCAACGCGTTGACGTTGTCGCTGGTGGCGCCGTGTGTCGAGTTCGTCGAGGACAAGCGGTCCGACGACTCGGTGGACCTGGCCCTTGGCAGCGAATTCACCGAGCTGGCCTCCGGTAATGCGGTCACGTCGGCCCTGAACAGCCTCAAGCCGGGGGGCCAGGCCAACACGGATTTGATCACCCGGGCCCGGCAGAGCACCTGCTAGCCGGGAATCGGTGCTATCGCGCCAATATCGGTGAGCAGCTGCCCGAATCCCTCGGCGATCCCGGGCGCCATGGCCGCGATCAGCGCACCATCGGCGCTGCGCGCGTCGACGCCGGGCAGGATCACCACCGCACCGGCCTCGCGCGCGATGAGCGCGCCCGCGGCCCAATCCCATGGCCCCAGCCCGTGCTCGTACTGCGCGTCGACCCGCCCCTCGGCGACCCCGCACAGGTCCAGTGCGGCCGAACCGATGCGGCGGACGTCCCGCACCCGGGGCAACAGCTGCGCCACCAGTTGCGCCTGGCGCGCCCGCCGCACCGCCGAGTAGGCGAAGCCGGTGGCCACCAGGGCGAGCTGTGTTTCGCGAACCGGATTGCACACCAGCTCCCGCTGCAGACCGTTCGCCTCACGTACCGTCGCGCCACCGCCTGAGGCCGCCGAGAAGACACGATCGGCCACCACATCGGCTACCGCACCAGCCACCGTCTGACCGTCCAGCTGGGCGGCCACAGACACCGCATAGGCGGGAATTCCGTAGACGAAATTGACGGTGCCGTCGATCGGATCGATCACCCAGCGCACCCCGGAAGGCTGACCGGCACCCTCAGGGGACGCGCCACCCGCGCTCTCCCCGTCCTCCTCGCCCAGGATCGCGTCATCCGGCCGAAGCGATGCCAACCGCTTGCGCAACAACCGTTCACAATCGGTGTCGACGAGGGTCACCGGATCGGTCTCGCTGCTCTTGGTGCGCACCGACGCCGTCCAATCGACGGAGCCGCGACGATGTCGCACGAATTCCGCGGCCTCAGACGCCAGCCGCACCGCTACCGAACGCAACGCTCCCGGTTCAATTCCCACCCGTCTATCGCAGCACAGCCGAGAGCGACACGCGCGGCGTCCTTACGGGCATTAGGGTGTCAGTCGCATTCAGTGTGTTCCGGCTGTGTTCGCCGCCCGGGTGTGCCAGCCGTCTAGACCCAGGACCGAGGAGCGCCGATGACCGCCACCGATTCCGCAACAGCCGCACCCGCCGCGGGAGCCGGCAACACCGAGTTGCGCGGGTTCGGTATCGACGTCGGCGGCAGCGGGATCAAGGGCGCGATCATCGATCTGCACACCGGCGAGATGGTCGGCGAACGGGTCAAATACCCCACGCCACAGCCCGCCACGCCGAAGGCGGTGGCCGAGACCATCGCCACAGTCGTCCGTGATTTCTCCTGGACCGGACCGGTCGGGGTGACCTATCCCGGCGTGATCGTCCACGGCGAGGCCCGCACCGCCGCCAACGTCGATAAATCGTGGCTGGGCGTGAACGTCCACGACATCATCAGCGCGGAACTGAACGGCCAGACCGTCACCGTGCTCAACGACGCCGACGCCGCCGGGCTGGCCGAGGACCGGTACGGAGCGGGCAAGGACCAGTCCGGTGTGATCGTGCTGTTGACCTTCGGTACCGGCATCGGCTCCGCCGTTTTGCATGACGGAATCCTTTTGCCCAATACAGAATTCGGGCACATCGAGGTCGACGGCATGGAGGCCGAGCACCGCGCGGCGTCATCGGTCAAGGAGAAGAACGACTGGAGCTACAAGCAGTGGGCGCCCGAGGTCACCAAGGTCCTGGAGGCGGTGGAGAACGCAGTGTGGCCAGATCTGTTCATCGTGGGCGGCGGGATTAGCCGCAAGGCCGACAAATGGGTGCCGCTGCTGGCCAATCGCACCCCGGTGGTCGCCGCCGCACTGCAGAACAGCGCGGGCATCGTCGGTGCCGCGATGGCGGCACACGCTGGCGTTTCGCCTTAGCTTTTTCACAGCTTCCGCACTCTTGTCGTTACAATGGCACTCAGATAGCCGCACGCAGGTCCACGCAGGTGCTCCCCCGCGGCGACAAACATCAAGCAGACAGCCAAATTCTCGATTTTGCATGCCCATGCGCGTCGAAGAAGTAGTCAGGAAAGGGCGTACGTGGCAGCCACGAAAGCAGCTCCGGTAACGCAGGCCACCGCCGAAACACCGTCGAACACCACCGCCACCAAGGCAGCGCCTGCCAAGAAGGCGCCCGCGAAGAAGGCACCGGCCAAGAAGGCACCCGCGAAGGCCGCCGCCAAGGCGCCCGCGAAGAAGGCTCCGGCCAAGAAAGCCCCGGCCAAGAAGGCCGCCGCCAAGGCCACCGATCCCAGTCTCGAGCCGCAGGGCTCCGCCGATGACGGCGACATCGAGCCTGGCGACGATCTGGACACCGACCTCGGCGATGACACCGACATCGAGGCCGACCTCGCTGAGGCGGCCGCCGAGCCCGAGCCCGAGGCGGAAGCCGAGAGCGACGACGAGCCCTCCGAGAAGGACAAGGCTTCGGGCGATTTCGTCTGGGACGAGGAAGAATCCGAGGCGCTGCGGCAAGCCCGCAAGGACGCCGAACTCACCGCCTCCGCGGACTCGGTGCGTGCCTACCTCAAGCAGATCGGCAAGGTCGCACTGCTCAACGCCGAAGAGGAAGTTGAGCTGGCCAAGCGGATCGAGGCGGGGCTCTACGCCACCCAGATCGTCACCGAGCTGACCGAGAAGGGCGAGAAGCTTCCCGCCGCGCAGCGCCGCGACATGATGTGGATCTGCCGTGACGGAGATCGCGCCAAGAACCACCTGCTGGAGGCCAACCTGCGTCTGGTGGTGTCGCTGGCCAAGCGCTACACCGGCCGTGGCATGGCGTTCCTGGATCTCATCCAGGAAGGCAACCTGGGCCTGATCCGCGCGGTCGAGAAGTTCGACTACACAAAGGGTTACAAGTTCTCGACGTACGCCACCTGGTGGATCCGCCAGGCCATCACGCGCGCGATGGCCGACCAGGCCCGCACCATCCGCATTCCGGTGCACATGGTCGAGGTCATCAATAAGCTCGGCCGTATCCAGCGTGAGCTGCTGCAGGACCTGGGTCGCGAACCCACGCCCGAAGAGCTGGCCAAAGAAATGGACATCACGCCGGAGAAGGTGCTGGAGATCCAGCAGTACGCGCGTGAGCCCATCTCGCTGGACCAGACCATCGGTGACGAGGGCGATTCCCAGCTCGGCGATTTCATCGAGGACAGCGAAGCCGTTGTCGCCGTGGACGCGGTGTCCTTCACGCTGTTGCAGGATCAGCTGCAGTCGGTGCTGGAGACGCTCTCCGAGCGCGAAGCCGGCGTGGTGCGTCTGCGGTTCGGTCTCACCGACGGTCAGCCGCGCACGCTCGACGAGATCGGCCAGGTGTACGGGGTGACCCGCGAGCGCATCCGGCAGATCGAATCCAAGACCATGTCCAAGCTGCGCCACCCCAGCCGTTCACAGGTGCTGCGCGACTACCTGGACTAGCCGGTTCCCGCACCGCCGGCGCGATCAGCGCGGGCAGTTGTCGAATCGCTCCCGGATGCGTTTTTGCACATCGATCGCGTCCGGGGTGTAGTACTTCGGATCCGGTTGGCCGGTGTCGTTGGATCCGTAGTCGCAGCTGCCCACGGACACCTCACCGTGGAACGTCGGCCGGTCGCGCTCCTGAGGGCCGTCTTGGGCCGCCCAGAGAAGGTTCATCGGTCGTTCTTTACCGGCTCCCGATGCGACGATGGCGGCAGCAAGGTCGTCATAGGCCGTCTGGCGGTGACGGATATCAGCGGTTAGCCGCGTCAAATATCCCGCCTCGCCGACCCAGACGCCGCCGACGGTGATCGGCATCCGGCCAAGCCGCTGACGAATCGCCGTCTCGTGGCCGGCGGAGAACGGAAACTGGACACTCCAGATCGGCTCGTCGCTGGCCCGTTTCGGTTTGACCACAACTTCGATCGGTGCGCTGCCCACGGCAGTGCGCACGCGGGCCAGTGCTTCGGGCACCGGCATGGTCAGCTCGGTGATGTCGATCCCCGCGTACTGCTCGATCTTCTCGCCAGGAAATGCGGCTTCCACTGCCCGGAGCTGCCCAACCTGCGTGGTCAGTGCGGCCACGTCCGGATTCGTACCGGGCCGGACAAGCAGCCGGTTACGTTGTGTGACGGTGATGTTGGTCCACTGATAGAACCCGTCGAAGTCGTGGCCTTTCAATCGCCCGAGGGTGCTGACCACATCACCGATCTGCGTTTCGGTGGCCGTCGGCATGGCCACGTCGATACCCAGCGTGGCACCCCGCGCGAAGGCGTTCTCGTACGCCACCGACGCCCGGTCAACGCCGGGCATTTGCCTGAGCGCCGACTCCAGTCGAGCGGCTTCTTCATGACGGTCGGGCGCACCGGTACAACCCAGCACCAACGCGAACAATCCCGCGGCCGATACCAAGCCCTTGATACGACGCCCCACCCCCACCATGGCGACCAGCGTAGCCAGCCTGTCAGTGGTTGCGGCCATACTGGGGAACGTGAGCACTGTCGGCCACTGCTTCTTCGACACCGCGATTGGCAACTGCGCGATCGCCTGGAGCGACAAGGGCATTGTCGCCTTGCAACTGCCCGAGCACGACGATGTGGCCACCCTTGCCAGGATCCGGCGCCCCGCGGGCAGTGAACTTCCTCCGCCCGCTCACGTGTCGGACGCCATCGACGGTGTTCGGCGTGTGCTGGCCGGTGAGAACGACGATCTGCAATGGGTCACCCTGGATCTGGATGGCACCACCGATTTCGATCGTGAGGTCTACGCGGTGACGCGGGCCATCGGCCCCGGAAAGACCCGCAGTTACGGCGAGGTGGCCGCTTCCGTCGGTGAGCCGGGTGCCGCACAGGCCGTCGGACAATCCTTGGGCCGCAACCCGATTCCACTCCTGGTCCCCTGCCACCGGGTGCTGGCCGCCGACCACAGCCTGCACGGCTTCTCCGCCTACGGCGGGGTGGTGACCAAACGCGAACTCCTCAGGCTCGAACACACCCCCGGTTTCGACGACCCCACCCTGTTCTGACGCGAAAGCTAGATCGCGAGACTACGCTCTAGCCCAGCTCCGCCAAGATCACCGGCTTACGCCTCGGGAGAATCCATGACCGGTCTTTATGTAGCCGCACTGCTCATCGGAATCGTCGCGGGTCTGCGCGCGATGACTCCACTGGCCGTCTTGAGCTGGGCAGCATTCGCTAAATGCCTTCTCGTGGAAGGCACCTGGGCATCATTCCTGGCGAGCCTGATCGTGGCCATCATTGCCACGGTGCTGGCGGTCGGCGAGATTGTCAACGACAAACTGCCCAAGACGCCAAGCCGAAAGGCGCCGCCGGCATTCGCCGCGCGCGTGGTGCTGGGCGCCTTCTACGGTGCGGTGTTCGGCACGCTGGCCGGCGGCACCTCGCCCGGGCTGATCATCGGGCTCATACTCGGCGCGATCGGCGCGGTGATCGGCACGCTCGGCGGAGCCTGGGCGCGCGGACAACTGGCCGGGGCCTTCGGCAAGGATCTTCCCGCCGCACTCACCGAGGATGTGGTCACCATGGTCACGGCCCTCGCGATCACCTTGGGACTGGCCGCGTGAGCGCACATTTCGACGCCATCGTGGTGGGCGCCGGGCAGGCCGGTCCCTCACTGGCCGCGCGGCTGCGCGGCGCGGGGATGACGGTGGCCATCGTGGAGCGGCACCTATTCGGCGGCACCTGCGTTAACACGGGATGCCGGCCCACCAAGGCGCTGGTGGCCAGCGCGCACGCCGCTCACATGGCACGCGACGCGGCACGCTGGGGCGTGGTTGTCGACGGCCCGGTGGGCATGGACATGGCACGGGTGCGCGAACGCAAGGATTCGGTGATCCTGCCGTCACGCAACGGCGGACAGAAATGGCTCAAGGATCTCGGCTGCACGATCTACCACGGGCATGCCCGCTTCGTCTCCCCCACCGAACTCGCCGTGGATGACGAGATTATTTCCGCCCCAAAGATTTTCCTGAACGTCGGGGGCCGCGCGGTGGTACCGGAGTGGCCCGGTGTCGACGATGTCCCGTTGTTCACCAACAGTTCGTTGATCGAGTACGACGGAATACCGGAACATCTCGTGGTGATCGGCGGCAGCTATGTGGGACTGGAATTCGCACAGATCTACCGCCGGTTCGGCAGCCAGGTCACCGTGGTGCACCGGGGACCGCGCCTGGTGGAGCGCGAAGACCCCGACGCGTCGGGGATCATTCAAGAAGTTCTCGAGCGTGAGGGAATCTCCTTCCGTCTCAACGCCTCTTGCATCAACCTGGCGCGCCATGAGCAGGGAGTCGCCGTCGGCGTCGATTGCACGCACGGTACACCCGAGGTGCTCGGGTCTCATGTGCTGGTGGCGGTGGGACGACGGCCGAACACCGACGACTTGGGCCTGGAGAACGCCGGGGTGGCCACCGACGACCGTGGGTACATCACGGTGGACGACCAGCTGCGCACGACGGTGCCGGGTATCTGGGCGCTGGGCGACTGCAATGGCCGTGGCGCGTTCACCCATACGTCATACAACGACTACGAGATCGTCGCGGCAAATCTGCTGGACGACGATCCGCGGCGGGTCACCGACAGACTGCCCTGCTATGCCCTGTACACCGATCCGCCACTGGGCCGGGTGGGCATGACCGAGACGCAGGCACGCGCGTCAGGACGCCCCGTGTTGGTCGGGCGCAAACCGATGAGCCAGGTGGGCCGCGCCCTGGAAAAGGGTGAAACCGACGGCTACATGCAAGTTTTGGTCGATGCCGATACCGATCTGATTCTGGGTGCGACGATCCTCGGGGTGGGCGGCGACGAGGTGGTGCACTGCCTTCTCGACACCATGCAGTACGGCGTGCCCGCACGGCAGCTTCAGCGCACCGTGCACATCCATCCGACCGTGGCGGAGTTCCTGCCCACAGTATTGGGCGATCTTCAACCGCTCGTTTGATCTCAAGTGCACTTGAGACAATAGCATCTGATCATGAAGATTCACGATGTGCGGATCACCGCAACCGATGTACCCAGCGCCGCGCGCTTCTACTCCGAAACACTGGAATTACCAGTACAACTCGATCGTGACGTAGCCACGGTGCATATTGGCGACAGCACGTTGACGATGGTGCCCGGTCCGGCATATCACGGTTCACATCACATCGCCTTTACCGTCCCGGCCGGAAGCCTCACGTCGGCCAAGCAGTGGCTATCACAGCGGGTGACCTTGCAGACGGACGGAGAATGGCACGACGAGTTCGACTGCCCGCCCAACTGGCAGGCGCGCAGCGTCTACTTCGCCGGACCCGATGACGCGGTGCTCGAACTGATCGAACGCAACATCTTGGACAACCACATCGAGCGGCCGTTCGGTGTCGAAGACATCCGGTACATCAGCGAGGTCGGATTCGGTGTTTCCGATGTGCTGCAGACCCAGACGCTCTTGCGCGACAAACTCGCACTACTGCCATTCGGAGAGCCCTCTGCCCGGTTCGGTCCGATGGGTGACCACGACGGACTGTTCATCCTGGTACCGGCCGACGCCACCTGGCGCCCCGAGAACCGGGTGGCACCGGCCGCCGCGCCAACCATCGTCACGGCGGACATACCCACCGCGCTGGAGATCGGTGAGCATTTCCTGGTTCAACCACTGAGGGGCTAGGAGCGTGAATCGCGCCAGGCCAGCGGCGCGTCGAGCACCGACAGGTCATAGTCGTTATCGGCGTCAATCCCGACGGTGAAAAGCCTGGCACCCACCTCGACATACGCGTCCGCCTCTGCCCCGGTGAGCCCGCGCGCGGGATCCAGTCCCCAGCTGGTGGAGCGTTCGATCTCATGGTGGTCGCGACCGATGCGGTCAGCCTCGGCGATCAGAATGTTGTTCTTACGCCGGTAGGTGTCGATGTCGCCGAACGCATGCCAGATGTGCGCGTGCCGGGCCACCAACGGGATGGTGCGCTTCTCGCCGCCACCACCGATCAGGATCGGGATGGGGCGCACCGGCTGCGGCAGCAGCTGACCCAATCGGCTCTCGATCCGGACCAGGCTGTCCTCGAACAAATCGAAACGTGAACCCGTCGTCCCGAACTCGTACCCATAGGTGGTGTAGTCCCTTTCGTACCAACCAGCACCGACCCCGAGGATCAGGCGGCCATCGCTGATGTGATCGACGGTGCGCGCCATATCGGCCAGCAGATCAGGGTTGCGATATCCCACACCCGTGACGAGCAGCCCGATCTCTGCCCGCGAGGTGATCTCGGCCCACGACCCAAGCGCGGTCCAGGCCTCGAAGTTGTTGACATCGGGTTGCACCTCGTCCAGGACCACCCCTGCACTGCTGAGGGTGCCGGCCGGCCAATGGAAATGGTCATAGCCGAAGATGACGTCCGCACCCTTGTCTTCGGCGCGCAGCACGGCGTCACGCCACTGCCGGTAGCTCTGCGCCTTGGCCGGCCGGAGCTGAATTCCAATGCGTATGCGATCAGTCACATCGCAGTCCAATTATTCGATCGCCACCGGTATTCCCGGCCACCTACGCTGCCGCCATGGAACGCATGCGGATCTCGTCGGGCGGCGAATGAGAAAGCACGGTCGGCTACTCACGTGCGGTGCGGACCGGCGGGCACGTTGCCGTCGCCGGCACCACCGCCGCACAGCCGGGCCGTCCCCCCGTCGGGGGCGATGACATCGCCGAACAGACCCGCGAGGCGCTGCGCCGCATCTCATCAGCACTTAACCAGGTGGGTGCCTCACTGGGCGATGTGGTGCGGACCCGGATCTTTGTGACAGATATCAGTCGATGGCGCGAGGTCGGATCGGCCCACGGCGAGTTTTTTGGCGATATCCGCCCGGCCGCCACGATGGTCCAGGTGTCGGCACTCATCGCCCCGGCGCTGCTCGTGGAGATAGAAGCAGACGCCATCGTGGAATAGGACAATTGGTCTGACCACTAGACCTCTTACCAATCGTGGTGCTACCGTGCCTACATGGCACTGCAGCCGATCGCCCGTCAGTCGATCCCCGACGAGATATTCAGCCAGCTCGCGGCGCAGGTTCTCACCGGCGACCGCACCCCGGGCGACACGCTGCCCAGTGAACGAGCCCTCGCCGAAGCCCTCGGGGTGTCACGCACCGCGGTCCGCGAAGCACTGGGACGCCTGGAACGTTCGGGGCTGATTCACATCCGCCAGGGCGGATCGACGGTGATCCGCGATTACCGCAGCGACGCCGGTTTCGATGTACTGCCACTGCTCCTGGCGTACGGCGGTGATGTAGACCGCCGCACCCTGGCCAGCGTGATCGAGGCCCGGGCCATCATCGGCCCCCAGGTCGCACGCCTGGCCGCGCAACGGGCACATCAAACCCCCGGGGTAGCCGATCGCTTGCATGCGATGGCCGCCGAACTGGAATCGGAAAGCGATCCCCTGCAACGGATGTGGCAAGCACTCGGATTCTGGGAGCTGGTCATCGATACCGCCGACTCAATCGCCTTTCGGTTGGTGTTCAACACCATGCGCGACTCATACGTGCGGGCCTTGGATGTCCTGGTGAATGTCATGGCCGCCGAGGTAGGCAATATCGGCCACTATCGTGCACTGGCCGACGCTGTCGCCTCCGCAGATCCCGCCGCCGCGCACGACGCTGCGGCGGCGATGCTCGCCTTGGGCACCAAGGCTTTTGACCAACTCTTGCGCGAACTCCCAACTGACACCGCGGCGGAATCGGAGAACCGGCAATGACGCGTACCGCACGCAAGTCGATGACCCTGCGCGATGCCCTCGCAGAATTCGTCAAACACCCCACGCCATGGATGCTGATCGCATGGTCCGTCGCGCTTCTGGCCAGCCGAATCTCCCTGGGCGGCTGGACAATCGCGGACGCCATCACACCCATCGCGCTGGTAGCCATCTCCCCGATCGCCGAATGGCTGATCCATGTCGGCATCCTGCACTGGCGCCCGCGTTCATGGGGACCGGTGCGGGTGGACTCCAGACTGGCCCGCGACCACCGGCTGCATCATCAGGATCCGCGCGACGTCCCGCTGGTGTTCATCCCCTGGCCCAGCCTGATCGTGGTGGTTGCCGGGGTCACCGCGATCGCACTATTGGCCTTCCCGCGCACTGGGATTGGTCTAACCTTCGCTCTCACAATCGCGCTGTTTCTGGTGTTCTACGAGTGGACGCACTATCTCATCCACACCGATTACAAGCCGCGGCATGCCATCTATCGCGCGGTCTGGCGTAACCACCGGTACCACCACTTCAAGAACGAGAACTACTGGTTCACCGTCACCAGCTCGGGAACCGCCGACCGGCTACTGGGAACCTATCCGGACCCGCAGCAGGTGAAATCCTCGCCGACTGTGCGAAATCTACACGCGCCCAGCATTACTGGTTAGGTCCCGGAACCGGGCCCGCAACTGGCTCCCGAATAGCCGTCCTGCTGATGATCCGGCCCGCCAGCATGGTTCCGCGGCCTACTGCCCGAATTGGTGGCCACAAAAAACCCCAGCCCAGCGATCAACAACACGATCACCGTCACACCGACGATGATCGCGGTCATCATGCCTCAGCCTGCTCCGGCCGTAATGCGAAGTAACGCAGCTTCTTTCCAAATGCGATCTGGAGTTCCCGGCGGCCACCACGGCGCACCAGGGCGATGCGGCGAAGTCCTTCGGAGACCTCGCGATCCATCACCCAATCACGCAGACGCGGCAGCTCGTAGCTGTACTCGCGAAACTCCTTGGCATCGCACAGCACACAGCATCGCATCGAATGCAGCCGCGCATACTGCTCGAATTCGTACTCCCAGTTGGGCATTTCCTCGAGCCACGGCACGGCCCTGGCCATGTCAAAGCGTCGTTTGGCGCGCAGTTGCGCACCGGCGGTCAGCGCCGTGTACTCGTCAAAACCACACGGGGCGTTGCCCGCCAGCAGATCCGACAGCACCGACAATTGGCGGCGCCGCAGTACCTCACGGTTGTCAAGCATGGACAACACCGGCCTTGATCGCCTGACGAACGACCGACAGATCGGCACTCACGCTGGCCTCGTCGATCGACCCGTCACGCTCGATCAGCACGCCCAGGCTGCGGCCCGAGGTGAGCACCACGAGTTCGGTGAGCAGGTCGGCCACCGGCTCGATGATGGTGTCGGCATGGGTATCCCAGTACAGATTGCCCTCGAAGCGGCCACCCGCGATATGCACGTACGCCACCCGCTCGATCGGGAAACGGCGCAGCAGCGCGACCGGATCGGTGCCCGAGGCCACCGCCGTCGCGTAGAGATTAGGAATATCGAGCACCAGCCAGCAGTCGGTGCGCCGCGACAACTCACGCAAGTAATCGGGCTCGCTGAGCTCGTTCTCGGGCCACTGCAAGGTGGTGGCCACATTCTCCAGCGCCAGCGGCACACCGAGGTCGTCTTGAACCCGCGACACGTTGTCCACCAGCACGTCGAGCGCCAATGTGGTGCGCGGCGGAGCGATCAAATGCCCCGCCTCGAGCACACCGCTGTACCGCCCGTTTTCAAACCCGGCCCGCACGAAGGCCACATGCTCGCTGACCATCGGTGCGTTCAGTTCCGATGCCAGGGCAGCAAGGTGCTTCACGCGCTTGGCGTCCGGCAGGTCAGCGCCGGCCAAACCCAACGACACCCCGTGCGGCACCACAACGGTGCCCGCCTCACGCAGGCCCGTCAGTTCCGCGGGCAGCTGTCCGGGACGGAAGTTCTCGGCGACGATCTCGGTGAAAGCGAGGTTGAGCGAATCGTCGGTGACGGCGCCCTGGTTGAACATCGCAGCAAGCTCGGGGCGCCACGAGGCGCCGACCGCGGGCTCGTCGGCCAGCACGGTCTTAAGCGGGTGATTTGAAGAGGCCACCGCGGTTACCCCCTTATCTCAAGACCGACGAACTACGCCAGTCTAGCTACCACGTTGATAGCTTAGGAAGTGCTTGGTGCCAGCGGCTCAAAAAAGCCATCCGGCCCCGGCCGGAATTTCGCCGCAGAGGTAACCGCGGCAGTCGGCAGCGGTCCGTACAAATGAGGGAAAAGCATCGATTCCGGGTCGCTGGGCACGCCTGGTTCCCAACGTACCGGAGAGTCAAGCAGATTCAGGGCAACAGACAATACGACCAGATCACACCTTCCGCGATACAAACGGTTGGCGGGAAGGTGAATCTGATACGGCGCGGAGAGGTGAATAAATCCCGTTTCGGCCAGTGACGTGGGCCGATGCTCTCCCTGTGCACGTGCGACCGCCCACTCATCGGTGGAGCAGATGTGAAGAAGTTCGGCTTCGCCGCTGTCCATCGACTGCATCACACCAGTATCTGATCCGCTACCTACAGACGGCACATCGACCTTCCCGCCGGCCTCCGCCGCCCGGTAACGCACCGGACGTGAGTCGCGACACACCGGACACACCCAGGGAACAACCGAAACCCCCCAAACGTCTGACAATGTACATATCGAGTACGAACAGAAGCGCCGAGCGGTTCACCGGACCGCAAAGCTCAGGAGAGATACGGAGGAGCCATGAACGCAACTCTGACCAGTCCAGAGCTGACGAAGGCTGACCGCTGCGATCGTTGCGGAGCGGCTGCCCGGGTCCGCGCCACGCTCCCCTCGGGGGCCGAGCTGCTTTTTTGCCAGCACCACGCCAATGAGCACTCCGAGAAGCTGGCGGCCATGTCGGCGGTGCTGTACATCAGCGGCCCGCTCGAGGATTAGTTACCGCGGTTTCACCCCCGGTAAGCAACGCTGACCATCCCATCAGGAATGCTGGTGTGGCCATGAGTGAGAAGCCACGCCATGTCTCGTTCGGTCGGGACGTCTTACACGTGATGCGCCGGACTGCCGTAAAGAGTTGGGATGACTCGATTTTCGCGCAGTCAGCCCAAGCCGCTTTCTGGCAGGTGCTATCACTACCGCCACTGCTGTTGGGTATCCTGGGCAGCTTGACGTTCGTCGGGCCGCTGTTCGGCCCGGACACGTTGCCCGAGATCCAGGAGCGGCTTGTCCGGGTGGCCAACAGCGTCTTCAGCAAGAGCGTGGTCAGCGAGATCATCGAGCCGACAATCATCGACATCATGCGCGATGGGCGTGGCGAGGTGGTTTCGATAGGGTTCGTCATCTCGCTGTGGGCGGGCTCGTCGGCGATCTCGAGTTTTGTGGACTCCGTCGTGGAGGCACACGACCAGACTCCGCTGCGCCACCCCGTCCGTCAGCGGTTCTTTGCGCTGGGGTTGTACGTCGCGGCGTTGGTGATGGCGGTGGTGACATTGCCGGTGATCGCGTTGGGACCAAAAAGGATCGCCGAGGTGGTGCCCGACTCGTGGAACGCGCTGCTTCGGTACGGCTACTTCCCGCTGCTGGGTATCGCGCTGGTGGCCTTGGTGACGCTGCTGTACCGGGTGTCCCTACCCAGGCCGCTTCCGTCGCATCGGCTGTGGATCGGCGCGCTACTGGCCGTGACGTTCTTCGTGATCGCCAGCCTGGGGCTGCGGTTTTACCTGAACTGGATCACCGGAACGGGATACACCTACGGCGCACTGGCCACCCCGATCGCGTTCCTGCTGTTCGCGTTCATGCTCGGCTTCGCGATCGTGCTGGGCGCCGAACTCAATGCCGCGATCGAGGAGAGCTGGCCCGCCGGGGCGACGCACGCCCGGCAGCTGCGGGAGTGGCTCAGCCCCCAAAACGGTCAGAACGGCCAAAACGGCAAGGCCGACGGCTCCCCCGCGGATTCCCCGGAAGGCTGCTAGTCCTTCTTCATCATCTCGTAGATGCGCTTGCAGTCCGGGCACACCGGGGAGCCGGGCTTGGCCGACCGGGTGACCGGGAAAACCTCACCGCACAGGGCGACCACGTGGTTTCCCATGACCGCGCTCTCGACGATCTTGTCCTTCTTGACGTAATGGAAGACCTTCGGCGTATCGCTATCGGTGCTTTCGTCGACGGTGGTATCCGGACGCTCAAGGGTCTGCGTATCCATTCCTACATTGTGACATTGTGGAGATATGAGAAAAGAGCTGTCGTTCGATGACGATGGCCGACCCGTACTCATCACAGCGGCCGCGGTCTCGGTAGAGGACCAGCATCGCGCCCGGGTACGCCGGTATCTGTCGCTCATGGCGTTCCGGATCCCGGCCCTGATCGGCGCCGCCTGGGCCTACAGCGTGTGGCACAACGGGTGGATATCGCTGGCCATCCTGGCCGCATCGATCCCGCTTCCCTGGATGGCCGTACTGATCGCCAACGATCGCCCGCCGCGAAAGGCCGAGGAGCCACGCCGGTACGGCCCTCAGACCCAACACCACGCGCTGTTTCCCACCGCAGAGCGCAGAGCGATTGATCCCGCGTCTGCGCCGCAACCGCACTCCCCGCCAGAGGACTCCGCTGGCCCGTCTTAGGGGCAGCTATGTCAATTCTCAGGACATTCTCAGCTGCTGACGGCAAATCCGCAGGTCAATGATGGCGACGTTTGGGAACCTCAGGAACTTTCCGGGCCCACCACGCGTTGCAACACATGAGACTTACGGATCAACTAGGAGGCAGCGATGGCAAACGCCACGACCCGTCCGGCCCGCACCACCGAGTCCGAGGATCTGGACGCCCAAAGTCCGGCCGCCGATCTCGTTCGGGTGTATTTGAACGGCATCGGCAAGACCGCTCTGCTCACGGCGGAGGATGAAGTCGAGCTGGCCAAACGGATTGAGGCGGGGCTGTACGCCCAGCACCTTCTCGACACCAAGAAGCGCCTCGGCGAGGCCCGCAAGAAGGACCTCGCGGTGATCGTGCGTGAGGGCAACGCGGCGCGCAGCCACCTGTTGGAGGCCAACCTGCGTCTGGTGGTGTCGCTCGCCAAGCGCTACACCGGCCGCGGCATGCCGCTGCTTGATCTCATCCAGGAAGGCAATCTGGGTCTGATCCGCGCCATGGAGAAGTTCGACTACGCCAAGGGCTTCAAGTTCTCGACCTACGCGACCTGGTGGATCCGTCAGGCCATCACCCGCGGCATGGCCGACCAGAGCCGCACCATCCGGCTGCCTGTCCACCTGGTGGAGCAGGTCAACAAGCTGGCCCGCATCAAGCGCGAACTGCACCAGCGGCTCGGCCGCGAGGCCAGCGATGAGGAACTGGCCGAGGAGTCGGGTATCCCGGTGGAGAAGATCGGCGATCTGCTGGACCACAGCCGGGACCCGGTAAGCCTGGACATGCCAGTCGGCACCGACGAGGAAGCGCCGCTGGGTGACTTCATCGAGGACACCGAGGCCATGTCGGCAGAGAACGCCGTCATCGCCGAGCTGTTGCACTCGGATGTGCGCAGTGTGCTGGCCACGCTCGACGAACGCGAGCAGCAGGTCATTCGGCTGCGCTACGGCCTCGATGACGGACAGGCGCGGACGCTGGATCAGATCGGCAAGCTGTTCGGACTCTCCCGCGAGCGAGTGCGTCAGATCGAGCGTGAAGTCATGACGAAACTGCGCCACGGCGACCGCGCGGAACGGCTGCGTTCGTACGCGAGCTAGTTGACCTACTACCCTGCCCTCGGGGCGCTGCGTTCTGGAAGCGCAGCGCCCCGATTTGCGTTGTAGATCGCTAGAATGAGCACGACCGTAAGGGGCGAGTAGTGAACGATCTTGTCGACACGACAGAGATGTATCTGCGCACGATCTACGACCTTGAAGAAGAGGGCGTCGTACCGCTGCGTGCTCGCATCGCCGAGCGGCTCGAGCAGAGTGGCCCGACGGTCAGCCAGACGGTGGCGCGGATGGAACGCGACGGTCTGCTGAATGTCGCCGGCGACCGCCACCTTGAACTCACCGACAAGGGCCGCGCGCTGGCGGTGTCGGTCATGCGTAAGCACCGGCTGGCCGAGTGCCTGCTGGTGGACATCATCGGCCTGCCGTGGGAGGACGTGCACGCCGAGGCTTGCCGCTGGGAGCACGTGATGAGCGAGGACGTGGAACGCCGTCTGCTCACCGTGCTCAACAACCCGACCACCTCGCCGTTCGGTAACCCGATCCCCGGACTCTCCGAGCTCGGGGTCCCCACCGACCGGTCCGAGAGCGCCAGCGCGGTGCGGCTCACCGAGATCCCGTCTGGGTCTCAGGTTGCCGTGGTAGTGCGTCGGCTGGCCGAGCATGTGCAGGCCGACACCGACCTGCTGTCCCGCCTCAAGGACGCCGGTGTGGTGCCCAACGCACGTGTGACCGTGGAGTCCTCCCCCGATGGTGTCATCATCATCATTCCCGGCCATGAGAGCGTCGAGCTTCCCCACGAAATGGCCCACGCCGTCATGGTGGAAAAGGTCTAACAGCCACCCCGAATCTGTTTGGGCGGCATACTGATTCCCAGCTCATGAGCGAGCCGGAAGCCGGTGTCGGCCAACGTACCGATCTCGTCGGGCCGCATCCCGGCCTGCAGAGCCGACATCAACAGCTGCCCTAGGCGATGATCGGGCGCGGCCGCGAGCGCGGCATCCAACGCGACGCCTGCCAGCGGGCCGTCGCCGCGTACGTAGGCACTGAAGCCCAAGAGCACCAGCGCTTCGGCCCGCCAGGGTGCCGGTAGCAGTCGGCTCAGCGCCAGCCAGAGCCGCTCCACGTCTGTGGCCAGCACACCAACTGTCAACGCGCACAAGGTGTCGCGCACACGCAGGACCGTCAGAGACCGAGCGATCGCGAGGATGTCGCGGTTGGACAGCGGCCGTATCTCGGCCATCCGGCAGGCCACCCGCATCACGCGGTTCACCGCCCGCCTATCTGCCGGCGCGTCCTCACCGCGCGCCGGCGACGGGCGCCGCAGTGACGCGGCCAAGGTGGCGGTGCGGCGCGTGTCGGTCGGCGCGATCAACGCGACGAGGTCTTCGCGGCGCCGGTGCACCGTCCTGCCCGCCAACACGGCGGCCGCCGTCAGCGGTGAACACTGCGGGTCATCGACAGGCCCGCCCGCCCCGCATCCGTCGTAGCATCGCCACCATCCGCCGGGTCCGATGTGATCCACCACATGACCGGCGATCAGCGAAACGCCCCGGCAAGCAAGATGTTTGGCCAGCCGCCGGATGATGTCCGCGGCCCCCAGAACATCGAGACCGGCGCTGATGACCACAGCGATCACCGCGTCCGCTGGCCCAGGGCTGAGTACCTCGGCCAGCGCCGCAAAGGCAGCATGTTCAGGGTTGTCCAGGTCATAGAGATCCCTACGCAGCACCGTCTCAATCAGTCCGTCGGCTAGCGTGACCACCACGAGGGAGTCCTCGGGGACGAAGCCCAGCATTGCCGGTAGCGCTGCGATCAAAGCGGACGGCCGATTCAGCCGAAAGTCGGGGCGGCCGGGGGTCGGGGGTATCAGTGATGTCATGCCCGCACGCTGACAGCAAGGGCCGTCACGCCGCAGATAGCGACCAGGCGTTTTAGAGAGCACCCGCCGACCTGTGGATGCGATCACATGTGTGGACAACGCGCTCAAAACCGGTGCACGTCAGCGGAAGTTGTCGTGCACCTTGAGTACTGCGGCGGTGAATGCCTGGTCCAGGAGTACCGCGTCGGGTTCGGTGCCCTGAAACGTCATGTAGGTGGCCTGGATTCGGATGTCGGCCACCTGTGCGATGAGCGAGAGGGTCGTCTGGGTACCGCTGCCTGCCCCGGTCGGGGAAACACTCTGATTGACCGCCACCGAATCATCGGCATTGATCGGCGGGGCCACCGCCTGTGAGGCGGTGACCGTGCTCCGGACCTGATCTGGACCGGTGAAGGTGAACGAAGCGCATTGCTCCAGCTGCGATTTGTAGATGGCCAACGGCTGCGGCACCCGCAACACCGCGACCGTGATGGTCGAGTTGTCGGACCCATTGGTACCCACCGCCACCGCCGCATCCTGCGGCACCGCCGGAACGGGTGCCGGCGCGCACGTCGTGGGCGCGACGGTAGCCGCGTCGGGTACACCCCGGATATCGCGGAGCGCCACCCCGGCCGCACCCGGGTCAAGGGTGGTGGCGGGATATTGGTGCGGAAAATCTGCCGGCGACAGCAACAGCGGGCCCACCGGGCCGGCCGGAGCGCGAACGGCGGTCGTCGTGGTGGTCAGCGGGGCGGCCGCGCCACCCGAGGCCTGTACCGCGGCCCCCTCCACGGCCCGCGTGCATGCCGGAGCGAAAACAGCGCAGCATCCAGCCACAACTATCGTCGCTACCAGCCGCGATGCCGTCACGGTCACATGCTGCCATCGGCATAGCCCGGGTCCCAGGAGGCGCGCGCGAGATTCCGCGGGGACAACTGTTCATGTGACCGTGACGCGGACGGCATGCACGATTCGGTGAATCGGCGTATGAGTACAGCCATGGCAGCAGATACCCCCAAATACGATCTCGTCGTCATCGGTTCCGGCCCCGGCGGCCAGAAGGCCGCCATCGCCGCGGCCAAGCTCGGCAAGTCGGTGGCGGTCGTCGAACGGGACAACATGCTCGGCGGTGTCTGCACCAACACCGGCACCATTCCGTCCAAGACACTGCGCGAGGCGGTGCTCTACCTGACGGGCATGAATCAGCGCGAGCTGTATGGCGCGAGCTATCGGGTAAAGGCCAACATCACCCCCGAGGACCTGCTGGCCCGCACCGAACACGTCATCCGCAAGGAAATCGAGGTGGTACGCGCTCAGCTGCAACGCAACCGCATCGATTTGATCAGCGGTATCGGGCGATTCACCGACGAGCACACCGTGGTCGTGGAGGAGCCCTCGCGGGGCGAGCGCACCACCTTGCACGCCGAATACGTCGTCATCGCCACCGGCACCAACCCTGCCCGCCCCGATGGTGTGTCCTTCGATGAG
The DNA here is from genome assembly GCF_001605725.1 of Mycobacteroides immunogenum. Taxonomy (NCBI): domain Bacteria; kingdom Bacillati; phylum Actinomycetota; class Actinomycetes; order Mycobacteriales; family Mycobacteriaceae; genus Mycobacteroides; species Mycobacteroides immunogenum. The sequence continues at coordinate 3,303,312 of NZ_CP011530.1, forward strand.
AAACGTGTGCTGGACTCGGACGGCATCCTGAATCTGCGCTTCATCCCCGGGTCGATGGTGGTGGTGGGCGCCGGCGTGATCGGCATCGAGTACGCGTCCATGTTCGCCGCCCTCGGCACCAAGGTGACCGTGGTAGAGAAGCGCGACTCGATGCTCGACTTCTGCGATCCGGAAGTTGTTGAGGCTCTTCGCTTTCACCTGCGCGATCTGGCGGTGACGTTCCGGTTCGGCGAGGAAGTCACCACCGTCGACGTCAACGAGACCGGCACCATGACCACCCTGGCCAGCGGCAAGCAGATCCCTGCCGACACCGTCATGTATTCGGCGGGACGGCAGGGACAAACCGACCAGCTCGACCTCACCAGAGCCGGCCTGGAGGCCGACAATCGTGGACGCATCTGGGTCGACGCGAACTTCCAGACCAAGGTCGACCACATCTACGCGGTGGGCGATGTCATCGGATTCCCGGCGCTGGCCGCCACCTCGATGGATCAGGGACGCCTGGCGGCCTATCACGCCTTCGGGGAGCCGTCGAAGGGCATGACCGATCTGCAGCCGATCGGTATCTACTCCATTCCCGAGGTGTCCTATGTGGGCGCCACCGAGGTTGAACTCACCAAGAACGCGATTCCCTATGAGGTGGGCGTCTCGCGCTATCGCGAGCTGGCGCGCGGTCAGATCGCCGGGGATTCCTACGGCATGCTCAAGCTGTTGGTGTCCACCGAGAACCTCAAGCTGCTCGGAGTTCACATCTTCGGGTCCGACGCCACCGATCTGGTGCACATCGGCCAGGCGGTGATGGGCTGCGGCGGAACGGTCGAATACCTGGTGGACGCGGTATTCAACTACCCGACGTTCTCGGAGGCGTACAAGGTGGCCGCGCTCGACGTGATGAATAAGATCCGCGCGCTGAACCAGTTCAAGGCCTGAGGTATTTCGCGCTGGGCGAATACCGTCCCCGCGCGGAATTCGCATCCCGCCTGGGCCGTTGAGCCCATAGGTACATTCGCCGTTTGCCTACCGGTAAGGGACACTGGTGGGACCAGGACGCGAAGGGAGGCGAGCCATGACCAGCAATGAGGGCGCAGAGCCACAGCCGTACAAACCGGATCAGAGCGGCATGTACGAGCTGGAATTTCCGGGACCACAGCTGGCATCTGCTGATGGACGCGGTCCGGTGCTCGTGCACGCGCTACAGGGATTCTCCGATTCGGGTCATGCCGTGAAGCTGGCCGCGGCGCATCTGCGCAGCACGCTCGAAAGCGAGCTGGTGGCCTCGTTCGCGATCGATGATCTGCTGGACTACCGATCGCGCCGTCCGGTGATGACGTTCAAGAGCGATCACTTCACCGAGTACGCCACTCCCGAGCTCAACTTGTACGCCCTCAAAGACACCAAGGGCACGCCGTTTCTGCTGCTGGCTGGACTTGAGCCGGATCTGAAGTGGGAGCGCTTCGTCAATGCGATCCGGCTGCTGGCTGACCAGCTCGGTGTGCGCAAGACCATCGGCTTGGGTGCTATTCCGATGGCGGTTCCGCACACCCGCCCGATCACCTTGACCGCGCATGGCAACGATCGCAAGACCCTTGATGAGCACCCGGGCTGGATCGATGAGGTTCAGGTGCCGGGCAGCGCATCCAATCTGCTGGAATTCCGCCTTGCCCAGCACGGGCACGACGTGGTCGGCTTCGCCGTGCATGTACCCCATTACCTGGCCCAGACCGACTACCCGGAGGCCTCGCAGCGCCTGCTGGAGGAGGTCGCCAGGACCGGCGATCTGGAGCTGCCCCTGCAGGAGCTCACTGAGGCGGCCGCCAAGGTGCGCAATCAGATCAATGAGCAGGTCGAAGGCAGCGAGGAAGTGGCCCAGGTGGTGCAGGCGCTGGAACGCCAGTACGACGCCTTTGTGGCCGCCCAGGAGAACCGCTCGTTGCTGGCCCGGGACGAGGAACTGCCCAGCGGCGATGAGCTGGCCGGAGAGTTCGAGCGATTCCTCGCCGAACAGGCCAAGTTCGGCGACGACCCGTCGGGTCCGACGCCGGGAGGCCCGATTCTCTAGCCCGGTTATGCGCTCACCGCGCCAAATTTGCGGCGACGGGTGAAAATACTTCGTATGAATCCTCCACCGCGGCTCTTGCGTCCGGTGCCGGATGCCGAGCGCATCGACGGCGTCGAGGACGACGGCGGCACTCCCTCCGCCGACGACACATCGACGCGTCCGCGGCTGGCCTTCCGCACCATCCACGGCTACCGGCGCGCCTTCCGGATCGCGGGATCGGGCCCGGTACTGCTGCTCATCCACGGGATCGGCGATAACTCGGCGACTTGGGAGAGCGTGCACGCGCAGCTCGCCGAGCACTTCACCGTGATCGCACCCGACCTGCTGGGGCATGGACAGTCGGACAAGCCGCGCGCCGACTACTCGGTAGCGGCCTATGCGAACGGCATGCGTGACCTGCTGGCGGTGCTGGACATCGAGCGGGTCACGGTTGTCGGGCATTCGCTGGGTGGTGGTGTGGCGATGCAATTCACCTATCAGTTCCCACACCTGGTCGAGCGGCTCATTCTGGTGGCACCCGGCGGGGTGACCAAGGACGTCAACATCGTGTTGCGTTGTGCGTCCATGCCATTCATCGGTGATGCGCTGGGGCTGTTGCGGCTGCCGTTGGCCATGCCGATGATCCGACTGGGCGGAGCGGTGGCCCGCGCAACATTCGGGCGGGCGGGAATGGGCCGCGATATCCCCGATGTACTGCGCGTACTCGCTGACCTCCCCGAACCCACGGCCTCGGCCGCGTTCACCCGGACACTGCGCGCCGTGGTGGATTGGCGCGGCCAGGTGGTGACCATGCTGGACCGATGTTATTTGACCGAATCTGTTCCTGTTCAGCTGATTTGGGGCAGTGACGATCTGGTGATCCCGGTCAGCCACGGCCACCTCGCGCACGCCGCGATGCCCGGTTCGACGCTGGAGATATTCGACAAATCCGGGCATTTCCCCTTCCATGACGATCCCGAGCGATTCATCGCTATCGTTCGCCAATTCATCGCTTCCACCGAACCCGGCGAGTACGACGAGAAAGAACTGCGCCGATTGCTGCGCACCGGCGTCACCGAACGTGCCATCGGCGGGGCCGCACGCACCCGTATGGCCGTGCTCGATGCCATGGGCACCGACGAGCGCAGCGCCACCTGATCCGAGAAATCAAGCGCTGCCGAAGAATTGCCTGATCACGGGTCCTCGTGTGCGCGGCACGCGATGGACGTAGAGTCGAAGAATGAGCGTTGATGTCGCGGTTGTTCGCGTATTCACCGACGAAACGGGCAACTTCGGCAATCCCTTGGGTATCGCCAACGGCGCCGACGTGGCCCCGGAGGAGCGCCAGCAGGTTGCTGCCCGATTGGGGTTCAGCGAAACGGTTTTCGTCGATCTGCCAGCCGAAGGATCCAACACCGCACACCTGCGGATTTTCACTCCGGCAGTAGAGCTTGCCTTCGCCGGGCATCCCACGGTGGGGCTGGCGTGGTGGCTGCGCGAACGTGGCACTCCGGTCAACACCCTGCAAGTTCCCGCGGGAGTGCTGCAGGTGAGCTATGACGACCGGACGTGGATACGGGCCCGGTCCGACTGGGCCCCGGAGACCGATTTCCATGAGGCGCTCTCCCCTGCCGATGTGGAGGCCGCCGACCCCTCCGACTACGCGGACGAACTGCTGCATTGCGTGTGGGCGTGGCAGGACCGCGACGCCAGCCTGGTCCGTTCCCGGGTGTTCGCGTCCGATCTGGGTGTCAACGAGGACGAGGCGACCGGCTCAGTGGCCGCGCGGATGACTGACCTGCTCAGCCGTGACTTGATCATCAATCAGGGCAAGGGGTCGCAGATCCTCACACAGTGGAGCCCCGAGGGCTGGGTGACGATCGGTGGCCGTGTGGTCGCCGATCAGCCGCTCACGTTGGACTAGGACCCGACCAACGGCTCAGGACCCCGCTGGGGCGTCCCGATGGGCCCTCAGTGCGGCGATCTCACGCTCGAAATCCTCGGCGGAGCTGAACCCCCGGTACACCGAGGCGAAGCGCAGGTAGGCGACTTCATCCAGGTCGCGCAGTGGACCCAGGATGGCCAGACCCACCTCATTGCTGGGGATCTCTGGGGACCCGGCGGCCCGGACGGCATCCTCGACCTGCTGGGCAAGCAGATTCAGCGCATCGTCATCGACATCACGGCCCTGGCAGGCACGGCGTACACCCTTGACGACCTTGTCGCGGCTGAACGGCTCGGTGACGCCGCTGCGCTTCACGACGGCCAAGACGGCGGTCTCGACGGTGGTGAAACGACGGCCGCACTCTGGACACGATCGCCGGCGTCGTATCGCCTGGCCTTCGTCCGCTTCGCGGGAATCGACAACACGCGAGTCAGGATGACGGCAGAACGGACAGTGCATCACTGCTCCTTCGCCGGTTCTGGACTCGATGTCGTTGAGCTGGGTTTGTTGACGCACCGCGCAACGCGCCCAGACCGGTGTCGAGGATACCCGTGCTCCCGCACGCCCGAAGGTCACGCCCGGCTGCCGATCAGCCGACCGGAGAAACCAGCGTCTGACCGGCTTGCACTGTCGCCGAGTCGAGTTCATTGAGTTCCCGGATCTTGGACACCACGGCCGACCGTGGCGCCTCCGGCGCGACACGTGAGGCCACGTCTGCCAGGGTCTCCCCGGGAGCGACCTGCACTACCGCCACCCGCTCCGGCACACCCGCGCCCCCGACGCCTGCGGCGCTCACCTGGCCGAGCATCAGCAGCCACATCGTCGCCACCGCGGCACCCACCGCGACGAGGATGGTGGCCTTCAGGCTCACCGGGCGGCGACCATGCACCCGATGCGGCATCGCCGAGACGCGGATGCCGTTACCGCGGTATGCGACCGGCCTGCCCGCGGGCCGGCGATACGCGACAGTGCGCACCGGTAGCGCCCGCCGTTGGGTCAGCGGGTATTGGGCGCTATAGGCGCGCGCCTGTGGGGCGTACTCGCGCGGCGCGTGCTCGCGAGCGTGAGAACTACGCGGCGGGGCGAGAACGTTTGTGCTCATCTGCATGCCCTTCCTGTCCAGTCGATCGGTCGGCCCGTTCGCTCTTATGTTCGAATGTACTCGATCATGTGTTCGATGTCCGAACATGTGATCGATTTGTAGCATCCGGTACCGACAAGTGGCCCTGAGCAGCACCGATACACCCCATCGGCGGGCCGCCAGGCATGCGTCGCGACACGCATCGAACACATGTTTGATAAATGTCGTCGACAGGTCTAGATTCGGGCCCATGAGCGATACACCCAGCAAGGGACCCGCCACCGGTTCACTGACCGAGCGCCAGCGGACCATCCTGGAGGTCATCCGCGCATCGGTGAATGAACGGGGCTACCCCCCGAGCATCCGCGAAATTGGAGACGCCGTCGGGCTCACCTCCACATCCTCGGTCGCCCATCAACTACGCACCCTCGAACAGAAGGGCTTTCTGCGGCGTGATCCGAACCGTCCACGCGCCGTTGATGTTCGGGGCCTCGATGATTCTCATACCCCATCGGCCACCACCGATGTGATCGGCTCCGGCGACCTGCCGGAACCGACGTTCGTCCCCGTTCTCGGACGTATCGCCGCCGGTGGTCCCATCCTGGCCGAGGAGGCCGTCGAGGATGTCTTCCCACTCCCCCGCGAACTTGTCGGCGAGGGATCGCTGTTCCTGCTCAAGGTGGTGGGTGAGTCGATGATCGACGCCGCGATCTGTGACGGCGACTGGGTGGTGGTACGCCAGCAGAATGTCGCCGACAACGGCGATATCGTGGCCGCGATGATCGACGGCGAAGCGACCGTCAAGACATTCAAGCGGACGGCGGGCCATGTCTGGCTGATGCCGCACAACCCGCTCTTCGAACCGATCCCCGGTAACGACGCCGCCATCCTCGGCAAGGTCGTCACGGTTATCCGCAAGGTCTAAATGCCTGCGGGCGCCGGTCCTGGGGCCGAGGAATCGTCGGCAGAGGTCAAGAACAACTGAAAATGCGTAACGTCATGCCAGCTGCCCAGCTTGTACCCGATCCGGCGATACAACGCGACCTGTTCGAATCCCATTGTCAGGTGTAGCTTTTCGCTCGCTTCATTGGGCGTCACGACTACGGCGAGCACTGTGCGGTAGCCGAGATCGCGGAGCCGGTCCAATAGCGCGGCATACAGCAGGCGTCCCGCGCCGCGCTGCCGCCGCGCGCCATCGACATAGACACTGACCTCGCAGGCCCACTGGTAGGCCATGCGTGATTTCCACGGCGCCGCATAGGCGTAGCCGAGAATATCCCCACCGTCCTCGGCCACCAGCCAGGCATGGCGGTGGGCCGCCGTCTGGATGCGTTCGGCAAGAACGGCATCCGACGGCGGCACCTCCTCGAACGAAATGGCCGTATCGGTCACGTACGGCGCATAGATCGCCGCGCACGCGGCCGCGTCGGCGGCCGTCGCGTCACGAATATGCATGGGCGACTAGAGCGAACGCCCGATGATCTCCTTCATGATCTCGGTAGTTCCGCCGTAGATCGTCTGGATACGGGAGTCCATGTACGCCCGGGCGACCGGGTACTCACGCATGAAGCCGTAGCCGCCATGCAGCTGCAGGCAGCGGTCGATCAGGTGGACCTGCTTCTCGGTGCTGTACCACTTGGCCATCGCGGCCTGCTCGACGCTCAGCTCCTTCTTGTTGAGCAGCGTGATGAATTCGTCGACCATGATCCGGATCATGGTGGCGTCGGTGGCGAGCTCGGCCAGCACAAAGCGGCTGTTCTGGAAGCTCTTGATCGGCTTGCCGAACGCCTTGCGCTCAGATGTGTACTGGATGGTCGCCTCGAGCATGGTTTCCATCGCCGCGGCCGCGACGACCGCGATCGACATGCGTTCCTGCGGCAGGTTCTGCATGAGGTAGATGAAGCCCTGGCCCTCTTGACCCAGCAGGTTGGCAGCGGGCACCCGAACGTCGGTGAAGGACAGCTCGGCGGTGTCCTGAGCGTCCAGACCCATCTTGTCGAGCTTGCGGCCGCGCTCGAAGCCCTCCATACCGCGCTCCACCACGATGAGCGAGAAGCCCAGCGCGCCCTTCTCCGGGTCGGTCTGGGCGACCACGATCACCAGGTCGGCGTTGATGCCGTTGGTGATGAAGGTCTTCGCGCCATTGAGAATGTAATGATCGCCATCCTTGACCGCGCGGGTCTTGATGCCCTGCAGGTCGCTGCCGGTACCCGGCTCGGTCATGGCGATGGCGCTGATCAGCTCGCCGGAACAGAATCCCGGGAACCAGCGGGCCTTCTGCTCGTCATTGGCCAGATCCCGGAAGTACGGGCCGGCGACATCGTTGTGCAGGGTGAAACCAATACCCGACTGACGGGCCTTGGTGATCTCTTCACCGATGATGGCGTTGTAGCGGAAATCGACGAGTCCACCGCCACCGAACTCCTCGGGCATATCGGTGCCCAAGAAGCCCTGTTTGCCGGCCTCGACCCACAGCGAGCGGTCGACGATCTTGTTCTCGTCCCACTCCTCGCGGTAAGGCTCGGCGTGCCGTTCCAGGAAGGTCTTGAACGACTCGCGGAACAGTTCGTGCTCGGGTTCGAAAATGGTGCGTGTGAACTTAACGGCGCCGGCCATGATCACCTTCCGGTTTGGGTTTACGTACTTGGCAGAATGTATACCAACCCACTGGTCGGTTGGCACTCGCCTACCTGGTTTCGACGGACAGAAAGCCTAGGCTGATCGGGGTGACCAGGCCGGCACTTTCACATACCCACTGGGGTGCGTTCACGCCCGAGGTTCGCGACGGCGAGGTGATCGGCGTCACCCCCTTGGGCACAGACACCGATCCTTCCCCGCTGCTGCACAACATTCCCGGCTCCCTCCGGCATCAGGCCCGGGTTACCGCGCCATCCATACGCCGCGGCTGGTTACGCGACGGTCCCGGCCCCAGTACGAAGCGCGGCGCCGACGAGTACGTCGAGGTGTCCTGGGATGAGTTGACCGAAGTGCTGGGCGATGAACTGCGCCGCGTCGTCGACACTCATGGCAATGAAGCCATCTACGGCGGCTCGTACGGCTGGGCCAGCGCCGGACGTTTCCACCACGCCCAGAGCCAGGTCCACCGGTTTCTCAAACTTCTTGGTGGATATACCTTTTCGCGCCATTCCTACAGCCTCGGCGCGACCGGCGTCATCATGCCGCATGTCATCGGAACCCACGACGGACTGTTCAAGAGGTCCACGTCCTGGGATGTCATCGTCGAAAACACCGACCTGCTGGTCTCATTCGGCGGAATCGCGCTGAAGAACACGGGCGTGAATCACGGCGGCACCACCGCCCACCCGGCACGCGACGCCCTCAACAGGTTCCGCGACCGCGGCGGGCGCATCGTTTCCTTCAGTCCGCTACGCGACGATATCGATGGCGAATGCGAATGGCACGCACCGGTTCCCGGAACCGACGTCGCGATCATGCTCGCACTGGCACATGTGTTGGCGACCGAGGGCCTGGCGGACTTGACCTTCCTACGCACCTACTGCACCGGTTACGAGCGATTCGAACGCTACCTGTTGGGTACCGACGATGGTGTGCCCAAAAGCCCCGAATGGGCCCAGACCATCAGCGCGGTGGATGCCGGCGAGCTGCGCACGCTGGCCCGTCGGATGGCATCGGGGCGCACCCTGGTGACGATCAGCTGGTCGCTGCAGCGGGTTCGTCACGGCGAGCAGGCACCCTGGATGGGACTCACCCTGGCCGCGATGCTCGGCCAGATCGGCTTGCCCGGAGGCGGTTTCGGCCACGGTTACGGCTCGATGAACGAGCCAGGGCTGGCTCCGGTGAGCTGCCCGCTGCCCGTCTTCCCGCAGGGCCCCAACCCGGTCGAGACGTTCATCCCGGTGGCAGCCATCAGCGAGCTGCTACTGCGGCCCGGCGAGACGCTGACCTACAACGGCCAGACACTCACCCTGCCCGATATCAAATGCGTCTATTGGGCGGGCGGGAATCCGTTCCATCACCACCAGAATCTGCCGAGGCTGCGCCGTGCACTGGCCCGAGTCGACACCGTGGTGGTGCACGATCCGGTGTGGACGGCGATGGCCAAGCACGCCGATATCGTGGTGCCGTCCACGACCAGCCTGGAACGCGACGACTTCTCCGGCAGCCGCAATGATCCACTCTTGGTGGCGATGAAAGCCGTGGCACCGCCGTATGCCAACTCCCGCGATGACTACACCACATTCACCGCGCTCGCCGACAGACTCGGCTTTGGCGAGCAGTTCAGCGAGGGACGCACGGCCGCCCAGTGGTTACGCCATATCTACGCCGAATGGGCCGGCACCCTGGATTTCCCGGTGCCTTGCTTCGACGAGTTCTGGGACCTCGGCTACCTGCGGCTGCCCACCAATCCCGGTTTGACGCTGCTCTCGGACTTCCGCGAGAACCCCACGGCGCACCCGTTGCATACTCCCAGCGGGCGCATCGAGATCTTCTCGCAAACCATCGACGGATTCGGATATGCCGACTGCGGCGGCCACCCGCGCTGGTATGAGCCCACCGAATGGCTGGGCGGGCAGCGCGCGCAAACGTTTCCGCTACATCTGATCGCCAACCAGCCGCGTACCCGGCTGCACAGCCAGCTCGATTTCGGCGGCACCAGCCAACGATCGAAGGTGCGCGGACGCGAGCCCCTGCGTATACATCCGGACGACGCCGCTTCGCGCGGCATTGCCGACGGCGATGTGGTGCGGGTGTTCAACGATCGCGGCGCCTGCCTGGCCGGGGCGGTTCTCGACGACGGGCTGCGGCGTCAGGTGGTGCAACTATCTACCGGCGCCTGGTTCGACCCGATCGATCCCGCTGACCCGGATTCACCCTGTGCGCATGGCAATCCGAATGTGCTGACCGATGACTCGGGAACCTCGTCGTTGGCGCAGGGCTGCACCGGTCAGCATGTCCTGGTGCAGATCGAGCGGTTCGAGGGAACGCCACCTCCGGTGCGGGCCCACAACCCGCCGCGGTTCGTTCCGCGCGATCAGGACAGCGATTAGCGCCGCGCGATTACAGCTCGGCGAGCGCGGCGGCCAGGGCCTGCGGCACCCGGCCGATCACCCGCGTGCCGTCGGCGAGATGCTCGGCGGACTGCACCTGCCCCTCGGTGTGGATTCGTGCCACCAGATCGCCCCGCTCATAGGGGATCACCACATCGACGCGCACATCTCCGCGGGGCACCGTTTCGGCGATGGCCTCGCGTAACTTGGTCACACCCTCCCCGGTGTGAGCCGAAACGAACAATGCCTTGGGCAACGCGCGGCGCAGCTGCGCCAGTGCCAGATCACCCGCCGCATCGATCTTGTTGATCACCATGAGTTCGGGAGATGCGGATGCCGTGTCGCCCGAATGGTCGGCAACGACCTCGTTGATGACCTTGCGCACCGCCTCGATCTGCGCCAGCGGAGCGACATCGGAGCCATCGACCACATGCACCAGCAGGTCGGCATCGGCGACCTCCTCCAGCGTGGAGCGGAAGGCCTCGACCAGCTGAGTGGGCAGGTGCCGCACGAAACCTACGGTATCGGTGATGACGAATTCGCGTCCGTCGTCGAAGGTTCCGCGTCGCGTCGTGGGCTCGAGGGTGGCGAACAGTGCGTCCTGCACCAATACCCCGGCACCGGTGATCGCGTTCAGCAGACTGGATTTACCGGCGTTCGTGTAACCGACGATGGCGATCGACGGCACATCGCTTTCCAATCGCCGACTGCGCTTGGTGTCACGGACCTTCTTCATCTCACGGATCTCGCGGCGCAGCTTAGACATGCGCTCGCGGATCCGGCGCCGATCGGTCTCGATCTTCGTCTCACCGGGACCACGGGTACCCACACCACCACCGGCACCACCGGCACGGCCACCGGCCTGCCGGGACATCGACTCACCCCAGCCGCGCAGCCGCGGCAGCATGTACTCCATCTGCGCCAACGACACCTGCGCCTTGCCCTCCCGGCTGGTCGCGTGTTGGGCGAAGATGTCCAGGATCAACGCGGTGCGGTCGATGACCTTGACCTTCACCGCCTTCTCCAGCGCCACCAGCTGCGCCGGGCTCAGCTCACCATCACAGATGACGGTGTCGGCACCGGTCGCCAATACGATCTCCCGCAGCTCGATCGCCTTGCCGGAGCCGATGTACGTTGCCGGGTCGGGCTTTTGGCGGCGCTGAATCAATCCTTCAAGCACCTCAGAGCCGGCGGTTTCGGCCAGTGCGGCCAGCTCGGCCATGCTGGCGTCGGCCTCCTGAGCCGTGCCATCGGTCCAGACACCTACCAGCACCACCCGTTCCAGGCGCAGCTGGCGATACTCGACCTCGGTGACGTCGGCGAGTTCGGTGGAGAGCCCGGCCACACGTTTGAGTGCGGCGCGGTCTTCCAGGGCAAGTTCGCCATCGGTGGGCGTCTCATAGGTGGTACGCATACTGGCTACCGATGCTCCCACCTCGGGCTCATCGAACGCATCCGAATTATCAGCAGGCGCCAATGCCGCCCCACCATTCATCGGAGATTTCGCCGTCGGCCAGCAACATGGAAGGGCCGCGTAGAAAGCTAGATTCGCCGGTGACCGTCACCCGGACCTGCCCGCCGGGGATGTTGACGACAATCTCACCGGCCTGCTGCCCGATATGGCGCAGCGCGGCATAGGCGGCCGCTACCGTTCCCGTTCCGCAGGAACGCGTCTCACCGACACCACGCTCATGCACCCGCATGTGCACAGTGCCGACCGGACCCGGCGTGGGAGCCGTCAGCACCTCGATGTTGACCCCTTCGGGAAACAGTTGCTCGTCGAACGTGACCGGCGCCCCCACGTCGAGCGTGCGCAGCTGCTCGGTGGACAGATCCGCATCCACGCAGGCCAGATGCGGGTTCCCCACGTCGATGGCCAGGCCGGAGAACCGGCGCCCGCCGACCACGGCTGCACCCGCACCGAATTCCTTGACCGGCCCCATGTCGACGGTCACATCGGCGGAAAGCTGACTCCAGGCATTGATGCGCACCGGTCGCGGTCCGGCCAGCGATGCCACCACGAACTCGTCACGGGTTTCCAGACCCACCGACCGCAGATAGTGCGCGAACACCCGCACACCGTTACCGCACATCTCGGCGATCGAGCCGTCGGCGTTGCGGTAGTCCATAAACCAGTCTTCGCCGCTCACCCCGACGGGTTTCTCTGCCAGCACCCCACCCTCGAGGGCAGCGCCCACGGTGGTGACACGCAGCACGCCGTCGGCGCCAAGACCGCGTTGCCGGTCACACAGCGCCTGGACGGCGGCCACCGACAGGTCTCGTTTGACGTGGACATCCGGCAGCACCACGAAATCGTTCTGGGTGCCGTGCCCCTTGGTGAACTTCACGTATTCGAGGATAGGCGCCAGCGCGACTCGATTTCTCCCACGAGTCCCTCCTGCCCCTCGGACGCCGCGCACTCACCCGACAGCCAGGTGACGCGATGGTCGCGACCGAACCATGATCGTTGCCGGCGAACATAGCGCCGGGTGCCGATGAAGGTCAGCTCACGCGCCCGCGCCAGCTCATCGGCGCCGCCGCCTGCATCCAGCGCGGCGATGACCTGCGCATATCCAATGGCCCGCGCCGCGGTGACGCCCTCACGTAAACCGGCACCCAGCAGACGTTCGACCTCGGCGACAAATCCCTGCTCGAACATCAGATCCGTGCGACGCGCGATCCGTGCGTCGAGTTTCTCGGTCTCCCAGTCCAATCCGACAATCAGCGCGCCCCATCGCGGCGGCCCGATAGTGGGCGCCGATGCCGCGAACGGTTGACCGGTGAGCTCGATCACCTCCAGCGCGCGCACCGTGCGGCGCCCGTCGGTGGGCAAGATGATCGCGGCGGCCGCCGGGTCGCGCGCGGCCAGCTCGGCGTGCAATGCCGCGACCCCGATCTGCTCCAGCCGATCCTCCCACCGTGCCCGCACCTGGGGGTCCGTCGCCGGAAAAGCCCAATCATCAAGCAGCGCTTGGATATACATCATCGACCCGCCGACGATCACCGGTACCCGGCCGCGGGCCCGGATGTCGCCGATTATCGCGACGGCCCGTTCTTGATAGGTGGCGACGGTGGCGGTCTCGGTCACGTCGAGCACATCGAGCATGTGGTGCGCGATCCCCCGCCGTTCGGACTCGGGCACCTTGGCGGTGCCGATATCCATACCGCGATATAGCTGCATCGCGTCGGCGTTGACGATCTCTCCGCCCAACCGCTCAGCCAGGTCCAGGGCGAGCGCCGACTTGCCGGTCGCGGTGGGGCCGATGACGGCGATGGGCCGCGTCATGACACCCGCCAGGTGCCCGCGAAGTATCCGACCCCGTAGGGCGCCCCGCGGTACAGGCACCGGGCCTCGACGGCGTCGGTACCCGCGAGCCCGGCAAGCACCTGGTAGGCGGCGCCCCCGGTGATGACCGCCGGTAGGTGGTGCAACGAGGCCGCGTCTCCGTGCGCCAGCGCGTCGGCGAGGGCGGTCTGCGCCTCCTCGGCGTCGGCCCGGTGTCCGCCGGGCGCCTTATCGGTCAAGGTGTTGGCCCCGTCGGCGATGACGAGCACGCCGGGGGGCGCCGGCTGTGCCTCGATCTCGCTCCGCAACGCGCGCCCCAGGCGGACACCATCGGCGTCGCCGGATGCGATGAGCCGCACCTCGGCCGCGTCAGCTCCCACACGTGCCCGTAACCAGCCGGCGATGAGCACCGGTAGCGGAAGTTCGACCGGCCCGGCGGACCGGTCCGAAAGCGACACACGCACGTCAACCCCGTACCCGGCGAAGGTGCCCGATACCTCGTCGCGGTAGCTCCCGTCTCCCACTCCGACCGCGATCCACCGCTTGGGCAGTCCGCGTACCGCCGTCACCGCGGCCGCACGCAGCTCAGCGGTTTCCTGGGCGGCCTCTCCGCCCAATTCGGGCACCAACAGCGGGGTCGAGGGGCAGATCGCTATCGACAGATCCACAGCGTTAAGTGGCCTTCAAGGCAGTGGCCGACGCGATATCCACCTCGGACATCGCGGCCTCCTCGCGGAATCATCTGGCATATGTTCGCCCGTGCGGCGAGGACACCTGTTTGAATGAACGGTGTAGTGAGCTTAGGGCGCCGTGCTGCGCGGCAACAATTGTAGGAAGAGGTTTCATGTCCGATCAGACTCAGCCGGAACTCTCAGTACAGCAAGAGAGCATTGCCCCCGTCCCCCGGCCGGGGCCGAAACCTCATCCGATGCCGCGCCGTCCAGCGGCACCGGCGCCCGCTCCTGCGGCCCACCACATTGATCCCCACAAGTTCGGCCGGGTAGATGACGATGGCACCGTATGGCTGATCACCAGCACCGGGGAACGCCAGATCGGATCGTGGCAGGCCGGGGATGCCGACGCGGCATATGCGCACTTCGGGCGCAGATTCGAAGATCTCGAGACGGAGATCCAACTGCTGGAGCTGCGGCTCGGTTCCGGGTCGGGTGACGCCCGCAAGATCAAGACCGCTGCCGAACATCTGGCGGAGACATTGCCCACCGCCTCGGTGCTCGGTGATGTGGATTCCCTGACGGCGCGGCTGTCGGCACTCGTGGAATCCGCCGACAGCCAGGCTGCGGCCGCACGCGCACAGCGCGACGAGGCACGCTCGGCGAGCATCTCCCGCAAGGAGGAGCTTGCCGCCGAGGCCGAGGAGCTGGCCACCAACTCCACCCAGTGGAAGGCCGCCGGAGACCGGATTCGGGCCATCCTCGACGAGTGGAAGTCCATCCACGGTGTCGACCGCAAGACCGACGACGCGCTGTGGAAGCGGTACTCGTCGGCACGCGAGACATTCAATCGCAGGCGTGGGGCGCACTTCGCCGAACTGGATCGCGAGCGCGCCGGTGCCCGCGAGAAGAAAGAAGAGCTCTGCAAGCGGGCCGAGGCGCTGTCGGACTCGACGGATTGGGGCGCGACCGCCGCCGCGTTCCGCAATCTGCTCACCGACTGGAAGGCCGCCGGGCGGGCTCCCCGGGAGACCGACGACAACCTCTGGCACCGCTTCAAGGCCGCGCAGGACAAGTTCTTTGCCGCCCGCAATGTCGAATCCGCTTCTCGTGATGCCGAATTCACCGCAAATGCGGATGCCAAGCGTGCACTACTGGTGGAGGCCGAAAAGATCGATCCGGATGCCGATGTGGACGGTGCCCGGGCGGCGTTGCGCACCATCGGCGACAAGTGGGACGCCATCGGCAAGGTTCCCCGCGAACAGCAGGCCGATCTCGAACGACGGCTGCGCGCGGTGGAGAAGAAGGTTCGCGAGGCGGGCGAATCCGGCTGGGGTGACCCCGAGGCCGAAGCACGTGCCGAGCAGTTCCGCGATCGCGCGCGCCAGTTCGAGGAGCAGGCCGTCAAGGCGGAGGCCGCCGGTAAGACCAAGGATGCCGAGAAGGCTCGGGCCAGCGCCAAGCAGTGGCAGGAATGGGCCGATGCCGCGGTGGCGGCGGTCAAGAGCCGATCGCGCTAGCGATCCGTCCTACTTGTCGCGGTCCTCGTCGTCCTCGAAGGCGTCGTCGAGGAAGGTGCGCTGATCGCGCTGGGCGGCCTCGCGGCGCTCCTGCTCGGCTGCCAGCTGCACCGCGGTGCGTGACCACACCACGCGAGCCCAATGGAACGTCAGCAGAATGACGGCAACCCAGGCGATCACCAGCCCGATCCCTGGGCCGGGGTGTCCCGTTCCCGCGGTCTGACGCGTCCAGATCGCCAACATGCCGATGACGCTGGCGACAAATGAGCCCGCCAGCGCGATCCAGGACAACACCCAACGGCGCGTGAGCAGCGCCAGCATGGAGAACCCGACTCCGAAGATCATCGCCAGCCACACAAAGATCCGGGACGGCACCCGCACGGATTCCTGGTCGGCGATCGCCCCGTTGACCAGAACGTCGAAGCCCCTGGCGTGGCCGGTGTGCGGAAGCACGAAGGTCAACAGCAGCGCGAAGACCAGGACCGCGACCACCATGGCGCGGGCACCCGGATCGATTTCGCCGGCGACCTTCTTTTCGGCCGCGTCGATATCCCTGCGGAATTCCTCGAACTCGGCGTCTTCTTTGCCCGATTCCGGGTCACTCATAGCCCGCACCCTGCAACCTCAATCCGCTCCGTCTTCGGGGCCCCGATTCCGGGCATTCCCAAGCCAATGCCCGGCGTACTGGGCTTCTTGCCGGCTTCGTGCGCATCACCAGCGCGGGTACGCCGGTGGCTCAGCACTCCCCCGTCGGCGACCAAGTGGTGTGGCGCGGCACCGGTGACGTCGACGGTGATCACATCGCCGGGCCGCAAGACGCCATCCACCTGGCCGTGCGGCCGGAAATGCACCAGACGGCCGTCCCGGGCACGCCCGCTCATCCGGGCGGTCTCGCCGTCCTTACGTCCCTCTCCGGTGGCGATCAGCACTTCGATCATGCGACCGATCTGCTTCTGATTCTCCGCAAGCGTGATGGATTCCTGCAGCGCGATGAGCCGGTCATAACGTTCCTGCACAACAGCTTTCGGCAGTTGATCGGGAAGCTCCGCAGCCGGGGTGCCCGGCCGGATCGAGTACTGGAAGGTGAAGGCACTGGAAAAGCGTGCGCGAGCCACCACCTCGAGCGTCTGCTGGAAGTCCTCTTCGGTCTCGCCCGGGAATCCGACGATGATGTCGGTGGTGATCGCCGCGTGCGGCATCGCCGATCGCACCTTGTCGATGATCGACAGGAAGCGCTCGGACCGATAAGAGCGGCGCATCGCCTTGAGGACGCGGTCGGAACCCGATTGCAGCGGCATGTGCAGCTGAGGACAGACGTTGGGGGTTTGCGCCATCGCCTCGATGACGTCGTCGGTGAACTCGGCGGGGTGCGGCGAGGTGAACCGCACCCGTTCCAGCCCCTCGATGCGACCGCAGGCCCGCAGCAGGTCCGCGAAAGCGCCACGGTCCCTGGGGATATCGGGATCGGCGAAGTTGATGCCGTAGGCGTTGACGTTCTGGCCGAGCAGCGTGACCTCGAGCACGCCCTGGTCTACCAGCGCCTGCACCTCACCGAGGATGTCACCCGGCCGACGGTCGATCTCCTTGCCCCGCAAGGAGGGAACGATGCAGAAAGTGCAGGTGTTGTTGCAGCCCACGGAGATCGACACCCATGCGGCATAGGCCGATTCGCGGGTCGCCGGCAGTGCCGACGGAAAGTGCTCGAGGGCCTCGACGATCTCGACCTGAGCCTCGTTGTTGTGGCGTGCGCGCTCCAGCAGCGCGGGCAGCGAGCCGATGTTGTGCGTGCCGAACACGACGTCGACCCAGGGCGCCTTGGTGAGCATGCCCTCGCGGTCCTTCTGCGCAAGGCATCCACCGACGGCGATCTGCATGTTCGGGTTGGCAGCCTTGCGTGGTGCGAGGTGGCTGATGTTGCCGTACAGCTTGTTGTCGGCGTTCTCACGCACCGCACACGTGTTGAAGATGACAATGTCGGCGTCGGTGCCCTCAGGAGCCTTGACGTATCCGGCCGCATCCAGCAGACCCGACACCCGCTCGGAGTCGTGCACATTCATCTGGCAGCCGTAGGTGCGGACCTGGTACGTCCGGACCGCCAACTGCTCGGAAGTCGCGGTACTGGTCACCGGCTTATGGTACGTGCCCGCGCCCGGCCGGTTTTCCGTGCCGATTGACGACGCGTTTCACCACGCCCGCACCCCGTGCGCGCCAGCCCCGCCACCAATCGTCGAGGCCGCAGACGGTGCTGACGCCTATCCACGCCAACCAGCCCGCCCCGAACCACACACCGGGCACCGCGGGTTCCAGCAATGGCTCGCACAGCGCCACCAGGACGATGACGCAGATCAGCACAGAGACGATCGCGAACGCGATATCCCGCCGGGGCTGCGGTCGCTCCGGGGTCTCGCTCTCGCGCAAGTACCGCCCCGGGTGGGTTCTGCCGACAGCCAGGCCACTCGACGACGTGGCCAAACGCATTAGCGAGCTGGGCAGCAGCAACGATCCGAGCATCAGCCCGAGGCTGGCCATTATCCAGCCCTCAGGAGTTGCCCCATTGGCCGCTGCGACCGGGAAAGACGTGATGAACAGCACAGCGGCGATAACTCTCGCGAGCGCCTTGATTCGCGGGACATCAAGGGAAGATTGTCGCCACACCCGCATGGACCCAGTATTACAGAAGTTTGCTGCAACCCGCCACGCGGAACATCTGATCGTTCATCGGTGGATGCGCGGACCCACTGGTTCCAGACTGCAAAAGTGTGAGGAACCCGTATTGTCTGACCATGCCGGTGAGTACCGACACGTCAACGAGCGGGGAAAATTCCCCCGCAACCAGCGTCCCCATGATCTCCCTCGAGCATGTCGATAAGCATTTCGGCGACCTGCACGTGCTCAAGGACATCACCCTCGAAATTCCACGCGGCCAGGTCGTCGTCATCCTCGGCCCGTCAGGTTCCGGTAAATCGACGCTGTGTCGCACGATCAACCGCCTCGAGCCCATCGATAGCGGCACCATCCGGATCGACGGCGAGGTGCTGCCCGAGGAGGGCCGCGCGCTGGCGCACCTGCGCGCCGAGGTCGGCATGGTGTTCCAGTCGTTCAACCTGTTCTCACACAAGACGATCCTGGACAACGTGACGCTGGCACCCATCAAGGTGCGCAAACACGACAAAGAGACGGCACGCAAGCGCGCGATCGAACTGCTGGAGCGGGTCGGTATCGCCAGCCAGAAAGACAAATACCCCGCACAGTTGTCCGGTGGCCAGCAGCAACGCGTCGCGATCGCCCGGTCGCTGGCCGTGGGCCCCAAGGTCATGCTGTTCGACGAACCCACCTCCGCCCTCGACCCCGAGATGGTCAACGAGGTTCTGGACGTGATGGTCTCGCTGGCCAAGGAGGGCATGACCATGCTGGTCGTGACCCACGAGATGGGATTCGCGCGTAAGGCGGCCGACCGGATCATCTTCATGGCCGACGGGGCGATCGTCGAGGACTCCGATCCGGAGAGTTTTTTCACCAATCCGACGTCCGAACGCGCCAAGGATTTCCTCGGAAAGATCCTCGGGCATTGATGAGCCGGCACACCGCGCTAGTGGTAGCTCTGGCCGTGCTCGCCGCGCTGATCAGTTCGTGTGGCAGCACCGAGCCCCGACAACTGCTCGGGTCGATCCGCGGCGGCACCGTCATCCTTGGCACCAAGTTTGATCAGCCGGGTGTGGGCCTACAGCATCCCGACAAGAAGATGAGCGGCTTCGACGTCAAGATCTCCGAATACGTGGTCAACGCCATTGCCGACGAGCTGGGCGTGGCGCACCCAACCATCCGTTGGTACGAGACCCCGTCCGCGCAGCGCGAACAACTGATCGACAACGGCACCGTGGACATGATCGCGGGCAGCTATTCGGTCAACTACAGTCGCGCCCAGAAGGTTTCATTCGCCGGCCCGTATCTCATCACCTATCAGGGGCTCCTGGTGCGCAAGGCCGACGATTCGCTGACCAAGCTGGATGACCTGAACCGCGGCAAGAAACTGTGCTCGGTGTCCGGCTCGACACCGGCGCAGAACGTCAAGAACCTGTTACCAGGCGTCCAGTTGCAAGAGTTCGACTCGTACTCCTCGTGCGTCGAGGCGTTGCGGCGCGGCAAGGTCGACGCGCTGACCACCGACGAGACGATCCTGGCCGGATACGCCAAGCGCTACGAGGGTGAGTTCAAGCTGATTCAGATGAACTACGAGCTGAGCAAGCCGCTGTGTATCGGAAGCCCTAAGCGGCAGAGGCACAATGGCGACCCTTTCTCCCGGGAGGTGTACGGGATCGGGCTGGCCAAGGGCGACACCGCAGCCATCGAAGCCATCGATCGCGCACTGGACAAGATGATCACCACCGGGGCATGGGATAGCGACCTACGGGAAGCCCTCGGAGACAGCACAATCACCGATTGGGAGAAGCGCGCCCAGGGCGGCACCTACGGGTTACGACCCGACCCCTCACCCGCTGCGATCGAGAAGATCACCGGCACCAAGCCTGTCGCCGATCCGGCATGTGAGGCCGCATGAGCGCGCTGTGGGCGAGCATGGGACCGCAGCTGTGGCCCGCCTTCTGGACCACCCTGAAACTGACGTTCTTCTCCGCGGTGGGCTCCCTGGTATGGGGCACCGTCCTCGCCGAATTCCGGGTGTCACCGGTGCCGGTCATGCGGATCTTCGGCACCTGGTACGTCAACCTGGTCCGCAATACGCCGCTGACCCTGATCATTCTGTTCTGCTCGGTGGGGCTTTACCAGAACCTCGGTATCGCATTGGCGCCCGAGAACTCCAACTTCATCAGAAACAACAACTTCTGGCTGTCGGTTCTCGGATTCTCCCTGTACACGGCGACTTTCGTGTGTGAAACGCTGCGCTCGGGCTTCAACACCGTGCCGCTGGGCCAGGCCGAGGCAGCCCGGTCCCTCGGGTTGCCGTTCTGGCGGGTCTTTACCCTCATCGTGCTGCCGCAGGCCATGCGGTCGGTCTTGGCCCCGCTGGGCAGCGTGCTGATCGCGCTCGTGAAGAACACCTCGATAGCCTCGGCGATCGGTGTCGCCGAGGCCGCCCTGCTGATGCGTTCGGAGATCGAGCTGTTCGCCGATCAGATCGTCTGGATCTTCCTCATCATCGCGGCGGGGTACATGGTGATCACGCTGACTATCGGACTGTCATTCGGATACTTCGCAAAGCGGCTGGCGGTGAAGCGATGACCGGCGGTGCCACAGTCATGTATGACACACCCGGCCCGAAGGGCCGCGCGCTCAATCGGGTCATCGCCGTCGCGTTCACCGCCCTGGTGTGTGCGGCGGCGGCGTGGGTGATCTGGACTCTCGTGGCCAACGAGCAGCTCACCGCGGAAAAGTGGTCACCCTTCCTGCGCCTGAACACGTGGACCACGTACATCTTGCCGGGGTTGCTGGGGACCGTCACCGCGGCGGCGCTGTCGATTGTGTTCGCGTTGGCACTCGGTGCGGTGCTCGGTATCGGCCGACTTTCCGAGCACCGCCCGGTGCGTTGGATTTCCAGCTCTCTCGTGGAATTCTTCCGCGCCATCCCGGTGCTGATCTTGATGGTGTTCTCCTACTACCTGTACGGCCAGCAGGCTGTTTTCCCGTCCGAATATTTGGCATTCGCCGCAGTGGTGACAGGACTGTCGCTGTATAACGGCTCGGTCATCGCCGAGATCTTGCGCTCGGGCATCCAATCGCTACCGAAGGGGCAGTCCGAGGCGGCCGTCGCGCTGGGCATGCGCAAGTCGCAGATGATGCGGCTCATTCTGCTTCCCCAGTCGATTGCCGCGATGCTGCCGGCGCTCATTTCGCAGATGGTCATCGCGCTGAAGGACTCGGCACTGGGCTACGCCTTCGGGTACATCGAGGTGGTGCGATCGGGCATTCGGTCGGCGTCGTACTACGGGAACTACCTACCCGCCCTCGTGGTGGTCGCGGTGATCATGATCCTCATCAATTTCGCCCTGTCGTCGCTGGCCACCAGAATCGAACGTCAACTGCGCGAGGGCAGACGGAAAAAGAGCATCGAGAAAGACCTGCGCCAGGATTACGGCGAGTAGTCAGCGGATCGGTAGTGACGACTCGTCGCCTTCAGGCCGCGGGCCGAAGATACGGCGTTCGTCTTCGGCGATCGGGGTGTCGTTGATGCTGGCTTCGCGCCGCGACATTAGACCCTCCGAGGTGAATTCCCACAGCTCGTTTCCGTAACTGCGCCACCACTGCCCGGCCTCATCGTGCCACTCGTATTGGAACCGCACGGCCATCCGGTTCTCCCGAAAACCCCACAGCTCCTTGCGTAACGCATACCCGTTCTCCTTGGCCCACTTTCGGGTGAGAAACGCCACGATCTCGGCGTGGCCGGTGATGAACTCGTCGCGGTTTCGCCATACCGAGTCCTCGGTGTAGGCGGCGGCGACGCGCTGTGGGTCGCGAGTGTTCCAGGCATTCTCGGCGGCCCGTACTTTCTGACGGGCGGAGTCGATGTCGAATGGCGGCAAGGGTGGGCGTGTCATGTGTCTTCCTTGTCTACAGCGGCGGATTCGCCGGCGAAGGTTCGGGATTCCCCCACCGCAGCGGGCTCCCATTGATGATCTCAACAACTTCCTCGACGGTGAAGTCGACCGAGCACTGCGCACCCGGAGCGAAGGTCGCCTCGTCCCAATTCAGGCGAGCCGTCCCGGTGAGCTGCAACGTCGATCCGGTGTGCCAATCCAGAATCAATACGCCGCATCGCGGGTCGACGTGCAGATTTCCCAACGTCATGAACATCGAGTTGCCCAGGTAATCGGGCCAGCGCAGCAGATTCGGCGAGAGCACCCGCAGAAAACCCGGATTGCCGCCCCGATGCGATGTGTCCGCGTTGCCTTCATCGTCGGCCGTCCCGATGATGAAGGTGTCGGCCAGCGACACTGTCTTCTGTTGTGCGGCATTGAGAGATGCCCCACGGCGCGCGTCGCCGGGCAATCCGCGGCCGATACCCGAGACGTCACGCCGCGCGATGTACTTGGGACAGTTCGAGTACACCTGATCGGTGGTGACAATCAGTCCGTCCTTCGACGGTACGGCGGTGCCGTTGACACGCATCCGGCGCCGGCGCTGCGGCTGTAGCGCGAGCATCCCAATCTTGCGCTCCGACCGCAGCACGCTGGCCAACGGGTCACCGTAGACCGGCATCGCGTCGATCGCGACGGTTCGGGCATCGGTGGCATGCGCGAACCCCGGCGGGCCGACAATCTGGCTCGCCCACATCCGGCCACTGTCATCTCGCGCCGCGACAAACACCATCGGCTGGGCTGACAGGAAGGTCGCCGCAACCTCCGGTATATCTGCCGAGATAATCCGCCCGACTCGAATAGCGCTGGCGGACTGACCCATTCGCCGCTGAACGGCAAGCTCGCCGCCATGGTAGGTCATCTCAGAAGAACCCACAGGTCGGCGATTCGCCCGCTGGCGCTTGGTGCTGTTCGGCACCGACCGCCGCGAACACCTCGAGGCGTATTCCGTCAGGATCGGCGAAGAAGATGCCTCCTGAGGCCACGCCCTCCTGGTGTGCGACAACACCGTCGTGGGCGAACACCGTCGATAGTTGCTTCAAGATCGCCTCCACCTGCCGCACCTGCTGTATGGAATCCACTTGGAACGACAAATGGTGCAAGCCCGGTGTGGCCGCTGAGAATTCCCCGCTGCTCTGTTCCCAGAGGGTGAGCACGGGACCGCTGTCGAATCCCAGAAATGCGAACCGCCGCGCACCTTCGGCACTCACCGCGAGTTCATCGAATCCGAACGCCTGCCGATAGAACGCGATGGACCGCGTCAGGTTACTGACGTTCAGGCCGACGTGGCCGGTGACGACACGGGGCGCGATGGCTGTGCTCATGAGAAACCCTCTCTAACCGATAACAAAGTATTGCCGGTTAGAGAGTAATCATCACAAACCAGCATCGTCAACCATCTATTCGACTTTTACCGGTTATGATTTCTAGGACAGGCTCACCCGACAAGGAGGCGGCTAACCTCAGGCCCATGCCCGATCCACGCCCACATCTCGATGAACCGCTCGCACTGGACCTACTGAACACCCGGTGGATGAGTGGCGATGGGCCGCAGGATCTTTTAACCGATCTGGACGGTCTGCGAATCTGGCTGCACACCAATGACCTTGACGACCGATGCACAGTCGACGACAGGACACTCGAGGCACTCCGCACTGCCCGCGAAGCCATTTATCACGCGGTGAAGGATTCACACATCGACGGCCTGAACGCCGTGCTGTCCCGTGGCGCGATCCGCCGCTCCTTGACCGCGGACGGGCCACTCGACACCGCGGAGGTTCCCGAATCACACTGGCTCGCCGGCTGGCTTGCTGCCGATAACCTGCTCGCCCTGCTCTCCGAATCGCCCAATCGGATCAAACAGTGCGCCCACCCGCAGTGCGTGCTGTTTTTCTATGACACATCCAAGAACGGGGCACGCCGGTGGCATTCGATGGCGACCTGCGGGAACAGAGCAAAGGCCGCTCGGCACTACGCGAAGACCACGTAGTCCCACTTCACAGCCGCATCACAGATTAGATTCTTACTCAACTATCACAATCGAAGTATTACGTAACAGGTATCACTTCGTTACCATAATCACCATGCGAAACATCGTATTGACCATCGGCGTGTCCGCCGTCTTCGGAGCGGCATGCACGGGGGCGGCACTGTCGGGTGCGCCGGTGGCCTACGGCGCTCCGCTGAACTTCGACTGCTTGCAGGTTGCGACACCCATCGGCATGAATCTGACCTGCGTGAACCCGACCCCGTTCACTATGGACGCGCATTTCAAGGGCAACTGCGGCCCGCTGCCGATGCTTAACGAGGACACCGAGATCGGGCCGTTCAAGACGATCTCTCGCCAAGTGCCTTGCCTGCCGGGCGTCCAGTCCCCCTCCGCCGAGGCGTCCATGAGCATGCGCTCCAATGGCACCGACGAGGGCGATCCGCCACCGAATCCCCCGGCTCGCCCCTTCGGGCTATAACTCACCCGACGTTTCGTCGGTCGTTTTCCGAAGCAAGGGCATTCTTCACCACGTCATACGCCATCGACTGGCCGTAGCCACGGCGCGCAAGCATGGCCACCAATCGTCGCGCCGCCTTGATCCCGCCGTCATCCAGGTTCTCCGACCGGAGCTTCTTGGCCACCAGCTCGGCGGCCCGTGATCGCTCGGCATCTCCGTCGATCTGCGCGAGCGCGGCGGCTGCGTTCTCGGCAGATACCCCCTTGGTGCGCAGCTCTGCCGCTAAGGCGCGCTTACCTTTCCCGGAATACGTATGCCGGGACTGCACCCATTGCGCGGCGAAATCCTCGTCATCAACCAGTCCGGCAGTAGTCAGCCGATCCATAATTCGATCAGAGACATCATCGGGGTACCCGCGCCGCGCCAACCTCTGGGTCAGCTCGGCGCGGGTACGCGCCCGACTTGTCAACAGGCGTAGGCAAAATGACCACGCCTGCTCGTCCCGCGAGTCAACCGGTTCACGCGTCGGGGCTTCGGGGACCGACGCGATCCGGGCTCGCAGATCGTCAAGGGTTCCTTGTGAACCCGGTGGAGAAGCCGAATCAGAAATCGACTGGGGCCGGGACGACTTCGTCATCGGTCAGCACCGCTCCGATACCAAGCTTTTCCTTGATCTTCTTCTCGACCTCATTGGCGACATCGACGTTCTCCAGCAAGAAGTTGCGGGCATTTTCCTTGCCCTGGCCCAGCTGTTCACCTTCATACGTGAACCAGGAACCGGACTTACGGATAAAGCCTTGCTCCACACCCATGTCGATGAGTGAGCCCTCCTTGGAGATGCCCTTGCCGTAGAGGATGTCGAACTCGGCCTGCTTGAACGGCGGCGACACCTTGTTCTTGACAACCTTGACGCGGGTGCGGTTACCCACCGCCTCGGTACCGTCCTTGAGAGTCTCGATACGACGCACATCCAGGCGCACGGAGGAATAGAACTTCAAAGCCTTACCACCAGTAGTGGTTTCGGGCGAACCGAACATCACGCCGATCTTCTCACGCAGCTGGTTGATGAAGATCGCGGTGGTACCGGAGTTGTTGAGCGCGCCGGTCATCTTGCGCAACGCCTGGCTCATCAGACGAGCCTGCAGACCGACGTGGCTGTCGCCCATCTCGCCCTCGATCTCAGCGCGTGGCACCAGCGCGGCCACCGAGTCGATGACGATGAGGTCGATAGCGCCGGAGCGCACCAGCATGTCGGCGATCTCCAGCGCCTGCTCACCGGTGTCGGGCTGTGATACCAGCAGCGAATCGGTGTCGACACCGAGCTTCTTGGCGTACTCGGGATCCAGAGCGTGCTCGGCATCGATGAACGCCGCGATGCCGCCGGCACGTTGTGCGTTGGCCACGGCATGCAACGCCACCGTGGTCTTACCCGAAGATTCCGGACCGTAGATCTCGATGACGCGGCCGCGAGGCAGGCCACCGATACCGAGTGCCACGTCCAGCGCGATGGATCCGGTGGGGATCACGGAGATGGGCTGGCGCACCTCGTCGCCCAACCGCATGACCGAGCCTTTACCGAAACTCTTGTCGATTTGTGCGAGCGCGAGCTCGAGAGCCTTCTCGCGATCCGGTGCCTGCGCCATGGTGTTCTCCGTTTCGTCGTTATGTTCGAAGATCGGGTTCCCGATCGGTTGAGGCAGACGCTAAACCCAACCACCGACAAGTGACTGACCTGCGAAAACCATCTCGCTCGAACATCACCCACTGTAGGCGAACATCTGTTCGATTGCACGCATAGACACGCCGGAAAAATCGACGCGCGTCATCCTCGGAGAGCAACCGGCATGGACATCTCCCCCGGATCGTCCGATCCGTCTATTTCCTGAATGTCCGCGCCAGTTGCCGAGCCAGGCAAATGACGTCAGCGGCCACCAGATCCGGTTGGGGCACAACAGAAGCGCGTAACGGCGCATTGCCAGGGCGCATGATGAGCGCACCCCCGAATCCGACAGCCTGGGCGCCGATGGTGTCCCAGACATGCGCCGCGACCATCATGCACGCCGACGGGGCCACGTCCGCTTGCTGCGCCGCATACCGATAGAGCGCCGGTGCGGGTTTGAACACACGCAATGTGTCGACACTGAGCCGGCTCTCGAAGTAGTCACCCAGGCCGGCCCGCTCCAATGGCGTGGCACAGCCGGCACGACTCGGCGAGTTCGTGAGTGCCACCAACCGGTAGCCGTCGTCCCGCAGCCGCGAAAGCCCCTCCGGCACATCGGGATGCGGCGGCATCGAGGCCATCGCATCAGTCAAAGCCAACACGTCCTCGTCGGTGAGTTCAACGTCGCGGTACTCGGCGATCATTCTCAACACCGATTGCCCCAGCGAGAAGAAATCCGCGTAGCATTCCGCCAGGGTGACGGTCATCGAGTAAGTAACCAGTTGCCCGAACCATTCCCGGAGCACCCCGGAATCACCGAAAACCCTTGCAAAATAGGGATTCAGCGATTCGATGTCGATGAGAGTCTCGTTGACGTCGAACACGAGAACCTCCGGGCGGTCGATAGCAGCCATGGCACTTATTCTGCGCCGACGCGCCGCAGGAATGCCTTGATCAGCGCCGCCACGTGCTCTCCCGCGGTCTCCAACAGGAAGTGGCCACCGTCGAGCAGGTGGATCTCCGCATTCCGCGCGTCCCGCCTGAAGGCCCGCGCGCCGTCCGGGCCGAAGATCGGGTCATTGCGGCCCCACACGGCCAGAACAGGCACTCCGCTGCTTCGCAGATACTCATGCAGTGCCGGATACATCGGCGCGTTGGTGGCGTAGTCGCGGAACAATTTCAGCTGGATCTCGTCGTTGCCCGGACGCGACAACAGCGCACTGTCCAAGGTCCAGGTATCGGGACTGACCACGGCCTCGTCGGGGGCGCCGGTCAAGTACTGCCATTTGATCGCCTCGACGTCCAGCGCGGTACGAATCGCCGCCTCCGACTCAGCGGTCTGTGCGCGCTGATAATCCCAAACGGTCGTCCAGAAGTCCTCGACGAATCCTTCGTCATATCCATTGCCACTCTGCGTGACGATCGCGGTGATGGAGCCGGGACGATTCAGCGCCAGCCGCCAGCCAATGGGGGCACCGTAGTCCTGCACGTAGATCGCGTAACGACTCAACCCCAGCTGATCCAGGAGTCCTCGCGTGAGATCGGCGAGTGCGTCGAAGGTGTAGTCGAATTCGCTTACCAAGGGCATGTCCGAATAGCCGAAGCCCAGGTGATCCGGAGCTATCACGCGGTAGTCGTCGGCCAAGCGCTCAATCAGGTTCCGGAACATGTATGAGCTGGTCGGAAACCCGTGGAGCAGCACGATTGCCGGAGCCTCCTCGCGTCCCGCCTCGCGATAGAACAGTCGGTGCCCGTCAACGGTGGCGTAGCGATGCAGCACGTCCAGACTCATGACTAACTCCTTAAAACTATTTTGATAGTTAGGAGTCAAACATGTGTCACATAACCTGTCAATGAGATTTAAGCGGTTAGTTCAATGCGGGTAGGTAGAGCGCAGCCCGCGCGCCAGGAGAGAGAGAAGAACGTTCCCCCAACTCACCACTGATCGCGCGGCACGTCAAAATCCGCGCATAGCGCGCGCCACACATCCCGTGGCTCCACCCCGTCCTCGACGGCTTGCGACGCCGTCCTCCCGCCGAGGGCCGTCAACACATGATCGACCAGCACCGACGAGCCATAGGCCGCACCAAATCGGCCGTGGACAAGCTCGTGAAACTCCGTCAGACGCACACCGTCACCTTAGGGCCGCCAAGACGTCCTGGCACACCCGTACCGGATCCGCGACAGCACCGGCCCCCGCCGCGGCCGTACGCGCGGCCTCGGCATAGCGCGGCTCACCCAAGACGCGGCCGATCGCCGACGCCAGCGAATCGCGATTCAGCGGCCGCACCAATTCGGCGCTGCCTTGTCGCACAACACGATTCGCCAACTCCCATTGGTCGCCACCACCCGGAACCACCACCGCCGGCACTCCAGCCAACAGCGCCTTGCTCAAAAACCCATGCCCCCCACCACAAATGGCCAAGTCGGCGCCGGCCAGCAGTTGATCCTGGCGCGCCAGCCCGGCAACCGCCCACGACGGCAACCCCGCCGCGGGAGGTTCCAGAGCAGAAATGACCACGCGCGCACCAGCCGATTCCAGGGCCCGCACCGCCAGCTCGGTCATGCCCTCGGCCCCGGTGAAGGCTGTCGACGGCGCGATCACGACCATCGGTCCAGAACCCGAAGGCGGCTGCAACACAACGTCAGTGGGCTCCCAGTGCAGAGGCCCCACCACAACCGCCTCATCCGGCCAATCGGGACGCGGCACCTCCAGTGCCGGCAGTGTCGCAATCAATCGGCGCGCGGGCCCGGGGTCCCGTCCGGGCAGCCCGATCCGCACGCGAGCCTCCGACCGCTGCCGCAGCCCCTGGTCAATCGACTTCTGGGTCAGCCGGCGCATCAACCCGTCACGCATCCTGCCACGCCAACCGACACCGGGCGCCAAACCACTTCCTAAGGGCGGCAATCCTTTTGATGGTAGGTACAACGGGTGCGGATTCAGCTCCACCCACGGCACTCCGAGCAGCTCGGCGGCCATCCCGCCGCAGGCGGTGATGACATCGGAAATGATGAGATCCGGAGCCAGGTCACGCAACTGATCGAGATTGGCCAATGCCATATGCGCGGCCCGCTGATGAATTTTGGCGCCCGAGTCCGCGTCGTCATCGTCAACCCGGGGCTGTAGGCCCAATAGCTCCACCGATCGCAGGCCCGCCACCCGAGCCTGATCAAGCCAGCGTGTGCCCGTCAACAACACCGGGTCGTCGCCGGCCGCCGCGAACTTCAGACACAATGCCAGGGCGGGAAAGGCATGCCCGGGATCGGGACCGGCGACCACGGCAACACGCACCGCCCTACCCTGCCACAGCGATTCGGGCTACGTTGAAACGCATGACCGATACCACGCTGGAACGCTCCACCCTGACCCCAGCCGAAACCGTCACCCGCTTCCTGGAAGCCGCACAGGACGGCGACACCGAGTTCGCCGAAAAGGTCCTGGACGAGAACCTCGTGTATCAGAACGTTGGCCTACCCACCATCTATGGACGCCGCGCGGCGCTGAAGGTCTTCGAGCCGCTCAAGCGACCCGGTTTCGGGTTCGAAGTGAAGATTCACCGCACCACAACCAACGGGAACACCGTGATGAACGAACGCCACGACGCGATCGTTCTCGGGCCGCTACGCCTGCAGTTCTGGGTGTGCGGAGTCTTCGAGGTCTCTGACGAGGGCACCATCACCTTGTGGCGCGACTACTTCGACATGTTCGACATGTTCAAGGCGACCCTGCGTGGCCTGGTGGCCATCCCGCTACCCGCACTGCGGCCACGTTTCTGACCGCTAGTCGGCCTACGAATCGGCCCGACCCGCCTTGGGGTACAACCCGATATCCGGCGGCCACCCTTTTCTGAGCTCTGGTACGCGCCTACCGTTGTCTCATGACGGACACGCTCACCCTCACGCGCCCCATGCAGATCGTCGAGAGATTTTGGGATGCCATGCGCCGCGGCGATCTGGGCAGCCTCGACCTCCTACTCGATGACACCATCCGCTGGGAGAATGTCGGCCTGCCCACGGTCCGGGGACGCGCCACGGTGATGCGAGCCCTATCCGCCCTGAATCTGCCGGGAGCCGGTTTCGACGTCAAGATCCACAGGATCACCGCCGACGGCAAGACGGTGATGACGGAACGCACGGATGTCGTCATCGTGGGCCCGCTGCATATCGCGTTTTGGGTATGTGGTGTCGCCGAGCTGACCGACGACGGCAAGCTGACGCTGTGGCGTGACTACGCCGACGTCTGGAATATCACCAAGGGCTTCGTGCGCGGGATCGCCGGAATCGCCTTCCCCGCGCTGCGCCCGCGGCTGTGAGCAGTCACGGCAGCGGCGTCTTGTCCGATTCCGTCACCGCACGGTAGAGCAGCACGCCGCCGAGGATCAGCACACCAGCCACCAGCATCGGGACGACAAGCTTGAAGATGGCACCCACTACAAGGAATGCCAGCCATACCACCAGCAGCAGCACTCCAATGATCTTCCACACCGCCGGTACCACCGTTCTTTCGACTTGCTGCGACAGCACAAGCCTGGCAGGACGATTGGCGCCTGAGGAACCCGGAGCACCGAAGATCAGGGAAAGATCGGGGATTACCCTGATAGCTGGCCGAGCTCGTCGAGAGCACCGGCCCACCCGGTAAGACGATCGGTGGCCGACACCAGATCGTCGAAAAGCGGTCCGCGCGACATCGGCGACGCGACCACTCCCCCACCGCCATTGCCCGCAGAAACCAATTGCGCTGCCGCAGTGACCAGTTCGTTGTACTGACGCACGCCCGTGTCGAGCTGGGCGGTGAATGCCTTGATGGTCGGCTGCAGGTATTCGTGCGTGTGGGGGGCTTCTGCGGCAGCCCGCTCCATGGACACCACTTCCTTGGCGGTCGCGGCCATCACATACGCGGCGCGGTTGGCAGCCGAAAGAACCTGCCGCCCTTCGCTACCCGGAATCATGTTGCCCCGTTCAACCACGCCGAGCAGGGAGAAAAGTGAACGCTCGGCCGCATCCAGGGCTGCCATCGGCGGGCGGGCCGAGGATCCGTAAGGGGGCAGCCGCCGCTGCGCCCCGGGACGCGGTGGCGGCAGCGGCTCCGCCTTGAGAAAGCGGTACCGCACAAACAGATAGGTCGCCGGAATCGCGCAGCCCGCCGTCAGCAGCGCAGGAATGATCAGCAGCCAGGGCGGCGCCCCGGTGGTGGCCAGCACCGTGGTGACCAGCAGGCCCGCCACGCAGGCCAGCGCCCAACGGATGCTCCAACGCTTGGCTCGCAGCCGCTTTCGCAGCAGCTTCTCACGCTTATCGGACATCGCGCGCATTCGTGCCGCGAGTTCCTCGCCGAGATCGTTGACGTTGGTGGCCAGGCGGCGCAGCAGCTGTTCCCAGCCTCCGTGCACCGCGGCGCGGCGAGGCGGTTGGGGTGTCATGTTCACATTGTGCCCGAAAATCCGGCGTCCGCCGAGGGTGAATACCGATGAAACAACTCCGCCGAGGGTGAGCACTGATGCTCGCCCTCGGCGGAGTAAGGAGAAGAAAGCTACTGCTGTCCCAGCGGATTGGCAGGGTTGGCCTGCTCCGGGGCCGCGGCGGGTGCCGGGGTGGCGGTGCCACCGGTGGGCAGGGCCTCGCCCTTCATGGAGGCGCGGATCTGCTCCAGACGCGAATGCCCGGCCATCTGGACACTGGCCTGCTGCACTTCGATCATGCGGCCCTGCACCGAGTTCTGCGCCAACTCGGCCTGACCGAGAGCGTTGGCATAGCGGCGCTCGATCTTGTCGCGTACCTCGTCCAGGCTCGGCGTGTTTCCGGGAGCGGCCAACTCGCTCATCGATCGCAGCGAGGCGGACACCTGCTCCTGCATCTTGGCCTGTTCCAGCTGGCTCAGCAGTTTGGTGCGCTCGGCGATGCGCTGCTGCAGCATCATCGCGTTCTGCTCGACGGCCTTCTTGGCCTGGGCCGCGGCGGCAAGCGCCTGATCGTGCAGAGCCTTGAGGTCCTCCACACTCTGCTCGGCGGTGACCAGCTGGGCGGCGAACGCCTCGGCGGCGTTGTTGTATTCGGTCGCCTTCGCGGCATCGCCCGCGGTGTTCGCCTGGTCGGCCAAGGTCAGGGCCTGACGGACGTTGACCTGCAGCTTCTCGACGTCGGCGAGCTGACGATTGAGGCGCATCTCCAGCTGACGCTGATTACCGATGACCGAAGCGGCCTGCTGCGAGAGTGCCTGATGGTTCCGCTGCGCCTCCTCGATGGCCTGCTGTATCTGCACCTTCGGGTCTGCGTTCTCGTCGATCTTCGCGTTGAACAGTGCCATCAGGTACTTCCACGCCTTGACGAACGGGTTAGCCATGAGATCGATCCGCCTTCTGCTTGGATGCCGGTAGTCGCCGCTAACTACGACTGCGTGGGTCCCAACTTATCTGTTGCATGCCGATCCCCACACCCCCTACCGGGCGCGAAACAATGCGATCGCCACAGTAGTTAGGCGGCCGCCATTGCGCGAACCTGCGGAATGACCACCTTGGTGGCCACATCGATCCCGTTGACCGAGCCGGCGGGTGCGGCCACTGCGGTTCCGGGGGCCACAACGGGCAGTTCCCGGCGCGACAGTCTCTCGCTGACCTCGGATAACACCTGCGACAAGGGGACCTCGAGCGCTCCACAGATCGCGGCCAGCAGCTCACTGGAGGCTTCCTTGCGGCCGCGCTCGACCTCGGATAGGTACCCGAGACTGACGCGTGCCGAGTCCGACACCTCACGCAGGGTCTTCCC
The DNA here is from genome assembly GCF_001605725.1 of Mycobacteroides immunogenum. Taxonomy (NCBI): domain Bacteria; kingdom Bacillati; phylum Actinomycetota; class Actinomycetes; order Mycobacteriales; family Mycobacteriaceae; genus Mycobacteroides; species Mycobacteroides immunogenum. The sequence goes on from NZ_CP011530.1 coordinate 3,336,342, forward strand.
CTGCCCGGAACGAGCGCTCCGCAGGGTGTCGCCGATGGCCTCTCGAAGCAACAGAGCCATGTCTTTCTCCTTAACCTCTGTCCGCGTCCATACCGCGTAGTAGTTGAGTCTGCCTTGCTCAACGTTGCCGCGCACGCAGAGGTTCCCCGGAGGTGACAGACGCCTCAACTCCAGTTGAACCGGGCCAGTCGCACCGCACGACGCAGCGACTACGGGTGCCAGCCGCGGATCGCGGCCGCGAACTGTTCAGGAGCGTCGGACGGGACAAAGTGGCCAGCACCTTCGACGATGACCGTCTTGTGATCGGTGAAGGTCCGCTCCCACCGCCGCAGCTCTTTGTCCCCGAATGCGAAATCGGCATCACCCCAGATGATCAACGCCGGCAGTGCCGCGATGCCGGTCAAGCGAGCTTCAATCTCGGCGAGAAAGGCCCGGCTCGAAGTGATCTCGCGGGGGAAGACCGCAGAGGCCTCGCGTCGCGCGGGACTGTCGAGGGCCTTCCGATAGTGGGCCATCTGTTCGGCGGTGGGCTTGGCCAGACGGTGCCCGATCGGAATCATCAGATTCACGAAGAGGTTGAGCTGGCGAATTAGCAGACGCCCCATCGGGCTGCCCAGCACATGGGACATGAGCTGCACGACCGGATCGCTGACAGGCCATGCCCACGTGTTGGTCAGCACCAGACGGTCGAAGATTCCCGGATGGCGCTGAACTGCCGCCAACCCGATCGGCCCACCCCAATCGTGAGCGACCAGTGTGATTCCGTTCAGCCCGAGCGCCGCTACGAACCGTTCGATGACTTGGGCGTGATCAGCGGGCAGATACCGGTATCCCGGCGCGGCGACCGACAGTCCAAATCCCGGGTAATCCACTGCAACACAACGAAATTCCCGCTTAAGCGATTCGACCACTCTGCGGTAGTCGAATGACCACGTCGGGTTGCCATGCAGAAATAGGAGCGTGGGCCCCGAGCCTTCGTCCACATAGTGCACGGTGTGCCCATCGATGTCGACGAATCGGCTTTCGAAGGGGAACAACTTGTCATCGACCCACGTGGGCCGTCCCATGAACGCCATCGCGATCCTCCCACCAGTTCAGATGATATAATCACCTGAACTTTAGATTATCAAGCAGATGGTGATGAGTCGAGATTACGGTCAGTACTGCGGACTTGCCCGGGCCTTGGACGTGGTGGGCGACCGGTGGAATTTGTTGATCGTCCGTGAGCTCCTGATCGGGCCGGCCCGCTACGGCGAGCTGCGAGACGGGCTGCCTGGCATCGCCACGAATCTGCTGACCAACCGACTCCGCGAACTGGAGACGGCCGGCGTCATTGGGCGGCGACTAGCCGACGACAGCAGCGCTATCACCTACGCGCTGACACCCTGGGGTGCGCAGCTACGCGAGCCCATCAACGCACTTATCCGCTGGTCGACGCCGCTAATGGTCCGGGGCCCCGAAGGGGACGAATTCCGCGCCACCGGCCTGTTGGTGGCATTGCCCGCCTTGTTCGACGGTCGGATGCCCAAGGATCCGTCGATAGCCGTGGGAATCTCAGTGGCCGGGACCACTGTCCAATTACGAGCCACCGCATCCGGCATCGACGTAGGCGCATCCGACGGCCGCAAGCTGGATGCGGTGCTCACCGCCGAGGCGCAGCTCGTACTGGGACTCGCCGCGGGCGTGCTGAAGCTGGAGGACGTCGCGACACTGGTCAGTATCGAAGGCGATGAATCCGCTCTGCGCGACTTTTTCGAAGCACCGCGACACGCAGGCGGCCCGGCATCACCGCAGCCAGAACGCGTCAATCAACCGGCAAGCCCATGACCACTGACTCCACCCGGCATGTCTCACCGATGATCAGGTCGTAGAGCCTGTCGAGAAAGTCCTGATCAATTCCGTGCTGTGCCCCGTAGTGGGCCGCCCGCTGCTTGACGAAGGTGATCCGATGTGGCTGCAGCACTGCTATTCCGGTATCAGACTTGCACTCGGCGATCCGCACGCAGCACTCGATTCTTCGGCGCAACGCGTCCAGGAATTGCGCGTCTATCGTGTCCAGCTCTGCGCGTAGTACCTGAAGCGCGGCAGGTGCGTCACCACCGCTTTGTGGTGTCAGCTGTACCGTCATCTCATTCCTTTCTCCCGAAGGTGCTGCCCCACGACGACTTTCGATCCGAGGGCGCCGGCCAGGCACCAGGCAGAACGGTCAGCATGGTCTGAGCGTGCTCGCGTAGCAGGTGCCCAGCGGGACCCAAGAATTCGTTGATATCGGCAAAAAGCCCACTGAAATCCGACTCTCCCAGCGCCACAGCATTATTCAACCGCCGCAGGCCCGTCGATAACATCTCCCGAGATTGCGGGGCGTGGAGATTCGCCTGCTGGATATCCCAGTAGACCTCGGGTGTTCCACCGGCTACGCGTGCCACCAGAGCGAGTAAGGCCTGAAAGGGCGGCGGCGCCACCCGCAACAGCGGCTCCAGGGCAACATCGTTGTGCCGCAACGCCAGACCGAACCCTAAGAGGGCCGCGTGGGTCATGGCCTGTACGGCCGCGGTGATCGTATCGTGTTCGTCCGGTTCCATCCGGACAACCGGGTAGCCGCCGTCTTCGATGAGCCGCATCAGCGCGGCGGCTTTGGGCCCGTCGCGCAAGACGACCGCCGCCACAGGGCGCCCGGTAGCCCCCAGCGAGGGCGCGAACATCGGGTTCAGGCTCACCGCCTCGACATCTGCTTCGACCAACGCCCAGGCTGCCGCCACTCCTGCTTTCACCGAAAGGGTATCGGCAAGCAGGGCGCCCGGTTTGAGCATCGACGCCACCTTCGGGACGGCGGCGCACGCGACATGTTCGGGCAGAGCCAGCAGCACCAGATCCGCGCCGGCCAGGACCGTCCGCAGCTGCTCCCCGGGGCGCAAGACGTCCCCTTCGATCACCTCACAGGCGCATTCGGGTACACCGTCCACCGCGCCCGGCAGGTCCACCACCGTGGTCGGCAGACCGGCCTTTGTCAGCAGATCGGCGAACATGGCACCTACCGCACCGCCACCACCAACGACGACAACATTCTCGATACAGCTCACGATTGCCGTTCGCCCGCCTTTGTTTTCATGAGCGCGGTCAGGATCGCGCGCGACTTGACCACGGTTTCTTCGTATTCGCGCTGCGGGTCCGACAGCGCGACGATGGCACCGCCCACACCGAATGTCGCCAGCCCGTCGGCGACAACGAGTGTTCGGATGACAATGCTCAGATCAGCAGCGCCGCACAGCGAAAACCAGCCCAGCGCACCCGAGTACACACCCCGTGGCCCGTCTTCGAGCCTGTCGATCAGCTCCATGGCCCGTCGCTTCGGCGCACCCGTCATGGATCCGCCGGGAAAGGCTGCCCGGACACAATCCACCGCGCTCACCCCACCACGCAGAGTACCCCGAATCGTTGAGATCAATTGATGTACAGAGGAATACGATTCGACATACATCATGTGGGGAACATGTACCGAGCCCACCTCACACACCGCGTTGAGGTCATTGCGCACGAGATCCACAATCATGAGGTTCTCCGCACGATCCTTCTCGCTGTGCATGAGCTCCGACCTGAGGTGCTCATCGTCGGCTTCGGTCACTCCCCTGGGCCGCGTCCCCTTGATCGGCTTGGACTCAACGACGCGATCCGGACCTATTGCGAGGAATCGCTCCGGGGACCCGCTGAGCACCGCGAGTCCCGGGAACTGCAGCAGCGCCCCGTAGGGCACCGGGCTGACGCGCCGAAGCCGCAGATACGTTTCCAGCACCTCGATATCGGCAGTGACCTCAACCTGGTTGGTCAGGCAGATCTGATAGGACTCCCCGTCGCGTATCTCGTCGAGGGATCTCTCGATCCGGCGCACGTACGCACCCTTGCCATGCCATGGCCGCAACAGGCCATGCTGCTCAAAAACATCGGGGATGGGCGCCAGTGCCGGCGGCTCCCCGGAAGCCGGCCCGGCCTCCGGGAGCGACTCGATGCGCCGCGAAATCGCCTCCACCCAATCGTCGGCGGCGTGATCCTCGGGCGCGGCCAAGGCGAGTACATGACATTGATTGAGCTGGTGATCGATGACTACCGCACGATCGACAAACAACATTGCCGCATCCGGTGTCCGAGAAGTATGGACATTCGCCCCGAACAGGTCCTCCTTCAGCTCGTAGCCAAGAAAGCCGACATAGCCGAGATTGAAGTTGAATGGGAGTTCCTCGGGCTTTTCCGCGAATCGCGCTTTCAACTCTTGGTCGAGATAGTCAAAAATGGATCCCTGGACCGTTTCCTCACCACCGCCCGATGTCGTCACCCGAACTTTTTGTTCGGACACCCGGTAGGAAACAAACTCGGCCAGCGGACCTTCGCCGCTTCCCAAGATGGAGAAACGTGACACGCCTTCGATAGCCGCGCTGCTGTCCAACCAAAACGACATTGACGATTGGGCAAAGCATTCTTGATAGACGAGGGCGGCGTCGGGGCAATTCGCGAGAACTCGTGAGCCCACAGTGAACGATCGCCGCACCGGTAGCTTTGACCGACCCTGCCGCGGCGACCGCAGGGCCAGATCCCGGAAATTGGCCATGAGCTCAGCGCCCCACTCGGTCCCGATGGATTCGGGATGAAACTGCACCCCCCAAATGGGTGCCGTTCGATGGCGCACGGCCATCAGTAGGCCTTCATCAGTCCACGCGATCTCCTCCAGATCCGCCGGCGTGTCCTCAACGACCAGAGAGTGATACCGGATCACCGACATGGGCGACGGCAGGCCCTTGAACAAGCCAGTTCCGTTGTGCCACATCTTTGATGTTCGCCCATGCATTGGCTCCGGGGCACGACGGACGGATCCACCGAACAACTGCGCGATACCTTGATGGCCTAAGCAGACACCCAGCGTGGGCAATCCGCTCTCCGTGATGGCCCGGGCACTGATCCCGAAGTCGCGCGGACGGTCCGGCCGTCCCGGTCCGGGCGATATGACAATCGCGTCGAAGTCATCGAGTATCAGCTGCGACCACTGCACGTCATTTCTCACCACGGTGGGCGGCCGGTCACAAACCTCGCCTATGAGTTGATACAGGTTATAGGTGAACGAGTCATAGTTATCAATCAGCAGTGTTCTCATTGCGGTGACCCCATAGGCCGGCAACGGCCGCACCGACTACGGCGTTGATGCAAGAACTTAGCCTGACTCCTAATTTGGTTACTCCCGTATGTCAATTTCATGGGCGCTTTTCGAATCAGTTGATGCACGCTACCCCAGAGCAATCCGGACTTGCAGGCATTCGCATCAGTCATGCCCAATAAATATGTCTTTCCGAATGGCCAGACCAGATCGGTAAAGGTGGGGCATGATGCACCATGCGGTGCACACAAAGCCATGCTGAGTCTTCGCTCCCGCATTTGGATGTAACCCAGGCAGGAAATAGCCATGTCGTGTGCTGAGCCACCCCGAGAAGATAGGCGGGCGCTCATCGTCGGGCTGGGAATCAGCGGAATGGCCGCGGCGATTCGGCTACACCAGATCGGCTGGAAGCCGATCATCGTGGAACGTGCTCCGGCGCGCCGCACCGGCGGCAATTTCGTCATCGTCTTCGGTTCGGGCAGATCGGCCGCGGCCCGGCTGGGCATTTCACCACATCTGCGTGACCGGCGCCCGACCGGAATCTCCTACGAGTGCGATCGGCGGGGCCGCCGGCGAGTGGGCATGAACTTCACCGATCTGCCCGGCGAGGCATGGATGGTGCTTCGCGGCGACGTGGAAGCCGCCGCGTTTCACGCACTTCCCGACGATATCGAGATCCGCTACTCCACCACTCCGATGAAGATCGAACAGCACGCCGGCGGAGCCTCGGTAACGCTGTCGAGCACCGCCAACTCAGGCGATACCACCGTCCGCACCGAAGAATTCGGCCTCGTCGTCGGCGCCGACGGATTGCGCTCTACGGTACGAAAGCTCGTATTCGGGCCGGATGAGCAGTACTTGCGGCGTCTCAACCACATGGTGGCGACATTCGAAATGCCGGAGAAACTCACCGCTGTGGCGGTGCAGGACGGAGCGTGGTTGGTGGAGGCGGGGCGCTCCCTGATCATCTATCCGATGCGCGACCGCATGCCCACCGCGCAGCTCTCGTACCGCACCGAGGACGTGGACGCGGAGTTCACCGAGCCGGCCGCGGCGCGCTTGCGCAGAATGTTCGGACCCGCCCCTTACGGCTCGATCCTCGGTGAAGTACTCGACGCCTTTGACCGCACCGACCAGTATCTCTTCGACTCCGTCGAGCAGGTTCATATGCCTCGCTGGTACCGCGATCGCGTGGTGCTCGTCGGCGACGCCGCCTGGTGCGAAACGATGTACTCCGGACTGGGGGTTTCCTCGGCGCTGGCCGGCCCCGAGCTGCTGGGCACCATGCTGGCCCGCCACCCCGACGACCCGGGCACGGCATTTGCCGAGTGGGAGCGCGCGCTCAGGCCGTTCATCGACGCCTACCAAGGCTATGGGCTCAAACAGCGATTCTTCTTCACGCCCGAAAATCGCCGGGAATTGCTCGTGCGGCGCGGCGTGGCCCGGCTCATCCACACACCGTTCACGCGGACGCTGCTCACCGCGTTGACGCGGGGCAGCAAGACGGCCCGCCTCAAGGATCAGGACATTTCAGCGGGAATCTAGGCGGCTTTCGGCCGTGGGCGCAGGGCCTGCACCAGGTAGTCAAGGCCGGTAAGAACAGTGAGGAATACCGCGAACCCCATCAGGACTACGGCGGCGGTGTGCCAATACCCGGTCAAGGGCAACAGATAGCCGGCGATCGCCAACGACTGCACCAAGGTCTTGAGCTTGCCACCCCGATTCGCGGGGATCACGCCATGGCGCAGCACCGAGAAGCGTAGAACGGTGATCCCGATCTCGCGCACCAGGATGACCGCGGTGACCCACCACGACAAATCTCCGAGCAGGCTGAGCCCTACCAGCGCCGCGCCAATCAGGGCCTTGTCGGCGATCGGATCGGCGAGCTGGCCGAATGGGGTGATCAAACCGTAGCGGCGCGCGATGATGCCGTCATAGCGGTCGGTCGCGATGGCCAGCGCGAACACCCCGAAAGCGGCAATGCGCCAAGAAGTTTGGTGCCCACCCTCCACGAACAGGACTATGACGAACACCGGTACCAGCGCGATGCGCAGCACCGTCAGCACGTTGGCGATGTTCAGCACCGGCACCGGCGCAGCAGAGGCCGCGGAATCAGGCTGGGTTTCCGGTGGCATCGGCACGTCAAACACCCTATCTGTTCTGGGGCTGGCTACTGTTCACGCATGAGCGCAGAAGGTACATCTGGCATCTCGGACAATCCCGGGCAGACCGCCCCCTCGGTGACTGTCCGTCGTGCCCGTACCTCCGATGTCCCTGCCATCAAGGCACTTGTCGACGTCTATGCCGGGCGCATTCTGCTGGAAAAGAACCTTGTGACGCTCTATGAGGCGGTGCAGGAATTCTGGGTGGCCGATCTCGCCGGGGAGATAGTGGGCTGCGGCGCGTTGCACGTGCTGTGGTCGGATCTGGGCGAAGTGCGGACCATCGCGGTGCACCCCCGGCTCAAGGGCTCCGGTGTGGGGCACGCGCTCGTCAGCCGCCTGCTGGATGTGGCCAGGGAACTCGAACTCAAGAGGGTCTTTGTGCTGACCTTCGAAGTCGACTTCTTTACCAAGCACGGCTTTCGCGAAATCGACGGCACTCCGGTGACAGCGGAGGTGTATGAGGAGATGTGCCGGTCATACGACACCGGCGTTGCCGAATTCCTGGACCTGAGCTACGTGAAGCCGAACACCCTCGGCAATACCCGCATGCTCGCACATCTCTAATTACGGCTTACCCGGTACGGCGGTCAGCCATGATCGAGGCATGCCACGTCTGCGCCAGGTTTCCCGTGCCGAAACCGATGATCAACTTGTCCATCGCATGTACGACCAGATTTTCGGCGACCGAGACCCTGTCACCGATCCGGGAACGACTACGGGCACACCGGGTGACTGGTGGACGGTTTTCGCGCTCGTCCCCGATGCGCTGAAGCATTCGGTCCAGGGTTTCGCGTTCTACCGCAGTCCCAACCGCAGGCTCGATCCGGTACTGCGAGAACTCGGGCAGACACGGGCCGGATGGGCGCGGCGCAGCCAGTTCGTGTTCTCTCAGCACTGCAAGTCGTGTCGCATCGTCGGGATGACCGAGGAGATGATCGCGGCGATCCCGTCATGGAGTACGGCGGAATGCTTCACCCCGGTGCAGCGCGCGGTGCTGGCCTATACCGACTGCCTGGTGCTCGATGGGGGCCGGGTACCCGACGGCGTGTTCGCCGCGCTGCAGGCTCACCTCTCCGACGAGGAGATCCTGGAACTCACCTACATCACGGCCATGTACGAAATGCATGCCGTGATGAGCACCGCGCTGCGTTTGGAATGGGACAACCGCGACGAGCCGATTGTGGAGATCGCCGCACCCGAAGGATTCACATCCTTCGACGTGGGCGACGCCATCGCGTTACGGCGCGACGAGAACGCCTAGAAGTCCTCGGGGACTCCGCCGTCGTCCTCGTCCTCGTCGGCTCCACCGCCGCCCCGGATCGAGGCAAGCACCCCGGCGAGGTCCTCGGGCTTGACCATCACCTCGCGCGCCTTGGAACCCTCACTGGGGCCGACGATTCCGCGTGTCTCCATCAGGTCCATCAGGCGGCCCGCCTTGGCGAAGCCCACCCGTAGCTTGCGCTGCAGCATGGATGTCGAGCCGAACTGGCTCGACACCACGAGCTCAACGGCCTGCAGGAGAGCGTCCATGTCGTCACCAATGTCGGGATCGACATCATCCTTGCCCGGTCCCGCTGACCCGACCTTGGTGGTGGTGACGCCCTCGGTGTACTCGGGCTCGGCCTGCTCCTTGCACGCGGCGACGACGGCGGAGATCTCCTCGTCGGTAATGAACGCGCCCTGCATGCGGATGGGCCGCCCAGCTCCCATGGGCAAGAACAGTCCGTCACCCATACCGATGAGCTTCTCAGCGCCCGGCTGATCCAAGATGACGCGGCTATCGGTCAGCGATGACGTCATAAAGGCAAGGCGCGAGGGCACATTCGTCTTGATAAGGCCGGTGACCACGTCCACCGATGGACGCTGGGTGGCCAGCACCAGGTGGATGCCTGCCGCACGGGCCTTCTGGGTGATGCGCACGATGGCTTCCTCGACGTCACGCGGCGCGGTCATCATGAGGTCGGCGAGCTCGTCGACCACCGCCAGAATGAACGGGTATGGCCGGTACTCGCGCTGGCTGCCCAGCGGCGTGGTGATCTCTCCGGAACGCACCTTCGCATTGAAATCGTTGATGTGCCGAACCTTGCTGGCCTGCATATCTTGATAGCGCTGTTCCATCTCCTCGACCAGCCAGGCCAGTGCCGAGGCGGCCTTCTTGGGTGAGGTGATGATCGGCGTGATGAGGTGCGGAATGCCTTCGTAGGGAGTCAATTCCACCATCTTCGGGTCGATCAGGATCATCCTGACCTCCTCCGGCGTGGCCCGCGCCAAGAGCGAGACCAGCATGGAGTTGACGAAGCTCGACTTACCCGAGCCGGTGGAACCGGCGACCAACAGGTGCGGCATCTTGGACAGGTTCGCCGAGATGAAGTCGCCCTCGATGTCCTTGCCGAGCCCCACAACCAGCGGGTGGTGATCGCGGCGGGTCTCGGGCGCGGTCAGCACGTCGGCCAAACGCACCATCTCCCGATCGGTGTTGGGCACCTCGATACCCACCGCCGACTTACCCGGGATGGGGGCGAGCAGACGAACGCTGTCGGTGGCCACCGCGTAGGCGATATTGCGTTGCAGGGCGGTGATTTTCTCCACCTTCACGCCGGGGCCGAGTTCGACCTCGTAGCGGGTGACGGTGGGACCGCGGTTGAAACCGGTGACCGCGGCGTCGACCTTGAACTGCTCAAGCACCCCGCTGATGGCGGCGATCATGTCGTCGTTCGCGGCGCTGCTTTCCTTGGGCGGATCTCCCGCAATCAGTAAGTCCAGCGACGGCAGGGTGTAGGGGCCTTCGATCACCCGATCGACAACAGGCATCTGTGCTTTCGGCTTGGCCTTCTTGGTCGACTTGACCACCGGTGCCGGCTTGGGCGCGGGCGGGGCGGGCGGCTCGGGTGCGACGGCAGCCTCTTGCTCGACCGGATAGTTGTCCATCGGAGTGGCACCGCGTTTGAATTCACGTGTCGGCGCGTAGTCCTCTTCGGGCTCCGCCGCGTCGTATTCGTCGTACTCGTCGTTGTAGTCCTCGTCGTAGTCCTCGTCGTCCCATTCCTCGTAATCCCTGGGCGCGAACATGTTCCGAAGGGTGTCCGGGATATCGCGAATCGTGGTCCCGGTCAACAGCAGCACTCCGAAGACGATCGCCATCACCAGCAAGGGCGCCGCGATCCATGCGGTCAGCCCCTGGGCAAGCGGTCCGCCGATCACAAAGCCAACGAATCCGCCTGCGGCCGAGCGCCCCTCGGGCGAGTCGGGAGATCCTGCGAACAGATGCCACAGGCCCAGGATGGGCAGCGCGACCATGGCGAAGCCAAGCAGCAGGCGTGGGCGCTCCTCGGGGTTCGGTTCGGTGCGCATCAGGAACACGGCGATGACGAGCGCAAGAATGGGAACCAGCGCGACACCGGACCCGACAACCGCGCGGAAAGCACTGTCGATCCAGCCGCCTACCGGCTTGGCCGCGTGGAACCAGGAGCTGGCGCCCACCACGAAGGCCAGGCCCAGCAACGCCAGGGCGATGCCGTCACGTCGATGTCCGTGTTCGATGTCGCGAGCCCGGCCCACTGACCGGAACAATGAACCGACACCGTGGGCGCACGCACGCCATCCCGTGCGCGCCCCTCGCCCGAGCGCGACCAGTGGCGTCGTCCAGTGCTGGTTGCGCCGCTGATTGCGGCGCCGTGGTGCCGGACGACGAGTGGGCGCGGTGTTGCGCGACCGGGGTCCCGATTTGGTGTTCCGGCCGCCCGAGCGGCTGACAGTCTTACTCGCCATAGGCGACAGCCTAGTCGCAACAGTCACATCTGCACCATCTGCAACACGGACAAAACCGCTAGTAAGCAAATGTTTTGTCACCTACGCGAGGCCGCCCCGAGACGTTCTCGTGACCTGAAAATCGCCCCTAACGCTCGGGGCGCGGCTTGGTCTCACCCAGCCAGGACTGATTCGCCGCGATATAGAACTGGTCGCCGTTGAAACTGCTGGCCGAGTGACCCCGGAAGCAGTACACCCCCTCATCCTTGGTGACGGCACATTTGACGGCCCGATAGTTGAAGTAGTTACCCGGAGTGAGCACCGGCGGACGCGTCGCAGCCGTGAAGAGCTGCTCGCCGGTGGCGTCGAAATGGGCGCGCCAATCCCCCGGGAACCAGGCCACCTGGTTGGTGCCGGCGGGCGCTCCGGGGAACGAGCCGTTGCAGCCGAAACTCCCGTCAATCCAGATCGCACAGTTCAGCCCGCGCGGTGTCGAGAACCAGGCGCCGTCGGTGTCGTCGCGCAGGAACTGCTCGAAGTCGGCCTGCCTGAACTTGGTGGTGTTGTTGACGTCCGGATAGGGATTGGGATCTCCGGAGATGTCCGGGTCCGCCAGCGCGGATGCGAGCAATCCGCCCATAAGTCCCAGCGCCAGCGCGGTGATGCCCGCAATCCGAGTGAGTAGCCGCACTCCGACCTCCCCAAATGCATTCCATGGTTATCCAGTCAGCAAAATAGCGAGGCCGATTCTATTGGCGCGCCCGATCCTTCGCCGGAAAAACGCCAAGCCCATGTTGACAATTACTGTTGCCAACATGGGCTCATCCGCGCTACTGTCACCCTTATGACCGAAAACGACGTTCTACCAACCGAATCGGCCAGCTACACACATCCGTACGACTATTACTGGCGGCCAGGCATAGACCTCCGCCCCGCGCCTCCGCGCCTGCGCTATGACGCGATGTGGACCAAGTCGCGGCAAGACATCCTGGAACCGTGGATGGACTTCCATGAGGTGCCCCGCGAAACGGCGCGCACCCGGCTCCTCGTCGATCATCTCTGGCAGGGCGATGAGTTGATGGACGCAGTCGTGGACCGCATCCGCAAAATGCCCGCGCGCCACGGCCGCGCGATGCTCAACCAAGCACTCGATCACGGCATCGAATCCGTGGAAAATCCGCCCGCGGAGTTTGTCGCATTGTTCGAGCATCTCGACAATCCGCCCGGCTGGTACGACCCCGAACTTTGGGAGCGGGGCCGCCAGCTGTGGAATGACTCATCGCTCGCCGCGAAGTACGCAATGGTGATCGGCGATGGTTTTGGCACCTTCGTGGGAGACGAGGTTGCCTACGCCACGGGAGCTACCGGCAGGTTCGTCAACGACACCCTGCGACGCAATCTCGAAACCACGGCGTGGTTTCGCAAGATGACCTATCGCGGCGCGCTGGAACGATTCTCCCAGCCCTTCAAAGACACCGTGCGCGTCCGGCTGATGCACTCCATGGTGCGGGCCGGGCTGCGCAGGTCCTGGGGCGACCAACAATTCACCCAGCACGGCAACCCGATCTCCAATTCGATGATGATGGGCGCGGCGATGACCTTCGGACTCATCCCACCGTTGATTGATCATCACCACGGGCGCACCCGCACCACGGCCGACCTGGAGGCGGCCATCATGTATTGGGCATACATCGCCCATGTATTCGGCGTCGCCGAGGAGCTGATCCCCAAGACCGTCGCCGAAGGTATGGAGACGATGGACTACATGGTCGCTTACGCCGGTGGACCATCCGAGTGGACCGACACCATGGCGAGCTCCGCGCTGGGCTTCGTCGACAAAGGAGTTATCGGGAAGTTCGGGCGACTCGCCTTGACCCCAGTACTCGGGTTGGCCGCCTATTTCGGCGGGGAGGAACTGACCCGGGCCCTGGTGCGCGCTACCCCGCTGCACAACGTCCGCCTACAGCCCTGGATCACTATCGCCGGCGTAGCGGTACGCGCCAATATCAGGCTACGACGGCTGACCGACAAGCTTCCGGGTTCCAAATATCTTGCCCGACAACGCAAAGGCGAGCTGTTGTGGTGGTCGGCAACTGTCGTGAACCAAGTATTGGCCAGGCTGGGCGGGATGCACGACACGTCTTACACCCACCACGACGCGACAGCGGCGACACCGGTCGGATGCCCGGTGCCGCACGCCCCGCGCGTCAGTACCTAGTTCTGGGCTCCCAGCCAGGTCTTACCGGCCGACACCATGAATTGGTTCGTGTAGCTCGCATAGTTGCCGCCACCCGTGCAATACACGTTGTTGTCCGGCGTCGTGGCGCAGCGAGTGCTGCCGAGCTCGATGTAGTTGTTGGCAGGCAGCACACGTTGCGCCTGTCCCGACGAGAACCGCAGTTGCGCGGTGTTATCGAAGTGCGCCGCCGAATCTCCCCTGAACCAGCCGACCTGGTTGGTACCCCCCGGAGCACCTGGAATCACACCGGTACATCCGAAGCTGCTGTCCTCCCAGATCCCGCAGTCCAGGCCGAACGGCGTGGAGAACCACAGACCTGGCTTGTCGGCGATGCGGAAGCCCTCGAAGTCGAGCTTGGCATATTTGCTGGTATCCGGGTACGGATTCTTCGGCGGGTCTGCAGCGGCCGGCAGCGCCGCCCCCGCAGATATCGCCAGGCCAGCTACCACACCAAACATCGCAAACAATTTACGCGACATGACTTGTCTCTCCCCTGTTTCCAATGACATCGCACAGTGCCCTGCCATCTGCGGTCGTACCCCAGAAAATGATACACACATCGTCGCATGCGACACCGCAGTAACAGCGTACAGCTACCTTTAAAACAATCCCTTCCGAATATCCATAGATTTATCTATGGTTATCAGATGACCGAGAAGGTCTCCCGAGACGATTACTTCACTGCGGCCTTCGAGCTGCTGGCATCCGGCGGCAAATCCGCTCTGACGACAACCGCCGTCTGCCGCCGGATCGGCGTGACGACAGGTTCCCTGTATCACCACTTCGGCAGCGGCGCCGCGTTTTACCGGGCCGTCATCGACTACTGGGAAAACGATGTCACCGCCGCGCAACGTCGGCGTGTGGACGCGGTGGCCGACCCGCGCGAGCGGCTTGCGGCGCTGGAACAGGCCGCCCGCGAGGCCGATCACGAGGTCGAGAAAGCGATCCGTTCTTGGGCTATGGCCGACCGTTATGTCGCGGCGGCGCAGCAGCGCGTAGACCAAGTCCGCCACGAACACCTCACCAAGCACTACATCGAGGCGGGTTTCGGTCCAGTCCAGGCAGATACCCTGGCACGCATCGGATTCAGCATCCTGATCGGGGCCCAGCAGTTCGGCACCCGGGTGGATCACAAACGCCTCAACGCCGCACTCGACGAGTACTCGATCTGGATCAATTCGTCGGTGCCGACGGAGGCGACCACTTCCCGCTGACCTTGGTGTACCGGGACATCAGCGCCAGGGCCTGATCGGGAAACAGTTCACGGGGGAAGGCTTCACGCGTTCCCGGGCGGGCCGCGAACAGTATCCCCACGACATACTCGTTGACCACCACATTCTTGATCTCGGCATAGTCCCGCAGCATCATCAACCGTGTCGTCAGAAATGATTGCCCGAGTAGGGCGTTCGTCGTCGGGCGCAGCGCCCAGAAGGTGAAGTCGGAAGCCCCGAATTCGGCGCGCTGCACGGTCCCGACCGGTAACGCCTGCATCGATTGCCGGGTGCGGACGCGAACTCTCGAAGTGATCAGCGCCGCGGCGGCAATCACGACGACCAAGATGATCACGCCAGCGGGAACCGCGACAAACACGAAGAAGAACCCCACGTACAAGACTGCTAGAACCAGCAGCATCCAGACACCCCGCGACCGCCCCACCGTCTGGAGCGCACCCTTGGCGAGCCGGGCGCGGGCCTCGTCGGTGAGCACAACTTCCGTCCGGATCGGCGATCCGCGCTCCAGGCCCTGTTCGGTCATATCCCTCCCCTTTGTCCCGCACAGCCTATCGACCCGGCTCCGTTTCGGTACGGTGGAATTCGATCCACTCCCAACGACGAGAGGCGTTCCATGCCCACTGTGGTCGCGTTCCTGTATCCCCAGCCCGACAAGCGCGACGAGGTTCGTGCCGCTCTCCTGGAGACCATCCCGCTGGTTCACGACGAACCCGGCTGCAGCCTGTACACGCTGCACGAGGCACAGGATCGATTCGTCTTCGTGGAATCGTGGGCAAGCGGAGAGGCGCTGGCCGAACACGGGAAGGCACCCGCCGTGACTGCCATGTTCGGCAAAGTGGGCCCGCTACTGAGCCAGCCGCCGGAAATTGTTGTCGCCGAAGCTATCCCGGCAGGCGACCCGGCCAAGGGCGACTTGGTGCACTGAGGTGGGGAAACTCGACGGCAAGGTCGCGTTCATCACCGGTGCCGCGCGCGGGCAGGGGCGTGCCCATGCGATCAAACTGGCCTCCGAGGGCGCCAGCATCATCGCGGTCGACATCTGTGCACAGATCCCTTCGGTGGAGTATCCGATGGCCACCACCGAGGATCTCGATCTCACGATCAAGGAAGTCGACGCCCTGGGGCGGGCCATCTCGGCGCACGAGACGGATGTGCGTGACCGGGAGGCACTGCAGGCAGCCTTCGACGCCGGAGTCGAGGCGCTCGGGCCGGTCGACATCGTGGTGGCGAACGCCGGAATCGCGACGCTGACTCCCGCGTGCGGAGACGACGGCTGGCGAGATGTGCTCGACGTCAATCTCACCGGCGTCTACCACACCATCGAGGTGGCACGACCATCCATGGTGAAACGTGGTGCGGGCGGTTCGATTGTGCTCACCAGTTCGGTGGCCGGACTGACCGGCATGGTGATGGATAACCCCGGCGGGCTCGCCTACACCGCGGCCAAGCACGGACTCGTGGGGCTCATGCGCAGCTACGCGAATATGCTTGCGCCGCACAATATCCGGGTAAACACCATCCACCCTTCGGGTGTCGCGACTCCGATGCTGATCAACCCGATCACCGAAAAGCTGTTCGCCGACGGAGCACCGGAAGGCATGTCCGATACCGGTAACGCCTTGCCGGTCGTGCTGATGGAACCCGAGGACATGGCCAACACCGTGGCGTGGTTGGTATCGGAGGACGCCCGGTACATCACCGGCGTCGCCCTTCCGGTCGACGCCGGATTCACCAACCGGCGGTAGCCGTGCCGAAGTCGAATCCGGCCGCCCAGACCGCCTATGGCCCGATGGTCATTGCCGCGATCGAACAGCATGAACCGCCTGGTTCCCGGATCGTCGACGACGACCTCGCCGCGTGCATCCTGCCCAATGGACTGCGATGGTTCGTCCGCGCCACCGCGTGGACACCGCTGAGACACTGGCTGATCAGGCTCGGTGAGCGCAGCGGGCAGGGTGCGTGGTCAATCTTTGTATGCCGCAAGCGATACATCGATGATCAGCTCGCCGCGGCATCATTCGATGCCGTCGTGGATCTGGGCGCCGGCTTGGATACCAGAGGCTGCCGGTTGGCACGCAGCACGCCGACACCGGTGTTCGAGGTGGATCAAGTGGTCAACATCGCCGCCAAACAGCGGGCGATCCGCAACGCTCTTCACGCGGTGCCCAGGTCGGTTCATCTGGTACCGGTCGACTTCCAGCGCGACGAACTGGCCGAGGAACTACAACGCGCGGGGCACAACCCTGCCCGCCGCACATTCTTCATCTGGGAGGGCGTCACCCAGTACATTCCGGAAACCGCGGTGCGCGCCACTCTCGCATACCTGAGCACGGCGGCACCGGGCAGCCGCCTGGCCTTCACCTACGTGCAGCGCGACTTCATCGACGGTAGCAACCTCTACGGAAATTCCATACTGTACAAGCGTTTTCGGATACGCAGCCAAGTGTGGATGTTTGGCCTGACGCCAAGCGCGGTGCCGTCTCTGCTCGCGGAGTACGGCTGGCGAGTCTTGGAGGATGTCAGCGGCCCAGAGTTTGCGCAGCGGTACCTGCTACCGGTCGGCCGCAGACTCTCGACCACCGAGCTGGAACGGACCGTGCTCGCCGAGAAGATCTAGTCGACCGTGAGGACGGTCGGCACGATCATCGGCTGGCGCCGGTATGTCTCGCCGACCCACTTGCCCACTACCCGGCGCACAGACTGTGCGATGCGGCCGGTGTCGGTGACAGCCTGATCGGCAAGCGCATTCAACTCGGCGATCACCATTTCGGTTACCGGGTCGAGCGCCTTCGCGTCATCGGAGAACCCGCGTGAGAACAGTTCCGGCCGGCCCACCGGGCGTCCATTGCTGCGAATCACCACGGTGACGGCCACGAACCCGCCGTTGCCCAGCACTAAACGCTCGCCCACCGTGGCATCAGAGACGTCGCCGTCGACCAGCCCGTGCACGAACATCTTGCCCACCGGTACCCGGCCGGAGATACCTGCGCGCTCGTTGTGCAGATCGACGCTGACACCGTTCTCCGCCAAGACGATCCGGTCTTCATCGACACCGGTTTTGACCGCGAGCCCGGCGTTGGCGCGCAGGTGCCGCCAGGTGCCGTGCACCGGCATCACGTTCCGCGGACGCACCGCGTTGTAGAGGTAGAGCAGCTCGCCCGCGTAAGCATGTCCCGAGACATGCACCCGCGCATGGGTGTTGGTCACCACACGAGTGCCCACCTTCGCGAGGGAATCGATGATGCCGTAGACCGCTTCCTCATTGCCGGGCACTAGCGATGACGACAAGATCACCAAATCGTCAGGGGTCAGCGTGATCTGACGGTGGTCACCACGCGCCATCCGCGACAGCGCCGCCATCGGCTCACCCTGGGTACCGGTCGTCACCAGCACAACGCGTTGCGGGGCAAGCTCGTTGGCAGCCTCTACGTTGATGAGATCACGGTCGTCGACATCGAGGAAGCCGAGATCGCGGGCGATACCCATGTTGCGCACCATCGACCGGCCCACGAGTGCGACTCGGCGGCCGTGTGCCACCGAGGCGTCGATGATCTGTTGCACCCGCGCCACATTGCTGGCGAAGCACGCCACAATCACCCGGCCGCGGGCGGTTTCGATAAGCCGGTTGAGAGTCGGGGCGATCTCGCTTTCCGAGGGGCCGACACCGGGTACCTCGGAGTTCGTGGAGTCGACAAGGAACAGATCGACGCCCCGGTCACCCAGGCCGGACAGACCGGGCAGGTCGGTCGGGCGCCGGTCCGGCGGCAGCGGATCGAGCTTGATATCGCCGGTGTGCAGGATGGTTCCGGCCTCAGTGTGCACGGCGATGGCCAGCGCGTCGGGTATCGAATGGTTGACCGCGAAGTATTCGCATTCGAACGGCCCGTGCGTGGACCGCTCGCCTTCCGTGACCCTGACGAACTTCGGCGTGATGCGATGCTCACGGCATTTGGCCTCCACCAACGCGAGCGTGAACGCGGATCCGACGACGGGGATGTCCGGACGCATCTTCAGCAGGAACGGGATGGCCCCGATGTGGTCTTCATGGGCATGGGTGAGAACCAGCGCCTCGACGTCCTCGAGACGGTCCTCGATGTGGCGGATATCGGGCAGGATCAGATCGACGCCGGGCTCCTCATGCCCGGGGAACAGCACTCCACAGTCGATGATGAGCAGGCGTCCACGGAGCTCGAAAACCGTCATGTTGCGGCCGATTTCGCTGATGCCGCCGAGCGCCGTTACGCGCAGTGCGCCATCGGCGAGCGGTCCGGGCGCGCGCAGGTTCTCGGGTGGGGTAACCGCCACCTACAGCACCCCGGCAGCGCGCATATCGGCAGCCAATGCCTCGATCTGCTCCGGGCTGGGCGGAACATTGGGCAGGCGCGGGTCGCCGACGTCGATGCCCTGCAGTCGCAATCCGGCCTTGACCGCACCCACGGCGCCCAGGCGCCGGCATGCCTCGGTGATCGGCGCGACCTGCGCGTTGAGCTTGCGCGCGGTCTCGACGTCACCGACGTTGTACGCGGCCAGCAGTTCGCGCAGTGGTCCGGCAACGAAATGCGATATGACGCTGACGAATCCGACAGCGCCCACCGACAGCCAGGGCAGGTTCAGCGGGTCGTCGCCCGAGTAGTAGACGAGGTCGGTGCCAGCGATGATCTGCGCACCGCCGTGCAGGTCTCCCTTGGCATCCTTGACCGCCACGATGTTCGGGTGCGCGGCTAGTTCACGAATGATGTGGAAGTCGATCGGGATGACCGAGCGCGGCGGAATGTCGTACAGGATGACGGGCACGTTTACCGCGTCCGCGACAGCGGTGAAATGCGCCAGCAGCCCCGCCTGTGAAGGGCGCGAGTAGTACGGAGTGACGACCAGCAGCCCGTGCGCTCCGGCAGCCTCGCACTCGCGGGACAGCTTGATGCTGTGGGCGGTGTCGTACGTGCCCGACCCGGCGATGATGCGCGCGCGGTCTCCGACGGCCGCCACCACCTCGCGCAGCAGGGTGAGCTTCTCGGCGTCGGAAGTTACGGGAGACTCCCCGGTGGTGCCGGAAAGAACCAGCCCATCGCATCCGGAGTCGACCAGATGCGCGGCCAGCCGCACCGCGGTATCGACGTCAAGGGCGCCATCGGCATCGAAAGGAGTCACCATCGCGGTGAGCACGGTGCCGAGCCGCGCCACTGTTTCACCTGCTGTCACGGCACGAGAATACCCGCCCCGACCAAGCGGTTAATCCCTACCGGCTGTGTTGTGCCCCTCGGTTCTATCCCTCGTAGACCAATGGGGAGATCGCGACCTCGGTGCCGTCGGCCAGAGTCGCGATGTCGAAGTCACCGAAGATGGACGGGGCCAGGTCGGTGAGCTGGCGTAGACAGGCAATGGCGAGCCGCCGAATCTCCACGTCCGCGTGCTCGCTGGCCCGCATCGCGATGAAGTGGCGCCACGCGCGGTAGTTACCGGTGACGACGATCCTGGTCTCGGTCGCGTTGGGCAATACCGACCGGGCGGCCTGGCGCGCCTGCTTGCGCCGCAGCACGGCGTTCGGGACGTCTGCCAGCTTGGATTCCAGCTTCTCCAACAGTTCGACATACGCCGCGCGGCTGGCATCGGTGGCCTTACGCAGCAGCGCCACCAGTTCGGGATCGTCCTCGACGGCGGGTGGCAGCACCACGTTCGAGTCGTCTTCGGGGACGAACCGCTGGGAGAGCTGGGAGTACGAGAAATGACGGTGGCGGATCAGCTCATGAGTGCACGAACGCGAGATACCGGTGATGTAGAAGGTCGCCGACGCGTGTTCGAGCACCGACAGGTGCCCGACCTCGATGACATGGCGCAGGTAGCTCTCGTTCGTGGCGGTACGCGGATTCGGCTTGGACCAGCTTTGGTAGCAGGCCCGGCCGGCGAACTCGACAAGCGCCGGTCCGCCGTCCGCATCGGTGCTCCAATCGATATCCGGAGGTGCGATGAAGTCGGTCTTCGCTATCAGCTGCACGCGCAGCGGCACGATCTCAGCCACGCGCAACACCCTATCGATGCCGGGCTCCAGCACCGAAACGCCATGTATGCCGCCTACCATCTGCCTCGTGAGTTCCTGGACGCTTGGACCCGAGAACGGAACCCTGACACTGCGCACCGGAGTCACCGGTGCGGCGGCGCGCATGGGGCACCGGCTGACGATCGTCATGGACGTCTGGACCCTCTCGGTCGACGGGCCCGATCAGCAGCCGTCGTCCGTCAGCCTGGTGGTGAACGTCGATTCGTTGCGGGTGGAAAGCGCTGAGGGCGGGCTGACGCCACTCACCGCGCCCGAGAAGGCCATGGTGCGGTCGAATGCGCTCAAGACGCTGAACGCCAAGCGTTTTCCCACCGTCGAGTTCCACGCCGAAGAGATCACGAAGCAGGCCGCCGGCTATCTGTTGCGCGGCCCGCTGACCATTCATGGCGTATCTCAGGTTGTCGAGATCAACCTGGCGGTCGCCGCGGACGGCGATCCCCCGCGACTGAGCCTCACCACCGAAGTCTCACAGCGCGCGTACGACATCAAGCCCTTCTCGATGGCCATGGGATCACTGAAGGTCGCTGACGTGGTCACCGTGTCGTTCGAAGGGCACCGCTGAGCGACCTGGCCAGGTCCCCGCGCTTGCCCACCGTGACACGTTCCAGCCCCAACCACGACGCCATGCTGACAAGCTGCCCGGCCAGTGGGCCGCAGATGTGCGCCGGGTCTCGGCCCTCTTCGGCGAAGGCGCCGACGACATTGAGCGTCCCGGCCGCACGGTCTGCCTTGAGGTCGACCCTGCCGACGAGTTGGCCATCGAGCAGGAACGGCCAGACGTAGTAGCCGTACTGCCGTTTGGGAGCCGGCGTATAGATCTCGATGCGGTAGTGAAAATCAAAGAGCCGCTCGACCCTCGGGCGAAAAAAGATCAGCGGATCAAAGGGGCATAGCAGCGCCGTTCCCCGATCGGCGCGCGGAATCGTCTGCCCAACAGCCAGATATGCCGGCGCGCTCCACCCCTCGACGGCAACCTTCTCGACTTCCCCCGCGTCGGCGAGCGCGGCCAGCGCGGGTTTGATCTGCCCGGCCGAGAGGCGGAAGTAGTCGCGGATATCGGCCTCGGTTCCCACGCCCAGGGCGCGCACAGCTCGGCGCGCGAGCTCCAGTACCGCCTCTTCGTCGGACACCTCACGCTGGTAGATATCGGCGGGAATCACCTTGTGCGCCACCTGATAATGCCGTGAGAACCCGACGCGTTTGTCGGTCGTCAGCTCACCCGAGGAAAACAGTGCTTCGGCGATCCATTTGGTCTCGCTGCGATCCCACCATGGGCCTTTGCGCCCCGGCGCCTCCCGCTCCAGATACGCCTCGATCTGGCCGGCCGTGCAGGGGCCCAGTTCGGCGACCGCACCGAGAACCTCGTCGACGAGGCCCGGATTCTCTTCGACAAACTTTCGCGCCCAACGTCCGTGCCGGTACTCGCGCATACGCCAACGCATCAACGGCCAATCCTGGATGGACATCAATGCCGCCTCGTGCGCCCAGTACTCGATGAGCAGGCGCGGTGTGCGGGCGCTGTGGCTCCACGCGGCATCGTCCAGCAGATTGCGGTCGTAGGGCCCTAGCCTGCTGAACACCGGCGCGTAGTGCGCGCGTACGGCCACCGATACCGAATCGAGTTGCAGCACCTGGATTCTGGAGATGAGTTTGCGCAGGTGCGCGCGGGTCACCGGGGCGTTTGACACGCCGGTTGTATCGGTGAAGCCCTGCGCCGCGATCGCGATACGTCGCGCCTGCGCGGTACTCAAGGCCGATCGGCTCACCGGGCTCCCACAAGACGGGTCAACCAGTCGGGGTCGGACGGGTCGATCAGCTCGCCCGAGCTGTCGACAACACCCGGCACACCACCCAGGCCGTGCGCGATGAGCTGCTGTTCGTTACCTTCGGCGCGCTGGCGATCGCCGTCACTGACCTGAAGCGACGAGATGTCATGCAGCACCTCACCGGTGACCCCTGCCCCGGCCGCTATCTCACTGATCTGCAAGTTCGTGAGGTTTCCGACGCCTTCGACCGGCTGCCTGCGGAACATCTCGCCGATGAAGCCCAGGATCACCGCGTCGGTGGCACCGGATTTCTTGATGAGAAACAGCGAGGCCGCTGCCCGCGATGAATAGTCGCCACTGGCCGAAATCCGGTCCAGAAAGCTCACCGGCCGATAGGTCACCTGCAACCGCCCCGTGGTGACGTACTTCGTGATGTCATCGCCGTATTGGGCCTCGAACCGCTGGCAGAACGGGCACTGGAAATCGAGAAAGACAGTGATCCCGGCGGCCACATCACCGGCACCGCCGACCGTCACGCCCGCCCCCTGGCTACTCCCCCAACCCGCGGCTGCCGCCGGAGCCGACGGGCTTCCGTCCACGACGCGCGTGCAGCCAGTCAGCACCAACAGCACCATGAACGCCAGCAGTAGCGCCCTCGGGGCGCCTCCCCCGCGCGGGAGGCTCATCCGTCGGCCCTCCGATAGCTCAAAAACTGATACCGCAGGCCGGATTCACTTGTCTGCCAATCATTTTCCTCGACAACCCAACCGTCACCGAGCTGCGGAGCCAGAGCGTCACCCGCCACATCGGCGTCCACCACTGTCACCTCGCACCGCTGCGCCAACGGCAGGAACAGCCGATAGATCTCGCCCCCACCGATCACCCACGGCGACTCGTCAGATGCCGCCAGGGCCGCGTCCGTGCACCCGACGGCCAGCGCCCCGTCCGGCTCGAACAACGCATCCCTGGTCAGCACGATGTTGGGCCGCCCCGGCAACGGCCGGACACTGGCGGGAAGCGATTCCCAGGTCTTGCGACCCATGATCACCGTGTGCCCCATGGTGATTCGCTTGAAGCGCGCCTGATCTTCGGGCAGTCGCCACGGGATCGCGCCATCCGCACCGATGACGCCGCCGCGCGATTGTGCCCAAAT
The DNA here is from genome assembly GCF_001605725.1 of Mycobacteroides immunogenum. Lineage (NCBI taxonomy): Bacteria > Bacillati > Actinomycetota > Actinomycetes > Mycobacteriales > Mycobacteriaceae > Mycobacteroides > Mycobacteroides immunogenum. Next base: position 3,359,839 of record NZ_CP011530.1, read on the forward strand.
CAGCCCGATGGTCCCCGTCATACCGCGACAGGCGCCTTGATGGCCGGATGGTGCTGATAGTTCTCGACAGTGATGTCCTCGTATCCGTAGTCGAATATCGAATCACGCTGCGCCAGAACAAGCCGGGGATACGGATAGGGATCGCGACTGAGCTGCTCGGTGACCTGCTCGATGTGGTTGTCGTAGATATGGCAGTCGCCGCCGGTCCACACGAAGTCGCCCACGCCGAGCCCTGCCTGCGCCGCCATCATGTGGGTGAGCAGTGCATAGCTGGCGATATTGAAGGGCACGCCGAGAAACAGATCAGCACTGCGCTGATACAGCTGACAGCTCAGCTTGCCGTCGGCGACATAAAACTGAAAGAACGCGTGACACGGGGGCAGCGCCATCTGCGGAATCTCGCCGACGTTCCACGCCGAAACAATGTTGCGGCGCGAATCCGGGTTGGTGCGCAGCAGGTCCAGTGCGGCGCTGATCTGATCGATGTGCTCCCCCGAAGGAGTCGGCCAGGAACGCCACTGCACCCCGTATACGGGGCCGAGTTCGCCGGTCTCCGAGGCCCACTCATCCCAGATCGTGACGCCGCGCTCCTGCAGCCAGCGCACATTGGATTCTCCACGCAGGAACCAGAGCAGCTCGTAGATCACCGACTTCAGGTGAACCTTCTTGGTGGTGATCAGCGGGAAGCCATCAGCCAAGCGATAGCGCAGCTGATGCCCGAAGACGCTACGGGTACCGGTGCCGGTGCGATCCGACTTCGGCGTGCCCTGTTCGAGCACGAGACGCAGCAGATCCTCGTAGGGAGTGGGAACGGACACGCAGCTAGCTTACGTCGGGGCTACGACGAAGCCGGGGTCCCCAACACAGACAGCGCGCCCCGCGGGCTGCGTACTACGGTTTGGCGAGCGCTTCCACCCTGGCAACGATGTCTGCGCGCAAGGCGTCTGCCTGTTCCGCGGTCAGCGCTCCGGCAGCGAATTTGCAGACGATGGTGAACTCCGCGCCGATCGAATAGACCTCGTAGCGCGATGCCTGGGGCACGGCCTGAGCGCGCCCCTTCTCGGTGCGCGGCGTGGTCAGCTGAGCGTCGAAATCTTCCATGGCCAGGCCCGGCGGTAACGGCGGGCTGGGTAATACTCCGGGATTGGTGATCCTGATGAACGGACCGAATTCACCGGTGAGCGCCGCACCCCCGATGTGGTAGACGCTTTGCAGAAGAAACCCACTGCTGATGTCGTCATTGATCTGGCTCGCCACCGCGGCGCCGATCCGCACCGGGTCGTCATTCATCCCGACCTTGACTTGGCCGCGAGCGACCATGATGCCGTTGGCGATCTCACCGAGCTCGGCAGGCGGCGTCAGATGCTTGCGGTAGTCCACGAGTGATTCGAAACCCAGATTCACCGCCGCGTCGTGATCGACGCGAATCAGGGCACGTTCGGCCAGCGCGATCACCCCGGTGACGAGTGTGTTCACGGTGGTCTGACGTCGACGCGCCGAGGCACGCAGCGAGGCGGAGAGGTTCGGGTCGAAGCGCTGTTTCCAGCCCAGCACCGTCCGCGAGGTCGCCGAATCATCGTGTTGGCCACCGCCCCAGGACGTCGGGCCGAACCACGACTTTTGCGGCAGCGGGGTCTGCCGCAGGCCCCGTTGCGCCATGGCGTATTCCGGGGCCACCGGGATCGGCTGACGTGGCAGCGGTGGAATTTCGCCGTTCACCACGATTTCGGTATAGAGCTCCCACAATTCGTAGAAATACGAATAACTCAAGCGCGCGTCGGCGATCGAGTGATCCACTCCCACCGCGACGGCACTACCGGGGCCATCCGGATACACCAAGATCGCGTAGGTTCCGTCATCCAGCGACAGCACCGGGAGCGCCGCGACATCCCGCAGCGGTTGGTCGTGCACAGATACGACGCTGTCGCGGACGCCTTCGGTGGTCACTCGAAATCGGCGGCCGACAGGCTCGACCCGGGCCGCGAGGTAGGGATGCTTGCGTTGCATGGCCGCACCCGCGGCACGCAGGGCCGTGACGTTCAGATCGCCCCGCAGCCACGCGACGTACCAGATGGTCGTGTACTTGCGCAGATGGTTCAATTCCGATTCCGCCACCGACAGCATCCGCTGGATACCGATGGATTCTTCGACGCGCAGTGGGGCACTCAAGGGCGAATTCCAATTTCACATGGGCGGAACAGGTTTCAAGGGCACTGTATGCGCGTTATGTGGATATGCAAGATACCCAAAGATTCCGCGTCATTAACATCGCGTGATATTTACAGTTCGATGTAACAGATTACGCAGAATATGACAGATTCGAATTTGCCGACGAATGCAGCGGAATACGCCTATGACGATCCGGACGATCGGTGCCGCAAGCGGCCGGCCACACCATACACACTGCGCAGCACCGTGCGGACGGCATAGAACCCTGCAATCAACGTCAAGGCCAGCATCACCAGAAACATCACCAGCCAGTTGCTCCGGGTGTGCTCGATGTTCCACCAGATCACCGTGAATAGAACCGCGCCGACGAATACCAGAATGTCGCGCCAGCCGCCGCCGTAGGACAGCGCGGCCTCACGCAGCGAGCGGCCGCGGTCATTGCTCGCGACAAGATCATCGATGCGCTGATCGATCATGCGACGGACCGCCGCGCGGCGTTCTGCCTGCTGCTCGGGAATGCGGTCCAGCAGATCGAAGTCCTTGGCGATCATCTCCCGAATATCCGGGGGCTTAAGGTTTCCCGCTACCGCACCCAGCAGCGCGCCACCGGCGATGGGCGCGGCCCCCAGGGCAAGTTCGGCAAGTCCGGGCATGCCTGCCTCCTCATTGCATCAAGATCGCGGCGAGTGTGCCGCCAAGGTTATAGGCCTGTTCACGCACGGATGCGTCGATCGGGCCCACCACCTCAAGCACGTCTGCTGCCTTCTCCAGCGCCAGCCCGGTCACGATCTTGTCGACCGCCGTCACCGCGCCCACGGTGTCGTTGTTGCCGTGCACCCACACGCCGTACGGGCGCGCGGCCACATGATCGAGGCTTGGGTAGTAGACGGTGTCGAAAAAATGCTTGAGGGCGCCAGACATGTACCCGAAATTGGCCGTGGTGCCGAACAAGTAGCCATCGGCGTCCAGCATGTCGGAGATCGTCGCGGCGAGCGCCGGCCGCGCCACCACCTCGACCCCCGAGATATCCGGATCCCTCGTACCCTCCAGCACCGCTTCCAACAGCTCTCGGGTAGCCGGCGATGGAGTGTGGTGCACCACCAGCAGACGACTCACCTTGCCGCGTCCTGCTGCATCTGCACCGCAGTGCGCATGGTCTCGCGGGCGCGGCCCCGATCTCCGGCGTAGTCGTACGCGCGTGCCAACCGGTACCAACCGACCCAGTCGTCGGGTTCGGCCTCAACCTCGGCCTTCACCGTCGCAAAGAGCGCATCGGCGTCTTCGCGGTTGATCCGTCCGGAGGGCGTGGTCCGCAACGCGCTCACATCCAGATCGCGGCCCTGTTCCACCGCCAGCGCGGCCAGCCGTTGATGCGCGAAACCCGCACGCAGAGTAGCGATCATGGCCCACAAGCCGATGAACGGAAGGATCAGCACACCGATCCCCATACCGATCGCGGCTGGCTTGCCGCTCTGCACGAGGGCGATACCCATCTTCCCCAGGATCAGGAAATACACCACCATCGCCACACACATGAACGCGATGAGGATCTTGACTCTGGCCGCGGCGGACACTTACGCCTCTCGGTCTTCGCGCACGCGGCTCATCCGAGCTCCAGCAGGGGTTCGATTCCGATGGTGAGACCGGGCCGCGTCGCGATGTTGCGCACGCCCAGCAGCACACCCGGCGCGAAGGAGGTCCGGTCGATGCTGTCGTGCCGAATGGTCAACGTCTCACCCGTCGTCCCGAACAACACCTCTTGGTGCGCGACGAGTCCGGCCACACGCACCGCGTGTACCCGCACGCCATCGACATCGGCCCCGCGCGCCCCTTCGATCCCGGTGCTGGTGGCGTCGGGACTCGGCGGCAATCCCTTACGCGCCTCGGCGATCAAACGTGCCGTCCGCGTCGCTGTTCCGGAAGGGGCGTCCGCCTTATTGGGGTGATGCAGCTCGATGACCTCCACCGACTCAAAGAATCGGGCGGCCTGCTGGGCGAACTTCATCGACAGCACGGCACCGATCGCGAAGTTCGGAGCAATCAACACTCCCGTCCCGGGGCTATCCGCCAGCCAGGAGCGCACCTGATCCAAACGTTCGTCGGTGAAGCCGGTGGTGCCCACGACGGCATGAATGCCGTTACCGATCAAGAATTTCAGGTTGTCCATCACGACATCGGGATGGGTGAAGTCGATGACCACGCTGGCGGCGGTGAGCGCCTCCAACGGATCGTTCTTGTCGACGGCGGCCACCAGGTCCAGATCGGCCGCGGAATCCACTGCCTGACACATGGCCTGGCCTACCTTGCCCTGTGCTCCCAGCACTCCGGTCGCGATGTTAGTCACGCGGTCACCCTAATCCTCTAGGCCGCGACGGCGGCGAGGACGCCCGTCCGATCGCCGGCTCTCCGCGACACGAGGCGGGGCTCGCCGATCCCGTGGTAGCCCGTCGGCGCAAGTTCACCAGGACGCCACCCAGCATTGGCCCGAGCTACCCCATTTCTATCGGTCACTCAATTTGCCAGAATGCAATGTCAACTCCTGGTTGAGCCTATTTTTGCCCATTCGGCCGAATGTGATTACCCCGAGGCGAGCAACGTACTGTGACCACTGTCACGGTTCTGGCAACCATTTGCCGACGTCACGCGAGACTCTCAGGTTCCTCTCAGAAACATATCTCTAGCTGCGGTACGACCAATTTTCGGCATGCACTGGTACTCTGGTGCGCATGTCGGGCCGCAAGCGATACGCGCGCGTGGGGGGCTTCGTGATCGCCCTTCTCGCGGCCGTGTGCTTCCTCGGACCCGCCGCCCACGGGCAGATGTTCGGATGGCGAGCTGCGGTCGTCGGAACTTCGCCAGCAACGAGCCTGCTGCCCGAAGAAATCCACGAGCATGTCAAAAGCTCGGTAAACGCGGCGGTCACCCGCATCCGTCAGCAACCCAGTTCGATACCGGTTCCGCTCGGGATCGTGCTGACCACTCTCTTGGGTGCCAGTCTGTTGGCACTGCTTGCCGCGCGAGGTTTCGTGTTCTCGCGCGCTCCCGACAACTTGGGACGACAACGCCTTATCACCATCGGGATAGATCGACGCTGAGCTGCCGCTGAGACGGCAAAGACGCCGTCATACGCGTCTCCTCACCCATCTATCCATAAGTCGCGCAATCCGCACGTAGCCATAGCTGCAGCGACTCTTCATCCCGATAGGGCTTACTTCCATGACGACTTCTGTCACCGAGCAGACCGCCAAGCCGTCGCTACTGCAGAATCTGCGGCACGACCTTCCGGCCTCCCTCGTCGTATTCCTCGTCGCGTTGCCGCTGTCTCTGGGTATCGCGATTGCTTCTGGAGCCCCGCTGATGGCGGGTCTCATCGCGGCCGTAGTCGGCGGCATTGTCGCCGGCTCGCTCGGCGGATCACCACTACAGGTCAGCGGTCCGGCCGCCGGCCTCACCGTGGTCGTTGCCGAAATCATCAACACGTTCGGCTGGCAGGTGGCATGCCTGATCACCATCGGTGCGGGCGTGCTGCAGATCCTCTTCGGACTCAGCCGGATCGCGCGTGCCGCGCTGGCCATCGCGCCCGTCGTGGTGCACGCGATGCTGGCCGGTATCGGTGTGACCATCGCACTGCAGCAGATCCACGTCCTGATGGGCGGCTCGTCGCAGAGCTCCGCCTGGCAGAACCTCAAGGCACTGCCCCCGGGCGTCATCAACCATCACCTGCCCGACGTGATCATCGGCGTGATGGTGATCGCGATCCTGCTGCTGTGGCCCAAGCTGCCGCCCAAGATCCGCATGGTGCCCGGCGCGCTGGTGGCCATCGTTGTCGCCACCGCCTTCGCGGTGCTGACCAACTCCCCTGCCGAACGAATCACCTTGGCGGGCGATTTCTTTGATGCCATCAGCCTGCCGACGCTGACCGGTCCGGCGAACGGCGACTGGGCCGGGGTGCTGCTGGCGGTGCTGACTGTCGCGCTGATCGCGAGCGTCGAGTCGCTGCTATCCGCCGTCGCGGTGGACAAGCTGCACACCGGGCCCCGGACCAACTTCGATCGCGAGATGATCGGCCAGGGCAGCGCCAACGTGGTGTCCGGCTTCCTGGGTGGTCTGCCCGTCACCGGTGTGATCGTCCGCAGCTCGACCAACGTCGCCGCCGGGGCCAAGACCCGCGCCTCGGCCATCCTGCACGGCGTCTGGGTGCTGCTGTTCGCCTCGCTGTTCAGCGGCCTGGTGCAGCTCATCCCCAAGGCCGCGCTGGCCGGTCTGCTGATTGTCATCGGTATCCAGCTGGTCAAGTTGGCTCATATGAAACTTGCTTGGCGCACAGGAGATCTGGCGGTGTACGCCATCACCATGGTCTGCGTGGTGTTCCTCAACCTGCTGGAAGGCGTGGGGATCGGCCTGCTGGTCGCCATCGGGATTCTGGTGGGGCGGGTGATGCGGGCACACATGGACGCCCGTCCGTTCGGCACCGAGGGATCGCGGCAGTGGCACGTCGAACTCGACGGCACGCTGAGCTTCCTGTCGCTCCCCCGCCTCACCAAGACGCTCAGCACCGTCCCGCCGGGCGCGCATGTCACGCTGGCCATCAACGCCGACTATGTCGATCACGCCATCTCCGAAGCCATCTCCGACTGGAAGCGCGCTCATGAAGCGGTGGGCGGCACCGTGATGATCGTGGAGTCTTCCCACGCGAAGCTGCACCACGCTCACACCACTCGCCCGAAGCGTCACTTCGTCTCGCGCGCTGTCGGTTTGGTGCCGTGGCGGTCGTGGCGCCGGGAACAGAACGGCGAAGCGGGCGCGTCGATCATCGACGGCATCAATGAATACAACAGCCGCGGTTCGGGTGCGTTGCGGCCGCATGTCACCGAGTTGGCCGACTACCAGGATCCCGACGCGCTCTTCCTCACCTGCGGCGATTCACGCATTCTGCCGAACGTCATCACGGCAAGCGGCCCGGGAGATCTGTTCACGATCCGCAATGTCGGCAACGTGGTACCCACCGATCCCGCCGATGGTTCGGTTGACGCCTCGCTCGACTTCGCGATCAACCAGCTGAACGTGAGTTCGGTTGTCGTGTGCGGACATTCATCGTGCGGAGCCATGAAGGCACTGCTGACAGAATCGACCGATGCACCCACCACCCCGGTGGGACGCTGGCTCGACTACGCCCGCGACAGCCTTATCGCCTTCCAGGAGCACCATCCGGCGCGGGCGAGCGCGGAGGCACACGGGTTCAACGAGGTCGACCAGCTCGGCGTCGTGAATGTGGCCATCCAGGTGGAGCGCCTCATTCACCACCCGATCCTGGCGGGGGCCGTGGTATCCGGGCGGGTACGTGTGGTCGGCACGTTCTTCAACATCGCCGAAGCACACGTCTACGAGGTAGACGAGAATGGGATAGTCGGGCAGGACGGCAACTCTGACGGAGTCCTCGAGGACCCCGCCCCTGCCCTCAGCTGATCGGCGACCTACAGGGGCGCTCCCCCGCGTAGGTGTTCGAAGATCAACGACGTCTGCGTGCCCGCGACATCGGGCTGTGCGTTGAGTTTCTCAACGACGAAGGACCTCAGGTCCTCGGTGTCGCGGGCGGCGACGTGCAGGATGTAATCGTCGGCGCCCGCGAGAAAGTACACGTCGATAACCTGCGGCAGCGCACGGATGTCCCGGATGAAGGTGCGGATCTTTCCGCGCGCGTTGGCCTGCAAGCTGACCGAGATCATCGCCTGCAGCGGCCGGCCGATGGCCGCGGGGTCGACATCGGTGAAGAATCCACGGATCACGCCCGCTTCCTGCAGGCGCCGGACCCGTCCATGACAGGTCGATGCAGCGATCCCCACGGCTTCAGCCAGCGCACTGTTGGGGATACGTGCGTCGTCATGCAGTTCCATCAGGATGCGGCGGTCGACATCGTCGAGCTCCACGCGCCGAACATCATTCGGCGTGGCTGGTATGTCGAACCGAGATTCCGGTGATTTTGCGACCATTTTTGCAATCTACCGAATCTTCCACACAAATATTGCAGGTTTATCGACGCTTCTTCACACTTGAACGCGAGACTTAGTTTTGAAACAGGAGAAGAAGAATCATGCGCGTAGGCATCCCTACCGAGATCAAGAACAACGAATACCGCGTGGCCACCACACCCGCGGGGGTGGCCGAGCTGACCCGTCGCGGTCACGAGGTGATCATTCAAGCGGGCGCCGGTGAGGGCTCCTCGATATCCGACGTGGACTTCAAAGCCGCTGGCGCACAGGTCATCAACGGTGCCGAGCAGATCTGGGCCGAGGCCGATCTGCTGCTCAAGGTCAAAGAACCCATCGAACCCGAGTACGCCCTCATGCGTCGCGGCCAGACGCTGTTCACCTACCTGCACCTGGCGGCGTCACTTCCGTGCACGCAGGCCCTGCTGGCATCGGCGACCACCTCGATCGCCTACGAGACCGTGCAGACCGCCGACGGCGCGCTCCCCCTCCTGGCACCGATGAGCGAGGTGGCCGGCCGGCTGTCGGCGCAGGTTGGCGCCTATCACCTGATGGCTCCCGTGGGTGGGCGCGGCCTGGTCATGGGCGGCGTTCCCGGCGTCGGCCCGGCCGACGTAGTGGTCATCGGTGGCGGCGTCGCCGGGTACAACGCGGCGCGGATCGCCGCCGGAATGGGCGCTCATGTCACGGTTTTCGACGTCAACCTCAACAAACTACGTGAGCTTGACGCCGAATTCGGCGGCACCATCCGGACCCGCTACTCCTCGACCCTGGAGTTGGAAGGCGCCGTCAAGCGCGCCGATCTGGTGATCGGAGCGGTTCTGATTCCGGGAGCCAAGGCCCCCAAGCTCGTCTCCAACGCGCTTGTGGCCCAGATGAAGCCGGGATCGGTGCTGGTGGATATCGCGATCGACCAGGGCGGCTGCTTCGCCGATTCTCGCCCCACCACCCACGACGAACCGACCTACACGGTTCACGACAGCGTCTTCTACTGCGTGGCCAACATGCCCGGAGCGGTACCCCGGACGTCAACCTTCGCCTTGACCAATGCCACCATGCCGTACGTGCTGGCGCTGGCCGACAAGGGCTGGCGCCAGGCCTGCCGTGACGATGCCGCGCTCGCCAAGGGCCTGTCCACACACGAGGGCGCACTGCTCAACGCGCATGTCGCGCACGACCTAGGGCTGACGTTCACCGAGCCCGCGCAGGTTCTGGCTTAGACAGCCCGCGCCGAGTGGGAATCTCACGACGGATTTCAGCCGAAATTGCGCGTGAGGTTCCCATTCGGCAGGTCTACGCTCCCGCTTGAGCTTCGAGAAACCCCTGGTAGCGGCGCATACCCGCGATCCATCGGTCGTAGTCGGCGCCCTTCTGCCGATACATGTCCAGAACCTGCGGATGTGGCAACACCAGAAACCGCTCGTCGCGGATCGCATCCAGGGTGATCACCGCGACGGCGGCAGGCTGCAACACCTCACCTGCCGTGGTGATCGAGTTGCCGGCCACCTTGGTGGCGGGGTCATCGGTTTCGGTGAGACCGTCGAGCAGGGCCGTCTTGACTCCCATCGGGCACAGGCAGCTCACTCCGACGCCCTTGTCGCCATAGGTGATCGACAGCCACTCGGCGAAGCCGACGGCGGCGTGCTTGGTCACCGAATAGGCCGGCGAGCCGATCTGAGTGAGCAGTCCGGCCGCCGATGCCACCGACAGAAAGTAGCCGCGCCCCCGCTGTACCCAGCCCGGCACCAACAGCGTCGCCGCGCGGATGTGCGCACGCAGGTTCACATCAATGGTGAGGTCCCATGCCGCCTCGCCGATGTCGAGTCCGAGCCCGCCGCCGATCCCGGCGTTGGCCGCGTACAGATCGACGGGGCCAAATTCCTTCTCAGCCAACGCGATAAGACTCTCGATATCGGCGATCGAGCTGGCGTCGGCTCGCTGCCCGACGATGCGGCCGGAACGGGCAGCAGCGGTGTGCGCAACGGCGTCGGCGGCGATATCCGCGGCCACCACGGTGGCTCCGGCATCCGCGAGGCCCCACGCGAGGGCCTGTCCAATTCCGGAGCCGGCTCCGGTGACGATGGCGACGCTGCCGTTGATATCCATACCGGGACCCTATTGGATGGCCGCGAAGACCCCCACGGCGGCAGCTGCGATCACGAAAACCCCGGCGAGGATGCGCGCCGTCCGGCGCGGTTGCCGCGTGAAACGCTCCCAGGTGACCGCGACCGTCAACGGCACCATCCACAAGATATGCGCGGTGGGCGCCAATGCCATCGCCAGCATCACGGCCCAACAAGATCTGACGCACGCCCAGCCACCGAACGCGCCAAAACGCGTAACCGCCTGAGCGGCGGGCCAACCTGTGGGTGGCAGCGGGCGTGACTTGTGGCAGTCACCGAGCGCCACGCATTTGAGCGGGGTCAGCTGCCAGAGCGCGGCAAGGACGAGGGCTCCGGCGAAAAGCCACCAGGGCGGTGCACCTATCGCAGCCGACTGTGCCAGCGTGATGACGACGCCGATCACGGTCCACACCGCCAGCCAGACCGCCGCATACACGGCGATAGCCGCACCACGGCGCCCCCACGGCATGGTCTGCTCGATGTACTGGATGGAGGGCAGGGTGGCCAATCCCATCATGGCGATGGTCATGACAATCCACGAGACGATCGCGACCCACAGCACCGGATGATGCGCCACCGGGGCGGCCATCGGTGCCATATCGGCATGATGCATTCCGTGCATTCCATGCATGTTGTGCCCGGCCGCCGGAGCCTGGGTATGGCCGCTGGAGTGTTGCGGAAGCAACGCGAAAGCCAACCACGACAACAGAATTATCGCGGCCGCGATCCCTGTGTATGTGCCAGCCGTTAGTTCCCTAACGCGCTGAATCGCCTTGGCGACCATCAGCTAGAGGATATCTTCCCGGACGTTACCTAGCTTGCGGATTCAATCATCGCGCGCAACGTGCGCGGCAACGTCCGCTTGGATCGGTACGGTCCGACCACCGCCGCTCCGGCGGGCTTGCTGAGCAGCTGACGGGCGATGGCATTGACCTCGTCGGCCGTCACCGCGTCAATCTTCGCCAATGTGGCGGAAATCGTGCGGTGCTTACCGTTGTTCAGCTCGCTGCGGCCCATCCGGTTCATTCGCGATGCCGAATCTTCAAGCCCAAGAACAAGTCCGCCGGATAGCGCGCCCTTGGCGCGGTCGATCTCCGCCGCGGTGAATCCGTCCTGCACCACCGCTCCCAGCACCTGCGAGGTCACCTTGGCCACCTCGTCGAATCGCTCGGGTGAGCAGCCCGCGTACACCGACAGCGCACCGGCGTCAGAGAAGGTGTCCACCGTCGAATACACCGCGTACACCAGCCCACGCTGCTCACGAATCTCTTGGAACAGACGAGAACTGAGTCCACCACCGAGTGCGCTGTTAAGTACCGACAGCGCCCAACGGTGCTTCCAGCCACGCCCGGGGGTACGGACACCCAACGACAGGTGCACCTGTTCACCGTCGCGCGAGACCAATTCCAGCCCCGGTTTGGCCGCGACCCGGCCGCTCCCCTTGCGCGGGGCAACGGTCCGTACCGACGGGTCCAGATGGGACTTGAAATACTTGCGCGCCAACCGGACTACCCGATCGTGTTCGATGTTGCCGGCTACCGCGAGCACCATCCGTTCGGGACGGTACCGCCGCACGTGAAACGAGTGCAGCTGGGTTCGCGTCATCGACGATATCGACTCGGAGCTACCCAGCACACTGCGACCGATCGGATGATCACCGAACAGCGCGCCGAGAAACGCCTCCCCAAGCAGGTCCTCGGGATCGTCGTCACGCATCGCGATCTCTTCGAGCACGACATCGCGCTCCACCTCGACATCGTCACTCGCGCATCGGCCACGCAGGACCACGTCGGCCACCAAGTCGATGGCCAGCTCCAGGTCGGTATCCAGCACGTGCGCGTAGTAACAGGTCTGCTCGCGTGCAGTGAAGGCGTTCAGCTCCCCACCGACAGCATCAATCGACTGCGCGATATCTGCCGCCGACCGGGTCGGCGTCGACTTGAACAGCAAGTGTTCAAGGAAATGCGCGGCGCCAGCCACGCTGCGGCCCTCATCGCGCGAGCCGACATCGACCCACACCCCGACGGACGCCGAGCGCACCGAGGGCATTGCCTCGGTGACCACTCGGAGTCCACCAGGAAGAACTGTGCGGCGTACCGATGAGCCGCTTGCGCGAAGAGACTCGGACCCCGCGCCGGGGACCTTACTGGGTGACGGCATCTGCCGGCTGGGCCTCCGCGGGGGCGTCACTGCCGGCAGCCTCGGGGGCGTCGGCGGCGTTGTCGTCGGCGACGGGGACCAGCGAGATCTTGCCGCGGTTGTCGATGTCGGCGATCTCGACCTGGATCTTGTCGCCGACCTTGACCACGTCCTCGACCTTGGCGATCCGCTTGCCCTTACCGAGCTTGCTGATGTGCACCAGACCATCGCGCCCCGGGAGCAGCGAGACGAACGCGCCGAAATCGGTTGTCTTGACGACGGTTCCGAGGAAGCGCTCACCGATCTTCGGCAGCTGCGGGTTGGCGATCGCGTTGATCTTGTCGATCGCGGCCTGCGCCGACGCACCATCGGCCGCACCGACGAACACGGTGCCGTCATCCTCGATCGAGATGTTGGCGCCGGTCTCCTCGGTGATCGAGTTGATCATCTTGCCCTTGGGCCCGATCACCTCGCCGATCTTGTCGACCGGCACCTTGATGGTGGTGATACGCGGCGCGTACGGGCTCATCTCGTCGGGAGCGTCGATCGCCTCGGCCATGACCTCAAGGATGGTGCTGCGAGCATCCTTGGCCTGCGACAGCGCGGCGGCCAGCACCTGCGAAGGGATGCCGTCGAGCTTGGTGTCCAGCTGCAGGGCGGTGACGAAGTCCTTGGTACCGGCGACCTTGAAGTCCATGTCGCCGAACGCATCCTCGGCGCCCAGGATGTCGGTGAGCGCGACAAAGCGACGCTCGGTGGTGCCGTCGGCGAGTTCGATGTCATCGGACACCAGACCCATGGCGATACCGGCGACCGGGGCCTTCAGCGGCACACCGGCGTTCAGCAGCGCCAGGGTGGAGGCACAGACCGAACCCATCGAGGTGGAACCGTTGGAGCCCAGGGCCTCGGAGACCTGACGGATGGCGTAGGGGAACTCCTCGACGCTCGGCAGCACCGGGATGAGCGCGCGCTCAGCGAGAGCGCCGTGCCCAATCTCGCGACGCTTCGGCGAGCCAACGCGGCCGGTCTCACCGGTGGAGAACGGCGGGAAGTTGTAGTGATGCATGTAGCGCTTGGTGGTCTCGGGACCGAGCGAGTCGACCTGCTGAGCCATCTTGATCATGTCCAGGGTGGTCACACCCATGATCTGGGTCTCGCCACGCTCGAACAGTGCGCTGCCGTGAGCGCGCGGGATCACGGCGACCTCGGCCGAGAGGGCGCGGATGTCGGTGACACCGCGGCCATCGATGCGGAACTGATCCTTCAGAATGCGCTGGCGCACAAGCTTCTTGGTGAGCGAGCGGAACGCGGCACCGATTTCCTTCTCGCGCCCGTCGAAGCCCTCCTGCAGCCGGCCCAGCACGTCGACCTTGATCTCGTCGGTCTTGTCATCGCGCTCGGCCTTGCCCGCGATGGACAGCGCCTGCGACAGCGGCTCGGTGGCCACCGACGCGACGGCGGCGTACACGTCGTCCTGGTAGTCGGGGAACAGCGGGAACTCGCCGGTGGGCTTGGCGGCACGGCTCGCCAGCTCTTCCTGCGCGGTGCACAGTGCGGCGATGAACGGCTTGGCGGCCTCGAGCCCCTCGGCGACCACTGCTTCGGTCGGCGCGCCCGCGCCACCGTCCACGAGGGCGATGACGTTATCGGTGGCCTCGGCCTCGACCATCATGATGGCGACGTCGTCGCCGACCTTGCGGCCCGCGACCACCATGTCGAACACCGCGGTCTCCAGCTGCTCGACGGTGGGGAACGCAACCCACTGTCCGTCGATCAGCGCGACCCGCACACCGCCGACCGGGCCCGAGAAGGGCAGCCCGGAGATCTGGGTGGACGCCGATGCGGCGTTGATGGCCAACACGTCGTACAGGTCCTGCGGGTTCAGGCTCAGCACCGTCACCACGACCTGGATCTCGTTGCGCAGTCCGCTGACGAACGACGGGCGCAGCGGCCGGTCGATCAGGCGACAGGTCAGGATGGCGTCGGTGGACGGACGGCCCTCGCGACGGAAGAACGAGCCGGGGATGCGGCCCGCGGCGTACATCCGCTCTTCGACATCAATGGTCAGCGGGAAGAAGTCGAAATGATCCTTGGGGGTCTTGCTGGCGGTGGTCGCCGACAACAGCATGGTCTCGTCGTCCAGGTAGGCGACGACGGAGCCGGCGGCCTGCTGGGCCAGCCGCCCGGCCTCGAATCGGATGGTGCGGGTGCCGAAGTTCCCGTTGTCAAGAACGGCGGTGGACTCGAAGATGCCTTCTTCAATTTCTGTAACAGACATAAGTTCTGGAATACCTCTCATACATTCTCAGTTGGCAGCACGTGGCTGCATCGGGCATGCGTGCCATCACGCGGTCAGCGCGCGGACGTACCAGCGCGAGGTGGACCCGGAAGGTGATCGGCCACGGCCGTTCGATCGAAGCGGCCGGAGATCGATGTGTTGCTTGCGCGGAGAGCACAAGCACCGAACCCGGCAGCCACTACCGAAGACCGCCCGTTACCCGGCGGGACCAGCATGACAACGCACACACCCTACCACCTGCGGCGTTTGCGGCCATGCAGCTTGATCAGGGCAGTTCTTCCACGCACACGGTGAAGTTGCGGTCCACGTACGGGTAGCCAAGTCCGGTGATGCAGTCGTCTGCGGTGGAGACGTCGTGGAGAACCTGGGTGACACGTTTCTTGTTCTGGGCGCGCCGGTCGTCGCAATCGACACGTACCGGGTCGCCGTCCCACTTGTCCGGTACGTCCATACAGCTGCCAACCACCCAGTCGATGTCCAGGCACAGTGCCTGGCTCTTGCGGCCGAATCCGCGTTTGGCGTAGTACGAAGAGTCGGCGTCGCGCGGGCACTCAGCATCGGTCGCGGTCTTGGCGAAGACTTTGAAATTCGACTTCGGGCTGCCGCATGGTTCCTTGACCAGCTTGGCCTGGTTATCGCCACCGCTGAGATTGACACAATCGCCCACAGCCAAGCCATCGGTGGCCGCTGCTGCCGAACACGCCGACAGCAGCGCCACACCGATAGTGAGGAAAGCGATGGACGCCGCGGCTGAATTGCCGGGGCGGCCCAATCGAGGGGAAACCAAAATCAGCGGCGCAGGCCCAGGCGCTCGATCAGCGAGCGGTAGCGCGCGACGTCAACCTTGGCGACGTACTTGAGCAGCCGGCGGCGACGGCCGACCAGCAGCAGCAGACCACGACGGCTGTGGTGGTCGTGCTTGTGGGTCTTGAGGTGCTCGGTTAGATCGACAATGCGCTTGGTCAGCATCGCGACCTGCGCCTCGGGGGAACCGGTGTCGGTCTCGTGCAGCCCGTACTGGGCGAGGATTTCCTTCTTCTGCTCAGTGGTCAATGACACGGCAGGCATCTCCATCCGCCCTTGCGGTTTTCGCGCAAGAGCTCATTTTTGGGGTTCGCGACAAAGATCTCCGGCGGGCCACCGCGAACTGCAGCTCACGCCGAGCAAGGAGTTTAGCGCCTGGTCAGCTGCGGGCCAAAATCGTGCGGGCCTTCTCGGCGTCCTTGCCCATCGCCACAACCAGGTCGTCGATGGCGTTGAACTTCTCCATGCTGCGGATCCGCGCCACAAAATCGACCGCCACATGCTGGCCGTACAAATCGGCCGTGGTGTCGAGAATGAAGGCCTCGACGGTGCGGGCCTTACCCGAGAACGTCGGGTTGCTCCCCACAGAGACCGCTGCCTGATAGCGCTCACCGGGCACGACGGTACCCATGGTCGGACCGTGTCCGAGCAGAGTGAACCAGGCCGCGTACACCCCGTCGGCGGGGATGGCCGAGAACATGGGGGGCGCCACATTGGCGGTCGGAAAGCCCAGCTCACGACCGCGACCGTCGCCGCGCACGACGACGCCCTCCACTCGGTGGGGACGCCCCAGCGCCTCGGTGGCCGCCACCATGTCGCCGGCGTCCACGCACGACCGGATATAGGTCGACGAGAACGTCACCGCGTGTTCGGTGACGAGGGTGACCGCGTCGACCTTGAAGCCGAAACGCTCGCCCGCCTTCTTAAGCATGTGAACGTTTCCGGCGGCCTTCTTGCCGAAGGTGAAATTCTCCCCGACCACCACCTCGGCGACGTGTAGACGCTCAACCAGCAGTTCGTGCACATAGCGCTCGGGAGAGAGCTTCATGAACTCGGGAGTGAAGGGCACCACCAAGAAGACGTCGACGCCCAGTTCCTCGGCGAGCTCAGCGCGCCGGGTCAAGGTGGTGAGCTGCGCCGGATGGGTTCCGGGGAACACGACTTCCATCGGGTGCGGATCGAACGTCATCACGACGCTCTTCAGATTCAGCTCACGTGCCGCCTTCACAGCGCGCCCGATGAGTTCGGCGTGACCTCGGTGTACACCGTCGAAAACACCGATCGTCAGTACGCACCGACCCCAGTCGGACGGGATTTCGTCTTGCCCGCGCCAGCGTTGCACGGCCTAAAGCCTACTTCGGAAGCTGTGAGACGGCCGACTTGGCTGTGGGTCGTCATTCCCTGACTAGGCTTACCTTCGTGAGCCCCACTCGATCCGACCGACCCGCCGGATCCGCCGACACCGATCTGACGACGGTCGCCCAGGATTACTTGAAGGTGATCTGGACCGCGCAGGAGTGGTCGCACGAAAAGGTCAGCACCAAAATGTTGGCCGAGCGCATGGGCGTGTCGGCGAGCACTGCCTCCGAATCCATTCGCAAGCTGGCCGATCAAGGCCTGGTGGATCACGAGAAGTACGGCGCGGTGACGTTGACCGAGCAGGGCCGTAAGGCTGCGGTGCTCATGGTGCGCAGACACCGGCTACTGGAGACCTATCTGGTCAACGAGCTCGGCTACGGCTGGGATGAGGTGCATGACGAGGCCGAGGTGCTCGAGCACGCGGTCTCCGATCTGCTGTTGGCCAAGATCGACGCCAAACTCGGTCACCCGCAGCGTGACCCGCACGGGGATCCGATTCCGGGTGCCGACGGACAGGTACCCACTCCCCCGGCCCGCCAGCTATCGGACTGCGCCAACGGCGATACCGGCGTGGTAGCCCGAATCTCCGATTCGGATCCAGAGATGCTGCGCTACTTCGACACGGTAGGCGTGGCACTGGATGCACGCGTCACGGTAGATGAACGGCGCGACTTCGCCGGCACCATCTCGGTATCGATCGACAGCGATAGCCCAGCCGCCGGCGAAAAGAAGCTGGAACTGGGAAACCCTGCAGCACAATCGATTTGGGTCGTACTCGACTGAAATGGCCGACCACTCGGCGTGTGCGTGCCTACTGTGCGTCGACTACGGCGACCGCGATCAGTACAACGACAGCGATCGCGACATCATCGGCAGCGTCACCAAATACGGTTGGAGCGCACTGGGAATCGGGCCCACATCGTCAGAAGAGGGCCCACCGTTCGCGTACACCGTCGGGCTGTGGCACACCATGCGGTTACCGGAGTTGGCGATCTACGGGGTCAATGACGTCACGATGATGCAGCGCGCACTCAATGCCGTGGCCAAGCAGGCACAAGAAGGGCGGGTGTTGCAGGTCGGCGAGACCTTCGCCGATGTGCTCGCGCTACCCGACGTGGACGACTACCGCGTCAAACTCTCCCCCATCGACCCCAGCTGGTACGACAACGAGTTCGGTTTCGGACTGTGGTTCAACCGCACCAACCATGTGCGGTATCTGCAGATCCTGTGGCCCGACGGCGCGGGGTGTTTTCCCGGGAACCCCGAGCTCGATCCGCATTTCGACGATCGGCAGCCCCTCATGTGGATGCCGCGGGAGCTGCATCCGCCCAGCAGGTGGATCCGCGGTTAGAGCTGGGGTTTTCGGAGGTTCTCAACTTCCGCAAAAAAGACGGAACCGGATCCTCACTAGGCGCGTCGGATGTATGTAAGAGCGCATAGACCCCAGGGAAGGGCGAGGTAATGACGTCAGCCGGTGACGTACCGCTGCAGGTGGTAATCGATGAAGTCAGCGCGCTGGGCAAGTTCGCCTCCGACCTCGCGGACCAAATGAGGGCAGGATCAACGGCGCTGGATCGCGAGGTCCAGTCGTTGTTCAGCGTCTGGAAGGGCAGCGCCGCGGATGCCTATCGGTCCGGCTGGGACGAAATGCAGGACGGTGCAACGAAAGTATGGGATACGCTCGCTAACATCGCCTCCACATTGGACTCCAACGTGGCCGCATTCCAGGCTCAAGAGGCTTCGACGGCATCATCCATCAACTCGACCCAGGCGGGCTGACGCTGTGGCCACTCACGTGGAATCTGAGTTCTCCTTTGATCTCGACCACATCGAGCAGGTCACTTCGCGCGCCCGGGGTTTCAAGGAATTTGTCACCGAGAACCTTGATCAGCTGGAGTCGCGTGTGCAGAAGCTGGTGCAGAGCGGGCAGTGGACTGGTGCCGCTGCCGCCGCATACGCCGAGGCACACAAAGAGTGGGCCGAGGCGGCGCGCGAACTCGTTGAGGGACTGAACCAGATGGAACAGGCCGCGCGAACCGCTCATGGCGCGTACTCGGAGGCACAGGAAGCCAATCTCCGAATGACGAGGGGTTGACGTGCCTGTTGTCGTCGAATCAGCGGCGTATTACGCGGCCGCGAATACTTGCTACAAGCTGTCGGTTGATATCCAGGCTGCGTTCAAACCTCTTTCACGTGTACTCACCTTGGAAACCAGTGGTATGGCGGGCGGTTACCAAGCAGTCAAGACATGGTCTTCGGGCTATGACGATCGTGCCGCGGCTCTCACAACCGCGACCACCGAATATGCACGAGCGCTGCAACGCCTGGGAGATGTTCTCATCGCAGCGGGATACAACTGGGCCATCGCCGATTGGCGCGCAAACCGCGATCCCAACAAGGGAACGGGCCCGGCTTGTCCTCGTACGATTCCCTCCGAATTGCCTTATGGGGCAGACGTTGTTGTCGGCGTGGCATCATCAAGACACAACGGACCCGGCCTAGAGACAGACGTACCCGACCTATACCGGAAAGTTATCGCACAGGTGGCGGGCGGAGAGATCCCGGACGGCGACACGGACAAGCTCGATCATGCGGCCAAGGCGTGGAAGGCATTCGCAGACAACGATGCCATTTCCAGAGGTGAGTCGGATCTCAGGCTATCGGCCACCGCATTGGGGAATTTTCATGCGCCCGACATTCCAAACCTCAGCGATCATCTCACGACACTCTCGACAAGTGCGGGCAGAATCAAGCTAGCCGCAAGCGATCTCGCCACCTCAACGACCGCCCATTACGCGGCAGTCACCCAGTTGCGCTCGGATGAGCAGTTCGCGATCGCCAGCACTCTCGGTGTCGGGATAGCGGCTATCGCCGCAATGGCCGTCATCACTCGCGGGCGTGCCGTCGCGGGAGGTGGGGAGATCGCAGCCACAGCGGTGGACGCCTGCGCATCTGCCCTCGCGGCGTGCATCCGTCCATTCCTTGCAACGTTGAGCGGCATCACCTTTAGCGCCGGATCAGTCACCGCCGCGGGGCTCGGCGCGATCATCGGATTGTCGATCGCGACGATTACCGGCGAGACGACCGTCTACTCGAACTACAAGCCACCGGGTGATGCGTTCGACAAGGCAGGCTCAAAGGCGCCCGGCCAGCCGGGCACAGCAGAGGGCTTCGTGCCACCCAAAGCCGGTGACAGGTGGGTGCCAAACCCCAGCGCCAGAGGCAAGAATCGCTTCGGATGGGAGGACGCCGATGGGAACGTTTGGGTACCTACTGGACCGGGCTCGCCAGCTCGCCCTGGAGACGCACACGGCGGTCCGCACTGGGACGTGATCGACAAGAACGGCAAAAAGATCAAGGATGCCTACCCAGGAGGACACACACGATGAATGACGTGAACAATGTGATGCTCGAAGCCACGGGCGTTCAGTATCAGATGTCCTTCGACGAGGCCGCGTTCTTCGAATGGCTTAACAAGATACCCAGTGTCGATTCTTACCAAGGGCAGCGATTTACGTTGTACATCAAGGTAATCGTCGACACCTTGGATGAGGAGGCATTACACGAGCTTGCAGCGCTATACCGCCGGTACCGCATCGACCCAAGAGAGCTGCGTGTTCTAAACACGGGGCGACTTGGCGATTGGTTCAGTAGCCCTGAACGCTGGTGGTACAACGAAGTGTTTGGCACCGACTCAACTGTGAAAGACGGTCCTCGCCTGGGTGAAAAACACGAATTTTCGGACAACACTAACCACGAGTGGGCAGCAGGAAACGCGGGTACTCATGCAAACATGTGGCCACCAGTCGAAATATCGGAATTTATGAAGGAGGACAATGCTGTCCTCAAAGCTACGGGCGTCCGCTACTACTCCGAACTCGATGAAGCCGCATTCTTCGAATGGCTGGATAAGAACCCTCAAGTCGACTGCTACCGGGGCCGAGGCGACACTCTCTACATCAGCGTGAACGTCAATATCGGCGACGAATCGGAGTTGTCCGAGTTTCCCGCACTGTACGAGCGATACAACATCGACATGACAGAACTGCGAGTTCTGAACTCGGGCAACTTCGGACCTTGGTTCAGCGACCCGAAATGGTGGTGGCATAAGCCCATCTTCGGGTGATCTCTACAGATTCGCAGGCCGCAGCACAACAACCGATGTGGTGCGAGAACCCTTGTCCGCCAGGAGCGCGATGACATGATCCTCGGCATCGACCGCGGCGTAGGTGCCCTCGATCCCCGCCGGAGATAGCGGTCGGCCGTTACGCACCGCGTCGACCTCTGCGGCATCAAGGTCGCGCCGGGGAAATCCCTCGCGACATGCGGTGTCCAGGTCGAGCGACAATGTCGCGTCCTCGGCCAGCTCCTCGAGCGTGCGGGCTCGATCCAGCCCGAAATCACCAACTCTGGTGCGCCGCAGTGCCGTCAGGTGCCCGCCCACACCGAGCGCGGCCCCCGCATCCCGGGCGAGCGCACGAATGTAGGTCCCCGAGCTGCAGTCGACTTCCACGTCCACATCGACCAGATCCTCGCCCGAGCCTCGCACCGCCAACACGTCGAAGCGGGAGATACGCACCGGACGCGCGGCCAGCTCGACCGACTGCCCCTCACGCGCCAGCTTGTACGCGCGCTGTCCGTCAACCTTGATCGCGCTCACCGACGACGGCACCTGATCGATATCGCCGCGGAGCCTTGCGACAGCTGCCTGGATATCCGCGTCAGTCAGATGTGATGCCGAAACTGCCTGCAATACCTCACCTTCGGCATCATCAGTACTTGTGCTCTGACCGAATCGGATGGTCGCCGCGTACGACTTGGTCGTCAACGTCAGTAGTCCCATGATCTTGGTGGCCCGCTCGATCCCGATGACCAGCACCCCGGTGGCCATCGGGTCAAGGGTCCCGGCATGCCCTACCTTGCGGGTGGAAAACATTCTGCGGCAGCGCGATACCACGTCGTGGCTTGTCATCCCGGCTGGCTTGTCGACGATCACCAGGCCGGCGCGGCTCAGCGGATCGGTCACGGCACCACGATCGCGGTCAGAATCAGGCCTTTATCGATGATCCACCGCCCATCGAAGGTCGACAGTACGCTGCCATCGCTGGCCTTGCCGTCTATCAGGATGTGCGAGGTGAACGTTCCATCCGGGTCAAGCGTTATGTGAGCATCCTCGAAACCCAGCCAGCGGCTGGTCAGCGGGAACCAGGCCTTATACGTAGTCTCCTTGGCGCAGAACAGCAGCCGGTCCCAATGCGTGCCGGTCGGCAACGCAGCCAGCGCGTCCCTTTCCTCGGGCAGCGCGATCGACTTGAGCACACCATTGGGCAGCACGTCGTGCGGCTCGGCGTCTATACCCACTGACCGCACCTCACCCGTGCGCCCCACAACCGCGCCACGAAAACCCTCGGTGTGCGTCATGCTGCCCACAACCCCGCTGGGCCATAGCGGTTGCCCCTTGTCCCCCTTGAGAATCGGCACCTCGGGAACACCCAGCACAGACAGCGCCTGCCGCGCGCAGTAGCGCACGGTGATGAATTCGTTGCGCCGCTTGGCCACCGACTTGGCGATCAGCGGTTCCTCCTCGGGCAGCGGTACCAGACCGGGAGGATCGTCATACAACTCAGCCGACGACAGCGCATCGGGAACCACCGAGGCGATCAACTCATCAGTCACTGGCACGCTCCTTGGCAAGTCGCTCACGGAATCGTTTGGCCGCCACTCTCATCTGCTCGGTGATCTCGAAGTGACCGCCGAACTCATTGAGGTAGCCGGGCGGATAGTGCGGGGCGGGCAGGATCTGCCGAAGCCACGAATACGGTCTGCGCTGAGCCCATTCCCGCGGATAACCAACCGATACCTCTTCGAACCGGACATCGTCATACCAGGTGGTGCGGGGAATGTGCAGATGTCCGTACACCGAGCACACCGCGTTATAGCGGGTGTGCCAATCCGCTGTTTCGGTGGTTCCACACCACAACGAAAACTCCGGATAGAACAACGCGTCACAGGGTTCACGTACCAGCGGAAAATGGTTCACCAGAACCGTCGGCGTCATCCAGTCGAGATCCTCCAGCCGCTTACGGGTGTACCGCAACCGGTCTCGGCACCATGCATCGCGTGTCGCGAAAGGCTCACTGGAGAGCAAGAATTCATCGGTGGCCACCACATTGCGATCGCGGGCGATCTTGAGCCCCTCGGCCTTGGTGTTGGCCCCCTCCGGCAGAAATGTGTAGTCGTACAACACAAACATCGGCACGATGGTCGCGGGGCCACCCTGCTCCACCCATACCGGATACGGATGCTCCGGGGTGATCACACCCATTTCATCGCACATGTTGACCAGATAGTCGTACCGGGACTGCCCGAAGATCTGCATCGGGTCGCGCGCCGTTGTCCACAGTTCGTGGTTGCCGGGCACCCAGATCACCTTGCTGAACCTGCGCCGCAACAGATCCAGCGCAGCCCGGATGTCATCGCTGCGCTCGGCCACGTCCCCGGCGACGATCAACCAGTCCTCGGGTGAAGCCGGATGCAGTTCCTCGAGAACCGACTTGTTGGCCGACTGCCCCACATGCAGGTCACTGATGGCCCAGAGTCTGGGCTCGCGTTCCTGCGTCATCCGGCCAATGTACCTACAGGTTTATCTTGCAGCTCTGCCCCACGTCGAGAACGCGCAGCGCGCGTCCGCTTCCGACCCAGAACGCGCAGGACAACGCCAGGTCCGTCAGCAGCCCGTCGTCGAAGTGCTCGCGCGCCCGCTCCCAGAATTCGTCGTCCTCGCGCAGGCCGACGTGGTCGGTGGCGAAGCGGTGCGCGAATTCTGCGGCCGTTCGCTCCGCCTCGCTGTACTGCGGCGAGGTGCGCCACTGCTCGGCTTCGGCGTAGAAATCCCCGTCTAGCTCGCCGCTCTGAACGAAACGGGTGTTCTGACACACCGAGCACTCATTCGCAAAGGCCACCGCCATACGGGCAAGCTCGCGCACCCCGAGCGGAAGCCGGCTGCGGTTGTACACCGCATCGGAAAACCCGGCGAAACCGGGCGCCATCTCGGGTGCGCCCATCAGCCAGCCGGCCACATCATCGTCCGCATAATTCCCAATTCGTGCCATGGCGTCACGATACGCCCGCACTAGAACGTGTTCTAGTGTTTTCGATGTTCCGTAGGAGACGACGAGGCGCACCGCTAGACTTCGGCGCACCGCGGCCGACCAGATTGAGGTGACTTCGCATGGCCCCACGGGCAGCCCTTGTCCGCGCCGGATTCTGCGTCGCCCTGGTGGCGCTGGCGCTGAGCATCGTTGTCGTCTGGCGCACCGCCCCCACTGAGCACACCGCGCGCACACCGGTTCAGCTCAGGTTCTCCACCGCGCCCATGAACACCGGTGCCACCACCACCATCAAGTGGCCGGTCGTCCCGGTCACCGATCCGCGCCCCTTCGACCCCTGCTTCGATATCCCCAATTCGGTGATCGCCGCGGCGGGCCTCGACCAGACTCCGCCCGCACCTGAAGAAGGACTGCGCTGCCGTTACGACTCGCGCAACAACTATCAGCTGGCGGTCGAAGCGATCGTCTGGCGCACCTATGAAGACTCGTTGCCCGCCGACGGCGTGGAAACGACCATCGCCGGTCACCGCGCCGCCGAGTACAACATCATGAAGCCAACCGACTGGAACAATCAGTGGTGGGTATCGTGCATGATCACGTTCAAGACGAGTTACGGCGTGGTTCAACAGTCGCTGTACTACGCGTCGCAGAAGTACTCTCCCGACGGCCCCGGCTGTCTCGTGGAAAACCGGCGCATGGCAAATATTCTCGTGCCCGCCTACAAGTTCTGAGACCGCCTCAGCCTCGCGCCGCGACGCGGGCCAACACCTCGGGCCTGCGTAACGGAGGCACCGTCTTGGGCGGTTGACGCCGCGCCGGCAACGACTCCAGCAGCCGTAGCGTCGTGGCGGTCACCTCAGCCACCGCTAGCTCGAATGCCTCCCGATTGGCATCGGAGGTCTTCTGGATTCCGCTGACCTTGCGCACGTATTGCCGCGCCGCAGCCTCGATCTCCTGATCCGTTGCCGCAGGTTCAAGCCCGCGCAGCTCGGTGATGTTCCTGCACATACCTATGACAGTAGAAAGACATTCCGGAAGACGCCATGCCCCACCCACCGGTTAGTTCCTGTGCGCGTGTATACGTAAGTCATGCCAGTGACGTCATCGGAGCCGTCTAACGTGCTACGCGAGCGTATCGCCGCCGCCGCGCACGAGGTGCTCGCCAAACATCCCCCAGCCACCACGCCCGTCACCGAACTGCTGGGCGCCGTCTACGACGCGGGCCTGGCCTGGGTACATTTCCCGGTCGGCCTCGGTGGCCTGGACGCTCCCCCGGCGCTGCAAGCCGTCTCCGACACCATTTTGCGCGCTGCAGGCATGCCAGATCCCTTGTTTGTCAATGTCATTGGCTACGGCATGGCGGCGCCCACGGTACTTGCCCACGGTCAGCCGGAACTTACCCAGCGGATCTTGCGACCGCTGTTCACCGGCGAAGAACTGTGGTGTCAGCTGTTCAGTGAACCGGGCGCCGGGTCGGATCTGGCAGGTCTGGCCACCCGCGCGGTCCGCGACGGCGACGATTGGGTGATCAACGGCCAGAAGGTGTGGACCTCGGGCGCCCATCAGGCCCGCTGGGCACTGCTGGTGGCCCGCAGCAATCCGGATGTGGCCAAGCATCGCGGGCTGACCTACTTTGTGGCGGACATGACCGATCCCGGTGTCGAGGTCCGTCCGCTGCGCCAGATGACCGGCGACGCCGAATTCAACGAGGTGTACCTCAGCGACGTTCGCATCCCCGACGCGCACCGCCTGGGTAATGAAGGCGATGGCTGGCGGGTGTCGATGACCACGTTGATGAACGAGCGCAGCGCCCTGGGTGGCGCGTTTGACCATGGCCGCGGCGGCGGTTCAATCGGCAACGCCCTGAACCTGTGGAAGCAGCGACCCGATCTGCACACCCCGGAGCTGCGGGCCAAACTCACCAACCTCTTTGTGCGCTCGGAAGGTAACCGCTACGGCACGCAGATGCGGATCGCCGCGCAGGGCGACGCCCCCATGGGTCCGGAGGGATCGATCGGCAAGCTGATGGGCGCCGAACTCAATCAGCAGATCTACGACTTCTGCGTGGAACTGCTAGGCATCGAGGCCACCTTGTACGCCTCCTACGACATGCGGCGCGTCGTCGAGGATGACCGGCGCGCCGACACCATGTGGGCCTTCCTCCGCTCCAAGGCCAACACCATCGAAGGCGGTACCTCCGACGTGATGCGCAACATCATCGGGGAACGCGTTCTCGGATTACCCGGCGATATCCGGGTCGATACCGACAAAGCCTGGAAGGACGTGCCCCGCGGATGAGTGCCAACGACGACAATCAAATCCGGGTGAGTGAGTTCGAGTTCACCGAAGAACACCGCGACCTGCGTTCGCTGGTACGCAGCTGGTGCGACCAGGTCTGGACGCCCGAACACGTCCGCCACGTCGCCGATGCCGGGACTATCGATCTGAACGCTTGGCGCGCATTCGGTTCGGAGCTGGGCGTGGTTGGCTTGAGCCTGCCCGAAAAACATGGCGGTGGCGGGCTGGGTGTCATCGAATTGTCCATCGTGGCAGAGGAACTGGGTCGCGCGCTGGCGTGCCTGCCGTGGATATCCAGTGCTGCCCTGGGCGCCACCGCCCTGGTATCCAGTGGCGACGACGACGCCCTGGCCGAGTGGGTGCCCGCGCTGGCCGCCGGCGAAAAGACCATCACGCTGGCCGGCGGGCGCACCCGACTGGCCGACGCCATCACCGTCTCCGCCGAACCCGACGCCGACGGCTGGAAGCTCACCGGTGACACCGAGCACGTGCCCGACGGTGCTACCGCCGACGTGATCCTGGTGCTCGCCGATACCGATTCCGGGCCAACCCTTTTCGCGGTCGACGGCAACGCACCCGGAGTCGACCGGCACTCGTTGGCGACCCTGGATCTAACCCGGGGACAGGCCAACATCCATTTCAACTCCACCCCTGCACGCTTGATCGGCGAGCAGGGACGCGGCGGCGAGGCAGCGGCCAAGGCGCTCGATGTGGCAGCCACCGTGCTGGCGGCCGAGCAGGCCGGCCTCGCCACCCATATGCTGGACGTGACAACCGAATACGCCAAGTCCCGGGTTCAGTTCGGGCGGATCATCGGTTCGTTCCAGGCCGTCAAGCACCGGCTTGCCGATATGGCGGCTGCGACCGGAAACGTACGCGGTGCCGCCTACCACGCGGCCTGGTCACATGACGATCCAAGCCTCGACGACCCGGCGCTGGCCACCAGCATCGCCCAGCACGTGGCATCGGCGGGTGCGGTAGAGGTAACCGCCAAGGCCATCCAGAGCCACGGCGGCATCGGTTTCACCTGGGAGCACCCGGCCCATCTGTATTACAAGCGCGCCGTGAGCAATTCGGCCCTCTTTGGGGGGCGCGCCGTCCACGCCGAACGTATTGCCAAGGAGGTAATCGACGCATGACCGAACCGATTTTGTTGACCCAGACCGAAGACCGCATCTGCACCATCACCCTGAACAGGCCACAGGCACGCAACGCCCTGAGCACCGCACTCAGTGAGGAAATCGTCAAGGCTGTCACCGCGGCCGACGCCGACAACAACGTCGATGTGATGATTTTGACTGCGGCAGACCCGGTGTTCTGCGCCGGCGTGGACCTCAAGGAGCTGGGCAGCGGCGACCGCGCCGAGTCCCTGGACCCGTGGTGGCCGGAGCTGAACAAACCGGTCATCGGCGCCATCAACGGCGCAGCCGTGACCGGCGGCCTGGAGCTGGCGTTGGCCTGCGACATCCTCATCGCCTCGGAAAAGGCACGTTTCGCCGATACCCATGCACGCGTGGGCATCCTGCCCACCTGGGGACTGACCACACTGCTGCCGTTGTCGGTGGGACGCGGCCTGGCCCGGCGCATGAGCCTGACCGGCGACTACCTCTCGGCCGAGGATGCCCTGCGCGCAGGCCTGGTGACCGAAGTGGTGGCGCACGACGATCTACTTCCCGCCGCCAAGCGGCTGGCCGCGACCATCGCCGGTAACAACCAGCCCGCGGTCCGAGAATTGCTGGCGTCCTACCGCCGCATCGAGTCCGAGCTCATCGGCGACGGGCTCCAGGTCGCCCTCGACGATGCCCACCGTTGGATCGATCAGAACTCGATCGCCGAGGGTGTGGAGGCCCGCCGCGCCGCCATCATGGAACGCGGACGCACTCAGAACGCCTAGGCACGCTCGGTTCGATACAACGCAATGCGGCGGTCGGGCCGAATGTCGAACTCGCCCAAGAGTGTCCAACCGATCCTGTCGAGCGCTTTGCGCATCGGCGTGTTCGACGCCGACGGTTCGATCATCATCCGCCGGCAGGCGGGATCGGCTTGGTATATCGCCGTGGGCAGCAACCCTATCCACGCTGACACAACGCCGCGGCCCAATAGGCGGGTGTCCGCGGTTGCGACGTGCAGCCCGACGTCATGCGCATGGGCCGGATAGATCCCTGCGATCTCGTCACGGGCGGCCCGGTACAGCTCGATGTAGCCGACCTCGCTTCCGTCTACCGACAGAATGCAGGGCAGCGAATAGTCGCCGGCCAGACGGTAGGAGGAGTCTTCCTGCCATCGGGTCGGCGACCATGGCTGTTCCCACGTCTGCACCAAGTGTGGGCGCGCGAACCACTCACTGAGCATCTCCGGGTCCGAACCCAGCGGATCTACCCGGCGCAGCGCATAACGAGTGCCACCGAACGAGGGCATCGGCGGCGGCCCAGCCTCCACGACCTCGGCCGCCACATCGGTGTTCTCGCGAGTGATGCGGTAACCGGTGGGGCTGTTCATCGGCCAGGGGGCTCCGTTCAATTGATAGGCCTAACTTAGGTAGGCCTACATTCTACGAAGCACCCGCCGGTGTCGCCGTCACACCCCTACATCAGATGCGGCGTCTCCTTATGGATCTTGTGGTCGTGATGCACCGTGCCACCGACCACCGCGAATCCCAGGCCCGCGGTGACCAGTAATGCCATGGCCGCCACCATTCCCCAGCCGTGATGCCCGGAGGCCAACGCCGCCAGACCCAGCGCGGTGATCGTGACCGACATCAGCCCAAGGAAGTAGCCGGTCCATACGGCAAATCGATCAAGGTTCATTTCGAAACACCTCCTCACCCAGCGACACCAGAATACTCCGAAGTGATATGGATCACATAGCAGCTCGTCGCCGTTGGCAGATCAGGATTCGGTGCCGGGCACGGCCCAGCGCCCCGATAGCGCCCGCCAGCCCACCAACACCAGCCGCAGCACCAAGAAAAGCGTGAGCCCGGACCAGATCCCGGCAAGTCCCCAACCAAAGACCAGGGACAACCACACCAGCGGCAGGAACCCGCACAGCGCACTGATCATGGTGGCATTACGCATGAAGCGCGCATCCGCGGCTCCGAGCAGGACCCCATCCAGCGCGAACACCAGGCCCGAAATCGGCAGCTGGCACACCAGGAACCACCACGGCACCCGCATCTGGTGCAGCACGGCGACATCGGAGGTGAACAACCCCGGCAGTACCGGAATACCGAGGACCAACAGGACGGCCAGCAGCACCGCGAACCCCAGCGAGAAGACGGTCACTCTCGAGGCCACCGACTTGGCCTGCGGTACTTGCCCCGCCCCCAGCGCGGCACCTACCAAGGTCTGTGCCGCGATGGCAAGCGAATCGAGTACCAATGCAAGGAAACTCCACATCTGCAGAACCACCTGATGTGCGGCCAGCGCTGCCGCGCCAAACCGGGCGGCCACTGCGGCGGCACTGATGAAACAGGCTTGAAAAGCCAGACTGCGTACCAGCAGATCGCGCGCCAGCACCAGCTGCGCCCGCAGCACCGGCGGGTCCATCCGTAGCCGGGCGTGTTCGGCATTCAGCGCGCGCAGGAAGAGGAGGGCGGCCAGCCACTGCCCCACCAGGTTGGCTACCGCCGATCCGGCCAACTCCAGCCGCGGCGCCCCGAACAGCCCGTAGATCAGCACCGGACACAGGACGGCCGAAACGGCGAAGCCCGCGATGACATACCGCAATGGCCGGATCGTGTCCTGCACTCCGCGCATCCAGCCGTTGCCCGCCAGCGACACCAAGATGGCCGGTGCGGCAAAAATGGCGATACGCACCCACCGCAGACCCTGCTCGGCGACATCGGGCGCGGCCGCGATGGAACGCACCACCGGCCCGGCGACCATGTTCACCATGAGCACTAAGACGGCTCCAATGAGCAGGGCCAACCAGGTTGCCTGCACACCCTCATGAACCGCACCGGGACGATCGCCCGATCCGAAACGACGGGCCGCCCGGGCGGTGGTGCCGTAGGACAGAAAGGTCAGTTGCGTCCCGACCAGGGAAAGCACCAGCGCACCGACAGCCAATCCCGCCAGCGGCACCGCCCCGAGACGGCCCACCATGGCAATGTCGAACAGCAGATACAGCGGTTCGGCCGCCAGCACACCCAACGCGGGTACTGCCAGGGCGATGATTCGGCGAGCCAGGCCGGACAGTCCGGCCGTGCCAGTGGCGTCAGTCAAGGGCGCGAACCAGCGCCGCCACCACTTCATCGACCGGACCGGTCGCCGAGAACCCGGCCGCCAAGCGGTGCCCGCCGCCACCGAAGGTGGCTGCCACCGCAGACAAATCCACCGCAGACCGGGCGCGCATCGATACCGACCAATGCCGCGGCTCGATTTCCTTGAACACGACGGCGACCTCGGCCTCGGTGGTGGTCCGGACGATATCGACTATCGACTCTACCTCTTCGGTGCGCGCACGAGACCAAACATCGTGGGTGACAACGGCATACACCATTCCAGCGCCGCCGACAGCATGCGCGACGAGTTCGGCGGTGCCCAACACACGCGACAGAATCGGCAACCAGACGAAAGGATGCGAGTCCATGAACGTGCGGGTGATGTTCACGCCGTCGGCACCCAAGTCCAACAGCCGGGCCGCCAGCCGGTGCCCGCGGGGCGTGGCCCAGCGGAATGAACCGCTGTCGGTGACCAAGCCCGCGTACAGACAATGCGCCATCTCTGGAGTGATATCCACTCCCCAGGCGTCGAGCAGCTGGACCACCATCATGGTCGTCGAATCCGCCTCGATATCAACGTAGTTCGCCGTACCGAAGAGCTCATTGGACACGTGGTGGTCAATGACCAGCACCGGCGCGGACCCCTCGGCCAGCTCAGCGAGCTGACCAAGCCGGCGCATGCTGGGGCTGTCGACCGTGACCACTAGATCAGGATCTCTGCGCAGATCCTGCGGCCGCACCAACAGTTCGGCACCGGGCAATGTTCCCACCGACTCCGGGGGTGCCGCCGGCTCACCGAAGCTCACCTGGACATCGACGCCCTTGGCCACCAATGCCTGTCCGAGGGCAAGTCCGCTGCCGACGGTATCGGCGTCCGGATGAACATGGCAGATGATCACCACCCTGCTGGCCTTCGCCAGCAGGGCCACGGCACCATCCTCATCTACGCGTGCCCCCACGGCACCCGTCTCAATCGGGACGGCGCTCATCGTCCTCGTCGACTGCGGATTCTTCGGCCGGAGACGCCTTGTACGGATCGGAGTCACCCGCATGCACGGCTCCCTGCCGCACCTCGGCGAGCGCGGCGTCGGCCGCGCGCGTACGGTCCAGCAGCTCCTCCATGTGCCGGGCCGAATCAGCCATCGTGTCGAGCACGAAGGTCAGGGTAGGCGTAAACCGCACGCCTGTCCCAGCACCCACCTTGGTTCGAAGCACACCCTTTGCCTTGTCTAGCGCAGCCGCCGCGCCGGCGAAATCCGGCTCATCGGAGAGAGTCTGCCCCATCACGGTGTAGTACACGGTCGCATCGTGAAGATCGTTGGTCACCCGAGTATCGGTGACCGTGACCATCGTCAGCCTCGGATCCTTGATCTCGTACTCGATCGCCGAGGCGACGATGGCCCCGATCCGCTTCGCCAGCCTTCGTGCGCGAGCGGGATCTGCCACCTTAGACCCGCTCCTTCTCGCGCAGCTCGTACGCCTCGATGACGTCGCCTTCCTTGATGTCGTTGTACGTCAAGGTCAGACCGCACTCGTAACCGTCGCGCACCTCGACCACGTCATCCTTCTCACGCCGCAGCGACGAGATGGTGACCGTCTCGGCGACCACGATGTTGTCGCGCAGCAGGCGTGCCTTGGCGTTGCGGCGGATGATGCCCGAGGTGACCAGGCAGCCGGCGATGTTGCCGACCTTGGACGACCGGAACATCGCCCGGATCTCGGCGCGACCCAACTCGACCTCTTCGTAGACCGGCTTGAGCATGCCCTTGAGCGCGCTCTCGATCTCGTCGATGGCCTGGTAGATCACCGAGTAGTACCGGATGTCGACACCCTCGCGGTTGGCCAGCTCGGTGGCCTTGCCCTCGGCACGGACGTTGAAGCCGATGATGATGGCATCCGATGCCGACGCCAGGTTGACGTTGGTCTCGGTGACGCCACCGACACCACGGTCGATGACGCGCAGCTGCACCTCGTCGTCGATCGCGATGCCCAGCAGCGCTTCTTCCAGGGCTTCGACCGTACCGGCGTTGTCGCCCTTGAGGATCAGGTTCAGCTGGCTGGTTTCCTTCAGCGCGGCATCCAGATCGTCCAGGCTGATCCGCTTGCGGCTACGTGCGGCCAGCGCGTTGCGCTTACGCGCGCTGCGCCGGTCAGCGATCTGCCGGGCGATGCGGTCCTCGTCGACGACGAGCAGGTTGTCGCCCGCGCCGGGCACCGACGTGAAACCGATGACCTGGACGGGACGCGACGGCAATGCCTCTTCGACATCCTCGCCGTGCTCGTCCACCATGCGGCGCACGCGGCCGTACGCGTCGCCGGCGACGATCGAGTCGCCGACCCGCAGCGTGCCGCGCTGGATGAGCACAGTCGCCACCGGACCGCGACCGCGGTCCAGATGCGCCTCGATGGCAACACCCTGGGCTTCCATGTCCGGGTTGGCCCGCAGATCCAGCGCCGCGTCGGCGGTCAGCAGTACCGCCTCCTCCAGCGCCTGGATGTTGGTGCCGTTCTTCGCCGAGATGTCGACGAACATCGTCTCGCCACCGAAGTCCTCGGCCACCAGGTTGTACTCGGTGAGCTGAGCGCGGATCTTCTGCGGGTCGGCGCCTTCCTTGTCGATCTTGTTGACCGCGACCACGATCGGCACATCAGCCGCCTGGGCGTGGTTGATCGCTTCCACCGTCTGCGGCATGACGCCGTCGTCGGCAGCGACCACCAGGATCGCGATATCGGTGGCCTTCGCACCGCGGGCACGCATGGCGGTGAACGCCTCGTGACCGGGGGTGTCGATGAAGGTGATGAGCCGCTCGGCGCCCTCATGCTCGACGGCGACCTGGTACGCACCGATGTGCTGGGTGATGCCACCGGCCTCGCCCTCACGGACGTTGGCCTTACGGATGGTGTCCAACAGCCTGGTCTTACCGTGGTCGACGTGACCCATGACGGTCACCACCGGCGGACGTGTCCGCAGATCCTCTTCGCCGCCCTCGTCCTCGCCGTAGGTGAGGTCGAACGACTCCAGCAGCTCGCGGTCCTCGTCCTCGGGGCTGACGACCTGCACGACGTAGTTCATCTCGCCGCCCAGCAGCTCCAGGGTCTCGTCACCCACGGATTGGGTGGCGGTCACCATTTCGCCAAGGTTGAACAGCGCCTGCACCAGCGAGGCCGGGTTGGCGTCGATCTTCTCCGCGAAGTCGCTCAGCGACGCGCCGCGCGCAAGCCGGATGACCTCGCCGTTGCCGTGTGGCAACCGGACGCCACCGACGACAGGCGCCTGCATGTTCTCGTACTCGGCACGTTTCGCGCGCTTCGACTTGCGGCCACGCTTCGGGGCTCCGCCGGGACGACCGAACGCACCGGCCGCGCCACCGCGCTGACCGGGACGGCCACCGCCGCCACCACCACCGCCGGGACGGCCACGGAAACCGCCGCCCGCACCGGGGGGACCACCGGCGGGAGCGCCTGTACCGGTACCACCGCCACCACGGTAGTTACCGCCGCCACCACCACCGGGGCGACCGGCACCACCGGGACGGGGACCGCCACCAGGGCGCGGCCCACCACCGGGACGCGGCGGGCGCGGACCCATGGATCCGGGCGACGGACGCGGCGGCATGTTGCTCGGGGAGGCACCGCCGGGCCGGGGGGCGCCACCGGGACGCGGCGCCTGCGGACGCGGCGCGGGACGCTCAGTCGGCTGAGCCGAGGAGAACGGGTTGTTCCCGACGCGCGGCACCCGGGGGGCACCAGGCTTGGGGCCCGGTGTCGCACCCGGACGCGGACCCGGCGCCGGAGCGGGGGTCGGTGCGGGTGCAGGAGCCGGTGTGGGTGCGGGCGCTTCCGCTGCCGGCCGCGCCGCGGGGCTCGGCTTCGGGGCGGGAGCCGCCGGTGCGGCGGCGGGCGCGGCGGGAGCCTGCGGCGCGGGGGCCGCCTCGACAACCGGCTCCACAACCTTCTTCGGCGCCGGCTTCGGGGCGCCCGGCTTGGGACCGGCCTTCCTGGGGGCAGCTGCCGTCTCTGCGGCCGCGCCATTGGACGCCGCCGGAGCGGACTTGTCGCCGCCAAATGATTCACGAAGACGCCGCGCGACGGGGGCTTCCACCGTCGACGACGCGGACTTGACGAATTCGCCCTGATCGCTCAGTCGGGCGAGAACTTCTTTACTGGTCACACCGAGTTCTTTGGCTAACTCGTGTACCCGGGCCTTGCCTGCCACTGCTCTCCTGTCTGCGAGGCAGCGGCTTCAGGCGCCGTGCCTCGTGTTAGCTGTGATGGACGATCATCATCGACGCTTCACGGTGTGCTCATTGTTCGCTGTTGCCAATCTCTTGGTATTGCTCAACATGTCCGGATACCGCGGAGGTATCCGGGGTTCCAGTGATCCGGAGCGCTCGCGCGAAGGCTCGCCGCTTTACCGCCAGCTGGTAACACTGCGCTGACCGATGCAACCACGCACCTCGGCCGGGCAGTCTATGCCGAATGTCGACCACGAGGTGCCGATCATCCGCAGCAACCACACGAAGCAGATCTGCAGCCAGCTCTCGCCCCCGGCAGCCAACACATGTCCGTACCGGCTTAGCGGTTTGGGCAGGTGCAGACACCGAAGTCTCGCGCTGGATCACGGCTTAGTCTACCGTCCGCGACACCTTATTTATGAATCGCCCCACAGCCTCGAATAACAAGGCTGTATTCCGGTCACCGAACCCCGGTCACCACCAGCGCTACCAGCGCAATCAACGCCAGCACTTTGGCACACTCCACCGCTACATATGCCAGGTGGCCGCGGCTGCGCCCGGCGTATTCGGCGCCGCCGCGTATCGCGTCGGTCCGTTTGGCCATGGCCGGCCGCACAGCCAACAACTGGATAACCAGACAGACGCAGGCCGCGCCGGCCGCCACAATCTCCCGAACGGACGAGCCGCCCGCAATCATCAGCAGCACCATGGCCAACGCCACGCCGCACTCGACCGCGTTCAGCGCACGGAACACCAGGCGGCCGATCGCGAGCCCCAGCTGGATCGTCACACCCGGCGCCCGGAACTTCAGTGGCGCCTCGATAAACGAGATCGCCACCACCAGGCCGAGCCAAAACGCGGCCAGTGCGGCCAGCAGCACCTCGGCGCGCGTCATGCCACGGCCGACGCCAAGGGCCCGAACAGCTCGTGATTGATCTGCTCTTGGGGAATGCCCAGCGACACCAGATCCTCATTGATCGCCGACATGAATGGCCGGGGACCACAGACGAACACCGTGGATGCGGGGTGGATCGGCAGGCGGTCCAGGCTCATGCGCCCAATTCCATCAGCCGGGTGCTCCACATGTGCCCGTTCGTACCAGGTGTGCAGACGGCCCGCGGGCAGTCTGCCCACCAGGTCCGCCAGTTCGTGCCGGTACGCGTGTGCGGCAGCCGATTGATCCGCATGGAGCACCACGACTTCGCGCGGTGACTGGGTGGCGACGAGTTCTTGCAGCATTCCCATGATCGGCGTGCAGCCGATGCCCGCAGATACCAGCACCAGCGGATCGGCCGAATCATCGAGCGTGAACTCACCCATCGGCACCGAAACCCGCAACTGCTGCCCCTCGAATACGTTGTCGTAGATGAAGTTCGACACCTCTCCCGCCGGCGCAACACCACCGTTCAGCCTCTTGATGGCGATGCGCCAGTCCCCCCGCACCGCTCCGCGCGACAGACTGTATTGCCGGATCTGCCGGGCCCCATCCGGCAGGCTGACTTGCACCGATATGTACTGCCCCGGAAGAAAACTCGGCAACTCACCAGATACTCCGCGCAACTCGAATCCGGCCACATCGGCCGACTCCAATTGACGACGAATCACCTTGGCCTGCAGCCATACTTCACCGGGAGCCACCCCCGCGGCACGGTAGAGCGCCTTTTCCCGGGCGATCAATTCGTTGGCCATCAGCCAGTAGAACTCACTCCAGGCTTTTGCCACTTCAGCGGTCACCGCCTCGCCCAGCACCTCCGCGATCGCGGCGAACAGGTGCTCATACACAATCGGATACTGTTCGGCCACAATGCCCAACGACGCATGTTTGTGGGCGATCCTGTCAAGCACCGAATCATACTGAGAGCCATTGCCTTCCAAGACCATTCCGGCGAAGGCCGCAATGGACGCGGCGAGCGCTTTCGGCTGCTCCCCCGCCGCCTGATTGCCACGGTTGAATAGATCGCGAAGTAGCTCCGGATGCGCCGCGAACATCTTGGAGTAGAACAACGGCGTGATCTCGTCGATCGCACCCGCCACGGCGGGCAGCGTTTCACGGATGACTGCCAGCGACTCTGCTGATAGCACTTTGACTACTTCCTTTCCATTGTTGGACGGGCTATTTCGGCCACGGTCCACTGATCGAGGTGGGTGAAGAAGGCCTCTTGGGCGCAGCGGAGCGCATCCCGAAGGCGGCAATTCCGGCGCAGCGGGCACGGCGGATCTCCCTCGCAGTCGATGACCTCACCGCTGCGTTCCAGCTTGCGGGCCAGCGATCCGACACGGCGAGCGAGCCCGTCCTGGGTGATACACACACCCCCGTGGCGTCCGCGAGTGGATTCGATCGCTCCCATTTCCGAAAGCCGGGCAACGACTTTCGTGGCATGCGCGTAGGACACGTGCAGTTGGGAGGCGAGGTCGCCGGTGTGCAGCTGGGCGTTCGGCCCCTCAACGGCCAGGCGCATCATGATGCGCAGGCCAAGATCGGTGAATCGCGTCAACTGCACATAACTTGTATATGAGATGCAAGTTATGTGCCGATAGGGACTTTGGTCAGCACCTGCCTTTACTCGGCAGGGTCTGCGTCACTCCTGATGTCGATGCGCCATCCGGTCAGTCGGGCGGCAAGCCGGGCGTTCTGCCCTTCCTTGCCGATCGCCAACGACAGCTGGAAATCGGGGACAACCACGCGCGCGGCCTTACCTGCCTCGTCGATGACCGAGACAGATACCACCTTGGCGGGCGACAGCGCGTTCGCGACGAATCGGGCCGGGTCCGGGTCGTAATCGATGATGTCGATCTTCTCGCCGGACAGCTCGCTCATCACGTTGCGCACACGCTGGCCCATCGGGCCGATGCAGGCACCCTTGGCGTTGAGCCCGGAAACCTTCGACGCCACCGCGATCTTGGACCGATGTCCCGCCTCACGAGCCACCGCGACGATCTCCACCGAGCCGTCACTGATCTCCGGCACCTCCAGTGAGAACAGCTTGCGCACCAGATTCGGGTGGGTACGCGAGAGCGTGATCAACGGCTCGCGGGCACCCCGCGACACGCCAACGACGTAGCAGCGCAGCCGGTCTCCGTGGCGGTAGTCCTCCCCCGGCACCTGCTCGGCCGATGGGATGACTCCTTCTGAGCCCTTCGTCTCGCTGCCCATGCGGACCACGACGAGTCCACGTGCGTTGGCACGGGCGTCACGCTGGATCACGCCACCGACGATCTCGCCCTCACGCGTGGAGAACTCACCAAACTTGTGCTCGTTCTCCGCGTCGCGTACTCCCTGCTGGAACACCTGGCGCGCGGTAGTGGCCGCGATACGGCCGAATCCCTCAGGAGTGGCGTCCCATTCGGTGATGAGGTTGCCGTCCTGGTCGGTCTCACGTGCCATCACGCGGACCACGCCTGTCTTACGGTCGATTTCGATACGCGCGTTGGGCTCATGCCCGTCGGTATGGCGGTAGGCGGTCAGCAGTGCCGACTTGATGATGTCAATTGCCTCGTCGACCGTGATGCCTTTATCGGCAGCCATCAGGTTTACCGCTGCGGGATCGATATTCATGCGCCACCTCCATTTTCGGCTGCCCCAGCCAGATTGAGTTCCTGCGGGTTGGGCGTGGTGAACTCCACCTGCACGACTGCGCTCTCGATATCGGAGAACGCGAGATCGCGCACTGTCCAGCCGGTTCCCTTGACGGGTTTGCGCAGGACCACCTGCACCCCGTCGTCGTTTGTGATGCCGATGCGCCCGAGCAGATCCTCGCCATCGGTCAGCCG
Source organism: Mycobacteroides immunogenum (assembly GCF_001605725.1). NCBI lineage: Bacteria > Bacillati > Actinomycetota > Actinomycetes > Mycobacteriales > Mycobacteriaceae > Mycobacteroides > Mycobacteroides immunogenum. The sequence continues at coordinate 3,398,354 of NZ_CP011530.1, forward strand.
AATCTGGGCCAGTCTCAAGTGTGCCCGCCGGAAATGTGTCGATGTGGTCAGCGGCCTGTCGACACCCGGTGTGGTGATCTCAAGGTCATAGGCCGACCAACCGGTGTCTGCCTCGTCCAACAGCGCCGACGCGGTCCTGCTCAACGCGGCGACCGCATCCAGGTCCACCGGCGCATCCGAGTCGACAACCACGGTGATCCGCGACGGCTTGCCGTCCCCGGCACCGTGGACCACCACACTCTCGATGTCCACGCCGGAACGGGAAAACTCGGGAGCAAGCAGCTCACTCACCTCGTCGTCAGATGGCAGCTCCACCAACGAGTCACTCGGGTCAAGAGGATCCGGCATGACGTTTGTGGCTCCTCATCTTGAGTTGTCGGGCGTACGGCTTGCACACACTAGTCGGACTCTCGTCGTGACCAGCACTCCACCTTACGCCCGGCGAGGGCTGTCATGCGGCAACCGCGCGCACTGGCAGGATGGGCGGATGCCCAGAAGCCTGTCGCGCCGCGATCTGTTGATCGGCGGTGCCGCCCTCGGGGTCGCCGTCGTGGCTGTCGCGTGCCAGCAGACACCTGACGTCAAACCCGAGGTGGACGCGCTGCAGGCGCAGATCGACCTGGCGGTCCGGGACGCGGCCACCGCGACCGCGACTGCCGGCGCCAACGCCGAGTTGGCGCCCACCCTGAGCGCGATCGCCGGCATCCGGACCTCCCACGCCGCGGCGCTGACCCAGGAGCTGGGTCGCATCCCGGGCGCTGAGGCGACAACCCGGTCCACCTCCAGCGCCACCACCACCGCATCGGCCGCGCCGCCACCGGTCGACAAGCTCAAGACCCAGCTGAAAGACTCCGCACGCGCGGCGATGGATCTGGCAACCACACAAAGTGGGTACCGTGCCGGCCTGCTGGCCTCCATCAGTGCCGCATGCGCCTCCGCGGCCGAGGTGGATTTGCCATGACGACGACCGAGCCCACCCCACAGCCGGCCGCCTCTGCCGCGGACTCCGCGCTGGCCAACGCTCTGGCCAATGAGCACGCGGCCATCTACGCCTACGGCGTGGTGTCGGCGCATTCGATCCCGGACAACAACTGGCTGGTGACCGAATGCCTCATCGAACACCGGCAGTGCCGCGAGGAGTGCATCGCCAAGCTGCGCAGCCGCTCGGTCACCGCACCGGTGGCCGCCGCCGGTTATCAGGCGCCGTTCCCGGTCACCAGCCCTGCCGATGCCACCAAGCTGGCGTTGCGGGTCGAGGCCGACAGCGCGGCATGCTGGCGGGCAGTCGCCGAACAGGCGGACAGCGGTGACGATCGTGGATTCGCGGTGCGGATGCTCACCGAGAGCGCCATCCGTGCGGCGCGCTGGCGGGTCGCCGGCGACATCACACCGGCGAGCGTCGCGTTCCCCGGCGGAACCTAATCCTTTCGCCGCGACACGCCGTGTTCTGCGCGCGCTACTCGCAAAACAGAACAAAACACGGCGTGTGGGCGGGAACGTCGGTCAGGCGAAGTGCTTCTGGGTGTCGGTGATCAGGCCGGACAGTCCACGACGGATCACCGGCTTGAGGTGGCGAGTGAATCCGAGCGTGGGCTCGATGAAGAAGCTCCAGGTGAACAGCGAGCCCGTCGCGGTGCCGACCACCTCGTACAGCTCACCGAAGCGCTTCGTTCCCGGGAAGGTGGCCGTCTCGACGGTGAACGCGTTGCGATACCGCTCCGGGCTCTCCTCCCACACGATGAACCGCTCGTTGACGGCCGCACCGGGCAGGGCCAGCTTGGCGGTACGGGTGGAGCCCACTCCACGCGGCTCGGGTGACGTCCAGCCGATCTTGTTGATGGCCTTGCACCAGTGCAGCGGGCTCTCGCCATTGAGCTCGGCCCACACGGTCGCCGCGTCCTTGGGTAGCGGCGTCGAGAACGTGTATACGAAATCGCTTGTGTTGAAATCGCTTTCCACCAGCGGTTGGAGCTTGAAGGACGGCATGAGCACTACCCTATCGCTTGTGTGACGGACGCCACTGCGTCGGTCACCGCAATGGGTTGCGTCTCCCCGGTGAACCGGTTGCGCAGTTCGATGGTTCCGTCGGCCCAGCCGCGGCCGATGACCACGATCCACGGCACCCCGAGCAACTCGGCGTCCTTGAACTTCACGCCCGGCGAGGCGGTCCGATCGTCAAGCAGCACCTCATGCCCCAGCCGGTCCAGATCCGCGGCCAGTTCTTCCGCGCCCGCGCGCGCGGCCTCGTCCTTGTTGGCGATGACCACATGCACATCGAACGGCGATATCGCGGACGGCCACCGCAGCCCGAGTTCGTCATGCTGCTGTTCGGCGACCACGGCCACCAGCCGTGAGACACCGACGCCGTAGGAGCCCTGGGTCAGCCGCACCGGCTTTCCGTTCTCGCCGAGCACATCGACGGTGAACGCATCCGTGTACTTGCGGCCCAACTGGAAGATGTGCCCGATCTCGATACCGCGAGCCGATACCAGCTGCCCGGCGCCGTCGGGCGAGGGATCGCCGTCACGTACCTCGGCGGCCTCGATGGTGCCGTCCGGGGTGAAGTCACGACCCACGACGAGGTCGACCACATGCTTCCCGGGCTCGTCGGCTCCCGTGATCCAGCCGGTGCCCTCCACCACACGCGGGTCCACGAGATAGCGAACACCGTTGGCGATCAAGGCCTTCGGACCGATGTAACCACGCACCAAAAACGGGTGTTTTGCGAAATCCGCGTCGCCCAGCAGCTCGTACTCGGCGGGCTCGAGCGCGGCTCCGAGGCGCTTGTCATCGACCTCACGATCGCCCGGCACCCCGACGGCCAGCAGCTCCCAATCGCCGCCCGGCTGACGCACTTTGAGCAGGATGTTCTTGAGGGTGTCCGCGGCGGTCACGGTTCGATCGAGACCGGCCGTGTTGGCCCATTCCACCAGGGTCGCGATGGTCGGGGTGTCTCCCGTCTCATGCACCGTGGCTTCGGGCAGCCCCTCGATGGGCCGCGCCGGCGGCGCCGGGGTGATCACGGCCTCCACATTGGCGGCGTAGCCCGATTCCACACAGCGCACGAAAGTGTCTTCACCGGTGGGGCTTTCGGCGAGGAATTCCTCCGACGCGCTACCGCCCATGGCGCCCGAGGTGGCTGCGACAATCACGTAGTCCAGGCCCAGCCGACCAAAGATCCGTTGGTATGCCTCACGATGCGCGTGATAGGCCGTCTTGAGCCCGTCGTCGGAGGTGTCGAAGGAGTAGGAGTCCTTCATCACGAATTCCCGGCCGCGCAGGATGCCCGCCCGGGGACGCGCCTCGTCCCGGTACTTGGTCTGCACCTGGTAAAGGATGACGGGGAAATCCTTGTAGGAGCTGTACTCCCCCTTCACGGTGAGCGCGAACAGCTCCTCGTGCGTGGGGCCCAGCATCATGTCGTTATCGCGCCGGTCCTTGAGCCGGAACAACGAGTCGCCGTACTCGGTCCATCGGTTGGTGGTCTCGTACGGTGCGCGTGGCAACAGCGCGGGCAGCAGGATCTCTTGGCCACCAATGGCGTTCATCTCTTCGCGGACGATGTTCTCGATCTTGCGCAACACCCGCAGACCGAGCGGCAGCCAGCTGTACACGCCCGGAGCGATGGGACGCACATACCCCGCCCGGATCAATAGCTTGTGGCTGGGGACCTCGGCGTCGGCCGGGTCATCGCGCAGCGTGCGTACGAAAAGCTCGGAGAGCCGGGTGATCATTTTCGATGAGCCTCTCGGGCGAAGACCGTCAGTTACGGTTGCACAGCATATCGGCGTGCGGTCGAGGCCTCGGGTTAGCATCACACGCATGCGTGCGTGGGCAGTCATTCCGGCGGTGGCGGTACTTGGTCTGGGATTAGCGGCACCGGCCGACGCGGCCCCAGCCACCGTCAAATACTCGTTGTCGGCCATCGGAATCGGCAATGCCGACTTCACCGTCCAGTATCAGGACGGCGGTCAGCTGCGCGAGGAATCCGGGCACACCTTCGCGGGGTATTACTGGGAACGCACCGCGAAGCTCGACGGCACCCCACCCGTTCTCCGGGTCACCGCGGCCGGCGCGCCCAGCGTCTTCCGGATGTCCTGCCATATCACCGTGAACGACGGCATCCCCGTGACCAACGGGCTGTTGTTCCGCGCCGGGGATTACACGCCGCAGGACTGCTAGGCCTGTTCGAGTTCTTCCTCGTCGAGGCCCTGATCGTGGGCGGCCTGGGCCTTCTGTGCGTGGGCGACGTCGGCTGCGCTGTAGGTGATGAACAGCGCAGCCACTCCCACCAGCACGGCCGTTCCGGCGATCCACAGCATGCCGTAGGTGTAGCCGTGGTCGAGCGCGTGCAGCTGGGCCTGGTTCATGTTCTGCACTGGCCCCTTGGCACCGCCCAGGTACAGCGTTCGTGAGGTGATGATCGCCTGGATGATCACCAGAACGATTGGCCCACCCAGGTTTTGCAGCATGAGAGAAATAGCGGACAGCGGCCCGATGCGATCGGAGTCCACTCCGGTGATGGCGGACAGGATCACCGGCACCACGATGGTGCCGATGCCGACACCGCCGACGAAGATGGCCGTCGAGAAGTCTGGGAAGTACGCGATGGTCCGGTCGATCGTCGAGCCGTACAGCATCGCACCGAATACGACCACGCCACCGCACAGGATCAGCACCCGCGGCGCCAACCGCGTGACGAGTTGGGACGAAACGGCCAGACCGATTCCCATGCCGACGACGAACGGAATGGCTGAGATTCCGGTGCGCAGCGGGCTGTACTTCATAAGATCCTGCATGTACAGGCCGATGGTGATGGTGAGGGTGAAGAGCACTCCACCGGCCATGAAGATCGCCGCGAACGTAGCAACCCGGTTGCGATCGGTGAACAGACTGAACGGCAGCACCGGGTTCTCGGCGGTGCGCTCGACAAAAAGGAATGCGATCAGCAGCGCGGCGGCCGCGATCAGCGACACGATCGTGTACGGAGAGTCCCAGCCACGGTCGGGTCCCTGGGTGAATCCGAACACCGCCGCCGTACAACCCAGCGTGGCAAGCACGGAACCCGCCACATCCAGCTTCATCGGCTCGCGTTCGGTCTCGGTCAGCGACCGCACCGCGAGGTAGATCATCAGGGCACCGGCCGGCACGTTGATGAGGAAGGCCAGGCGCCAGGACACCTCGGCCAGCGCACCACCGACGATCAGTCCGGCGATGGAGCCCACCCCCGTCATGGCGCCGAACACTCCGACCGCGGCGGTGCGCAGCGGCCCCTTGGGGAAGGTGGTCGCGATCAGTGCCAGCGCGGTGGGCGACGCGACCGCCGCACCCACACCCTGGATGAGACGGAAAATGGCCAGACCGATGTCTTCCTGCGCGAGGCCCACGCCGATGGAGGCGAGCGTGAACAACGCGATACCGCCGATGAAGACCCGTTTACGGCCAAAGGTGTCGCCGAGACGTCCGCCGAGCAGCATCAGCCCGCCGAAGGACAGCATGTAGGCGGTGATGACCCAGCTTCGGGTGGCGTCGTTGAGGTGCAACTCGGCCTGAATCTTGGGCAGCGTGACCACCGCGATGGTGCCGTCCATGGTGGCCAGGAACTGCATACCGGCGATCGCGATGACGGCATACAGGTAGTGCCGGGAGGGCAGAAATTCGCGCGCCTTTTGAGTGAGCTGCTCGACGCTGAGGCCAGACATGGAGGACACCTTACCGTCCTCTTAACGTCGCTTTAGAGCTCAAAAGGCGCCGTAAGCGGCGACAGGACCGATGACGATGATTGCCGGCGGTCTGATGCCCTGCGAGCGAATGCGTTCTGGCGCCGTGGAGAGATCCGCGCGCAGCACGCGTTGCTCGTCGGTGGTGCCGTGTTGAACCACCAACACCGGAGTATCCGCAGGTCGGCCACCTTCTATGAGCACCTTTGCGAATTGCTCGATGCGCTCGACTGCCATCAGCAGCACGATGGTGCCCTTCAGGGCAGCAAGCGCATCCCAATTGACTAACGATTCCGGATGTCCGGGTGCGACGTGTCCGCTGACGACCACGAACTCGTGGTTCACCGCGCGATGCGTGACGGGCACGCCGGCGGCCGCCGGCACCGAGATCGCGCTGGTCACACCGGGTACGACGGTCACCTGGACGCCGGCTTCGGCACATGCCAGCACCTCTTCGTAGCCGCGCGCGAAGACGAACGGGTCGCCGCCTTTGAGCCGCACCACGAACTTGCCCTCCTGAGCCCGTTCGATGAGCACCCGGTTGATCTCTTGCTGCGCCATCGCGCGCCCGTAGGGGATCTTCGCCGCGTCGATGACCTCGACATGCGGTCCCAGATCGGCAAGCAGCTCGGCGGGTGCCAGCCGGTCGGCGACCACCACATCGGCCTGCGCGAGGAGCCTGCGCCCGCGCACAGTAATGAGATCAGGATCACCAGGGCCGCCGCCGACAAGCGCCACGCCTTGCGGTTTGACGCGATCCTCGCCTCTGTCATCGATGAGACCCCGCTGTAGCGCCTCATGGATGGCCGAACGCAGCGCTGCCGATCGTTTGTGCTGACCACCGGTCAAAACACCCACCGCGATGCCGTCGTGATTGAACGAGGCAGGCGTGACAGCCGTGCCTTCCCGGGCGGAGTCGGCCCGAACGCAGAAGATGTGGCGGCGTTCGGCTTCGTCCACGACGGCCGCGTTCACCGCCGGGTCGTCGGTGCAGGCGATGGCGTACCAGGCACCGTCGAGGTCCCCATCCTGATAGGGGCGCAAGCTCAGGGTGATCGAGGCCATGCCCTCGACGGCAGGGGTCGCGCTGGGCGCGATCACGTGGACATCGGCTCCGCTGGCGATCAGCAGCCCCAGGCGCCGCTGCGCGACAGAACCGGCGCCGACGACCACGACCTTGCGTCCGGTGAGGCGGAGGCCGACGAGGTAGGCGTCATGAGTCACCGCGCGAGTTTACGTGGACGCCGATCGCGAGGCCGGGTTAGCCGTGCTCTAATCGGTCCCAGTGCAATCCCATCGCATGCAACCAGCGGAGTTGGCCCAGGCCGCGATGACTGCTGCCCTCATGGGCGCCATCGCCGTCGTCTCCATCGTGTTACCGGGCGCGGTGGTCTTCGCATGGCTCGGTGCGGTACCGATGGGGGTGCTCTGTTACCGGCACCGCATCCGCGTCGCTTTGGCCGCATGCGTTGCCGCCGGCCTCATCAGTTTTCTCATCGCCGGATTCGGCGGCCTGGTGTCAGCGTTGACATGCGCCTACATGGGCGCGATTTCCGGCCAGGTGCGCCGCCGGAATCGCGGCGCGGCAACGATGTTCGTGGTCGCCGCGTTGTGGGGCGTGTTGGTCTCCATTTTCTGCGTGGGTGTTTTCGCGGCCCTGCGGAATCTGCGCGAGGTGGTGCTCGGTGCCGTGGCCGCCAACGTGGGCGGTTTCGCGGCGCTGCTGCGGGAAGTGCCGGTTCTTGGCGGCGCGGCGGCGGGGCTCGACCACGCCGTCGCGGGCTGGCTTGTGCACTGGCCGTGGTTCTTCGGAGTCTCGGTGTGGCTCATCGTCATCTTCGGGACATCGTTCGGATGGCGGGTTTTGACGCCCGTGCTGCGCAGGCTCGAGCAGGTGACCGACCTGGCATCGGTGGGCACACTGCCCGCTCCGCACGAGAACATTCCGCCCGGGCCGCTGCCGACCGTTCTCACCGATGTCGGCTATCGATATGCCGGCGCGAGCCGGGATGCGCTGAAGCCAGTGACGATGCGGGTCGATATCGGTGAACACATCGCGGTGACCGGCGCCAACGGCACTGGCAAGTCCACCCTCATGCGCATCTTGGCGGGGGTGCCTCCCACGGCGGGAACCATCGAACGTCCGGCGGGGGTTGGCCTGGGCCAGGTGGGTGGGACTGCCCTGGTCTTACAGCACCCCGAGAGTCAGGTGCTCGGGCTGCGTGTGGGTGACGACATCGTGTGGGGACTGCCACCTGACCGCACTATCGATATCGAAAGTCTGCTCACCGAGGTGGGATTGGGCGGTATGGCCGACCGGGATACCGCAGGACTCTCCGGCGGGGAGCTGCAGCGGCTCGCGGTCGCCTCGGCACTGGCCCGGGAACCTGCCCTCCTGATCGCCGATGAGGTCACCACCATGGTGGACCACGACGGTCGCCAGACGCTTCTCACTGTGCTGGACGGGCTCACCGCCCACCACCGTCTTGGGCTGGTACACATCACCCATTACCCGCAGGAGGCCGACGCCGCGGATCGGGTGGTGGCCTTGGGCGGCATCGAGGTACGGGCGGGCGAGGAGCGCCCATTCCCCATTGAATCCGCCAGCGGTGAAACGATTCTCGATGTGCGGCAAGTATCGTTCGACTACGCGGCAGGCACGCCGTGGTCGCAACCGGTGCTGCGGGATGTCTCCTTGAAGGTCCGCTCCGGCGACGGAATCTTGCTGTGCGGTGGCAACGGGTCGGGCAAGTCCACCCTGGCCTGGATCATGGCGGGCCTACTGGAACCGTCGGCGGGCCAATGCCTGCTCGACGGCCGGCCCGCCGCGGAGCAGGTTGGCGCTGTCGCGTTGTGTTTCCAAGCCGCGCGGCTACAGCTGCTGCGCGGCCATGCCGGTGCGGCGGTGGCCGAACTGGCCGGGTACTCGAGCTCCGACACCGAAAGCATCGATCGCGCGCTGGCCTCGGTCAGTCTGGACCCCGCCGTTGGCGGAGTGTTGATCGATCGGCTCAGCGGCGGCCAATTACGACGTGTCGCACTGGCCGGGCTGCTGGCGCGGTCGCCACGCCTCTTGATTCTCGACGAACCACTGGCGGGCCTGGATGTCGATGCTCAGGCCGACCTCATCGACTTGTTGGTGCGCATTCGCAACGGCGGACAGGCCGTCATCGTGATCTCCCACGACACCGACAGCCTGTCTCCGTTATGTCCACGCACCATTCGGCTGGAGCAGGGTGAGTTGGTGAGCGCCCAATGAGTCCGCGGCGCCCGTTGATGCTGATGCGACCGATTCCCGGTCAGTCGCCCATCCACTCATTGTGGGCTGGCACGAAACTGCTGGCCGTGCTGGCGATATCGGTGTTGCTCACCATCATGCCGTCATGGACGGCGATTGGCGTCGTCGCGCTGCTCATCGCGGGGACCGCTGCGCTCGCCGGCATTTCACCCCGATGTGTGCCGTCCGTGCCACGGTGGGTCTGGCTGCTGGTGGTGGCGGGCAGCTTGTTCACCATCGTCAACGGAGGCGCTCCCGAGCTACGGCTGGGACCCGTCACAGTCGGAGTGGGCGGCTTCCTCGACTTCCTGCGCGTCACGTCACTTGGTCTGGTGCTGATCGGCCTGGGCGCGGTGATCTCATGGACAACTCAGGTCGCCGACATAGCTCCTGCGGTGGCACTTTTGTGTCGCCCGCTACGCCTCGTACGGGCGCCAGTCGATGATTGGGCCGTCACCATCTCCCTGGCGTTCCGCATGTTTCCGATGCTGTCCGAGGAGTTCCGGCTGCTGGCGGCGGCCCGCAAGCTCCAGCCGCCTGCGCCGGAGAAACCTTCGCGGCGTGCGGAAATGGTGGATCTGTGCACGGCTGCCATGGTGGTCTCGCTGCGTCGTGCCACCGAAATGGGTGATGCCATAACCGCGCGAGGCGGCGCGGGGCGCATCGCTGCGCATCCGGCCCATCCGGGATGGCGCGATGCGGTGGCGGCCACGGTGTTGATCGGGGTCTTGGCATTCGCACTAGTACTGAGCTGAGACTTCCCAGTTTTCCGTCAGAAACCAGAACCCACAGTAATTCCGAAGAGATCCCGTGGGGAACTTTGATTTTCACGTCTTACCTTTTGCTTGTCGAACCTCGGCACGTGAAAGGAGACAGCGTGATGCCCGTTCGATCCTCAGTACGCAGCGGTGTTGTCGTCGCCGCTATCGGCGCCTCATTGCTTGGTGCAGTTGCGATCCCGGCAGTTGCGTCGGCCGCGCCGGCCACCGGGTACACCACCGACCATGTCGACTGGCGAGGTGGCGGTCATCGCTACTGGGACCACCCGGAGTGGGGCCGAGGCTGGAATCGCGGCTATCCGGCGCCCGGCTGGATTCCACCCCGGGGCTGGTACCCACCCGCCGATTGGGTTCCGCCGCAAGGTTGGTACCCGCCCGCGGGCTGGGCACCGCCGGGTGATTGGGCAGGTCCATGCAGCGGCCCATTGTTCGACCTGCTCCACCCCGCGCGTTGCTTCCGGGTGTAGTTGTTCCCCGAGCTTGGGCGCGTGCGCCCGCCCCTCCAGTGGAGTGATGTCTCACGTCACGGGCCGAATCCACCACTGGCCTGCACACCTCCGGACGCCCCGGCCGCATCCACCCCGCCGGACATCCGGGGACCGCGCGCGCCGGACATCGACGACGGAAGTCGTGTTCCTCGAGACAGATTCAACGCGGGTAGTTGCCCCGGCGCGACCACCGGCCCGTATGGGGACGGGCTGGGCGGCGGTAGCTCCGCCGAGGCCGGAGCACCGAACCCAGCGGAAAGTCCCATCACCAACACCGCGACACACCCCACCCGGATCATCGAACGTTTCCTTCACCTGTTCCCCGCGGGTCTTCCAACTGCCCACCGGTCATCCCGCCGCTGACACGCGCGGAGTGCCCCGCTTCGAGCCCGGCCGAGATATGCGCGCCGCGCCCCGGCCTGGGCAACAACCCAAACGCCGGTTGCGACGGTGTCGCCGCATGATTGTTCGGCGCACTACCCGGTACCGCTACCGGTACGGCTGGGTTTATCGGGGGCGGCTCAGCCGCCGCCACGGCAGCGGAGGCAAGCCACGCCCCCAGAAGGAAAAGCATTGCTGTTACGGCTGATCGCATGGGCTAGATCCTGATCGGATCGCCGTAGATCGCGAACTCGGTGTGACCGGTCTCCGTGGAAACACGCAACGAAGCGAAAGACCGAATCGTGACATCTCCACCGCATGCGTCGGCCTTGAGATGAACGTTGTCCAGATCCAGCGCACCGGTGTTACCTCGCGACAACACCATGTTGCCCAGCGGCAGATTGACGATGACGCCCGGTTGCAGCACGGTCTGTACGAAACCGCTGACGCCGGCACTGCCACCGACGCCCACGGTTTGTAAGGGAAGCACACCCAGATTCACTGATGGTGCGACACCTGCGGATCCGCCGATCTGCAATCCCGACGACACATCGGACTGGCAACCAAGTTGGTAGCCGATGAGGAAGAGACTGTCGGTGATGGGATTGGCTCCACCTGTCGCGGTCGCCGTGCCCGAGAGCGTGACAAAGGCCTCCCGCGAGTTGGCGGCGGCCGCGAGATTCGGCACCGAGTTCACCCGCTCATGGTCCAACCGGATCTCCAGATGCCATCCATCCCGGGTAGTCCTCGAATACAGCTGTGGCGCCATGTCTCTTGGCTCCGCACTGGCAGCGGCGGGTTCAGTTAGCCCAAACACGGCCACCAGAAAACCCGTGACTACTAGGCGGGCAATCATGAGATCCACCACGGCGCATCACGGCGCACATTCACATACAACAAAGGTCTATAGAAGCTGGCAGAGGTCACCACTACAAACGTTCCAATCAACGGATACGGAGCCGGCGAGGCGCACGAAAAATACACCCTCGACGGCTAGTGAAGGTTTGATATGTACAAGACGGCAACGATGACCGTCCGGCAGCCCTCAGCGCCGATTGATTCGTAAGTGCAGAAGCCTTTGTCGCCCAAAATTTTCCGGACCCCGTGAAATCACCGCGCCCCGGCGCGCCATCAACACAATCAGCAGGGCTGCGCCACCAAGGGAAATGACCGACAGGGCGTGCGGGAGCCAAACCGGCTCTCCAACTAGCCCGTGACGAAAACGAGTTGCGGCCACGCCATGCTGCACCAGTTCCCAGTGATGGGCCTCGACAGTGTCATATAAGGACACCGGTGCGGCGGTATCCCCCAAATGCGAACTCTCACCCGGAAATAGGCAAGCACCGCCGACCAACAAACACAAAATCGCCAGCAGGGCTGCGGAGTACAGCTGGTACTTGGGTACCCCGCGACCAGACATATCGACGATGGTACCAGGAAGATTTTTGCGACTCCGGGGCTCGGCATTCGTAATTCTCGAAATACCTTCTGTCACAGTGGTTTCTAGCGCAACAATCTGCACGGACTTGTCGGTGTCCGTCTTTACGATGCACGTATGAGTTCGATCAGGATGTTGGAGGCGGCGGTTGATGCCGTATGCGCTGACACCTTGGCCGGACTCTCCAGCCCTGAGCTGCTGGCGACACTGGCACGTATGGAGGTGGTCCAACGCCGGCTCGCCGCTGCGTCACACGCCGGCATCGCACAGTTGGTGCAGCAGGCGTCCCCGGTGGAGTTGGGCGGTACGTCGTTTCCGGATGTGTTGTCGCGGCGGTTGCATATTGGTAAGGGGGCGGCGCGGCGCCGGATCGCCGACGCCGAGCAGCTGGCGCCGCGGCGGGTGTTGACCGGCGAGGTGTTGGCACCGCAACTACCCTGCACCGCTGAAGCGTTGGGGCGTGGCGATATCGGTGAGGAACATGTCCGGATCATCCGGCACTTCTTCGATCGGCTCCCGGCGGTGGTCGATGCCCTCACCCGGGAAGCAGCCGAGGCGCAGCTGGCGGTGATGGCGGCGCAGTTTGGGCCCGAGGCGCTGCGGGTCGGTGCCGACCGGCTGATGGCCCTACTCAACCCCGACGGACAGTTCTCCGACGCCGATCGGGCGCGCCGACGCGGACTCACGATCGGGCCGCAAGGCTTCGATGGCATGTCCGCGATCTCAGGTCTGCTGGATCCGGAGACGCGGGCTTATGTGGACGCGGTGTTCGCCAAACTAGCCGCCCCCGGCATGTGCAACCCCAACGATCAAAGCCCCACCGTGGATGGTGAGGTGTCACCCGAGGCCGCTGAACGCGATACCCGCACCGTGACACAACGCCACCACGACGCCCTACGCGCAGCCCTGCGCTCCACCCTGGCCAGCGCAGAGCTGGGTTCACACCACGGACTACCCGTCACCGTCGTCATCACCACCACACTCAAAGAGTTGGAAGACGGCGCCGGAATCGCGATGACCGGCGCGGGCACCCGCCTGCCGATGCGCGACCTGATCCGCATGGCCACCCACGCCCACCACTACCTAGCGATCTTCAACGACAACGGCCGACCCCTCTATCTCGGACGCACTAAACGCATCGCCACCCCCGAACAGCGCCTCGTGCTCCACGCCCGCGACCGCGGCTGCACCCACCCCCAATGCACGGTCCCTGGATACCTCTGCGAAGTCCACCACATCACCGAATGGGCCCACGGCGGACCCACCAACATCGACAACCTCACCTTCGCCTGCGCACCCCACCACCGCCTCCTAGGCCACGGCTGGAACACCCGAAAACGACCAGACGGCACCACCGAATGGATACCCCCACCACAACTGGTTTTAGACGACCTGCGCACCAACACGTTCCACCATCCGGAACTCCGCACACTTCAGCCAGACTGAGGCCTATGCCTCAGCGATACGTCGCCGCCTGGGCCACGAAACGTGCCACCGCGCCGGGGTGAGCGGCGGGATGGGTGTGCAGGTACGAGGCATGTATCCGCCCTCCCCCCGCGACCGCGCCTTCGCGACGGACGCCGTCACCGGTGCGCCAGGCCCAGGCAGCGTGCTCTGCGCCCGTGCGGTAGTCGACGGTGGTGCGGTGAAATTCGTGCCCGCTCAGCCGCTCTCCCTCCTCGAACAGAACCGATCCGGTGATCGCCACCGCATCCCGGTATCCGAGGGTGAGCGAGTCGGTAAACCGCGCACGCGCGTCCAACACTGCGCACATCGGCGCACCGTCCAGGTCGGTGCACAGGTAGGTGAGCCCGGCACATTCGGCATGAATCGGCCCGGACATCTCACGAACCTGTTGACGCAGATACTCATTGGATGACAGGTCGGCGGCGAACTGCTCGGGAAATCCGCCGGGCAGCACCAGGGCCGCTGTCCCAGCGGGTAACGAGTCTGAGCGCGGATCAAATTCGGCGACAGCCGCTCCCGCCGCCGACAAGAGCTCGCGGTGCTCGGCATAACCGAAGGTAAACGCCTGGCCCGCGGCCAGCGCAACCACCGGATCCCCCACGGCCGGCACCCCCACGACCTCCGCCGGATCCCACCGCGGCGCACTCACGTCGCTGCGGGCAGCGGCCACAATCGCGGCGACATCCACATGCGCGGCGACAAGCCGTGTCATCGCCGCTATCGCGTCGAGTGCGGCGCGGCCATGTTCGACAGCTGTCACCAAGCCCAAATGCCTTGAGGGAACGGATAGTTCTTCGGTGCGCGGCAGCGCCCCGAACACCGTGAGCCCAGCACGACCGGCAGCGGCGGTGAGAATCTCCCGGTGTCGCGCCGACCCGACCCGATTCAGGATGACGCCGGCAATCCGGATCCCCGCCTCGGCGGCGTGTGCCACAAAACCGTGCAGCAGTGCCGACAAGCTTTGGCTGTACCCTTTGGCATCCACCACCAGCACGACAGGCACGCCGAGCAGGGCCGCGATCTCCGCCGTCGAGCCCTTCGCATCGCCGACCCGCCCGTCGAAAAGCCCCATCACCCCTTCGATCACGCCGATATCGGCGTTCTGGCTCCCGTGTCCGTACAACGGACCGATCAGATCGCTGCCCACCAGCACGCTGTCCAGATTGCGCCCCGGCCTCCCGGTGGCCAGGGTGTGGTATCCGGGATCGATGTAGTCGGGCCCCACCTTGAACGGTGCCACCCGGTGACCAGCGGCTCGCAGCGCACCCATCAAACCCGTTGCCACCGTGGTCTTCCCGCTCCCGGAGGCGGGCGCGGCGATCACTACAGCGGGAACGCTAGAGGACACCACGCACTACCACTCGATGCCGCGCTGACCCTTGCGGCCCTGGTCCATCGGATGTTTGACCTTCGTCATCTCCGTGACCAGGTCGGCGGCATCGAGCAGCTGTTGCGGCGCGTCCCGCCCGGTGATGACCACATGTTGCATGCCGGGCCGGGAGCGGAGCGCCTCGACCACTTCGTCCACGTCGACCCACCCCCACTTGAGGGGGTAGGTGAATTCGTCCAGCACGTAGAAGCCATGCTCCTCCGCGGCCAGTCGGCGCGCGATCTCTGCCCATCCGGCCGCCGCGTCCGCGGCATGGTCCGTCTCGGTTCCCGCCTTACGCGACCAGGACCAGCCCGATCCCATCTTGTGCCACTGCACCGAGCCGCCGATACCGTGCTCATCGTGCAGTTTGGCGAGTTCACCGAAGACCGACTCCTCGCCCACCCGCCACTTGGCACTCTTGACGAACTGGAACACCGCGACATCGGCCCCGTGATGCCAGGCACGTAACGCCATCCCGAAAGCCGCTGTCGACTTTCCCTTTCCGGCGCCGGTATGCACGGCCAGAATCGGTGCGTTGCGGCGCGCCTTGGTGGTGAGTCCATCCTCCGGAACCACCAGTGGCTGCCCCTGTGGCATGCGAACCTCCTCCGCTATCTCACGCGGCAGCGGTGGCGCCGCGCACCACCCCGGCAAGCCGGTCGGCGTTCAATTGGTCAAGCTGGATCACCGGCGCGTCGAGCTGCTGGGCAAGCGTGACCGCCAAATCCATGCGCACAAAAGATGTCTCACAGTCGACTACCACGCAGGCAACTTGTTCGGCACGCACCATGCCCGCCGCACGACGGGTGCGGCCCAAAGGATCCGGGCCGCCGGTGGCACGGCCATCGGTGAGCACCACCACCAACGCACGGCGGTGCGGATCACGCCCACGCTCGCGTGCCACCAGGTCGCGCGCCGCCAGAAGTCCTTGGGCCAAGGGAGTCTTGCCACCGGTGTCGAACTGCTGCAGCTTGCGGCCCGCGATATGCGTCGAACTGGTGGGGGCCAACAGCGTCGCGGCTTCCTGTCCGCGAAAGGTGATGACCGCGACCTTATCCCGGCGCTGGTAGGCATCGCGCAGCAGCGACAAGGTCGCTCCGCTGACCGCCGACATCTTCTGACGTGCCGCCATCGAACCGGAGGCGTCGACCACGAAGATCACCAGATTGCCTTCGCGCCCTTCCCTGATCGCCCATTGCACGTCCGCGAGTACCGGCCTGGGCAGCCTGCCCGGTTGGGTCACCCGGCTTGCCGCGGACATCAGCGTGCCGATCACATGCACCCCGAAACCTTCATCGGAGCTCGGAGCAATCACCTTGCCCGTGCGATTACGTGCCGCGGAGCGTCTGCCCGGAGCTCCCATGCCGACGCCGGGTACCCGGAAGGTCTTGGCACGAAAGGTCGCCGAAGGCGCGGGACTAGGCCGGGAAGGCGCTGGCGCGGAAGTCGAATCCTGCTGTGAATCATCGGCTTTCGCGGGCTCTGGCGCGGACTCCGGCGCACCACCGCCCCCGGGCCCGTCCGGATCGGGCTCAGGGTCCTCCCCGTCCTTATCCTGCGGTGGAGCGCTGTCGCGCATCGCCTGGTCGAGCTGATCCGGATCCAGCCCCGGTTCGTCGAACGGGTCCCTTCGGCGCCGATGCGGCAATGCGAGTTCGGCTGCCACCCGGATATCGGGCTCACCTACCGTCTCGGCACCGCGCCATGCGGCGTGCGCGACAGCGGCACGTGCCACCACCAGATCGGCGCGCATCCCGTCGACATCAAAGGCCGCGCACAACGCCGCGATGCGCTGTAATTCGGCGTCGGGCAAGACAACCCGCGGTAGCAGCTGCCGGGCGTCGGCAATACGGGCAGCCAGCTCGGCCTCCTCGGAGGCGTACCGCCTGACGAATCCGGCCGGATCGGCTTCATAGGCGAGTCGCCGTCGAATGACCTCGGCCCGGACCGCGACATCACGCGAGGCGTGCACGTCCACCGCGAACCCGAAACGATCGAGCAACTGCGGACGCAGCTCCCCCTCCTCGGGATTCATCGTGCCGGTCAGCACGAATCGTGCGTCGTAGGAATGGGATACACCGTCACGCTCCACGTGCACCCGGCCCATCGCCGCCGCATCCAGGATCACGTCAACAAGGTGATCGTGCAGCAGGTTGACCTCGTCTACGTAGAGGACGCCGCCATCGGCACGCGCCAGCAGCCCCGGCGAGAAGGCGTGTTCACCGTCGCGCAGTACCTTCTGCAGGTCCAGAGATCCCACGACGCGGTCTTCGGTAGCACCGATCGGGAGCTCCACGAGGCGTGCGCCGTCAACCGAAGCCAGGACTGATGCCAGTGCGCGCACCGCGGTCGATTTGGCCGTGCCCTTCTCGCCACGAATGAGTACACCACCGATATCGGGCCGTACCGCCGAGAGCACAAGCGCCAACCGCAGCTGATCGTGTCCGACGACCGCGCTCAGTGGGTATCCGGGAACCGCTGTGTGGCTAGCCATTTGCGGCCACCCATGTCATCGGCACATGCGGTATCTCGTCCTCAAGGAATTCGTCACCGGAAACCACGAATCCCAGCTTGCCATACATGTCTTTCAGGTGGGCCTGCGCATTCAGCCGGCAGCGCGCACCACCAATCTCGGCCAGCACGGCACCGACCAGGCGCGCGGCATGCCCCCGGCCCCGTTCGGGCTCGGCGGTACATACCCGCCCGATCCAGAAACCGTCCCCGGCCGGGTCGGCGAGCACACGCAACCCGCTGACGACAATGCCGTCCGGGTCCTTGATCCAGAAATGCCGGGTATCGGGGTCCAGGTCGCGGCCGTCGAGATCCTGGTACGCGCAGTTCTGCCCGACGATGAAAGCCTGGGCGCGCAACCGCAGCAGCCCGTAGAGCGTGGTGGCGTCCAGGTCCGCGGACCAGGACCACCCGATGCTCACTGCTCCAGGCCGAGAACCCGTGTCCCCCAGTCCCACACCTCACCGAACAGCGAGGGCTCATCCGAGAGGCTGATGCCCAGCGACGGGATCATCTCCTTGAGCTTGGGCATCCAGTTCGCGTAGCGGTCGGGGAAACAGCGCTGCATCACATCGAGCATCGCCGGCACCGCCGTCGACGCACCCGGCGAAGCACCGAGCAGGCCGGCGATGCTGCCGTCGGCCGAGTTGAGGACCATGGTGCCGAATTCCAGCGCGCCACCCTTGCCCTTGGCCGGCCTGATGACCTGCACTCGCTGCCCGGCGGTAATCAGCTCCCAATCGGAACGCTGTGCCTTGGGGGCGAATTCGCGCAGCATGTCCACGCGGTCATCGGGTGTGAGGGCGAGCTGGCTCAGCAGGAAGGTGGCGAGCTTGAACTCGGTCAGGCCGACACCCACCATCGACATCAGGTTGTTGGGCTTGATCGAGGCGGGTAGGTCAGTGACCTTACCCATCTTGAGGAACTTGGGCGACCAGCCGGCGAACGGCCCGAACAGCAGCCATTCCTTGCCGTTGATCACGCGAGTATCCAAGTGCGGTGCCGACATCGGGGGCGCACCGAGCGGCGGGAAGCCGTAAACCTTGGCCTTGTGACCATCGGTCAGGTCCGTGCTGTTGGTACGCAGGAACGCGCCGCTCACCGGGAATCCGCCGAAGCCCTTGGCTTCCGGGATTCCGGCCTTTTGCAACAGACCAAGAGCACCACCGCCGGCGCCCACGAAAACGAACTTGGCCTTGAGCTTGCGCTTCTCACCGGTGCGCCCGTTGACCAGCTTGAGAATCCATCCGCCGTCACTGTCCCGGCTGATGTTGCGAACCTCGGTGCCGAAGATCGCGCTGGTACCGCTGCGAACTCCAAAGCCCACCAACTGCTTTGACAACTCACCGAAGTCGACATCGGTGCCGTCCTGGCTCCAGTTCAGACCCACGGGGTCGGAGAAGTCGCGTCCGGCCGCCATCAACGGCAGGCGCCGCGCGAATTCGTCCTCGTCGTTGATGAACTCCATCTTCGCGAAGAGCGGGTTGCCCACCAAGGCCGCGTGGCGCTTACGCAGAAACTCGACCTTGTCGGCTCCGTGCACGTAGCTCACATGCGGGATGGGGTTGAGGAATCCCCGAACATCGGGCAGCACACCGTTCTCTACGGCGTACGCCCAGAATTGGCGGGACACCTGGAACTGCTCGTTGACGGTGATGGCCTTGGTGATGTCGATCGAGCCGTCGGCCTTCTGCGGGGTGTAGTTGAGCTCGCACAGTGCCGAGTGCCCGGTGCCCGCGTTGTTCCAGGGGTCACTGCTTTCGCTGGCGGCCGCGTCCAGCCGCTCGATCAGGGTGATCGACAGGTCCGGTTCCACCAACCGCAACAGCGCGCTGAGCGTCGCACTCATAATCCCTGACCCAATCAGGGCAACGTCTGTCTGCTCCACCTGCGCTTTTGACACCGGTTCACTGTCCTTTTCGAAATTTGATGGCGTGGCGATACTCCGCCGCTACCAAGCCACTACCTGCGAGTACACACAGGTTATCGCGCGCGTATATCCGTGATTCCTTCAACTAGGCTATGGCGGTGACATGGGAATCCGATGTCCTCGATGGCTACCTTCGACAGACCATTGACCTGGGCATTGACCCTGACGGCGAAGGTGTAATTACCGCCACACTGGTGCGGCCCGAAATTCAGCCGGAAACCGGCCGGGCGGTGCTCATGGTCCATGGATACACCGATTACTTCTTTCATACCGAGCTTGCCGAACATTTTCTCGCCCGCGGCTATCGCTTCTTCGCCCTGGACTTGCGCAAATGCGGTCGGTCGCGGCACGTTCACCAAACCCCGCACTACATCAGCGATCTGTCTTTTTACGACGTGGAACTCAACGCCGCGATAGAGATCATCAACGGCGAATCGGGCGGAACCCCCGTCGTCGTGTACGGACATTCCGCCGGCGGTCTCATCGTTTCGCTGTGGCTCAACCGTCTACGGGCAGCCGGCCGGCTGGGCCGTATCGCAGGCCTTGTCCTGAACAGTCCGTGGCTGGATTTGCAAGGTCGCCCATTTCTGCGCAGCGGCGGTACCACCGCGGCGGTGAAAGCGATCTCGAGATTTCGCGCCAAACAAGCGATCCCGCTGCCGCATGAGGGTGCATACGGCGCGAGCCTGCACAAAGACTTTCACGGCGAGTTCGACTACAACCTGGAATGGAAGCCCGTCGGCGGATTCCCGGTGCGGTTCGGTTGGATCAGCGCTATCCGCCGCGGGCATGCCGAGCTGCATCGCGGCCTGGACGTCGGTGTGCCCAATATCATCCTGCGCTCGGATCGCAGCCTGCCTGGGGATATCGATCCTGCCGTCGCACTGCACGGCGACGTGGTCCTGGATGTGCAACAAATCGCACGCTGGGCGGGATGCATCGGCAACGACCAGCGGGTGGTTCCGATTCCGGACGCCAAACACGATGTGTTCCTGTCCGTCGCGGACCCTCGCGCACGGGCATACCGGGAGCTGAACTCTTGGCTGCAGCGGTACGAATCGGACAGCTAAGCCGGCCCGATCCTCACCAGGAGCTGCTGCGCAGTACGACCTCGGCGGCCAGTTCCGGGGTGAGATCGCGGGTGGCCGAACGGCGGCCCATCAGCTCCACGATCCGGTAGTCGCCGTAGACGAAGCGCTGGCTGGCGCGAGCAATCGCCCGAGTCGCGTCAGAGGTGACCAGCACCGTGGTGTTGATCTCGACCGGCGGGCAGTGCTTGTCGCGGATCAGGCCGGCACGGTCGGCGACGCGTGGATGTCCACGGTCGATCGCTACCAACCCGATGAATCTGTCCAGCTTGCTGGCGGCCAGATCCCACGCGAGCTCGCCGCCCGCACGATCCCCCACCAGCAGCGCCACCTTCACCCCGATGTCATCGAGCACCCCGGTGATGGCCTTGGCGTGCAGGTGTGGATCGTGGCCGATCACGGCGGTACGCAGCCCGGCGGTATGCAGCCGCTCGCACACCGAGCGGTAGCTGAGCGCGAAATGCCCGGCCGCGGCCAGCATCACGACAGTGGTTCCCTTATCCGGCCCCGACACATTGACCTGCACCGTTCTGCCGTCAATCGTGACGACCTGGTGCAGCTCACCGTCGCGCGCGGGTGGGGTTCCCGGGTGCGGGCGGCGAATCTCTGGCATCGGACTCATGGACGAGTCCCCCACCAGAGGGCTGGACCCCCAGCTCGCGCGAAGACCTTGGGCATGGGCGCACGGTACCTGAGTACAACCGATCCGGTTGGGCTTTTAACCAGCCCTATCAGGAAACTTTCACCCAGGCCGTCAGGTCCGTTCGATCTTGTCGACCTGCTTCGCCACGATGTCCAGGAAAGTCTGGGGCATGGTGGCGGTGGCCTTGACCGACGGGTCACGCAGGTCGAAGGAGGTCGCCACCATCGCCACGCCCCGGACATTCGCAAACGCCATATACCGAGACGTCGTACCCCTGGGCATGATCATCGTCTGCTTGTAGGTGAGGACCCCGACCGGCCCACCCGGCACCGGCTCGGTGGTCATCGGCGTACCCGGCGAACTCTTATCGAAGAACACCTCATACTTGGCGCAACGCGTTGCCACGTCCTTCACATTGCTGAGGTCGATGGTGTCACGCAACAAACTGACAATGATGTTCGCGCCGTTGAATCGGGCGATGTATCGCGCGGTGTTCTCCGGGCCTGCTTTGCCCGCATTGGCCAAACGCGGCGACAAACCGTCCGCACACCCCTGCGGATTCGACGGCATACCGCCCACGACAACCTGCTGGCTCTGATTGTTGACCGTCATCGGGCCCAGGTCGGCGACCACCCTGTCGTACTTCGCGCCGGGCGGCAGCTCATCGGCGGTGAGCAGCGACTGCGCGATACGCGCCCCCGGCCAGGTGGCGGTACCCGTCACCGTCTGAGTGCAGCCCACAAGCGCCAATGCGGATACTGCGACAGCTACTAGACCCCGATGCACCCGCACAGGCTATTCGACCCGTGCCGCAATTACCGGATATGACGGGGCTGATCCCGGTGATCCGGATTTTTCCCACAATGCCTCGAGGGCATCGACATCGATGTGCGTGTCGATGAGATCGGCCAATCTGTCCAGTTGCGTGGCGCGGCAATCGCCGACATGGGTATCGGCCGCGACGGCGAAACCCGGGCGTTTGGCGGCGGCCGCCGCCTCGGCGAGCCAGGTGCGCCGGAAGTCGTCGTTGTCCAGCACCCCGTGCCAGTGGGTGCCCCAGACCGCGCCCGCGACGGCACCCTCATCGTGGTCGACCAACCATGGCGCAACCGCCGACCGTGTGACGGTGCCATGATGAATCTCATAGCCGGCCAGACCGGGAGACACCCAGCGCCGCAACGTCTTGACGGGCTCGAAGGCAATATCGATATCGAGCAGACCCAGCCCTTCGACGCGTCCGGCACCGGATTCGACGCGATCCTCGATCGTGGTTGCCAACATCTGGAATCCACCACAGATACCCAACACCGGTCCGCCCGAACGGGCATGGGCGATAACGGCATCGGCGATTCCGTTGACACGCATCCAGGCAAGATCTGCGACAGTCGCCTTGGTACCCGGGATCACCACCACGTCGGCGTCGGCAATTTCGGCCGGATGTGCCGCCCACCGGACGATCACCCCCGGCTCACAGGCGATGGCCTCGATATCGGTGGAGTTGGAGATGCGCGGCAGCCGCACTGCCGCCACCTTCAGCCATTCGCGCCCGACCGGGGCGGCGGGACGGCCCACCAGGGCCGAGGCCACCACGGAAACGGAATCCTCTGCGTCGAGCCATAACTGGTCGTCGTACGGCAGCACGCCATAGGTGGTCCGCCCGGTGAGCGCCGCGAGCTGCTCCAGGCCCGGCGCCAGCAGGCCCGGATCACCGCGGAACTTGTTGACAATGAAGCCCGCGACCAGCCGCTGATCGGCGGGCGCCAAAACGGCCACCGAGCCGAAGAGATGTGCCAGCACTCCACCACGGTCAATGTCACCGACCAGTACCACGGGAAGATCCGCCGCTTGCGCTAATCCCATATTGGCGATATCCGTTGTCCGCAGGTTGATCTCGGCAACGGACCCAGCACCCTCGCAGATCACCACATCGTATTCATCACGCAGCGAACGCAATTCGTCGGCGACCACCTGCCGCAGTTCCTCACGGTGCTCGACATACGAGCGTGCGCTCACATTTCCTGTCGCGTGGCCGCGCACCACCAGTTGCGAGGTGCGATCGCTACCCGGCTTGAGAAGCACGGG
The DNA here is from genome assembly GCF_001605725.1 of Mycobacteroides immunogenum. Taxonomy (NCBI): domain Bacteria; kingdom Bacillati; phylum Actinomycetota; class Actinomycetes; order Mycobacteriales; family Mycobacteriaceae; genus Mycobacteroides; species Mycobacteroides immunogenum. Next base: position 3,421,530 of record NZ_CP011530.1, read on the forward strand.
ATTGAATCGCACCGAGGGTTCCAGACCGCAGGCGCGTGCCTGCAGTGCCTGCGCCCTGCCGATCTCTCCCCCGTCGATGGTCACCACCGAGTTGTTCGACATGTTCTGGGCTTTGAACGGAGCGACGCGAATCCCCCGACGAGCCAGGAGTCGGCACAGCCCGGTCACGACCAGACTCTTACCGGCATCGGAGCTGGCGCCCCCCACCAGCAGCGCCCCGCTCATGGCAGGGTCAGGATCTCTACTCCGTCCTCGGTGACCACCATGGTGTGTTCGAACTGCGCGGTCCACAGCTTGTCGACGGTCGCCACGGTCCAGGTGTCATCCCAGATCTCGTACTCCAGCGAGCCCAAGTTGATCATCGGTTCGATGGTGAACGTCATTCCCGGCTCGATGACGATGTCCAGATTCGGGTCGTCGTAATGCGGCACAATAAGCCCGTTGTGAAATGTCGGCCCTACACCGTGGCCGGTGAAAGAACGAACCACGTTGTACCCGAACCGCTTTGCATAAGCCTCGATGACTCTGCCGATGACGCTCAGCGCCCGGCCCGGCTTGACGGCGTTGATGGCGCGCATGGTGGCTTCCCGGGTGCGCTCAACCAGCAGGCGGTGCTCCTCGGAGACATTTCCGGCCAGGAAGGTGGCGTTGGTGTCGCCGTGCACACCGTCGATGTAGGCGGTGACGTCGATGTTGACGATGTCACCGTCCTCAATCACGGTCGAATCAGGTATCCCGTGGCAGATGATCTCGTTGAGCGACGTGCAGCACGACTTCGGAAATCCCTTGTATCCCAGCGTCGACGGATAGGCGCCGTGGGACACCATGTAGTCGTGCGCGATTCGGTCCAGTTCATCGGTGGTGACGCCGGGCGCCACGGCTTCGCCGGCCAGCGCCAGCGCCTGAGCCGCGATCTTGCCTGCGACACGCATCTTCTCGATGACCTCGGGTGTCTGGACATACGGCTCTCCGATGGCCTCGGCGACCTTGGATCTACCCACGTACTCGGGGCGGTCGATCGACACGGGAACCTGACGCTCCGGGGACAGCTCCCCTGGGCGCAACGCAGCACGAACGGTCATGAAGGCAGCGTAGCCGGAGCCGTCGGGGTGGCTACGCGTTGATGATGATGGGGTCGCCGACGCTGACGGTGTTGTAGTACCAGGAGGCGTTGTCCGGGCTCAGGTTGATGCAGCCATGACTGACGTTGGAGTTGCCCTGCGCTCCCGTCGACCACGGGGCGCTGTGCACATAAACGCCGCCCCAGGTGACCCGCACCGCGTAGTACACCGTGAGCTTGTAGCCCTCGGGGTCATTCAGCGGAATACCGATGGTCCGAGAATCCATGACCACGGGACTCTGCTTCTCCAGCGCGGTGAAGGACCCCACCGGCGTGGGGTGCTTGGGCTTGCCCATCGAGGCGGGCATCGTTCGCATCACCGTGCCGTCGATCTTCACCGTGAAGGTGTGACCGCTGATGCTGCCGATACCCAGCACCTCCGAGCCGGTCTGGAATTTGTACTTCATCCCGCTGACGCCATTCACCGACACGGTGATCGACGAATGTGCGGGCCAATACTCACGGGGAGTGAAACGAACCGTCGCGTTGTCGACCCAGCTGAACGCTCCAGCCGGGACGCGCGGCGCGGAGAACTCGATGGATCGCTCGGCGGCCGGCCTATCGGCGACCGGCGACGCGAAATGAATCGTCACGGGCATGGCCACCCCAACCGTCTGGCCCGGCGTGGGTGACACCGAGGCCACTGGGCTGGGACTCGCGGCCAATGCGTGGCCGAGGGTTGCGGGTGCGGTGATCGCGGTGCTCATCAGGAGGCTGACGAGCCCGGTCACCACAAGCACACTCCGAAATGCTCTGCGCAAGCTCTCGATCCTCCCTGGATGCTGTTTTCTACATGGTAGTTCGTAAACGCCTGGCGGAACGTTAGCGACAGCGCGCACAATCGAATTCATGGGCCTGGAGTTGGAAGCGATTGTGCTCGACTGTCAGGACGCGACCACACTCGGCCGCTGGTGGGCTGAGGTGCTGCAATGGCCCTATGAGATCGATGACGACGGGTTCGTCAGTGTGTTCCAGCCCGACCGCCGTCCGCCGCTGTTGTTCTTCATGAACGGCCCCGACCCTAAGACGGCCAAGAACCGTCTGCATCTGGATTTCCGGGATGATGATCAACAGGCATTGGTGCATAGATTCCTGGCGCACGGGGCTACCCGCGTCGACCTCGGGCAGGGCGATCCCTCGTGGGTGGTGCTTGCCGACCCCGAGGCCAACGAGTTCTGCGTGCTGGCCTCGCGCGCGGACTAGGCCAGGTAATCCGGCGGCAGCGACTGGAACATGACCTTGGTGGCGCGCACCGCCGCCTCCGAGCCCCCACCCCCGACGATCAAGGTGGCGAAGGCCATATCACCCCGGTACCCGGCGAACCAGGCATGTGACCCGCCCGGGAACTCGGCCTCACCGGTCTTACCGTGCACATCACCCTCGCTGTTGATGTCCTTCGCACTGCCGCTGAGCACCGTCTCGCGCATCATCCCGCGTAGACCATCGACCATGATCGGAGTCACCGCGGGCCGCTCACCGGTGATTCCGGTGATCTGGCCCGAAATCAGCTGTGGTATCGGAGTTTTCCCATTGGCCACGGTGGCCGCGGCCAACGCCATACCGAACGGCGTGACCAGGACCTTGCCCTGGCCGAAACCATCCTCGGTGCGCTCGGTCACGTTGACGGTGGGCGGCACGTTCCCCGAGATGGTAGGAATGCCCGCCACGTCGTAGTCGGGCCCGATACCGAATTGCGAAGCGGCGACGGTCAAACTGTCCACAGGCATCTCGCTGGCCAGCTTCGCGAACGTGGTGTTGCACGAGTTGGCGAAGGCACGCCACATGGGCACAGTGCCCAGGTCGAACTCGTTGTAGTTGGGCACGCTGCGGTCACCGATGGTGATCCGCTTCGGGCAGCCCACCATGGTGTCCGGGGTGGCCATGCCGCGCTCCAGCGCGGCACCGGCGGTGATGATCTTGAAGGTAGAACCGGGCGGATACATGCCCGTGGTGGCCAGCGGCCCATCCGCGTTGGCGGCGGCGTTCTGGGCGACCGCCAGAATCTCCCCCGTCGACGGTTTGATCACCACGATCATGGCCTTCTGGCCACGCGTATTGACGGCGTTCTGGGCGGCGTTCTGCACCGCGCGGTCGAGACTGATCGTCTTCGACGGCGCCGGAGTGGGTTTAACCTCGTTGAGCACCGCGGTGTCGACACCGTTCTGGTTGACGCTCACCACCCGCCAACCGGCCTCGCCATCCAGCTCATCGAGCACGGCCTTCTTGACCTGCGCGACGATATCGGGCGCGAAGGCATCATCGGTGGGGAGCAGATCGGCGATCGGCGTCATCACCACACCGGGCCGCAGCGCCCCGGGCCGGGTCTCCAGCGCGACGGACACCTTGTCCCAGTCGTCCTTACGCAGCGTGATCAGGTCCATGGGCGAGGTTTGCGCGCTCGCCTGCTCGGCGAGGGAGGCGGCGTTCATGGTGTCGTCGTAGGGCCGGATGGCGTCGGCCAGCGCGGTCGCGGTGCTCATCAGCGACGTACCGGCCTTCGCCGCGTCGAACGCGATTCTGTACAGATTGGCAGGCGCCAGCACCGTCGTACCACCGGCTTCATTGACCGTCGCACGCTTGGCAGGGTCGGTGCGCAGCGAGAGCATTTGGCGCTCACCAAGTTTCGGATGCAGGTCACTCGGCGCCCAGCGCACCTGCCAGTTACCTGCCGTGCGCAGCATCTCCAGACGCCCGTTGTAGGACCAGACGCGCTTCCTGGGGAGCTGCCAGGTATATGTCGCGTCGGCACTGCCGGTGTCCAGAGTGTATTGGGAACCATTCACGGCAGCCCGGAACGACATCGCCTGCAGCCCCGAGAATGCCTGGTCCAAACCCACTTTCGCGCCATTAGGGTCATCGGTCAGCTTGGCGGCCGCGGCCGTGTCACCTTTGGCCAGTGCCTCGAAAAACTTCTCCGCCACCGGACCGGGACCATCGGGGCGCGGGGTACACGCAACCGCACCGGCCACCAGCAGCGCGGTGCCGACCAACGGCAGGACCCTCATACGTCTGAACATCGGGGTCGATGCTATGACCGCGAATGCCCAAAACCTCGGAGGCACACGGGGCCAGCGCCTACCAGCTCGCGAGAATCAGCTAACCAGGATCGTGGCGAAGGTGCCGATCCTGATGAATCCCGCCCTGGCATACGAGGCGCGGGCGATCTCATTGAAGCTGTTCACGTACAGGCTGGGAATCCGCCCGCTGTGGTGGACCGCCGCCGCGACCGCCGCCACCCCCGCAGTACCGAGTCCGCGGCCCCGGAATTCGGGATCGACCCAGACACCCTGAATCTGGCTGACACTGCGCGATTGTGACCCGATCTCGGCCTTGAAGATGACCCGACCGTCCTCGAAACGCGCCCAGGCCCTGCCCGCGTCAATGAGGCCGGCCACCCGTCGCCGGTAACCCCGGCCCCCGTCGCCGTTGCGCGGGTCGACGCCCATCTCGCCGATGAACATCTGGATCGAGGCGTGCAGATACGCGTCCAGCTCCTCGGCGCGTACCTGCCGCACGGCGGGGTCCACCACACATGTGGGCGCGTCGAGCATCGCCAGCAGCGGCTGGCAGGGACGGACCTCGCGCGCCGGGCCCCACACCGGATCGAGGTGACACCACATGTCGAGCACCACATCCGCCGGACCCACCAGCGAGGGACAGATCCGGTGCTGTTCTATGGCGCGCTCAGCGAACAGCCGGGTGGCTTCGGGGCCGCCCGCCAGCGGAATGATCGTGGTTCCGACGAAGCACAGCGATTCGGCGAGTACACCAGTCGACCAGATCTCGCCGCCGATGGCCGTGGGATCGGCGCCACGCGCCTCCACCCGGGCGGCCAGCATGCAGGAGGCCACCGGATCAACGTCCAGGACCGCGCGTATCGCCTCGGTATCCGATAACCCGAGAACGCGAACAGCATCGGAGGATGACGCCCCAGGTGCTCCAGGCGCCGGCAGTGTTGTCGTCATCGGCAATCGCTCCCGTGCTCAAGCCTCTTCGCGCGAGCGCTCATCGGTTCGTCCGCTCACGCCGAGCTATGTTCAGCTTACGGTGACGACCGGCTGGCCTGTGGGGCTTCCGTCGGTTCCGATCTCGACGCCCATCTCCTCGGCCAAACGCATGGCTTCGTCGATGAGCGTTTCGACAATCAGCGCCTCCGGCACGGTCTTGATGACCTCGCCCTTCACGAAGATCTGTCCCTTGCCATTACCGGAGGCCACTCCCAGGTCGGCCTCGCGAGCCTCACCCGGTCCGTTGACGACACAGCCCATGACCGCGACGCGCAGTGGCACGTCCAGCCCCTCCAGTCCGGCGCTCACCGCGTTGGCCAGGGTGTAGACATCGACCTGCGCGCGTCCGCAGGACGGGCAGGACACGATTTCCAGTCCACGCGGCCTCAGGTTCAACGATTCCAGAATCTGGTTGCCCACCTTGACCTCCTCGGCGGGAGGTGCCGAAAGGGATACCCGGATGGTGTCGCCAATGCCCTTGGACAACAGCGCGCCGAACGCCACGGCCGACTTGATGGTGCCCTGGAACGCGGGCCCGGCCTCGGTGACACCCAGGTGCAGTGGGTAATCGCATTGTGCGGCAAGCAGTTCGTAGGCGGCCACCATGATCACCGGGTCGTTGTGCTTGACGCTGATCTTGATATCGCCGAAGCCATGCTCCTCGAACAGGCCGGCCTCCCACAACGCCGACTCGACCAGTGCTTCGGGCGTGGCCTTGCCGTACTTGCCCAGAATCCGTGGATCGAGTGAACCCGCGTTGACACCGATGCGGATCGGGATGCCGGCATCACCGGCCGCCTTGGCGACTTCCTTGACGCGGCCGTCGAACTCCTTGATGTTCCCCGGGTTCACGCGCACCGCGGCACAGCCGGCGTCGATCGCCGCGAAGATGTACTTGGGCTGGAAGTGGATATCGGCGATCACCGGGATCTGGCTCTTGCGCGCGATCTCGGCGAGGGCGTCGGCATCCTCCTGCCGCGGGCAGGCGACACGCACCATGTCACAGCCGGAGGCGGTCAGCTCGGCGATCTGCTGCAGGGTCGAGTTCACGTCGTGGGTCTTGGTGGTGCACATCGACTGCACCGAGACCAGCGAGTCGCTGCCCACTCCGACGTTTCCGACCATGAGCTGACGCGTCTTGCGCCGCGGCGACAGGGTCGGCGGCGGTGCACTCGGAATGCCCAGGCTGGTCATGTGATCCTCCAATTGGAGCGCTATTGAAAAAGTCTGATCGGGTTGACGATGTCGGCGGTGATCGTCAGCAGCATGTAGCCGACCACCACCACCAGCACGACATAGGTCGCGGGCATCAGCTTCATGTAGTTGACCGGCGCCCCCACCGCCAAACCGCGCGCCGACCGAATCATGTTGCGGATCTTCTCGTAGGTGGCCACCGCGATGTGCCCACCATCAAACGGCAACAACGGCAACAAATTGATGGCGCCGAGCGCAAAATTGAGCTGCGCCAACAGTATCCAGAACATGATCCACATGTCGTGCTCTACCGTCTCGCCACCCATACGGCTCGCGCCGACAATGCTCATCGGCGTGTCCATGGCCCGCTCGCTGCCGGTGATCGAGTCCCACAGGGCGCCGACCTTGGTGGGGATCTTCCCGATGGCCTTTACGGTTTCGACGGCGACGGTCCCGATGAGATTCCCGGTGGCGGGAACCGCGGTCACCGGGTTGTAGTGCTTCTGCGGCACATAGGTACTCAGTGAGGCACCAACGGCACCCACCGAGATGAGCTTGCCTGCCTTCGCGTCCCAGCGCTGTGTCTCGGTGACGGTCACCAGCAGAGATTGCTGCTTACCGTCGCGCGCGATATCGAACACCTGTGGACCGCGCAGCTCTCGGATGGCGGCAACCATGTCGCTGGATGTACTGACCGGCTTGCCCGCGATGGCGAGCACTTGATCACCCTCGCGCAGACCACCGAGCGCCGCCGGCCCCTCCCCGGTGCAGGCCGCCATGTCCTTGGGATCCGCACTCTTTTGCGGCGCCACACAACTCGTCTGCTTGATCTCGGGATGCGTGGGCGCATTGTTGTCGGGCAGACCCCAGAACAAGACGACGCCATAGAAGACGACAATGCCAATGAGGAAGTTCATGGTCGGCCCGGCGAACAGCACCGCGACCCGTTTCCAGACCTTCTGCTTGTACATCGCGCGGTCGGATTCCTCGGGAGTGAGCTCCTCCACCGAGGTCATACCGGCGATATCGCAGAAGCCGCCCAGCGGGACGGCCTTGAGTCCGTATTCGATGATGTCGTTGGCACCGCGGTTGCTCTTGCGCTTGGTGGACCACAGCGTCGGGCCGAATCCCACGAAGTAGCGGCGCACCTTCATGCCGGTGGCCTGCGCCACCCACATGTGCCCGCACTCATGCAGCGCCACCGATACCAAGATCGCCAGCGCGAACAGTGCGATTCCGATCACGTACGCAGCCATCAGGTCCGATTTTCCTCCGTGGAGATGAGTTGCGCAGCCTGCTGGTCAGCCCAGTTCTGCGCGTCAAGTACATCGTCAACGGTAGCGGGTTCCGCAGCCCACTGGCCTGCGGCATCGAGCACATCGGCAATTGTTCGCACGATGGACCTGAATCCGATACGCCCTGCCAAGAAGGCGGCGGCCGCGGTTTCATTGGCGGCGTTGTAAACCGCGGTCATACATCCCCCCGCTTCTCCGGCGCTGCGGGCCAGGTCAACGGCGGGAAACACCTGAGCGTCCAGCGGCTCGAACTCCCAGGTGGCGGCGGTACTGAAATCACAGGCCAGGGCCGCACCCGGTACTCGATCCGGCCATCCCAGGGCCAGCGCGATCGGCAGTTTCATATCGGGCGGGCTGGCCTGCGCCAGTGTCGACCCATCGGAGAACGTCACCATCGAGTGCACGATCGACTGCGGGTGCACGACCACGCCGATCTGCCGATACGGGACGCCGAACAGCAGATGCGTCTCGATGAGCTCGAGCCCCTTGTTGACCAGGGAAGCCGAATTGAGTGTGTTCATCGGCCCCATGGACCAGGTGGGGTGCGCGCCCGCCTGCTCGGGCGTGACATCCGCGAGCTGCTCGGCGGTCCATCCCCGAAACGGACCGCCTGAGGCGGTCAGGATCAGCTGTGCGATCTCGCCGCGGGATCCACCGCGCAGACATTGCGCCAGCGCGGAATGCTCGGAGTCGACGGGCACGATCTGTCCGGGGGCAGCAGCCTTCGTGACCAGCGGCCCCCCGGCCACCAGAGACTCCTTATTGGCCAACGCCAGCCGGGCCCCTGTCTTCAGCGCGGCCAGGGTGGGACGCAGCCCGAGGGCGCCGACCAGCGCGTTGAGCACCACATCTGCCTCGGTGTTCTCCACCAATTCGGTGACGGCTCCGGGTCCGGCCAACACCGGGGTGTCGAGCCGTGCGGCGGCGTGCTCGTCGGCGACCGCGACATTGGTGACCCCGGTTTCCGCGATCTGCCGGCGCAGCAGATCGATATTGCCTCCACCAGCGGCCAGGCCGACCACCTCAAAGCGGTCGGGGTTAGCGGCGATGACCTCAAGCGCCTGGGTGCCAATGGACCCGGTGCTACCGAGGAGCAGGACGCGGCAGACCTCTGAACTCACCGTCACCCGCTCATTCTGCCCCGGTCGCGATGGTGTGAGCACGGCCGAGCCTGCGTCTCACGACGGTTTTGGGCCGGAAACCGTCGTGAGACGCAGGCTCGCGCAGTAATCCGATGACTGGCATGGCACACTATGGGCTGTAGTAGACGTCTGAGATTTGGAGGGCTGGCGGTGGCCACGACCGAGGTTGTCAAGTACGACGGAGTCGACGTCGAGGACGTGCCGTCTGTGGCGTTCGGACGTGGACTTTCCGGCCAGAACCCGCGCGTCTTCCACGTCCTGGGCGTGGTGATGTCCGCCATCCTGCTGTGCATGCTCGTCGGCAATCACGTTGGCAAGGTCGAAGACATCTTCCTGGTCGGTTTCGCCGTCATCGTGCTGGCGTTCACCGCCAATGACTACTTCGGCCGCCGGTCCGGCCGTATCCGCTAACTAGCGTTCGGAAGCGGCCAGCTGGCCGCACGCGGCGGCGATCTCGCGGCCACGGGTATCACGCACCGTGCACGAGACGCCCTGCTCACGGACGCGTCGCACGAATTCACGCTCGACCGGTTTGGGGCTGGCATCCCACTGGCTGCCCGGTGTCGGGTTCAGCGGGATCAGGTTCACGTGAACCAACTGCCCCAAGGCCTTTCGCAGCTTCTTGCCAAGCATGTCCGCACGCCACGGCTGATCGTTCACATCACGTATGAGCGCGTATTCGATGGACACCCGCCGCCCCGTGACATCGGCGTAGTAACGCGCGGCGTCAAGCACCTCACTGATCGCCCAGCGGGTGTTGACCGGCACCAAGGTGTCGCGCAGCTCATCATCCGGGCAGTGCAGCGATACCGCCAGCGTGACGCCCAGCCCCTCGTCGGCAAGTCGCCGGATGGCCGGGGCAAGCCCCACCGTGGAGACGGTCACGCCGCGCTGCGATATGCCGAACCCCTCGGGCGGCGGCGCGGTGATCTTGCGCAGCACCGTCAGCACCCGGTTGTAGTTGGCCAGGGGCTCACCCATACCCATGAAGACGATGTTCGACAGCCGGCCCGGCCCGCCCGGCAGTTCACCGTCGCGCAACGACGCCGCGGCGTCACGCACCTGTTCGAGAATTTCGGCGGCCGAGAGATTGCGCGTCAGCCCGCCCTGGCCGGTGGCGCAGAACGGGCACGCCATGCCGCAGCCGGCCTGGGAGGAAATGCATAGCGTGTTGCGGTCGGGATAGCGCATGAGCACCGATTCCACGGTGCTGCCGTCATGTAAGCGCCACAAGGTTTTTCGGGTATCCCCGGAGTCGCACGCCACCTGGCGCAATGGGTGGAGCAGCTGCGGAAAGAGCGCCTCGCCCACACCCTCCCTGGCGCCCGCGGGCAGGTCCGTCATCGCGGCCGGATCACTCACCAGCCGTCCGTAGTACTGGTTGGCGATCTGCTTGGCGCGAAACGCCGGGAGCCCCAAGGCCGTCACCACATCGCGGCTCTGCTCCAGGTCCATATCTGCCAAATGGCGCGGGGGCATGGCCCGGCGCGGCGCGTCGAAGACCAGCGGCAGGGACTTATCGTCGGCAGACATAACCCACCCAGTATCCCAGGCTTTGCCTAGTTCCCCGAACCCGAACGTGCCCGCACATGCATCCGCTCCCCCTGCGGGCCGAAAATGTGCAACACCTCGACGGGTTTGTCGGTCGGATTGCCGAACCAGTGCGGGATGTGAGTATCGAACTCGGCGGCCTCGCCAGCAGGCAGGATGAGATCGAGCTCACCGAGCAGGAGCCGCAGATTCCCGGTCAGCACATACATCCACTCGTACCCGTCATGGACCTTCAGGTTCGGTTCACCCTTCGGTGAATGGGGCGGGAGGATCTGCTTGAAGCACTGGACCCCACCGGGCCTGCGTGACAGCGGTAGGTAGATGGATCCATTCCGCTTGAACGGTTTGGGATGGACCCGCGGATCTCCCGTTGCGGGGGCGTTCACCAGCTCGTCGAGCGGAACCTGATGCGCCTCGGCGAGCAACAGCAGGAGTTCCAGCGTGGGGCGGCGCTGGCCGGATTCCAGGCGCGACAAGGTGCTCTCCGAAATGCCTGTGGTCTCGGACAACTGCGCCAGGGTGACCTGGCGATGCATACGCAGCGCCCGCAGGCGCGGCCCCAAGGCATCGAGCACCGCCTCCATGCGCTGGTTTTGATCGTTCATGTGGTCCATCCTGACGCGCGGTTGCCACTTTGGCAAGAAACCTTGCGCCATTCGCAAATACGCGTCAATAGTGGTGCCATGAACAAACTCTGGGATGTAGCCATCATCGGTGGAGGTGCCGCGGGACTCGCGGCGGCCCTCACGCTCGCCCGGTCGCGGCGGTCGGTCGTCGTGATCGACGACCACCATCCCCGCAACGCACCGGCCGATCGGGTGCACAACTACCTCGGGCGTGAGTCGACACCTCCTACCGAGCTGTTCGGCATCGGCCGTGATGAGGCGGCGCATTACGGTGCGACCTTCCTTGACGGACGCGTCACATCGGTATCGCGCGCCAACAGCCAGTTCGATGTGTCCATCGACGGTCAGCAGGCGGTGCGCGCTCGGCGGGTGCTGACGGCCACGGGCGCGGTGGACGAACTGCCCGATATCGACGGTCTGTCCGATCGCTGGGGCCGCGATGTACTGCACTGCGCGTACTGCCACGGCTGGGAGGTGCGCGACCGCGCCATCGCCGTGCTGGGCACCGGACCGCTAGCGGTTCACCATGCGCTCATCTTCCGCCAACTCAGTGACAACGTCACCTTGTTGCGGCACAACGAGTTTCCGCTGTCACCTGAGGAGACTGCACAGCTGGGCCGCAGGAACATCAACGTGATCGACGGGCCGGTAGCACGGCTGCGGGTCACCGAGGACGCACTCAGCGGGGTCGAGCTGGAGACCGGTGTCACGGTCGCGTGCGAAGCACTGGTGGTCGCGACCGTGGTGTCGGCACGCATCGACATGCTCGCGCCCGTGGGCCTGACGGCACAGGAGATGCGACTTGGTGACCATCTGTTGGGCACCTACCTGCCGGTCACCAGGGGCGCCACCGTCGTCCCCGGCGTCTACGCCGCCGGAAACGTCACCGATATCAAGGCACAGGTCATCACATCCGCGGCGGCCGGAACCGAGGTCGCTGCGGTCATCAACGCCGACCTTGCGGTCGCCGACGCCGAGGAGATGCAACATGCATGATCACCACAACCCGCCGTCCGATGAGAAATCGTGGGACGAGTTCTACCAATCGCGGGACACGCTGTGGAGCGGGAACGCCAATCCGCAACTGGTCACCGAGATCTCGACACTGCCTCCGCGCACCGCGCTGGATGCCGGATGCGGCGAAGGCGGCGACGCGATCTGGCTCGCACAGAGGGGCTGGCAGGTCACGGGCATGGATTTCGCCCAGACCGCCCTGCGGCGGGCTGCCGACAACGCGGTGAAGGCCGACCCGGAACTCGCGAACCGGATCGCATGGACCCAAGCTGACCTGACCAGCTGGCGACCCAGCCAGCGATTCGACCTGGTGACATCGCATTTCATGCACCTTCCGACCAATCTTCGCGAGCCCGTGTTCGCGGCACTGGCCGCCGCCGTGGCGCCCGGAGGAACGCTGCTCATCGTCGGACACCACCCGTCGGACATGCACGCGGCGATCGGACGTCCCGACCTGCCCGACTGGTACTTCACCGCCGAGGACATCGCCGACTCACTCGACCCGGGACAATGGAACGTCCTTGTCGCCGAATCACGCAGCCGGAAGTTCACACGTGACGACGAGGAGTTCGACATCGCCGATACCGTGCTGCGCGCTGAGCGCAAGCCCACACCGGAGAAAACCTAGGCGATAGCCGCAGATTCCCCGGAAAGAGCCTCACGTGCAGCATCTTTCACAGCATTGAAGGCGACGGGATCAAGCCCGCGGCGACCGACGACCGACAACGTCGCCAGGTTCGCCGCGGGCATGGCCTCGACGGGTGCGATGCCGTCGGGCAACCACCCGATGATGGGCAGCAGCGCCATCCCCAGGCCTGATCGCAGACCCGCGTACAACCCCGACAAATCGGGCGATTCACCGACAATCTGGTACTGAATTCCCAAGGTGTGCAAGGCGCTGAACATCGGCGCGCGCAGGGTGCACGGCTCGGTGAAGGTCATCACTTGCAGGGGCCCAATCGAATTCGCTCGGTAACCGCGTGCCGCCACCCATCGCAGACCAACGGTACCCACCGCGTTGGCGCGGTCCACGCCCGATCCGTCCAGGATGACCGCAAGGTCCATGGTTCCCCGGTCCACGGATTCGGCGAGATAGAGATTGCGGTCGAACCGCACGCGCACCGACCAGTCCGGAAGATGGCTTCGCAATGCCGTGGTGATGCTCGGCAAAATCAAGTCAGCGCCGTGTTCGGTCACGCCCAAAACCAGGGTGCGCTCGCGACCCGTCACCAGATCGTCGACTGCGGCATCATGTGCGGCCAGAATGCGGCGAGCATGCGTCAACAGCTGTGTGCCCTTGTCCGTGAACACAACACCACGCCCCGACCGCCGCACCACCGGCTCCCCGACCGTCGTCTCGAGCTTTCGCACATGCTGACTGACCGCGGACTGGGTCAGGTGCAGCACGGCGGCAGCACGATGGAATCCGCCACAATCGGCGACCGCGACGAGCGACCGCAACGGTGCGATGTCGAGTGACGAGCCGGCCATGACCGCCACCGTAGTCCGATCACAAAATTTGATCAATATTTCATTCTCCGGGCGCCAAATGTCGAAGTGAACACCTACGACGTATTGACTGATAAGACTGAGCGATCAATTCTGATCAGTAATTATCGTTGGACATCGCCCTGGCGAACCGGCCACGATGGCAACCATGCAGAAGAAAGCAGTGCCCATGACCCGATCTTCGGCGGCGGCACTCACGTTTCTGTACGCGCTCGGTTACCCGATCGGTGCGCTCGCCGTGTCAGCCATGACGCCGATGCTGGTGCTGGTCGCCCGCTTCGCATTGGCCGGAGTCATCCTGACCATCTGGGCGCTCATCGCCAAGGTGACCTGGCCGACAGGCCGCACACTCGGCCATGTCATCGTCGCCGGAACGCTCATGCAGGCCGTACAGTTCTGCGCTCTGTACGAAGCCCTGGAGCACGGCGCGCCCGCCGTCTTGGGCGCGGTCGTCATCTCGATGAATCCCGTTGTGACCGCGGTGTTGGCCGCCGTATTCCTGGGCGAGCGCCTCAACGGGTGGCGGCTCGTCGCACTGGCACTCGGCGTCGTGGCAGTGCTGGCCGCGTGTGCCAATCGGCTGCTGGCCACGGGCGGCGTCGACACCGTGCTGGTGCTGCTCGTCGTCGCGTTGCTGGGTTTGGCCGGCGGCGGGGTATACCAACAGCGCTTCTGCGCCGATGTCGATTTTCGTGCCAACAGCGCCATCCAGAACCTATCCGGACTGCTCCCGGCGGGCGCGCTGGCGATCCTGACCCCCGGCGTCGTTCACGACCCCTGGAAAGCGGCCGGCGCGGTGGCCGCGGTGGTGCTGCTCAATGCCACCTTATGCACCTCGTTGTATGTGCGGTCGGTAAGCAAGTTCGGCGCGGCCGCCGTAGCGATGCTGTTCTGCGTCATCCCGGCGGTCGCCGGGCTGTTGTCCTGGATCTTGTTAGGTCAGGGCCTCGACGTCGGCATGGGAATCGGTCTGGCCATCGGCGCTCTGGCCTGCTGGCTCAACGCCCGGGCGAGTCGGCCCGCACCGGCCGAACAGACGCCCGCAATCGCGGCGGCCACCGCCGCGCCTACCCGAGCGTCTGCCGCGGCCAGCTAGCCTGGCTGCATGCGTGCCCTGTTACTTGGCGGTCTGACCCTGCTGGGAGCACTACTCCTGGTCACCGGATGCTCGAAAGGGGCATCGGTTTCCCCGACGACCCCGCCAACGAGTCAACCACCGTCGGGCAGCAGCTCCACCAGCAAGGCCCCCACCACGACGACCACCAGCAAGACTCCGGTCGAGCTGCCCGAGCCCGTCGCCGGCACGCCATATGACGCTGTGGCCCAGTGGATTTCCAAGGGTGCCCCGGTGGATGTCACCAACTTCCACACAGCCATCAGCCAGGATGGCCAGAAGACCGATCTGGGCAGCAATGTGGCGTTCAAGACCCCGTCGGGCAAGACACGTTGCATGACCGACAACATCCAGCCCGGCACGCTGTCCTGCCTGGTCAATTTGACCAACCCCCCGAAAAGGCCCGCCGACACCGAGGGCAACTGGGTGGGCGGCTGGACCGATTTCAAGGGCGGACAGGTCACCGTGGGCGGATTGCACGGAGACCCAGGCCCCTTTCAAAGCGGTGACGGAAACCCGCTCGACTACGGCGGCCGACTGTCGTTCGGCGATTTCAGTTGCCGCAGCGAGACTTCCGGACTGTTCTGTGCAGACACCAAGAGCAAGTCCGCCATCCGGATCAGCGACGCCGGAATCGAGCCCTTCGGCTGCCTGAAGGAGACCACCCCTGCCGACGGCGCCGGTCGCGAATTCAGCTGCTAGCGCGGCGACCGAGCCAGATACTCCGCACCGCGCGGCGACAGCCGGTAGCCCACCGGCAAGCTCAGCGTGAGCCCCATATTCTTGAGCTTGCGCACGTGGACCTTGAAGGTCGCCAGATCGGGCCACCGCGAGCACGATTCGAGATCCTTCGCTCTGACCTCGGGCCTCCGCGCAATCTCACTGAGCACCGCCCGGGTCCACGCGCCGCCCGTCGCACTGCGATCCATCCGGTCCAATCGCGCATCTATCTCGGAGATGTCTTGTGCCGAAAGCGCCACCGAGGAAGCGAGCTCGGCGCGTGGGTCAGCCATATCAATCTTGCGAAACGCCAAGCGATACAGATGATCATCCGGCTGCGCCCCGACATCGCTTCGTGCCGCCGCCGCCGAGGGATACCCGGCCAAGAAGGCGTCAGCGTCATCGATATCGCGCGCGACAATCTGGTCTACGGCGTCGACTTCGATGAAGTCGAACTCGGTCAGGGAGCGAATACGGTCCGAGCCGACGCGATAACGCCCGCCCACCTTCACCTGTGGGCGTTTCCAGCGCCGGTAGGCCACCGAAATGGTGCCATCGTGGATTCCGGCCCGTAGCCTCGGCTCGAACAGCACTAGATCCCCAGATGTGCACCGTAAAGCTCTTCGAGGGCCCGCCAATGTCGTTGTGCGGCAGCCTCGTCGTAGGTGGGGTTGTCCATGACGGCGAACCCGTGCTTGCCGGGATATGTCTCGATGGTGTGCCGCACTCCGGCATCCGTCAACACCTGTTCCAGCAACTGTTCCTGCTCGGGCGGGAAGGACGCGTCGTCCTCGGCGGCTGCCACCAGCACCACGCCCGAGATGCGGTCGGCAAGCCGATGCGGGCTGTTGGGGTCGTCGGACTTGGCAAGGTTGCCACCGTGAAATGATGCCACCGCACCCACCCGGTTCGCATGAGTTGCCGCGACCCGCAAGGAGATTCGACCACCCATGCAGTAACCGGTCAATCCCACTGTCTGACCGGTCACCTCGGGCTGGTGGGCAAGAAAGTCCAGGAAAGCTGATGCGTCGGCATCAACCCGGTTCGGCGTAAGTGTCGCCATCGTCGCGAACAACCGGCCACGTTCCTCTGGATCACCAAACGCTGTCGCCAAATCGAATGGCTTCCAATCCCCTTCGCGGTAGTACACATCAGGCACCAATGTCACGTACCCCAGCGCCGCCAGCCGGTCACCCATCTGCCACATGACCTCCCGAGCACCGCCTGCGTCGGGATAAAGGATCACTGCCGGGCCGGGCCTATCCGGTACGTGCAGGGTGGCCGGGCACTGGCCGTCCGGCGTGGGGATCTGAACATTACGACGAGGCATGGCCCTCCTGCTTTCGCTAACCGGCTCCTCCATATAACCACTGCTATCTTGAGGTCACTTGGCCGTCGATATACAGGGGGGTTACCTGGTGTTCTTTTCCGCGAAGCTGTCTACCTCGTGGCAAATCTTCAAGGCTTCGGCGCGGGTTCTGCGGTCCCGCAAGGAACTCGCGGCCTTTCCCATCCTGTCCGGCCTCACCATCTTCCTGACGGGATTCGCGATGGTGCTCGTCGCGGCCCTGCTGCTGCCTACGGGCAGCGACACGCTGCCGCCAACCTTCTACCCGCTCATCGTGGTGGCATATTTCGTCCTGGCCTACATGGCAATCTTCTGGCAAGCAGCCCTGATCTCACAGGCAAATGTGGCACTGGAGGGCGGCGATCCAAGCGTCGCGGGCGGTATCGGGGCAGCGGCACAACGCGGCGCGCGACTCATTCCGTGGACCCTCATCAGCGGGGTCGTTTCCTGGGTGCTCAGCGAGATCGAAGACCGGGTGCCCTTCATCGGGCGACTACTCGACGTGGCGTGGCGGGTCATCTCGTTTCAAGTGCTGCCCACCATCGTGCTGGAAGACCTGGGCACGATCGAGACGATCAAAAAGACCAAGGACACTCTCAAGCGGTCGTGGGGCGACAACGTCATCGGGGTGGTCGGTTTGGGCCTCTTCTCGGCTCTGCTGGTACTACCCGGAGCGGCGCTGGTGTATTTGGGGGCAAGCCTGTGGACCACCGTGGTGACACCGGTGCTGCTGGCGCTCGGGGCACTGTTGATCGTGACCGCCGTCGTCATCGGCTCCGCGCTCACCGGGATCTTCCAGACGGCGCTGTACCGATTCACCGTTGACGGCCAGGTGCCGGGTCCGTTCGCCGGAATCGACTTGAATCAGGCACTGAGAACGCGCTAGAGCAGCCCATCCCTGGAGCCGCGCGGCCGTGCTACCAGAAGCTCAGTTGTCACACTGGTAACTTATGTAACAAGAGTAACTAATTGCCAGGGGATTCGCTGTGGCTTCTTTCAACGCGCTATCGACCGCGCTATCGACATCGTGGGACATTTTCAAGACATCGACACGTCTTGTGCGCCGGCGTAAAACGCTGCTGCTCTTCCACATCGCGGGCGCGGCCACCTTGGCCGTGTTCATTGTCGTCCTGATAATTCTGGGCTTACTGCTGCCCCCGAATATCGACAAGACCTCACCGCAGTTCGTGCGAAGCGCGCTGGCATTCGACTATGTCGTCCTGCTGTACCTCGTGATGTTCTGGCAGACGGCCCTCATCTCGCAGGTGACCGCGATATTGAATGGTGAGCCACTGAGCTTCGCCCGCGGTTTCTCCGCCGCCTACCAGGACCGCAAACGGCTGCTTCCCTGGGTTCTCATCGACGCCGCGATCACCTGGGGTTTCGGTGTCATCGATGAGAGGCTGTATGTCGGCAACCTGGTCCACGTACTTTTCATCGGACGGTTCCTGGAACTGATGTGGCGTGCGCTCTCGTTTCAGGTGCTGCCGACAATCATCCTGCGGGAAGTCGGTGCCGTGGCGGCCACAAAAGCCTGCATCGGGACGCTGCGACGCATGCTGGCCAAGAACATCCTCGCCCAGCTCGGCCTACGAATCTTCATCCTCATACTGGTGCTGCCCGGCGTCGGCCTGCTCTTCGCCGCCGCGGCGGCGGGAAATGGCGTGCTGTCCGGGGTACTGGGGCTGTCCGGAGGGCTATGGATCGCGGCCGCGGTGCTCTACGGCGTGACCATCACCGGGATTTACCAAACAGTGCTGTACCGAAGCGCGGAGGCGTCAAACCACGCCTAGTGACGCGCTCTTTAGATGAACAGCGTCAGCACGATCCAGGTGGCGACCGCCGACGGCAGCAGGGAATCAAGACGATCCATGATGCCGCCATGGCCGGGCAGTAACGTGCCCATGTCCTTGATCCCCAAGTCCCGCTTGACCTGTGACTCCACCAGATCACCCAGGGTGCCGGTGATCACGAGCATCACGCCAAGGGCGATACCGACGAATGGGTGATGCCCGAGCAAGAACGTCACCGCCAGGGTCGAGGCGGTGGTGCCCACCAACAGTGATCCGGCCAGGCCTTCCCAAGATTTCTTGGGGCTGATCGCAGGCGCCATCGGGTGCTTGCCGAACAGCACCCCTGCCGCATAGCCGCCGATATCGGAGAACGTGACCCCCAGCATCAGACAGAACACCTGCTCGGCGCCGTTGTGCGGATACACCAGGAGGGCACCGAAGGATGCGAACAACGGGATCCAGGCCGCCACAAAGACCGTGATCGCGACATCACGCAGGTAGTTCACCGGCTGGCTGCCCAGCCCCTGGCTCAACAGCCGCCAGATCATGCAGACCACCACGGTCGCGGCGAAGGCACCGAGCGATCCCGCGGTGCCCCACGGCCAGGTCAGCCAGATCATGGCCTGACCGCCGAAGAACAGCGGGATGAAGGGGACCGAGATATCGGCCTGGCGCAGCCGCTTGGTCACCTCCCACATCGCGATCCCGAGGAAGACCGAGATGATGCCGACCCAGATCTCTTTCTGGTACAGCAACGAGAAAATGATCAATGCCGCGAGCGCGACGCCGACGCCGATGGCCGCCGGAAGGTTGCGTCCAGCCCGGGACTTCGCACCCGAGGGGGGTGCGGGGTTGCTGCCGGGGGCCGGAGCCGCGTCGGTATCTCCCATGGTCGTCACTACCGGCGGCCCTAGACCTCCAGTAGCTCGCCTTCTTTGTGTTTCACCAGCTCATCGATCTGGCTCACATACTGAGCCGTGGTCTTGTCCAGATCCTTCTCCGCGCGGCCGACCTCGTCCTCGCCGGCTTCGCCGTCCTTCTTGATCCGGTTGAGCTCATCGTTGGCCTTGCGCCGAATGTTGCGCAGGGTCACCTTGGCATCCTCACCCTTACCCTTGGCCTGCTTGACGAGCTCGCGGCGGCGTTCCTCGGTGAGCTGCGGGATGGCAACCCGAATGATGCTGCCGTCGTTGCTCGGGTTCAGCCCCAGGTCGGAGTTGCGAATCGCGTCTTCGATGGCCTTGAGCTGGGTGGACTCATAGGGCTTGATCACGACCATCCGTGCCTCCGGCACATTGATCCCGGCCACCTGCGTGATCGGGGTCGGGGTGCCGTAATAGTCGATGACGACCCGCTGGAACATGCCGGGATTGGCACGCCCGGTCCGGATGGTCGCGAAGTCGTCACGGGCGACCGTCACGGCCTTTTCCATCTTCTCCTCGGCATCGAGAAGAACCTCGTCAATCACGATTGATCTCCCATCTGTGCGTGATGTTCTTCGCGAAAGCGGCTCATCAGTATCGAACGTTCTTCGCGCAAGCGGCTCATCACGGTGTTACCAGCGTTCCGATCTTCTCACCTGCGACCGCCCTGGCGATATTCCCTTCCGTCAGCAGGTTGAACACCAGGATCGGCATCCGGTTGTCCATACACAGGCTGAACGCGGTGGCATCGGCCACCTGCAGGCCGCGGTCGATGACCTCACGATGCGTGATCTCCGGCAGGAACTCCGCATCAGGGTTGGCGCGCGGATCGTCGGTGAAGATGCCATCGACCGCCTTGGCCATGAGCACCACCTCGGCGCCGATCTCCAGCGCGCGCTGTGCGGCAGTGGTGTCGGTGGAGAAGTACGGCAGGCCCATGCCGGCGCCGAAGATGACGACGCGGCCCTTCTCCAGATGCCTTCTGGCCCGCAGCGGGATGTACGGTTCGGCGACCTGCCCCATGGTGATGGCGGTCTGCACGCGCGTCACGATGCCTTCCTTTTCCAGGAAGTCTTGCAGCGCAAGGCTGTTCATAACAGTGCCGAGCATGCCCATGTAGTCCGAACGGGTGCGTTCCATGCCCCGCTGCTGCAACTGAGCGCCACGGAAGAAGTTGCCGCCGCCGATCACGACAGCGACCTCGGCGCCACTGCGCACTACTTCAGCGATCTGGCTGGCCACCCTGTGAACCACATCAGGGTCCAAGCCGACGGCTCCCCCGCCGAACATTTCGCCGCCGAGCTTGAGCAGCACCCGCTTATATCCGGTGCGGCTCACATCGCGCGTCATCACGCCTCCTCGGTACGGGGTCGACAAGCCGGTGGGCAAAACACAGCCATCGGGCCCCGGAAATACCGGGTGCCGCGACGGCTGGTTCTTTCTCGCGGTCCATCCTGCCCTATTGGGCCACACTCGTTGGCACGACCCGGTGATCCGGACCTGGGCCGGTTGTGCTTTCGGTCAGACCGGCGAAAGACCGCGGCAACGGTGCCACGTGCAGCACGCCCAGCCGCTGGGTGGCACGGGTGAGTGCCACATAGAGCTCGGCGGCACCACGCGGACCATCCGCCAAGATCCGCTCCGGCTCCACCACCAGCACCGCGTCGAACTCCAGCCCCTTGGTCTCCGAGGCCGGCACCGTACCCGGGACCCCCGGCGGCCCGATCACCACACTGGTGCCCTCACGGCCTTCCTCGTCTCGGATGAATTCTTCTATGGCTGTGGACAATTCCTGCTCGGCGAGTTGCCGCGACCAGGGCAGTGTGCCGCAGGAACGCACGGATTCGGGCGGTTGGACACCGGGCGAGAACTCGGCCAGCAGCGCCGAAGCGACGGCCATGATCTCGGCGGGTGTGCGGTAATTCACCGACAGCGACCGGTACAGCCAGCGTCCGGGCACGTACGGGCGCAACGTCTCGTCCCACGACGTGACACCGGCAACCGATCGGCGTTGAGCCAGATCACCCACCACCGTGAAGGAACGACTTGGGCAGCGGCGCATCAGCACTCGCCAGTCCATCTCGGACAGCTCCTGCGCTTCATCGATCACGATGTGGCCGTATGTCCAGTCCCGGTCAGCCGAGGCCCGTTCGACCAGGTCGCGGGTGTCACGTTCGGTGAATCGTTCTGCCAGGTCCTCGGCGCCGAGCAGATCGGTCGCGAACAGATGGTCCTCGTCATCCATCATGTCCTCACGCCCGGTCATGAGGTCGAGCACACCGGCGGCGTACTCGGCTTCGGCCCGGCGTTCACGTTCGGCGGCCTCCTCGGCCGCCTTGTCCCGGCCCACCAGATCCACCAATTCATCGAGCAACGGAACATCTGAGACGGTCCACGCGTCACCGATCCCGCGAGCCAGCACCGGGTCCGCACCCGCAGCCCGCAATCGCTCCGGCGAGGTGTACAGCTCCGACAACAAAGTCTCCGGCGTGAGCATGGGCCACAGCATGTCCAGGGCAGCGGCGAACCCCTCGTGGTCCCCGAGTTCATCGAGGAGCTCGGCACGCAGATGCTCCCAGGCCTTGCGATCTTCGCGCGTCAGCCACCCCTTACCGATGCGCGGGATGGCCCGCTCGGTGAGTGCCCAGGTGAGTACGTCGGTGAAGACCGTGCGGGCCTCATTGTGTGGAAGCTTGCTCGCGCGTGCCTCCTCGATGGCCCACTGCGCGATATCGGCATCGATGCGCACCGTGACATCGGCCAGTTGAATCGGCAGCGGGTTTTCGGGCACCCGCTGCCGGTCCGCGACGGCCGCCGTCAGCACATCCAGAATCCGCAGCGAGCCCTTGAGCCGCGCGGGCTCCGCGTCATCCTCTGCGGTGACCTTCAGCCCCGGCACCAGATCACCCGCCGTGGTGAACACCACATTCGTCTCACCCAACGAGGGCAGCACCCGTGAAATATGGCTCAGGAAGGCCGCATTCGGTCCGACCAACAACACCCCATGGCGTTCCATCCGCTTGCGCTGTGTGTACAGCAGATAGGCAACCCGGTGCAACGCCACCACCGTCTTGCCCGTACCCGGGCCACCCTCGATCACCAGTACACCCGGATGGTCAAGACGGATGATGCGATCCTGTTCGGCCTGGATGGTCGCCACGATGTCGCGCATCCCGTTGCCACGCGGCGCGTTGACAGCGGCCAGCAACGCCGCATCACTCATGCTCCCGCGTTCCCCGCCGAGATCTCCGTCATCGGAAGTGCCATCTGAGTCGACCACAAGGATTTCGTCGGTGAAGTCGTCGACATGGCGTCCCCGGGTCCGGAATTGACGTCGGCGCCGCGTGTTTTCCGGATGAGCACCGGTGGCGATGTAGAACGCTTGGGCCGCGGGCGCACGCCAATCGATCAACAGCGGCTCGTAATCGTTCTTCTCGTCGAGCAGCCCGATGCGTCCGACATACGAGTGTTCCCCGGTGATGGCGTCCAGCCTGCCGAAGCACAGCCCGTCGTCGGCGATGTCCAGGCGTTGAGCCTGTCTGGCCAGCGCGCGAACTTCATCGTCGCGCTCAACCATGGCGCCACCGTTCTGCTGATCGACGGGCCCGCGCAGCGCGGTGCGGTATCGGCCCTTCACGCGTGCGCGTTCGGCGTCCAGCCGCTCATACAGTCCAGCGATGTACTCCCGCTCGGCCTGCAATTCCTCTTCATGCGTCGTCAACCGAATTTTCCCCATTTTTCTTGTAGTCCATGGCATCTGGCAGTGAGCTCAGCGATTGTGCGGTATCACCCGGGTCTTGCCGCAAGCCCCCCTGTGCGTTATAAGCTGAAAGGGGAAGGTTATTCATACCGACTCGGCGGTCGCCACCGTGCGCAATTCTTTCCGCCAACTCCACAGACCCACCGCCGCCATGACCGTCAGAAACGCGTAGAAACCCGCCGTCAGGTTCAGCCCCTTGAACAGGTACACGCCGACGGAGAACGCATCGGTGACGATCCAGAGGATCCAGTTCTCGATCCACTTGCGGTTCATCATGAACTGGGAAACCACACTGAGCCCGGTAATCAACGAATCAAGCTGTGGGGCATTGGAATCAGTGAACGTAACCAGAAACATGTACAGGCCGGCGACCAGCGCGACGAGACACACCGCCAACGGCAGCCACGCCCTTGCCGGCGTCCGCCCCACCACGACTCCGTGCCGATCCTGGTTCCCGCGCAACCAGAGATACCAGCCCTGCACGGCCAGTGCGATGAACATGATCTGCAGCGCCGCATCGGCGTAAAGAGTCTGCCGACTGAAGACCACGATGTAGAACAACGAGCTGACGATGGCCACCGGGAAGGTCCAAATATTTTGCCGGACCGCCAGGATGACGAACAGCACACCGGACAGGCTGCCAACGAGCTCGGTCCAGTCCACGGCAACAGGTTAGCCGAGCAACAGTAAGCTCGCGCCATGGCGACACCGGACCAGCAGCGGAGCTTCTCCTGGCTGGCCGGGCTCATCGACAACAGCGAGCCGCGCTGCGGCAAGGTGCGTGTGGTCGCGATCGACGGCCGGGGCGCCGCAGGTAAGAGCACATTTGCTGGGCGGTTGCACACCGCGCTGACGGGGTTGGTCTCATCGGCGCTGGTCCTGCACACCGATGACTTCGCGTCCTGGGACACGTTCTTCGGATGGTGGCCGCGGCTCGAAGAGCAGGTGCTGGCGCCGTGGTCGCGGGGCGAAGACGCACGCTATCGACGCTACAACTGGGAGACCCGTGAGTTCGGCCCGTGGGAACACCAACCGCCGCCGGCGGTGCTGCTTCTCGAAGGGGTCGGGGCAGGCCGCGCCGCCGGCGCCGACCTGTTGAGCATGCTGATCTGGGTCCAGACCGAACAGCCAACCCGGCGCCGGCGCGCCGAGGCCCGTGATGGCGAAGAGCTCCGGGAGTTCTGGCAGCTGTGGATCGACGCCGAAGAAGCACACTTTCTGCTAGACCCCACCGCGGGGCGCGCCGACATCGTCGTCGACGGCGACCCCGCCGTGGCGCCGCGGGATCCTGAACGTGACTTCATGATCGCCCGCGGCTCAGCCCCACCGCACTAACGCAGTGGAACAGTGGGCCCCTTGGGATCCAGCGGGGCGCAGCTGTCCTGCCCCACCGTGGTGGAGCATTTCGCGGCGGGGAGCACTGGCCGGTATCCCGGCGCTGTTCCTGCGTCCCTGGTGATTTGGGTGTACGCCGCGACCGCATCTGTCGGTACGCGTTTCAGCACCGGATCGTTCAGCGCGTCGACCGTGTACAGGCCGAAACGTGGTCGGTAGCTTCCCCATTCGTAGTTGTCGACCAGCGACCAGTAGTTGTATCCGATGATTGGAATGCCATCCGCCTTAGCCCGCTGCAGCCAGAACACGGTGTCTTTGAGGTACTGCGAGCGCGTCACGCCGTCCGCCCGAGGCTTGCCGTTGTCAGTGACCATCCCGTTCTCGACGACGTAGATGGGCAGCCCCGGGTACCGCTGCGCATAGTGTCGCGCCACGTAGTAGATGTCCTCCGGCTGCAGCTTGATATCCCAGCGTGCCGCCATGCTTTGCTTTGTGGCCGGGTTATCAGCCGCGGTGCCGGTGTAATAGTCGAATCCCAGGTAGTCGAGGCTCTCGGCCACCCTGTCGAAGAACGATCCCTCGATACCCTTCACACCGAATCCTGTGAACTGTGCCAGTACATCCGGCGGGATGTAGGCCTCGTTGGTCGTCACCTTTGCTTTGGGATCGGCATCGTGCGCGGCGCGGTACACGGCGCGGTGTGCGTCAGCAACCTTGTCGAGGAACGTATTGAACTGGTCTGGTTTGATCGCGCCGGTACGCACCTCCATGGCCCCGAAGACCAGCGGTTCGTTGACGCTGACCCACAACACCCCTTGCCCGGCATAACGTTTGGTGATCGCCTTCGCGAATTCTTCGAACGCCGGGAGATTGTTCATGAACCCGCCGCTGTCGGCGACCCAACCCGGATACACCCAGTGCATGAGCGTGATCATCGGTGTCATGCCGTTTTCACGCAGGGTGGCGACGATCGAGTCGTAGTACGCCAGCTCCTTCTCGTCCCACTTGCCCGGCTCGGGCATCACCCGAGACCACTCCAGGCCGAAACGAAATGTGTTGACCCCCATAGCATGTGCATTGGCGATGTCTTCGGCGTAGCGATGCCGGAAATCGTCGGCCTGTTTGTAGGGATCGACGGGACCTGCTGCCAGAGGATTTGCCGCAGACTCGGCCGGCTTACCCGCGGTGCGGTCGACATAGCGTCGCCAATTGCTATCGGGCGCACTCCCCTCCACCTGGTAGCCCGCGGTGGCGGTTCCCCAGTAAAACCCGCGATCCCAGGCGGAGTCGTCCTTCGAACTCTCCTGCCGAGGGCTGCAGGCGGTCAACCCCAATGCCAATACGACTGCCGACGCCATGGCGGCACTGATCCACTTCATACGAAAACCATACACTGTATGGTTTTCTAGGTCAGGAGCCGCTCCCACACCCGACGCATATGGGCGCCCATGTCAATGGAAGGATCCGACATCCACTGAATCTGAATGCCGTCCGCCGCTGCGATCAGCGCGGTAGCGACGAAATCCGGGTCGACATGCGCGGGAACCCTAGCGTCGGCTTGACGGTTCCGCACGTAGTCGGCGATGAGCGCACGTATCTTCTCGTAGCGGTCCCGCAGGTACACGCCGGCGGGGTGTGCGGGGTCCACGGCCGCGGCGGCGGCAAGTGAGAGATACACCGTCCCGGAGCCGGGCTTGCGCGCCTTGTCGAGCATGGCCTGTGCGAGCAGCTCGCCGGGATCGATCTCCGCAATGGAATTGCCGTACAACTCTTCTACTTTGGCGTCGGCGTCACGCTGGATCTCGGTCAGCAGTACATCGCGCGTCGGAAAGTAGTGCATCAATCCGGCCAGGCTGATGCCGGCCTCCTTGGCGATGACCCGCATCGAGGCACCGGCCTCCCCATCTCGCTCCAGCACCGTCAACGCCGCGGACAGGATCTCCTGCCGCTTGGCTTCCCCCTTGGGATACCGCTTGGTGCTCGGCCCGACAGCTGACATTGCCCGAGGCTAGCGCACAAACAGTTCGGCCCCGCACAGGAACGAATCCTGGCGGGGCCGAATTGGTTTTAAGCGAATCAGGCCTGGCCGACCTCGAACCGCGCAAAGCGGGTCACGGTGACACCGGCCTCGTCAAGCAGAGCCTTGACGGACTTCTTGTTGTCGGACACCGACGGCTGATCCAACAGCACGACATCCTTGTAGTAGCCAGTCACGCGTCCCTCGACAATCTTGGACAGCGCGGCCTCGGGCTTGCCCTCAGCCTTGGCGGTCTCCTCGGCGATACGGCGCTCGTTCTCGACCACATCGGCCGGAACGTCCTCACGCGTCAGGTACTTGGCCTTGAGCGCGGCGATCTGCAGAGCCACCGCGTGCGCGGCGCCCTCGTCAGAACCCGTGTACTCGACCAGCACACCCACGGCCGGCGGCAGGTCCGCGGCACGCTTGTGCAGGTAGGCCTCGACGGTGCCGTCGAAGAACGCCACCCGGCGCAGCTCCAGCTTCTCGCCGATCTTGGCTGCCAGGTCGGCGATGGCCTGCTCGACAGTCCGGCCGTCCTCGACCTTGGCGGTCAGCAGGGCGTCGACCTCGCCGATCTTGCCGGCCGCGGCCGCACCGACGATGGCGTCAGCGAGAGCCTGGAACTCGGCGTTCTTGGCGACGAAGTCGGTCTCCGAGTTGAGTTCGACGAGTGCACCGTCACGCGCGACAACCAGGCCTTCGGCGGTGGCGCGCTCGGCACGCTTGCCGACGTCCTTGGCGCCCTTGATGCGCAGCACCTCAACGGCCTTGTCGAAATCACCGTCGGACTCGGCCAGGGCGTTCTTGCAGTCGAGCATTCCGGCACCGGTCAGTTCCCGGAGCCGCTTCACATCGGCAGCAGTGAAATTCGCCATTTAGCCTTCCTCAGTTGTGGTTTCGGTGGCTGCAGCGGACGGCGCTGCACCCTCGTCGGTGGTCGCTACGGCAGAGGCGAGCAGTTCCTGCTCCCACTCGGCCAGCGGCTCGCCAGCCTCAGGCTTCTCATCGCCACCGGCCAGACCGGAGCGTGCCTGCAAACCCTCGGCGATCGCGGAAGCGACGACCTTGGTGAGCAGCGCGGCGCTGCGGATCGCGTCGTCGTTGCCCGGGATCGGGTAGTCCACGACGTCGGGATCGCAGTTGGTGTCCAGGATGGCGATGATCGGGATGTTCAGCTTGCGGGCCTCGGCGACAGCCAGGTGCTCCTTGTTGGTGTCGACCACGAAGATCGCCGAAGGCACCTTCTGCATGTCCCGGATACCACCGAGGCTGCGCTCGAGCTTGTTCTTCTCACGCGTGAGCATGAGGATTTCCTTCTTGGTGCGTCCCTCGAAGCCACCGGTCTGCTCCATCGACTCCAGCTCCTTGAGGCGCTGCAGACGCTTGTGCACGGTGGAGAAGTTGGTGAGCATGCCGCCCAACCAGCGCTGGTTCACGTAAGGCATGCCGACGCGGGTCGCCTCTTCGGCGATGGGCTCCTGGGCCTGCTTCTTGGTGCCGACGAACATGACCGAACCACCGTGGGCGACGGTCTCCTTGACGAACTCGTACGCCTTGTCGATGTAGGTCAGCGTCTGCTGCAAGTCGATGATGTAGATGCCATTGCGGTCGGTGAAGATGAACCGCTTCATCTTGGGGTTCCAACGTCGGGTCTGGTGCCCGAAGTGCGCGCCGCTGTCAAGCAGCTGCTTCATGGTCACAACAGCCATTTCGGCCATTCCTTACTTTGTCGGTTGTCGCCCCGGATCGGGTGATCCTGGGCCCTGGCGCCTGCTGATGCCGGAACCCACCAGAGTGGGACCGCCCGGCATTCTGCTCACGAACTTGTGCACAGACGCGCGAAGTCAACCCGCTGAGCGAGTTGCGGTCCTGAGTTTACATGCCGAAACGAGTGCTTTTCGCCACGTACCAACGGGCTACCGGGTTATCCACAGCGACCGCGATGACTCTTCCCCGCACCGTCACCTTCCGGCCACTATGAGGTCGTGTGGTTCAGAGGACTCGGCCGTCCCGTTCTGATCCTCGCGCTGGCGGTGGCCGCCTCCCCCACGGCGGCTACCGCCCCATCGGACACCGGAGAGCGGTTCGGCTGGCCACTAAGCCCTCGGCCTGCGGTAACGCACCCATTCGAGAAGCCTCAGCAGCGCTGGAATCGCGGCCACCGCGGCGTCGACCTAGCGGGCGCCACCGCTCAGCGGGTCATCGCCGCTGGACCCGGTGTCGTGGTGTTCGCGGGAGTACTCGCGGGACGGCCACTGGTGTCGCTCGAACATCGGGGCGGCCTGCGCACCACCTACGAGCCGGTCACTCCGCTGGTACAGCCTGGGCAGCGAGTCGAGGAAGGTTCGGTGATCGGGGTACTGCAGCGCGGCCACGCGGGCTGCCCCACGTCGGCATGTCTGCATTGGGGGGCTTTGCGCGGGCCCGCGTCGAGTGCGCACTATCTGAACCCGCTCGGGTTGCTGGCGGCGACACCGCTGCGACTCAAACCGCTCTAGGCGGGCTGACAGACGTCGACGCGCGCCGGTTTACCGGTGGCCTGCGACAGCCGTGACACCGCGTCGCGGAAACGGTCGAGGGCATCCTGTTCGGTCACAACTTGATAGAACGCACGCATCTCGCCGCCGTTGGCCACGCATACCCACCATGGCGGGTAGACATCCGCTATCGCCGTCCCCGGGGCGGCGACCACGGCACTCAGGGCCAGAGCGACGGCGACGGTCATGGCAGGGATTCCGGCGCGCATGCTTCGCACTGTAGTCACCGGACCGATGCCGACCAGGCTTTCGCCCAAAGGTGCAGCGGCGCCAGCGCGACCAGTAGCCCCTTGCCCACCGTCGTCAACGAGTACTGCCCGTCCTGATTGCGCACGATGTGCGCGGCAGTGAGTTCCTTCAAGCGCGTGGTGAGCACACCGCTGGAGGCATCGTCCATCTCAGCCTTCAACTCCGGCAAAGTCTTTGCGCCCGAACGCAGTTCCCATACGATCAAGATGGCCCAACGCCGGCCGAACAGATCGAATGCCGCGTTGAGCGGCTGCCCCGACCCTGACCCACGTACGGGACTGCCCGGGCGCGGCGCGAGGGCACCCTCCGGCGACTCCGCCTCGGACACACCCGCACTGGCGATGATCGTGATGAGGCGGCTGGCCCGCTCGGCCATCTGCTCCGCGCTCTGCTCGGGATGCCGGATCCACCAGGTGATCATGGCGCCGACCATCCCCATCCAGCCCTGAGTGAGCACGCCGATGTCCTGCGGATCGCGCAGCTGGGTTGCCGCGCTTCCCACCGCGGCCACACCCTGACCTGCCAGCGCCGCGAGCCGGGTTCTGGCGACCCGCGCCGCGGCCAGCGCCTCGCCACCTTCCGGCAAGGTCTGATCCCAGATCACCAGCCAATCCGAGGGCCGGGGCGCCAGCGCCTGAAAGATGGCCTGCAGCACCGCACGTGGCAATGCCAGCGTGGGCGGTGCGGCGGCCATCGCCGTCTCGATGTGGTCCCCAACCATCCGTCCCGCGCGCTCCACGCAGGCGATGTAAAGCTGCTCCTTAGAGCCGAAATACGCCAGCACCATGGGCTTGGATACACCGACGGCAGCCGCCACATCCGCCAGGGACATGCCCGCGTATCCGCTGCGCCCAAACTCCTGGCATGCGGCATCGAGGATCTGCTGCTCCCGCTCCGCGCGGGGCATGCCCTTGGTGCCTGCCCGTGTCATGAATCCCTTCTACCAGTTCGCCGGGTCCGGACATGTCGTATTACTGTGGCGCGCGCCACAGTAGACCGATCGGTGTGACGTTGATTTGACCGACTGTTAAATTAACGATCGGGCAGTTAACGTCAACGCTCACCAACGGATCAACGAGGAGCTCCGAATGCGTGGCGCGTGGGTGTATCTGGTGTCGATAGCGACACTCTGTATCGCGGGGGCGTACATCGCCCATCTGCGCTTGAGTGACATCCCCGACCCAGCGATCGGCCATTCGGCCAAGCCGCCCATAACCGGCAAGCCGCGCGACAAGGTCGTCGAGTATCGGCTCGACGGGCCGGCGGGAAGCACCGTCAAGGCGTCATATCTGGACGTCGACGGTGCGGTACGCGAAGTTTCGGGCACCCTGCCCTGGCAGACCACCCTGCACGCCAAGCAACTCGTGGTTCCCGTGGGCCTTGTCGCCCAGTCCAATTCAGGACAAATGTCCTGCCGCATCACGATCAACGGGCAGACACGCGATCAA
Organism: Mycobacteroides immunogenum; assembly: GCF_001605725.1. Lineage (NCBI taxonomy): Bacteria > Bacillati > Actinomycetota > Actinomycetes > Mycobacteriales > Mycobacteriaceae > Mycobacteroides > Mycobacteroides immunogenum. The sequence goes on from NZ_CP011530.1 coordinate 3,452,235, forward strand.
AGCGCGGCCAATGCGTCAGCCGTCTCTTGCCAGGTAACCGTCGCGTGAGCCTCATGAATAACCTGCGCGTCCGAGTGCTGGACAAATTGTGGGCAAAACCTGCCGATGTGGCGGCCACGCCTGGGCGGCCACTGCTGGCCCGGCTCCTCTACCGATTCTCCATACCCATTCTCGTGCTGTGGCTCGGCGCGGCTGGCCTACTCAATCTCGCTGTACCGCAGCTAGAAACAGTGATCAAGCAACATGCCCGTTCGTTCCTTCCTGACGACGCCGCCTCTGTTCAAGCCATCTCGAAGATGGGCGACTACTTCGGTGGCGCCGGGACCAACAACTTCGTCTACCTGCTCCTCGAAGGTGATTCGCCTCTCGGAGCCGAAGCGCACCAGTACTATTCGTCAATCCTCGACCGGATCAACCAGGACAAGAAGCACGTCAATTCGTCCATGGACCTGTGGTCCGACCCGCAATTCGCACCCGCCAACGAGAGCGCCGACGGCAAGGCCGCCTACGTCCTGATCAATCTCAAGGGCAACATGGGGACCGCCCTGGCTATGGAGTCCACCGCGCAGATCCGTGAACTCATCGCCCAGTACCCACCGCCCCAAGGAATCACGGCGCATCTAACTGGTCCGTCCGCCGTGGTGAACGACGAACTGGTTTCCATCAACGACTCGATCCTGATCCTGCTGGTCGCGTGCGCGGGGCTGGTGGGCGTCATCTTGCTGGTGGTGTATCGCTCACCGATCACCATCGCCTTGCCGCTACTGGTGGCAGGAGCAGGTCTTGGTGTCGGGCGCCCGATCGTGGCCTTCCTCGGCGAGCACCAAATCATCGGAGTCTCGATCTTCGCGTCGGCCCTGCTGGCGGTGATCGTGCTGGGAGCCGGAATCGACTACGGCATATTCCTTTTGGGCAGATACCAGGAGGCGCGCCGAGCCGGTGAAGACCCTGTCACCGCGTACTACACGGCGCTTGCCGGGGTGCAGCACATCATCATCGCCTCGGGTCTCACGGTCGCCGGAGCGACGGCCTGCATGGTCTTCACGCGACTGGCGATCTTCAGTACCTCCGGGCTGCCCTGCACCGTCGCGGTCGTGGTCACCCTTGCCGCGGCACTGACTCTGGCGCCGGCGGCGCTGGCGGCCGGCAGCCGATTCGGATTCTTCGAACCGCGCGAAGAGAAATCGCAGCGCCGCTGGCGCCGCATCGCCACCTATGTGGTGCGCTGGCCGGGGCCGGTGCTGGCCGGCAGCCTGGCCGTGCTGGCGATCGCCTTTCTGGCAGTGCCCGGGTTCCAGCCCAGTTACAACGAGCGACAGGCCCAGCCCAGCGACTCCCCCGCCAACGTGGGCTTCGCCGCATCGGATCGGCACCTGCCACCAAACATCATGTCCCCCAGCGTGTTCATCGTGGAGTCGGATCACGATATGCGCAACTCGGGCGACCTGATCGCCCTCGCGAAAATGAGTAGCGCGATATTGAACATTCCTGGCGTCAGCAATGTGCAAGGCATAACCCGGCCATTGGCCGCCCCGCTGGAACTGGGAACACTGCCCGCACAGGCCGGCTATGTCGGTGGCCGACTGACCCAGATGACAAACCTGCTCAAACAGCGCATCGAGGACCTCACCGCCCTCAGTGGCCGGGTGGGCCAATTGTCACTGACGGTGCGGGGCCTTGAGCAGGCGCTGCAGACCGGAACCGTAGGAGCAACCCGGATCCATTCGGGTGCAGCCGAATTGCGCACAAGCCTGGCGGCCGTCGTGCAGAAGGTTGACTCACTGCGCGGAACCGTCAAGCCTGCCGAGGACTTCATCGGCGGCATCCCGAACTGCCACGACAACGACTACTGCCAGGCCGCACTCACCGGCTTCTCGCTCTTCGACGACCTGCACCGTTTCGACGGGCTCGTCGGCAATCTGGTGAACGGAACCGGAACGCTGGCTCAGACCTTGCCGGCGCTGGGTGCGCAGCTGCCGGCCCTGAAGGATTTCATCAGCCAGGTCAACGCGGTTGTCGCACCGCTGCAGAGCACCCTGCAGGTGCTGTTGCCACAGGTCTCCGATATCACGCAATTCACCGACGATCTGAGCAAGAGCTTCACCGACGGTGACCCGAACAACTCATTCTTCATACCCACCCAGGCATTTGAGAACCCACTGTTCAAAAGCGCTATGCCGTACTTCTTCTCGAGTGACGGCAAGGTCACGCGGATGGTCGTCACCCCAGAACAGGAGGGATTCAGCCAGGAAGCGATGGAGCTGAGTTCCAAGATCATCCCGACCGCACTACAGGCCATCAAGGGCACGTCGTTGGCGGGTAGCACGGTCAGCATCGGCGGACCGGGCGGCACGCTGCTGAACATCGAGGCGTTCACGCGCGAGGACTTCATCACCAGCGCTGTGGCCGCGTTCGCGTTCGTGTTCTGCGTGATATTGATTCTCCTGCGCAGCCTGGTCGCCGCGATCGTGGTGATCGGGACCGTCGCACTGTCCTATGTCTCGGCGCTGGGCGTGACGGTATTCGTCTGGCAAGACCTCATCGGCATACCACTGCACTGGTCGGTGGCACCACTGTCTTTCGTGTTCTTGGTCGCTGTCGGGGCCGACTACAACATGCTGCTGGTGGCCAGGTTCCGAGAGGAACTGCATGCCGGTATCAAGACGGGCATCATCCGTTCCATGGCCAATACCGGTGGCGTGGTGACGACCGCAGGCCTGGTGTTCGGGTTCACGATGTTCGCGATGATCGTCGCTCCCGCGCGGAACATCGCCCAGCTCGGTACCGCCGTCGGTATGGGCCTACTCATGGACACACTGATTGTGCGATCGTTTGTCGTCCCGGCAATCGCTACCCTGTTGGGCCGCTGGTTCTGGTGGCCGCTGGTGGTGCACGACAGAGCCGCCAGCCGGGACGCCACTGCCCACGGGGTGGCGCCCGAGGACGCGCCCGATCGTGGCCGGCTGGTCGGAGCGGCCCGATGACATGGGCGAGCTGGTGCGGGATATCCGCAACCGACAAGCCTCGGACCGCGCTGGAGATGCACTTCGGCACAGGACATCTCGAAAGCAACACGTACGAGCTGAACCTCGGCTCGCTGCGGATTCGCATCGGCACATGGCACACGCCGTGCCCACGGTAGCCGGAGTGACCGCGCTGCTTCTGCTGCTACTAGCAGTGGCGCTGTGGGCCACGGGCGGCAACAACTCGATGAGCTACTACCAGCGCGAGGTGATCCGCGCGATGCGCAAGCAGTCGCGGCAAGAGAAGACAAACTTGGTGGCCGATGCGCACCCAGTTCGGCCACGCCACTGGGCCGGCCGCATCGGCCGAGCAATCACACGGAAGAACAAGCCGAACAAATAACCGTCACGCCCGCGGATGCGCCTGATCGTGCACGGCTCGCAGCCGCGCCACGGTGACGTGGGTGTAGAGCTGGGTGGTGGCGAGTGTGGAGTGCCCCAGTAGTTCCTGAACGACGCGCAGGTCCGCGCCACCCTCCAGGAGATGGGTTGCGGCGCTGTGCCGTAACCCATGTGGGCCGATATCGGGGGCGCCGGGAACAGCCGACATGGTTTGGTGCACCACCGTGCGGACCTGGCGCGGATCGATGCGCCGGCCCCGGGCGCCGAGCAGCAGTGCGGCTCCAGACTCCGGCGCAGCAAGATGAGGGCGCCCGCGGTCCAGCCACGCGGTCAGCGCATCTGCTGCTGGCCCCCCGAACGGCACGGTGCGCTCCTTGTCACCTTTACCCAAGACGCGCAAGACTTTTCGCGACCGGTCGATATCATCGATGTCCAGCCCGCACAGCTCGCTGACGCGAATCCCGGTGGCATAGAGCATCTCCACGATCAGTCGATCCCGCAATGCCATCGGATCGTCTTGTTCGGCACCAGAATGGGCCGCTTCCATCGCCGCGACGGCTTGGTCTTGTCGCAGCACGGCGGGCAGAGTCCGGCGAGATTTAGGCTGCTGTAAACGAATCGCGGGATCTGTCTGCATCAGACCGCGGCGGGTCGCCCAGGCGGTGAAGATCTTCACCGCCGAGGTGCGCCGCGCGACGGTGGACCGGGCCGCGCCCTGCCGGGCCTGAGCCCCCAGCCAAGACCGTAGGACCGGAAGAGACAGGTCGGCCAGGGTCGCATCGGGATTGGATGCCGACAGATGATCGAACAAGAGCGTGAGGTCGCCGCGATAGGCACGCTGGGTGTGTACTGACCGCCCGCGCTCCAGCGCAAGATACTCAGCGAACTCGTCGAGCATCGCGGTCAGCTGCGGCGTCACTCCTTCACGGTAGCTTCGGAAGCCGCCAGCTCCTGTTTCCACACGCGGAATGTTTCCTCGGTTCGACCACGACGCCAATAGCCCGAGATCGAGGCGGCCCATTTCGGTGCGACCGCACGTTCCTTGCGGATGTATGGCCGCAGGTTGTGCATGACGGTCTGGGCCTCGCCGTGGATGAATACCTGCACCTGTCCGGGCAACCACTCTGCCGAGCGCACCGCCGCCACCAACGGGGCGTTGTCCCCCGCCAGGCTCTCGTCGACCTCGTCGGCACCGGCGCCGCGGTGAACCCAGACGATCTCGACATCGCCGCGGGTGTCGAAGGCGATCTCGTCCTGGGGACCGGCCACCTCGATGAACACCTTGGCGCGAGCACCTTCCGGAAGTGCTTGCAGCGCGACACTGATCGCCGGGACAGCCGACTCATCGCCGGCAAGTAGATGCCAATCGGCCGCGGGATCGGGTGAGTACGCGCCATGAGAGTCCGTCACATACAACTTGTCTCCGGCTTTCGCCCGCGCGGCCCAGGGTCCCGCGACGCCGGTGTCTCCGTGCACCACGAAGTCGATGGCGATCTCGCGGCGGCCGGTATCAACGGAACGAATGGTGTACGTGCGCACCGTGGCTTGCATGTCACGCGCCTGATCGACATCGCGCGGACCCGGCCCTTCGTGGCCCTCGGGCAGGAATATCAGCTTGGCGTAGCTGTCGGTGTCTGAGTTGGCCTCGAAACCGTCGAATCCATTACCGCCAAGCACCACCCGGGTGATGTGCGGAGTCACCTGTTCGGTCCGGACTACCTGCAGCTCATGGAGCGGGCGTGCCATATCGCCTCCTGCGTCGAATCTTCTATGTCAATTGCCTTGACTATACGGAGAAATCGCCGCCGACGGGGGGCCACCTCAGGGCAGCATGCCCCTGACGATCAGCTCAGCGGCGGCTTCGGCGTGCGCATGAACCTGATCAGGGTCGAGTACGTCGTCGCCGAACACGCTCCTAGCCAGGGCCCCGCTACTGAACAAGGCTGCGGTACCGGACGTGATCAGAAAAAAGCTGGTCTGCAGTGGCACATCGCGCAACTCCCCTGCCTTGACAGCTTCCTCATAGACCGGGCCGAGCCGGTCTTGCATGGGGATGACGTAGGCCTGGCAGATGTGCCGCAGCCGCTCGCTGTCCTGGCCCGCCTCGATGTCCATGATCCGGATCAGTTCGGGGTGTTCGGCCGCGAAGATCACAAACATCTTGATGAATCGTTTGATCCGCTCCGCAGAGTTCCGGCTCTCATCGTCATCTGCCAGAACCTTGTCGACGATCGCCTGAAACCCCCAGTCAACGGCCGCGTACCACAACTGTTCCTTGGACGAAAAGCGTTGATGTAGCAGATTGTGACTAACGCCCAGCTCTCGATTGAGCGTGCGCATCGACACGCCCTGATATCCGTGGGTGGCGAATGCCCGTAACGCAGCCGCGAAAATCGCGTCCGCCGACACTCCTTCCCCACCCTTGCGCGGCCTGCCACGAGGGCGCCGCGCCAGCTCACCCGCTTCAGTCACGAAATCCGTCACATCCTTCCTCCTCAGCCATCATCCCCCCACTTGCTGGCAATCGCGCCCAAGGACGTCCACACAGTGGTCATGATCTTTATCGGGTTCGCAGAACTCCGCCGTTACCGCGCGGCATACTGACCCGATGGATACCTGGTTATGGATCTGTGCCGGCGTACTCGCCGTTGTGCATCTGGGCGCAGGGGTGTTCAAGCTGATCACGCCGTACGAAAAGATCACAGCGAACCCCAACCTGGCGTGGGCCAATGATTTCTCCCCCAACGTCGTCAAGGCCATCGGCGGCGTTGAGGTGCTCGGCGGAATCGGTGTCATCGTGCCGTATGCCACCGGGATCGCGCCGGTCCTCAGCCCGCTGGCCGCCGCGGGGCTGGCGGTGCTGCAAGCGGGAGCGTTCGGCGTTCATGTCCGCCGCAACGAATGGAAGCTGGTGCCGGTCAACGTGGTGCTTATCGTGCTTGCGGTGTTCGTCGCCTTCCAGTGGTACGGCTGACCGTCCGCGACAGCCGCGATCACTACACGAAATCGGCTTCCCGCCGGGAAAGTTCATCGACGCACGCCGCGAACGCAATCGCCTCGAGTGTGGCGCCCTTTCCTCTCCACACCAGGGAGAGCCGCCCACTCATCGCCTGGTCAGAGAGGTCAATCTGCCGAAGCTGGCCCAGCAGGTCATTCGGCAGCTTCGGGGTCACCGCGACACCCAGATCCCTGATAACGAGGTGTCGCATCATGTCGGCCGAGCTTGTCTCAAACACCACGCGCGGGGTGAATCCCGTTGCCAAGCAGGCTTGGTCGATCGTTGTGCGTATCTCACAGCCCTGCGGATGGCTGATGATCGCACGATTGCGCAACTCGGCCAGCGCTATCGATTCCCGACCCGCCAACGGGTCGCCACCATGGACTACCGCCACGATGTTCTCCCTGACCAGAACCTGTTCACGTAGCTGAGGAGGCGGCACCGTCGCCCAACCCATTACTGCCATATCAAGCTGACGTTCCAGGACTGCCGCGGTAAGCCGATCAGAACGGCCCTCGGTCACCATCACCGCGACCGCCGGGTGCGCCTTGCGAAAGACGGCCAGGGCGTCGGCGAGCAAGGGTAAGGAATGCGCCACCGTACCAATCGTCAGCTTCCCGGCCAGTACGCCCACCATCGCGTCGGCGGCAGAGCGTATTTCGTCTACCGCCCGAAGCACCGCCCCCGCCAGCGGCAGTGCCGCCTTCCCGAACCGGGTCAGCCTGAGTACCCGGCTCGATCGATCGAACAACTCGTTGCCGAGCTCCCGCTCCAGCCGGCGTATCTGGGCACTTACCCACGGCTGAGCCACGTGCAGAGCCTCGGCGGCACGCGTGAAGTTTGCGTGCTCGGCCACCGCGAGAAAGTACTCAAGCTGCCTCAGCTCCACGACGAATCACCCCGATGGCCCCACGGAAGCGGTGGCCCCGGCCAAGGATGTGTCAGTAGTTGATGAGCCAGAGCGGCCCGAACTTGGCTATTCCCAACGAGATAAAGAGAGCGGCGATGATCAGCGCCGTGACCAGGTCATTCATATGCTCGATGGGGCTTGTCGCCTCTGCCTTGTGCGGCTCGTAGATCTGGAACCCAGGCTCCATGACGTACATCCTTTCTTCCCATGTGGTTGAACTATTCGCAGCACCGCTCAACCAAGAATGGTCTTACGATCCGAATGAAAGAATGTGACCAGTGTTGTTGCGCCACATATTATTCCGACAGTCAGAATCACCTTGGACCCGCTGTAAACCGATGCGATGAGCCCGCCGGTCGCCGCCCCCAGCATGAATGACAGGTAGAGCATCGCGTACCCCAGCCATTCGAACACCGAACCCTTGCCGAACAGATGCCGCTCAATTCCTTGCCCCAGCTTGACCACCGTTCCCGTGACGTAGCTCAGCGGAATAGCCGTCTCACCCTTCTTCACGAATGACGTATTGAGCGCGCCGATCGAGAAGGCCAACAGGAGAATCGGCGTGAAATGCACGTCGATATTCATGTTGAAGCTACGGTCTTGATAGAAGTCGACCGCGGCGGCGGCCAGCAGACCGACGGTGGTCAAAACCGTTGCCCCATGCGGGTGGTTCTTCCAGAACTTTCGCCTGCAGTACGAGGCCACGATGACCCCGAACAGGAATGCCCCGATCATCGATATCGCGGCAATGGGACCCGCACCTGCCACCTGCTGCTTGTCGGAGACCTTGAACCATGTCAGCACGGCACGCTCGGTGTTTCCCGTCATGAACGTCACGAAGTAGCCCGCGCTGTGCAAGAAGGCCACTGCGCCAACCATTCCCGCCAACCCCGACAACAGCCAGGACAGTCGGGCCTCCGAGCCCACTGCCGCCTCACGCGTTATGACGGCGTCAGCGTTCCGCGATGCCGCGACGACATCCTCGCCGGTCTCAACACCAGCCTCGAGTCCGCTCTCCAAAGTCGCGGACCGGCCTTTTCTGTTCATGTCCGGCTCCTCATGAGTTATCGATATCGCCGACGTGGCCGTGTAGGACAACGCGGCCGTCGGCCAGTTTGTAGGTCAGATACACAAGGGCCAGCTTGTTGGCCTTGACCGCATCGGCCACCACCTGCGAACGCTGCAACAACTTGGTGCCGGTTTCCTCAACATGACGAGCCTCGAACTCATCGATCCGCGACAACCCATCCTTGCGCCCACCCAAGATCGACGGCATCACCCGCACCACCAAATCCCGGATATACCCACTGGGCACCTCACCGGTATCCAGCGCCGCCACCGTGGCCCCCACCGCACCACAAGAGTCATGGCCCAAGATCGCGATCAACGGCACACCCAACACCGCCACCGCATACTCAATCGAGCCCAACACCGCCGAGTCGATCACCTGACCGGCAGTACGCACGATGAACATATCCCCCAGGCCCTGATCAAAAATGATCTCCGCCGCCACCCGGCTATCGGAACACCCGAACAACAACACATTGGGGTGCTGACCGTTGGCCAACTCCGCGCGCCGCGCAATGCTCTGGCTCGGATGCTGCGGAAAACCACCAACAAAACGCTGGTTACCCTCTTCGAGTGCCTTCCAGGCAGACCTTGGTCTCGACGTCATATCTAATTAATACCCTACCGGGGTATGGCATAGGTGTGATCTTCAACACATGGTTGACATTAATCAACCTTAGGTTGAGCATCTAGCACCCAGCGAAATCCCTGAGATGATCTCCGCCGGAATCGAATTCGCGCACTACAGACGTCATTGCCGATGATGGCAACCCGCCAATTCCCCCGATGGGTGTCGCAGCCATTGAAAGCACCCAATTCCAATATGCCTGGGATCTGCCAATGGCGCAACATATGCCGTCCGACCACCAGCAATCGTCCTCGCTCGTACAAGTTAGGCGCCTGTAGGTAGCTTGCCGCGTCCAATAGCCGAGAGATCATCTGCGCGTGTGAAGTTGGAAGTCCGGGCCGCCAGATCGCGCCCGCACACCGATACCGACTCAGAACGGATTCATCTCATTGCCAGGCCAACCAGATGAAGACACGCGCACCCAGCGCCCGATCGTGCGCGATGCCACGTGGTATCGGGGTGCGAATTGACCTGTACACCACCGGAACTAGCCACCACCGCCCTGAACCAGACTGGCGCGTCTTATCTTCCAATCCCCCGCGACGTCGACCACCAGCTGCTCAAGCTCCAGAATCGCCAACGCGCCCCGAACTCGCTCGGTGCTCAATCCCGACTCGCGAACCAACTTTTGCACCGTCGCGCCACCCCTGCCGGGTAGGGACTCATAGACACGTTTCTCGTCCTCTCCGAGCCCATCGACCACGCTGACCGGGCGGTTCGACTCGGGCGCGAACTCGCCCAACCGTCCCGCCAGTGCGACCACGTCCTGGGCGCAGGTGACGAGCTGGGCTCCCCGCTCGGCGATCTCAACGTGGGTGCCTGCCGACGCTACCGACGTGATCGGCCCCGGCACCGCGCCGACAGGGCGGCCCAGGGCCCGGGCCCAGGCCGCCGTGTTGGCTGCTCCGCTACGCACACCGGCTTCCACCACGACGGTCGCGCCCGAAAGCGCGGCCACCAGCCGATTCCGGGTCAGAAACCGATATCGGGCCGGACGCACCCCCGGCGGGTACTCACTAACCACCAGCCCGTGCCGGGCTATTCGATACAGCAGGCCGGAGTGACCTGAGGGGTACGGCACATCCACCCCACCCGCCAGTACCGCAACGGTGATCCCGTCACAGGCCAGGGCCGATCGATGAGCGGCCCCATCGATACCGAACGCGGCACCCGAGATAACTGCCACATCCCGGGCTACCAGACCGGCGGACAACTCCGCCGCGACATGTTCGCCGTATCCACTACACGCTCGGGTGCCCACGAGCGCCGCGGCCCGCGACGTGACTTCCGACAACGAGTGATCGCCAATAACCCACAGCGCCAGCGGCACTCTGCCGTTGGGCAGCCGTTGAGTGTCCACCGAGGCGAAAGCCTGAAACTGCCAATGTGGCCATTCCTCGTCCTCGGGCGTGACCAGACGCCCGCCGAGACGCGACAGGATCTCCAGATCCTCTCGGCCGCAGTCGATGTCATACCTGGCTCGCACCCCGGTCAGCACCTGGTCAGGTACGTCCAATCGCCGGACCCGCGCGGCGGTCTCCTGCACTCCGAACACCGACACCATCGCCGCAAGTGCCGCATTGGGTGCCTCACTCACGCGTGACAGGTAAGCCCAGTCGGCCAGCTTGCCGCTCATCGCTTGTCCCGGAAGGTCAGTGCGAGCTTGACGTCTTCGACGCTTGGTAGCTCACGGCCCGCGAGGTCTGCCAGCGTCCACGCGACACGCAGACATCGATCCAGCGCCCGCACACTGATGAGTCCGCGCTCCATGGCGTTGCGTAACGGTTCCAAGACCGGTCGCGATGGACGGAACTCCTTGCGCAGCAACGGCCCCGGCGCGTCCGCGTTGACACGAAATCCGTATTCGGACCACCGTCGCGACGCCCGGTCACGGGCCAGCGTGACACGCTCACGAACCAGCGCCGTAGCCTCGGCCACATCGTTGAGCGCCGCTTGGCTGATGGGGTGCATCTTGACGCGAAGGTCCACCCGATCAAGGAGAGGCCCCGACAGCTTGCCGAGGTACCGGCGGCGCAGTTGAGCAGGACACGTGCAGTCCCGTGGATTCGCCGGGGCACATGGGCACGGATTCGCGGCGAGTACCAACTGGAACCGAGCCGGATAGGCCACCACACCGTCGCGCCTCGCCAGCCGAATCTCCCCATCCTCCAAGGGTGTCCGCAATGCCTCCAGGGCAGGAGTGGACAGTTCGGCGCACTCGTCGAGGAACAGGACCCCGCGATGAGCCATGCTGACCGCGCCGGGTTTCGCGATTCCGGAGCCACCACCGACAAGCGCGGCGACACTCGATGTGTGGTGCGGCGCCACAAACGGTGGTTCGGTAATCAATGGCTGCCCGGCCGTCAAGAGGCCTGCCACTGAATGGATGGCCGTCACCTCGAGCGCCTCTGCGTCGGTCAACGGCGGCAGTAGACCTGGTAGACGTTGAGCCAGCATCGTTTTCCCGATACCCGGCGGCCCCGTCAGCATCAGATGATGCGCTCCCGCTGCGGCGAGCTCGACAGCGAAGCGCGCGTCGGCATGGCCCACCACATCTGCCAGATCCGGGATATCGGTCTCTTGCCGAAAATCTGACTGCAGCACCGGATCCAGCTCGCCTTCGGTACACAACCAGGCCGTCAGTTGGCGCAAGGTTTGCGTTCCCAAGACCTCGATACCCTCGACCAGCCCGGCCTCTGCCAGATTGGCTTGCGGCACCACCACGGTCGGCCACCCGCCCCGCTTGGCCGCGAGTACGGCCGGCAACACTCCGCGAATCGGGCGCACCCGGCCGTCAAGCGCCAATTCCCCAAGCAACAGCGTCTTTTCCAGCCGGATTGGCGGGATCGCCTTGTTCGCCGACAACACGGCAGTCGCAAGCGCGAGGTCGTACACCGACCCCATCTTCGGCAGTGTGGCCGGCGATAGAGCCAAGGTGAGCCGCGACGCCGGCCAGGTGAACCCGCAGTTGGTGATCGCCGCGCGCACCCGATCCCGGGATTCCTGCAACGCAGCGTCGGGCAGTCCCACCAGGTGCACCCCCGGTAGTCCGGCACTGATATCGGCTTCGATCTCGACGGTCTGGCCGGTCACGGCCTTGACCGCAACGGAGTACGCCCTGCCTAGCGCCATCTCATCCCACCCCGTGAATGTGTGTGATCTCCGGCGCGGCGCCGCCCAACCGCACCTCGATGACATCAATACGCACCGACGACCACGAACCACGTTGCGCGGCCAGCCAGATTCCCGCGAGCCGCCGCAATCTGCGCAGCTTGGTGTAGGTCACCGCTTCCGCTGGTGTCCCGAATCCCTCGCCAGTTCGAGTCTTGACCTCAACGAACACCAACAGCTCGCCACGACTCACGACAATGTCGATCTCTCCGTACCGGCATCGCCAGTTGCGATCGAGAATCGTGAACTCATGCTGTCTGAGGTAGTCGGCGGCAAGCTCCTCTCCGCGGCTACCGATCTGAGATCTGCTCAGTGAATGCGTCATGGCACCAACGATGGCGAGGGACCCTGACGTCAGCGCACCGCTGGGCTACGCCAATCGGTGGTTATCCACAAACATGAATTCGTCCACAACTACAGCGCGGCTCGCTAGTTCCACATCTTGACCGGGTGCACCACGGGTGCAACCTTGCCTATCGCTCCCGACGCAGGGGCCGGCAGATCCTTTGCGTTGGGAGCCGACTTGATCTCCGCATCGTGATTTGCGGTGCAGACGTCCTTGGCCGCCTTCTCCGGCGCGCAATGCACCGGGGTGGCGGACACCGCCGCACGCGGCGTGCCCAGCGGCAGGGCTACCATAATTACCGGCGCAATCATGGCCATGGCCCTCGTCAGCAAAGTTCCCATCGGCAGAGAATGCGGCACGAACGCCGGGTTCGCAACTCGAACCAGGACTCACGGGCAACATTTCCCACCCAGACACACAGAATCTGGACGATCCAAAAGAGTTCGCCGCCGGGCCGTGGCTCCCGGCGCTACCGCGGTGCGCCGTTCTCCAGCCGATCGAGCAGCGATTCCAGCGCCTCTTCGAACTCGGTCGCGCTGTGATCCTCGCTGAGCTGCTTCTGCATCCGCTGCAGGTTCGGATAACTCGACAGGCTCCGCAGCGTCTTCCCCGGCAGTTCGTCTTCCACCGGACTTAACGACGCACCGCGCGCCGACACTTCGAGCAACAGCTGACCGAGCAGGAAGGTGGTGTAGGCGCGGTAGGCGGACACCGCGGTGCGGTCGTCAAAACCGTAGGAGATCAACGTGTCGAGAAATGTCTCCATCCATTTCATGCTGCGCAGCGGAGGCCGCACCCACGGAGCTTCCGGTGGCCGGGTCGCCAAGGTCGGGAACAGATGCGGATGTTCGATCGCGATCGCCCGTACTCCGTGCGCAAGCCGGACGAGATAGTCCTGCCAGCCGTCTTCCTGACGCCGGGCCGCCAATTGGTCGTCGTACAGCTTGTCCACCAAGTGGTCAACGATTCCGCCGAGCAGGTCTTGCCGGCCATGCACGTGCCGGTACAAGGCCATCGCTTCCACGCCACAGGCCGAACCAAGCCGCCGCATGGTCAGCTGATCCAATCCCTCGCTGTCCACCAACGCGATCGCGGTGTCGAGAATCTCGGCGCGGGTCAACGATCGCGGTCGGCGCCCCTCAGGGTTACCGGCAACCGCTGCGCTTTCCGTCTCGTCCACTGCGTCCGTCACTCCCACCGTGCATATCTGGGCTCGTGCTATGACGGCGTTCCTGTGGCGGCTACGCCGTCCACAAAACGGTACCCCGGCCGGCTAAACGCCTGGCCAGCGCCCGTTTGTTTACAAACTAGTTTACGTAGTACACAACCCTTGCTACGGTGGAATTATCGCCTCATCACGAGGCGACACCGAGCGGTTGCACCGCACACACGCACTGAAAAGGAGCGAAACATGAGCGATGACAACAGGGACAGCGGAATCGAAGCCGGCCTTAAGGGCGTCGTCGAAGGCGTCGCGGGCAAGGCCAAGGAAGTGTTCGGCAAGCTCACGGATAACGAGTCACTGGAGCGTGAAGGCCAGGCACAGCAGGACAAGGCCGAGGCCCAGCGTGAGGTAGCCACCAAGGAGGCCGAGGCCGAGAAGGCACGCGCCGAAGCCGCCGTGCACGAAGCCCGGGAAGACGCCGAGAAGTAAAACAGACACCGTCGCAGCGCGCCCACAACCACGAGAATCAGGAAACCGCACATGATTTCACCCCTGGCCGCCAATGTCGCGGCAGCGCACCTAGGCTTCGGCATCGGCTGGATCGCATGGATCGTGATCGGCGGGCTCGCCGGTTGGGTGGCCAGCAAGATCATGGGCACAGACGCCCAGCAGGGGCTTCTACTCAACATTGTGGTGGGGATCGTGGGCGCGCTGCTGGGCGGGTTTCTGCTGAGCCTGCTCGACGTCGGTACTTACGGTTTCGGCTGGGTCCTGACCTTCATCACCGCACTGGTCGGAGCATGCATTCTCTTGTTCCTGGTGCGTCTGGTCACCGGCAGACGTTGACCAACCGCATCCTCAAGCAGTCCATAAAAGAAGAAGGGGCCCTAGTGATTCCGTCCATTTCAAAGAAGTTCGCAGTGGCTGTTTTCGCGGCAGCGGCCGTCTCGTTGGCGGGATGTTCCGACGTGATCAATCAGGGCGGTGACACGACATGCAAGGAGTTCCTCACCCAAGACGAGAACGCACAGAACGACGCGGTCACCAAGATGCTGAAGGACGAGAACAAGCAAGATCCCAGCGGCCTACAGACCACGGCGGCCAAGAATTCCGCCATGGCCTACTGCAAAACCCTGGGCAACGAGAAAAGCACGATCAAAGAAGCCCCACACATCTAGCCTGGGAGCAGCAGATGAAGACCCGAAAAATCAAGACCACCAAGGTTTTTGCCGGATGTGCCATCGCGCTCGGCGCAGCCTTGGCCGGATGTGGCACCAGTAACGACAACGGTCCCACGAGCACCAGCACGACCACCACAACCACGACGACAACGACCACGACTCCCCCACCGAGCGCACCTGAAGGCACCGGCACCCCGGCTCCCGGACCAACCGGAACCGGCGGACCCAACGGCGGCTCGGGAGCCATTCCCGGCGGCCCGACCGGAGGCGGTGGCCCCGAGGGCGGTAGCGGAAGCGTTCCCGGCGGCCCCACCGGAGGCGGTGGCCCCGAAGGCGGCGGCGGACATATTCCGGGTGTCGGCGGCGGTCACGGCGGACCTGGCGGTGGCGGCGGGTGCGTCGACAACGTGGGCTGCGTCAGCATCCCCTAAATCGCGTGCGACCGAGCTGCGTCTGCCGGAGATCTACTCCGGTAGGCGCAGCTCTGGCTTGTCGACCTCTTCGATATTGACGTCTTTGAACGTGATGACGCGCACGTGTTTGACGAAGCGCGCCGGCCGGAACAGGTCCCAGACCCATGCGTCAGAGAGCCGCAGCTCGAAATACACCTCGGAGTCGGTGTTGCGCGGAATCACCTCGACGCTATTGGCCAGGTAAAACCTTCGCTCCGTCTCCACCACGTAGCTGAACTGCCCGACGATGTCCTTGTACTCGCGATACAGCGAGAGTTCCATCTCGGTTTCGTACTTTTCGAGGTCTTCGGCGCTCATAGGCCTTCCATTATCCCCCAGGTGAACTTCCCAGCGCTGCATTGCGCACGTTCACGAACGACTGTCGATGCTGAACCGATGGTCCCAGACGCTGTAACGCCTCGGTGTGGACGGCTGTGCTGTATCCCTTGTGCACCGCGAATCCGTATCCCGGGTGATCAGAATCCATGGCCACCATGACCCGGTCGCGGCTCACCTTGGCCAGCACACTGGCGGCCGCGATACAAGCCGCCGAGGCGTCGCCCCCGATCACCGGCAGGGACGGCACCGGTAACCCCGGCACCCGGAATCCGTCGGTCAGCACATACCCCGGCTTGATGCCCAGACCTGCTACTGCCCGGCGCATTCCCTCGATGTTGGCCACATGTACCCCGATGCGATCCACCTCGTCGGCCGGTACCGACACCACGTGATAGGCCTCCGCGTACCGGCAGATCAGGGGAAACAGTGTTTCACGCATCTTTTCGGTGAGCTTCTTCGAGTCATTGAGCGCGGCAAGGCTTTTGCGTTGATTGGAGCCAAGCACACAAGCGGCTATCACCAAGGGGCCCGCACAAGCCCCACGACCGGCCTCATCGACGCCCGCGACTGGCCCCAAACCCACTCGGTCCAGCGTCAATTCGAGGGTGCGCAATCCGGATGCCTTGCGAATCACGGTGCGTGGCGGCCAGCTGGTACTCATACCCGCGCGAACTATGTCTGGGGGTTCACCGTTTTGACGGCACCCCAACGCCCCGGCGGCCACGCGATGAACCGCGCCTTGCCGATGACATTGGCCACGGGCACCGTGCCGATGTTCGGGTCGCCGGTGCAGTAGATCTTGCGCTCGATATCGACATCAAGCCCGGCGTCGCGATCCCGGCTCTGGCAGTGCGCACGGGAGTCTCCGCTGTGGGTGCGGTTATCCCCCATCATCCAGAGCTTGCCCTCGGGCACCGTGATCGGCCCGAATGGGAAACCCCAGCACCCGTCGATATTCGGTCCGATGGTCTCCGGATCGAGATAGGGCTCGTTGAGCTTCTTGCCGTTGACGGTCAGCCCGGTGGCCGGGCGGCATTCCACAGTCTGTCCGCCGGTCGCGATGACACGCTTCACCAGGTCGTTCTCGTCGGGCGGGACCACACCGATGAATGACAGGGCATTTTGCACGTACCGGACCGCGGTGTTCGACGAGCGGATCGACCGATAGTTGCCGTTCCATTCGGGTGGCCCCTTGAAGACCACCACCTCCCCGGGCTGCGGGTCGGTCAACCGGAACACCACCTTGTCGACCATGATCCGGTCGCCGGTGCATCCCCGGCAGCCGTGCAGTGTCGGTTCCATCGACTCCGATGGGATCAGATACGGCCGGGCAATGAAGTTCTGCGTGATGCAGTAGAGCACCAAGGCGATCAGCAGGAGAACGCCGACCTCGCGCAGCATTCCTGACCCGCTGTCGTCGGACGTGGAGTCGTCTTCGGAGTCCTCTTCTGAGGTCACTTCCTCAGAGTCTTCCGCGGGCTCCTTCGCGGCCCCGTGCCGATTCTCGATATCGCCACGGACGCTCTCGAATTGTCCGAATGCCTGACGGGATTCTTCCGGGGTCACCTCGGAGAAAGCCTTCTCCGACTGTGGATCCCACGCGGTCAGCCCGGTCTCTTCTTCGACGATTTTCGCCAATCGCATCAAATGGTCGATGCGCGTGTCGAATTCCCCGGGGGTGGCAGCACCGTATGAGACACCCATACCCACGCCATCAGGTGCGTAGTTGACCTGCGCCGTGGTGACTGAGTCGGTGAGTTCCCACTTGCCGTCCGCACCCTCGAAAATATCGGGAGCGTTCATGTCGGCGACGAGCCGGGAACGCAACTCCGGGGATTCCTTCAGCGGATGCTCGTTCTCCGGAACGTCTTCGAAGTCCTCAGGAGGATGCTGACGCACGAAGTAGACGTCATAGGACACTATGAACGTCCTCTACCGAAGCGGGGCCAGTGTCCCGACTCGGTCAGCGCTTCTCCTTGATCTTGGCCTTCTTACCGCGCAGCTCACGCAGGTAGTACAGCTTGGCGCGACGGACGGCACCACGGGTCAGGATCTCGATGTGGTCGATGTTCGGCGAGTGCACCGGGAAGGTGCGCTCGACGCCCACGCCGTAGCTCTCCTTGCGAACGGTGAAGGTCGCGCTCACGCCACCACCGGAGCGGCGCAGTACGACGCCCTTGAAGACCTGGATGCGCTCCTTGGAGCCCTCGATAACCTTGACGTGCACATTGATGGTGTCGCCGGGACGGAAGTCAGGCACGTCCTCGCGCAGCGACGCCTGGTCGACAAAGTCCAGCGTGTTCATCGGTGATACATCCTCGCGGTCGCGCGGCCGGGTCGCATGCGGAAATGCACCTCAGCCGATCATTAGTTGCTTAATCCTGTCTGGTTTCGCCGATACACCGGCAGACAGCTAGTCAATTGTGCCAGACAGAGGCCCTTCCAGTGAAATCGCCCACCAGAGCACCCCTTGGACAGGAGTTATCCAGCAAGTACTAGTAGGCTACCGTGACCGGAACACCCGTCACACGGGTAACAAAGCCAGATTTTGACCGCAAGGGGGTCTACATCATGCGCGGCCAGAAACTGTTTGTGGGCTTGACGCTCACCGCAGCGACCGCGCTGAACTCCGGCTGTGTGGCATCCGTACGCAGCGACCCGGCCACGCCGGTGCTGGCAGTAGTGAGCGCCCCGGCCGAAACTCCCCCAGTCTTCGAGGTAGAGAGCCCCACTTCGTTCGCGTCGCTGCCCGAGCGCACTACCGCGGCAACCACCCAGGCCAAGAGTGCCGGCGCGACACTGACCGCCGTGATCAAGGACCGTGCCTCGGGCGCGGTGGTATCCAACGGCAACAACAGCACTGTCGCCATCGCCTCGGTGGCAAAGCTGTTCATCGCCGACGATCTGCTGATGAGGGAATCGCAGGGCGAGGTCACCCTCACCCCCACCGATCGCGCCGCCTTCGACCGGATGCTGCAGTCCTCTGACGACAGTGCCGCCGAGGTCTTTTGGCAACGCGGGGGCGGCAATTCGATCATTACCCGGGTCGCCGCGCGGTACGGGCTCGCCTCCACCACCGTGCCCTCCGACGGGATGTGGTGGAACACAATCAGCACCGCGAACGACTTGGTTCAGTACTACGACATGCTGCTGTCCGGCACCGGTGGGCTACCGCCCGAGCGGGCAAACATCATCGTCGACGATCTGAGCCGCTCGACACCCAACGGCATCGACGGGTACCCGCAGCGATTCGGCATCCCGGACGGCATTCCCGGCGAGCCTGTCGCCGTGAAGCAGGGCTGGATGTGCTGCGTGGGATCTGCGTGGATGCATCTCTCGACAGGTGTGGTGGGGCCCGACCGTCGCTTCATCGTGGTGGTGGCCTCGCTGCAGACCGCCAATGACGTGACAGCGCGCAACACGCTAACTCAGGCCGTCGCCACCATGTTCCCCGGCGGACGAATCGAAACCGAGTAGATCGGGACGTCGCTCGGCGGTCCGCTGACGCGACTGCTGCGCCCGCCAGGCCGCGATTTTTGCGTGGTCCCCCGACAGCAGCACCGGCGGTACGTCTATCCCCCGCCAGCTCGGCGGCCTGGTGTAGGACGGGCCCTCCAATAGGCTGGCCATCCCCTCTGAATGCGAATCTTCTTGTGCGGAAAGCGCGTTGCCCAACACGCCGGGCACCAGTCGCAGCACGGCCTCAATCATCACCAACGCGGCGACTTCGCCACCGTTGAGCACGTAATCACCGATCGACACCTCGCGCACCCGCATCCGTGTCGCGGCATCCTCGGCGACGCGCTGATCGATGCCCTCGTACCGCCCGCACGCGATCACCAGATGATCTTCGGTAGACCACTGGCGAGCCGTCTCTTGGGTGAACGGATATCCGGCGGGCGTAGGCACCACCAAAAGGGTTTCTGGTGAGCAGATCTCGTCAAGAGCGTCGCCCCACACGGTCGGCTTCATCACCATGCCGGGTCCGCCGCCATACGGCGAATCATCGACCGACTTATGCACGTCGTGCGTCCAGCGGCGCAGATCATGCACCGCGACATCAACCAGCCCGGCGTCAATGGCCTTACCGGGCAAGGACTGCCGCACAGGCTGCAGATAGTCCGGAAATATTGAGATGACGTCTATCTTCATGCCGGAGTTCTCACGACAGGTCCAGCAGCCCTTCGGGCGGATCGATCTCGATCACTTTGTCCGCCAACGAAATAGATGTGACGATAGCGGATACGAAGGGCACCAGGACTTCCCGGCGTTCGGGTCCCCGTACCGAGAGCAATTCCCCACCGGGGGTATGCAGGACCTCGGAAACAACACCGACGGCAGTCCCGTCCAGGGTCCGCACCGCGAGCCCTTCGAGCTGGTGATCGTAGAACTCGTCAGGATCCTCGATGGGCGGAAGACTTGTGGTGTCCACCGTGAAAAGCGTGCCGCGCAACGCATCTGCCGCGTCACGATCGGATACCCCGACAAATCTGACCAGCAACCGTCCGGTGTGCTCGCGCACCGATTCGACGGTGAATTGGCGACTGCCACCACCACGGGGCAGCCGCCCAGTCAACACCGAACCGACGGCGAAACGCTCGTCAGGATCGTCGGTACGGATCTCCACCGACAGCTCGCCGGTGACACCGTGCGCCTTGGCGATACGCCCGACCACTAGCTCCATGGAGCTACCGGTCGGTGTCCACCACGTCGACCCGGATACCGCGGCCGCCGACACCCGCGACGAGGGTGCGCAGTGCCGTGGCGGTGCGTCCGCCCCGACCGATCACCTTTCCGAGATCGTCGGGGTGGACGTGAACCTCTACCGTGCGGCCACGACGGTTCGTCACCAGGTCGACGCGGACATCATCGGGATTGTCGACGATTCCACGCACCAGGTGCTCGACGGCGTCGACCACGACAGAACTCATCTGAGGTCCTATTCGCTTGCGGCGTCAGCGGACTCAGCGGGAGCCTCGGCGGCGGCTTCCTCGGCAGGCGCAGCGGCCTCGTCCTGCTCGGCCTTCTTGGGGGCCTTCTTCTTTTTCTGCTGGATGGCCTCACCGGTGGGGGCGCCATCAGCCTCGGCCAGCGCGGCGTTGAACAGGTCCAGCTTGCTGGGCTTGGGCTCCTTGACCTTCAGGGTGCCCTCGGCGCCGGGCAGGCCCTTGAACTTCTGCCAGTCGCCCGTGATCTTCAGCAGGGCCAGCACCGGATCGGTCGGCTGCGCACCGACGGACAGCCAGTACTGCGCGCGCTCGGAATCGATCTCGATCAGGCTGGGCTCTTCCTTCGGGTGGTACCGGCCGATCACCTCGATGGCACGGCCTTCGCGGCGGGTGCGGGCATCGGCGACCTGGATGCGGTACTGCGGGTTGCGGATCTTCCCGAGGCGGGTGAGCTTGATCTTGACAGCCATGACTACAACTTCTCCTTGAGGTATCACGCGGCAATTCGGCGATTCATGCGGAAGTGCATGATCCGGTTTTGCCTCGCGTGGGTCTGACCGCCGCTGGCCATAGCCAGCACGACGGACGGTTGGTCATTGTGCCAGACCCGGGCCTACCAGCTCAAATCCCACCGACACGCCGCAGCGCGGCGGGTTCGTATCGCACACGTTCGCCACGAGGCGGCGTGTCGGCACAGGGACTACACCAGCCGGTTGAAGCATTTCGTCTCGACCCGGCGGGTCAGCCGCCAGCCGTGCCGGGTTCGCACCACCGCGTCGTCGTACCAAAGCCCCAGGAAAAGCACCTGATCAGTGTCGCCGGCCGGAACCATCGGGTTGAAGCACAGGCTGCGCACGGTGGCCGCGCTCCGTTCGGCGTCATCGAAACGGATGGAGATGTTTCCCAGCATGTGCGCGTACATCGGGAAGGCCGGTAGCACCTGCGCCAACCACGCCTTCACATCCGGGTAGTCCCCATCGATGCCGCCCATCGCGCGGTAATCGATGTACGCGTCATTGGTGAACACCTCGTCCAAATCGTCGAACTGGCGGGTGTCGATGGCGGTCGCGTAGTCGACCAGGAGCTGCTGAATCTGCAGGCGGTCGGAAACTTCGTCGAGGGTCCAGGCGGATGTCATAACTTGTGAGCATGCCCACTCGGACCGAAATCATCACGCAATTCGTCCCGAACTCGCCGCTGTGTCAGCACCTGGGAATCACCCTGACCGAGATCGGCAATGATCGCGCGGTCCTCGCCATGCCCTTCAAGTCCGAGCTGGCGACCATGGGCCAGACCGTGCACGGCGGCGCAATCGCCACCCTGGCCGACACCGCCGCCATGGCAGCGGCCTGGGCCGACGACGTGGAGCCCGAGAAGTTCGGTGGTTCAACGGCTTCGCTGACCGTCAATTACGTTTCCGCCGCCGACGCGGCCGACCTGACCGCAGTGGGCCAGGTCGTCCGCCGCGGCAGGCGGCTCTCGAACATCGAGGTGACCGTCTGCGACTCCGCCGGACGAGTCGTCGCAAAAGCACTGGCCACCTACAACTTCGCCTAGGCGACCCCAGACTCGTCGCGGGCGAGCAGCTCGCGCACCCTCGGAATCACCTCGGTGCCATACAGCTCGACGTTCTGCATACCCAACCCGGGCTGCGCGGCTTGGTATACCA
Organism: Mycobacteroides immunogenum; assembly: GCF_001605725.1. Taxonomy (NCBI): domain Bacteria; kingdom Bacillati; phylum Actinomycetota; class Actinomycetes; order Mycobacteriales; family Mycobacteriaceae; genus Mycobacteroides; species Mycobacteroides immunogenum. Next base: position 3,474,476 of record NZ_CP011530.1, read on the forward strand.
AGCTGAACCTGTCGGCACCGAGACCGCGGATTGTCTTGGCCATCTTGGCCGCCACAGTGTCGGGCGAGCCGACGTACAACGAGCCTGACTTCACCTCGGCCAGGTACTCCTCGTATCGCGGTGCCGCCCATCCGCGCTCACGCCCGATCGTGGTGCGCAACTCCCGGAACCCTGGCCAATACTGCGCGATCGCCTCCTCGTCCGATTCGGCGATGTGCCCCGGGCTGTGGATACCCAGCGGCATCGGCTCGGTGACCCCAAGCTGGTCCTGCGCGCGGCGGTACAGGTCCACGTAGGGCTCGAACCGCATCGGGTTGCCGCCGATGATCGCCAGGATCATCGGTATGCGGTACCGCACACTGCGGACCACCGACTCCGGGGATCCCCCGACACCGACCCAAGCCCGCAATCCATCGGCCGTCTTGGGGTACACCTCGACGTTGTCCAAACCGGACCGCAACTTGCCCGACCAGGTCACCGGATCCCCGGGCAGCAGCTTGGCCAACAGATCGAACTTCTCCTCGAAGAGTTCGTCGTAGTCGGCCAGGTCGTAGCCGAATAAGGGGTAGGAATCGGTGAACGATCCCCGGCCCAGCACCACCTCGGCGCGGCCGCCCGAGATTCCGTCGAGAGTGGCAAAGCGTTGATACACCCGCACCGGGTCGTCGGTGCTGAGCACGGTCACCGCGGTCGCGAGCGTGATCTGCTCGGTACGGGCCGCGATCGCGGCCAGCATCATCTCCGGAGACTCCCCCACGAACTCAGACCGGTGATGTTCACCGATCGCGAAGATGTCGACACCTACCTGGTCGGCGCGCACCCCCTCCTCTACCACCGCTCGGATCGCTTCGGGGTTGCTCATACCCTCGGGGACGTCGGCGAACGTGTCCAAACCAAACTGCACGTGATTTCCCATGCATCCATAAACGGACTGCGGTCCGCTTATGTTCCCGGGGTATTCCCAGCCGCGATTCACCTGCTGTTCACCCCATGCGCACCGGCATCTGGTTCGCGGACGCTACGAATCAGGGATGAGCCCCGCGCGTGCGAACAACCAAACAACGGTGGACAACCTACAAGCCCTGTCGGTCACCGATCTGCTGGCGGCCCGCGACCTCTATCACCATCACCTGGTCAACAAACCCAACGTGGTGGGCACCGCCATCGGCCGTTATCTGATTCGCAAGCAGCCCGGCGGGGCTCGCACACTGGCCAATTCGCAGGTCGAACAGGGGTTTTCGTGGCCCTGCGTGATGGTTTTCATCAGCGACTGGGCCGCCCCCAAGTCACTTACCCCGTACGACTACGTGCCCAAGCAACTGTTCATGCCCGACGGCCGGGTGGTCCCGGTCTGCAAGGTTCAGGTGGATCCGGCGCCCGTGTCCACCGCCCGGCGGAACCCGGCGCAGACGCGCTGGCCCACCACACTGCTGGGCGGCGGGCTCCCGATCGTGGTCGATGTCCAGAATCAGTCGCACACCGCGACCGCCGGTTGTCTCGTATCCGACGGGCACACGCTCTACGCGTTGACCAACCGCCACGTCTGCGGACCGGCCGGACAAGAAATCGATATGGTGCGCGGCCTGACCCGTTCGCGCATCGGGGTTTCCAGCGGGCAGCAGCTCACCAGGCTGCCGTTCGATGAGGTGTATCCCTTCTCGATGACGAACACCTACCTCACGCTGGACATCGGCCTGGTCGATGTCGATGACGCCGGAGAATGGACGTCGACCGCCTACGGCATCGGCGATATCGGCCCCATGGTCGACACCGGCGACATGACCAACGGGCTCGATCTGATCGACCAGCCCGTGGTGGCGCACGGCGCGGGTTCGGGCCTGGTGGCCGGCAAGGTGATGGCACTGTTCTACCGATACAAGTCGGTAGGGGGCTCGGAGTACGTCTCGGACTTTCTCATCGCACCGGATCAGCAAGGCCCGCAAACGATTCCGGGCGATTCCGGCATGATCTGGCACCTCACCGAGAACCGGCCACGGCCCGCTCCCCTTGCCGTGGAATGGGGCGGGCAGGCATTCCTGGATGGAACCACCCGATGCACCATGAACTTCGCGCTCGCCACGAGCCTGAGCACGGTGTGCAATCTGCTTGACGTGGAACCGGTCGTGGGGCAGCAAGATGGTGCCCACCCATTCTGGGGACAGACCGGCCACTACAGCATCGCGACCTTCACCCCCGACGCGATCCGCTCACCGAACCTCAAAACGCTGATGCAGGCCAATCTGGATGCCATCAGTTTCTCGCTGTCCGAGCTGGACCCGAAGACAATCGCGCAGCGCCTCAAGGAGGCGCGCAGCAACCCGGACGGCATCATCCCGCTCGCCGACGTGCCGGACTTGGTCTGGAAGAACCTGCCGAGCAAGGTCACGGGCGGCCGCGACGACCACATGACCGGGTACCGGTCGCAGGGCCCCGAGCATCCCTGCCACTACGCCGATATCGATGAGCCCGGACCGGACGGCTCGATCGTGCGAGACCTGTGCCTGCAGGACATCGCCAACCTCACGGTGGCCAAATGGCAACAGTTCTACGACGAACGCGGTCACACCACCCAGGACAAGCGCGGCCTGCTGCCGTTCCGGGTCTGGCAGTTCTACGACGCTATGGTCGGCTTCGTCAAAAGCAAGCAGCTCGACCAGTTCGTGTGCGCGGCCGGTCTCTTGGCGCACTACATCGGCGACGCCTCACAACCGCTGCACGGCAGCTACCTCGCGGACGGCTATCCCAACGGCACCGGCGCCGGTGTCCACTCCTGCTACGAGTCGAAGATGATCGATCGGCACGCACAAGAGCTGGTGGCGGCGATACCCGCCGCTGTGACCTCCCTCGGCGAACTGGCGCTGGTGGACGATGGCCAACATGCGGCACTGGCGACCGTGGAGCTGATGAACCGATCGGCGCAGCGGCTGGCACCGACGCAGTTGATCGACGCGTTCGTCGCGCTGGGCGGTAAGCCCGTGGTGGCAACCCAAGACGGGCTATGGGCCCAGTTTGGCGAGCAAACCGGGATCCTGATGGCCGACAGCGCCCGCACGCTCGCCATGGTGTGGGACAGTGCGTGGGCAGCCGGCGGCGGCGACAAGATCAAAAAGTCTGCGTTGCAAGCTATTCCACAGGACCGCTTGCGAGAGCTGTATCAGCAGCCGCAGTTCGTGCCATCGCTGGACCTCGATCATGTGGAATCGGCGCTGCGCTAGTGTCGGACCCGATGTCCACTCTGCGAAACCGTTCCTTGGCGGTGCTCAGCGCCCTGTTCTTGTCGGTGATGTCGGTCGGCGTCGCGCACGCTGACATGGCGCCACCGCCGCCCGAGGGGCCCGCGCAGGCGTGGCTGGTCGCTGATCTGGACTCCGGCCAGATCCTGGCCGCGCGCGAGCCCAACGCCGTGCACCCCCCGGCCAGCACCATCAAGGTCCTGTTGGCCCTGGTGGCTCTCGACGAGCTACCGCTGGATGCCACCGTCGTCGCCGATGCCGCCGACTCCCATGCCGAGTGCAACTGTGTCGGGATCAAGGCCGGTCAGACGTACACCACGCACGATCTGCTCGAAGGTGCGCTGCTGGAATCCGGTAATGACGCGGCGAACACGCTGGCTCATATGCTCGGCGGCCGCGAGGCCGCGGTGGAGAAGATGAACGCGAAAGCCGCGTCGCTCGGCGCCACCGCCACGCACACCGCCTCCCCCTCCGGACTGGACGCACCGGGCATGGACATGCGTACCAGCCCACATGACCTGGCGGTGATCTTCCGTGCGGCGCTGGCCAATCCGGTCTTCGCGGACATCACCCGGCAGCCCACCGCCGACTTCCCTGGCCGTGTGCTGCACAACCAGAACGAGCTGATGTATCGCTACCCGGGAGTGATCGGCGGCAAGACCGGATTCACCGACCTGGCGCGCAAAACCTACGTGGCTGCTGCCGAGCGCGACGGCAAGCGGCTGGTGGTGGTCATGATGTACGGCCTGATCCATGAGGGTGGACCCACCTACTGGGACCAGGCCGCGAGCCTGTTCGACTGGGGCTTCGTCAATGACGGTTCGACCAGCGTCGGTTCGCTTTAGCCCTTGGAGTTGAGTACCTGGGTCACGGTCTCGGAGGTGCGCACCCGACACATCGCAATGGCCAGCGAGACGGCATCCTTGGCAGATATCTGAGCGACAACACTGCCTTCGGCAGCGGCTTCCTGGACGGCGCCCAATTTGCCTGCCTCATCCATGGTATTGAACTCGGCGCAACCGGTCCCGGCGCGAGCAATCGCGGCCGGGGCGACCATCACCAGCCCCAGGCTCACCACCACCGCCACCGCAAAACGCATGACGGGCACTCTATCGAATGCGGCCGCGCAGCATGACGAGGTCGGGACGCGACAGCACCTCGGGTCCACTCCGAGGGTCGGCGCGGTATCCGACGAGGTCGGCCGGTGCCCCGTGGTCCAGGCCCGCCCGGCCCAGCCAATCCCGCGCCCGCCACGAGGCCGCACCCAGCGCATCGGTGGGACTCATGCCGATCCTGGTGAGCGCGGCAACCTCATCGGCGATGCGCCCGTGCGCGATAGAACCACCGGCATCGGTACCGGCATAGATCGGGATGCCGGCGTCGTATGCGTTTCCGAAGGTCGTGTGCAGGCCCGCGTACAGGTCGCGCATGTGTTGCGCGTAGCGCGGGTACTTTCCTGCCTTGTCCGCGATACCGGGGAAGTTCTCGATGTTGATGACGGTCGGGACAAGCGCGGTGCCGTGTTCGGCCATCATCGCGATGGTGTCGTCGGTAAGACCGGTGCCGTGCTCGATGCAGTCGATTCCCGCGCGGATCAGGCCGGGCAGCGCGTCCTCACCGAAAACATGGGCGGTGACCCGGGCGCCGTTGGCATGCGCGGCGTCGATGGCCTCCGCGAGAATCTCGTCCGACCACAGCGGAGCCAGATCCCCGACGGCCCGATCAATCCAGTCCCCCACCAACTTCACCCAGCCGTCGCCCCAACGTGCCTGCAGTGCAACGGCTTCCGGCAACTGCGCGTCGTCCTCGATATCGATGGGCAGCCCGGGGATGTAGCGCTTGGGCTTGGCCAGGTGCCTGCCCGCGCGGATGATCCGTGGCAGGTCTTCGCGCTCGTCGAAACCGCGGGTATCTACCGGCGATCCCGCGTCACGCAGCAACAGCGCACCCACGTCGCGCTCGGCTTCGGCCTGCGTGACTGCCTCCTCGAGTGAGGTGGGGCCATGCGGCCCGATGCCCACGTGGCAGTGCGCGTCGACAAGTCCGGGCAGCAGCCACCCGCTGTCGAAGACGGTGTCAGCGCCCGCGATCGGCTCGAGGCTGATGACGCCGTCGTGCACCCACAGCTCGATTGGCTCTCCGGACGGAAGAGTTCGTCCACGCAGGTGCGCGCGCATCAGGCTCAGTTCTTGGGGAACTTCAGCTTCGAGATGTCGATATCGGCCAAGCCGGGCGGCAGTTCGCCCAAACCTTCCGGCATCCCCGACAGATCAGGGAATCCGGCAGGCATTCCTCCGGGCAGCCCGGCCATGCCGGGGAATCCTCCCCGGACCTTCGGTTGGGTGGGGCCGCGTGAGCCCTTCTTGCCCTTCTTGTTGTTCTTGCCGCCCTTGCGGTTGCTCTTGCGGTTGATGGCGCCCATACCCATGCGGCCCGCCATGGAGGACATCATCTTGCGCGCCTCGAAGAAGCGATCGACCAGCTGGTTGACTTCGGCGACCGTCACGCCGGAGCCGTTGGCGATACGCAACCGCCGGGACGCGTTGATGATCTTCGGATCGGTCCGCTCGGCCGGTGTCATGCCGCGGATGATGGCTTGCACTCGATCGAGTTGGCGATCGTCCACCGCAGCCAGGGCCTCTTTCATCTGCCCGGCTCCGGGCAGCATGCCCAGCAGATTGCCGATGGGGCCCATCTTGCGGATCGCCAGCATCTGCTCCAGGAAATCTTCGAGCGTCAGTTCCCCCGAAGTGATCTTCTCGGCGGCGGCCAGCGACTGCTCGGCGTCGAAGTGCTGTTCGGCCTGCTCGATCAAAGACAGCAGGTCGCCCATGCCCAGGATGCGGCTGGCCATTCGGTCCGGGTGGAAGACGTCGAAGTCCTCCAGCTTTTCGCCGGTCGACGCGAACAAGATCGGGGTGCCGGTGATCTCGCGCACCGACAGCGCGGCGCCACCGCGGGCGTCACCATCGAGCTTGGTCAGGACCACACCGGTGAATCCGACGCCTTCCCGGAAGGCTTCCGCGGTGCTCACCGCGTCCTGACCGATCATGGCGTCGAGGACGAACAGCACCTCATCGGGGTCGACGGCATCGCGGATGCGTGCCGCCTGGTCCATCAGCTGGGCATCGATACCGAGGCGGCCGGCGGTGTCCACGAGCACCACGTCGAAATGCTGGGCCTTGGCATGGGCCAGACCGTCGCGGGCGACGGCGACCGGGTCACCGACCAGCGAGCCCACCTCCAGCCCGCCGTCTGCGGTCCCGGGATGCGGGGCGTAGACGGACACCCCGGCACGCTCACCGACCACCTGCAGCTGGTTCACCGCGCCCGGGCGCTGCAGGTCGCAGGCCACCAGCAGTGGGGTATGTCCTTGGCCCTTCAGCCATTTGGCGAGTTTTCCGGCAAGCGTCGTCTTACCGGCACCCTGCAGACCGGCGAGCATGATCACGGTCGGCGGGGTCTTGGCGAAGGCCAGCTGGCGGGTTTCCCCGCCGAGGATGCCGATCAGCTCCTCGTTGACGATCTTGACGACCTGCTGCGCCGGGTTCAGCGCACCCGAAACCTCGGCGCCCTTGGCGCGCTCCTTGATGCGCGCGATGAAGGTACGCACGACGGGCAGGGCCACGTCGGCTTCCAGCAGCGCCAGCCGGATGGTCCGGCAGGTCGCGTCGATATCGGCGTCGGACAGACGTCCCTTGCCCCGTAGGCCGGCAAGGGCGTCGGTCAACCGGTCAGACAGCGATTCAAACACGTCGACCAGCCTAGCTGGCAGTCCTCTTCGCGCCGACACGCCGCATGGTGGCGGGTTCGTATCGCACGTGTCCGCCGTCGGGCGGCGTGTCGGTGCGCTAGCTGGCGGCCTTCTTCGGCTGCGGCGCGACCGCCGGGAGCACCGAGGCGATGGCGGCTTCCAAGACCGCCTGCTCGGGGCCCGTGCTCAGGCAGAACGTGTCGACGACCGAGGAGCCGAGAGTGTTGACCCTGGCCCAGGCGATATCCACCCCGTGGCGCTCCAGCGTCGCGGTGATGCGCGCCAACAGACCCGGCGCGTCCGAGGTGCGGATCTCCACGATCTGCTGGTCCGCGTTCCCGGCAGGCTCGAACCAGCGGATGCGGGGTGGGGCGGGCGCGTAGTTCGTGGGCACCGCCGGCGTGGTGTCCCCGACGACGCCGGTGGCGAACTGCGCCGACTCGCGTTCGCGTTCGTCGAGGGCCGCGATGATGTCGGTATCGCCATCGATGGCCGAGATGAGCTGTTGGCGCAGCAGTCCGGCCGCCGGAGGCGAACCGAACCGTGGCGATACCTCGAAGGTATTGATGGCCGACCCGGCATGGCTGGCCACCGACGCCGAGAACACCCGCAGCGAGTTCAGCGATAACACCCCGGCGGCTTTGGACAGCAGACCGCGCTGATCGGGCGCGATCAGGCTCACGGTGTACATGTGCGGCGAACCGGCCGGCACCAGCCGTACCTGCACTCCCCCATCGGCGGCCAATGAAAGCAGCTCCGGGTCAATGGGATCAGGTTCGGGCAGTTGCTCTCCACGCATCACGAGCCGGCATTTGCGCACCAACTCTCCGATCAGCGATGCCTTCCAGTCGCCCCACACTCCGGGGCCCGTCGCCAGCGAATCGGCCTCGGCGAGCTGCTGCAGCAGCTCCAACAGCAGCAGGTCACCGCCGAGCGTGTTGACCACGGCATCAATGGTTTCCGGGTCAGCCAAGTCGCGCCGCGTCGCGGTGTTGGGCAGCAGCAGGTGATACCGCACGATCTTGGACAGCAGCTCCACGTCCGAGGGCCACAGCCCCAGCCTGGTGCCGATCTGCACGGCCAGGTCCGCGCCGACGACACTGTGGTCACCGCCACGGCCCTTGCCGATGTCGTGGACCAACGCGCCGAGAACCAACAGGTCGGGCCTGGAGACTCTGGTGGTGAAGGCGCTGGCCTGCACCACCGTCTCGACGAGATGCCTGTCGACGGTCCAGATGTGGACGATATCCCGAGGCGGTAGGTCGCGCACCGGTCCCCATTCAGGAAACAGCCTGCCCCACAACCCGGTTCGATCCAAAGCCTCGATGGTGGCCAGCGCAGGACGCCCGGCCTCCAGCAGCACCAACAGATCCTTGAGAGCCTCACGGGGCCACGGCGTGCGCAGCTCAGGCGCCGACTCTGCCAAACGTGCCAGGGTGGACGCCGAAATCGGCAGACCGGTGGTCGCCGACGCCGCCGCCACCCGCAAGATCAGCGACGGGTCACGCTCGGGGCGGGCGTCGCGGGCCAACACAACCTCACCCGCATGCTCCACCACCCCTTCGTCGATCGGGCGCCGGACGGTACGCCGCAACGCCGAAATACCGCGCCGGGGAATCGAATTGGCGGCTGTGCGCAAACCCACATCCACCGAGTAGCTGATGGTACGTGCGGCATCGGAGAGCATCCGGGCCAGATCGAAGCGATCACCGATGCGCAGCGCGGCACCGATCTCATCGGCGAACTGAGCCAGCAGCTGGTCGCGTTCCCGTCCGGCGACACGATGCAATTCGGTGCGAACATCCAGAATCACCGAATGCGCACCGTCGAACGACTTGGCCAAGCCGCTGTCGGTGAGCTGGGCAATGGCCAACGCGCGCAACAACTGAACATCACGCAGGCCACCGCGGCCCGACTTCAGGTCGGGTTCGGCGCGGTGGGCGATCTCGCCACTGCGCCGCCATCTGGCCTGGGTGTATTCGATCAGTTCGTCCAGTCGCGTCCGGATCTGCGAACGCCACTGCTGGCGCACTCCGCCGATCATCAGGCTGGACAGCTGCGCATCGCCGGCGATGTGCCTGGCGTCGAGGAGAGCCAGGGCCGCCGACATCTCCTGCCCGGCCACATGCAAGGTGTCGGCAACCGTACGGACGCTGTGATCCAGCCGAATATTGGCGTCCCACAACGGGTACCACAGACCGTCGGCCACCTCGCTGAGAGTTTCCGGCGCGATGTTCTCGTCGTGCAGCAGCACCAGATCCAGATCCGAGTGCGGCAGCATTTCGCGTCGACCCAATCCACCAAGTGCCACGATGGCGAATCCACTGGAGTCGGTGATGCCGACCTCGGTGGCCTTTGTCGTCAGCCACAGCTCATTGAGGTCGGTCATCGCCTCCCTGATAGCGGCGGCATTCAGCCGACCGCTATCACCGAGCAGCTGCGCCCTGGCGGCCACGAGGTCCGTTGCGGCGCCCATAGTGATTACCGTTCCGTTTGAAGTACTGAGCGGTTAGAGGGCATCGGCGCCCCGCTCGCCAGTGCGCACACGCACCACCGAGTCCACGGGGCTCACCCACACCTTGCCGTCGCCGATCTTGCCGGTGCGTGCTGCGGTCACGATGACCTCCACCACCTTGTCGACGGCGCTGTCGTCAACCACTACCTCGACACGAACTTTCGGCACGAAGTCCACCGAGTATTCAGCGCCGCGGTACACCTCGGTGTGGCCCTTCTGCCGGCCGTAGCCCTGCACCTCGCTCACCGTCATGCCGAGGATGCCTGCCTGCTCCAGACCGGTCTTGACATCTTCGAGTGTGAACGGTTTGACGATCGCGGTGACCAGCTTCATGTCCCTCATTCCTCCCTGCCGCTGACGTGGCGGCCGATAACCGAACCACTTCCCAGTGCGACAAAGTCGTATGCACCCTCAGCGTGTTGGGATTCGTCGGCGCCAGCCGCCTCTCCCTCGTCGCTGATGCGCAGGCCAATGGTGTACTTCACGATGAAAGCAACGATAGCGGTGCCTATCGCCGAATAGAGCAGAACCGCCCCGGCACCAACCGCTTGACGCCACAACTGTTCTAGCCCGCCGCCGTAGAAAAGGCCGAGCTTGACGCCTTCGGTGGCGGCCGCACCGGTGCCCGGAGCGAGGAAGAATCCGATGAGCAATGTGCCCACGATTCCACCGACCAGGTGTACACCCACGACGTCCAGCGAGTCGTCAAATCCCAGCCGGTACTTCAGCCCCACCGCCAATGCGCACAGGATGCCCGCGATGGCGCCAATAGCAAGAGCACCAACAACATTCACCGACGAACAGGACGGAGTGATGGCCACCAGCCCGGCGACGATTCCGGATGCGGCGCCCAGCGAGGTGGCGTGTCCGTCACGAATCCGTTCGGTGAGCAGCCAGCCCAACATGGCGGCCGCGGTGGCCACGGTGGTGGTCACGAAGGTCGCGCCGGCCAAACCATTGGCGCTGGTTGCCGATCCGGCATTGAATCCGTACCAGCCGAACCACAGCAGACCCGCACCGAGCATGACGAACGGAAGATTATGCGGCCGCATCGGCGTGCCGGGCCAGCCCTTGCGCTTGCCGAGAATCAGCGCCAACACCAGGCCCGCGGTACCGGCGTTGATGTGCACCGCGGTACCACCGGCGAAGTCGACAGCGAGAAGTTTGTTGGCGATCCAGCCACCCGTCTCCGATGCGGCCTTGTTGAACGCGAACACCCAGTGTGCGACCGGGAAATACACGATGGTCACCCACAGACCCGCGAACAGCAGCCAAGCCCCGAACTTCAACCGATCGGCGACCGCACCCGAGATGAGGGCGACGGTGATGATCGCGAACATGAGCTGGAACGCCACAAATACCGTGGCCGGAAGCGTTCCCACCAGAGGGATATGAACCGCGGCAGCGGCGTCCACGCCGTTGGCCGGGTCCGCCGCGACGGCGTCGGCACCGTTGGCACCGATAAGTCCCTTGAGTCCGAAGTATTGCGCAGGATCGCCGAAGAGGTTCGAGACGTCGTTCCCGAAGGCCATCGAGTAGCCGTACAGCACCCACAGCACGGTCACCAGGCCCATGGCACTGATGCTCATCATGATCATGTTGAGCACGTTCTTCGCGCGGACCATGCCGCCGTAGAAGAAGGCCAGACCGGGTGTCATCAATAACACCAGCGCGGCGCTGGCCAGCATCCACGCGGTGTCCCCGGTATTCGGGACACCCATTGTTGGGAAACCATCCACTAGCGGCATTCCTCTCGGGGATCTTGAAGCTTGGACTCTGCCCATGCAGAGTGCTCAGCAGATGTTTCCGAGAGAGCGCGCGTGTGTTTCGCGTCTGTTACCGGTTGTCGTCTAGCCCAGTAGAGCGTCGACGAAGGCGGGCGGCTCGAACGGCGCCAGATCGTCGGGCCCCTCCCCCAGGCCGACCAGCTTCACCGGCACGCCGAGCTCGCGCTGCACGTGAAAGACTATGCCGCCCTTGGCTGTTCCATCGAGCTTGGTGAGCGCCACTCCGGTGATGTCCACCACGTCAGCGAATACTCGCGCCTGCGCCAGACCGTTCTGCCCGATGGTGGAGTCCAGCACCAGCAGCACCTCGTCGACATCGGCGCGGCGCTCCACCACGCGTTTGATCTTGCCCAGCTCGTCCATGAGGCCGGTTTTGGTGTGCAGTCGTCCGGCGGTATCGACAACCACGACATCGGCGCCCTCACGGATACCGGCGTCGACGGCGTCGAAGGCCACCGACGCGGGATCGGCGCCCTCGGCACCCCGGACCACCTGAGCGCCCACGCGCTGCCCCCAGGCCTGCAGCTGGTCGGCGGCGGCCGCGCGGAAGGTGTCTGCCGCCCCCAGCACCACGCGGCGCCCATCGGCCACGAGCACGCGGGCCAGTTTGCCCACCGTGGTGGTCTTGCCGGTGCCGTTCACTCCGACGATGAGCAGCACCGAGGGTTTGTCGTTGTGTGGCAGCGCCTTGATCGACCGGTCGAGGTCGGGCTGCAGCTCGTCGATCAGCACCTCACGCAGCAACGCCCGGGCCTGCGCCTCGGTGCGCACGCTACGCGCCGCCATCTCACTGCGCAGCCTGTCCACGATCGAGGTGGTGACCGCCGTACCCAGGTCCGCGATCAACAGGGTGTCCTCGACCTCTTCCCAGGATTCCTCGTCGAGGTCGCCGGCACCCAAGAGCCCGAGCAAGCCGCGCCCGACCGCGTTCTGTGAGCTGGCCAGCCGTCCCCGTAGCCGGTCGAGCCGTCCGGCGACGGGCGCGATCTCATCGAGCACCGGCGCGGGCGCGGCCTCGGGCTGGGGTTCAGGTTCAGGTTCTGGAGCCGGCTCGGGCTCGGGCTCGGCTTCAGATTCTGGCTCTGCTTTGGGGGCCGCAACCGGTTCGGGGACCTCAACGGGCTCGGGCTCGGGTTCCGGAGCTGGCTCGGGCAGTTGGACGTTGGAGATGGTGCGCCGCGGCGCGTCCCGCGGAATTTCCGCGTCATCTCCCACGGTGGGCAGCGGAGCCGCTTGCGCGCCGCCCTCGCTGAAGGTGATGGTGGAACCGGCGGTGTATCCGCCGGACCTGTCGGTCGGTGTGGCGCCCTCGGTGATCCCCGCGTTTTTGTCGGAACGTGTCAGGCTGATACGACGGGAGCGGTAACGCACCAGTCCGAAGACCAGTGCGGCAACAACCACGACGGCGACGATCGCGATGGCGATCCACACTTCAAGAGGCACCAGGGCATTGTTACAGGAACGCAAGAAGCGCCACATTGACGCCTGCCTGAGTGATCCAGTGCAGTACGTCACCCGCACCACCGGCCTGGAGCGACTCGACCTGCCCTATATGGCGTTACCCAACTCCAGCCTCGCCGGTGTCGACCTGTCCACCGAGTTTCTGGGCAAGCGGCTGTCGGCTCCCGTTCTCATCGGCGCGATGACCGGTGGCGCGAAACTTTCGTCCACCATCAACCGCAACCTCGCGGCGGCCGCTCAAGAGCTCGGCATCGGCATGATGCTCGGTTCTCAGCGCGTGATGCTGGTCGACCCGGACAGCGCGGACACCTTCGCGGTCCGCGACGTAGCTCCCGACATCCTGTTGATCGGCAATATCGGGCTGGCGCAGCTCGGCAACATCGCCCCCGCCGACGCGCTCAACACCCTGGTACAGCAAGTAGGCGCCGACGCGCTGGCGGTACATACCAACCCGCTCCAGGAGGCCGTGCAACCCGGAGGTGATACCGACTTCACCGGGCAGGTACACCGCCTCGCGGAACTGACCCACGCCGTCGAATTCCCGATGCTGCTCAAGGAGGTCGGCCACGGAATCAGCGGGGCCGCGGCGCGCCGCCTCGGCGGATGCCGGCTGGCGGCGATCGATGTCGCCGGGGCGGGCGGCACCTCATGGGCCCGGGTTGAGCAGTTCGTCCGGTTCGGCGCCATCACCTCTCCCGACCTCGCCGAGTGGGGTATCCCGACCGCGGAGGCACTTGTCGAAGTGCACGCCGAGCTACCGCATATGCCACTGATCGGCTCGGGCGGCATCCGTACTGGGATGGATGCCGCCAAGGCGATCGCCCTGGGCGCGAACGTGGTGTCGGTCGCGCTACCCCTGCTGGCACCGGCAGTGCAGTCACCGCGGGCCGTGATTGCCTGGCTCGAACAGTTCCTCGATGAGCTGCGCATCGCCATGCACTGCGCCGACGTCAACACCGTCGCAGGTCTGCGGCGAATTTCCCTGCGTACCCGGTCAAGCCCCCGCTAAACACGAGAAACCCGTCATACACTGCGGAAGTCACACTGTGTTGGCGCTGTGTTTTGGGTCCCAGGAGGTTCTTGACATGAATATCCAATTCGGGGGACGTAACAAATTTCGGGCCGTGGCGCGGACCCTTGCGGTCACCGCCGCAGTGTTGTTGATATCGGCAGGCATCGTCCGGACGCCTGTCGCGCGAGCCGACTCGCTGCTCGATTTCACCGGCACCACGGTCTCCGGTGCTCCGTTCAACGGCGCCAGCCTCAAAGGCAAGCCGGTGGTGCTGTGGTTCTGGGCGGCGTACTGCCCGTTCTGCAATGGCGAAGGCCCGCATGTGAGCGCGGTATCGGCGGCCAACCCCCGGGTAACCTTCGTCGGCATCTCCGGCCGCGGGTCCGTCGGGGAGATGGAGGCATTCATCGCGCGCTACAACCTTCACTTCACGAACCTCAACGACGCGGACGGTTCGTTGTGGCGGCAGTTCGGGGTGCCGTGGCAGCCCGCCTATCTGTTCATCAACTCCAACGGCACTTCGGACTTTGTGAACAACCCCACATCGTCGATGTCCGAGCAAGAGCTCAGCGACCGGGTGAAGGCACTCACCTGACATCTCTGGCCTTCGCAGCGGGGCTGATCGCCGCGCTCAACCCGTGCGGTTTCGCATTGCTGCCGGTCTATCTGGCACTCGTGGTGCGTGGACCGGGGGCCGAGATCGGCAAGTCGCAGGCGCTGGCCCGCGCCGTGATAGCAACCGTGGTGATGGCGGCTGGGTTCGTCGCGGTGTTCACCGTCTTCGGCCTGCTGACCGTGTCGGTGGCATCGGTCGTGCAGCGCTATCTGCCTTTCGTGACAGTGGTTTTCGGAATCGGTCTGGTCATCCTCGGTCTGTGGCTACTGGCGGGGCGCGACATCATCGCGCTGATGCCCAAGGTGCTGGACGCGAACGCCCCCACCACCAGGCTGGGTTCGATGTTCGGCTACGGCGTGGGATATGCGGTGGCCTCGTTGTCCTGCACCATCGGGCCTTTTCTGGCGGTCACCAGCACCACCTTCGAGAGTGGCTCCCTGTTCGACGGCGTGATGGTCTACCTGGCGTATGCGTCCGGCATCACCCTGGTGGTGGGGACGTTGGCCGTCTCGACCGCACTGGCCAGCACGGTGTTGCTGAAGGCGATGCGCCGCGCGCTTCCCTATCTGAACCGGATCAGCGGCGCCATCCTGATCGTCGTGGGCGCCTATGTGGGGTACTACGGCAGCTACGAGGTGCGGCTGTTTCACGCCAACGGCAATCCAGACGATCCGATCATCAACGCGGCCGGGAAGATTCAGCGCACCATCTCCGGCTGGGTGTATCTGCACGGCGCCTGGCCGTGGTTGTTCATCCTCGGGTTGGCGGCCGTCGGCGCGGCCATCTGGTGGCGCACCAACGTTTCGGAACCGCCGAGGAATTAGCCCGCCGGGGCGTAGCATCATATGCATGACTAGCAATGAGACTGTCGCAGCCGAGAAGGCCGGCGCGTGCGACAACCCGAACTGCACCTGCACCGACTGTCAGTGTGGCTCCAGCTGCACCTGCGGCTCCGACAAGTAACCCGGCTGGGGAATACCCGCGGCGGGCCCGCGCGTTCGCCGTGAGGTGACCACACCGGAGTTCACCCCGTTCGGATTTTTCGCCCATTACGACGCGGTGGACGCAGATCTGCTGCGAACCGTCGAAAGCCTTGGTTTCGATACGGCTTGGCTCGGTGGCTCTCCCCCCGCCGATCTGCCATGGGTCGATCCGTTGTTGTCGGCAACCGAGCGGATTCGGATCGTGACCGCGATCGTGAACATCTGGTCGGCGCCGGCACAGCAGGCCGGGCGGTCTTGGCAGCGGATCGAGGCGGCCCATCCCGGGCGTTTCATTCTGGGTATCGGGGCCGGACACCCCGAGATCGACAGCGGCGTGCCCTACAAGCCGTACACCGGGCTGGTCGAATACCTCGACGCACTCGACGAGGTCGGGGTGCCGCGAGAGGGCCGGGGCTTAGCCGCACTGGCGGAGAAGTCACTCAAGCTGGCGGCTGATCGCTCGGCCCTGGCCCATCCCTACCTCACACCGCCGGCACACACCCGTTGGGCCCGTGAGCTTCTCGGACCCGACGCGATCATCGTTCCTGAGCAAAAAGTGGTCCTCACCACCGACCCGAACGAGGCCCGCGCATTGGGTCGCCAGGCCCTCGACCTCTACCTCGGCCTGACCAACTACCTGACAATGTTGGAGCGATTCGCGGGCAGCAAGGACGATCTGGCCAAGCCCGGCAGCGACAAGCTGATCGACACCCTGATCGCCTATGGCACGCCGGAACAGATCGCGGCACGACTGCACGAGCACCGGGATGCCGGTGCTACCCAGGTGGCCATCCAGGTGCTGGGTGATCCCGCCGATCGCCCGCGGGCGCTAGGTGTTCTGGCTCGCGAGCTGGGTCTCTAGGCCACGCATGCGCTGCGAGACCACCTGGGTGATGCCGTCGTCACGCATGCTGACGCCGTAGAGCGCGTCGGCGACTTCCATCGTCGGCTTCTGGTGAGTGATGACGATCAGCTGCGACTTCTCGCGCAGCTGCTCGAACAGGCCGATCAAACGTTGCAGGTTGACATCATCGAGCGCCGCTTCCACTTCGTCCATCACGTAGAAGGGTGAGGGCCGCGCCCGGAAGATTGCCACCAGCATGGCAACGGCGGTCAGCGACTTCTCTCCGCCGGAGAGCAGCGAGAGGCGCTTGACCTTCTTGCCCGGCGGGCGTGCTTCCACCTCGATGCCGGTGGTGAGCATGTCGTTGGGGTCGGTGAGCACCAGCCGTCCCTCGCCACCGGGGAACAGCGACGAGAAAACACCCTTGAACTCACGCTCCACATCGGCGTAGGCCTCGGTGAACACCTGCAAGATCCGCTCGTCCACATCGGCCACCACATCGAGCAGATCCTTACGGGCCGCCTTGACGTCCTCGAGCTGCGTGGAGAGGAAGTTGTATCGCTCCTCCAATGCGGCGAACTCTTCCAGCGCAAGGGGATTCACCTTGCCAAGCTCGCGCAGGTCCTTTTCGGCCCGCTTCGCGCGCCGCTCCTGGGTGTCCCGGTCAAAGGGCATCGGCTGGGGTGCGCTCACCTGCTCGCCACGCTCACGAGCTTGCTCGTATTCATCGATCTCTTGTTGCGACGGCGGCAGCTCGACATGCGGGCCGTATTCGGCGATCAGGTCGTCCGCGGCCATTCCGAACTGTTCGAGCACCTGCTCTGAGAGCTGCTCGATGCGCAGTGCCGCTTGGGCTTTGGCTACCTCGTCACGATGCAGCGCGTCGGTCAGACGTGTCTGCGCCTGGGTGAGTTCGCGAACCTGCTCACGCACGGCACCGATCGCCGAGGTGTGCTGTGCGCGAGTCGCGCTCAGTTCATCGCGCCGCGCCGAGGCGGCGGCGACCACATGTTCCAGGCGGGCCGCGACCTCGCGGCCAAGGGCAGCGACTGTGCTCGCCATGGCCGCCGCCCGCATCCGTGCCGCAGCGGCCCGCGCCGCCCTGGCCCGTGCTTCACGTTCCGCCACCGCGGCGCGGCGCAACGAATCAGCCTTGCCACGAACGGAGTTCACCCGCTCCTCGGAGGTGCGCACCGCAAGGCGCGCTTCGATCTCGACGGAACGGGCCTCTTCCAGCTCGATCGCCATATCGTCACGATCCAGGGGCTCATCGTCGAAGAGGTTGGGCGCCTCTTCGGCATTACGCAGCCGAGACTCGATCTCGGCCAGTTCTTCCAGCGACTTGGCCCGGCTCAGCTCCAGCTGATCACGTTGCAGGGTGAGCTTTTTCACCTCTTCGGCGGCCGCACGAACGTCCTGACCGACACGTCCCAGCTGCTCATACACCGCCGAGATGGCCGCATCTGATTCGTTGAGCGCGGCCAGCGCCTGTTCGGCGGTGTCTTGGCGCGCGGTCTGCTCGGCGAGCGCGCCCGCCAGCGCCGCGGAAATCTCACCTACCTGAGTCTCGGTGGCCCGCAGCTCTTCTCCCGCGGCCTCGATGGCAGCCTGGACCTCCAGGGTGCTCTGCTTCTTGTCCGAGCCGCCGGCAACCCAGCCGGCACCCACCCGGTCGCCGTCGATGGTCACTGCCCGCAACAGCGGGTTGGCCAGCACCACTTCGATGGCGGCACCGAGTTCGTCGACCACCACCACCGACGCCAGCATCGCCGACACCGCGGCCGCCAGCCGCTGCGGCGCCTCCACCAGATCGGTGGCCCAGTGCGCGCCGGGCGGCAGCGTGAGCGCCGGGCGCGCGTGCGGATGTGCGGGCCAGTCGCCGAACACGATGGCCGCCCGACCTCCGTCGGAAGCCTTCAGCGCGGCCACGGCCGCCTGCGCCGCGGCGGGATTCTCGGCCGCCACCGCATCGGCGGCCGGACCCATCGCGGTGGCGATGGCGCCCTGATAACCCGGCCGCACCTTGACCAGCTGCGCAATGGATCCGAAAATTCCAGCGCCACTGCGATTTTCCGCAAGCCACGCGGATCCATCTTTGCGTTCCAGACCGATGGCCAGTGCGTCGATACGTGCCTTGAGCGAGGCGATCTGTCGCTCGGCCTGACGTTCGGCCGACTGCAGCTCGGCGACCCGCTCATTGGCGATGGACAACGCCGAGATCGAGCGCTCGTGGTGCTCGTCCAGCCCCACCTCACCCTGATCGAGCTCGGCGACCCGGGCTTTCACGGTGTCGAACTCGGTCTGGGCATCCTCACCCCGCACCGTCGCCTCGCCGATTGCTTCGGTCAGACGTTGGGCCTGACCGTCAATGGACTCCAATCGGGTGCGCATGGTGTCCACCTGACCGGTGAGCCGGGCCAGGCCCTCACGGCGATCCGCCTCGGCGGCGACGGCGGCCAGGTGCTGCCGTTGCGCTTGGGCAACCGCGGATTCCCTGGCGGACAGCTCGGCCTTGGCGGTGGCCAATTGCTCTGTCACCGTTTCCAGCTGCGCGATGAGCAGGCGTTCCTGCTCGGCGACACGCTCGGCCTGCGCCTCCAACTCCTCGGGATCGGGTCCGGTCGGCGTGACCGCCACCTCATCGAGATGACTGGCCCGCTCACCGGCGATCCGCACCGTGGCACTGACGCGTTCGGCCAGTGCCGAGAGCCGGAACCAGGTCTGCTGCGCCAGCTCGGCCTGTGGCATCAATTCGTTCAATGCGCTCTCGTGCTCTGCGAGCAGCGCGGTTGCCACATCGAGGTTGTCGGTGATCTCCGCGTGTTGCTTGCGCAACGCCGTTTCGGCGTCGTTGGTCCCATCGAAATCCGCCCGGCGGGACACCAAGTCATCGGCGGCCAGGCGCAGTCGCGCATCCCGCAGATCTGCCTGCACGGTAGCGGCGCGGCGGGCGACTTCCGCTTGACGGCCAAGGGGTTTGAGTTGTCGCCGCAGCTCAGTCGTGAGGTCTGTCAATCGGGCCAAGTTGGCCGCCATCGACTCCAGCTTGCGGACGGCCTTTTCCTTGCGCTTGCGGTGCTTGAGCACCCCGGCCGCCTCCTCGACGAAGGCGCGACGATCCTCCGGCCGGGACTCCAGGATCTGGGAGAGCCGTCCCTGGCCGACGATCACGTGCATTTCCCGGCCGATACCCGAATCGGACAGCAGCTCCTGCACGTCCATCAGGCGGCAGGTCTGGCCGTTGATCTCGTACTCACCGGCACCATCGCGGAACATGCGGCGGGTAATCGACACCTCGGAGTATTCGATCGGCAGCGCATGGTCGGAGTTATCGATGGTCAAGGTCACCTCGGCGCGGCCCAGCGGGGCGCGGCTAGATGTACCCGCGAAGATGACGTCTTCCATCTTTCCACCACGCAGCGCCTTGGCGCCTTGCTCCCCCATCACCCAGGACAGGGCGTCCACGACATTGGACTTACCCGAACCATTGGGTCCGACGACGCAGGTGATACCGGGTTCAAGGCGCAGAGTCGTCGGCGAAGCAAAGGACTTGAAGCCCTTCAGCGTCAGACTCTTGAGGTGCACAGCGGGCCAGAATACCGGTCTTGGCGCTATCGCTCGCTAAACCCGGAGATGGGCTCGCCGGGCTCCTGCCAGCTATCGACCACGAGATCTACGCGACCTGGTGTTTCACCGCTGTTCAACATGGCCAGCAGCCGTTCACACGGCGCCTTGCCACCCCGCGCGACCACGTGTACCCGGCCATCGCGCGTGTTCGCGGCATATCCGGTCAGGCCGAGTTCAAGGGCGCGGGACCGCACCCACCACCGAAACCCGACCCCCTGAACGTGGCCGTGCACCCAGGCGGAGAGGCGGACCTCAGGACTCAATACTGAAGTTCACCTCGGCTCCGGCCTTCAGGGTGCGGCCGACGGTGCACACCTGGTCGATGGCGCGCTCCACCACCGTCAACACTCGGTCACGCTCCTGGGGTGTCAGCCCGCTCAGATCGATGACCATTTTCTCGTCGAGCACCGGGTAACGCTCCTGCTCCCGATCGGCAGGGCCACTGACATCAATGCGTACCTGGTAATCCTCACCGAGACGGCGCGCGAGAGGCTGATCGCTGGACATTCCGCTACAGGCCGCGAGGGCGATCTTGAGCAGCTCACCGGGGGTGAAGACCCCGTCCACTGTCTCCGATCCGATCAGCACTTCCGCGCCTCGAGAGCTGTGCCCCGTGTAGCGCCGATTGCCCGTACGCTCTACCCATAATGACGTCACGCCCGCAATGCTATGTAATCGCCGCCTGCACAGCCGCGGCGACTTTCTGTGCTTCATTTTTCTGGGCGCCAACTGCCGCGGCAGAACCGATAGTGGCGCTAGAGTCACTGTTGCTGCGTCCGTACAGCGAGGTACGGGCGCAGTTGTTGTCTGGTTCCTGGGCTCCCCGCATCGAGGAGCTGGTGTACATCCCACCCGGCGACCCCAAGATCGTGCCGACGTCCGCCATGCGACAAACCTTCACAGTGGTCGATACCTGCTTCACCAAGCGGATCACCCCGATGGGTATCTATCTTCTCCTGGCCTCACCGGAAAGCGTCGAGAAGGTCGGCGCCGATAACTTCCGGGCCACCTACGGACAGCTGGTGCCCAAGTACCGCCCCGGTTGCGATCCCGACGTACAACAGATCGACCTCGGTCGCCCACCGTTCTGACGGGTCACTCCTGGAAGCGGTAGCCCATACCGGCTTCGGTGAGCAGATGCTTGGGGTGCGCCGGATCGATTTCCAGCTTACGCCGCAACTGCGCGAGATATACACGCAGATAATGAGTTTCGGAGCTGTATGCCGGACCCCACACTTCGTGTAGCAACTCCTTCTGCCCCACCAGTTTCCCGCGATTACGCACCAGCACTGCCAGCATCGACCATTCGGTGGGCGTCAGGTGTACCTCTCTGCCATCACGGATCACCTTGTGCGAGGACAGATCTACGTCAAAAGTCTCGGTATGGACCACCGGTTCAGTACTGTCGGGTGTGCCACGGCGCACCGCGGCCCGCAGCCTGGCCAGGAACTCGTCCATGCCAAAAGGTTTGGTGACGTAATCGTCGGCACCCGCGTCGAGCGCCTCTACCTTGTCCGCGGAATCAGTGCGTGCCGAGAGCACGATGACCGGCACCTCGGTCCAGCCCCGCAACCCAGCCAACACCTCGGTGCCGTCCATATCGGGCAGTCCGAGGTCCAGAATGACCACTTCGGGCTGAGTCTCGGCAGCTGCCCGCAGCGCACCCGCGCCCGACGACGCTGTCACCACCTCGTAGCCGCGCGCCGACAGGTTAATGCGCATGGCGCGCAGAATCTGCGGCTCGTCGTCCACCACCAGTACCCGCGTCACCGGATTCCCCCGACAGGAGAGTAACCAGCACTGGGTAGATCGACGATCATGGTCAGACCGCCGCCGGCCGTGTCGGTCGCGTTCACCGTGCCCTCCATCGCTTCCACAAAACCCTTAACTACCGAAAGACCAAGCCCCACACCGACAGTGTTGTCGCGATCGCCGAGTCGCTGGAAGGCATCGAAGGCCGCGCCACGCTTGGACGCCTCTAACCCCTTCCCATGATCGGCGACGATCACCAACGTGCGGTCATCCACCTCTTCGTGGCTCACCCGCACGTCTCCCTGTGAGTATCGCAGCGCATTGTCGACAAGGTTGGCCAACACACGTTCCAGCAGACCCGGATCTGCCTGCACCACGGCACCACCCAAGTCCAGGTGCACCCGTTTGCGATCGTTCTCGGTGGCGCCCAGCAGGGCACGCTGGGCAATTTCCTCCACGTAGACCGGCACCGCTCGGGGCTTGACGACGCCGGCGGCCAGCCGCGAGGAATCCAGCAGATTGCCCACCAGCGCGGTGAGCTGATCGGCCGATTCCTCCACGGTGGCAAGCAGTTCGGCGGTGTCCTCCGGCGAGAACTCGATATCGGGGCTGCGCAGGCTCGACACCGCCGCCTTGACCGCGGCAAGCGGTGTGCGCAGATCATGACTGACCGCCGAGAGCAGCGCCCGGCGCAGCCGGTCCGCCTCGGCCAGCGCGGAGGCCTGTGACGCCTCCTCGGCCAGGCGCGCGGAACGAACCAGGCCGACGGCGGTTCCGGCCACCACCTGCAGCACCCGTGCATCACTGGACGGCACCGGTGGCCCGTTGAGCGCCAGCGCGTACGCACCGTCATCGACCCGGAACACCGAATCGGCCTCCGACTCGCGGGTGGACGGGTTCTCCCCCACGCTGGCCACGGCCGGCCCCTCCGCGCACAGCAGGCTCACCGCGGTCTGGTTGTAGGTGGTCCGCACTCGTTCCAATAGTGCGGACAAATCCGAATTCACCAGTACCCCGCCGGCGAAGAGCGCCAACAGTTCCGCCTCGCGGGAGGCGCGCCGGGCCTGCCGCGCCCGGGTAGCGGCCGCATCGACCAAGGCCGCGACGGCGACCGCGGTCACCATCATCATCAAGATGGTCAGCGCGTTGTCGGTCTCGCCGATCGTGAAGCTGTACCGGGGTGCCACGAACAGAAAGTTGAGCAGCAGGCCGGAGATGACTGCGGACACCAATGCGGTCGAGACACCGCCAAGAAGTGAAACAGCCAGCACCGCAATGAGAAAAAGGGCGCTCTTACTGCCCACCCCGAGTGCGGTGTCGAAGAAATGGATGAACAACGCGGTGGCCGGCGGCACCAGAATCGCGGCCAGCCAGTTGATGACCAGTCGCTTGCGTCCGTCCTGCGGCACCGACCAGTTGCGCAACCGTCCCGAGGTGTGCCCATGCGTCACCATGTGGACGTCGATGGCACCCGAATCCCGGATGACGGCGGCCGCCACGCCCTCGTCAAGAATCCGTGCCCACCGCGATCGGCGCGAGGTCCCGAGCACCAACTGGGTCGCGTTGACGCCTCGGGCGAAGTCCAGCAGGGTCTGCGGCACATCATCGCCGGTGACTGCTTGCACCGAGGCTCCAATATCGTTGGCCAGCCGCCGGACCCGCGTCATGACCGCCGTGGACGCACCCACCAAACCGTCGCCGCGCACCACGTGGACAACCAGGAGCTCGGCACTCGACTTGGCCGCGATACGGCTTGCCCGGCGCACCAAGGTCTCCGATTCCGGACCGCCGGTGACCGCCACGACCACCCGCTCGCGCGCCTCCCAGGTCTTGGTGATCCTATTGTCGGACCGATACTTGGCCAGCGCCGCGTCCACCTGATCGGCCAGCCACAACAGCGCCAGCTCGCGCAGCGCAGTCAGGTTGCCCGTGCGAAAGTAGTTGCTCAGCGCCGAGCCCACCTTCTCGGGCGCGTAGACATTTCCGTGAACCATTCGGCGCCGCAAGGCCTCCGGCGTGATATCGACGAGCTCGACCTGTTCGGCGCGGCGCACCACGGCATCGGGCACGGTCTCACGCTGCACGATCCCGGTGATCTGTTCGACGACATCGTTCAGGCTCTCCAGGTGCTGCACGTTGATAGTGGTCAGCACGTCGATGCCGGCGTCGAGTATTTCGTCGATATCCTGCCAACGCTTGGCATTTCGGCTGCCCGGCACGTTGGTGTGTGCCATCTCGTCGATGAGCACCAGGGCGGGCTTACGCGCGAGCACCTCGTCCACGTCCAGCTCGTACATGATGGCGCCGCGGTACATCATCTCCTTGGGCGGGATGATCTCCAGCCCATCGAGCAACTCGGCGGTCTTACTGCGGCCGTGGGTCTCCACGACCGCGGCGACCACATCGGTGCCGCGGCCGGCGCGGCGGTGTGCCTCATTGAGCATGGCAAAGGTCTTGCCTACACCGGGTGCGGCCCCCAGGTAGATGCGCAAGGTCCCCCGCATGCAGTCTCCTTCATGAGCAGTTAGGGGCCGTAAGACCCAGGGCCGCGTTCAACGTTGGTACGTTGACGCGCGGTACTCCCAGGATGCCCCATTGACGCGATGCGGTGTGGTCATTGACGAGCTGTGTCACCCGCTGCGGGCTCAGGCCATTGGCGGCGGCCACTCTCCGAATCTGCAGTGCCGCGTATTCGGGACTGATGTCGGGGTCAAGACCGGAACCCGAGCCGGTTACCGCGTCGGCCGGAACCCGAGCCGGATTGACATTCTCACGCTTGGCAATTGCTTCACGCCGCTCGTCAACAAATGACTTCAGAAGGTCGCTGTTGGGCCCCTGGTTCGTCGGAGATCCCGCGGCGGGATCGCCGACGGCGAAGGGATCCTTGTCCGATACCGATCCCACGAGCCGGGTATGGAAGAACGGATCGGCTCCGCCGTCCGCCGCCTTCGGATCGACGCCGATGATGCCGGATCCAATGACACAGCCCTTCTTATCCGTGATCGGCGATCCCTCGGCGGAAGACGTGTCGATACGGGAAACCAGCCACACCGCCGCCGGATATCCGACGCCGAGCACCGCGGTCAGTGCCAACAACACCGCAAGGCCCGCGACACATTGCCGTAGCCACGCAATAGTGATCTTTCCCATCTCTCACTCACCCAATTCCCGGTATGAACCGAATCACCAAGTCGATCAACCAAATTCCGATGAACGGCACGACAACGCCACCCAGGCCGTAAACAAGCAGGTTTCGGCGCAACAGCTCACCTGCGCCCACCGGACGGTATTGAACGCCCTTGAGCGCCAGCGGCACCAGCGCGATGATGATGAGCGCGTTGAAGATCACGGCGGACAGGATCGCCGACGTGGGAGTGGCCAACCGCATGATGTTCAGCGCGTCCAGCTGGGGATAGATGCCGGTGAACATCGCGGGAAGGATCGCGAAGTACTTCGCGAGATCATTGGCCAGAGAGAACGTGGTCAACGCTCCGCGTGTGATCAGGAGCTGTTTTCCGATGGCCACCACATCGATCAGCTTGGTGGGGTCGGAGTCCAGGTCCACCATGTTGCCGGCTTCTTTGGCCGCGGAGGTTCCCGTGTTCATCGCCACCCCCACATCGGCCTGCGCCAGTGCGGGAGCATCGTTGGTTCCGTCTCCCGTCATGGCGACCAGCCGGCCGGCCTTCTGCTCGTTGCGCAAGAGCTCCAGCTTGTCCTCCGGCGTGGCCTCGGCGACGAAATCGTCCACACCCGCCTCTGAAGCAATCTGCTTGGCGGTCAACGGGTTATCGCCGGTAATCATGATGGTCTTGATACCCATGGCGCGCAGCTGCTCAAATCGCTCCGCCATACCAGGCTTAACCACATCAGATAGCCGAATGACCCCGAGCAGACGGGCACCGGCGGCGTCCTTCTCTGCCACCACCAACGGGGTGCCGCCTTCGCTCGCGATCTGATTGGCCTCCCGGCGAACCGCCACCACCACCGGGTCGTCGGCCTCCGTACCGATGGCTCCGACAGAATCGCTTGCCACCCAATTGAACACGGCATCGGAAGCACCCTTGCGGATCTGCCGTCCATCGATTGTGTCGATACCACTCATCCTGGTGGCCGCGGTGAAGGCGACGAACTCACCCTCGACATCCTCACCCGCACCTGCGAGTTCAACGATGCTACGGCCCTCGGGGGTCTCGTCGGCAAGACTCGATGCCCGCGCCGCCGCCGCGATGGTGGCGTCGTCCACCCCCGGCGCCGCCACGAACGCAGTCGCCTGCCGGTTACCGAAGGTGATGGTGCCCGTCTTATCCATCAAGAGTGTGTCGATATCGCCGGCGGCCTCTACCGCACGCCCGGACTTGGCCAACACATTCTTCTGCACCAACCGGTCCATGCCCGCGATACCGATCGCCGACATCAACGCGCCGATGGTGGTCGGGATGAGGCATACCAGCAATGCGATCAAGTTGATCGGGTCTTGTTGCTTACCGCCGTAGTTCCCCATCGGCCCCAGTGCGACGACGGCCAACAGGAAAATGATGGTGAGCGATGCCAGCAGGATGTTGAGTGCTATCTCGTTCGGCGTCTTCTGCCGCGACGCACCCTCGACCAGCGCGATCATCCGATCCACGAACGATTCACCGGGCGCGGCCGTGATCTGCACGACGATGCGGTCCGAGAGCACCGTGGTGCCACCGGTGACGGCACAGCGGTCACCGCCGGATTCGCGGACCACGGGCGCCGATTCGCCGGTGATAGCCGACTCGTCGACGGTGGCAATACCTTCGACGACATCGCCGTCACCCGGGATCACCTGATTGGCCTCCACGACCACCCGGTCGCCGGGCCGCAGGCTGCTGCCGGGCACTTCTTCCTCGTGCTCGTGACCGTCGCCGTCACCAACCAGCTTGCGCGCCATCGTGTCCCGTTTGACCTCACGCAGGCTTGCCGCCTGCGCCTTGCCCCGGCCCTCGGCAACGGCCTCCGCCAAGTTGGCGAAGACCACGGTGAACCACAGCCATGCCGTCACCGACCACGAGAACACCGACGAGTGCAGAATCGCCAGCACCGTGGTGGCGATCGAACCTACCCAGACGACGAACATGACGGGATTGCGGGCCATATGCCGTGGATCGACCTTGCGCACAGCCAACGGCAATGCCTTGATCAGCTGCTTCGGGTCGAAGACACCCGACGCAACAACTGTCTTCTTGGCAGACATCTACAGCACCGCCTCGGCGATCGGTCCCAGCGCCAGCGCCGGGAAGAAGGTCAATGCGGCCACCAAAAGAACTGTGCCGGCGTGCAGTCCGGCGAACATGGGGCCATGGGTATGCAGGGTCCCGGCGGAAACCGGGGTTCTCTTCTGGGCGGCCAGCGAACCGGCCAGGGCCAGCGTGAAGATGATCGGCAAGAACCTGCCGAGGACCATCGCGACTCCGAGCGAGGCCTGGAACCAGTGGCTGGTCACGGTGAGCCCGCCGAACGCGCTGCCGTTGTTGTTGGCAGCAGAGGCATAGGCGTAGAGGACTTCGGAGAATCCATGGATGGATTGCGGACTACCCGGATCCCCGCTGTTGCCTTGGTATCCCGGCGTCGTGGAGAGCGCAATGGCGATACCACTGCCGATAAGCACCAGCGCGGGCATGACCAGCACGGACAGGGCGGCCATCGTCATCTCGCGGCGCCCGATCTTTTTGCCCAGGAATTCCGGAGTGCGGCCCACCAACAGACCACCGACGAACACGGCGATGATCGCAAGGATCAAGATGCCGTACATCCCCGTTCCGACACCTCCCGGCGCGATCTCGCCAAAAAGCATGTTCAGGATGAGCGCGCCGCCGCCCGCAGCCGAGAAGCTGTCATGCGCCGCATTCACTGCGCCCGTGGAGGTTCCGGTGGTGCTGACGGCGAACAGGGTGGTGGCCGGAATGCCGAACCGAACCTCCTTGCCCTCCATCATGGCGCCCGCCGCCTGCGCGGCAATACCGCGCGGGCTCGATTCGGCCCAGGTGACGAAGGCCAGCAGGCCGGCCCACAGGAACACCATCACCGACAAGATGGTGATGCCCTGCCGCTGGTCGCCCACCATCGTCGAGTAGGTGCGGGTCAACGAGACCGGGATGATCAGGATCGCCAGGATTTCCACGATGTTCGACAGCGGTGTGGGGTTCTCGAACGGATGCGCCGAGTTGGCTCCCAGAATCCCGCCGCCGTTGGTGCCGAGTTCCTTGATGGCTTCCTGCGAGGCGACCGGAGCCAGGGCCACATGCTGGCTGGCGCCATCGAGCGCGGTGGCATCGAAGTGGGTGTGCACGGACTGAATAACGCCCTGCGACAACAAGATGAGTGCGACCAGGAACGAAAGGGGCAGCAGGATGCGCAAGTTCCCCCGCACCAGGTCCACCCAGAAGTTGCCCAGCTCACCGGAGGTGCTGACACGCACGATCCCGCGGATGAAAGCGATGGCGACGGCCAAACCGACACCGGCTGAGACGAAGTTCTGCACCGCGAGCCCGACCATTTGAGTCAGGTTGCTCATGGTGCTCTCGGGCACATAGGACTGCCAGTTGGTGTTGGTGACAAACGAGGTCGCGGTGTTGAACGCCACCGCAGGACTCACGCCGTCCAGGTCACCGGAGAGTGGCAATACTCCCTGTGCGCGTTGCAGCACGTAGAGGAAGAGCACGCTCACGAACGAGAACCCGAGCAACGACAGGGTGTAGCCGACCCAGGTCTGCTCGGTCTCCGGGCTCACCCGGCCGACGCGGTAGATGAGGCGCTCGGCGAACGAGTGTTTGATGACCGTGAACACGCGCGCCATGTAGTCCCCCAAGGGGACGTAGGCGATGGCGAGCACGATGAGTACGAAGCCGATCTGAAGACCGGCTGCCACAGCTGGATTCACCGTCAGAACCTTTCCGGGTCGAGCAGCGCGACGACCAGATAGATCACCAGGAGTGCCGACAGAACGATCAGCACGATGCTTGTCACGGTGCCGGTCATCGGGACTGCAACCCCCGCACGGTGGCGACGCACGCGGCGAACAACACCACGGTCAGGACGAGGTACCAGAAATCAGTCACGGCCAAGATCATGGTCCCGGCCATGGGCCCTACCTGCGTTCTTTACGACCCCTTGACGCCCTCATATGGGGCCCTTGACGCGCTATTAACGGGGTTCAACCATCCGTTGACAGCTCGGGCAGAAGTACGACGATCGGTTCATGAAGGCCTCCCGGCGCATGGCCCGTCCGCACCTGCGGCACGGCTCACCCTCGCGCCCGTACGCCTCCAATGAGCGCTCGAAATAACCGGATTCACCGTTCACATTGACGTACAGATCGTCGAATGAGGTGCCGCCCTGCGCCAGCGCCAGGCGCATGACAGCAGCCGCGCTATCGAGGACCTCGGTGAGTTTGGCACGGCTCATGCCGTCGGTCAGGCGCCGCCCATGCACCCGCGCCTGCCAGAGCGCCTCGTCGGCGTAGATGTTGCCGACGCCGGAGACCACCGTTTGATCGAGCAGTGCGCGCTTGATCTCGGTGTGCTTCCCCCGCAATCGGGTGACCACAGCGCCTACCTCGAACAGTTCGTCCAGTGGATCGCGCGCGATATGCGCGACCGGCTCGGGAAGCTCGCTGCCGTCCACGGTGACCAGGTCGGTCACCATCCAGCCGCCGAAGGTGCGCTGGTCGACGAAGCTCAGTATCGCTCCGTCATCGAGTGTGGCGGCGATGCGCAGATGCTGAGGCTTGGCAATCGGTCCGATGAGCATCTGACCGCTCATCCCCAGGTGCACCACCAGCGCCTGAGCGCCGTGTGGGCCATCGAGGTTGAGCCACAGATACTTCCCCCGCCGACCGGTGCCGGTGATCTGCTGTCCGGTGAGCAGTCCGGTGAGTTCAACCGACCCGCCCGGCTGCCTGCGCACGGCGCGGTCATGGTGCACCGCGGTGGACGCGATGGTCTTGCCGACGAGGTGGTGGTGCAGTCCGCGGCGAACCACCTCCACCTCGGGAAGCTCAGGCACTCGACCCGCTGATGCCGTTCCAGGCCTCCGAAGCGGCCCTTTGTTCGGCCTCTTTCTTTGACCGCCCGACCCCCACACCGTGTGCGACGTCATTGACCATCACGGTGGCGGTGAACTCCTTGTCGTGATCCGGACCGGTCGAGGTGACCGCATACGCCGGCGCACCCCAGCCCTTTTCCGCGGTCAATTCCTGCAGGCTGGTCTTCCAATCCAGACCCGCGCCGAGTTTGGGAGCCGTCTCCAGCAGCTCACTGAACAACCTCAGCACCACCGTGCGGGCGATCTCCAGGCCATGTTCGAGATAAACCGCGCCCAGGATCGATTCCATGCCGTCGGCAAGGATGCTGGATTTGTCGCGGCCACCGGTGTTTTCCTCGCCCTTGCCCAGCAGCAGATGCGCGCCCAATCCATCGCCGGTCAGGCCGCGGGCCACACCCGCGAGTGCCTGGGTGTTGACGATGCTGGCGCGCAGCTTGGCCAAATCGCCTTCGGATCGGTCCGGGTGGCGGCGGTACAGCGTTTCCGTGATCGTCAGCCCCAAGACGGCATCCCCGAGAAACTCGAGCCTTTCGTTGGTGGGCAGACCACCGTTCTCGTAGGCGTAGCTGCGATGAGTCAGCGCAAGCGTGAGCAGCTCATCACCGAGCTGTACACCAATCGCCGCGCGCAGCTCGTCGTGGCGATTGGCTGGGGCGGGACTCACTGGTCATCACCGAAGTTGGCCAGTTTGGCCCAGCGGGGGTCGATCTTGTCGTGATGATGACCGGGTTCGGCTGTCGCCAAAGCGATCCCGCAGTCGGGGCATAGCCCCGGGCAGTCCGGCCGGCAGACCGGTGCGAGCTCCAGGTCGGGCACGATCGCGTCGACGATCGTCTGCTCGAGATCAACCAGGCCATCGACGACCCGATGTACCTCGTCTTCCTCGGTGGTCGCCTCGGTCTCGCTGTCCGGATACGCGAAGAGCTCGGTGAGGCTCGCATCCGCGTGGCCGCTGATGGGTTCCAAGCAGCGTGAGCATTCGCCGGCCAGATCACCGGAGATGGTTCCGGTGACCAGTACACCCTCGGACACCGATTCGACCCGCAGATCCATGTCTACGTCTGCGCCCTCGGGGATCGCGATGAGGTCGTTACCGATACGCACCGGGCTGGCAAAGGTGCGTTCGATTTCCCGCATCGACCCGGGGCGTCGCCCCAGCCCAAGGGCCAGGACATCAAGTACGAAAGGTCCCGGCATGAAACTTATGTTAACGCTCTTCCCCCCAGCGGCTCATCGCGAGTTAACGCTGCACGTAGTCGTGGGTCCCCGCACCGGTACGCAGCTGGTGGCGCCCACGGCCCACCGAACGCAGCGTGCCGTTGAGGTAATCCTCGAACTCGGCCAGCTTGTTGTCGACGTAGATATCGCATTCACCACGCAGGCGATCGGCCTCGGCGTGTGCCGCGTCGATCAGCCGGGTGGACTCGGCGTTCGCTGCCTGAACCACCTCGGTCTGAGCCACCAGGCGCTGCTGCTCCTTGATGCCTTCCTGCACAGCCTTGTCGTAGGACGCGTTACCCGAATCGACCAGGCGGTCTGCCTCTGCCTTGGCGCGTGCGATGGTGCTTTCCTGCTCGCGCTTGGCGTTGGCGATCGTGCGAGCCGCCTCTTCCCTTGCTTCGCCGACGGTCTGCTCGGCGTGGTTGCGGGCTTCGGCGACCATGCGGTCGGCCTGCGACTTGGCATCGGCCAGCAGCCGATCTGCCTCGTTGCGGGCGTGGCCGAGTGTCTGCTCGGCCTCGGCGTTCGAATTGCCGATCACTGTCTCGTGATGCTCTTTGGCCTCACGCAGCAGCGCGTCGCGGGCATCCAGAACATCCTGGGCGTCGTCGAGCTCGCCGGGGATCGCGTCCTTGATGTCGTCGATCAGTTCGAGGACATCGCCGCGGGGCACGACGCATCCGGCGGTCATCGGAACGCCGCGCGCTTCTTCCACAATGGCGCCCAGTTCGTCGAGCGCTTCAAATACTCGGTACACGGCTACACCCTTCACGCGAGTTTCCACTGTTACCAGTGTGCCTGGTGTGACTCCTGTGACCGTGCTAGCTGACCGGTGTGTCGGCTATTTCTGCGCGGCCTGTTTTCTATTGTGCCTGGCCACGCAGTTTCCCGAGAAGTCGTTGATGAACAGAAGCCGGCAGCAACGCCGAGACATCTCCCCCGTAGGTCGCCACCTCCTTCGCAAGTGACGACGAGACGAACGAATACGCGGGTGCGGTAGCGACGAAAAACGTGTCCACCCCGGCGATGTGCTTGTTCATCTGCGCCATCTGCAGCTCGTATTCGAAATCGGTACCGGTGCGCAACCCCTTGACGATGGCATTCATGCCACGTTCTCTGACGAAATCAACCAGCAGACCCTGCCCCGATTCGACCCGCAGATTGGGCAGATCGGCCGTGGACTCACGGATCATCTCGATGCGCTCGTCAATAGTGAACATGCCCGCTTTGTTCGGGTTGATCAGCACGGCGACGATCACCTCGTCGAACTGTGCCGCGGCTCGTTCGAACACGTCCAGGTGCCCAAGGGTCACCGGATCGAACGAGCCGGGGCACACGGCTCCTGTCATACGGCAGATTTTGTGGCCGAGCGAATGCCGATACCGCTACCGATCTGCAGTACGCCGATCACGATGAGCCAGATGCCGACCACCAGCGCGAGCGTGAAGATCGAGCTGATCGGGTAGACGATGAGCACGACGCCCGCGATCGTCGAGATGATCCCGCTGAAGATCTGCCAGCCCCGGCCAGGCAGTTCCTTGTCACCAACGGCGGTGATGGTGCCCGCGATACCCTGCGCGATCCAGCCGACACCAATCCAGATGGCCAGCAACAGAAGCGAATTCAACTCGCTCTTGAAGCACAGCACACCCAGGATGAAGGAGACCACACCGGTGAGAAACAGCAATACCCGCATACCAGCCGACGACACCGGCAGCGTGAAGGCGAACACCACCTGCGCGACACCGGAGATCAAGAGATACGCGCCGAAGGCGTACGCGGCGACGAGCACGGTGATTTGAGGCCATATCAGCACCAGTGCGCCGATAATTACCGCCAAAACTCCTGATACCAACGCGGATTTCCAGAGATGCTTGACGAGGTCCTGCCCGACACTTGTAGTCATGGAACCAAGGGTATTTCCTCGGGAACGCAAATGCGCAGTTATAGGGCGCAATTCGCTCAGTGCGTTATGCGCTTAACACGATTCCGTTATCTGGCCGGGCAGGTGAACTCGAGTTCGAAGGTCGCCGGCGTGCTCAGGCCGGCCGTCGCGGGGCCGGCAATCTTGTAGGACTGGCCCGACTTTGTGACCGTCGGCTTTGCTCCGCCATTCGACGAGCGATAGGTCACCGGCTGACCGTCTACGACACCGAGAGTCAGGCTTTCCAGCGATGGGCGCTCGCCCGCCGTCAGCCTGGCGGCAATGCCGTCGTTATCGCTGCCGATGTTGACAAAGGTCATCTCTGCGGCGGTAACACACTCGACCTGATTCTCGACCGATCTGACCGTGCCGTTGACGACGACACGGGGACCTGCCGCCGGCGCGGCACTCTCCGAAATCGGTACCGGATGACTGATCTGCGAGTCGCGGTGCACGCCCCCGCCCGACGAGCAACCCACCAGACATGCACCGGCCAACACCGCACTACCCACCACCACACTGCCGTAACGCATTGACGCCCTCCCACTAGCACCCGCACCGACCCGGCTCAGACTAGTTCGGCCACGCACTAGTCCCACCAGAAACTCCAGGTTCGGGCCGTGCTGATCTGGCGGGCGTACGCGCTCAGCGTGCCCGCTCCCTGGTCAATGTTGTCGGGACAAAAGCCGTAGTGCTCGTAACCGACCGCAGTCGCGAGGTCGGCACCCGGTGGACGCGTCACCTCCACCTCGATCGATGCCAGGTCCACCGTCGTGACCACCGCGCCGAATCTGTCTTCCCAGGAGCGGAGCACCGCCGACAGTTCCGCCTCCGTGATGTCGTAGTTCACGCCATGGGTCCAGCCCAGGGCATTCAGTGTGTCGGCGGGCCGGGTCACCGGCACCAGCAGCAGGAAAGATCCTTGTCTCAGTTGATCTCCGGTAACTGGGAGCGCACGTTGCGGTAGCTGGGTGCGCTGATTGAGCGTGATAGGCGTGACCGGCACATCGATGGCCGATGCGCCGGATGACAACACCTGTTTAGCCAGAAAGGATCTCGCGTCGACTGCCGACACATCGGCGGGATCAGCCCGCCATGCCTGGTCTTGAGGGTCTGACCAGGAATCACTGGAAGCCAAGGGCCACAGACCCGTTCGGTCGAATCGGCCGGCCAGGCGCAGCCACAGCGATTCGATATCCAGCACCGTGCTGTTACTCACCCACGCCAGTGGACGTCCGCTCACACTCGCGATCAGATGCCCCTCGGGCAGCCTGATGCCGTCCAGGCTCCACTTCGCCGCATCCTGCGTGCGGGGCAGGGCGCCCGCATGTTCGGCCCGCACCGGCACCAGCAGTTCCGCGTAGGACGGCAGATCGTGGGCCGGCTCAGGATCCCCTGCGATCGTGTGCCTACCCCAGTAGGCCTGACCGAACAGGAAGGTCAGTCCGAGCACGAGGACGGCAATGATTGCGCTTAGCGACGTCCACCCTTTTGGCCCCACCCCGGAAGATTAGCTGAGCGGTTATCCCACCGGTTGATCCGAGGCCGGATCCGGACTGTCCGCCGGCGGGGGCTGCGGACATTTGCTGGTACCGGCGGGGTGTTGATTCTGCATGGAGGCCAGGGTGCTCTCGGGAATCACACCCGAGAATCGGTCGGTAACGGACTTCAGCAGCGATCCCGATCCACAGATTCCGTTGACCGGCGATACCGGGCTCGTTGGCGAGAGCACGGGTCCGTCT
Source organism: Mycobacteroides immunogenum (assembly GCF_001605725.1). Lineage (NCBI taxonomy): Bacteria > Bacillati > Actinomycetota > Actinomycetes > Mycobacteriales > Mycobacteriaceae > Mycobacteroides > Mycobacteroides immunogenum. The sequence continues at coordinate 3,509,017 of NZ_CP011530.1, forward strand.
GCCGCCAATGGCCCACCGGACGCGGTCAGCGGTCCGTTGGCCGAGAGCGGACCGGTGGGCGACAACAACGGCCCTTCCGCCGACAGCGGACCTCCGGGTGCCCCCAAACCTGCTACCTGCGAAGGCAACCCGGCCGACAACGCGTCGCTGGCCACCGACGGTGCCACCGCGGTTTGCGCGCCCCCCGGCAGCAGACTGGCCACGGGCGACTGCACGGCGGGTGCGGGCGGGGCCGGGGCATCGCCGTCGTCGGCCAGCGCGACGCCCGCGGCGGCGAGGGACACCAGGCCAGAAGCCACCGCTATCGCTGCCGCTTTACACCACATGGGCAGCCAGTCTAGGTGTCCTTCAGCCGACGTGCTGGCCGAACCATCCGGTGAGACGCTGCCAGGCATCCACCGCCGCGGTGGCGTTGTAGCGCGGCCCGCTGTCGTTGAAGAAGGCGTGATCGGCCCCCGGTTCGACGACGATCTCGTGCACCAATCCGGCCTGCTGCAGCGCGGCGGCGGCCTGGTCTTTCGACGCGGTGACTCGCTTATCGAGCTCGCCGTAGAAAGCCAGGACAGCGGCCTTGGACCGCGAGAAGTCGGGGTTGTCCGGAAGCGGGCCGTAGAACGGGGCGGCCGCGGCCAGCCGGGCCTCCCCCGAACTCAGCAGCTGCCAAACCAGGCCACCACCGAAGCAGAAGCCGACCACACCGGCAGGCTTCCCCGGAACCCGTCGCAGAATCTCGTCCACACCCGACTTCAGATCGGCGACAAACCGTTCCGGCGTGATCTTGCCCAGTGCGCCCGTCGCCTCCGCGGGGTCTTTGAACATCGACGTGCCCCCCTCTTCGGACAACAAGTCAATGGCCAGCGCCGAATACCCCACGCCCGCAATCCGTCCCGCGACGGAGCGAACCCAATCGGTCAGGCCCTTGTTCTCATGTATCACCAATATCGCGCCGCGCGGCTGGGCGGCCGTCGCCCAGGCGCCCTGCAATGTGCCACCGGGACCACTCCAGGTGATCGGCTCGGTCGCGACCGCCTTGTCCATGCCGGGCGGAGGTGACGAGGAACCCGCGGCGGTCGGGGCCGGCGTCCCGGCCGGCTTGTTCTCGGTGTCGCAGGCAGCGATGAGCGCACTGGCGGCAGCGGCACCGACACCCAGCAGTGCGAGCCGCCGGAACGCCTCTCGACGCGTCAACAGTCCCTCGATATGGTCCGTAGCGATCTCTTCCGCGATATACCGCTGCAACGGGGTCATGACGAGAAGTCTGCGCCCGATAGGTAAACGGTGGCTGTGGATTGCCTGGGCGGTTACAGAGATCCCAGCTCGAGTCGCGTACCGCCGTACTTGCGAGAGGTCACTTCCCAGCCATCCGGCCACACCGCTTCCGGCCCCGATGCGTCACGCTCCAGCACCACCAGCGCCTCGTCGGTTACCCAGTGATCGGTCAGCCGCCGCAGCAGGGCCGAAACCTCTTCAGCGGAAACCGAATACGGCGGATCAGCCAATACCAGGTCATAGGCACGGTTGGGTGATGTCGTGAGGAACGTCGACACCGGCGATTGCCGCAACTCGGCACCGGGCAACCCCACCACCGCGATGTTGGCCGAGATCACCTTGGACGCCGCGGCATTCGACTCGACGAAGGTCACGTGCCGCGCACCGCGCGAAAGCGCCTCCAGCCCCAACGCACCCGAACCCGCGAACAGATCAAGCACGACGATCCCCTCGAAGTCCAGGCGCGCCTCCAGCATGCTGAACAGCGCCTCACGCACCCGATCCGTGGTCGGCCGGGTACCCTTCGGCGGCACCGCGATCCGGCGTCCGCCCGCGGTACCGGCGATGATCCGGGTCAGCTGATCACCACCAGCAGATCTCCACCCTCGACCTGAGCGGTCTCCGCCAGCGCCACCCGCGCGACAGTGCCCGCCTTGGGTGCGGTGATGGAGGCCTCCATCTTCATCGCCTCGATGGTGCCGATGGTCTCCCCCGCCGATACCTCTTGGCCGGAGACCACGTTGAGCGTCACCACACCCGCGAACGGTGCGGGCACATGGTCGGCATTCGCCCGGTCAGCCTTCTCCGCGCTGGCCACCGCGTTCTCGATACTCCTGTCACGCACCTGCACCGGCCGCAACTGCCCATTGATGATGCACATCACGGTGCGCATGCCATGCTCGTCGGCATCGGAGATGGCTTCCAGCCCGATGAGCAGCTCGACACCCTTCTCCAGCTTGACGCGATGTTCCTCGCCGTAGCGCAGCCCATAGAAGAACTGATTCGCCGAAAGCCGTGAGGTGTCGCCGTACTGCTCGCGGTGCGCCAGGAATTCCTTGGTGGGCCCGGGGAACAGCAACCGGTTCAGCGCCGCACGTCGCGTCGAGCTGTCGGCATCGAGCTGAGCCTCGTCGTCGGCGCTCAGCGCAACCTCGGCACGGGCCGGTCCGCGCCCCTCCAGCGCCCGGGACCGGAACGGCTCGGGCCAGCCTCCCGGCGGGTCGCCGAGCTCGCCGCGCAAGAACCCGACAACGGATTCGGGTATATCGAAACGTCCTGGGTCCGAGGCGAATTCGTCGGCACTCACGCCGGTTCCCACCAGTGCCAGCGCCAGGTCTCCCACCACCTTCGACGATGGCGTCACCTTGACCAAACGACCGAGCATCCGGTCGGCGGCCGCGTAACGTGCCTCGATCTCCTCGAATTGATCACCCAGCCCCAGCGCGATGGCCTGTTGGCGCAGGTTCGACAGCTGGCCCCCCGGGATCTCGTGTGTGTACACCCGGCCGGTCGGTGATGGAAGTCCGGATTCGAAGGGCGCGTACACCTTCCGTAAGGCCTCCCAATACGGCTCCAAATCGCATACGGCGGTCAGCGACACCCCGGTGTCGTACTCGCTGTGCGCGGCCGCCGCCACAATCGCCGACAGCGAGGGCTGGCTGGTGGTTCCGGCCATGGGCGCCGCAGCGCCATCCACCGCGTCGGCCCCCGCCTGCCAGGCCGCCAGGTACGTGGCCAACTGCCCGCCCGCGGTGTCGTGGGTGTGCACATGCACGGGCAGGTCGAACCGCGAACGCAGTGCCGTCACCAGGGTCGCGGCGGCGGGCGGGCGCAGCAGGCCCGCCATGTCCTTGATCGCCAGCACATGCGCACCCGCGTCGACGATCTGCTCGGCGAGCTTGAGGTAGTAGTCCAGCGTGTACAGGTTTTCATCGGGGTTCGACAGATCGCCGGTGTAACACATGGCAACTTCCGCCACCGAAGTGCCGACCTCACGCACCGCGTCGATTGCCGGACGCATGGCATCGATGTTGTTGAGCGCGTCGAAGATTCGGTAGATATCGACCCCGGTGGCACTCGCCTCGCGAATGAACGCCTTGGTCACCGTCTCCGGATAGGGCGTGTACCCCACTGTGTTGCGGCCGCGCAGCAGCATCTGCAGACAGATGTTCGGGATGGCCTCCCGCAGGTCCGCCAGCCGCTCCCAGGGGTCCTCCTTCAGGAAACGAAGCGCCACATCGTATGTCGCGCCGCCCCAGGCCTCGATCGAGAGCAGCTCGGGAGTCAGGCGAGCGACGTACGGCGCGACCGCCAACAGGCCGGTGGTGCGCACCCGGGTGGCCAACAACGACTGATGCGCATCACGGAAGGTGGTGTCGGTCAGGCCGACCGCCTTCTGATCCCGCAACGCCTTGGCGAATCCCTCTGGCCCCAGGGCCAGCAAGCGCTGACGCGAGCCGTCCGGCGGCGGTACCGACAGGTCGACAGCGGGCAGCTTGTCATGTGGGTACACCTTGGAGGGCTTGGCCCCGTGCGGCTTGTTGACCGTGACGTCGGCCAGATAGTTGAGGATCTTCGTGCCCCGGTCTGCGGAGGACCGCGCCGTCAGCAATTGCGGACGTTCCTCGATGAACGAGGTGGTGACATGACCGGCACGGAAGTCTGGGTCGTCCAAGACCGCCTGCAGGAACGGAATATTGGTGGCGACGCCACGGATACGGAACTCGGCGACCGCCCGGCGGGCACGGGCCACCGCGGTCTGGAAATCCCGCCCACGGCAGGTCAGTTTCACCAGCATCGAGTCGAAATGCGCGCCCACCTCGGCACCCAGCGTGGTACCGCCGTCGAGGCGGATGCCCGCACCGCCGGGGCTGCGGTAAGCGGTGATGCGACCGGTGTCGGGACGGAAGCCGTTGGCCGGATCCTCGGTGGTGATCCGGCATTGCAAGGCGAATCCCCTTGGCGCCGCCAATGTCTCCTGGTGCAGACCAAGGTCATCGAGCGTCTCGCCGGAAGCGATGCGCAACTGGCTGGCCACCAGATCGACATCGGTGATCTCCTCGGTCACCGTGTGTTCCACCTGAATCCGCGGATTCATCTCGATAAAGACGTGATGACCGCGCTCATCGAGCAGGAATTCGACGGTCCCGGCACAGCTGTAGCCGATGTGACGAGCGAAAGCGACCGCGTCCGAACAGATCTTCTCGCGCAGTTCGGCGGGCAGGTTGGGCGCCGGGGCGAGCTCGATCACCTTCTGGTGGCGCCGCTGCACGCTACAGTCGCGCTCGTAGAGGTGGATCACGTTGCCCGCGGTATCGGCGAGAATCTGCACCTCGATATGCCGCGGGTTGATGACGGCCTGCTCCAGGAAAACCGTCGGGTCACCGAAGGCCGACTCCGCCTCGCGGCTGGCCGCCTCGATCGCCTCGCGCAGCTGATCACGCTCGGCGACCCGGCGCATTCCGCGACCGCCTCCGCCGGCGACCGCCTTGACGAACACCGGAAATTCCATCGATTCGGCGGCTGTCAGCAGCTCGTCAACCGACGCCGACGGCGGCGAGGACGTCAGTACCGGCAGCCCTGCCTCACGCGCGGCGGCGATGGCGCGGGCCTTGTTGCCCGTCAGCTCCAGGACGTCCGCGGGCGGCCCCACAAAGGTGATGCCGGCCTCGGCGCACGCCGCGGCCAGATCTGGGTTCTCGGACAAGAAGCCGTAACCGGGATAGATGGCGTCGGCACCGGCGTTCTTGGCGGCGTTGACAACCTCGGATACCGAAAGATAAGCGCGGACCGGATGGCCCTTCTCACCGATCTGGTACGCCTCGTCGGCTTTCAGCCGATGACCCGAGTTGCGGTCTTCATACGGGTAGACAGCGACGGTTTCGGCACCCAGTTCGTAGGCGGCACGAAATGCACGGATCGCGATCTCACCGCGGTTGGCGACAAGAACCTTCGAGAACATAGTCATTGACCGTACCGTGAGGATTGAGCGAACGCGCGTCCGCTCAATTTCACAAATCAAGTCAGACGAGTGTGATCCAGTAATCCCAGAATCGTTCGAGGATCGCCAGGATCAGCGCCACGAACCAGAACACCACCAAAGACCAGCGCCACTGATACAAAATCCGCGCCCACCGCTGAGATCCCAACGGCCGTAAGGCAATCGAGGTAGTCACCACAAACAGCGGAATCGTCACCGACCACACCACCATGCAGTACGGGCACAGCGCACCGATCCGGTACAGGCTCTGGAAGATCAACCAGTGGACGAAGACCACGCCCAATAGGCTGCCAACGGCCAAACCACTCCAATACCAGCGTGGCAGCTCCACCTTGGCGACCGACAGCACGCCCGTCACCAACACCACCGTGAACGCGACGATGCCGATGAGCGAATTGGGGAACCCGAACGCCGAAGCCTGATCGGTCGTCATCACCGAACCGCAGGAGATGATCGGGTTCAGGCTGCACGACGGCACGTAGGTCGGATCGATCAGGATCTCGATCTTCTCGATGGTGAGAGCCAGCGCGGCGGCCAGCCCGGCGACCCCGGCAACGAGGACGTACCAAGCGGTCGCGGGACGAAGCGTCACTTCAGGCCCGGAACCGGTCCGGTGATATCCGTGACGGCCTTGATCAGGTCGTCCGGCGTGGCGCCCTTGCTGATCTCCCAGTCCTTGCCGTTGATCCGGATGGTGGGCGTGGCCTGGATGTTCAGCTTCGGACCGAGCTCCTTGACCATGTTGATGTACTTCTTGTCCTTGATGCACTTGGCGACCGCATCAGAAGCACCCACACCCTTGGCCTGGTCGATCAGCCACTTATCGTCGTGCCAGGTCTTGGAGTTGACCTCATCGGGCTGCTTATTGGGGTCGTAGAGCACGGAGTGGAATTTGAGGAACAGATCCTGGGACTGGTCGGCCACGCAGTAGGCGGCCGCCGACGCCCGCGACGAGTAGTCGCGCTTGAGGCGGGGCACATCCAGAATGCCGACCATGTTGTAGTCGGCCCGCACCGCGCCGGTGTCGATGAGCTTGCGCACGGTCGGCCCGAATTCCTGCTCGAACATGGCGCACGCGGGACAGATCGGGTCCTCGATCAGGGTCAGGACCACCTTGGGCTCGGTGGTTCCCTCCTTGGTGATCAGCTTCGCCGGGCCGGGAGTGACCACCTGGATCGCCTTGACCTCACCTGCGGGCGGCGCGGGCGGCCCCGGGTCCTTCTTGTTACTGAGGACGATGAACCCCACCAGCCCCACGGCGAACAGCACGACAATCGCCGTGAGCCCGATTTGAATCAGCTGGCTTCGGCGCTGCTCCGACTTCTTGAGGTCGTAGCTAGGGGGTTGCTTCGGTTTGGCCACGCGCACAGCCTACCGGGCAGAATTAGCGGGACAGGTGTGCGCGCAGCGCCGACGTCAGCTCGTTCATGGCGTCCGAGGGCGCCCCGCCCAGCCCGGCCATGTTGTAGAAGCCATGGATCAGCGATCCCTCTACCCGCAGGTCCACCGGCACTCCGGCCGCCCGCAGCTTCTCCGCGTATTCGTTGCCCTCATCGCGCAGCGGGTCAAAACCTGCGGTGGTGATGAGCGCCGGGGGCAATCCCCCGAAGTCCGCAGCTAGAATCGGTGACACTTGGGGGTCTGCCTTGTCGACATCGGACCCATCGAGGTAGTGACTTTCGAATCCGTCCATGGCCGCCTTGGTGAGAAAAAAGCCCGTGGCGAACAGATCACGTGACGGTCTGCGGACCGTGAAGTCGACGGCCGGATAGATCAGGAATTGCAACAACGGCAGTTGCGCCCCGCTGTCGCGTGTCTGCTGCGCGACGACGGCCGCCAAGTTACCGCCCGCACTGTCACCACCCACCGCGATCCTGTCTGGTGCCACGCCCAGATCGGCTGCATGTTCGACGGCCCAGAGATACGCGGCCAAACAGTCCTCGGCGGCGGCGGGGGCCTTGTGCTCGGGGGCCAGCCGGTAGTCCACCGACAGCACCGCGACGCCGGCGTCACGACATGTCTGGCGGCACGGCTGGTCGTGGGTCTCCAGGTCGCCGATCACCCAGCCACCACCGTGGAAGAACACCAGCAGTGCCCGGGTGTGGTCGGTCACCGGTTTGTAGTGGCGGACCGGGATGGGCCCGGCGGGTCCGGGGATAGAAAAGTTGCGCACCTGCCCTACCGGTGTGCTGAATTGCAGCAGCCCGGCCTGTCTACGCATGCTGGCCCGGTTCTCCGCGACATCCTCACCGCGCGATATCTCCCCCTCCCCCATGAGCTCCATACCGCGCAGCAGGAGCTGGGTCGTCGGGTCCAGGATGTTGCCGTCGATGATCACCTGACGACCGGCCATGGCCCGCCGGACCGGAGTCGGGATGTGCGGTGTCGCGGCGGTGCTGGCACGCAGGGCGAAGTCGCGGAAAGGGCTCACGCCATCACCGTAGCGAGAACTCCTAGGCTGCCGGTATGGATATCGGCATTGCCCTGCCTTTCATGTGTCGGGAGTACACCCGCGAGTCGACGCTCACCTGGGCCCGTCTGGCCGATGAGGGACCGTTTTCCACCGTCTCCTCCGGCGAGCGCATCTCGTATCACAACCAAGACATGTGGGTAACGCTCGCCGCGGCGGCGGCGGTCACCGAAAGAGTGCGGTTACTGGCGAATGTTTCTGTGCTGCCGGCACATCCGGTGCCGTTGGTCGCCAAACAAGCGGCCACGCTGGACGTGCTATCCGAAGGGCGCTTCACCCTGGGAGTGGGTGTGGGCGGCCGTGAGCACGACTACCGGTCGTTGGACGCGTCCTTCGAACGGCGCCACCAGCGACTGGATGATCAGGTGGCCGAGCTGCGCCGGCTGTGGTGCGGTGAGCCGCCGTTCGACGGCGCCGATCCCGTCGGCCCCGCGCCCGTTCAAAGCGGTGGGCCGCCCATCGTCGCCGCCGCGATCGGCCCGAAGTCCCTAGCCCGTGCCGCCCGTTGGGCCGACGGCATCACCGGATTCAGCGTCTCCGGCGCGCCGGCCGAGCTTGCCCACTCCGCCGGCGCCGCGCGCGCCGCGTGGCAGGAGGCGGGACATGCCCAACCGCCGCTGCTGTCGAGCGGCTGCTTCTACACGCTGGGCATCGCGGAAGCAGAATCCGAACTCAAGCAGTTCACCAGCGACTACCTCGCGATTTTCGGCGCGCAGATCGCCGAGAATGTTCCGAAGACGTTGACCAACTTCGACGCCGACGCGCTGAATCGCACGCTCGACGGCGCCGAGGAGGCCGGTCTGGATGAATTCATCTTGGTACCGGGCGCATCCGACGTCGCGGTGATCGAGTCGACGATCGAACTCATCCAGAAACGGCTCACCACCGGGTAGTAAGAGGCTTTGGCCCCACGAGCGCCGGAAACTCGGGCGCCACCTCCTCGATCAACTGTTGAACCGCCTCGCCGGCCGGGCGTGCACCGTGCTGCACCCCCAATGCACCGTGGTTCACCCCAGCGTCACGCCACCGGCCGAGCAGATCCAGCAGCCCGTCGGTTCCGGTACGAAGCACAAATCCCCCACGTAGCGGCGTGGGAGGCGACTTTCGGTCCTCGACGAGATCGATCCATTCGTTGGTGGCCACTGGCCGAAACTCCTGCCCCGGAACGAGTTCGCGCCACGCAGCAATCCTGCGTCCGAGCTCACCCGTCCCCGCGCGGTCGTAGGCACCTGGGTAAACCAGCCAGCCATCGGCATTTTCGGCGATCCACGTCGGTTCCTGTTGCGAGGAACCCGTGACGATCAGCGGTACCCGGCGCGCAGCAGGTTTCGGCAGTAGGTCGAGGCCGCCACCAAAGGTGCTGTAGGGGCCGGTAATACGCGGGGCCGTCTCCTCCGTCAGAGTCCGGAACCACTTCACAGCCTCCCGATACCGCTGCCCACGGCTCGCATGATCGATCCCGTAGGCGGGATACTCGGCAGCCCGATCCCCAGAGGCAGCGCCAACGACCAGGCGCCCGCCCGAGAGTTGATCGATGGAGGCGGATTGTTTGGCGATATCGATCGGATGCCGCAACGAGAAAACGATGCTGCCCGCGGCAAGCGAAAGGCGACTGGTGCGAGCCGCAAGCCACGCAAGGTAGGTCCAAGGATCGAAAACCTGCCCCACATCCCGAAATCCGGGGTCGTACAGCGGCACATCCCGAACCCACAGTGCCGCGAACTCCGAACCGTCGGCCGCCTCGATGATCTCGCCCTGACCCGCCATCGAATTCATTGATCGGTCGTATTGCCACAGAGGCAGGAACAGACCGACAGTCAATTTTCCGGGCGCGAACATCCGGGTGTATCCGGGGTGTTCGGTGAACAGATCACGCATTAGACCTCCATTAGAACGAACGCTCTAGCGAGAGGATATCAGGGTGCTGGAGTGAACGCTCTAGTGCGGGTAGGCTCCCGTATGTGGAGGAACCGGACACGCGTACGCGGCTCGTCATCGCGACCGCCGCACTGCTGCAGCGGCAGGGTTATGAGGCCACCAGCGTCAAACGCATCATCACCGAAGCTGGTGCCACATTTGGCTCCCTGTATCACTTCTTCCCCGATGGAAAGGAAGAACTCGCGGCCGAGGCATTGCGCTACGGCGCCGCGGAATTCGCGGACCTGCTGCGGCGCGGACTGGCCAGCTCGAGCAATCCCGCAATAGCCGTCGCGCGCTGCGCGACCCTGCTCGCCGAAGATCTTCGTGGGTCGAATTGGTCCGACGGTTGCCCCGTCGCCGCGACCGCGCTGGAGATCATCGGCCGCTCGCCAGCCATTCAACAGGCCGCCGACGAGTCCCTGCGACTGTGGCGGCGCCTCATCGCCGATAAACTCCGAGACGGAGGATTCAAACCCGCGGCCGCCAATGATCTGGCATGCACAGTCATATCGATCCTCGAAGGCGCCGAACTCATCTCACGTGTTTCAAGCGATGACGAGCCGCTGCGGGCGGCATCACGGCACCTGAAGAAACTCGTCGAATCAGTCCGCTGACGAATTGATCTCCCGCGCCGCGAAATCTGCGGCCTGGTTCGTCATGCCGTTGTCTCCGTATGAGCCGTGTGCGGCGTTATCGCTACCGTCCGGCGAGCAGATCGGATCCTCGGGAACACACATGTCGACAGTCTTGGCCGCATACAGATGCCCGATGTTGATCGGCGGGGCCGTGTTGTCGATGCGTTGCAAGAATCCGCTGGAGGGTTTGCCGAACAGCGCTACCGCGGCGACATGGTCGGCCACCTCGGGGGGCATGGGTCCGGTGATCCCCTCTGGCAGCTCGAAGCCCGGGGGCACCGCATCGGCGGTGGTGTAGGCCACGACCGCCGCGCCCTGGGAGAACCCGCCCATCACGATCTTCGTATTGGGGCAGCGCACGGCAACATCCTTGACGCGGTTGCTGGCATCGACCACACCGTCCGCGGCGGTCGCAAAGGCCAAGGACGCGGGGTATTCGACGGGGTAGACCTCGACCGACTTGCCCTTTGTGCGTGCCCGCAGTGCGTTGACGAACGCTTCTCCAGTCCCGCCGACACCCGGCGGCTCAAACGTTCCACGCGCGAATACGACCTCGACATCGGGACACGCAGCGGCAACTGCGGACGGAATGCCGATAGGCGAACTAATCAGGGCGCACATCACCACGATGGCAAGTAACCAGCCCCACCGAACTCTCTTCATTTACGACCACCACCTGTTTGGGCTTCCGTCCCTGTCTACCACAGATTCAACGGTTGTGGACAGGCGTAATGCCGCCGCGTAATTCCCTGTTCTACATGGTGATACTGCGTATCCCCCAAGGTACAGAAGGACTTTAGGTTCGGAACGTGGCTATGAATCGGCGGAAAGCGATGGTGGGGGCGGCCGCGGCAGCAGTCAGCTCGCTCTGGCATCACCTACCCGGCGCGCACAGTCCCGCGCGCGCAATCGCACTCGAGGAGCACTTTGTGACGCCCGCGACAATGGACATCGCGAAAGGCAATGTCACCGTCGAGTTGCTCCACCGGCATCATTTCCGTTGTGGTGACCGCGAACACCGCCACCGCCACGGCGGCGACCGCCCCCAGCCGCGCAGGGTTGTCTGGGCTGTAGGAGCTGTCGCGAAGGCAACTGCCGGCGTCACGGCGTTACGCACGTGAGCCCCGCGGGCAGCTCTGCGCTGCCGCACGGATGGCATTTGCGGAGCGCTCATCCACCGAAAGATGATACCCACGAACCACTTCGGCGAACTGCATCGAGTACTGACACCAGAACGCCTTGTTCGGCGGCATCCAGCTGGCGGGCGCCTGATCGCCCTTGTCCTTGTTCGCCTGCCCTTGTACCGCGATGAGATTGGCCGGATCATTCGCAAAACGCCAGCGCATGGCCGGCGGCCACGCGCTGGCACCCATGTCCCATGCGTAGGCCAGCGGCACGATGTGATCGATCTGCACGGCTTCCCCGCTTGTCGGCCCACGAGTGAAGGCGATCTGTGATCCCGTGTAGGGATCGTGCAGGCTGCCGGTACGTACCGCGTGTGGACATCTGCGTGTGTACACGAAACTCTTGTCGGTCAAATCGCGATTCAAGATGTCGTTGCGTGTGTCGCACCCATTGCGCCCGCCCGGAGCATCGGTGTCATCGGACCAGGCATCACCGAACTCAGTGCGCTGATAATCCTTGGCCCGTACGCGCTGGGGCTGCACCGTCACACCGGCCAGCGGATCCTGTCCGGGTGCCAGCGTCGGAATATTAGGCTGCCCGGCAATGACATTGGCACGTTGTATCCGGTATCGGGCCGAGACCTGAAATGCCACCACCATCGCGATCGCCGCGGCAATGGCGACAATGAGCATGGTGCGGTTACTCACGACTTGTCCAGGTACTCGATCTGATCGGCAACCAGGAAACGACGGGCCATACCCGCAAGCGCCGGCTGGTGTGCCAGCTCCGGATCGTCCGCACAGGCATTGATTGCCATCTCCCGGGCCGTCTCGATCATCTCGCGATGATCCAGCAGGGAAAGCAGCCGCAGGTTGACCGCACGCCCGGATTGGTCGCGCCCCAACACATCACCTTCACGCCGCTCTTCCAGGTCCAGCTCTGCCAGAGTGAACCCGTCCAGGGTGTCCTGTACGGCACGCAGTCGCCGCCCCGCCGAACCCGCGGGGCTGCATGGGCTTACCAAAAGGCACAGACCCTTGTTTCCGCCACGGCCCACCCGGCCGCGCAACTGGTGCAGCTGGCTGATGCCGAACCGGTCGGCATCCATGATGAGCATCACGGTGGCGTTCGGAACATCCACACCCACCTCAATGACTGTGGTGCACACCAGCACATCGATCTCACCGGCATTGAACGCCGTCATCACGGCATCCTTCTGTTCCGATGGCAACCGGCCGTGCAGCAGCCCGACGCGCAGTCCCGGCAACAAGGAACCCCGAATGGTCTCGTACAACTCGGTGACAGGTACCGGTGGCGGGCGCTTCTCCTCCGCCTCATCCGGCCCAGCATCCTTGTCATCGGCGTCGATTCTGGAGGCCACCACATAGGCCTGTCTGCCCGCGGCCACTTCCTCGGCGATCCGCTCCCAACCGCGGGCGAGCCAGCCCGGCTTCTCTCGGGTGAACACCGCGGTTGTGGTGATGGGCTGGCGCCCCCGCGGGAGTTCCCGCAGTGTCGATGTCTCCAGATCGCCGAACACCGTGAGCGCGACGGTACGCGGGATGGGCGTAGCGGTCATCACCAGCAGGTGCGGAACGATTCCTTCTGGAGCCTTGGCCCGCAACCGATCTCGTTGCTCAACACCGAAACGGTGCTGCTCGTCGACGACCACCAGACCCAAGTTGTGAAAGTCCACCGAATCCTGCAGCAGCGCATGGGTTCCGATGACGATGCCCGCAAGCCCGGTCGCCACGTCCGCTTTGACCTGCTTCTTCACTGCCGGCGACATCGAACCGGTGAGCAACGCAATACTGGTCGCTTCGTCGGGGGCTCCCAGCTCCCCGGCGGTGGCCAAAGCCCCCAGCATCGCCCGCAAGGACCGGGCATGCTGAACCGCCAGTACCTCGGTGGGCGCCAGCAGCGCGCACTGATATCCGGCGTCGATCGCCTGCATCATCGCCAGCAGCGCGACCACGGTCTTACCGGAGCCCACCTCACCCTGTAGCAACCGGTTCATCGGCTTGACCCCGGAAAGGTCGTCGCCGATCTCGGCAACGACCTGCTGCTGCCCGTCGGTAAGGTCGAAGGGCAACCGGCTCAAGAGGTCCGCGCGCAGCCCGGTTTCGATGAGCGGCATCGCCGGGCCCGCCGACCCGATATCACTGCCGCGGCGCACGGCCAGCGCCAGTTGCAGGCCCAGCGCCTCATCGAACGCCAGCCGCCGGCGTGCCTGCTTCTGTTCGGAGGCGTCCTCCGACATGTGGATCGCGCGCAGTGCCTCGTCCAGGGACATCAGACCGTGCTCGTCCAATACCGCGTGCGGCAGCGCCTCCGGTACCGGGTCCAGCTGAGTGAGAACCTGATCGATACAACGATAGATATCCCAGCTTTCCAGGTTCTTGGTCGCCGGGTAGATCGGAAACACATTGCGCTGAAAGGCCGAAATAGCAGTGGACGCATCGCGGGCGACTCCGGCGATACCGCGCAATGCGGTACTTCCCCGCGTTTCGGTGCTCTCGCCGAGCGCGGTTTCCAGCACCAGATAATCGGGATGCGTCAGTTGGGGCTTACCCCGGAACTCCCCGACCGCACCCGAGAGCATCACCCGATTACCCACCTGCAGATCACGTTTCACCTTGTGTGGATGAAAGAACGTGGCCTGCACGGCATGCGGAGCACTGCCCAGCGTCACAGAGAGAAACTGCCCTTTGCGGTTACGCATGCTCTTGAGTTCCGCCGAGGTGATGAATCCCACCAGGGTGGTGTGCTCCCCGGGCTTGGCGCGCTCACCGTCTTGCTCGTCACGCAGACTGAAGTCGGTGCTGTATCGGCGCGGATAATGGTGCAGCAGATCCTCAACCGTCAGCAGCCCGAATTCTGCGTCGAGAACGTCGGATGCCTTGTTGCCCAACACATGATCCAGGCGATCGGAAAGTTTTACCACGGGGCGCCGTCACTCAACACCGATGTGCACGACATCGGTGTGCTGCCCGGTGCGATAAATCATCACCTCGACACCGCCGTGGTGCGATCGGGTGTGTTCGACCAGCGACTCGGCAAGAGACTCATCCACCTTGTCCGACAACAGCACGGTCACCAGCTCTCCACCAGAGGACAACATGATGCTCACCAAAGCCTTTGTGGCATTGGCGACATCGTGGTTGAGCACCAGCACCTCATCCCCGATGATGCCCATAGCGTCTCCCGGCTCACAGGTGCCAGACCAGGTGAGAGCCCGTTCGGTGGCCACGCGTACCAACCCGAATCGGGTGGCACCGGCCGCACGCGCCATGGTGTAGCTGTCGTCGACCGCCATCCGTTCCGGATCGTGCACCGCCAGCGCCGCCAGCCCCTGCGCCATGGACGCCGACGGCAGCGGGATCACCGTGATTCCCCAGCCGCGCGCTGCCGCGCAGACCGCCACCAGTTCCTCGGCAGCCATCAATCCATTGGGCAACACCATGATCTGGTGCGCACCGCTATCGACCACCGCATCCAGCAGACGCTTCGCGCTGGCCGGAGGCTCATCGACACGCAGCACCTGAGCACCCTCGCTGGAGAACAGCGTGGCCGCGCCGTCACCCTCCGCCAGTGCCAGCACCCGGCGGTGCCGATGCCGTCCGTCGTGATGCCCGCCGCCCACATCGCCGCGCAGCGAGGAGATCTGAATCGACTGAGGGATACCGAATTTCATCCCGGCCTCGATGGCAGCCCCGGCATCGTTGACATGCGCGTGGACGGAATACCCCATCGCGCCATCACCGGCGATGGCAATGGAATCTCCCATCGCGTCGAGCTGCGCTCGCAGGTCGGCGATCTGCAGTTCATCACACCCACAGAGCAGATACATCACCTCGAACTCGGGGGGCAGCTCGCGCGGAGGATCCAGGTTCAGACCCCCCGAACCGCGCCCCGGCCCCGCCACCCACACCTGTGACGGCGCGTTCTTCGGAGGTGAGGGGCTGTACTCGCGGCGAGTGGGCAGCTCCCCCGCCACCACCGACACCAACGCATCGAGGATGACCACCAGACCGCGCGCACCGGCGTCCACCACACCGTTGTCGGCGAGCACGTCGAGCTGCTTGGGCGTCTTCTCCAGCGCCGAGACCGCGGCATCGGCGGCGGTACTGACGAGCTCGGGCAGATCGCCCGACCGCACGCTGTCCGCGGCATCCGCGGCCGCCTGCAATACCGAGACGATGGTGCCCTCGACAGGCGTACTCATCGAGGCAATGACGAACTGTGAGGCTTGGCGGAGCGCACGGCGCACCACCTCTGCCCCAATGGTGTCCTGGTCATCGGCCGCATCGGCGATACCGCGGACAATCTGCGACAGGATCACCCCAGAGTTACCACGGGCTCCATGAACCGCCCCACGCGCCAGCGCCGCGGCAACCTGCGCGACCGTGGCCCCTTCGCCCAGCGCCTCGGCGGCATTGACCGCCGACCGCATGGTGAACAACATGTTGGTGCCGGTATCGGCATCGGCGACCGGGAACACATTCAGTCGATTGATCTCGTCACTACGCGAGATCAGTCCCTCGACGGAGGCGCGCGCCCAATCGAGCAGCGCAGCACTGTCCAATACCGAGAGCCGCATGTGAGAAAGCCTATCTACCGGAACTGACAGTGTCTGAGGGTCTTCACCCAAGCGGCTCATCTGCACCCATTTTGGCGTTCACGGGCCGGTCAAGCTATCCTTGCAGGGTTGTGGGCCACCCTGACTAATCAGGTCGTTGGCCGGAATCGCGAGTTTGAGGAGTTTCACTATGGCTGCCGTCTGCGACGTGTGCGGCAAGGGACCCGGCTTCGGCAAGTCGGTTTCGCACTCGCATCGGCGTACCAACCGCCGCTGGAACCCGAACATCCAGACGGTTCACGCCGTCACCTCCCCCGGTGGCAACAAGCAGCGCGTCAACGCCTGCACCTCCTGCATCAAGGCCGGCAAGGTCGTCCGCGGCGCCTGATCGCGTCCGGAACCTGCCGTGTCGTCTGACTACGTCGCCGTACGCAACGGCGTCCTGCACATCACCATTGCCACTGCGGCGGCTGGTACCTCGCTGGACTTCACCGGTGTCGATGCCGCCGTACCGCTGCTGCGTGATCTGCCCACCGAAGTCGGCGCTATCTTGCTCACCAGCAGCGGCGCCAATTTCTGTGCCGGCGGCAATGTCCGTGACTTCGCTTCCGCCGAGGACCGGGCTGCCAAGCTCAACGACCTCGCCGGACGACTCCACGAATTCGTACGCGCGGTGGACGCCGCGGATCGCCCGGTGGTGGCCTCCGTACACGGATGGGCTGCCGGCGGCGGGTTGAGCCTGGTGCTGCTCGCCGATATCGCGATCGGTGGCGAGTCGACCAAGCTGCGCGCTGCCTACCCGGGCATCGGGTACTCCTCCGACGGCGGCATGTCCTGGGCATTGCCCCGCATCGTCGGCAAGGCCCGTGCCGCGGACATCCTGCTGACAGACCGGGTTGTCGAGGCTCCCGAGGCGCTGGCCATTGGCCTGCTGAGCCGGGTGGTGGCCGACGACGAGGTTCAGGCAACCGCCGTAGCCGCAGCCGAGAAGCTGGCCGCCGGTCCACGCGAGGCGCAGAACCGCATCCGGCGGCTGCTCCGTCTGAGTGTCGGCAACACCCTCGACGCGCAGCTGAATCTTGAACAAGCGAGCATCGCCGAGGCCTCGGTCAGCCCGACGGGCATCGAAGGCGTCGACGCCTTCGTCGGCAAGCGCAAGCCCGTCTGGCCCTGATCCAGTCGAGTCCGACGGTCTTCACGCAAGCGCTCATCCCGATTCGACGGTCTTCACGCAAGCGCTCATCCCAGCAGCTTCCTGCGGATCCAGTTCACAACCCACGGGATCGCGACCATATCCGCGGTGACATGCTCACCCGGCAGCGCCCAGTAATCAACCTCAGCGCCATTGGCACGCCACGTATCGCGCAACGCCAAGGCTCCCTCTTCGGGAATGAACAAATCGCCGACCGCCTTACTGCGCGAGCCGTGATAGAGCAGCACCGGCATGGTCGGAGTCAGGGCACCGGGCCGGTTGGCGGCAATCACATGTTGCCCCAGCTCCGATTCAAACGGTTTCTCGATCGCCGAGAGCAGATCCAGATCGAATCTCAACAGGCCGGCAGCGGCCAACGGTGGTTGCGGCATATTCTTGGCGCGGATCGCGCAGTAGAGCGCGAAGTCGCCGAAAATCTGCACCAGTTCCGGAAATTCGCGGGCCTGACCAATGGTCGCGGCCGCGAAGAGCCCCGCACCAACACCCCGGTTCATGCTGCCGTACAGCAGGGCGTAATCGGTGGGCGTACCGCCGGCAGCCGCGGCCGCGATCCGCAGCTCCGGCGCGTAGGTCGGCTGCAGCTGCGCTGCCCATGCGGTGGCAATGGCCCCGCCACTGTATCCATGCATGACGATTGGCGAATCGGCCAGATCAGGTCTTTCCGAAAGCATTCCGCGCACCGAATCGAGCACCGCGTGGCCTGCCATCTTCCCGGCCGCGTACGACATTCGGGGGCCTTCATGGTCCGGGAACAGCACGGCGTAGTTCTGCGCTGACAGGAACGGGAACATCGGCGGGTTGTCCCGATACCACAGGTGTGTCAGACGATAAGACGGCGTGAACTTCAAACCCAGGGAGTTGATCGCCTGATTACGCACCACCACCGGACGTGAACCCGGACCGTGCCACGGACGTTCCGGCTCAATCAGTGCCGCGGTCACCGGAACCGCGTTGCCCGCGGTGTCGGTGGAGCGCACCATGATCCGCTGCATGGTCGCCCTGCGCAGCGGCAGCCGCGGCGAGACCTGGTCGGACCGGACCACCTCGCCCGGCGCCAGCAGACTCAGATCGCCTGGGTCGCTGTAAAAGTCGTCACCGGTGATCGGGGTGGGAAGGATCGCCGAGTAGGGGTCCGCGCGCTGTTGCGCCGTGAGCCGTCGCGCGGCCCAGTCGTTCAGGCGCTCCACCACGGCCGGGCTACGCAGTGCGGTACCGCCGGTCGCCAGCGCCGCCGTCGCGCCCCCCAGGGCGGCCAATGCTCCTGTAGACCAACGCATTACGGCAACCGCCAATCTATCGGTTGGGCACCCAATCCAACGAGTAGCTCGTTGGCCCGGCTGAACGGTTTGGAGCCAAAGAATCCGCGGGAGGCCGAGAGCGGCGACGGATGCACAGATTCGATGGTCGGCACACCGGCCCCCAACATCGGTTTGAGGGTGGCCGCATCGCGTCCCCACAAAATGGCCACCAAGGGGGCATCGCGCGCGACGAGCGCCCGGATGGCACATTCGGTCACGATTTCCCAGCCCTTGCCACGATGCGAGGCCGGGTTGCTCGGCCGCACGGTCAGCACCCTGTTCAACAGCATCACCCCCTGCTGCGACCACGGCGTGAGATCGCCGTTGGCGGGTTTGGGTAGCCCAAGATCCGCTTGGTATTCGTCAAAGATGTTGGACAGACTGCGCGGCACCGGCCGCACATCGGCCGCCACCGAGAAACTCAGCCCCATGGCATGTCCGGGCGTGGGGTACGGATCTTGACCGACGATGAGCACCCGAACATCGGCCAAGGGATAGGTGAAGGCACGCAGCACGTTTGCCCCGGTGGGTAGATATCCGCGACCCGAGGAGTTCTCCTCGCGGAGGAACTCCCCCATCTTGGTCACCTGATCGGCGACGGGTCCCAGTGCATCAGCCCAGCCGGGATCAATCAGCTCGGCGAGAGGTCGGGCAGTCACGAAGAGTCAACTTAGCCGAAACGAGTCCCACCCGGTTGCCCGAGTCCACTCGACACCATCAACCGTGACGCCCACGTCACCCGCCGTCACCTCGCCGACGGCAATCCAGCCCGGCGGGATCGTTCCCGGGAACGTCGCGACGAGGGCATGGTCCTCTCCCCCGGTCAATATCCATGCCCAAGGATCGGCGCCGAGCAGCCCGGCGGCGCTGGCCAACGGCTCCAGGTACGGCTCCATGCACACCGAGCTCAGATCAAGGTGGACCGCGCTGAGTTCGGCGATATGCGCCAGGTCGGCCAACAGTCCGTCAGACACGTCGGTCATCGCCGTCGCTCCCGCCCTGGCCGCGACCGGCCCCTGCCCATACGGCGGCGCGGGCACCAGGTGAATCCGGCGCAGCTCCGGGAATTCGTCAATCCCGTCCTGCCACAATCGGTATCCCGCCGCCGAGGTGCCCAACGCACCGCAGACCGCCACCGTGTCCCCCGGCGCGGCGCCCGCGCGCGTCACCGCCGCGCGCCCCTGGAGGTCGCCGAGCACCGTGACCGAAACCACCAGCTCGCGCGCGCTCACCAGATCTCCGCCCGCGACCGACGCCCCCACCAGGGTCGCCTCGGCCCAGACCCCCTCGTTGAGCTGCTCAAGAAACGCGATATCCGTCTGGGCCGGTGCCCCCACCGCCACCACGAAGGCGGTGACCCGCCCGCCCATCGCCTCGATATCCGCGGCGTTCTGCGCCACGGCCTTACGGCCGATCTCCGAAGGAGCCGACCACTCAAGGCGAAAATGCCTGTCCTGCACCAACATATCGGTGGATATCACCACTCGACCGTCGGGCGCGGCCACCACCGCGGCGTCGTCACCGGGACCGAGCAGCACGTCGGCACCGAGGTCGCGGCCCGCGGTGAGACGGCTGATCACGCCGAACTCGCCGGTATCGCCCAGATTTGGCACTCGGTTAGTGTAGGCCCGTGCAATCCGAAGACGGCCCACCCCGCAAGCTCCTCATCGGCATCGCGGTATTCGGTGCGATCGCGGCACTGGCCGTACTCTTCGGAGTTCTCAAGTACGCGCAATTCCAGAACGAGAAGCGCCCGATATCCGTCGCAAATATTCCTGCACCGCAGGCGAATTCACCGCTCTGCGTAGATGTGGTGAAGGCGTATCCCGGCAAGATGGCAGGCAATTGGTCCAGGGTTGAGATTGCCGAGCCACAACCTCCGGCCGCCGCGGCGTGGCGCCGCGGACAGGATTCGGTGATCGCACGCTGCGGTGTCGACCGGCCCGCCGAGTTCGCCGTCGGCACCTCCGTCGAGCAGGTCAATGGGGTGCAGTGGTTCCGGGTGAGCGACTCGGCGCTGGCCAGCACCACCTGGTTCGCGGTGGATCGCGGTGTCTACGTCGCGGTGACCGTGCCCGACGGCGCCGGCTCGGAGCCCTTGATCGAGATGTCCGACGCCATCGCCAAGGCGCTGCCCGCCGTCAAACCCGATCCAAAGCCGCTACCGCGCTGATCCGGGCCCGGCACCCCATCGCGGAAAATCAGCGCAGCCCGGTGCCCCGCGCCAGCGCGGTACGGACCATCGCGTCCAGCAATGCCGGATAGTCCACGCCGGTCGCGGCCCACATCCGGGGGTACATAGAGATGGTGGTGAATCCGGGCATGGTGTTGATCTCGTTGATCAACGGACCGTCCTCGGTGAGGAAGAAGTCGACCCGGGCCAGCCCCTGGCAGTCGATCGCCCGGAACGCCGCCACGGCGAGCTCGCGGATCTGATCACTCACGTCGTCATCGACCTTCGCCGGCACGTCCAGCTCGGCGGTGTCGTCCAGGTACTTGGTCTCGAAGTCATAGAAACCGTCTTCGCGGCCGCGTACCCCTTCGACCCGGATCTCTCCGAGCACGCTGGCCCGGATGTCTCCATCGGGGAACTCCAGCACCCCGCACTCCAACTCGCGGCCGATGATGGCGGCCTCCACGATCACCTTCGGGTCGAACCGGCGCGCATGTGCGATGGCCGCGGGCAGCTCTTCCCATGCGGTCACCCGGGAAACACCGAACGACGAGCCCGCCCGCGCGGGCTTCACGAAGACCGGCAGCCCCAGCTCTTCGCGCTGATCAAGGGTCAGTGAGGCGTCACGTGGCCGGATCACGGCGTACTTGCCGATCGGAAGACCTTCAGCGGCCAGCAGCTTCTTGGTGAACTCCTTGTCCATACCGGCCGCGCTCGCGAGCACGCCGGCACCCACGTACGGCACCCCCGCCAGCTCCAACAGCCCCTGAATGGTGCCGTCCTCGCCGTAAGGACCGTGCAGCACCGGGAAAACCACGTCCACGGAGGCCAGCACCTGCCCGGCGGCAGCCGAGTCGACGTTGACCAGCTGGCCCGCGCGACGCGGGTCAGTGGCAAGCACCAACTCGGTACCGGATGCATCGGTAACCTGCGGCAATGTGCGATCACTGATGGCCAGCCGGGACGGGTCGCCATCGGTCAGCACCCAGCCGCCCTCGGGCGTCACCCCTACCGCGACCACCTCGTAGGCGAGCGGGTCAAGATTGCGCAGAATGCTGCCGGCGGACACGCAGGAAATCGCGTGCTCGCTGCTGCGTCCACCAAAGACGAGCGCGACCTTGATCCGCTGTTGGTCTGCGCGCGAGCGGGCCACCGAGTCATTCACAGTGTCAGACCGTACCGGCTGCGAGCGCAGCCTCAATGTCGGCCAGCAGATCGTCGGTGTCCTCGATGCCCAGCGAGATGCGCGCGAACCCCGGCGGAACCGCATCACCCCACCGCGCCCGCCGATCGACCGACGTGTGCACACCACCGAAACTCGTCGATGACGCCAACAGCTCGCTGCGCCGCACCAACGTGTGCACCGCCCCGGCGCTGGCCAGTTCGACCGACACCAGTGAGCCGAATCGGGCCATCTGCGCGGCGGCCACCGGATACGACGGGTCGCCGGGCAGTCCCGGGTAACGCACCGATGCCACCGCGGGGTGTTCCCGCAGCATGGTCGCCACCGCGAGTGCGTTCTGGCATTGGCGTTCGAACCGCAACCCAGCGGTGGCCAGGCTGCGCGCACCCAGCCAGGCTTCAAACGGGCCCAGGATGGCACCGGCCCGCGATCGTTCCTGCGCGACGGCCGATATCAGGTCGGCGCGCGATCCCGCGGCGTATCCGGCGATCAGATCGCTGTGACCGGAGAGGGCTTTGGTCGCGCTGGCGACCACCAGATCGGCACCCAATTCCAGTGGCCGCTGCCCCATCGGGGTGGCCGTGGTGTTGTCGACCACCAACACCGCACCGTGCGCATGCGCTGTACGGGCCAGCAGGGCCAGGTCGACGACATCGAGCCGCGGATTGGACGGTGTCTCCGCCACCACCACATCGGCCTGCGCCGCCGCGTCCACGATCTGGTCCACACCGGCCGCGACCACGTTGATCCCCAGCGCGGCAAGATTCTCCGTGGCATAGCGCCGCGTCTGGTAGTAGCCGTCTTCCGGGACCACCAGTGTCTGCCCGGGCCGGACCAGGGCGCGCAAAGTGGAGGCGATCGCGCCCATTCCCGAACCGAACACCAGCGCGCTGTCGGCATGCTCCAGCGCCGCCAGGCCCGATTCCCATTGTCGCCAACTGGGATTGGACGCACGGCCGTAGGTGTCGAGGGAATCATCCTCGGGCACCGGCAGATGATAGGCGGAGGCGAATACCGGGCCCGCGAGAAAGGGTTGTCCGGCAACAGGTTCGGCGGTGGCGGCCACTACGGCCCGGGTCGATATCCCTGGCTCTGGCATGTGCTTACTCCGGTTTGGTACTGCGCCCCAATAGCTGAGCGACGGCATCGGTGACGCTCAGTCCGCGATGACAGACGCCATGAACAGCCTCGGTGAGCGGCATCTCGACGTCATAGCTCGACGCCAGCGCCAAGATGGACTCACATGAGGTAACTCCCTCTGCGACCCTACCGCCGGCGGCGTTGCGCGCCTCCTGCAGCGTCTCGCCATTGCCCAGCCGCATGCCGAAAGTCCGGTTCCGCGAATGCGCCGAGGTGCAGGTGGCCACCAAATCTCCGACGCCGGCCAGCCCCGCCAGGGTGGTGTGGCTGGCTCCGAGCGCCAGCCCCAACCGAGTGATCTCGGCCAAACCACGGGTGATGATCGTGGCTATCGTGTTCTCCCCCAAACCAACTCCGGCGGCCATGCCGCAGCTGAGGGCAATCACGTTCTTACACGCACCGCCAACCTCACAGCCCACGACGTCGGAATTGGTGTAGGGGCGGAAGTAGCGAGTGGAGAACGCGCGCTGCAGCGCGACGGCCCTCGTCGAGTCGGTGCACCCGATGACGGTGGCGGCGGGCTGGCCCGCGGCGATCTCACTGGCCAGATTCGGGCCGGTCAGCACCGCGACGCGGCTGGGATCGGTGCCGAGAACCTGGGTGACCACCTGGCTCATTCGCATGAGCGTGCCCACCTCGATGCCCTTGGCCAGGCTCACCACCGACGAACCCGGCTCGATGAGGTCGGCCCAGGGCGTCAGGTTCGCCCGCAATGACTGCGAGGGCACCGCGAGCAGTACCAGCTCGGCACCCTGCAAGGCCTCCTCGGCCACGCCGGTGGCGACGATCGACGTGGGCAGATCCACATCGCTGAGGTACACCGAGTTGCGATGCGTCGCATTGATCTCATCGGCCAATTCGGATCTGCGTGCCCATAAACGGACATCGTGACCGGCGTCGGCAAGCACCTTGCCCAACGCGGTCCCCCAGGAACCCGCACCCATCACCGCAGCTTTGACTGGTCGTCTTCCCGCAAGCGGCTCATCCGTGGCCATGGCAGACACCCTAGCCGGGGCTGGCACCATGGAGTATGTGGGCAGACAGGCTGGCACAGACTTCGGCGTGATCATCGCGGTCAAAAACCTGGCGACCGCGAAAAGCCGGTTGGCGTCGTCCCTGCCCGGCCCCCAGCGCGAGCGGCTGGTGCTGGGCATGCTGACGCACGCCATCTCGGTGGCGTTCAGCGCGGCCGGGACCGTGGCGGTGATCAGCCCCGATCCTGCTGCCAAGGCGGTAGCGGGCGAAGCCGGTGCGCGGTTCATCTTCGACGACACCCCCGAGGGCCATCCCGACCCGCTCAACAACGCCTTACGCAGCGCAGCGGCTCAGCTACGTGCGGCGTCACCGAATCTTGTTGTGTTGCAAGCCGACCTTCCGGTGGTCACGGCCGAGGAATTCGCCGCCGCCCTGGCGGCCGCACGCGGCCATTCCCGCAGTTTTGTCGCCGACCGGCACGGCACCGGTACCGCCGCGCTCTTTTGCACCGAGGGTGACCTGAATCCGCTGTTCGGCGTCGATTCGGCACGCCGCCACCGGGATTCAGGGGCGGTTGAGCTCACCGGGGACTGGCCGGGATTGCGCTGCGATGTCGACACCCCGGACGATCTGGCGGCCGCCCGTGAGCTTGGGGCCGCGCTACCTCTCTGAGCCGGTCCGATATCTCTATGATCACAAGGGTGACCACACCGAGCGTTCCCCCGGCCGCAACCACAATCGTGTCGGGTGAGGAGCTGCCCGAAGACCGATACCTCAACCGGGAACTCTCGTGGCTCGACTTCAACGCGCGCGTACTGGCACTCGCCGCCGATGAATCGCTGCCCATCCTGGAGCGCGCCAAATTCCTGGCGATCTTCGCGTCCAACCTGGACGAGTTCTACATGGTTCGGGTCGCCGGCCTGAAACGCCGTGACGAGACCGGCCTCTCGGTACGTTCGGCCGACGGCCTGTCGCCACGCGAGCAGTTGAAGCTGATCGGCGAGCGCACCCAGGAAATCTCGGTGCAGCACGCTCGGGTGTTCAGCGATTCGGTACGCCCCGAGCTCGCCGAGAACGGCATCTTCGTCGTCACCTGGGCCGATCTGTCCGAGGACGAACGGAGCTACCTCTCCTCCTATTTCACCGACCAGGTTTTCCCGGTACTCACTCCGCTCGCGGTCGACCCCGCGCATCCCTTCCCCTATATATCCGGCTTGAGCCTGAATCTGGCGATCACGGTCCAGGTACCCGAAACCGGCGGTCAGCACTTCGCCCGAATCAAGGTGCCCGACAACGTGGATCGCTTTGTCCGGCTGCGCAGCCCCGACGGGACCGGGACCACCCAGACCGCACGCTTCCTGCCCATGGAAGAACTGATCGCCGCGCATTTGTCGGCGCTGTTCCCTGGCCTGGAAATCGTCGAGCATCATGCGTTCCGCATCACTCGCAATGCCGATTTCGAGGTCGAGGAAGATCGCGACGAGGACCTGTTGCAGGCGCTCGAACGGGAATTGGCCCGCCGGCGCTTCGGCTCCCCGGTCCGCCTCGAGGTCGCCGACGACATGACCGAGCACATGCTGGAGCTGCTGCTGCGTGAACTGGACGTGGATCCCGGTGATGTGGTGCAGGTTCCCGGCCTGCTGGATCTCTCGTGCTTGTGGCAGGTCTACGGCGTGGATCGTCCCGCACTCAAGGATCCGACCTTTGTACCGGCCACTCACCCTGCCTTCGGACAGGGCGAGACACCGAAGAGCATTTTCTCGACGCTGCGCGACGGCGACGTACTCGTTCATCATCCGTACGACTCGTTCTCCACCAGCGTGCAACGGTTTATCGAGCAGGCCGCCGCGGATCCCCAGGTGCTGGCCATCAAGCAGACGCTGTATCGCACCTCGGGCGACTCCCCCATCGTGAACTCGCTCATCGATGCCGCCGAGGCAGGTAAGCAGGTGGTCGCGCTGGTGGAGATCAAGGCCCGCTTCGACGAACAGGCCAACATCAAGTGGGCCCGCGCGTTGGAAGATGCCGGCGTGCACGTGGTCTACGGCTTGATCGGTCTCAAGACACACTGCAAAACCGCCCTGGTGGTACGCCGGGAAGGGTCGGCCATTCGCCGGTACTGCCACATCGGCACCGGAAACTACAACCCGAAGACGGCCCGGCTCTACGAAGACGTCGGCCTGCTGACCAGCGCACCGGAGATCGGCGCCGATCTCACCGACCTGTTCAACTCACTGACCGGGTACTCGCGAAAGGTCTCCTATCGCAACCTGTTGGTCGCCCCGCACGGAATCCGCGCCGGCATCGTCGACCGCATTGATCGTGAGATCGCCGCGCATCGGGCTGGTCAGGATGCCCGGATCCGGCTGAAGATGAACGCGTTGGTCGATGAGCAGGTGATCGACGCGCTGTACCGGGCGTCCCAGGCCGGGGTCCCCATCGAGGTAGTGGTGCGCGGAATCTGCGCATTGCGCCCCGGGGTTCCCGAGTACTCCGACAGCATTACGGTGCGATCCATTCTCGGCCGGTTCCTTGAACATTCGCGCATCATTCACTTCAACGCCATCAACGAATTCTGGATCGGCAGTGCCGACATGATGCATCGTAATCTGGACCGACGTGTCGAGGTTCTCGCGCGCGTCACCGACCCCAAGCTCACCGCACAGCTCGACGATATGTTCACCTCCGCGTTGGACTCCCGCACCCGCTGCTGGGAGCTGCAGCCCGACGGTCAATGGCTGGCCTCGCCCGCGGACGGCGAAGAGGTACGCGACCATCAGGTCGAAATGATGAAACGGCACCGCTCGCAGACATGATCTAGACCAGGTTCTCCCGGCTGAACAACTCTCCCCCGAAGGAGCTTTCGTGCCCGATCCGACCCCCCGGACCGGTGCGGCGGTCCTTGCCGCCGGAGCCGCGCTCTGGCGGTATCAGGAAGACTCTGATCAGGACCACACCACCGGCGCCATCGAGGTGGCCCTGGTACACCGACCACGATACGACGATTGGTCACTTCCCAAGGGGAAACTCGACCCCGGAGAGACGGCGGCCATCGCCGCGGTCCGCGAGATCGCCGAGGAGACGGGATTTACCGCTCGCCTCGGCAGACGATTGCCGTCGGTGAGTTACCCGGTGAGCCAGGGCACCAAACGCGTCAAATACTGGGCGGCACAAGCCGTGGACGGCAAGTTCGAAGCCAACCATGAAGTGGACGAAATTCGGTGGCTACCGGTGGGAGAAGCCATCAAGACAGTCAGCTATGCCGTTGATCGGAAAGTGCTTCGAAACTTCGCAAAGCACGAAATTGATACTCAGACATTAATTATTGTGCGTCACGCAAAAGCGGGGCGAAAGGAACGATATTCGGGCGACGACACCCTGCGTCCGCTGGATAAGAAGGGCCGCGCCCAAGCCGAAGCGCTCACCGGTCAATTACTTGCATTCGGTGCCAGTGCTATTCATGCCGCCGATAGGTTGCGCTGTCGGCAGACCGTGGAGCCGCTTGCCGAAGAGCTGAACACGGTGATCTTCAGCGAGCCCGCGCTCAGTGAAGAGGCCTACTGGGCAGATCGCAAACGAGCGCACCGCAGGGTTCTTGAAATCGCCGGATCGGACGGCATTCGGGTGCTGTGCACCCAAGGCAAGGTCATCCCTGATCTCATCCAGTGGTGGGCGCAGCGCGACGGTGTGCGCCCCGACAAATCACGTAACCGCAAGGGCAGTATGTGGGTGTTGTCGATGCGCGGCCAGAAGCTGCTGGCCGCAGACCATCTGGACAGTCCGCTGCCCGCCGGCAGCTGACAGCAGCACTACCCCCAACAAAGCAACATCGGGCCCCACCCTGAGGTGGGACCCGATGTTGTGTTGAAACTACTTGCGGCCCTTCTTGGCCGGAGCCTTCTTGGCCGGGGCCTTCTTGGCCGGGGCCTTCTTGGCGGGAGCCTTGGCCACAACCTTCTTGACCGGAGCCTTCTTGGCGGGAGCAGCCTTCTTGACGACAGCCTTCTTCACGGGAGCAGCCTTCTTGACGACTGCCTTCTTCACGGGAGCAGCCTTCTTAGCAGGCGCAGCCTTCTTCGCGGGAGCCTTCTTGGCCGGGGCGGCCTTCTTGGCAGCGGCGCGCTTGGCCGGGGCGGCGGTGGAGCCACGCTTCACAGCGGGGCCGTCGGCCGGAAGCTTCTGCGCACCAGAGACAACCGCCTTGAACTGCGCACCGGGACGGAACGTCGGCACCGACGTCGGCTTCACCTTGACAGTCTCACCGGTCCGCGGGTTGCGGGCGACACGAGCGGCGCGGCGGCGCTGCTCGAAAACGCCAAATCCGGTGATGGTCACGCTCTCACCCTTGTGCACGGTGCGAACGATGGTGTCGACGACGTGCTCCACCGCAGCGGTGGCCTGCCGGCGATCCGAGCCCAACTTCTGTGTCAGAACGTCGATGAGCTCTGCTTTGTTCATGTAAAACCCTCCGAAGCCAGTGGTCCACTTTGAACCGACTTCGAACACGGTAAACCCAAGTGCACGTGATTTCCAAGTGCCACGCGTAATTTCGGCAAAATTCTCTGAGCTTTTTAACGGCCCATATGCCGACCAAAAGCAATGCCCTTGCCCCCCAAGGACGCCCAATCAGCTACTCAGAAGGCTCCAAAGTGCGGGGTTTGAACTCGGGCCGCGAGGCTTCAAAAGCCGCAATTTCATCGACTTTTCGCAGCGTAAGGCCTATATCGTCCAATCCTTCGAGCAGCCGCCACCTGGTGTAGTCGTCAATTTCAAACGGCACCACGGCCGTTCCGGCGGTCACTGTCCGATCCTCAAGATTCACAGTGAGTTCCAAGCCCGGATTCTGCTCGATGAGCTTCCAGAGCAGCTCGATATCGGACTGGCTGACCAAGCCGGCGACCAGACCGGCCTTACCGGCGTTGCCCCGGAAGATATCTCCGAAACGGGACGACAGTACTACTCGAAATCCGTAGTCCATCAAGGCCCACACGGCGTGCTCGCGGGATGATCCGGTGCCGAATTCCGGCCCGGCGACGAGAACGGAGCCCCGGTTGAACGGTTCCAGATTGAGAATGAACGACGGATCGGTGCGCCAGCCGGCGAAGAGCCCGTCCTCGAAACCCGTTCGGGTGACACGCTTGAGGTAGACCGCCGGGATGATCTGGTCGGTGTCCACGTTAGAACGACGCAGCGGCACACCAATTCCGGTGTGGGTGTCGAATGCCTCCACTATTTCCTCCCTGTGCCTTTTGGCAGGTGCCTATTTTACGGATTTTGCCAAATCAGCTGGCGATGAGAGCTTTCCCTTCACCGCCGTTGCCGCGGCCACGGCGGGTGACACCAGATGGGTGCGGCCGCCCTTGCCCTGTCGTCCCTCGAAATTTCGGTTCGACGTGGACGCGCATCGCTGCCCCGGCGAGAGCTGGTCGGGGTTCATGCCCAGGCACATAGAGCAGCCCGCCTGGCGCCATTGAGCACCCGCGGCGGTGAAAATCTCGCCCAGCCCCTCGGATTCGGCCTGTGCGCGCACCCTCATCGAGCCGGGAACGATGAGCATGGTGACCCCTTCGGCCACCTTCCGGTCCCGCAGCACGTCGGCGACCGCCCGCAGATCCTCGATCCGGCCGTTGGTACAGGAGCCGACGAACACGGTGTCCACCGGGATCTCACGCATCGGGGTACCCGGTGTGAGATCCATGTAGGTCAACGCCTTCTCGGCCGCCATCCGCTCTTCTTCGTCGGCCATCAGCTCAGGATCGGGCACGTCAGCGCCCAGGGGCACCCCCTGCCCAGGGTTGGTGCCCCAGGTGACGAACGGCGTCAAAGTACTGGCATCGATGTGCACTTCGGCGTCGAACTGGGCGCCCTCGTCGGTGCGCAGCGAGTCCCATTCGGCCACAGCGGCATCCCACAACGCCCCCTTGGGCGCGTGCGACCGGTCCCTCAGGTACGCATATGTCGTTTCATCGGGGGCCACCATTCCTGCCCGCGCGCCCGCCTCAATGGACATATTGCACATAGTCATTCGGGCCTCCATCGACATCTCTTCGACGGCCCGTCCCCGGTACTCCAGAACATACCCCTGGCCACCGCCGGTGCCGATCTTGGCGATGACAGCCAGAATGACATCCTTGCTGGTGACACCGGTCGGCAGGCTGCCGTCGATGTTGATCGCCATGGTCCGAAATGGCCTCAGCGGCAAGGTCTGCGTGGCCAGCACGTGCTCGACCTCGGATGTCCCAATGCCCATCGCCAGCGCTCCGAAGGCGCCGTGCGTGGAAGTGTGGCTGTCACCACAGACCACCGTGGTGCCCGGCTGGGTCAATCCCAGCTGCGGACCGACCACATGCACGATGCCCTGCTCCGCGTCCCCCATCGGGTGCAGACGGATACCGAACTCCTTGCAGTTCTTCCGGAGGGTCTCAACCTGGGTGCGAGACACCGGATCGGCGATCGGCTTGTCGATATCGATCGTCGGGACATTGTGGTCCTCGGTGGCGATCGTCAGGTCCGGCCTGCGCACCTGGCGCCCGGCGATCCGCAAGCCGTCGAATGCCTGCGGACTGGTCACCTCATGTACCAAGTGCAGATCGATATAGATGAGGTCGGGCTCGCGCGCCTCACCCTCACCGGTTCCGCGTACCACTACGTGGGAGTCCCAGACCTTCTCTGCCAGGGTCCTGGGCTGTTGGACACTAGTCATCTTTGGCTCCGTGCTCATTGCATCTCAATATTTGGAAAGTTAGTATCGTTCTGTGAGACAGCATAGCGGCATCGGCGTCCTCGACAAAGCGGTGCAGGTCCTGACTGCCATAGGCGACTCGCCCTGCGGGCTCGCGGAATTGTGCGAACGCACGGGGCTCCCCCGCGCCACCGCACACCGGCTGGCCGCGGGACTGGAAGTGCACCGACTCCTATCCCGAGACGGCGACGGGCAGTGGCAGCTCGGGGCCGGGCTCACCGAACTCGCCGCGCACGTCAACGATCCCCTGCTGAGCGCGAGTACCCAGGTGCTGCCCAAACTGCGTGAGATCACCGGCGAGAGCGTGCAGCTGTACCGGCGGGAAGGCACGGTGCGCATCTGCGTGGCGGCACTGGAACCACCAGCGGGGCTTCGCGATACCGTGCCGGTGGGTTCGCGCCTACCGATGTCGGCCGGATCTGGCGCCAAAGTGTTACTAGCCCACAGCGATCCGGCCACCCAGGGAGCGGTGCTGCCCGGCGCCACGTTCACCGAACGCGCGCTGGCCGATGTGCGCAAGCGCGGTTGGGCGCAGAGCGCGGCCGAACGCGAGGCGGGAGTCGCCAGTGTTTCGGCGCCCGTTCGCGACAGGCACGGCAATGTCATTGCGGCGATATCGGTTTCCGGCCCGATCGACCGGATGGGCCGGCGGCCCGGCGCGCGCTGGGCCGCCGATCTCGTTGCCGCCTCCGAGGCGATCACGGCCCGGCTTTAAGCTCCGAACATGGGAAGCAATCAACGTTCGCAGATCGTCATGTCCGACGAAGAGATCACCGCGTTCATCAACAACTCGCGCACGACGACCATGGCCACCGTCGGCCCCGACGGACAGCCGCATCTGGTCGCCATGTGGTACGCGGTGCTGGACGGCGAGGTCTGGTTCGAGACCAAGGCCAAATCGCAGAAGGTGGTCAACCTCAAGCGCAATCCCACCATCACCTGTCTGATCGAGGACGGTCTCACCTACGACACCCTGCGCGGGGTCGCCATCGAGGGGCAGGCCGAGATCGTCGAGGATCCGGACCTACTGTTCCAGGTCGGTATCAGCGTCTTTGAGCGCTACACCGCGCCGTACACCGAAGAAATGAAGCCTTTCGTGGAACAGATGCTCAACAAGCGCATCGCGGTCCGGGTTCGGCCCACCCGCGTGCGGTCCTGGGATCACCGCAAGCTCGGACTGCCCGCCATGCCACTGGGCGGGTCGACCGCCCCGCAGCAGTAGGGGCCGGCTGAGGTGGGCCAGCTCGCACGTGATGCGCTCGACTCCTTCCGCGAGGGTCTGCGGCATAAGAAGATCAAGCGACCGCTCAGTGACGCGCTGGTCCACCATCTGAGCACCGGAGAGACAGCCGGGCAATACGACGACCGGGCTCGCGAGTTGTGCGCCGAGACCCTCGACATCGAGGTGGATGTCGCCAAGGCGGGCGCGGTGCAAGCACGTAAGTTTGTGATCTGGACCCTGCGCGGACGTCATCCCGAACTGACCGAGGAAGCGCTGCGCGCCTTGGGTGATCACCGCGCCGAGAACTGGCGCGGGAATTCGTAAACGAACTGGTACCCCCGATGGGATTCGAACCCACGCTACCGCCGTGAGAGGGCGGCGTCCTAGGCCGCTAGACGACGGGGGCTAGAACATTGTCGTGCCATGCGCCGGAGCGCAGACTTGAAAGTCTAGCTCACCGGCGCACATCCACCAAATCACTTGTCGTGCAAATGATTTGCGCTGGGGTACCAGGACTCGAACCTAGAATGGCGGTACCAGAAACCGCTGTGTTGCCAATTACACCATACCCCAATGGCTTCGCAGAACCGCAGGTCAGCGAGCTGACAGCGGACTTTGGAGCCGACGAGCAGACTACCAAACCAAGGGCCATTAACCCGAATCGGTTTGGCCCTCCACCTCATTTTCCCAGGTCCGAGCGTTTCTCAGCCGTGTCAAAGTGCGCTCAGAACCCAACAGTTCCATCGATTCGAACAGCGGCGGGCTCACCGTCGCACCGGTGACCGCCACGCGCAGCGGCCCGAAAGCCTTCCGGGGTTTGAGTTCGAGCCCCTCGATGAGCGCGCCTTTGAGCGCCTCCTCGATGGCAGGGGTGGTCCATGCCTCCAGTGACTCCAGCGCGCCGATTGCCGCGTCCAGAACGGGCAGCGCGGACTCGCCCAGCTCCTTGCGCGCCGAACCCGGGTCAATCGCGTACACGTCGTCGTTGAGGAACTTCAGCAGGCCCCAGGCGTCACCCAGCACCACTACCCGGGTCTGCACCAAGTCCGCGGCCACGGCGAAGGCGCTGTCATCCAGTCCGAGCTCATAGCCATGGGCGGCGAAGAACGTCCGCAGCCGCGCCACGAACTCCTCCGGAGCCAACAGCCGGATGTGTTCGGCGTTGAGGGCATCGGCCTTCTTCTGGTCGAACCGCGCCGGATTGGAGTTCACGTCGGTAACGTCGAAGGCCGCCACCATTTCCTGCAGGCTGAAAATGTCGTGATCGTCGGCGATCGACCATCCCAGCAGGGCAAGGTAATTCAGCAGGCCCTCGGGAATGAACCCACGATCGCGGTGCAGGAACAGGTTGGACTGGGGATCGCGCTTGGACAGCTTCTTGGTGCCCTCCCCCAGTACCGACGGCAGGTGCGCGAATGCGGGTATCGACTCGGCCACCCCGACCCGGATCATGGCCTCGTACAGCGCGATCTGACGCGGTGTCGACGGCAGCAGATCTTCACCGCGCAGCACGTGCGTGATCTTCATCAACGCATCGTCGACGGGGTTCACCAAGGTGTACAACGGATCACCGTTGCCACGGGTCAACGCGAAATCGGGCACCACACCCGCCGCGAAGGTGGTCTCGCCACGCACCAGGTCGTGCCAGGTGATGTCGTGATCGGGCATGCGCAGGCGGACGACGGGGTCGCGGCCCTGCGCCCGGAACGCCGCACGCTGCTCGTCGGTCAGATCGCGGTCGTAGTTGTCGTACCCCAGCTTGGGATTGCGCCCCGCGGCCAGGTGGCGGGCTTCCACCTCTTCCGCGGTGGAGAACGCCTCATATGCCTCCCCGGCCTCGAGCAGCTTGCGCACCACATCGAGGTGCAGCTCCTTGCGCTGCGACTGTCGGTAGGGCTCATACGGGCCACCGACTTCCGGCCCCTCATCCCAGTCCAGTCCCAGCCACCGCAGGGCATCCAGGATGGCCAGATAGCTCTCTTCGCTGTCGCGCCCGGCATCGGTGTCCTCGATGCGGAATACGAAGTCGCCGCCGCAGTGTCGCGCGTACGCCCAGTTGAACAGCGCCGTGCGAATCAGGCCGACATGCGGGGTACCCGTCGGCGACGGGCAGAAACGTACCCGGACCTTGTTCGATCCTTCGGTATCACTCACTCTTACTTCGCCTTCCGCACAACGGGATTGGACAAGGTTCCGATGCCCTCGATGGTGACGCTCACGGTGTCGCCGTCAACGATGGGCCCGACCCCCTCGGGGGTTCCGGTGAGAATTACGTCACCGGGCAGCAGTGTCATCACGGCGGAGACCCACTCCACGATCGCGCCGACATCATGCAGCAGCAAGGAGGTTCGGCTGCGCTGCCCGACCTCGCCGTTGACCTCGGTGCGGATCTCGAGATCCGAGGGATCCAGGTCGGTGACGATCCACGGCCCCAGCGGGCAGAACGTGTCGTGCCCCTTGGCCCGGGTCCACTGACCGTCGGTGCGCTGGTGATCACGGGCCGATACGTCGTTGCCGATCGTGTATCCCAAGATGTTCTCGGCGGCCCGGGCGGCAGGCACGTCCTTGCAGGGCCGGCCGATCACGATGGCTAGCTCACCCTCGTGGTGCACCTCGGATGCGCTGGGCGGCAACTGGATTGGCAGCCCCGGCCCAATGATCGAGGTGTTGGGCTTGATGAAGATCACCGGCGACTCCGGTGGGGCTCCACCCATTTCGGCGGCGTGGGCAGCGTAGTTCTTGCCCATGGCCACCACCTTGCTCGCCAAAATCGGCGCCAGCAGCCTGACATCCGCCAGCGGCCATTGCCGTCCGGTGAACGTGGGGGTGCCGAAGGGGTGCTCGGCGATCTCTCGGGCAATCTCGGTGCCGTCCTCGCCCTCGATACTCACAAAGGCGACACCGTCTGGGCTGGCAATACGTCCTAGGCGCATTTAAACAAGCCTAGTTGCCGGGCTTTGCGACTTCCGCCGTGTCCTTCTTGGCGTCCTCCGAAGGTGTGTCGGCCCGGATGTTGGCGCGGGTGACCAACGCCACCAGAAAATCCTCCAGCCGGTCGCGGGTGATGTCGAGTTCGCCGCGAAACCAGGTGGTGACCAGGTCCAGACCTCCGGAAACCAGCGTGAAGGTGGCCAGGTCCAGATCCGGATCCAACGCGTCATCTGCCGGTAGCAGTACCCGGCCCTGATCGGCCATCACCTGGGCCAGCGTCTTGACCAGGTCACGCCGGCGCGCGGCCAGCCCCTCGGTGGCCTGCGATTCGACCAACAACCGCCCCCGGCGCGGATCGGCGGTAAGGAACCTCAGACCGCTGCCCACCGCCGCACGGGTACGCACCACCGGATCTTTGGACGTCGAACTCTTGGCGATCGCCTCGATGATGGCGGCCGAACCGGCAAGCATCTGCGCATCGAGCATCGCCAGCACCAGCTCGTCGGTGCTGCGGAAGCTTTCGTAGAAATACCGATCGTTGAGCCGGGCCTCGGCGCACACCCCGCGCACCGTGATGCCCTTGACGCCACTACCGGCAACCAGGTCCAACGCGGCATCCAGCAGCGCCGCTCGGCGTCGTGCGCGGCGTTCTCCGGAGGTGGCACCGCCATAGGTCCGGGATGGCATCAGGCGATTGTCGCATTGCGGACCTTGACCTCACGGGTTTTTCTGGTGATGATTCTCACCAGATGGTGATTACCGTCACCAGATGGTCACTTTCAACGAGGAAAGGACGCCCGCGATGGG
Source organism: Mycobacteroides immunogenum (assembly GCF_001605725.1). NCBI lineage: Bacteria > Bacillati > Actinomycetota > Actinomycetes > Mycobacteriales > Mycobacteriaceae > Mycobacteroides > Mycobacteroides immunogenum. The sequence goes on from NZ_CP011530.1 coordinate 3,544,699, forward strand.
GTCGAAAACGGATTCGGACCGGCAGAAATTGCCCAACCCGCCGCAGCTTCGCGAGTTCCCGTTCAACGTGTTCGCACGCTTTCTGCCCGGCCGGGATATCCGGGCCACCACCGAGCAGCGCGAGTCGTTCCGGCGTTTTGCGCATTCCGGCGACCCGCTCGCCGACGCGGTGGTCGCGATGTTCGCCCGCTTCCCCGCCGGACAGGGCCGTCGCATGTTCGAAACCGCCATCGAGGAGGGCATCGACGCCGTCGCGAACCCACCCGAGGAACTGGTTGCCTTCTTCCGGCAGATCGACGATCGGCCGTATTGGCTGGATGACAAAAAACTCGAACTGGCCGCGCGGGTCAGCATGCGCACCGGCGTGGTCGGCCTGGGCCTCGCGCTGCCCGGCCTGGCGCTGACCGGGGGGTATCTGTCCTCTCGCGCCGACAAGCCGCTGGTCGGCACCGGCAATCTGCAGGCGATGGCCCCGCGCCGGCTCAACGAAACCGCTCAATGGCTCATCGATGTCACCTCTCCGGGCGGATTGGACCGATTCTCGCCCGGCTTCAAGGGAATTCCACGCGTACGGCTCATGCACGCGTTGGTGCGCGCTGCCATGCATCGGCGCGACGATTGGGATTACGACGCCTGGGACAGCCCTGTCAATCAGATTCAGCTCGCCGGGACGCTGATGCTCTTCTCACTGGCCAACCTGGCCGGCTGCCAAGCCATGGGCATGAGCTTCTCGGACGCCGAACGCGAATCAGTCTTCCATTTTTGGCGATATGTGGGTCTGCTCATGGGAATTCACCCCGAGCTCGTACCGACCAGCGAGGAAGACACCTGGCGTCTGTTCTGGCTGGAGGCCGATACCGAATTCCTGCCCGACGACGACTCCTATGCCCTCACGCAGGCTTTGCACGCCTCCATGCCCGGCGAGCCGATCTTCATGCGACTCTCCCGCACCTACCTGTCCTCCTACAGTCGGCTGATTCTCGGCAAGACGAACGCCGATCGACTGGGACTGCCCGACAACAAACCGATGCAGGCCGCCGTGGTGGGCACCTCGGTGGTGAATTGGTTCTTCGAGCGCCGCAACGTTCTGCCCGGCATGACCCGCATCAGCGAGCAGATCGGCCAATTCGCGCGGCGCCAAATCGTCGCGCAGGGCATGTCGCAATCCGGCGGAGACCGCACGTATCGCCGACACGACAGTCTGGCGACGGCGAGCTAGGCATCTCATATATTGAGATATCTATTCAATAATTTGAGATAGGTGTGAAACCATAGTGACCATGGTTCACGTCGATGAGGTTGGCACAGCACGCCGTTGGGCGATGCTGGCCATCGCCCTGGGGTCCACTGCCGGTGCAAATGTCTTCATCAACGGTGTGGCATTTCTCATTCCCGCCCTGCACACCGAGCGCGGGCTCGATCTGGCCAACGCCGGGCTGTTGTCCGCCATGCCGAGCTTCGGCATGGTGCTGACGCTCATCGCGTGGGGCGCGCTCATCGACAAGTTCGGTGAACGCATCGCGTTGGTGAGCGGCCTGGCACTGACCGCGGTAGCTGCGTTCGCGGCCGCCGAATCCCCATCGCTGACCGTGACCGGCGCCTTTCTGCTGCTTGGTGGGGCAGCCGCGGCGGCATGCAACTCGGCCAGCGGACGCGTGGTGGTCGGGTGGTTCCCACCCCACCAGCGCGGGACGGTCATGGGCATCCGCCAGATGGCACAGCCGCTAGGCGTCGCCGTCGGTGCGCTCGTCATCCCGCGCATCGCCGAAGGCCGAGGCGTCGCGAGCGCGCTGCTCTTCCCCGCCATCGTGTGCGCGGTCTCGTCGGTGGTATGCCTGGTGGGCATCATCGACCCGCCTCGGCCACCCCGCTCGGAGGCACCCGAGGAGCATCTGGCCAATCCGTACCGCGGATCACGCATGCTGTGGCTCATTCACGGAGTGTCGGTGCTGTTGGTGGTGCCACAGGTGGTCGTGTGGACCTTCACCCTGGTGTGGCTGGTGACCGACAGGGGCTGGAGCATCGGCGCGGCCAGCGTGATGGTGACGGTGGCGCAGCTGGTCGGCGCGCTCGGCCGGGTCGCGGCCGGAATATGGTCGGACCGTTGGGGTTCACGCATGCGGCCGATCCGCGCCATTGCCGCGGCCGCCGCGGGCACCATGGCGCTGTTGGCCATCACGAATCAACTCGATTGGTCCATCAGCGTTGTCATCATGCTGGTCGCGTCGGTGATCACCGTGTCGGACAACGGGCTTGCCTACACCTCGATCGCCGAGATCGCCGGGCCGTTCTGGAGTGGCCGCGCCCTGGGCACACAGAACACCGGGCAGCTGCTGGCCGCCGCCGTGGCGCCACCGGTATTCGGAGCCGTCGCCGCAGCGGCGGGATTCTCCGCGGCCTTCGCGGTGTGTGCGCTGTTCCCCTTGGCGGCAGTCGGTTTGGTGCCGGTAAAGCTGGAGCAGCCAGCCCGCTAACGCCGAATGCGAGCCTCGCGCGGATTTCCGGCTGGATTTCCGCGTGAGGCTCGCATTCGGTGAGGACTACAGGAAGCTGGCGATCCGATCACCGGTTGCCGAGGTGGACAACTTCTCCTCGCCACGGGTGGCCAAATGCTGCTCGACGGCCTTGTCGACGCGGGCGGCGGCCGCCGTCTCACCCAGATGGTCCAGCAGCAGCGAGACCGACACGATCGCCGCGGTGGGATCGGCGATCCCCTGGCCCGCGATATCGGGCGCGCTGCCGTGCACGGGCTCGAACATCGAGGGGTTCTTGCCCGACCCATCGATGTTTCCGCTTGCGGCCAAGCCGATTCCACCGGTGACGGCAGCCGTCAGGTCGGTGATGATGTCACCGAACAGATTGTCGGTGACGATGACATCGAAGCGTCCCGGATCGGTCACCATATGGATGGTCGCGGCGTCGATGTGCTGGTAGGACACCTGCACATCGGGATGCTCGGCGGCGATCTCGTTCACCGTCCGTGTCCACAGCGATCCGGCGTACTTGAGCACATTGTTCTTGTGCACCAGCGTCAGGTTCTTGCTGCGGGCCTCAGCGCGCTGGAAGGCGTTGCGTACCACGCGCTCCACCCCGAACCGGGTGTTGAGGCTGACCTCAGTGGCCACCTCGTGCGGGGTCTGGACCCGGATCGCACCGCCATTACCGGTGTACGGCCCCTCGGTGCCCTCGCGGACCACGACAAGGTCGATGGCCGGGTTGCCGGCCAGCGGACCGGTGACACCCGGATACAGCTTGGCGGGACGCAGGTTGATGTGGTGGTCCAGCGCGAAACGTGTGTGCAGCAACAGGCCGCGCTCGAGCACGCCGCTCTGCACCGACGGATCGCCAATGGCACCAAGCAGAATGGCGTCGTGTCCACGTAGCTCGTCGAGCACCGAATCGGGCATCAGCTCACCGGTGGCGAGGTAACGGCGTGCGCCCAGGTCGTATTCGGTCTTTTCGACGCCGGGCAGTACGGCGTCGAGCACCTTCACGGCCTCGCCGATGACCTCGGGACCGATGCCATCGCCGGCGATGATCGCGAGTTTGGTCATGAAAGATCCACCAGTTCAAGGGTTGTCGCGCCGACAGCGGCGCGGATGTCATCCAGCACGGCATCCGGAGCGGTGCGGTCGATACGCAGGATGATGGTGGCTGCCCCACCCGCTGCGTCCTGGCTCAGCTGCGCGGCCTGGATGTTGACCTCCGCGCCGCCCAGCACGGTGCCGATCTTGCCGAGCGCACCGGGCACGTCGGCGTAGTTGATGACGAGGTTGACACCCTCAGCACGCAGATCGAAGTTGCGGCCGTTGATCTGGACGATCTTCTGCACCAGCTGCGGGCCGGACAAGGTCCCGGCGACGTTGATCACCGAACCGTCGGCATAGACGGCGCGCACGTCGACCACGCTGCGGTGGTTCGGGCTCTCGGTGGCCGTGCTGATCTCCGCGCTCACGCCACGCTCTTCAGCGATCGACGGAGCATTGACGAAGGTCACCTGGTCTTCGATCACCGAGGAGAAGAGTCCGCGCAGCGCCGAAAGCTTCAGCACCGCAACATCTTCGGAAGCCAGCTCACCGCGAACATCGACCGACAACGAGGTGGGCAGCTGCTCGGAGACGGCTCCGATGAGCACACCCAGCTTGCGCACGACCTCGAGCCACGGCGCGACCTCTTCGCTGACAACTCCCCCGCCGACGTTGACGGCGTCCGGCACGAACTCGCCGGCCAGGGCCAGCTTCACGCTCGCGGCCACATCGGTGCCCGCACGATCCTGCGCCTCGCTGGTGGATGCGCCCAGGTGCGGGGTCACCACGACCTGGTCCAGCTCGAAGAGCGGGCTGTCGGTGCAGGGCTCGGTGGCGAACACATCGAGCCCGGCGCCACGGACATGCCCGCTACGGATGGCGTCGGCCAGCGCGGCCTCGTCGATAAGCCCACCGCGTGCGGCGTTGACGATGATGACGCCCGGCTTGGTCTTGGCCAGCGCGTCCTTGCCGATGAGGCCGGCGGTCTCCGGGGTCTTGGGCAGGTGCACGGAGATGAAATCTGCCCGACCCAAAAGTTCGTCGAGCGTCAGCAGCTCGATACCCAGCTGGGCGGCGCGAGCGGCCGAGACGTAGGGGTCGTACGCGACGATGTGGGTGCCGAACGCGGCGAGCCGCTGCGCGAACAGCTGGCCGATGCGGCCCAGGCCCACGACGCCGACGGTCTTGCCGAAGATCTCGGTGCCGTTGAACGACGAGCGCTTCCAGGTGTGCGCCTTGAGCGAGGCGTCGGCGGCCGGGATCTGCCGCGCGGTGGACAGCAGCAGAGTGACGGCATGCTCGGCGGCGCTGTGGATGTTCGAGGTGGGCGCGTTGACCACCAGAACACCGCGGGCGGTGGCGGCCTTGACGTCGACATTGTCGAGTCCGACGCCGGCGCGCGCGACGATCTTGAGCTTGGTTCCGGCGGCCAGCACCTCGGCGTCAACCGTGGTGGCCGAGCGCACCAAGAGTGCGTCAGCATCGGGTACCGCGGCCAGTAGCGCGGGGCGGTCGGGGCCATCGACCCAGCGCACCTCCACACCATCTCCGAGTGCTTCGACGGTCGACTGGGCAAGTTTGTCGGCAATCAACACGACTGGACGTTCGCTCACGTCGTCACAGCTTAGTGCGGGGTGCGACGAGGCTCACGTCACACCTGGTCTAGTACCCGATCCGCATGGCTTCGGCGCGCAGCGCCGCGACGTCAGGATTGGGGTGAAATGCGCGTATGAGGGCGTCGGTGAGCGGCGCCTGGCCCATGACCTGCTGTACGGCGGGCTCGGGTATGACGTGGCCCTTCTCGGGGTACAGCCAGTCCAGCTCCTTGGATGCTTGCCATGCGACCAGCGGATCGAACAGGTCCTCACCGCCGTACCCGTGGTAGCCCCATGGGGTCGGCTTCGGGCTCCCGTGGCGCCATGCGATGTCCGCCGGACCGCGCCACACACAGACGGTCATTTGTGGGGCGCCGTCGTAGTAGCCGTACAGGTCGGGGTTCTTCAGATCTGATTTGAAACGCTCTGGCAGATCACCGACCAGGCCCGGCCAGTAGTCGTCCTCGTTGTACGTACTCAAATCCGATTCGTGGTCAAAGCCGCGAAGAAAGACGCCGTCCTTGGCCGAGAAGACGATCGACCACTCGTTGCCTCCCCCATCGGCGTACTTGACGAGATCGTCGCCGGGACGCCAATTCGGTTGGTAGACAGTACCGATGTCGTCCTTGGCGAGAACTCTTCCCTTGACCAAGGCATCAAGCGTCGCGAGCACGCGGCATCGCCTGCGCAGCTCCGCCTGATCCGGAAGCTTCCCGGCGAACTCTACAAGACTGCCTCCTCGTCTGGCTTTGCGCAGAGCCTTCGGTGTCGAGCACGCGGGGATAACTAAACCCGACAAGACAACTGCACTCATGCCGAGCAACCCCCGACGGCTGACGATCACGGCCACGCGCGCAACCTATATGCCCTCAGGCAAACACAAATCAGTCCACACCGAGTGTCGATAATTCGGGGCGATCGTGGAAGCCGGTGAGCACCTCACCGATGTCAAGCTGTGGTGGGGGTATCCATTCGGTGGTCCCATCTGGTCGTTTTCGGGTGTTCCAGCCGTGGTCCAGGAGGCGGTGGTGGGGTCCGCAGGCGAAGGTGAGGTTGTCGATGTTGGTGGGTCCGCCGTGGGCCCATTCGGTGATGTGGTGGACTTCGCAGAGGTATCCGGGGACCGTGCAGCCGGGGTGGGTGCAGCCGCGGTCGCGGGCGTGTAGCACGAGGCGCTGTTCGGGAGAGGCGATGCGTTTAGAACGCCCGAGGTACAGGGCGCGGCCGTTGTCGTTGAAGATCGCTAGGTAGTGGTGGGCGTGGGTGGCCATCCGGATCAGGTCGCGCATCGGCAGGCGGGTACCGGCGCCGGTGGTGGCGATCCCGGCGCCGTCTTCCAACTCTTTGAGTGTGGTGGTGACGAGGACGGTGACGGGTAGTCCGTGGTGTGAACCCAGCTCTGCGCTGGCCAGGGTGGAGCGCAGTGCTGCGCGTAGGGCGTCGTGGTGGCGTTGCGCACTGCTGCGGGTGTCGCGTTCAGCGGCCTCGGGGGCTGGTTCACCGTCGACTAGGGGGCTTTGATCGGCCGGGTTGCACATGCCGGGGGCGGCGAGTTTGGCGAACACCGCGTCCAGGTAGGCGCGGGTCTCCGGATCCAACAAACCCGAGATCGCTGACATGCCATCGAAACCCTGCGGCCCGATCGTGAGGCCGCGTCGCCGCGCCCGATCCACATCAGAGAACTGCCCGTCGGGGTTCAGTAGGGCCATCAGCCGGTCGGCGCCGACCCGCAGCGCCTCGGGCCCAAACTGGGTGGCCATCACCGCCAGCTGTGCTTCGGCTGCTTCGCGGGTGGGGGCATCGACCACCGCGGGGAGCCGATCAAAGAACTGGCGGATGATCCGGACATGTTCCTCACCGATATCGCCGCGCCCCAACGCTTCGGCGGTGCAGGGTAGTTGCGGTGCCAGCTGCTCGCCGGTGATCGCGCGCCGCGGCGCCAGCTGTTCGGCATCGGCGATCCGGCGCCGCGCCGCCCCCTTACCAACATGCAGCCGCCGCGACAACACATCCGGAAACGACGTGCCGCCAAGTTCTACCGGGGAGGCCTGCCCGGTCACTTTCGGAACCAACGTCAGCCCGCGAGAAAACAACCGGCGCGCCACCACCTCCAGGCGCGCCAACACCGCCAACGCCTCCGCGCCAGTGAGGTCCTCGATCGACTCGGCGCAGAAGGCATCAACCGCCACCTCCAACACCCCAATCGAACTCATGTTCGAATACTAACCGCGCCCACCGACAAACCACCCTCGTTGTGGCGGATGAAACTATTGAGGCAGAAGTGATTTGATCGCTTCACGAATCCTTTTCACGACACCCAACTCCCCCGAGGCGACACCACAAAGCTGCTACGGGCGGGCAACAGCCGGTAGGACTCTGGGTCGATATCGGCCTGGTAAAAGCCGTCCTGCCCCGCGCCCGGATGGGCGGGATCCAAGACCCAAGTTCTCTCCATGGCGGCGAGATCCGCACGGATGAAAGACGATCCGCGATCGCTGTCGACGTAAACCATGTTGGCCCCATCTGGCGGGGCACCGGGCAGCGCACCCCAACAACTCGCAGTACCGCCACCCGATCCCTTGAGGCTCACCGACATTGAGCAGTGAAGACCATCCGGTGTCCCGAACCGGATTCCGGTGTTCGCGTAGCCGCCGACAAGTGCCCGATAGTCCTCGGGACCAACAGAGACGAAGTCGTCGGTGTTGGGAAATTCCTGGTCCGCACGTGCCACGACCGGCGCGATGATCAACGCAACACAGAGCGAGACTCACCCATCTCCCGCCGATTGGCCCAGCGATTCAATCCTCGCCGCCAACAATGCCGTCCATTCCGCAACGTAATCCTCATCGGCGATGTCCCTGCCGGGTCTACGGAACACCGCACCGGTCTCACGCTTACCCAGCAGCGCGTTGACACCAAGCACCCCAATAGATTCCGCTTCCCGCTTGCCCATACCGGGCGCCCAACCCTGCACCCAATCGGCCAGTTCCCCGTACAGGCCATCGAACAGCGCCGCGTACGCGTCATCCAGCCGTGCCGGACGCCCCGAGGGGACGCTGGAGGCTATCTGCAACAGCTCCGATTCCTCGTCGAGAACCGCCAGAATGTAGCGGCCCATCATCGTCAGCTCGTTGCGCAGGTCGCCCAGCCCACCGAACAGCGCGCGAATATCGCGCATCGCGCGCCGCCGATCCAGCTGCCGATCGATACCCGCTTCCAGCAGTGCTTCCTTGGATTTGAAGTGGTGATAAAGGCCGCCCGATCCGGGAGTTAACCCGGCCGCCTTCTCGATCTGCGCAACGCTGGTGGCCTTGTATCCCTGCTCACCGAAGAGCCTCATGGCCTCGGCGACCAGGCGTTCTTTGGTGGAAATCTCTACCATTGACGTCTCCCAAGTAATCACTTAGTGTCACTCAGTGAGTACTTTAACAGCTGGTCTGGGTCACCGGTAGGAGGTAGTCATGACAGACGGTCAAGTCCCCCGAGGACGAATCCGGCGCACCATGCCACTGGCGGGCTTCACCGCCCGCGCCGCAGGCGGCCGACTCGTCGCCGGCCTACGCGAAAAAGCAGGCGACACCGGAGCGGTCAACCGCTTCCACGAACGCACGGCCGAGCGCTACACCGAACTACTCGGACATTCCAAAGGCGTCCTGATGAAAGCCGGGCAGATCTTTTCGAGCATCGATATGAACGGTGCCGACGGCGGAATCTCCCCGTACGAGCAGGCATTGACTCGACTCCAAACCCAATCCCCGCCCATGGCCCCCGCACTGGCGCGCAGTGTCATCGAATCCGAGCTCGGCGTACCCACAAGCCAGGCATACGCCAGTTTCACCGACGATCCGATCTCCTCGGCGTCCATCGGCCAGGTTCACCGAGCGACGCTTCACGACGGCCGTGATGTCGTCGTCAAGATTCAATACCCCGGTGTGGCACAAGCCATTCAAGATGATCTCGCCAACACCGAGCTGGTCACCACCTTCCTGAGAGTCACCTTTGCCCTGCTGGACCGCAGATACGCGATCGATCTTCCTGCGACGGCACGAGATATCTCGGCTCAGATCAGAGAGGAACTGAACTACAGGCAGGAAGCCGCGAACATATCCACGTTCCACCGACTGTTCGAGGGTCACCCGTTCATCCGGGTGCCCGAGGCAGTGCCCGAGCTGTCCACACAGCGAGTCCTCACGATGACCTACGTCGACGGGATCGATTGGGCTGAAGCACAACAAGCCGACCAAGAACTGAAAAACACCTGGGCGGAGGCACTATGGAGATTCAGCCTCGCACCGCTGCAACATGCTTGTGCCTTCTACACAGATCTACATCCCGGCAACTACCGGTTCGGCCTCGACGGCAGCCTCGGGATTGTCGACTTCGGATCCGTCAAGAACCTTCGGGAGAGCCATCGTCTCGCCTGGATCCGGATGGTCGCCGCAAGCATCCAGCAGCGAGTCGCCGATCTCTATTCCACGATGAAGGACGCCGGTTTCCTGTCCGCCGACTCGACCATGTCACCCGGGGAAGCGCTCCGTTGGATGAATGAGATCAACGCTGACGCAACGCTGCCGCAGCCGGTCACCTACACACCGCAATTGATAGACCGCAACCTCACCGCGCTGGACAGCCCGCTATCGCGTCGCATCTCCCTGCCCCCCGATCTCATCTACCTGGTGCGTTTCCCCCTCGGCGTCCGGTCCGCGATGTCGAAGCTCGGTGCCACCGTCAGCTCCCGGTCCGCTGCCGCCGACATGATCGGAATCGCCGAACCCGAGACTCCCCTGGGCATTCGGCATGTCGCGTGGGTGAGAGAACGCGGCCTGCCCTTCGGATTGGACCCGCGGGCGCCATCAGAGATGGGCGCGCGGCTATGAGCGACAGCCCCATTCCCCGAGGAAGAATCCGCCGTACCATCCCGCTGGCAGGATTCACCGCGCGCGCCGCCGGCGGGCGGCTCGTGGCAGGCCTGCGCGAAAGGGCCGGTGACACTGGAGCGGTCGACCGCTTCCACGAACGCACGGCCGAGCGCTACACCGAACTACTCGGACACTCCAAAGGCGTCCTGATGAAGGCCGGGCAGATCTTCTCCGTCGCCGAGATCTCCTCGCATGGATATGACCAACTCTCGCCGTATCAGCACGCATTGACGCGCTTGCAGGCCGACGCACCACCGATGCATCCGCTCTTGGCGCGCCAAGCCCTGGAAGAGGATCTCAAGCGGCCCGTGGAGGAAGTGTTCTGCGAGTTCGATGACGATCCGATGGCCGCGGCATCGATCGGTCAGGTACACCGAGCGACCCTGCACGACGGCCGCAAAGTCGCGGTCAAGATCCAGTACCCGGGTGTGGCACATGCCATCAGACACGACCTGTCCAACGCCGAACTCATGGCCACGTTCCTGCGTTTCGTGACGGGTATCGCCGGTCCGCGGCCTCAGCTGGATCATCGCCAGATGGCCGATGAGGTGGCCGCACGCATATCCGAGGAATTGGACTATCGGCATGAGGCCGCCAATATTCAGGCCTTCGCCGCTCTCTACCAGGGACATCCTTTTATCCGGATACCTGAGGTGATTCCCGAGGCATCCGGCAGCCGAGTGCTCACCATGACATATCTGGACGGAATGGATTGGGCGGCAGCGCAGCGTGCCGATCAAGACCTCAAAAATGCTTGGGTGGAAGCCATCTGGCGCTTCAGTACCGGATCATTTCGGCATGCCAACCTTTTTCATGCCGATCCGCATCCGGGAAATTATCGGTTCGGGGCGGACGGCTCAGTCGGATTTGTCGATTTCGGCTGTATCAAGGTAGTCCCCGAGACACTGCGGTATCGGCTCGTGCAGATGATCCGTGCCGCCGCCGATGAACGCCAAGATGATCTGCGCCAGTTGATGGTGGACGCCGGCTACTTCAGCGTCGATTCGCCGCTTTCGGCGCAGGACGTCTTCGAGTGGCTCGGTGCCACCGTGCAAGACATTCGCGCTGCGCAACCGGTGACGTTTACCCGCGAGGTGTCCACCAGCGCCACCCGGTCGCTGCTGAACTTCCAGACGCTGCATCAGATGTCGATACCCAGCGACCTGGTGTTCCTGGCCCGGATCAACCTGAACATCAGTGCATTGTCGTCAACGCTCAACGCCACCGGACACACTCGCGCACTGCTCGATGATCTCGACGGTGTCTCCGAACCCGTTTCCCCACTAGGTAAACAGCATGTCGCGTGGGTTCGCGACCGCGGCCTGCCCTTCGGATTGGATCATCATGACCACTGCTAACTCCACCGCGCCGCGGATCCCCTGGGATTCACGAGACCCATACCATTACTTCGAAAGCCTGCGTACCCGCGGCGATGTGGTCTGGGATGAGAACGCCGGCACCTGGGTGGTTCTGGGCTATCAGTCCGCTCGCGAGGTGCTGGGCGGCGCCGGTTGGTCAAGCGACCCACTCGCCAGCCCCCAGATGCGCGCCTCAGCTCCGGGGTATCTCGATATGAACAGCTTCGGCAGAAACATGCTCTTCGCCGATGGACCCGATCACACCGAGCTCCGCAGCGCCGTCCGCGATGTGTTCACCCCGGGATTCATCGCCGGCCTACGGGAGGGTGTGCAATCGATCGCCTCTCACGTCATCGAATACCCTTTGCCCGAAGAGTCTTTCGACTTCATGGCCGACATCGCCCTGCCGTTACCGATCGCCATCATCGGTGAATGGCTTGGCCTGGACGACTCGTCGTCGACCGTCCTGCGCGAGGAATCCCCAATCATCATCCGGATGCTCGGCGCTTTCGCCGACGTCGATACCGTCATGGCCGGAACTGCTGCGGGCGCCTCCCTCGCCACCGAACTGTTGCCATTGGCGGCCGATCGACGTGTACACCCGGGCGATGACCTACTCAGTCTGATCGCGTCAAGCACCGACTTGCCCTTGGAAGACGTCGTCACGATGGCCTTCATGATCGCCATCGCGGGTCACGAGACCACGGCAAATCTATTGGGCACCAGCATCATCCGCTTGTTGGAGCCGCGCCCGGATGGTACCCAACTGGCAGACAACATCGACCCGGATGATCCCGCCGTCATCACCGAACTGCTCCGACTCGATGGTCCGGTGCTCGCCACCGCGCGCGTCGCGACAGCGGACCACAGCCTCGCCGGGAACATCGTCCGGGAAGGACAGACGGTCCTGATCGCGATTGCCGCTGCGAACCGTGATCCCCAGGTGTTCGTGGAGCCCAGTACCTTTCGGACCGATCGCAGGAGCCCGCCCCTGGCCTTCGGATACGGCACCCACCACTGCCTGGGCTCGGCACTGGCCAAGCTGGAGACAACGGTGGCGCTGCGCGAGGTACTGGAACGCCAACCCGTCATCGCCGGCCCCGTGAGCTGGCGCGACACCCCCGCCATCCGTGGTCCGCGCAGCATCCCCATGCGGTTTCGCCTCTAGATATTGACAACTGCCGTTGTTAACGTCTCCAATATTAGGTAGCAAACCGCTCCCTGGGAGGCAACGATGCCAAGCACAGCTGCACACGCCACAACATCGCGCTCCGCGGGCATGCCGCCGCGCGGTGACGCAAAGGCCCGGATCTGGCGACGCGGGGACGGCGCCACCCCTGCCGGTCAACGCACCGGCCCCGATGGGCGGCCCGACTACGGCTACTTCGGCCCCGGCTCGGTGACTTGGAAGGTGTTCCTGCATCCCTCCGTGGCACCCATGATCGTGCTGGTGACCGCATTGCTGGAGGGCAGCCACGAGGGACTGCAAGCCGTTGAGATCAATCACGATCCGGTGTTCACCAAGAGCAAGCGCAATCAGATCGACTTCGATGACACCGTCAAACGCATTCAGCGCACCGCCGGTGTGCCGATACCGATCATCTTCGGCGACACCGAGAGTGCCGATGCACTGGCCGCGCACCTACGCCACTATCACCGCAATATGAAGGGAGTCATCCCCGGCACCGACCGGCCCTACGACGCCCAGGGGCCCACACTAGTGCTCTTCGCGCACGTGACGATCATGCATGCGGCGCTGCGGATCTACGAGAACACCCCCGCACCGGGACGCCTCATTCCCCGGCGCCTGCCGCAGTCCGAGCGCGACCAATTCTTCGCCGAGGTGAAGACATTCGCCGAACTGATGGGTGCCGACCCGGACACGGTGCCGGTGACCTCCGACGAGGTGGCGGCCTACTACGACTCCATCGAATCGGAATACCGGATGGTGAAAGGCTTCGTGCCGGGCGGGGTGCGATTCGCCCTATCGGTGATCAGAAACGCACGAGGATTCGGCGGACTGACGGCCGCCGCCGTCGCCGCGATCACTCTCGTCACGGCAGTGCCGTCCGTGGCAGTGGTGCCGCCAAAGGTGCGGCGCCATTTGGGGATTCCCCGGATCGCCGATCCCGTGTTGGCCATGCTGCTGCGGGTGGCGCAGCCTGCCTTTGTGCCGTTCACCCTTGAACCGCTGGCCCGCGAGATCTCCCGCCTGTTCATCGGCGATGACGGTATTACGTTGGGAGAGAACGCTCGCGAGCTTATGGAACGCACCGCTTAGGGATCACACCCGCAACGCGGTGAACGGTGCGATCGGAATCAGTCTGACGATGAACCACGCCACGAAGACGACCAGCGTGATCACCGGGACCCACCCATGCAGCCAGGGCGGATTCCAACCTGACTCACCCCGCCAACGGCTGGCCGTCCAGGCCACAAAGCAGACTGCGAGGAACCCCACGGCCACCAAGCCAACCGCGTTGTAGCGCAGTGCGCCAAGCAGGTCACCGTGCATCAGTGAATAGACCATGCGCAGGCCGCCACAGCCGGGGCAGTCGAGGCCGGTGAGTGCCTTGAAGGGGCACACCGGGAGCACTCCGCCGGGCGTCGTCGGGTCTCCGAGCCACACCGCGGCGCAGCCTGCCGCCGCCACGGCAGCCACCGCGACAGGGGCGGCGAGCCGGGAGACGACGGTGGCATGCACGGTATCCAGTATCCCGCACTACCGCTGGGCCGGTACCTCACCGAATATCGAGGTCAGTATCGCCCCGATGACCAGGGCCACCCCCAGCACGACGAATGGGAGAATCGACCACATCACCCAAAGCTTGGCGGACCGCGACGCGGCATGCGCCTCGCGATAGCGGCCCTGGAACCACAACGAGTCCACCTGCGCCGCCTTGACGATCGCAACAATCCCGAAGGGCAAGCAGCAGAAGAGGGTAGCGATGATTGCCCACACCAGATGGGTGCTTGGTCGCGGTCCCGGGTACGACGACGACTCCCCCAATGATGGATATTCCACCGTCACATGATCCCTGCCGAACTCCGCCAGAAACGCAAAACCCCCGACACTCCGGAGAGCGCGGGGGCTTTGCGTTCAGACAGTGAGAACTAAGCGGTCTCGGTGATCGGCCGATCGACCCAGCTCATCAGGTCGCGCAGCTTCTTGCCGGTGACCTCGATGGGGTGCTCGGCGTTCTCCTTGCGCAGACCCTCGAGCTCCTTGTTGCCACCCTCGACGTTGGCGACGAGGCGCTTGACGAAGGTGCCGTCCTGGATGTCCGTGAGGATGTCCTTCATGCGCTGCTTGGTGCCGGCGTCGATGACGCGCGGTCCCGACAGGTATCCACCGAACTCGGCGGTGTCGGACACCGAGTAGTTCATGCGGGCGATGCCACCCTCGTACATCAGGTCGACGATCAGCTTGAGCTCGTGCAGCACCTCGAAGTACGCCATCTCGGGGGCGTATCCGGCCTCGACCATGACGTCGAATCCGGTCTTGACCAGTTCCTCGGTGCCACCGCAGAGCACGGCCTGCTCACCGAAGAGGTCGGTCTCGGTCTCTTCCTTGAAGTCGGTCTTGATGACGCCGGCGCGGGTACCACCGATGCCCTTGGCGTAGGACAGCGCGAGCGCCTGGCCCTCACCCTTGGGGTCCTGGTGCACGGCGATGAGCGCGGGCACACCCTTGCCATCGACGAACTGACGACGCACAAGGTGGCCCGGGCCCTTGGGGGCAACCATGGCAACGGTGACGTTGGCCGGAGGCTTGATCAGACCGAAGTGGATGTTCAGGCCGTGTCCGAAGAACAGCGCGTCGCCGTCCTTCAGGTGCGGCTCGATCTCCTTGGTGAAGATCTCGGCCTGTGCGGTGTCGGGCGCCAGGACCATGATCACGTCAGCCCACTTGGCGACCTCTTCGGGGGTGTCGACCTCAAGGCCCTGCTCGGTGACCTTCTCGCGCGACTTGGAGCCCTCGCGCAGACCGACCTTCACCTGAACGCCGGAGTCGCGCAGGCTCAGCGAGTGCGCGTGCCCCTGGCTGCCGTACCCGATAACGCCGACCTTGCGTCCCTGAATGAGAGTCAGGTCCGCATCATCGTCGTAGAACATCTCAACTGCCACTTGCTTGATTCCCTTCGGCTTTCTCTACTTGCTATCTCTACTAAGCGTTACTTGGCGGCGGCGATAGACCGCGGGCCACGCGAGAGCGCGACCACGCCGGATTGCACGATCTCCCGAATACCGTACGGGTCGAGCATCCGCAGCAGTGCATCCAGCTTGGACTGGGTGCCCGTCGCCTCGATGGTCACCGACTCCGGCGACACATCGACCACCTTGGCGCGGAACAGGTTCACCACTTCGATGACCTGCGCGCGCACCGTCGCATCGGCGCGCACCTTGACGAGCATCAGCTCGCGTGCCACCGAATTGTCCTCGTCCTGTTCGACGATCTTGATCACGTTGATGAGCTTGTTGAGCTGCTTGGTGACCTGTTCGAGCGGAAAATCGTCGACGGTGACGACGATTGTCATGCGCGAAACGTCTTTGAGTTCCGTCGGGCCCACCGCCAGCGAGGCGATGTTGAAGCCACGACGGGAAAACAGTGCGGCGACACGGGCGAGCACACCGGGTTTGTCCTCCACCAGCACGCTCAAGGTGTGGGTGCTTGTCATTCGTCCACCAGTCCTTCATCGTCGTCGAACAGCGGCCGGATGCCCCGCGCCGCCTGGATCTCGTCATTGCTGGTGCCCGCGGCGACCATCGGCCACACCTGGGCGTCGGCACCGACGATGAAGTCGATGACCACCGGACGATCGTTGATCGCACGCGCCTCTTCGATCACCTTGGCCACGTCTTCTTCACGCTCGCAACGCAATCCGACGCAGCCGAGCGCCTCAGCCAGCTTCACGAAATCGGGGATGCGGCGCGAGTGCGTGGCCAGGTCTGTCTGCGAGTAGCGCTCCTCGTAGAACAAGGTCTGCCACTGGCGCACCATGCCCAGGTTGCCGTTGTTGATCAGCGCGACCTTGATCGGCACACCCTCGATGGCGCAGGTGGCCAGCTCCTGGTTGGTCATCTGGAAGCAGCCGTCACCATCGATGGCCCACACCTCGGCCTCGGGCCGCGCCATCTTTGCGCCCATGGCGGCGGGAACCGCGAAGCCCATGGTGCCCAGGCCACCGGAGTTGAGCCAGGTCCGCGGGTTCTCGTACTTGATGAACTGTGCGGCCCACATCTGGTGCTGACCCACCCCGGCCACGTAGACCGCGTCAGGTCCGGCGATCTTGCCCAGCGTCTCGATGACGAACTCCGGGCCCAGGCTGCCGTCGTGCTGCGCGTCGTAGCCCAGCGGGTACGTCTTGCGGATACCCGACAGGTACTCCCACCATTCGGAGAGATCGCTGGTGGTTCCGGTGGCCCTATCGGCCCGGATGGCCTCGATCAGCTCGCTGATGACGTTCTTCACGTCACCGACAATCGGCACATCGGCGTGGCGGTTCTTACCGATCTCGGCGGGGTCGATGTCGGCGTGAATCACCTTGGCCTCCGGCGCGAACGAGTCGAGCTGGCCCGTCACCCGGTCATCGAATCGCGCGCCCAGGGTGATCAGCAGATCGCTGCGCTGCAGCGCGGCCACCGCGCCGACTGTGCCGTGCATCCCGGGCATGCCCATGTGCAGCTCGTGGCTGTCGGGGAATGCTCCGCGCGCCATAAGGGTGGTGACGACGGGGATGCCGGTCAGTTCGGCCAATTCCTTGAGTTCCGGGGACGCGTCCGCACGGATGACACCGCCACCGACGTACAGCACCGGGCGCTTGGCGGCGGCGATGAGCCGGACCGCCTCACGAACCTGCTTGCCGTGCGGCTTGGTGACGGGCTTGTATCCGGGCAGGTAGATCTGCGGCGGCCAGCTGAACGTGGTCTGCGCCTGCAGGATGTCCTTGGGGATGTCCACGAGCACCGCGCCGGGACGACCGCTCTGGGCGATGTAGAAGGCCTCGGCGATGACCTTCGGGATCTCCTCGGCGTTGCTCACCAGGAAGTTGTGCTTGGTGATCGGCATGGTGATGCCGGAGATGTCGGCTTCCTGGAAGGCGTCGGTGCCGATGAGGCCACGGCCCACCTGGCCGGTGATGGCAACCACCGGGATGGAATCCATCTGGGCGTCGGCCAGCGGGGTCACCAGGTTGGTGGCTCCCGGGCCTGAGGTGGCCATCATGACGCCGACCTTGCCGTTGGCATGTGCGTAGCCGCTGGCCGCGTGCCCAGCGCCCTGTTCGTGGCGCACCAGCACGTGACGGACCTTGGTCGAGTCGTACAGCGGGTCATAGACGGGCAGAACCGCACCACCGGGAATGCCGAAGATCACCTCGACGCCGAGCTCCTCAAGCGACCGCACTACCGACTGCGCGCCGGTGACGCGCTGGGGTGCGACGGTGTTGGGTTCCGGAGCTGCTGCTGGGGCGGGCCCAGAAGCAGAAGCCGGCTTGGGCTTTGCGGGAGCGCTCATGGTGGTCTGTCCTCTTGTTGTGGCCGTACTGATAAACCTATGGCAACAAAAAACCCCCGCCAGCGGTCTGCTGTACGAGGGTTGCGCGTCGAGTGTGCGCGAGTTGCCTTGGACTCGGGCTACGCGTCGACGCGCATACCGATTACTACGAGCAAGGCTTGGTTGTTCACAACGCGCACGGTAGTCGTTTCTGGAGGTCCGAGTCAAATCCCACCCTCGCATCGACACACCGAGCCAGAAGCAGGCTCCGGCGTCGGCGACAATGGAGCAATGGCCGAAGCGAAACGCACAGTGATCCGGACGTCCCCGATGGCGCATTTCGTCACCGGGTTTCTGGCGCTGGGCATGTTGAGCTTCGTCGTCGCACTTCCGATTCTGGCGCCGGTACTCCTCATCCCGATCGGCCTGTCGTACGCCATCGCCCGCTACCGCACCGCCGTGAACACCGAGTCCGCACAGATTCGGACCTTGACGTCCACCAGGACGGTGCCGTGGTCCGAGATCGACGGACTCACCTTCGACAAGCACGCCTGGGCGCAGGCCACCCTCACCGACGGCAGCACCATCCGCCTCCCCGGGGTCACCTTCTCGACGCTGCCGATCCTGTCGGCGGCCAGCAACGGGCGCGTCCCGAATCCCTACGAGGGAGTCAGGCGCGACTAGGCGGCTGCGCGCTCCTGGATACCCCAGGGCGCACCGAACGTATTGAGCCGATCCAGGAATGGCAGGCTGTCGAACGCCTCCGGCCCCAGCACCCCCGACCCGCTCCAGGCACCCTCGGCGAGCAGCTCCAGGGCCACCACCGGATTCACCGCCGTCTGCCACACCACGCACTGCGCACCGTCGCGGGCCATGGTCCATTCGTTGTCGACGACATGGTGCAGGTAGACCTCGCGGGGCCGGCCATCCTTACCGGTGCCGGTGACCCAAAGGCCCGCGCAGGTGGCTCCGCGCATCAAGTGCCCCAGCCCGGCTGGGTCCGGCAGGCATGCTGCCACCACGTCGCGCGGGCTGACGGCCGCGGCACCGCCGTTGCCGTGCACGTTCACGGGCGCGGTGCTGTCCAAACCCACCAGATGCAGGGTGCGCAGCACATTTATGAACTCGGCACCGAGGCCATACTTGAAGGTGACCCGCCGGGCATTGACCCAGCGCGGCATGAGCACCACCTCCTCGTGCTCCACGTTGACGCATTCGACGGGTCCGATTCCGCCAGGAAAGTCGAAAACCTCAGGCTCACTGAAGGGTTCGGTGGTGAAAAATCCCTTGCCGCGCTCCCAGATCAGGGGCGGATTGAGGCATTCCTCGATGGTGGTCCAGATGGAAAATGACGGAGCGAACCGATACCCCTGCACCTCTAGATTGGAGCCGTCGCGAGTACCCAGCTCGTCGATCTCGGAGAACAGGTGATCGGCCGCGTAACGCGCGAACACGTCGCTGAGGCCCGGCTCCACACCGATACCCACCAGCGCCAACAGCCCTGCGGTCTCCCATTTTTCGGCGACCGCGAACTGTTCGTCACCGAGCATCACGCCGGGTAACTCGTAGGGCCTGTCCGGGTGCCGATGCGACAGACTCATCGCCATGTCGAGGTAGGTCACCCCCGCCGCGAAGCATCCGTCGAAGACACCCATGACGAACCGCGGGTCGACCGCGTTGAGCGCATGAGTAATGCGATGTTCTCGGCATAAACTGGCGACGTCATCGGCGCTGGAGGCATCGATCCGGGCCGCGGTGAATCGCGGATCGTCGAGCCGATCGACCACCGCCCGTGCCCGCGCGATGTCGTAATCAGCGATCACCAAGGCTTCGAAGAAATCCCGCCGCGCCGCGATGTACGCGGCCGCGCTGCCCACTCCCCCGGCACCGACGATGAGAACTCGCATGCCTACAACCGATTCCAGGCCTCGGTGAGCACCCCGCGCAGAATCTGCTCGATCGCGTCGAACTCGCGTGGCCCGCTGATCAACGGTGGCGCAAGCTGAATCACCGGGTCGCCACGATCGTCGGCGCGGCAGTACAGACCCGCATCCCAGAGCGCCGCGGACAGGAAGCCGCGCAGCAGTCTTTCGCTTTCCTCACCGTTAAAGGTCGCCTTGCTCTGTTTATCCTTGACCAGTTCAATGCCGTAGAAGTAACCCTCGCCGCGCACATCCCCGACGATCGGCAGGTCATGGAGCTTCTCCAGGGTCGAGCGGAACACGGGCGCGTTCTCGCGTACCCGATCGCACAGCCCCTCACGCTCGAAGATATCGAGATTGGCCAACGCCACGGCCGCCGAAACAGGATGGCCACCAAAGGTATAACCGTGTGGAAAGGTCGTCGTGCCGTCATTGAACGGTTCGAACAACCGGTCGGTGGCGATCATCGCACCAATGGGCGAGTAACCGGACGTCATGCCCTTGGCACAGGTGATGATGTCGGGCTGGTACCCCAGCTCCTCGCACGCGAACATCGATCCGATACGCCCGAAGGCGCAGATCACCTCGTCGGACACCAGCAACACGTCGTACTCGTCACAGATTTCGCGCACCCGCTCGAAGTAGCCCGGCGGCGGCGGGAAGCAACCACCCGCATTCTGCACGGGTTCGAGGAAGACGGCCGCGACCGTGTCGGGCCCCTCGAATTCGATGGCCTCGGCGATCCGGTCGGCGCAGTACTGCCCAAATGCCTTGGGGTCGTGCGCGTAAGGCTCCGGTGCGCGATAGAAGTTGGTGTTCGGCGCGCGGAATCCGCCCGGAGTCAGCGGCTCGAACGGCGCCTTGAACGCGGGCAAGCCGGTGATGGCCAGCGCCCCCTGCGGGGTGCCGTGGTAAGCGATGGCACGCGAAATAACCTTGTGCTTACCGGGTTTTCCGGTCAGCTTGAAGAACTGTTTGGCCAGCTTCCACGCGCTTTCCACCGCTTCTCCGCCACCGGTGGTGAAGAAGACGCGGTTCAGGTCGCCCGGCGCGTATCCCGCGAGGCGGTCGGCGAGTTCGATCGCCGGCTCGGTGGCATAGGACCAGAGGGGAAAAAAGGCGAGTTTCTCGGCTTGACGCGCCGCGGCCTGTGCCAGCTCGGCGCGGCCATGCCCGGCCTGCACGACGAAAAGTCCCGACAGTCCGTCGAGGTAGCTCTTGCCGCGGTCGTCCCAAATTCTCACCCCCTCACCACGAGTGATGATCGGCGGCGCGATTCCGGCTCCGTGACGGGCGAAGTGCCCCCACAGATGCCGTGCGGCCTTTGTCTCCAGATCGCCGGAAAGGTCCTGTACTACATCAACGGATGTCACCGTGTACCCCAATTATATTGCTGCTTCACTAGTTTCAAATAGACGAGGGTTTCCGTGGAGGTAACCCCAGGTACCGCACGGATCTGCTTGTTGAGCAAATCCAGCAGGTCGTCGTCGTCCTCGCAGACCACCTCGACGATCGCGTCGAAGGTCCCCGCGGTGAGCACCACGTAATCGACGGCGTCCAACTCGGCCAAACGATCGGCCACCTCGGTGGTGTCGCCGGAGCATCTGATGCCGATCATCGCCTGCCGTTTGAATCCGAGCTGCATCGGATCGGTGACAGCGACAATTTGCATGACGCCGGCATCGATCATGCGTTGCACCCGCTGCCGCACCGCGGCCTCAGAGAGCCCCACCGACTTACCGATCGTCGCGTAGGGACGGCGCCCGTCCTGCTGGAGCTCTTCGACGATCGCCTTGGAGGCGTCGTCAAGCGGGAATGCCGTGGACCCGTTTCCGGGGTCGGCGACCCGCAACAGTCGTCGTGTCGTGTTGGCCACGAGCTTGATTGTGCACGGATTCCATCGTTCTTTGCAATGATTTACGACGAATTAGGGATACAAGTCCACTTTTTGCAATGGAATCCGTGGCCAGGTGTCACGATCTTCGATAGCGTGGGCGGGGTGAGTGCCCCCAGCAGCTGGATCAATGGCCGCCCCGCAGTGACGCACGGAGACACCCATCGGGTGATCAATCCGGCGACAGGCGAGGCGATCACGGAACTGAACCTGGCCACCGCCGCCGATGTGGATGCCGCGGTGGCGGCGGCCCGCGCGGCCGGCCCCGGCTGGGCGTCGTCGACACCGGTCGAACGGGCGACCGTCTTGGCCAAGCTGGCCGCCGTCATGACGGTCAACTCCGACGCATTGGTGGCCGAGGAGGTCGCACAGACGGGAAAGCCGGTGCGGCTGGCCGCCGAGTTCGATGTGCCGGGCAGCATCGACAATGTCGAGTTTTTCGCCGGTGCCGCAAGGCATCTGGAAGGCAAGGCGACGGCCGAATACTCCGCCGACCACACCTCAAGCATCCGGCGTGAGGCCGCCGGGGTGGTGGCCACCATCACCCCGTGGAACTACCCGCTACAGATGGCGGTGTGGAAGGTGCTGCCCGCGTTGGCAGCCGGATGCACCGTGGTGATCAAACCGAGCGAGCTGACACCGCTGACCACACTGACCCTGGCCCGCCTCGCCGCCGAGGCCGGTCTACCCGATGGCGTACTCAATGTCGTCACCGGCCGCGGTGACGACGTGGGCACCGCGCTCGCCGGCCACCCCGATGTGGATCTGGTGACCTTCACCGGCTCCACCACCGTGGGCCGAAAGGTGATGGCGGCCGCGGCGGTTCACGGCCATCGCACACAGTTGGAACTCGGCGGCAAGGCCCCGCTCGTGGTCTTCGACGATGCCGATGTGGACGCCGCGATCCAGGGTGCCGTCGCCGCGGCGATCATCAACTCGGGCCAGGACTGCACCGCCGCGACACGCGCCATCGTCGCCCGCGATCTGTACGACGACTTCGTCGCCGGCGTCGGTGAGGTGATGCGCAGTGTCGTCGTCGGCGACCCGCTGGATCCGACGACCGATATCGGACCGCTGATCTCTGCCGCACACCGCGCCCGGGTCTCAAGCATCGTGAATCGCGCCCCCGCACAGGGCGGCCGCATCGTCACCGGTGCAAGCACTCCCGATCTACCGGGGTACTTCTATCGACCCACACTCATCGCCGACGTCGCCGAGACCGCCGAGGCCTACCGCGACGAGATCTTCGGCCCGGTGCTGACCGTGCGCCCATTCACCGATGACGACGACGCGCTGCGACAGGCCAACGACACCGCGTACGGCCTTGCCGCCTCGGCCTGGACCCGCGATGTGTATCGCGCACAGCGCGCCTCACGGGAAATCAAGGCCGGGTGCGTATGGATCAACGACCACATCCCGATCATCAGTGAGATGCCGCACGGCGGATTCGGCGCTTCCGGATTCGGCAAGGACATGTCCGCGTATTCGCTCGAGGAGTACCTCACCATCAAGCACGTCATGAGTGACATCACCCGGGCCGCCGACAAGGATTGGCACCGGATAATTTTCGCCAAACGTTAGGCGCGCGCGTCCAGATTGTCGTTGATGATCGCCGCGAGCCGGGTAAGGCTGGACGTGATGGCCCGACGGTCGGCGCCGGACAACTCGACGAAGACGTCATGCTGGCGCGCACGAAAGGCCGACTGCGCCTTGGCCACTCGGCCGCGCCCGGATGGCGTCAGACCCACCAGGACCAATCGGTCGTCCGATGACGAGCGGGTGCGTGCGACCACTCCGCGCTCTTCCAGCTGTTTGAGTGCGCGCGTGGCCGTCGGCACCGCCACGCCCGCGGTCCCGGCGAGCCTGCTCACGGGCATCGACTCCTGGTCAAGGAGCGGCGCCAGCAGCTCAAGCTGAGAGCGGCTCATACCCGCCTGGGTCCCCGCGGGCGATGTCCTGCCCCGGCGCATGGCGAAGTAGAGCGCATCCGTAGCCGCTACCAGCTCCTCGATCTCATGCGCACTGTTCTCACTCGACTGTCCCGGCACCTTCCCAGTGTAATGGTTAGCATGATAATAGTTAGCATGCTAATATTATGAACGAGGCCAGCGGAAGGACGGACATCATGCAGGTAGCGATCATCGGCGCCGGAATTGGCGGACTCACCGCAGCAGCGGCATTGCGCGCCAACGATATTGACGTTGCGGTCTACGAAAAGGCACACGAACTACGCGAAGTCGGCGCGGGCGTGGTCATCGCGAGCAACGGTCTGCGCGCACTCGACGAAGTGGGGCTGGGCGAGCGTGTACGTGCCGTCGGCTCCCCCATCGAGCTCTCGGAATGGCACACCTGGCACGGGGACACGGTCCCGATCGCCCCGGCCTGGCCGTCAACCGACGCAGACCGGCCGGTGACATCCCTGCCCGTGCACCGAGGCGAACTGCAGCAGTCGCTGCTGAGTGCACTACCCGCGGGAACCGTCCAGCTCGGGCGTCCGTGCCGAGACGTGGTCGAGACGGCGGATGGCGTCCGCATCCTGTTCGCCGACGGCACCGAGGAGCGTGCCGATATCGCCGTCGGGGCCGACGGAATCCATTCGGTGGTGCAAGGGATCGTCGCCGGGCCCGTCGAGCTCTCGAGCGAGGGCATCATGGCCTACCGCGGCCTGATTCCCGCGGAACGCCTTGATACCACGGTCAATCTGCGGCGCATGCAGATGTGGCTGGGCCCCGGCCGCAGCTTCCTGATCTACCCCGTCTCGCAAGGCACGTTGCTGAACATCGTGGCATTCACCGCCAGCGATCTCGATGCCGAAGAGTCCTGGACCGCGCCGGGCGATGTCCGGGCACTGGCGGCGGAGTTCGACGGCTGGGCACCGCCGATTCCAGGGATCATCGACGCGATCACCGAAACCTTCCGGTGGGGATTGTATGACCGAAAGAGGTTGAGCCGGTGGACCACTGATCGCATCGCGCTACTCGGTGACGCGGCCCATCCGATGACGCCGCACCTCGGGCAGGGTGCAAACATGTCGATCGAGGACGCGGTCGTGCTGGCCACGGTGCTCGCGGGCGCCTCGGCGACAGATGTTCCCCGGCGACTGGCTCTCTACGAATCCCTGCGGCGCGATCGCACCACCCGAGTTCAGCAGAACGCGCGCCGTGCCGGCGCGATCTACCGCGCCACCGATCTCAGCGCTTTGCAGCAGGCCGCCGCACTCACTGGCATCCTGGCCGGCGATTGGATCCCCGACTACGACGCCGCCGCCACGGCAGGGGCCGCGCTCGCCGCGTTCTAATCCTTGGTGAATTCCTCGCCCGTCTGCGGATTCACCGCCACCTCTCCCTCCGGCAGATTCGACAGATCACCCGCGATGACGGTCTGCTGCGCCTCGACCGCGTCGGGCAGCCCGAAATGGGTTGTCGCCGCGGCGGGCGCCAGCACCAGATCGGCACTGCGCCGCGGCAGCGTCTCACCCTGGAAGAACGGCGGAGCGGCCACCCGCCACAGCAGCATCAGCACCACCCCGAGCACCAGGGCACCTACGCCGACAACGGCGACGGCCCCGACTCCGAACACGGTGACATTCTTGCCGTCGTCATCGATGAGCCAGCTGGGCTTGGCGTATTGGATGAGTCCGTAGATGAAGACGACGGTCAGGGTGACCCCACCGGTCAACGGCATGACACCGCGCATCATCAGGTCGCGGAAGCTGCCGCTCAGCCTCTTGCGGTAAAACCACGCACAGGCAAATCCGGTGAGCCCGTAGTAGAACGCGATCATCAGGCCCACCGAACCGATGAGCGCGGTCAACAGGTTGGTGCTGATCACGGTGAACAGCACGTAGAAGACGATCGACACCGCGCCCATGGCAATCGTGGACGTTGACGGCGTCAAATACGTGCGGTGAATCGACGCGAAGGAATCCGGCAACGCCTTGTACACACCCATCGACAAGGTGGTCCGGGCCGTCGGCAGGATCGTGGTCTGCGTACAGGCCGAGGCCGACGTCAGGATGGATGCGGACAGCAGCAGCATCCCGAGATGCCCGACAAAGCTGTCGCCGAACAGTTGCGGACCGATGGCCTTGAATACGTCGGCGGCGTTCTCCTGATTGCCCAGACCGACGCCCTCGGTGCCGACACCGGCGAACGCCACCGCGGCCACGCTCACCAGCGCGTAGGTGGCCAGTAGTAGGAAGGTCGAGATGACCGCCGCACGCCCCGGCGTGCGTCCGGGATCGTCCGATTCCTCGTTGCAGGCCACCGCGGTGTCCCAGCCCCAATAGATGAAGATGGTCGTCAGCACCGCCGGTGCGATGACCGTGCCGAAGTCCATGCCGCCGGGCCAGAACCAGGACAGCGACGGCATCAGTGAATAACTCTCGGCGTTATGGGTATAGACCTTGATCAGCGCCACCACCGCGAACGCGATCAACACCACCACCTCGACGGTGAGCAGCCAGTACTGCAGCCGGGCCGACACTTCGATACCCCGATAACAGATGTAGGTCATGATCACGATCCAGATGACGCCCGCCACCGTGGACCACAGCACGCTGTCGGCCAGCCCCGCCGCCGCCGACCACCCCAAGTCGCCCACGAAGGTGAACGAGTAGGCACCGGCGACCTGGGCGAGGTTGGCCAGGCAGATCACGTCGGCGGCGATGATGCCCCAGCCGCCCAGCCATCCGACGATCGGCCCGAAGGTGCGCGAGGCCCAGGTGAAGGTGGTGCCGCAATCCGGCTCGGCCTTGTTCAGCTCCTGATAGGCCACCGCGATCAGATACATCGGAATGAACGAGATCAGCACGATGGCGGGAGCCTTGACCCCGGCGAGCAGCGCACCACCGCTGGCGACGATCAGCCCGAGCGTCGCGGCCAGACTGTAGGCCGGCGCGGTGGAGGCGAGCCCAACCACCACACTGGACAGCAGGCCCAGCGCTCCGCCCTTGAGTCCCTTGCTCTCTACCGGAATGTCTGAACTCATGCGCAGCAGAATACGGTTTCCGTTGAGTTTTCGCCCAACATGAGCGGAATTCGTTTAGGTATTGCGCTCAGACACCGAATTCCGCAATCAGCGGGTCGACCTCGCCGAAACTACGGTTTATGACGCGTTTCCCGAGTAGCCGGCGCACAACACGGCGTGTCGGCGCGGACCGGCGGTTAGGCCAGTGGGTTCGTCCCGTTGAGGAAGACCCAGATGGCGGCCGCGCCGCCGAAGCCGAGCACCACCGCGGCGAAGGAACCGATGAACGGCCTGCGGGCCCAGCCGCGGCCGGCGTCAAACCCGTACCGACCAGGGCCGACCAGGATCACCGCGACAATCGCGACGATCATCAGCAGCTCGAATTCATGCCCGTCGGGCCAGAAGATCGCATACCTGTTGGCCTTGTCGGACACCATGTCGGACAGCAACACGTTGACCATGAAGGCCAGCGCGGCCGCACCCGCCAGCGGGGTCAGCAGGCCCAAGACCAGCAGCACCCCGGCGCCCAGCTCCGCCGTCACCCCGACATAAGTAAGGATGTCGGCGTACTTGAAGCCACGGTCACCGAGAGTCGCTTCGAATCCGCTCAGCCCGGTACCGCCCCACCAGCCGAAAACCTTGCGCAGACCATGGGCGATGAGCACCGCGCCCACCCCGACACGCAGCAGCAACAGTCCGAGATCCTGAGTACCGCGACGATCACCCGTCGGGTCCTGGGTACCCCACGGCGCGGCGTGGCGCGCGTGTACCGCCTCGGAAGAAATTTGAGTAGTGGCAGGTTCGGCATAGGGCAGCGGCGCTGGATCGTACAACGGTCCAACCTCTTTCACATTGTGGGAGCTCGTCAGCCTCTCCGCCTGGTAGTGCGGGATTGCCGTGGTCTCGAAGTCGCCGCCATATGTCGCCGACGGCACATCATCTTCAGGGTCGACCAGTTCGGGCGGCTTGCGCCACACTTGCGGATCGTCTGAATGACCTGTCACGGGCCCCAGAGTAAGTCCATTGGAGGCCCGAATGTGGCGAGCAACGCCGTAAGGTCCGTAATCTTGCGGGCATGCTCATTCGCTCCAGGCCCGTGACGGGACCGACCAATGAGCCATCGGGGAAAAAACTGCTTGTTGGTTCGATGGCGGCGGCGGCCGCAGCGGTGACGCTGCTATCGGGTTGTGTCCGGTTTGATCCCACCCAGGATCAGCCCTTCACCGAGGTTCCCCGGCGCGGGGTCCCCCAGACCACGACCACCCCGCCGCCACCGTTGCCGGGTAAGCCGTTCCCCAAGCAGTGCCCCGCCGACGGCGTGATGCAGGGCTGCCTGGAAGCCACCAGCGGGCTCATCATGGGCAGCGATGGCAAGACCGCATTGGTCGCCGAACGCGCGACCGGTGTCGTCAAGGAGATCGCGACGAGCGCCGAGCCGAAGATCAAGACGACCATCCCCGTCGACCCATCCGGTGATGGCGGCCTCTCCGATATCGTGCTGTCCCCCTCGTATCAGCAGGACCGGCTGATGTACGCGTACATCAGCACCCCCACCGACAATCGCGTGATTCGCGTTGCCGACGGTGATGTGCCCAAGGACATCCTCACCGGAATACCCAAGGGCCCGACCGGCAATGCCGGATCGCTGGCGTTCACCAGCCCCACCACATTGGTGGTCCAGACCGGAACGGGCGGTAATCCTGGCGCGGCCAACGACCCGAACTCGCTGGCCGGCAAGGTGATCCGCATCGAACAACCCACCACCGTGGGTCAGACGCCGCCGACGACCGCGATCAGCGGCATGGGCGACGGTGGCGCCATGTGCGTGGATTCCGCCAATGGAGCGCTGTATGTCACCGACCGCGCACCCGCGGGCGACCGGCTGCAGAAGCTGACCAAGGACGGCAAGGTCTCGACGGTATGGACGTGGCCGGACAAGCCCGGTGTGGCCGGTTGCGCCGCACTGGACAGCTCGGTGATGGTGAACCTGGTGTTCAATCAGACCACGGTTGTGGTGCGCCAGAACCCCGAAACCGGTGCGGTCACAGGCGATCCCGAGGTGCTGCGACAGAAGGAACAGCACGGTCACGTGCGGGCGCTGAAGCTCTCGGCCGACGGCAACGTCTGGGGCGGCTCCATCAACAAAGACTTCGGGACCGCCACCGACACCGAGGACGTGGTTTTCCCACTGTTCCCGAAGGGCGGCGGATTCCCCCGCGCCAACGACGACCTGGACTAACCCCTCGCCACAGTCAGCGTGTGATCAGCTCTGGCCGCAGGCCTTGAGTACCAGGTCCTTGACCAGTGCGGCGTCGGCCTGCCCCTTGGTGGCCTTCATCACCG
This sequence comes from Mycobacteroides immunogenum, assembly GCF_001605725.1. Lineage (NCBI taxonomy): Bacteria > Bacillati > Actinomycetota > Actinomycetes > Mycobacteriales > Mycobacteriaceae > Mycobacteroides > Mycobacteroides immunogenum. The sequence continues at coordinate 3,573,721 of NZ_CP011530.1, forward strand.
CGCCGACAATGGCGCCCGCGGCCGCCACCTTGCCATCACGGATCTTCTGGGCGACATCGGGGTTGGCGGCCAGCGCCTCATCCACAGCGGCCTGGATCACCGAGTCGTCACGCACCACGACCAGGCCGCGATCGTTCATCACCTGCTCAGGCTCACCCTCGCCGGCCAACACACCGTCGACCACCTGCCGGGCCAGCTTGTTGGACAGCTTGCCGTCCTTGATCAACGCGACAACGGCAGCCACCTGGGTGGGTGTGATGGGCAGCTCCGCCAGCTCGACCTCACGCGAATTGGCTTGCTGCACCAAATAGTTACCCCACCAGGAGCGGGCGTCCTCACTGCTGGCGCCCTCGGCGACGGTGGCCTGCACCAACTCGACGGCCCCGTTGTTGATCAGGTCGCGCATCACCTCATCGGAGATGCCCCACTCCTGCTGAATGCGGCCCAGACGCAGCCAGGGCAGTTCCGGAAGAGTGCCGCGCAGCTTCTCGACGAGCTCGGCACTGGGGGCCACGGGCTCCAGATCCGGCTCCGGGAAGTACCGGTAGTCCTCGGCGGTCTCCTTGCGGCGCCCGGCGCTGGTGCTGCCGTCCTGCTCCAGGAAATGTCGAGTCTCCTGAATGACGTCCTCGCCCGCGTCCAGAACCGCACCCTGGCGCCGCATCTCGTAGCGCACCGCCACCTCGACGCTCTTGAGCGAGTTGACGTTCTTGGTCTCGGTGCGCGTTCCGAACTCGTCGGCGCCGGCCGGCATCAGCGACACATTGGCATCGCAGCGCATCGACCCGTGATCCATCCGCACATCGGAAACGTCCAAGGCCCGCAACAGGTCACGCAACGCCGTCACATAGGCGCGGGCGATCTCCGGAGCCCGCTCCCCCGTGCCCTCGATGGGCTTGGTGACGATCTCGACCAGTGGCACTCCGGCCCGGTTGTAGTCGAGCAAGGACTCGGTGGCGCCGGAGATACGGCCGGTCTCGCTGCCGATGTGCGTGAGCTTGCCGGTGTCTTCTTCCATATGCGCGCGCTCGATGTGCACCCGCCAAGTGGTGCCGTCCTCCAGCGGAACATCGAGGTAGCCGTTGAAGGCGATCGGCTCGTCGTACTGCGAGATCTGATAGTTCTTCGGCTGATCCGGGTAGAAGTAGTTCTTGCGGGCAAACCGGCCCCACGGGGCGATCTCGCAGTTCAGCGCCAGCCCGATACGGATCGCCGATTCGACGGCCTTCTCGTTGACAACCGGTAGCGAGCCCGGCAGACCCAGACAGACGGGGCAAATCTGAGTGTTGGGCTCGGCACCGAAAGTAGTGGGGCAACCGCAGAACATCTTGGTGGCCGTGGACAGCTCGACGTGAACCTCCATGCCGAGCACCGGCTCGTATCGGGTCAACACATCGTCGTAGTCCAGCAGTTCTGTCATGCTGCGATCCTAATAGGTGGCCTTTGCGGGCCGAGCAGACACGTATTGCACAGAAATCGCAGGTAGCACCTGCAACTACGTCCCTATTCGCGGGTACGGTCGCCTCATGAGCCGCAGTGCGTTTATCGGCCTGACGCTGGGCGAGGTCACCGCACAGTTCACCTAGTTGCCGACGTAGCCCGAGCCGCTCCTGATCAGATGGCAGACCGCGCCGTGCCCGGCCGTCCGCGGCGCGTTGTCCGTGCGCGACACCGCGACGCGGCCATTCACCTTCACCCGGCACGTCACCGAGCCCGGGTCGTCCCCTGGGTGTGAACCCGAGAACACCAGAGACTGTCCGTCACCGTCGTAGTCAAAGCTCGTAGACCAGGGCAAGCCGACCGTATCGACGGCATATCCGCCATCGGGTCCGTTGTAGCCGACCATCACACCCTCCCCGAAGGTCCCCGACAGCTCGAACTCGATCGAGGTGGCAGCAAAGGCCGTACCCGGCGCCGACAGTTGCAGACCGGCGCATAGCGCCGCCCCCATCGCCACCCTCCCGATTACCCGCGTAATTGACGATTCCATGCGCGCATTAGATCACCATCCACGGTGGTGAGCGGTGGAATCTCAGCCGAAAAACGCCGCGGCGTCCTCGTAGCGATTCTTGGGGACAAGCTTGAGCTGCCGCGTCGCTTCCGCCAGCGGCACGCGCCCGATGTCTTGCCCACGCAGCGACACCATTACCCCGTACTCCCCCGCGTGTGCGGCGTCTGCGGCATTGACGCCGAACCGGGTCGCGAGCACCCTGTCGAAGGGGGTCGGAGTGCCGCCGCGCTGCACGTGGCCCAGCACCGTGGTGCGCACTTCTTTGTTGATGCGCTTCTCGATCTCCGCCCCCAGCTGCTGCGCGACGCCGGTAAAACGCTGATGCCCAAATTCGTCAATTCCGCCGTCGCGCAACTCCATTGAGCCTTCGGCAGGTTTGGCACCCTCTGCCACCACACAGATGAAATGCGAATCCCCGCGCTGGAACCGGCCTTTGATCAGCCGGCAGACCTCGTCCACGTCATACGGCACCTCGGGAATCAGCGTCATGTGCGCACCCGAGGCCAGCCCCGCGTGCAGCGCGATCCAGCCCGCATGCCGGCCCATCACCTCCACCAGCATCACGCGCTGATGCGACTCGGCCGTGCTGTGCAACCGGTCGATCGCCTCGGTGGCGATGGTCAACGCGGTATCGAACCCGAAAGTGACATCGGTGCAATCGATGTCGTTATCGATGGTCTTGGGGACCCCGACGACGGGAACATTCTCGTCGGCCAGCCAGCTGGCCGCGGTGAGCGTGCCCTCCCCGCCGATCGGGATCAACACGTCGATCCCGTTGTCGTCGAGGGTCTGTTTGATCTGATCCAATCCGGCGCGCAACTTCTCCGGATTGGTGCGCGCGGTACCGAGCACCGTTCCGCCCTTGGTGAGCAGCCGATCGTTGCGGTCGTCGTTGTGCAGATGGATTCTGCGGTTCTCCAACAGTCCGCGCCAGCCGTCCTGAAAGCCCACAACCTGCGAGTTGTAGCGGTTGGCGCAGGTTCGCACCACGGCGCGGATCACCGCGTTCAGGCCCGGGCAATCGCCGCCACCGGTGAGAACTCCGATACGCATAGCCCCATCATGCCCGTGACTGCGTCCGGCGGCAGCGCTACGAAGCTCTCGGCACGCGACTCGGGATGCTCAGCGTGAATCCGTCCCATACCGCGCGGCGGTCGGCGCCCAGGTTCTGCTCGACTCGCGGTGCGCTGTCGAAGATCATTACCGGCCAGTCGGGGCCCAGATAGAGCGGCCAGTCCTGGCCGGGAACCCCATTGCGCGCGAACGCCACCCAACGTTGTTGCACCTCATCGACGACCCGCGACGCCGCACGGTGGGTGAGGCTGCCCGCCAAGATCGGACCCGCCGGTCCGCGATAGTTACCGAACACCGCCGGCAGTTCGGTAGCGTGCGACCCCGCCAGCCCGGCGACCCGCACCGTCCACGGCGCGTAGTCGAACTGGTAGACGTGCACCGGTGCGAATTGTTGGTGCGCCCGCGCGATGCGCCATACCGAGGATGTGAAGAACATATCCCCGGCCAGTCGCAGACGCGCCTGCGTCGACGGGTAACCCGCATAGGCCGCGGTGATCCGTTCCCGGTAACCGGGACCCCCGCGCCCGAGTATCTCCAGCTGTTCGGCCTCGGACAGCGGCATCACCTTGATCGCCTTGGTGAAGAGCAGCGCCTCGTTGGCGTTGCTGCCGATGATCAACGGAACTCGTTGCGCTTCACCGCATTCAATGGCCTCGACGGGTTTCTTCGGTAGATAGCTGCCGTCCACCGACGGTCCGAACGGGAACCCGCCCTCGGCGATCAACCTGTGCTGTGCGCGCAGCAGCTGCCTGGGCGAGGCATTCATGACCGTCGCCGCGGCGTTATCGCGAGCAGCACCAAGAATTTCGGCGAACCGTCGGGCATCATGGGCAACCCGGCCGGCGTCCGCCGCCAGGCCACTGGCCGTGCTCTGGATGATGGCGCGGTGGAACAGCCCCGCCGCGGCGGGCGTGGCCATCAGGGTCTCGACCGCGCTACCGCCCGCGCTCTCACCAAAGATGGTGACGTTGCCGGGATCACCCCCGAAGGCCGCGATGTTGTCGCGGACCCACTGCAGCGCGAGGACCAGATCACGCAGGTAGAGGTTGCCCTCGATGGTGTGCTCGGCATCGGACAATGACGACAGGTCGAAGGCGCCCCACGCGCCCACGCGATAGTTCGCCGATACATAGACACACCCGCGCCGTGCCAGGATCGAGCCCTCGTACGGTGGGCTACTGGTGCTGCCAAGGAAATAGCCGCCGCCATAGATGTAGAACATCACCGGCAGTGGCCCATCCGGAAGCTGTTCCGGCGCAACCACATTGAGTGTCAGACAGTCCTCACTGCGCTGTTTCTGCGGAGTGAAGACCTTGGGCTGGTAGGGCGCAGCACCAAATCTCTTGCAGCGCTGCACCCCCTCCCACGGCTGCGCGGGGCGTGGCGACCGCAGCCGCAGCGGCCCGACTGGCGGTTCGGCGTACGGAATGCCACGAAAGCGCCGCACGCCGCGCCTCACGAAACCTTCGATCTCACCGTTTTTCGTCACTACACGTGGGGGCGCCGATGCCATGTGAGCGAACCTAGCCGGGCCGACGGGCCCCGCGCTAGTAGCACACGAAGTTCCCTACTCAGCAACGAGTTTGCCTCAGTTGTTCAGGTCGGGGCACGAGACGTCGACGTACACCGTGGTGGAGGACATCGCGCTGGACTGTCCGGCGGACACCCCATGCACGTCCGTCACCGTGCACTGGGACAACGGCGCGGACACGCTGCCGTTGAGTTGTACCGAGTACCCCTGCTTCTGCAGATTTGCCACTGTGTCGCCGGCATTACCGCCACCGGTGCTGGTGGACGCCGCGGCCGTACCGGCCAATCCCACGGCGGCAGCGGCGAATGCCGAAGCGGTGATGGCGGCGAAGGCGAATTTCTTCATGATGGCGCTCCTTGTGGTTGTGCCGCGGGACCGTTCCGGCGACAACACAAGGCTCGGCGCGAAAGGCATGTGTTCCGTGAGCGCGCACTGAAGATTCGATGGAGAAATCGGAAGCCCACTAGGCGCCCAATCAGGCCCACGATCAGCGGTTTCTGTACCCGAACCACCGCCAGGCGCTATCGGTGCGCCAAGGAAATTCTGAAGTTTCGATGAAGAAGTCCTGCCCGGACGCGGCGACCTTCGACGTGGACGGTGCGGTCAGTGCACCATGGGCACATGGACGGTTCTTCCCACAATGCCGCGACGGTGCCCGCCGCGGATTACCGGGCACTGGTGGTCGACGATGAAGTCCCGCTGGCGGAGGTCGTCGCAAGCTATCTCAAGCGAGAATCCTTCGAGGTTCACCTCGCTCATGACGGCCGCCGCGCACTCGAGCTGGCGCGCGAGGTCGATCCCGATGTGGTGATTCTCGATATCGGGCTGCCCGGTGTGGACGGCATCGAAGTCTGCCGGCAGCTCCGTGTCTTCTCGGACGCCTATGTGGTGATGTTGACCGCGCGAGATACCGAGGTGGACACCATCGTCGGCCTGTCGGTCGGAGCCGACGATTACGTCACCAAACCCTTCAGTCCACGGGAGGTGGTCGCGCGGGTGCGCGCCATGCTCCGGCGACCCCGCCGCGTGCCCGCACTGTCGGACGAATTGGCTCCGGATCTGATCCCGCCCCGCGTTTTCGGCGCGTTGCGCATCAACGTGGACGGCCGTGAGGTGCATCTGGGTGAAACACCAATTACTTTGACCCGCACAGAGTTTGATGTACTTGCCGCCCTGTCGTCCCGCCCGGGCATCGTGCTGAGCAGAAAGCAACTGCTCGACGCGGTATGGGGCGACACCTGGGTAGGAAACGACAACATCGTCGATGTCCACGTCGGGCACCTGCGCCAGAAACTGGGCGACAATCCGGCGCAGCCGCGCTATGTGACCACCGTGCGCGGTGTCGGCTATCGCATGGGATCCGGATCGTGACACGCCCTCGGTACGGCATCGGGCTGCGCCTACTGGTGGTGAACTCACTGGTGGTGCTGGCCGGAATCGCCACCACCAGTGTCGTCGCCGCCATCGTCGGGCCTCCGATGTTCCGCCGCCTGATGGATCAACAAGTAGCGCCCGGCGCCGGAAACGATCACCCCTACGAACGCGCGTTCCGCGACGCGACGGCGATGTCGATCGGGTTCGCGGTCGCGGTGTCGGCACTGGCCGCACTCACCCTGAGTTGGTATCTGAGCCACCGCGTGCACCGCTCCGCGACCTCACTGTCGCAGGCGGCATCCGCTGTCGCCGACGGGCACTACGACATTCGCGTACCGCCCCCACGGCTGGGCAAGGAATTCGATGCCGTCGCTGCGGCTTTCAACAAGATGGCGCAGCGGCTCGGCGCCGTGGACGAGGCACGCAGGCAGATGCTGGCCGACCTCGCCCACGAGATCAGAACCCCGGTCGCGGTGCTTGAGGCGTACATGGAGGCAGTGGAAGACGGTGTGCAGCAACTGGATCAGCAGACAGTTGCCACACTGCGGGATCAGACCCGCCGGCTGACCCGGTTCAGTGTCGATGTCAACGCACTGTCGGTCGCCGAGAGCCGCACCACATCGATCGACGCACGGCCGGTGTCCCCGGCCGACTTGATCACCACCGCGGCCGCCGCGTTCGCACCGCGCTATCAGACCAAGGGCGTCACGCTGCGTGCCCAGGGCGGCGACGGACTGCCCGAGGTGTGGGCCGACCCCGAGCGGATCGGTCAGGTATTGAGCAACCTGCTCGATAACGCCTTGCGCCACACCGGCCCAGGGGGCGAGGTCACCGTGACGGCGGCGGCCGGCGCCCCCGGTATCACCCTCACCGTCTCCGACACCGGCGACGGTGTGCCCGCCGAACATCTGGACAAGCTCTTCGATCGCTTCTATCGCGCGGACGCGGCCCGTGATCGACAACACGGCGGAGCGGGTATCGGGTTGTCCATCGCCAGGGCACTGGTGGAAGCGCACGGCGGGCACATCGAAGCGCACAGCGCGGGACACGGATCCGGCACCACATTCACCGTGTGCCTGCCCCGCGCGGCTGATCACCCCGAAGGCGGGGACGGCTAGCGGCCCGGTTGAATGACCGTGGGCCGCGTCTTGGTGGCCGGCACCGTTGCCAGCGGCGCCTTGTTGTCGGGGTCGGGTGCCGAGCTCATATGGGGATCATTCGAGTGGATACACGCCTTGTCGGTCTGCACCGAGCAGGTCAGCAGCTGCGCCGAGTCGCCGCCCGGAGCCTCCAGGACCGCCGGAGCGGCCGCGAGCACACCCAGCAGCGCCGCGGCGGCTACGCACCCAGTCAAGCGAGGCATGTTCTCCACGGTACGCAGCCGACGGCCGAGAAACCGCTATTTTCAACTGCCAGTTGGCTGTGTATTCCTACAGCGCGGTCGGCAATGCCCCACGGGCGGTCTCGTAGGCCGCGCCCACCCGGTACAGCCGGTCGTCGGCGAGGGCGGGAGCCATGATCTGCAGACCCACCGGGAGACCGTCGTCGGCCGAAAGACCGGACGGCACCGACATTCCGCAGTGCCCGGCCAGGTTCAGTGGCAGCGTGCACAGGTCGAACTGATACATGGCCAGCGGATCATCGACCTTCTCGCCCAACCGGAATGCGGTGGTCGGAGTCGCAGGGGTGACCAGCACATCGACCTGCTCGTAGGCCCGCTCCAGATCGCGCTTGATCAAGGTACGTACCTTCTGGGCCCGGCCGTAGTAGGCGTCGTAGTACCCGGCGGACAGCGCATAGGTGCCGATCATGATGCGCCGCTTGACCTCTGGACCAAAGCCTGCCGCCCGGGTAAGCGCCATGACTTCCTCGGCGCTATGGGTTCCGTCATCCCCGACCCGCATGCCGTAGCGCATGGCATCGAAGCGGGCCAGGTTCGAGGACACCTCCGACGGCAGGATCAAGTAGTAGGCCGGGAGTGCGTACTCGAAGTGGGGACAGGACACCTCAACCACATCGGCGCCCAGCGCGGTCAGCTGCTCGACGGCCGCGTCGAACGACGCCATCACGCCCGGCTGATAACCCTCACCGCGCAGCTGCGAGACCACGCCCACACGCACACCCTTGAGGTCCCCGGATGCCCCGGCACGGGCCGCTGCCACCACATCGGGCACCGGTTCATCGACCGACGTGGAGTCACGCGGATCGTGGCCGGCGATCACCTGATGCAACAGCGCGGTATCCAAAACCGTACGCGCACAAGGTCCGCCCTGATCCAGAGACGACGCACAGGCCACCAGCCCGTAACGGGAAACGGTGCCGTAGGTGGGCTTGACTCCCACCGTCGCGGTGAGCGCCGCGGGCTGACGGATGGATCCACCAGTGTCGGTGCCGATGGCCAACGGAGCCTGGAAGGCAGCCAGTGCGGCGGCGCTACCGCCGCCGGAGCCGCCCGGCACCCGCTCGATGTCCCAGGGGTTGCGAGTCGGTCCATAGGCGGAGTTCTCGGTGGACGAGCCCATCGCGAACTCATCCATGTTCGTCTTGCCCAGGATCGGAATCCCCGCCTCGCGCAGCCGCGCCGTCACGGTCGCGTCGTAGGGCGGTACCCAGTTCTCCAGAATCTTGGATCCACACGTGGTGGGCATGTCCCGGGTGGTGAACACATCCTTGAGCGCCAGCGGCACGCCGGCGAGCCCAGACGGCACCGAGCCCGCCGCGATGGCGTCGTCGACGTTCTTCGCGGCGGCCAGCGCCTGCTCCCCTGCCACGTGCAGGAAGGCCCGGTAGGTCTCGTCGGTGCCGGCGATCTGGTCCAGATGGGCACGGGTCACCTCAACGGACGACACCTCGCCCGAGTGGATCAGCGCTGCCAGCGACGCGGCATCCTGCCTGATCAGGTCGGTCACTGTTCTTCCCCCAGAATCTGCGGCACCGCAAAACGTCCCTCGGCCACCCGCGGAGCGGCGGCCAGCGCCTCATCCGGAGTGAGGCACTCGGCGATCACATCGGGCCGTGTGACATTGACCGCATCGAGCGGCGAACTCGTCGCATCGACCTCGTCAAGCTCATCGGTGGAAACGGCACTGATCTGGCTGACGTGGCCGAGGATCGCATCGAGTTGCCCGGCGTATCCGTCCAGCTCAGCGTCGGTCAACGCGAGCCGGGCCAGTCTGGCCAGGTGCGCGACCTCGTCACGGGAAATGGCGCTCACGGCTAGATAGCCTAGAGGGCGGCCGTGCCTGACCTGTGCCACAGTGTTGGACGTGCCGTCATATCTGCTGCGCCTACAGCTCGCCGACCGCCCCGGCAGTCTTGGGTCGGTCGCCGTCGCGCTCGGCACGGTGGGGGCGGACATTTTGTCCCTCGACGTTGTCGAGCGCGGTCCGGGCTACGCCATCGATGACCTGGTCATCGACTTGCCGCCCGGCTCCATGCCCGACTCACTGATCACCGCCGCCGAGGCGCTGAACGGGGTGCACGTGCATTCGATCCGTCCGCACACTGGACTGCTGGAGGCGCACCGCGAGCTCGAGCTGATAGACAGAGTGGCTGCCGCCGCGGCCTCCGCCCGCCTGGAGGTTCTGGCGCAGGAAGCGCCCCATGTGCTGCGGGCGAACTGGTGCACCGTGGTGCGCCAAGACGGCACCGGATTCATTCGGGTGGCCGGCAGCGCGGGCGCCCCGGAAACCCAGGCCACCTCGGCCCCCTGGCTACCGCTGAGTCGCGCACAGGTTTTGGAAACCTCTGCCGAATGGGTGCCCCAACTGTGGAAAGACATGGACACCACGCTGGCCGCCGCGCCGCTGGGCTCGGGTGATACCGCCGTGGTACTGGGCCGCCCCGGCGGCCCGGAGTTCCGGCCCTCGGAGGTGGCTCGTCTGGGCTACCTGGCCGGCATCGTCGCTACCTTGGTGCGGTAGCGGTCGGTTCACAGGAACGGCACAGCCAATTCCCTGAGTCGCGCGGCACACTCTCTGACGTGACTGACATCGACGCGTCCATGAGCCGGACTCGGGAACGACTCATCTTCGCCGCCATTCTGCTGACAATCACCGTGGTGTACCTCTGGGACATCAGCCAGAACGGATGGTCCAATGCCTTCTACGCGGCCGCCGTCCAATCCGGCAGTGAGAGCTGGAAGGCATGGTTCTTCGGCAGCTTCGATCCGCAGAACTACGTGACCGTCGACAAGCCCGCAGGTGGACTGTGGCTGATGGGGTTGTCGGCCAGGCTCTTTGGCTTCTCCAGTGCCAGCATGCTGATTCCGCAGGCCCTCCTCGCGATCGCCAGCGCCGCCCTGATCCGCGCGGCGGTGCGCCGACAGGCCGGCCCCGGCGCGGGACTGCTCGCGGCGGCGCTGTTCGCCCTCATCCCGGTGGTCTCGGTGATGTTCCGGCACTCCAACCCCGACGCTCCGATGGTCTTCGGGATGGTGGTGGCCGCGTACTTCACCACCCGCGCCATCGACTCCGAGCGCTCGCGCGGTGCCGCCGGGTGGCTGGCACTGGCCGGCGCCGGTATCGGATTCGCATTCCTGTGCAAAACCCTCGAAGGGCTGCTGGTGGCTCCCGCGCTGCTGCTCGCCTACCTGGTCTCTGCCAAATGGCCTTGGAAGACAACGCTTCTGCACATCCTGGGCGCGGGCGTGGCCCTACTGGCCTCATCGGGATGGTGGATGGCCGCCGTCGCACTGACTCCCGCGGGCAGCCGCCCGTACGTCGACAACTCCACCGACAACAGCGAGTGGACACTGGCGGTCGGCTACAACGGCCTGGATCGTCTACTCGGCGGTGACTCCAACGGAATGGGCGGCGGCCGGGGCAGCGGCCCCGGATTCTCCGGCACTCCGGGCATCTTCCGGCTGTTCCAGGACACCCAGGCCGATCACATCGCGTGGCTCCTTCCCACCGCGTTCATCGCGCTGGTCCTGGGTCTCGTCATCATCGGCAAGGCGCCGCAGGCCGCGGGCTGGCTGGGCCGTCTGCGTGCGATCACCACCAATCCCGCAGGGGCAGGCCTGGTTTTGTGGGGCACCTGGATGGTGTCGAACTACGTGATCCTGAGCTACATGGCCAAGCAGTTCCATCCCTACTACACCTCGGCCATGGCTCCGGCCATCGCCGGTTCACTGGCGATCGGCACGGTGCTGCTGTGGCGGCATCGGTCCGAGCTGATCGGCAAGCTCGGACTGAGCGCACTGACACTCAGTGCCACCATCATGGCGTTTGTCCTGCTGCGGCGCATACCCACCTGGCTGCCCTGGCTGCGATGGGTACTGCTGCTCGGCGGCCTGGTGATGGCGGTGGCGCTGGCACTCGGTGCATTGGAACGCGGCGCCCGCCTGCGTTACGCCATTGCCACTCTGGCCCTTGTGGTTTCGCTGGGCGGATCGATCGCGTTCACCGTCGCGAACGTGACCACGCCGAAGGTCGGCGGACTGTCCACATCGGGGCCGGCGATCGCCAAGGATGACAAGTTCGGCGGACAGCCGCCCGAGCCTCTGGACCCGGCATTGGCCGCACTCATCAAGGATTCCGGCGCCAGGTGGCCAGTAGCGACTACCAACACCCGCACGGCCGCGCCCATTCAGTTGGAGACCAATGCGCCGGTGATGGCGATCGGTGGATTCTCCGGGCGCGACAACCCCATCACCCTGCAACAGTTCATCGACTACACGCAGGACGGCACCGTTCAGTTCTATGCCGAATCCGTCAAGGACAAAGACAAAGACAAAGAACAACCGCAGAAGGACGATGAACCCAAACGGGTGGCCGACGAAATCCAGAAATGGGTCGAGAACCACTTTTCGTCAAAGGATTACGGCGACCTACGGGTGTTCGACCTGTCGGTCCCGCCGAAAACCTAGGGACCGGGAGCGGAGTCTGGTCGCCTGCGCCAACACGGCCGGGAAAGCAACGCGGCCAGACCCGCACCGGCGGCGTTGAGAATCACGTCGTCAATCGAGGACACCCGGCCGATGGCCAACACGTACTGCAAGAACTCGACCGTTGCCGAGCCCGCCGCCGCGAGCCCGATGATGCCCCAGGGACCGATCCGGAATCGGATGGGCAGTAGGTAGCCGGCCGCCGCGAATACCAGGAGATTGCCGCCCACCTGCTCAATGACAGTGGCCACGTCCGCCGCGCGCAGCGAGATCAGGTCACCCAGCGGCATCCACTGGATCCTGCGCGTCCCACCGGTGGGAGTCAGAATCATCCACAGCCACGGCACTGTCCCGGCGACAGCGCCGATCTCCGCGAAACTGGAAACCCACGCCCAGCGCGGCGGCCATCCGGTGTGCTTGCGCCACAACGCGCATACGACGGCCAGTAACACCGCGACAGGCAACGCACCCAGCGCGATGATCCATACCGAGCCCCAGCGCTCCCATGTCCCCCACATCGGCCGGTACTACGCGGGCGGCCCGTCGGCCAGCAGGGCCCGGAAGCCGTCCTCATCGAGGATGGTCAGCCCAAGTTCGACCGCCTTGTCGTACTTGGATCCCGGCGAATCTCCGACGACCACGAACGCCGTCTTCTTGGACACCGAACTCGCGGACTTGCCGCCCCGGGCGATGATGGCCTCCTTGGCCTCATCACGCGAAAAGCCGGGGAGCGAGCCGGTTACAACGATGGAGAGGCCTTCGAGATTGCGCGGTATGGAGTCGTCGCGTTCGTCGGCAGTGCGCACGCCCGCGGCGCGCCACTTGTCGACGATGGCGCGGTGCCAATCGACGGTGAACCAATCCACCACCGCGGCAGCGATCGTGGCTCCCACGCCCTCGACGGCGGCCAGCTGTTCGACGGACGCGCCCTCGATGGCCTCCAGGTCGCCGAACTCGGTGGCCAAGGCACGGGCTGCAGTGGGCCCGACATGCCGGATCGACAACGCCACCAGCACTCGCCACAGCGGCTGTTGTTTCGCCTTGTCGAGGTTGTCCAGCAGCCGACTTCCGTTGGCGGACAACGATCCGTTCTTGGTGGTGAACAAATCGGTGCGTAGCAGGTCATCGGCGGTGAGACTGAACAGATCGCCTTCGTCGTCGATGACGCCGGCCGAGAGCAACGCGATCGCCGCCTCATAGCCGAGGGCCTCGATATCGAAGGCGCCGCGCCCCGCCACATGGAAGACCCGTTCACGCAACTGAGCAGGGCAGCTACGCGAATTGGGGCAACGAATGTCGGCGTCGCCCTCCTTCTCGTGAGCCAGCGCGGTACCGCATTCGGGACATGTTGTGGGCATGACGAATTCGCGCTCGGAACCGTTTCGCAGATCGGCGACCGGCCCCAGCACCTCAGGAATGACGTCGCCCGCCTTGCGGATCACCACGGTGTCACCGATCAGTACGCCTTTGCGCTTGACCTCGGAGGCGTTGTGCAGGGTGGCCAAGGAGACCGTGGACCCAGCCACCTTGACCGGGGTCATGTACGCGAACGGGGTGACCCGGCCGGTGCGGCCCACGCTCACCCGGATATCGAGCAGCTCGGTGGTCGCCTCCTCGGGCGGATACTTGTAGGCGATGGCCCAGCGCGGCGCACGCGAGGTAGTGCCGAGACGGCGCTGCAGCGCGACCGTATCGACCTTGACCACCAGGCCGTCGATCTCGTGTTCCACGTCGTGCCGATGCTCGGCCCAGTAGTTGACGCGTTCCCACACCTTCGCGATACCGCGCACCTTGGTGGTGTGCGTCGAGACGGGTAACCCCCACTCCCCCAACGCCAAATACGCGTCATGAAGGCTCTCCGGCGAAAAACCCTCGGTGCGGCCCAGTCCATGACAGATCATCCGCAGCCGTCGCCTGGCCGTAATTGCCGGGTTCTTCTGCCGCAGGCTGCCCGCGGCACTGTTGCGCGGGTTGGCGAACGGCGGCTTGCTCTCCTCAACCAGCGACGCGTTCAGCGCCTCGAAATCCTCCAGCCGGAAGAACACCTCACCACGCACCTCCAAGAGCGCGGGTACGGGGTATTTTGTTGATTCCGTGAGCCTTTCCGGCACATCCTCGATGGTCCGGGCATTCAGGGTGACGTCCTCACCGCTGCGACCGTCTCCGCGGGTGGCTCCCCGCACCAGCACACCGTTCTCGTAGACCAGCGACAGCGCCACACCGTCGATCTTCAGCTCACACAAGTACTCCGGCTCTTCACCGATATCGCCACGCACCCGGGCATCCCAGGCTGTCAACTCCTCGGAGCTGAATGCGTTGTCCAGACTCAGCATTCGCTCCAGGTGGTCAACCGATCCGAATTCGGTGACAAACCCCGCTCCACCCACCAGCTGCGTGGGTGAGTCCGGGGTCTGCAACTCGGGATACTGCGCTTCCAGCGCCTCAAGCTCCTTCAAGAGGCGATCGAACTCGCCATCGGAAACGACCGGGGCGTCCTTGACGTAGTAGCGGAACTGGTGCCCACGCACCTCGTCGGCAAGCTCGCGCCACTGGCGCTGCACGTCAGGATCCACATCGGCAGGCTAACCCACCCGCCCGACAGCTCCCGAACCCTACGATGTGCCCATGGGCACACACCCCATCATGTTCACGGATGACGATCCGGGCCTGGCCGAGCTACGCGAGCTGGCGCTCGCCCTGCCAGAGGCCGTCGAGCAGATCTCGTGGGGACGACCTGTTTTTAAGGCAGGCACCACCAAGGCGGGCAAGATCTTCGCGATGTTCGGCGGTAACGCCAAAGGTGACGCCAAGGGCGCGATGGTGGCCTACCCGTACTCGGTGCTGGTCAAGGTGGACGAATCCGAACGCCCCGCACTCTTGCAGGACGAACGTTTCTACTACCCGGCCTACATGGGCCCGTACGGCTGGCTGGGACTGGACTTCGCCACCGCCGAGGTGGACTGGAACGAGGTTGCCGAGCTTCTCGACGCGTCCTATCGCTCGATCGCCACGAAACGGCTGATCACACTGCTGGACCAGCCCGGATGATCCCTAATCACTCCCCAGAGAGGGGTTGGGCACATGTTGTCTGTTACTAGCCGATTCTGCGCTGCCCTGGCCGCCTCGGCCCTCACTGCCGTCGCCGGGGCGTCTGCCGCCCATGCCGACGGTCCCCTCGTCTTTCCCGGTATGGAGATTGTTCAGGGGACACAGCTGTGCACACTCGGCTTCGTCGATCCCGGTGCACGGGTGGGCCTCACCGCGGGCCATTGCGCCATGGATACCGATGGCCCGGTATACGACTCCGCCGGCGAACTGATCGGGGCTCTGGTCATCGCCGGCTCCAACCTGCGCGACGGGGACCGGATCGACGGCAGTAAATATGTGATCGACTATGAGGCCATCAAGTTCCGGAATGACGTGGCGATCAACGACATACTGCCCAATGGGATTCGGCTTGAGCGCGGCAGCGGGATCGAGCCGTATACCGGCTTGCCCGTCTGCCGCAACGGTGTCACCACCGGTGAGGCGTGCGGCACCGTCACCAATGTGAACAATGGCTGGTTCGAGATCGACGGCCTACCCGCCGACCACGGTGACTCGGGCAGCGCCGTGTACTCGATCACCTCACCCGGGCACGGAGCCATCGTCGGAATCGCCCGCGGAACCACCCGCAGCGTGGACACCGGCGTGGTGCAAACCACCGCGGTTTCCTGGTCGACCATCCTCAATCAACTGCGGGAAGACCTCGAAAAATCGCCCGACATTGGCCCGTCACCTGGGGATTCACCAGCTCCAACACCACTTCCTGCACCAGAGGACACCCGGTTCGCATAGGCTCATAGCCACACGGAGAGTCGTGCCGCGTGCTCTCCTCATGCTGGTCGGGCTTTGTTGACGGTGAACGTGGCAGACAGAGAGCTACGGCGTTGACCAGTGTCGGCGAAGAGGGTCGACGAACCGGCCCCTGGGGACGGTTGACGGCGCATGCCGCTGCCGTCACCGCACTGGCCGTTCTCGGCCTTGCCAACCCGATTGCCGCACATGCCGACCCACTGATCTACCCGGGTATGGAAATCATCCAGCGCCCGCCCGGCAAGGAATCGCTGAGCTGCACGCTCGGTTTCGTGGATCCCGCTGCCCGCGTTGGAGTCACCGCGGGCCACTGCGGCGGCAACGGCCCGGTGTTCACCAACGACGGTGTCCGTATCGGACAGCTCGCCGTCGCGCAGTCCAACATCAAGGCCGAGGGTCCGCTGGCACGGGACGACTACCGGATCGACTATGAGGGCATCGCCTTCGACGACGGCGTGCCGATCAACAACGTGCTGCCCAACGGGCTACGCCTCGGAGTCGATCCCGCCGTCGTGCCCCGGGATGGCCTCCCGGTGTGCCGGGTGGGAATCACCACCGGAGAGGCGTGCGGGGCGATCGCGGGATTCGGCAACGGCTGGTTTCTCGTCGATGGCCTGCCGGCCGATCACGGCGACTCCGGAAGCGCCGTGTACACCGTCACCTCACCCGGCAACGCGGCCATCGTGGGAATCGTGAGTGCGCGTTTCACCGCCAACCAGACCCGCAGGGAATCCACCGTGGCGCTGTCCTGGCCGACGGTGCAGCAGCAGATCCGAGACGATATCGCGGCAGCGCGCCGACCCGGCGAGAGCAGCGCCGCCGGCCCGGTGGCGAGCAATCCACAAGCACCGCCGCCGCCGGTGGCGATAAACCCGCAGGCGCCAGCCATGGTGCTGCCTCCGGCACCTTCTGATGACCGGCCCACCGGTCCCGCAAGAATGGTCGTCCCCTAACCGTCATGCGCCCGTTCTTGTGGATAACCACCATCGTTGCGGTGCTGTGCGTGCTTCCGGCCGTGAATCCGGCGCGCACGCACGCGGACCCGCCGCTCGTGTTCCCTGGCATGCTGATCTACCAGGGCTCGCTGAGCTGCACACTCGGCTACGTCGACCCCGGACTTCGCGTGGGTATCACCGCCGGACACTGCTTCAACGGCGACGGCATCATCCGCAACGGTGACGGCGCTGCCGTGGGGCACAAGGTGCTGGCGCATGACAATCGTCCCCCCGAGGGCCCGGTGTACGAGAACGAGTACACGATCGACTACGAAGCCATCGCGATAGACGACGGATTGCCGCTGAACGATCTGCTGGCCAATGGTCAGCGACTCGAACGCGATGACACGGTGGCCCCCGAGGTTGGTATGCCCGTTTGCCGTACCGGACACACCACGGGTGACGCCTGTGGCTCGGTGACGCGACTTGGCAACGGCTGGTTCAGGTTCAACGGCCCGGTGATCGCCAAGGGCGATTCCGGTGGCCCGGTGTACACCCGCGTGGGCGACCGCACCGTACTGGTCGGCATCATCCGTGGATTCATGACGAGTCAGTCCGGTGATGATGTGCAATCCTGGGCGATGTCCTGGCCGTCCGTGATCAAACAGCTGCGCGAGGACCGCAAGGGTCTGCTGCCCGGATGAACCCGTAGGCTCAGCCCATGGCTGATTCTCTTCACGCAAGCGGCTCATCGGCATCCGCCTGGAAGGCCTTTACTGTCGAGACCACCGGGCACATCGCACAGGTCACCCTCATCGGGCCCGGCAAGGGCAACGCGATGGGCCCCGACTTCTGGCGCGAGCTACCGCTGATCTTCGCCGAGCTCGACGCCGACCCGCAGGTGCGTGCGGTCGTGCTGGCCGCCACCGGCCCGCACTTCAGCTACGGATTGGACTTGCCCGCCATGGCAGGCACCTTCATGCCGCTGATGGCCGATAAGGCGCTGGCCAAGCCGCGCACCGACTTCCTCGACGAGATTCGCCGCCTACAGGCCTCGGTGACCGCCGTCGCCGACTGCCGCAAACCGGTGATCGCCGCGATCCAGGGCTGGTGCATCGGCGGCGGTGTCGATCTCATCGCAGCCGCCGACATCCGGTACGCCAGCTCAGACGCCAAGTTCAGCGTGCGCGAGGCCAAGGTGGCAATCGTCGCCGATATCGGCTCACTGCACCGACTTCCACCGATCATCGGCGACGGTCACCTGCGTGAACTGGCGTTCACCGGCAAGGACATCGATGCCGCCCGGGCCGAGAAGATCGGACTCGTCAACGACGTCTTCGACACCCCCGAGGCGACACTGGCCGCCGCGCACGCCACCGCCGCCGAGATCGCGGCGAACCCCCCGCTGGTGGTGCAGGGTGTCAAGGACGTCTTGGGCCGCGAGCGCGAGAACGTCGTCGCCGACGGCCTCAAGTACGTCTCGACCTGGAACGCCGCCTTCCTGCCGTCGGAGGACCTACAGGAAGCCATCGGCGCGGTCTTCGAGAAGCGGGAGCCGGACTTCAAGGGCCGCTAGGCCTCTCGGTAGCGGCCCCAGTGCACGGCGTCCTCCAGCGGACGCCCGTTGCGCCAGCCGAACCGCTCGAGATCGGGCCGCTCCGCGAACTCATGCACCGGGCCCACACACAACCAGGCGATCGGCCGGATATGGGCTGGGGCACCGATCAATTCGGCGAGGAATTGCTCCTCGTAGAAGGACACCCAGCCCACACCGATCCCCTCGGTCACCGCGGCGAGCCACAGGTTCTGGATGGCGAGCACCGCGGAGAACAGTCCCGCGTCCGAGATGGTGTGCCGTCCGAGGATATGCGGACCACCGCGTCCGTGATCGTAGGTGACCACCACTGCGGTTCCGCTCTCGCGGATACCTTCGATCTTGATGGGGTCAAAGGTGTTTCGCCGTTCCTCGGGAAGACTCTCGGCGAATCTGCCGCGCTGCAGGGCGACGTGCGCGGCGAAGTCATCCAGCACACGCGGTTCGCGCACCACCACGAAGTCCCACGGCTGGCTGTTCCCGACGCTCGGCGCGCGATGCGCGGCCTGCAACAGCTTCATCAGGGTCGCGTCGTCGACGACCTCTCCGGTGAACTCGGCTCGCACATCCCGGCGCGTCGCTATCGCCTGATAGACGTCCATCACAGCGCGTCCGGGTCGGCGTCGACGAGGTCACTAACCTTGCGCGTCAATTCTGTTGCCTTACGGGCCCATTCAAGGCCGGCACCGGCTAGCCCGCAGCCGGCACTGATCCCGACGCGGTCGCGCAGCACGGCCCGCCCAAACCCCAGCTTGTCGGCAAGCGCTGCCGTGCGGGTTGCCAGCACGTCGGACGATATCGGCGTAGTGGGCGCTTCGGCGGGAATCACGCCGAGCACCACGGCCTTGCCGGTATCCAACACCGAGGCCAGCCCGTCAAGGGCCTGCGCGTCGGTGAGATACCCCGCATCTACCGCGATCCCTCGAATATCGGCTCCACGCAACAGCTCCCACGGTGGATCGGCGGCACAGCAGTGCACCAGCAGCTCGCCGCCCACCGCATCGGCGCACTGATCCAACAGCGCGGTCGCCGTCTGCGCGTCGACCGGATGCACGGGCGAGAACATGCTGGTTCCCGCCAGCCTGCCGTCCAGCGCCGCGGGCAGGGACGGCTCATCGATCTGCACCAGCACCGGCACGTCGAGCCTGCGGGATAGGGCGGCTCGGTGCTGCGACAGCCCCTCCGCAAGCGACGCCGACAGGTCCCGTACCGCCCCCGGGTCGGTGATCGCGCGGTGACCGTTGGGCAGCTCCAGTTGTGCTGCCAGCGTTACCGGCCCGGGCGCCTGCACCTTGACCGCGCGGCCACTTCCGCGGTGTCCGCCACGCTCCCACTCTTCCTCGAACGCGTCCACATCCTCGTCCAGGAAGCCGCGCGCCCGCCGCACCACGGCACCGGGGCGCGCGGTGGTCCGATACCCGGTGGGTGACACGTCGATGGCGATGTCCACCAGCAGCGCGCCGGCCCTACCGATCAGATCGGCACCCACCCCCCGCGCGGGCAGCTCCACGATATGTGGCAGCGGCAGCTCGGCCACCACGATTTCGGTGGCGGGGCGCACCTGCTGGCCCGGCCACGAGCCCATACCCGTCCCCTTCGCCCAGGGCTGTCGGTCTTCACGCGCGCGGCTCATCCGGGAATTCACATGCAGAACGTTAGGTGATGAGTGATTCGATGGGTCCCTTGGCGAAGTAGACCACGAACAGACCCGCCACCACGTACAGCAGCGGATGTACCGAACGGGCCTTACCGCCGGCTACCGCGAGCACCACCCAGCTGATGAATCCGACCCCGATCCCGTTGGCGATCGAGTAGGTGAACGGCATGGTCACCACGGTCAGAAAGCACGGCAACGCGTAGTCGAATCGGGTGAAGTCGATACTGCGCAGCTGACCGATCATCATCGCGCCGACCACCACCAGTGCCGGTGCCGCAGCCTCCATCGGCACGATCGAATACAGCGGCGTGAAGAACATGGCAGCCAGGAACAGCAGTCCGGTAACCACATTGGCCAGTCCGGTCCGTGCCCCCTCGGCGATTCCGGAAGCGGACTCGACGAACACGGTGTTGGAGGACGACGAGGAGACACCGCCGATCACCGCCCCGACGCCTTCGACGCTCAGCGCGCGCCCGATCCCCGGCAGGGTGCCGTGCCCGTCGGCCAGACCGGCCTCCTTACCCAAGCCCGTCATCGTGCCCATCGCGTCGAAGAAGTTGGAGAGCACCAACGCGAACACCAGCACCGTCGCCGACAGCACCCCCACCCGTGTGAAGGCACCGAACATGTCCACCTGGCCGAGTAGACCGAGATCCGGCAACCCGCCCGCCGAGGACGGCCAATCGGGCACGGTGAGATTCCACCCCTTGGGGTCGGCGGGTTGCGCGCCCCGGCCGGCCAGCGCCTGCGCGATGATCGAGACGACGGTCATCGCCACGATCCCGATGAGCAGTCCGCCACGGACCTTGCGCACCAGCAGAATCGCCATCAGCAGCACGCCCACGGCGAAGATCAGCGTCGGGATGGTGGCCACCGAGTTGTCGATGCCCAGGCCGACAGGCACGGTGGTGTTCGCGGCATCAGGAATGCGCCGCACAAAACCCGCGTCGACGAATCCGATGAACGCGATGAAGCATCCGATTCCCGCGGCGAGCGCCGCCTTCAGCTCATGAGGAATGGCATGGAAGACGGCGGTACGAAAACCCGAAATACCCAGCGCCACAATGACAAGGCCGTCGACAATCACCAACCCCATGGCCTCGGGCCAGGTCATCTGGGGCGCGAACGACACCGCCAGCAGACTGTTGATGCCCAGCCCCGCGGCAAGCGCGAACGGGTAGTTGGCAATGAATCCGAACAGGATCGACATGACACCGGCGGCCAGGGCCGTGACCGCCGCTACCTGCCCCACCGGCAGCACATGGCCCAGCACATCGGCGTTGTGTGCACGTCCCGGCTCGCCGCCGATGATCAGCGGGTTGAGCACCACGATATAACCCATCGCGAAGAACGTGACGATCCCGCCACGCACTTCGCGCGCGACGGTCGACTGTCGTTCAGTTATCCGGAAGAACCGGTCCAACAGCGCAGTCATAGCCGTTGAACGTACAGGCCATAGCTAATCGATGCCGACCGGAATCGAGTCAGGTTCGGGACTTTCCACCCCCGTTGAGGGACTTTCGTCACTAGAGGTGCGGACGGCACGCTCGGTCAAATGTAAG
The DNA here is from genome assembly GCF_001605725.1 of Mycobacteroides immunogenum. Classification (NCBI taxonomy): domain Bacteria; kingdom Bacillati; phylum Actinomycetota; class Actinomycetes; order Mycobacteriales; family Mycobacteriaceae; genus Mycobacteroides; species Mycobacteroides immunogenum. The sequence continues at coordinate 3,595,201 of NZ_CP011530.1, forward strand.
TGTCACTTTTAGACACAGATACTCCGGGAACCGAGGAACGCATCCATGCCCCAGAAGGAATTCACCGACCTTGAGCTCTTGCATGAGCTCGAACCCGTGGTCGAGGAGAACACTCATCGCCACCTCGGCGTGTTCAAAGAGTGGAACCCGCATGACTACATCCCGTGGACCGAGGGCAAGAACTACAAGGCCCTCGGTGGCCAAGACTGGGATCCCGAGCAGTGCAAGCTGTCCGAGGTCGCGAGGATCGCCATGGTCACCAACCTGCTTACCGAGGACAACCTGCCCGCCTATCACCGCGAGATCGCGATGAACTTCACCATGGACGGCCCCTGGGGCACCTGGGTGAACCGTTGGACCGCCGAGGAGAACCGGCACAGCATCGCCATCCGCGACTACCTGGTGGTCACCCGCTCGGTCGATCCGGTGGAGCTGGAGAAACTGCGCGTAGAGCAGATGACGCGCGGCTTCTCCCCCGGCCAGAACCGCCAGGGCGGCGACGAGCTCTTCGCCAACAGCCTCTTCGATTCGGTGGCCTACGTGTCATTTCAAGAGCTGGCCACCCGCGTCTCGCACCGCAACACCGGCATCGCCTGCGCCGAGCCGATCGCCCAGGAGCTCCTCAAACACATCTCCAACGACGAGAACCTGCACATGATCTTCTACCGCAACATGGTCGAGGCAGGCCTGGAGATCGCACCCAACCAGGCCGTGAAATCAATACACAAGGTGCTCGACAACTTCACCATGCCGGGCTACACGATCCCCGGTTTCCGCCGCAACGCCGTCACCATCGCCACCGGCGGCGTCTACGACCCACAACTGCACCTCGCCGAGGTCGTCCAGCCGGTGCTACGCAAGTGGCGCATCTTCGAACGCGACGACATCAACGGCGAGGGCGAGTGGTATCGCGAAGACCTGGCCCGGATCATCGGGGACCTCAAGAAGACGGCCTCCGACTTCGAAGAGGTCAAGGTCAAATACCTAGAACGGCAGGCCAGACGAGCCGAACGGCAGGCCGCCAGGGTGTAGCTCTCCCTCCTCCGTAACAGCGACGTGGGCAAACGGCGATATGCCGTTCAGTACCATTGATCGGGGCCGTCTTCGGCCGGCGGGGAGGAGAGGAATTCATGCGCGCGTTCAGGACGCTGTCGGCGATGCTCGGCCTCGTCGCGGCAGTAGCGGCAGTTGCCATCCCGTCGACCGCCTCCGCCGAGCCTGTCGCCGGCGCACAGCTGGTCGCTATCGGTGATTCGTTCATGGCCGCGGGCTCAAATGCCGCGGCCATCACCGGCCCGGTCGGCACCGCCTGCAACCAGGCCACGGACAATGTGGGGCATCTGGTGGCCGCGTCATTCCCACAGCTGACATTCGCCGATTACTCGTGCGTGGGCGCACTCACCACCGACGTCTACGCACCCTCGACCCGCGGCCCGCAAATCGTCGGGCTGTCCCCCGACACCAAGGTGGCGATCGTATCCATCGGCGGAAACGACGCGGGTTTCGAGCAGATGGCCACCGACTGCCTGTTCGCGTTGAGCTGCCCGGCGGAGAAGAAGGCCCAGTTCAGTGCCAATGTGACCTCGGTTGCCCCGAAATTGACGGGCGCATACGCCGCGATACGTAAGGCGGCACCGAACGCCAGGGTGTTCACCGTCGGCTACCTGCCGATACTGCCCCCGGACGCCAAGGGCTGCCTGGTCGGGCTGATCAACACCCAAGAGACCATCAGCTTCCTCAATGGTCTGCAGCGGCAATTGAACGACACGATCGTCGCAGAGTCCGCCAGGGCTGGGTTCACGCCAGTGATCCCCGCGACCAGCAGCGACCACAGCGTGTGTGCCGCCGACTTCCAGCGCTACGTGTCCATGACGGGCGCCGGTGCCGGCGATGAGGGAATTCCCATGCACCCCACTGCCCCTGGCCGCCAGTACGTGGCCGAGCGCATCGCGATCGCTATGCGGTCCGCAGGAATTCAGGGCGCTTAATCGCGCGTGATGATGGCGCTGCCGAGCACCTCGTCACCCTCGGTGTCGGGGCGGTACAACACCACCGTCTGCCCCGGGGCCACACCGCGCAGGGCGGTGCGCAGCCGAACCTGAATCCGGTCGGTCCCGGGATCGACGATGGCATCGACCACCGATCCATGCGCGCGGACCTGCACCTGGCATTCGACCGGCTCGGTCGGCACGCGCCCGGAGGTCCAGACCACGGGCTCTCCGCCGAACTCCCAAATCTCAAGATCCTCAACGGTTCCCACCCGCACGGTGGCGGTCTCCGCGTCGATCGACGTGACGTAGCGGGGACGGCCATCGGCGGCGGGTCCGACCAGCCCAAGTCCCTTGCGCTGACCGATGGTGAATTCGTGCACCCCAGCGTGGGTGGCCAGCACGCTACCGTCGGCGTCCACCACATTCCCGCGGCGTACCCCGATGCGCGCACCCAGGAAGGCCTGGGTGTCGCCCGAGGGAATGAAGCAAATGTCGTGGCTGTCAGGCTTGTTCGCCACCAGCAGACCGCGCTGCTCGGCCTCAGCGCGGATGTCGGGCTTGGGACTGTCGCCGACGGGGAACAACGCCCGGCTCAACTGTTCCGGCGTCAACACTCCCAGCACATACGACTGATCCTTGTCCGCGTCGACCGCGCGGCGCAGCCGCCCGTCGTGCAGGCGCGCGTAATGACCGGTGGCCACCGCGTCGAAACCCAGCGCGATGGCCCGATCGGCCAGCGCCGCGAACTTGATCTTCTCGTTGCATTTCACGCACGGGTTCGGGGTGCGGCCCTCGGCGTACGCCTCGACAAAGTCATCGATGACGTCCTCTTTGAAGCGATCAGCGAAATCCCAGACATAGAAAGGAATTCCGAGCATGTCGGCGACGCGGCGCGCATCGGCGGCGTCTTCCTTCGAGCAACAGCCACGTGATCCCGTACGCAGCGTGCCCGGCGCGGCCGACAACGCCAGGTGCACCCCGACCACGTCATGTCCGGCGTCCACCATGCGGGCGGCGGCCACCGACGAGTCCACTCCCCCGCTCATCGCGGCAAGCACCTTCATGACCGGCCTCCCGCACTGGCCAAAGCGGCAGCACGCGCACGGGGAACAGCGATATGCAGTGCCTCAAGCGCACGGTCCACATCCGAGGCAACGGAGGTGTGGCCGAAGGTGAAGCGCAGCGAGCCGCGCGCGGCCTGGGGATCGATACCCATTTCGATGAGCACATGCGAAGGACGGGCCACACCCGCCGTGCAGGCGGAACCCGTAGAGCACTCGATACCGTTGGCGTCCAACAACATCAACAGGGAATCACCCTCACAGTCGGCGAAGGTGAAATGCGCGTTGCCCGGCAATCTGCCGCTGCCCGGCGCACCATTGAGCGTGGCACCCTCAATCTCGGTCAGCACATGATCGATCAATGAATCCCGAAGTTCGGCCATTGCCACCGCCCCGTCGCACCGCTCGGAGACGGCCACGACGAGCGCCGTCGACATCGCCACGATGGCCGCGGTGTCGGGAGTGCCAGACCGGATATCGCGCTCATGCCCGCCACCGTGTAGCAATGGAACACAAGCGGTTTCGCGCCGCAGCAGCAGGGCTCCGACCCCCATGGGGCCACCGAACTTGTGCGCGGCCACACTCATCGCCGACAGCCCGCTGAGCCCGAAGTCGACATCGAGCTGGCCGACCGCACCAATGGCATCGCTGTGCATCGGAATATCGAATTCAGCAGCGATGGAAGCTAATTCGCAAACCGGGTTGATGGTGCCGACCTCGTTGTTGGCCCACATCACCGTGATGAGCGCGACGTCGTCATGCTCGGCGAGGGCGGCGCGCAGTGCCCCGGGTGTCACGGTGCCGGCCTCATCCACCGGCAGCCAGGTGACCTCGGCGCCTTCGTGGTCGACCAACCATTGCACGGCATCCAGCACGGCGTGATGCTCCACGGCACTGGCGATGATGCGCCTGCGCCGTGTATCAGCGTCACGACGAGCCCAGTAGATGCCTTTGACCGCGAGGTTGTCGCTCTCGGTGCCACCGGCGGTGAAGATCACCTCCGACGGCCGTGCCCCCAGTGCCGCGGCGATCGACTCGCGCGATTCCTCGACCCGGCGGCGCGCGTCGCGGCCGGACCCGTGCAGAGAGGCGGCGTTCCCGGTCTGCGCCATGGTGGCAGCCATCGCCTCGATGGCAGCGGGGCGCATCGGGGTGGTCGCGGCATGGTCCAGGTAGACCGATCGGGGCATAACGCATCCAGGATAGCGGTCCGGTACCCACAGACAGATTCGGCGGAGAAGAGCAGACACCCTACCCGCGCGTGCGCACGGCCGTCAGGCCGCGATGGGCTCCGGGCGCTCCGGATGCTGGTGGCTGTGGATCTGCGGGATCCGGTCTCCGGCGCGCACGGCCGCCTCACAACGTGCCGCCAGGTCACGACGGCTTTCGCCGGGCAGTTGCAGGCCTGCCACCTGAATGTGCGCCACGGTCATCCGGGTGGCGGTGAGCCGGCGAATGGAGGCCATCAGGGTGTCCTCGCCGACGTAGGCCGGCACTGTCGACAGCTCGCCATTGAGATGGTGATACGTGAGCCGCAGCGGCTGCACCGGCCGTTGCGCGTCGATAGCGGCCTGGAACATGGCGGGACGGAACGACCCGTAGGCACGGCCGCACCAGGTGGTGCCCTCGGGGAACGCCACCACCGTCTGGCCGGCCTCCAGCCGCGAGGCAACGGTGCCCACCACACGGGGCAGGGTGCGCAGGTTTCCGCGTTCGATCGGGATGACGCGCATCATCCGGGCGATAACACCCAGGCCCGGCCAATCGATCAGGTCCGCGCGGGCGACAAAAGAACCCGGCAGCACAGCACCGATGGCGAAGACGTCGACCCAAGACACGTGACCCGCCACCACGAGGGAACCCCGGATGTCGCGAATCGGGCCGCCAGAAACCGAGATGCGAACACCGAGGCAGCGCAACATCAGCCGGCAATAGCCGCGCTGCCAGCGCACCCGTCCGGGAAGCGGAATCCCCAGCAGCGGCGCGAGGGTCAACAGTGTGATCGCCATGGCGATCCGCGTTGTGGTCCGGACGGTCCGGGTCAGCCGCCCGGGTTCGTCGATGGGATTGGCCCGCATGCAGCTATCGTCACAGGTCGCCTTGGGCAACCAGGCGTGAGCGTATTCGGGTGCCATGGCTATTCCGATTCCGGCGACACCGACGTAGCGCCGATTTCTGAGGCTGCCCCAACCGATCTCAGCCGTTTCAGATAGCGCACATCGGCTTCGTTCTTGTTGAGCAGCGCCATGAAATCGGCCACCCCGAAATCGGGGTCGTGCGCGGGCTCTCCGAGCACCTTGGCTCCGAGTCGCAGGTATCCCCGCATGAGCGCGGGGACCTGCACCTTGGCGGGCGGGACGATGTCGTCCAGGCCCATCCCGTCGACAACGACCGGGTTGTAGGGCCGCACCGTGTACTCGGGTGCCGCGGCATGGCGCTTCATCACGAAGTCACGCACGGCACGCACCTGGCTGCCGGGCGCTTGTTCGGGGCTGTCCTGCATGGGGACCGATACACATCCGGTGACGTAGGTGTAGTCGCAGCGATCCAGATAAGCCAGGATTCCTGCCCACATCAACAAGACCACCGCGCCGTTACGGTGATCGCCGCGCACCACGGCGCGGCCCATTTCCACCAGCTGAGGACGCAGCGAATCGAGTCCACTGATGTCGAATTCTGTTGCGCTGTAAAGTCCTCCGGCCGCGATCGCCCCGGGCGGAGGGAGCATCCGATAGCAGCCGACCACATCACCCGAGGTGTCCTCACGCACCAACAGGTGATCGCAGTGCTCGTCGAAACGATCGGCGTCTCGCCCCTCGAAGGCCTCTGGGGTGCTGGCGAGCTGGAAGCCGGGCTCGCTGCTGAACACGTCGTATCGAAGCCGTTGCACGGCATCAATATCGGCGGGGTCATTCGACAGCAGCAGGGTGTAACGGGGACCCAGCGGAGCCTCCCCGTTCACCCCCGCTACCTCTGGCATGGACTGATCTGCGGCGATGAGAACTGACGCGGTACTCATGACTGCGAGATTCGCCGAGCTATGCGGCGGAACGGCATCAGAAGCGTGTCGTGTCCATGCACGATCAGTTAATTGCGGCGTTCAGTACGCCAAATGTGTCCTTGCGGAAGTGAATCGGCAAAGCAAACAGGGCGCTAACACTCGCCGCCGACAGATGCTACGCAGGCACTCGCCGATCAGCTCGCTGTCGCAGTTCCTCCTCGTCTACCAGCACCAACATCGGCGCGCCGGGCTTGCACATCATGGTGACCACGAAGCGCAGCACCGCGTCGGGACGGTTGTTGGCATCCGAGTAGTGGATGACGTCGCCACCGGGCTCCCAGAACGCCTCGCCGGCCTTCACCACGCGCGGGGCTTCACCTTCGAGCTCGAAGAGCATCTCCCCCTCCACCACGTAACCGAAGGCGGGCCCACCCGGATGACGATGCGGTGGGGTGCCCGAACTACCCGCCGGCCACTCGATCTGCACCGTCATCACGTGGGCATCGGACGGGAGCACCGGCGGTGTCACGGATTGCAACACCGTCAGCGCACTCATCGGGTCGTTCGCGATCACCGGCGAGCCATCCAATCGGCGAACCGGGTCGGCGCCAACACGCCGTCCTCACCGGTGACCAGGCTGTAGTCGTCCACGGGAGTACCGAAGTAGGTGGCACCGGCATCCACCACAACCGGCCTCTCGTCACCACGGGCGGCAAGAACTGCCTGCGCCATATCAGCAAACGAAAACTTCTCGGGCCCACCGATATTGATGATGCCGTTGCGCGGCTGCGCCTCCGCCGCATGAGCAACCTGCGCCGAGACGTCGTCGACAGCTATCAGCTGAATCCTGGCGTCGGGCACCCGAATCTCATCCCCGACGACGAGGGTGTCCGTGATGGCCTCTGCGAATTCCTGAAACTGGGTGGCGCGCACGATCGTGTAGGGCAGGCCAGATTCGACGATGATCTGCTCCTGAGCCACTTTGGCACGCATATAGCCGCTGTCGGGCAGACCATCGGCCCCGACGATCGACAGCGCGACATAGTGCCCAACGCCATTCGTCTTGGCGGCGTCAACGAGATTGCGTGCGGAGGCGGTGAAGAAGTCCATAACCGGGCCGTCATCGAACGACGGAGAATTGACAACGTCGATGACCACATTCGATCCGGTCAGCGCATCCACCAAACCCTCGCCGGTCAATACATTCGCGCCCGAAGACAACGACGCCGCGACGACCTCATGGCCATCGGCGGTGAGCAGCGAGACCACCCGCGATCCGATCTGGCCGGTAGCACCAACAACTGTGATTTTCATTGTGCGATTACCTTTCTGGTTACCCGAGTAACGCTCGCAGGTCGACACCGGGCTCGAACCCTGGAAAGTCCGTAGTCGTTCAGCCGGGAAAACCAGTCGGTAAACTTCGGCCCTACTCATCAATTTCGGCGGAGCAGGTAATCAACAGCTATCCGGGATCGCACTTGTGCGGTCGAACTCAAGAATGCGCGGCCCTGGACCGCTTGCTGACCGATGCCCGTTCCGGGCCCAGCCAGGTTCTCGTGCTGCGGGGCGAAGCGGGTGTCGGCAAGACGGCGCTGCTGAGGTATGCCCTCGGTAAAGCGTCAGGACTTCTCCTTGCCCGCGCGTCTGGCGTCGAATCGGAAATGGAACTGCCCTTCGCGGGACTACAGCAGTTCTGCGCCCCCTTTTCGAAGTATCTCGATGCGTTACCCGGCCCACAGCGCGAGGCGCTCGATATCGCATTGGGAACCACCAGCGGTCCACCTCCGGACCGCTTCCTCAGCGGGCTGGCGGTATTGAGCCTGTTGGCCGCGGCCGCCGAACACCAACCGGTGCTGTGCGTGATCGATGACGCGCAATGGCTCGACCGGGTCTCCCTACAGACCCTCGCGTTTGTCACCCGGCGCCTGGGCGGTGAGCCGGTCGCCGTGCTCTTCGCGGTGCGCGGCGAGTCCGCCGACGAACTTACCGGGCTGCCCGAGTTCACCGTGCGCGGACTGCGCGCCGCCGATGCCGGCGCGCTGTTGGATTCCGCGATTCCCGGACTCCTCGATGCACGGGTGCGCGACCGCATTGTCGCCGAGACCCAGGGCAACCCGCTGGCCCTGCTGGAACTGCCCAGGGATCTGACCGCCGAGGAGCTTGCCGGTGGTTTCGGGTGGCCCGATAGCGGTCGCCTGACCGGGCGGATCGAGCAGACGTTCCTGCGGCGAGTCCAGCAACTCCCGACTCAAACACAAACGCTAATGCTCACCGCGGCAACCGATCCGCTTGGCGATGTCGCGCTACTGGCGCGCGCGGCCGAGCACCTCGGAATACCGATGGACGCGATTGCACCTGCGGAAGCCGCCGACCTCGTGGAGTTAGGCACCCGAGTCCAGTTCCGCCATCCGCTGGTACGGTCGGCCATCTACATAAGCGCAAACCCACTGGAGCGCAGACGAATCCACGCTGTGCTGGCCGACGCTACCGATCCGTCAACCGATCCCGATCGCCGAGCATGGCACCGCGCCCATGCGGCCGCGGGCACCGATGAGACCATCGCCGCCGAACTGGAACAGTCGGCGAGCCGCGCCCAGGCCAGGGGCGGCGTCCTGGCCGCTGCCGCCTTTCTGCAACGCGCGACCGAGCTCACCGCGGAGCCGGCCGCACGAGGCTTACGAGCGCTGGCCGCGGCCCAATCCAAATACGACGCAGCAGCCTTCGATTCCGCCCGTGAGCTCCTCGGCGTTGCGGACATGGCTCCGCTCGATCCACTGGCGCGCGCCCGGGCCGCACGGTTGCGCGCAAAGATCGCCTTTGTGGAAAGCCGGGTGGGCGCTTACGGTTCCACGACGGTGTCCGAAGCCGCGATCGGCCTGCTGGACGCTGCCAGGGGGCTGGAAAACCTGGACGACAACCTGGCCCGGGAGACCTATCTGGATGCGGTCGGAGCTGCCATGTACGGCGGCCGGCTGTGTCCACGAGGCGGGGCCCTGGAGATCGCCGAGCCCGCCCGCCTTGCCCCCGCAGGATCGCGGCCGGAACGGCCCTCGGACCTTCTGCTCGACGGACTGGCGAAGCGAATCACCCACGGCGCCACGGCCAGTGCACAGGCGCTGCGCGATGCCCTCACCCTTATCAGCCAGGAAGCCGACCGTCCCCGGAACACCGACTGGATGCAGCAGGCCTTCCCGATCGCACTGGAATCGGCCACACATGAGATATGGGATGACGACATGTGGCATCACCTCGCGACTCGCGCGGTGCACGTGGCCCGAGAAGTCGGTGCGCTATCGCTGCTGCCGGCAGCACTCATCTACCGCGCGGGCATGCACATCCACGCCGGCGAACTGGACGCCGCGGCGGAACTGGTCCACGAGGCAGACGCCATCTCGGCCGCCACAGGCCACGCACCGATCAGGTACCACTCCCTGGTTCTGGCGGCTTGGCGCGGCACCGAGCCTGATGCGATTCGGCTGATGGATGACGCTATGCGCGACGGCGCGGCCAGGGGCGAGGGCAGGCTACTCGGTGCGATGGGCTACGCGGCTGGTGTGCTCAACAACAGTCTGGGCCGATATGAGCTGGCTTTTCACGCGGCGCGAAGAGCTTGCGAACACGAAGATCTCGGGATGTACAGCTGGTGCCTTGTCGAACTGATCGAGTCGGCTGTCCGCTGCGGCGAGCACGACACTGCGACAAAGGCGCTGGACCAACTCGAAGAGCGCGCGCGGGCCGGAGAAACCCATTGGTCCCACGGCATGGTGGCGCGCTCTCGCGCGCTACTCGCCATCGACGAGGACCCGGAGAACCACTACCGCGAGGCAATCCAACATCTCACCCGCACAAGAATTTCCGTGCACCTTGCCCGTGCGCACCTGATATATGGCGAGTGGTTGCGCCGGTGCAATCGACGATCGGACGCCCGTACGGAACTCAAGGTGGCACACGCGAGTTTCCTGGGCATGGGCGCGGCGGCCTTCGCCGAGCGGGCGGAGCGCGAGCTGCGCGCCACGGGCGCGAAAGTCCGAAAACGTTCCGCCAGTCCGCAGGAGGCGCTCACCGCGCAAGAAGCCCAAATCGCCCGCATGGCCGGCCAGGGGTTGACCAATCAGGAGATCGCCGCGCAGCTGTTCATCAGCTCGCACACCGTCGAATGGCATCTGCGGAAGGTATTCACCAAGCGCGGCATCACCTCGCGCAGACAGCTGCGCGGCGATCGCTAGGACTGCACACCGGGATCACCCCATAGACGCCGAAAGGGCTATCCAGGGCACTCGACGCGGTGGTCGAGGCGCTGGATAGCCCAATGGCGTACGTTCAGGCTCCGCGGAACCGATTTAGCCCTTGCGGGCCTTCACTGCGTCGGTGAGCTGCGGCGCGACATTGAACAGGTCGCCCACCACGCCGAAGTCGGCGATCTCGAAAATGGGGGCTTCCTCGTCCTTGTTGACCGCGACGATGGTCTTCGAGGTCTGCATACCGGCCCGGTGCTGGATGGCGCCGGAGATGCCCAGTGCGATGTACAGCTGCGGCGACACGGTCTTACCCGTCTGACCCACCTGGAACTGGCCCGGGTAGTAGCCCGAGTCGACCGCGGCGCGCGAGGCACCCACGGCGGCACCGAGCGAATCGGCGAGGTCCTCGACAACGCTGAACTTCTCGGCGCTACCGACACCACGACCACCCGAGACGACGATGGTGGCCTCGGTGAGCTCCGGACGGTCGCCACCGACCACCGGCTGGCGCGAGGTGACCTTGGTGGCGTTCTCGGCGGGCGCGGGCACCTCGACGGTGACCTGCTCGCCCGCACCGGCGGCCGGCGCGGCCTCCACGGCACCCGGACGCACGGTGATGACCGGGGCGTCCCCATTCGCCTGCGCCTCAACGGTGAACGCACCACCGAAGATCGAGTGCAGAGCCTTGCCACCCTCGCGGACCTCGATCACGTCGGTCAGCAGACCCGATCCCAGGCGTGCGGCCAGACGTCCGGCCACCTCCTTGCCCTCGGTGGTGGCGGCGATCAGGATGCCGGCCGGGCTGGCGGTCTCGGCCAGGGCGGCCAGGATGTCCACCTTCGGGGTCACCAGGTAGCTGTCGACGACATCGGACTCGGCGACATAGATCTTCGCGGCGCCGGCTTCCTTGAGGCCATCGATCAGCGGCGCGGCGGTGCCTGCGGGCCCGGCGACGACGGCCGAGGGCTCACCCAGGACGCGTGCGGCGGTGATCAGCTCGGCGCTGACCTTCTTCAGCGCACCCTCTGAATGCTCAACGAGCACAAGTACTTCAGCCATAACTTTGCTTTCTCGTTTCTGTATTTAGGGGGTCTTAGATGATCTTTTGGGCGACCAGGAACTCGGCGACCTTGGTGCCGCCCTCGCCCTCGTCGGTGATCTTCTCGCCCGCGGTCTTGGCGGCCTTGGGGGTGGAGGACAGCACGGTGGAACCGGCGTTCGAGACACCCACTTCGTCGGCCTCCACGCCGATCTCGGCGAGGGTCAGCACGGCAACTTCCTTCTTCTTGGCGGCCATGATGCCCTTGAAGGAGGGGAAGCGAGGCTCGTTGATCTTCTCGGTGACGCTGACGATGGCCGGCAGAGTCGCCTCGACCTCGAACACGCCCTCGTCGGTCTCACGCTCACCCTTGACGACGCCACCCTCGACGGTCAGCTTGCGCAGGTGCGTCAGCTGCGGCAGACCGAGGTACTCAGCGATGATCGCGGGGATCGCGCCCGAGCGGCCGTCGGTGGCCTCGTTACCGGCGATGACGAGCTCGACACCCTCGACCTGCCCCAGCGCGCGGGCCAGAGCCCAGCCCGTCTGGATGGCGTCGGATCCGTGCAGACCCGGGTCGAGCAGGTGAACTGCCTTGTCGGCACCCATGGACAGCGCCTTGCGGATGGCCTCGGTGGCCTTCTCCGGTCCGGCCGAGACCACGGTCACGACCGAGTCACCGCCCTCGCGCTCCTTGATGAGCAGCGCTTCTTCAACGGCACGCTCGTTGATCTCGTCCAGCACCGCGTCGGCGGCTTCCCGGTCGAGCGTGAAGTCACCGTCGGTGAGCTTGCGCTCCGACCAGGTGTCCGGGACCTGCTTGATCAGGACCGCGATATTCGTCATGAGTCTCCGATCGTCCTTCCTCTTCGCTGTCTGCCAGCGTTGTGCTGGCCATCTGCTCTCTGCTTCCATGCGCACCCACGCCCGCCGGTCGCACTGTCACATTTTCGTGACTCATCCGGCTGATCTCATTACTCACGGGTAACATACGGAGTTCGCCCGTACACCATAGCCGGTTCACCCCTGGTTTCCGGCCTGTGATCTGGGCCACCAGTATTAAGACACGGCGTTCACCCGATAGCCTGCCTAACGATGAACTCGCACCTGACCGACCCGCACCCGGCTGATCCTCTTCGCGCAAGCGGCCCATCAGCCGAAGACCCGGACGCCACCCTGGCGCTGACCGGGGAGCGGACCGTGCCCGGCATCGCCGAAGAGAACTACTGGTTCCGCCGCCACGAGGTCGTCTACGAGCGCCTGCGCGGACGCTGTGCGGGCGGCAAGGTGCTGGAAGCCGGTAGCGGTGAGGGCTACGGCGCCGACATGTTGGCGCAAGTGGCCGAGCACGTCATCGGGCTCGACTACGACGAGTCGGCGATCGCGCACGTCAAGGCCCGCTACCCGCGGGTGGACATGCGGGCCGGAAACCTGGCGGATCTGCCACTCGCCGACGGTTCGGTGGACGTGGTGGTGAACTTCCAGGTGATCGAGCACCTATGGGATCAGGGGCAGTTCATCCGCGAATGCGCCCGCGTCCTGCGGCCCGGCGGATCGCTTCTGATCAGCACGCCGAATCGCATCACCTTCTCCCCCGGCCGCGACACCCCGCTGAACCCTTTCCACACGCGCGAGCTCAACGGCGCCGAACTCACCGAACTCCTTGAGGAGAACGGGTTCTCATTGGAGTCGATGAACGGAGTTTTTCACGGCCCGCGGTTGCGCGAACTGGACGCCAAATACGGCGGTTCGATCATCGACGCACAAATCGAGCGCGCCGTCGCGGGCGCGCCATGGCCGCAGGACCTGCTGGCCGACATCACGGGTCTGACCACCGGGGATTTCGAGATCGTCGACGCCGCCGCACGCGATATCGATAAGAGTTTGGATCTGGTTGCCATTGCGGTGATTCCGTGACGCCATCCAAGAAGCCCGTTCCGGGCCTTTTCACCATGGTGCTGCATACGCACCTGCCGTGGCTTGCCAACCACGGGCGCTGGCCGGTCGGCGAGGAATGGCTGTATCAGTCTTGGTCGGCGGCGTACTTGCCGCTGTTCAAGGTGCTGCGCACCCTGGCGGCCGAGGGCCGGGAGAACCTGATCACGCTGGGCATCACTCCGGTGGTGGCAGCTCAGCTGGACGATCCGCACTGCCTGACCGGGCTACACAGCTGGCTGGCCAACTGGCAGCTGCGCGCGTTCGAGGCCTCGACCATCCGCAAAACCGACGCGGAGCCGGGCACCGCTTCAAGCCCGGAAATGTTGCGGGCGTTTGGTGTTCGCGAGCATCAGACCGCCACAGACGCCCTCAACGAGTTCGATCTGTACTGGCGTCACGGCGGCAGCGGCCCGCTGCGCAGTCTCATCGACGCCAGAGCCATCGAGCTGCTGGGTGGCCCACTGGCGCATCCATTCCAGCCGCTGCTGCACCCTCGCCTACGCGAGTTCGCGCTGCGTGAGGGATTGGCCGATGCCGCACAGCGTTTCGGACACGCGCCCACCGGTATCTGGGCACCGGAATGCGCCTACGCCCCGGGCATGGAGGAAGGCTACGCGGCGGCGGGCGTCAGACACTTCATGGTGGATGGCCCATCCCTGCAAGGAGATACATCCCTGGGCCGCCCGGTGGGCGACTCTGACGTGGTTGCGTTTGGCCGCGACCTGACGGTGAGTTACCGCGTGTGGTCCCCGAAGTCGGGATACCCGGGCCATGCCGCGTACCGCGACTTCCACACCTATGACCATGACACCGGCCTCAAGCCGGCCCGTGTCACCGGGCGCAATGTGCCCTCGGAAGCCAAGGCGCCGTACGACCCAGAGCGCGCGAACGCCGCGATCGACGTCCATGTCCGCGATTTTGTGGACACCGTCCGCCAGCGGCTTGTCGACGAATCCGGCCGCATCGGGCGGCCCGCACATGTCATCGCCGCCTTCGATACCGAGCTCTACGGACACTGGTGGTACGAAGGGCCTACCTGGCTAGAACGGGTACTGCGCGCGCTGCCCGAGGCCGGTATCGAGGTGGGCACGCTGGAACAGGCCCGCGAGCAGGGATACGTGGGTGCGCCATTCGACTTACCCGCCAGCTCATGGGGATCCGGCAAGGACTGGCATGTGTGGAACGGCGAAAAGGTCGCCGACTTGGTCCAGTTGAACACCGAGGTGGTCGATACCGCGCTCACCGCGGTCGACAAGGCCCTGGGCGAACAACCCGCGCCGCACACCCGCAATCGAGTGGCCGATCAGATCCTGCGTGAAGCGCTGCTCACGGTGTCCAGCGACTGGCCCTTCATGGTCAGCAAGGATTCTGCGGCCGACTACGCGCGCTACCGCGCGCACCTACACGCGCACGCCACCCGAGAGATTGCCGCAGCCCTGGCCAGCGGACGCCACGACGCGGCAACTCGGTTGGCGGACGGTTGGAATCGCGCCGACGGATTGTTCGGCGCGCTTGATGCCCGGAGGCTGCCCCGATGAGAATCTTGATGGTCTCCTGGGAGTACCCGCCCGTGGTCATCGGCGGGCTGGGCCGGCACGTGCATCACCTGTCCACCGAGCTGGCTGCCGCCGGGCACGATGTGGTGGTGCTTACCCGGCGCCCGTCGGGAACCGACCCGGCGAGTCATCCGACATCCGACGAGATCTCCGAGGGTGTCCGGGTGGTTGCCGCCGCCGAAGATCCTCATGACTTCGACTTCGGCACCGACATGATGGCCTGGACGCTCGCGATGGGGCACGCCATGGTCCGGGCAGGATTGGCCTTGGGTCTCAAGGGGTCCGGCGACTGGCGCCCTGACGTGGTGCATGCCCACGACTGGTTGGTGGCCCATCCGGCGATCGCGCTGGCCGAGCATTTCGATGTGCCGCTGGTATCCACGCTGCACGCCACCGAGGCCGGCCGTCACAGCGGATGGGTGTCCGGCCGCATCAGCAGGCAGGTTCATTCGGTGGAGTGGTGGCTGGCCCGCGAATCCGATTCCCTGATCACCTGCTCGGCCTCGATGCTCGACGAAGTGACCGAGCTGTTCGGACCCGAGCTGCCGCAGGTTCACGTGATCCGTAACGGAATCGACGTCACCCGTTGGGTCTTCGCTCCCCGGCTGCCCGCGGACGGTACTCCCCCGGTGCTGCTCTTCGTGGGGCGCCTCGAGTATGAGAAGGGCATCCACGACGCCATCGCGGCACTGCCCAAGATCCGCCGCGCGCACCCCGGAACCGTGCTCGCGGTGGCCGGCGACGGCACCCAACAAGATTGGCTGCTGGAACAGGCACGCAAGTACAAGGTCGTCAAATCTGTGCAGTTCCTGGGCAATCTGGACCATGAAGGACTGCTGCACTGGTTGCATCACGCCGATGCCATCCTGCTGCCCAGCCACTACGAGCCATTCGGGATTGTGGCGCTGGAAGCCGCCGCCGCGGGCACTCCCCTGGTGACCTCAACCGTTGGTGGCCTTGGCGAAGCCGTCATCGACGGGGAGACCGGATTGTCCTTTACGCCACGCGATGTGGCGGGTATCGCCGACGCGGTCAGTCGCACACTCGACGATCCCGCCGCCGCCGCCGAGCGCGCTGTGGCGGCGCGCGCCCGGCTCACCGCGGACTTCGACTGGGCCACCGTCGCCGATGAAACCGCACAGGTGTACCTGGCGGCCAAACGGCGCGAACGAGAACCCCTGGGCCGCAGCGTTATCGTCGAGCGCCCCCTGCCGGACCGGTAAACCAGCTATCCCCGAGCAACAGAAAGTGAGCCGCAGATGACGGCTGGTGCGGCGGCTCGCGTTGCCAAACTGTTCGAGTCCGATCCCCAGTTCCGGGCCGCCATGCCCGATCCGGAGGTGATGGACTCACTGCTGGTGCCCGGCCTGCGCCTGTCTCAGGTTCTCCACGCCCTGCTCAGCGGCTACGCGGACCGGCCGGTGATGGGTTTCCGGTCCCGCGAATCGGTCATCGATGCCGAAACTGGCCGCACCGTCGACCGGCTGCTCCCCGCGTTCGAAACCATCACCTACGGGCAGCTCCTCGCCAACATCTCTGCTCTGCTGGCCGAATGGCAGCATGGCACCGTACCCATCGGCGCGGGCGACTTCGTCGCCACCATCGGCTTCTCCAGCCCCGAGTACGTCACTCTCGATCTAGCCGCCCTGATGAACGGGTCGGTATCGATTCCACTGCAGCACAACACATCTGCGGCCCAACTGCGCATGATGCTGGAGGAGACCAATCCCCGGCTGATCGCGGCGAGCGCCAACTGTCTGGATCTCGCGGTCGAAGCTGCTATCGGGCTTACCGAACTGCGCCGGTTGGTGGTCTTCGATTACCGCGCCGAGACCGATGATCATCGCGAAAAGCTCACCACGGCAACCGAACGCCTGAAGTCGGCGGGTATGGAAGTGGTCGTCGAGCCGCTCGCAGACGTGATCGCCACCGGACGAGATCTACCCGAACCGGTGCTGTACACCGACGGAGACGACCAGCGCACTGCCCTGATCATGTACACCTCCGGCAGCACCGGCGCGCCCAAGGGCGCAATGTTCACCGAGTGGACGGTGACTCGCTTCTGGTCCTCGGGCGCCGCGCCCAACCGGGATACCCCGATCATCAATGTGAACTTCCTGCCGCTGAACCATCTGGCAGGCCGGGTGGGCCTGCTGACAGCCTTCATTCCCGGCGGCACCTGTTACTTCGTTCCGGAGAGCGATCTGTCCACGCTTTTCGAGGATTGGCAGTTGGCGCGCCCCACCCACATGGGCGTGGTCCCCCGCGTGGTCGACATGCTTTTCCAGCACCATCAGACGCGGATGGACGCGCTGATGGCCGAAGGAGCCGACGCCGACACCGCCGACCGATTGGCCAAAACCGAACTGCGCGAAGATGTGCTGGGTGGGCGCGTGGTAGCGGGCATGCTCGCCACAGCGCCGCTGTCGCCCGAGATGAAAACATTCCTGGAGTCCTCGCTGGACTTCCACCTCCTTGATCTCTACGGCCTGACCGAGGTCGGCGGCGTGTTCCGCGATGGCAAAATCTCCCGCCCGCCGGTGCTCGACTACAAGCTTGTCGACGTTCCCGAGCTCGGGTACTACACCACCGATAAACCCCATCCGCGTGGCGAATTGCTGGTCAAGAGTGCCACCGCGACGCCTGGGTACTACAAACGTCCCGACGTGACCGCCGAGGTGTTCGACTCCGACGGCTACTACCGCACCGGCGACGTGATGGCGGAAATCGCGCCAGATCAGCTGGTGTACCTGGACAGGCGCAACAACGTCATCAAGCTCGCTCAGGGCGAGTTCGTCGCCGTGGCCAACCTGGAGACGGTATATGTGGGTGCGCCGTTGGTGCGCCAGATCTTCGTGTACGGCAACAGCGAACGTGCGTATCTACTCGCTGTCGTGGTGCCCACCGAAGAGGCCCTGCGAGTGCACCCCGATCCCGTCGAGTTGAAGAACTCGATCCGGGAGTCGCTACAGCGGACGGCACGCGCCAATCACCTGCATTCCTATGAGCTACCCGCCGACTTCATCATCGAGGCGGCGCCGTTCACCATCGAGAGCGGGATGCTCGCTGCGGTTGGTAAGCCCATACGGCCCAAGATGATTGAGCACTACGGGCAACGGCTCGAACAGCTGTACATCGACCTCGCCGAGGCCCGTGTCCAAGAACTCCGACAACTGCGCGACACGGCGCGGCAGCGTCCCGTCATCGATACCGTGACCGAGGCCGCGCAGGCACTGCTGGGCATGTCGGCGGACGCGGTCCGCCCGGACCATCACTTCCTCGATCTCGGCGGAGATTCGCTGTCCGCGCTGACGTTTTCCAATCTACTGCGGGACCTCTTCGACGTCGAAGTTCCGGTCGGCGTGATCACCGGTCCCGCCGCCGATCTGCGCAAGCTGGCCGCCTACATAGAGCAGAGCGAACGAGCTGCCCCCGCCACCGCGGCCAGTGTGCACGGGCCAAACATCGGTGTGATCCGTGCGGACGAGCTGGCACTCGACAAGTTCCTCGACGCCGAAACGCTCCGTAACGCAACGCAACTGGATGCACCTTCAGGTGCCGTCAACACCGTGCTACTCACCGGCGCCAACGGATACCTCGGCAGATTCCTCTGCCTGGAATGGCTGCAACGCATGGCGCAGACGGATCGACAGCTGATCTGCCTGGTCCGCGGCGCCGACGACGATGAGGCACTGGCTCGTCTTGAGGCCGCATACGGCGAAACCGACCGCGCACTACTCGATGAGTTCCGCACGCTCGCTCGACGGCATCTGCGGGTGATCGCCGCCGATATCGCCCAGCCCCGTTTCGGGTTGGCCGACACGGTCTGGGCACAGCTCGCCCGTGACGTCGACAAGATAGTCCATCCGGCCGCACTGGTGAACCACGTACTGCCGTACAACCAGCTTTTCGGCCCCAATGTCGTTGGCACAGCCGAGGTTGTCCGTTTGGCCTTGACCACCCGGATGAAGCCGGTGACCTACCTGTCCACGATGGCCGTGGCCATGACCGTCCCCGACTTCGACGAGGACGGCGATATCCGCACGGTGAGCCCCACCCGGCACATCGGTCCGGGTTACGCCAACGGGTACGCCAACAGCAAGTGGGCCGGCGAGGTGCTGCTGCGAGAGGCGCACGACCTGAGTGGCCTGCCGGTCAGCGTGTTTCGGTCCGACATGATCCTGACGCACCGCCGGTACACCGGACAGCTCAATGTCACCGACGCGTTCACCCGCATGCTGCTGAGCCTGGTCCTCACCGGTATCGCGCCGCGAAGCTTCTACCGGGGCGAAGACGACGGTATCCGTCCGCGCGCCCACTACGAAGGGCTACCAGTAGATTTCGTTACCGAGGCCATTACCAGCCTCGGCCTTTCGGCTACCGAGGGATTCCGCTCGTATGACGTCATGAACCCGCACGATGACGGCATTTCGGTGGACACCTTCGTCGACTGGCTCATCGAAGACGGGCACTCCATCGACATCATCGACAGCTACGACGAGTGGCTGTCACGATTCGAGATCGCACTGCGCGGCCTGCCCGACGAGCTCCGGCGCGCCTCGGTGCTGCCTCTTCTGGATGCGTACCGCGTGCCCGGCGATCCGCGCCGCGCCGCCGCCACGCCTAACCATGTATTCCGGAAAGCCGTGCAGGAAAACAAAATCGGCGGCGAAAGTGCCGATATTCCGCAGATTGATCGCGCGTTGATCGCCAAGTACATCGGCGATCTACGCGCGCACGGCCTCGTGCGGTAGCAAGAAGCGGTGGTTCAGCGGCGCGACTTGAGCAGCTTCATGGTGAGCCGCGAGTCGACACGAGCGATGGCCGGGTCGCCCATGAGCTTGATACTCAACCACTGCTCATAGGCGGCGAGATCGGCCGTCTGCACCCGGATGAAGTAGTCCGGTATGCCGAACATGCGCCTGAGCTCGGCCACCTCTTCCATGGCGACCACGCGCTCCTCGAAAGACGCCACCGTGGCAAGGTCTTTGGCCACGAGATCGGCATAGATGATCACCTCGAAGTCGCGGCCAAGAGCCGCCGGATTCACCAGAGCGGTATAGCCGGTAATGATTCCCTCGGCTTCCAGCCGCCGCACCCGTCGCAGGCAGGGGGCCGGAGTAAGGCCCACCCTGTCCGCCAGCTCCTGATTCGTGAGCCGCCCATGCCCCTGAAGCTGATCAATTATTGCGCGATCTAGCTTATCCATGCATCTATATTGCCCTACTGTCACAATGTTCGGCAATATCAACAAGCATAGTGCGCACCTTCCATTCTATGATTGCCGCATGATCCAGGAGGTACTGTCGCCGACGCCCCGGCACCGAGATGAACTGGCCAAAGCGGCCTTTCACGCGGGCATGGTGTGGGCAGGAATATTTGCCCTTGGCATCGGCTTGGGTGTGGTCGTCACCTCCCACGGCCTCCCCTGGTGGCTGGCGCCGATCATCTCCGGCATCCTGTTCGCGGGATCGGTGGAATTCATCTTGATCGGCATGCTGTCCGCCGGCGCCTCAGTTCCCGCGATCGCCGTGACCACATTCCTCGTCAACTCGCGTCATCTGTTCTACGGACTGTCGTTTCCTCTTGATCGCGTCCGCAGCCGACCCGGCAAGGCGTACAGCATGTTCGCTCTCTGCGACGAGGCGTATGCCTTGATCACCGCCGTGGACCCCGAAGACTTGAACACGCGCCGGATCCTGTGGACGCAGTGCGGCCTGCACCTTTCCTGGGTGGCGGGCGCAACGGTTGGCGCCCTTGCCGGAGCCTCATTCCTGAGCGGGCTCAAAGGACTTGATTTCGTGCTCATCGCGATGTTCTTGGTACTCACCATCGACACGTACCGTTCCCGCCCCGACTTCCGGGGCGCGGCGCTTGCCGTCTCGTCCGCCCTGGTGGCGCTGGCGCTCGTACCCGGCGCGTTGGTGCTCGTGGCGATGTGCGCCTACAGCATTGCCCTCATCGCGCGGCACTACCTGACCCGCGCCCGCCAGGGGCAGACCTCGCATGCCTGAATTCGGCTACATCACGGCGGCTTTGGCCTCTGCGGTGGTAATCACGTTCGCATTGCGCGCGCTACCGTTCGCCGCGCGACACGCGATCAAGAACAACGAGCTGGCCGTCAATCTAGGTCGCTGGATGCCGGTCGGCGCCACCGCAATCCTCACGGTGTATTGCCTCTCGACAATCAACTTTACCGGTCCGGCGCACGGCGCCGGACCGGTCATCGGCGCGGCGGTGACCGTTGGCGTCCATCTGTGGAGGCGCAATGCGGTGCTGAGCATCGTCGTGGGCACCACGGCATGCCTGCTCATCACCAACGCGTTCTAGGCAGGTCGTGGGATCATCGCCAGTTGACGGCTCTGCACCACCACGTGACCCCCAGAGTCCACGATGAGGTGGTCTTCTTCGAACCAGGTGGGACCCAGGACTGTCGCGTGTGCCATGACCCGCAACCATCCTGGCGCGGGCCGCCGCCGCACGTACGTGGTGAGCTGTACGGTCGGAGCCCAGCCGAACATTCCGCGGTTCATCGTCACCGGCGCGCTGATATCACCGGCCATCAGCGCGAAAAGCAGCGAGGTGTCCGGATCGGACTCGTCTGTTTCAAAGGGACGCAACCACATCCGGTTGACCGGGGCACCCGTCTGCCCCTTCAGGAACAGCGCCGTATCGGGGTCTACCCGCAGATCGCAGCCCTGGGCCACGTGCACCACCTGTCCCATCGGATGATCGGCGGTCACCCGAATCGCTTCCGCGACAGGCTCTACCGGCATGCCAGCCAGGGCGTGGGGTTCTTGATGGATCGGATCTGCGGCATCGAGCACGCCGAGGGTGACCGCCGCCGATACCGCGACCCGGCCCTCCTGCTCCAGCTGCACATCCACCTGGCATACCTGGGTACCCGTCTTGCGCACCGCCGTGATGAGTCGCACCTCCCCAGGGTCGGGAGCGCGCAGATAGTTGGCGCTTACCGCGACGGGTTGCAGTGCCACCGATGCTCCCATGTTCACCATGGTGCGCCGCGCCGCGGCCGCACATACCGCCATCATGCAGCCGCCGTGGACCTTCGGCCCGATGGTCCAGATGGGATCGATGACGGCGACATGGTTGCCCGACCCATCGTCATGTAGGGCCGTCAACGTGGCGAAAGGACTTTCGAGAGTGGTGATTTCGGTCATGATCATTCCTTTCGAGTCATTGACCTACGAGCGCGGGCATGGGCGCGGTAACAGGATCGTGAGGAGCGGGCCTGCTCCTGACCTTCAGCGGCCACCAGAACCACCGGCCGAGCAGCGCCGCGACGGACGGTGTGATCAGCGAGCGGACTACAAAGGTATCGAACAGCAGTCCGAGGCCGATGGTGGTGCCGATCTGCCCGACAGAGCGCAGGTCGCTGGCGATCATCGAGATCATCGTGAACGCGAAGACCATTCCCGCCGCGGTCACCACGCCGCCGGTGGCGCCCATGGCACGGATGAGTCCGGTCTTCAACCCGCCGCCGATCTCCTCCTTCATCCGGGAAACCACCAGCAAGTTGTAGTCGGATCCCACTGCCAGTAGCACGATCACAGACATCGCGATCACCAGCCACTGCAGCTCGATGCCCAAGATGTATTGCCAGATAAGGACAGAGAGACCGAATGAGGCGGCCAACGACAGCACCACGGTGCCCACGATCACCAGAGAAGCAACAAAAGCCCGGGTGATCAACAACATCACGATGAAGATCAAGATGATCGCGGCGAGCGCCGCAATGAACAGGTCGTAATGCGCCCCTTCTTGTATGTCCTTGTAGGTGGCCGCGGTGCCACCCAAATAGAACTTCGCACTGGCCAGCGGAGTTCCCTTCACTGCTTCCTTGGCGGCTTCCAGCTCTGCGCTCACATGTGAAATACCTTCCAGCGTAGCTGGATCCACGTCGTGGGTGATGATGATGCGCGCGGCCTTCCCATCCGGCGAAAGCATCAGCTGCATGCCACGCTGAAAGTCCGGACTGTTGAATGCCTCCGGGGGCAGATAGAACATGTCATCGTTCTTGGCGTCGTCGAATGTCTGTCCCATGACAGCGGATGTGTCAGTCAATTGCGTTATCTGGGTCAGCATCTCGCCGAAGGTGCTGTGCAGCGTCAGGATCAGGTCCCGCACCTCGGTAGAGATGGCGATCATCGGCGGTATCTGCGCGGCGATCTGCGGCGTCAACACCCCGAGCTTGTCCATCTGGTCGGCCAGCGCCCGGGTGTTGTCCGACAACTTGTCGAATCCATCAAGCGCACCGAATATCGATCGCATGGACCAGCACGCCGGGATGTCGAAACAGTGCTTTTCCCAATAGAAGTAGTTACGCAATGGCCTGAAGAAGTCATCGAAGTCCGCGATCTGGTCCCGAAGTTCGGACATGGTGGTTTGCATGTCACGCGTGGCACCCGCCGCACCGCGGGTGGTATCGGACAATTGAACCGTCAGATCATGGAGCCGCTCCATGATCGCGATAATGGACGTCAGGTGGTCGGCCATCTTCAGGGTGTCATCGAGTCGTGCCCGCATGAATTGCAAGTTTTCCCGCATGGATACGCCTTGCACGCTCATCTGAAATGGCACCGACCCGTGCTCCATCGGCGGCCCGAGCGGCCGGGTGATGCTCTGCACCCGGGCAATTCCCGGGACCCGGAAGACGTTCTTGGCGATTCTGTCGAGTACCAGCATGTCTCGAGGGTTTCGCAAGTCGTGATCGGATTCGACCATGAGCATGTCGGGATTCATTCTGGCCGAGGTGAAATGTTCTTCGGCCGCCGCGTAACCCACATTGGCGGGGACATCGGCCGGTAGATAGTGACGGTTGTCGTAGTTGGTCCGATAGCCCGGCAGGGCGAGCACACCCACAAGTGCCACTGCCGTGGCAGAGGCCAGAATGGGTAACGGCCACCGGACGATGGCCGCCCCGAGCTTGCGCCAACCCCGAGTCTTGTTTTCCCGCTTGGGGTCCAAGAGCCCAAACCTGCTGCTGACGACAAGCACCGCCGGCGCGAAGGACAGCGCCATGGCAAGAATGGCCACCATCCCCAGCGTGCAGGGAATGGCCAGCGTGTTGAAGTAGTTCAGCCGGGTGAAATGCAAACACATCATCGCACCGGCAATCGTCAACCCAGAGCCGAGGATGACGTGGGTGACACTGGATAGTGTTGTGTAGTAGGCGGTCTCTCGGTCCTCCCCCCCATTGCGCGCCTCGTGATAGCGGCCCACCAGGAAAATCCAGTAATCCGTACCGGCGGCGATGGCCAGCGCGGTAAGGATGCTGACGACGAAGGTGGACAGTCCGAAGGCATGCACCGACCCGAGTACCGCGATGAGCCCGCGCGCCAGACTCATCTCGGTAAGAACCACAACCAATGCGATGACGGTAGAGACAACGGACCGATAGACCACCAAGAGCATGATCGCGATCACCACCAGGGTCACCAGCGTCATCTTGGTCATGCTCTTGTCCCCGGCCTCGTTGGTATCGGCGACCAACGCCGCCTGACCGGTCACATGGGCCCTGATACCGGCGGGTGGATTCGATTCCTCAACGATGTGACGCACGGCGTCAACAGATTCCACCCCCCGGGTAGAGCCCTGGTTTCCCGCCAGGTGCACCTGCACGTAAGCCGCCTTGCCGTCCTCGCTCTGAGAACCCGCAGAGGTGATCCGGTCACCCCAGAAGTCCTGCACGTGTTCGACATGCTCGGTGTCACGCTCGAGTCGCTGCACCAGTTCGCCGTAGTAACGGTGAGCCATGTCGCCGAGCGGACCATCGCCCTCCAGCACGACCATCAACACGCTGTCAGAGCTGAATTCGCCGAACTTCTCGCCGATGTGTTTCATCGCGATCACCGACGGCGCGTCTTGCGGCGACAGTGACACGGCGTTGTTCTTGCCGACAATCTCCAACTTCGGCACCAGCAGGTTTGTGGCTGCCGCTGCCGCCAACCAGAACAGGATGACCGGCACGGACAGTATGCGCACCCACCGCGCATAGCGTGGCCTCCGCAGGTGCCCATGGGTGCCGCTCATGCCGCTTTGACCAGGCATGATGTCGACGCACCGTAACCACCAGCCATTTGTTCGTCACGCAGCTCACCGTTGACGGTAATGCGGCATCCCAGTGCCGAACCATCGCCCTGCGCAATGATGTTCGCGAAAACACTGGGAACGGTGGTGGTGAGCGTGCGCGTCCACGGCAATGCCGTGAAACGCGCCTCCCGAGACTCGGCACGCTCATCGATATAGCTGATCAGCCCCGAAGCATCGGCCGGGCCATAAATCTCGTAGGTCACGTACTTGGGGACAGTCGACACGATGTTCTCTCCGCGAACCTCGCCATTCACGCGTAGGCCGGACCCGAACTTGCCGTGGAAGCGGTGGATTACCAGCCCGCCGACCCCAGCTACCGCGACGATCACCAGCACAATCCACATTCGCCGCAGTGCGCTCAATAGCCTCGTCACAGCACGCTCCCGCAGCGGGGCTCTGCGCAAATCACACTGCGTCCATGCGCTTTTCGATCTTCAGCCGACACCATGAGGGTTGACCTTACGGGCATAAGCTTACAACTGTAAAGTGGAGTAGGTCACGTTGCGTCTCGACGAGAAACAGGAGCGAAAACCGCCATGCGCGAACACCGTCGGGCCCACACGAACGAAGAAAGATAACTTTACGGGTGTTAACATATGGATATGGTTCAGCAAGCCCGCCAGCGCAATTCGCGAGGTCAGGGTGCGCTCTTGCGTAACGAGATCTTGTCCGCCGCCACTCGGGTCATCGACGACGCGCAGACAGAGGGCGAGGTCTCGCTGCGCAGCATTGCCCGCGCCGCCGGGATCGCCGCGCCCTCTGTCTACTCGCATTTCGATGACCGCGACGATGTTCTCGACGCGGTCGCCGAGTCGAGCTGGGCACAGGTGTGTGATGAGATCACCGCGCACAGCAGCACGGGCGACACTCCCCGCAATCGCCTCGTGCTGGGATGCCAGGCGTATGTGTCCTTCGCACAGCGATATCCGATGCGGTACGCCCTGATGACTCAGTCCGCTGGGATCCCGGCGGCCGCCAGGCAAGCGCTTGAAATCGTGACTCGCGCCCTGCTCGCATGCCGTGCCGAGCAGGGACCGCAGGGCGCGGCATCAGGCAAGATCGCCGCGGCATTCTCGGTGGCGCTGCATGGCGTCGCCATGTTGCATCGCAGCGACACACCCACTCTCTGGCTCAGCGATTTCAGCACCGACGAGATCATCAGCAGCCTCGTTGATTCAGCGATCCTGCAGCAGGATCAGACCAGTTCGGCGGCACGCGGGCGCGCTGGCGCCAGGCCGAAGTCGACCTAGCTACCGCCCATTCCCCAGCTGCAGATCAGCGCGTGCGCGGCACTGACGCCCGCCCCCACGAACACCGACGTCAGCTCGGCCGCCATGGCCGAGTCTGCCCCGGTATCCAGCACCGCCTTCATGTTGGCCGATACGGCCGCGGCCACCATGGACACACTCGTCATCGCGACAATTCCAGCGACCTCATCGAGCACCGGCAGCTGCGAGGCCATCTCAAGGAGGCCGATGCGAATCGTCTCATTGACGATCGACTGTCCGCCCCGCTGACTGTTAGGCCTGTTCGGGTCCAACAGCAATCGCAGTATGTACGGATGTTCCGCAACATAGGCATAGATGGGCCCGATGCGTTTACGAATGAACGCGGTAGCGTCATCCGGGTCGTAGGGTGTGCTGTCCACTGCGGATTCCACTGCCGCCCAGACCCGCGCGTATTCACGATCGAAGAGTTGAGCCAACAGTGCGTCCTTGGTCCCAAAATGGGCATAAAGCGTCTGCTTGGTAGTGCCCGACCCCTGGGCGATCTGGCTCATCGTCACCGCCCGGAAACCCACCCTCGCGACCGTGGCCAGCGCCCCATCCAGCAGTTCATCTGCGGTATGCCGCCGTCCATGCTTCTTCGGATCAAATTTGGTAACAGATTTAACCAAATCAGCTTGACTCGACAGTCTGACTGTGCTGGACTCCACAGTGTGACTATATGGTCCCCCTGTCCGAGCGCGAGGTGCATCGCGGCCGCCAGCTGAACCGGCGCCCGCGTCAAGAACAGCCCCAGCACCAAACCTAAAGCACCCAGACCGCCGGTGACCACCTCATCGCTTGACGCTGCAATTAATTCATAATTGATTTGCTAAATTAATCTAAATTAAGCCGATACAGGTGCAAATATAGAGCGCGCTGCGTAAATCAGATCATATAACTCCGGATCTGTTTCCGGCAGATCGTTGCGCCAGACTAAACTGGTAACTAGCGTCGAATCCATATCACTTATTGGTCGGCATACTTTGTTGACCGGACCGTACGCGTCGATACTATTGAACGCAGCCAGCGGCACAATCGTAAATGCGTCGCCGCGATTTATTCTATCTGCCGCCAATTCAGCGCCCGGCGGCTCAGCTCCGAGAGCTCCGGCGGCATCCAGCTTCAACTCGCTCTGCCGCCCGAACTCCGCACCCAAATCACCTTCAGGCCGTATGTAGAACATCCGGCGAAGCTCGCTCACCGAAACGGGGCGGTCAAGGCCGTACGCAGACCTGCACAGCACCGCACCCATTTCTTCCTGATAGATCACCTCGCTAAGCAGGCCTGCCGCCCCAACGGGTGGCCTGATCAGCCCAAAGGCCAGCTCGCCGCGCCGAACCCCGGCAAGAATCTCACTGCTCAACAAGGGCACAGAAGCGAGAACCGTACCCGAAGCACGGACTTCCAGATCGATCAGCTTCTTACGCAGGTCCGGATGAAGCAACGGTGGGACCCCATAGAGGACAGACCGTGCGAGATTCCTCATCGGACGCTCTGCCGCGATCCTGGGGAGTTCATCGAAGAGCGAGAGAATATGACGGGCCACCGGAACCAGACGCGCGCCATCTCTGGTCAGCTCGACGCGGCGAGTATCGCGAATAAACAATCTCACTTGCAAGGCGTGCTCCATATCCCGAATTCTCCGGCTCAGCGGAGGGAGGGAAACACAGAGCGCCTTGGCAGCCTGAGTGAAGCTCAATCTCTCCGCGACGGCGACAAAGCACCGCAGGTCGTAGATATCTGGGCGACCATGGTTCACCAGATAATGATATGGGAAGGTTAGCCGCGGTGCGCATCATTCTCCCCCGGCCGATTCTTTCAGTTTTCGAAATACAGTGTTGCTGAATTAGAAATATCGGGCCGGAGAAAGTCTCAAGTGCGCGTGATAGTTTCAGCACCCGAGCTGATTAGCTGTGCGAAGTTGTTTAATCAATGAAACCCAGACAGGGAGGGCTAAGAGAACACACTCTCTATACCTGTTGTTCACCAAATAGCCACCGTTCCATCGCGGCAGTCACTATCGCCTGACGCCATAAAAATGGGCATTGAGATTCCCCAATTCCGGGGTACTTGAGTTCTGGACATATGAGAAGGGGTTAATACAATGACCGGTACCGCCACCGATATAGACGATTCGCCGCTCAAGCGCTTCGCAAAGAACGCATGGCTCTACGTTCTGGGGCTCGGAGTTGCCGCGATTGCTGCTGGCGCCATCATCTTGGCCTGGCCTGGGCAAACATTACTTGTGCTGGGAGTCTTTTTTGGACTCTATCTTCTGCTCAGCGGTCTGGTCGAAATCGTTCTCGCCTTCGCGCCGCATCTACGGGGCTGGACGCGGTTTGTCAGTGTCATCACGGGCGCACTGTCAATCGTCCTCGGTGTCATCTGCCTGCGTGATCAACTGGAGTCTGTTCTCCTTCTGGCCGTTTGGATTGGTGCGGGCTGGATCATCACCGGCATCGGCCGGGTGGTGGCCGGCTTCGCCAGCCGCGAGCCGGGCAGCGGCTGGTCTGTGCTCCTCGGCGTAGTGCTCGCCGCCGGCGGCATCGTGCTGATCGTCTACCCTGCCGACTCCATCGCAACGCTCGCACTCATATCCGGAATCTGGCTAATTGTTATCGGCATCGCACAGGTGATCGATGGCATTCAACTCAAGCGCCGCACCGGACAGGTCAGAGACTTCATCGAAAGCCATTTCCAAGATTAATGCACCCCATTATTTGATCCTCCACCACAACCAGTCGACAGCCATGAGGAGTGTGTAGAAAGCAATGACTTCCGTCCCCATCCCTCGAGATTTGACCACCGCACCGGATATCTCGGCAGATTTCACCAAACTGCTCGGCGAGCTGCAGCTCGATATCGCCGACACCGGCGGAGAAGTGACCTTCACCGGCCAGGATCCCATCCTGCCTAGCAACCATAGGCTCGGGGCCATCATGGCCATGGGCATGATGGCCCCGGCCGTCGCCACCCAGATCCTGTATCGGCTTCGAGGCGGACCGGAGCAGGACCTGTCGGTAGATCTGCGCCGGGCCGTGGCACACATCAATCCGACCTACAACTTCTCTCCCACTGTCGGCGGGTACGCGATGCTTCCCGCCGCGGCGACCGCGAATCCGTTCGGTTTCAGCATCTACCCCACCAAGGACGATCGCTGGTATCTGCCGACCGCGGTCTATCCGAAGGCCCTTCTGCAATGGCTGGGCTTGCTGAAGTCCGGATTCGATGCGAAGTCGGTAGGTCAGGCGATCGGCCAATGGAACGCCCAGGATCTAGAGGACGCCGCCGGCGCCCAGGGCATGATCGGCGCGATGTGCCGCACCCCAGAGGAGTGGTACGCACATCCACAGGGTCAGTATCTGGCGCAGACGCCGATGATCGAGATCGTCAAGATCGGTGATTCGGACCCAGAGCTACCTGCCCTGACCCATCCGAACCGGCCCTTGTCGGGTATCAAGGCCGCCGCCATGACGCATGTCATCGCCGGACCGGTGGTCGGGCGCGTCCTCGCTGAACAAGGCGCCCAGGTGCTCGACCTGTCCAACCCCGCCGTGGAGTACGAAGCTCTGGTCGAGGACTGTCATCTGGGTGCGCGGTCCACATGGTCCGACCTGAACCAACAGAAGTACAAGGATCAGGCGTTCCGTTTGATCAAGGATGCCGACGTCTTCGTCGAAAACTATCGCGGGCGCAAGATCGCGAACTTCGGGTTCTCGCCGGAGGCGGTCGCCGAAGCCAGGCCCGGAATCATCTACACATCAATCCGTGGGTTCGGCTGGGAAGGGCCGTGGATCGATCGGGGCGGTTTCGATATGGACGCCAACTGCGTTACGGGCTACACCACGCTGGAGGGCTCGCCCGAGAAACCGTTGCTGCCACCGACAGTGATCCTCAATGACTACCTGGCAGGTTATCTCACCAGCGCGGGAGTTCTTGCGGCACTGATACTTCGGGCGAAACACGGGGGTAGCTACCACGTGCGTACTTCGTTGTCGCGCTTCTCGATGTGGTACTCCGAGCTGGGCGTGTTCAACCCGGACTATGTCACGGAGTCTCTGAAGAAGCCCGAGCACCAGCCGATTCTGCCCGACGGACTGGAATTGAGTTCCGCGTTCGGACGGCACGTTCGCCTCGAACCCGGCATCACCTATTCGAAGACACCCGGTCATTGGGAGGGCCTCGGCGGCTACCCCGTGGTGGGTCCGCAAGGCTCTTCCGACCCAGTGTGGGTCTAGCTCGCTTTCCACCTGTTCACGAAATCCCTACCAATTACCTACCAACTAAGGAAGAACATGACACTGAAGAACCGCTTCACCGGCCTCGTCGATCGCGCGAAGCAGGGCCAGGAGCACCTGGAGGCCGCGCAAGACAAGGCCAAGGCCGACCTGCAGCAGGACGTCGATGCCGCCAAGGCCAAGGCCAAGGCTCACCACGAAAAGGTGGAGGCCAAGGTGGACGCGGCCGAGGACAAGGCGAGCTCTGCCTGGTCCGATCTGAAAGACAGCTGGAATAACCATGTTTCGAAGGTGAAGAGTGACTTCAGCGCCAAGGAGGCCAAGCTCGACGCCAAACTCGCCGCCCAAGAGGCCGACCTCGCCGAGTCCGATGCCTCATATGCGATAGACGTTGCGCTCTCGGCAATTGAGGAAGCCGAGGACGCCGTTGTCTACGCGATCTATGCCCGCAAGTATTCCGACGATCTGGCCTAGCCGCCACTAGCGCGGATTGGCACAGCGCCCGGTGACTGCTTCGTCGGCAGTCACCGGGCGCCCCCACAGAAGAGGCCCCCACTATGGCGAAACGAGTAACCGTCACTCTCATCGACGATCTCGACGGCGTGGCACGTGCTGACGAGACCGTTGAGTTCGAGCTCGATGGCATTTCTTACGCCATCGACTTGTCTGCCCGGAACGCGGAACGTCTGCGCGACGAACTGTCGATATGGGTCGATCATGCTCGCCGGCTGCATCCGCAGACACCTCGTGGCCAGCAGCCCGGTCCGCGCCGCCGCACCACGATGGACCGTCTTCGCGGAAAAGCTATTCGCGAATGGGCGCAGCGCAACGGGCGTCCCGTGGCTGACCACGGCCGCATCTCGACAGAGATCATCGACGCGTACCAACAAGAGACGAAGCTGACGGGGCAAGACCAGTGACCACCGAAATGAAGTCCGCTGCGCCACAACAGGACAGCCCCGAAAACCCAAATGCTTCCGCCGGCGAGCCAGACGCAGCTGCCGATGTGAACGACACCAAAGAGACCCCAGAAGGTGATGCCGACCTGCTGCGGCGCGTGTTCGGGGTCCTCTTGCGGCGTTCCCTGATCTTCTCGGTGTTGCTTGTCGCGGCTGCCGTGACAATCGGAGCACTCGCCTGGTACCTGCACAGCAGCCAACGCTCCGAACAGCAGGCGCGTGCCGCGCTGACGTCGGCACGAGAGGCCACGAGTGCCCGGCAACGGGCCGAACAAATCGCCCTCGACTACTCACGCGGCGCTGCCGAGATGGACTTCAAGGACATTCCCGGCTGGACGAAGCGGTTGACCACCAACACTTCTCCGGAGCTGACCAAGAAGCTCAAAGACGCGGCCGCATCGATGGAACAAATCGTCGTCCCCCTGCAGTGGGTATCCACGCCAACGCCGATAACCTCTGCGGTGCGTTCCGAGCGAGACGGGATATACGTGGTCAACAGCTTTCTCAGCGTCATGACCAAGAACGTCCAGGCCCCCAACGGAGTTCAATCAACCGCTACCTACACCGTCACCATCAACGCAAAGGACAACTGGGTTATCACCGACGTCGGCGGGGTCGACTCGGCCATGAGAGCGGGAAAGTAGTAGCCAGATGTCCGAACTGTTGGCAGGTAACCAGGACCGTCAGAACCGGGTCATGCGACGCACCGGCCTCGCCGTCCTCGCGCTGACGATCGCAATGGTGGTCATTGTCGCCGCCATACCGTCATGGAAATCGCGGCGCACCGTCGAGATCACGCTATCGACACCCGTTGTCGGCCAGGGTATTCGTGACCACTCCCCCGTGATGTTACGTGGGGTTGTCATCGGAACGGTCACGTCGATCCGGCGCAACGATGCCGTTTCGGAGTTGACCCTGGGCGTCGATAAGGACGTGGCACAGGGGCTCAACGACTCCTTGGGGTACGACTTCCGTCCCGCCAACATGCTCGGAAAATCGGTTGTGAATCTCATACCCCGCGGCTCGGGCAGCCCGGTGACCGACGGGCAGCGCATCGCACGAAGCCCCGAGGCCAATGCCACCATGGCACAGCTGCTGAGCAACACCGCCACGGTCATCAACGGGGTTGTCACCGACACGATGGTCAAATCCATCTTGCGCACAGTGCAATACACCAACGCACTGATGCCGCTCATCGAGACCGGGTTTGTCTTCACAAACCTCCTGCTGCAAACCCAGACTGTCGACGCCGGAAGCACCATGCGCAAGTTGGGCACGCTGCTGCAGCCGTTGCCGGGTCTGACCGAGGTCATGCTGACGACGCAGCACAACATGTACACGCTCAAGGGACGAGAAGCACTCATCGAACGCTGGCCCGACGTGTTATCGGTGCTGACGCTGGTCCAGGGTGACGGTCTGCTGGGTCCTGCGGCCGTGGCATTGGCGCGCCCACGTGTGGCCGCGGGCCCGGCCACCGAGATCGCGCGATCCTTCGCCGACTCGCTGAGCACCCAACTGGAGTTCTCCCGTGGCGGAGTGCGCATCGACAGATTGCTGGCCGGTCTGCAGACTGCCTACTCAGCAGCCGATCCCAATGACGAGGGCGCCAAGGCGGTCAAGCTTCGCGTCATGCTCGAACCCCTACCGGTGTTCCAGTCCACGCTCCCCCCGCTGTCCACCGGACCCGACGGCACCGGCGGTCCGGCGGCCGCCGGTGAGCCGTACCCACCAGGCGCTCTGCCTGCGGGACCGGCGGGCCCCGGCGACCAGCCGGACACCGGCCCGCAGTGGGCCCACGCCCATCAGCCGGGGGCGGGCCAATGAGCTCCGTGAAAAAGTCGCTGATCGGCTTACTTGTCGCCGCGCTCTGTTCCGCCCTGGCTTATGTGCTCATCGTCAACGGCATCCGCAATCCGATAGCAGGTGAAACCGCGCAATACAGTGCGACATTCGATGACGTGTCCGGCCTGCGTCCCGGCTCCGATGTCCGCAGGTATGGAGTCCAGGTGGGCAAGGTGACATCCATCAAGATCGCCCGTGCGGGTGATACCAATCTTGCCCAGGTGGACCTGGAGCTGGCCACTAGCCAAAACATCACCACCGCGTCCCACCTCGCGGTGAAGTTCCAGAACCTGGCCGGCGTCCGATTCATAGACATCAGTGACGAGAACATCCCCAACCCACAACCCATCTCCCGGG
This sequence comes from Mycobacteroides immunogenum, assembly GCF_001605725.1. Classification (NCBI taxonomy): domain Bacteria; kingdom Bacillati; phylum Actinomycetota; class Actinomycetes; order Mycobacteriales; family Mycobacteriaceae; genus Mycobacteroides; species Mycobacteroides immunogenum. The sequence continues at coordinate 3,628,802 of NZ_CP011530.1, forward strand.
TCCCCTTGGGACAGACGACGGGTTCATTCGATATCACGGCCATCTTCCAGGGACTGGCGCCGGTGTTCCGTACACTCGAGCCGGCTGACGTGAACGAGTTGACCGACAAGCTCACCGTCTTCCTCAACGGGGACGGCACCGGCACAGCCGATCTCCTGAGCAGCCTCAGCGCAATCGCGGACAAGGCCGCCAACAAGCAGATAGCTCTCAAGGCCCTGGTGCAGAATCTATCCGTCACCGCCCAGAAAGCACAGGGTAAGACGGAGAAGCTCTTTCAAGTCCTGACGAACATCAGCAACATGGTGACAAGCCTGAGCTCCATACAGGACAAATTCATCGAGCTCGCGCAGTACGGGCCGAATTTCGCCATCGCCGCCAATCGGATGACTTCCCTGTTCCGCGGAGACGAGAAGACCGATTTCAACGCCAAATTCGATGTGCTGCGGGCGAATCTATACCGCGTGCCCGAATTCTTCGAACGTCTCCCCGGTTTCTACAACGGGCTCAAGCCCATCATGGATGATCCGGGCAGCGATTTCGGTTGCCTCAACGGAACGATGGCGGTGCCGCCCATGCTCAAGGTGTTCATGAGCGGCCAGCAGGTGACGCTATGCCGACGCTAAGAAAGCGGATCGGCGGGCTGTTCAACGGCCAGGATCGACGACACAAGGTGTTCGGCGTGCTGGTCTGCCTGCTGCTGGGCGTGGCCATCGCGGGGCTCGGGGCAACCCAGGTATGGCAGCTCAATCATCGAACGGTCACCTTCGCCATCAGCGACGGCGCCGCGATCAAGCCCGGCGACGAAGTGAAGGTGGCGGGATGGCCGGTGGGCAAGGTCGATTCCGTGCGACTGGTCAACGACAATGTCACTGTTCAGGTGTCTGTTGACAACGACATCTACCTCGGCGACCAAACATCGGTCGAAGTCCGCATGATCACGGCGGCCGGCGGGTACTACGTTGACCTGCTCTCGGCCGGAGACAAGCCATTGGGAAATAACATGATTCCCGCCTCCCGCGCCCGACCGCCGTATCGCCTACCCGAGCTCCTGGGCTTTGGAACCGAAAAGGTCAAGGACATCGACGTCAGCCAATTGGGGCCAAGCCTCGACCGGCTGACCACCATGATGGATGCCAGCCCCAACGGCATCGCAACCATGGTCGACGCCATGAAAAAGGTGTCGGACATCGTCACCCACCAGAAAAGCCAGCTGCAAACAATGCTGGACGTCGGCCAGGAACTCACCCGCACCGCCGCCAAGAACCAGGAACACATGAACGAGGTGCTGCACAAGGCAGCCATTCTCATCACGATCGTCGACAATGTGAAAGTTCAACTGCAGCAGGCATTGCCGCCGCTACTCAAGGCCGTCAAGACGGTGATGGGCGTGGCCAACTTTTATGACTCACACCGCGACTGGCTGCTTGACATCCTGCAGCGGACCACGAACGCGTTGAACGTCGTCAACACCGACTTTCCCCGGATGATCTGGAACCTGGGCAATTTTGTGAATGACATACGGAGCATGATTTCCCCCAAGGGTCCACAGCCCATCGAGGATCATCTGCTCGCGTCAGATTTTTGTGTCCCGATGCCGGGGCGTTCATGCTGACCCCGACCCCGACCAGGCGCCGCGCCAGAACACTACTCACCGTGGTGTTCTCGGCAGGGCTACTCGCCACCTCGTCGAGCTGCGGACTGCTGGATCGAGCGCCGAAGACCACCGGATACTGCGCCGTGCTCTCCGATGCCACCGGTTTGTACCGGGGTAATCCGGTCACCCGCAAGGGCGTCCGGATCGGAAGGATTCAGGACGTGGTTTCCGGCACCATGTCAGTGCGGGTCAACTTCTCGATCGATACCGACGCCGCCGTACCGGAGTTGGTCACCGCGGTCAGCCGCGCGCCCTCCATCCTCGCCGACCGTAGTCTTGAGCTGATCAACGGCGACCCCACCGCCGGCCGTCTCACACCCGGAGCGTGTATTCCCCTGGAACGAACGGCGGTCGCAAAGACCATGGCCGAGAGCGCGTCGGCGATGACGGGACTGCTGAGCCAGCTCACCGACGAAGGCCGGGGAGACAACCTCAACCGCGCTCTCGGATCGTTGAGTACCCAGTTGAAGGGCAATGGGGCCGTCATTCGCGACAGCGTCACCAACATCGTGGGCGCGATGGACGCCCAGCCGCCCTCCCTGGACTACCTGCTCCAAAATGCCTCGGATTCCCTGTCCACACTCAACGCGAACTCCGATGACATGAACACGGTGCTTGCACACGCCGTCTCGGCCATGTCGCTCTCCGCTCGCACTCTCATGCCGACCTTGTACGGAATCCTTGGCCCACAGGTCAATACGCTCACGCGGATGGCCTACGACATGGCAACCGAGTACCGCGGCGAGCTATGGGCGTCCATGGATACCGCCGCCTATACGGTACGGCTCCTGTCCGAGCACACCGGTGTTTTCACCACCTATGCGGGAACCTTGCCCAACATCGCCGACGGCGTGCGAGGTTTCTACTACCGGATGCGCGCACGTCCGGAGCCGGTCAAGGCCAACCGGATCAACGCGGGCCCGCAGGACAACGGCATGGTGTGTTCGCGCATCGCGCCCGACGGGGAGGACCGCTGCGGGTACTTCTACGGCGTCCCCGAGGAAATCAACACCATTGACGTCCTCGTCAAGGTGCTCAAGGAGGGCAACCCACCGTGAGAATGCCGATTGCTACAGTGACAATCCTTGCCGTCGTGGCACTTTCCAGCTGCTCGGTGAATCCTGCGAGGATCAGGATGCCGGATACCTCCACTGACAACTTCTCGGCAACCGTCCAGTTCACCAATGCGCTCAATCTCCCCACCGGAGCCAAGGTCACGTTCGAAGGTGTGGACGTCGGCACCGTGCGCGACATAGGGCTGGGCACTGGCGTCGCGAATGTGAGGATCAGCCTGAAATCCGACGCGCAGATTCCCGGCAACGCCAATGCGGCCATCATCCAAGAAACCGTGTTGGGAGATCCCTACATTCGGCTCACCCGCCCGTCCGGTACCACCGACACTCCCGCGTTGCTCACGAACGGCGCGGTGATCACCGCCGAACACACCGTTCCCGCAACATCTGTCGAAGACATGCTGACCACGGTGTCCTCGTTCATCGGGGGTGGGTCGATTCAGCAGGTCCAGGGGTCCATGGAACGCATCAAGGAAAACCTGCCCAAGTCGGTGGAAGAGTCCCGCAGAGCAGCTTCAATCCTGACCTCCAATCTCAAAGGCGTGGCCGCCAACGGCGATCAGATCGACCGCAGCCTGGACAGCCTGAGCAAGGTCGGCGAGATAACCCGAAACCATGAGGCAGACATCCAGACCGTGCTGACGGAAGAGGGCGTCACCTACTGGGAGCGCATCGATAAGTCCGCGGATCTGATCATCCGCATCATCCCCGGCATGGGCGACATCGTGAAGAACGGGTACTGGCTGATCCCCGTGATGGACTCCGCCTCCAACGCACTGGAGCAATTCGGCGCCTCAGGTGTCGATCCGGTGCAATTCGGATGGCAACTCAACGGATTCACCAATCAGGCACTACTCCCCTTCATGGCCGATCCCAGGGTCGACATCACCGGAGTGACAAAACCCGACGGCACCACGGCGGAAACTCAATACGCACGAAAGGCGCTGGGAGTAGGCCCATGAGACGCAACGTCCTGTCCATCACGGCGCTGCTCGCCATCCTGGTGGGATCGCTGGCCGCCTACTGGCAGCAGGGAATCACCTGGTTCAGCACCACCAGGAACCGGATAGAGGCAACCCTTGTCGTGCGCGACGCGAACGGACTCCTGCCGCGCTCTCGTGTACTGCTGCGTGGCGTTCCCATCGGCGAGGTCGCCGGCGTGCGAGCCTCCGCGAACAGCGTGTCGGTGCGGTTCTGGTATCCGGCCACAGTCCGGATACCGCTCGACAGCGCATTCCAGATCGACAGCCTCTCCGTACTCGGTGAGGCCTACCTGTCGATCAAACCCAAGAGCGACACCGGTCCGGTTTTGGCCGACAATCAGCAGATCGTTGCCGACGACAAGACGGTAGCCGGCACATTCGGCGAGCAGATCGTCGCGGCCACAAGGCTGTTGAGAGACCTCGAACCGACACGCATCAACAGCATCATCGAAGAGCTGAACACCGCGTTGTCGGATGCCTCGGTGGTCCCGCTCATCGCCAAGGCCAGCACCAAGTTGCGTGATGACATTGCGAACAACAGAGACCAGCTGCGCAACATCCTCAGCCAGACCCAGACGCTGCTGCAAAACACCGGGACCGTCGAGGCCGTACTGCCGACGATGGCCGCTCCCACACTGGATTTGGGCCAGCAGATTCAGATCATGGTGGAGACCATCATTGCCTTGTTGTACGCGGGCGACTACCCCGAGTACATCGCGAACGGCACCAAGCCACTGATCAACCGGCTGATCAAATTCTCGGACGACACCAACCTGAACATGTACAACTTCACCAACCCGCTGCTACCGCCGATGCAAGCCACCGCGAGCGCCTTTGCCACGCTCGATGTCAGCAGGTTGCTTGACGCCTCGATGTCGACCGCGGAAGCGCCCGGAGCATTCACGGTGCACGTCACGCCCGCACAATGAACAGTGATTCCGAGAATCTCTAACCGCGGAATGTGTACGACGGAACAAGTCCCCACAGCAAAATCGTGATGACCATATCGAGCAGGATGATAACTACAAGGCTTGCCCGCACCGCCCGCCCACTTGCCACGCCTATACCCGATGGGCCGCCGTCAGAAAAGAATCCGTAATAGCAGTGGATAATTGTCACCGCCGCGGTAAATATGAGGACCTTGACGGTGGCGAAAGCAATATCCCGGGGATCGACGAACTGAATGAAGTAGTGGTTGTACGTGCCCACGGACTGCCCCCGGGCGACCGTCACGAGCACTCTGCTGACGATGAAGCTCAGCAGTAGCGTGACCAGGAACGCGGGCACCACGCACAGCATCCCGCCGACGAGCCGCGTGCCCACCACAAACGGGATCGACCGGATGCCCAACGCCTCAAGTGCGTCCAGCTCCTCCGATGACCGCATGGCGCCGACTTCGGCAGTCATGCGACAACCGGCTTGCGCCGCAAACGCCACGCCGGCGGCAATCGGGGCCATCTCTCGCACACTGGCCAAGCCGCCAACCGCTCCTGTCAGCGCACCAAAACCGACGGAATCCAGCCCGGCATAGGTCTCAATCGCCATCACCGCACCAATCGCAAAGCCCAGCAGCAGCATGGTGGAGACCACGCCGCCGCGCACCAGCACGCCTCGTCCCCAGGCCAGGTTGTACAGCACGCTCAAGGTTTGCTTGCCATACACCCGCATGGTCGCCGGTAGGTACCACACCGACTGCCCCACGAAAATGACGAAACGTCCCAGATGGGTCAGCCAGTCCTGGACCGGGCGCACCACGAGCCGCTCCACCAGGGCAGGTTCCGCGCTCGGCGTCCCGTCGGGGCCGGTACCCGACACGGATGCCGTCATGCCGACGGTCCCTCGGCCCATACGTTCTGGACCTGTGTCAAGACCAGGACCGCGAACACACTGGCCACGATGCTCAGTACCACCGCAGCATTGACCGACTCGGCCACTTCCCGCGGGCCGCCGCGTGTCTCCATACCCCGCAGGCTGCTGATGACGACCACCAGCAGGCCGCTCACCAAGACCTTCGCCAAGGCAAAGATCAAATCGGTGGTGGTGGCATAGGTCCCGAAAGACGACCAGAAACTGCCGGGACTCACATTGCCGAATGTGACCGCCACCAAGTACGCCGAGCCCAGTCCAACCAGGATGACCGTGGCCAGAATCATCGGCGCGACGACGAACATCGCGAGCAACCGCGGCACCACCAGACGCTGAACCGGATCAATACCCAACACGCGCATCGCGTCGATTTCCTCGCGTACCGACCTGGAGGCCAGATCGGATGCGATGGCCGAGGCCGCTGCACCACCCATCAGCAACGCCGCACAGATCGGTGCACCTTGACGCAGGATGCCGATGCCTGCCACGGCCCCCGTCATCGACTGCGCCCCCACATCGTTGAGCAGACCCCCGATCTGGAGGTTGACGATCACACCGAAAGGGATCGCCATCAGCAGGGCCGGAAGCGCCGTGACCGTGTACAGAAACCAGGCCTGCTGTATCACGTCACCCAGGGGCAATCGCAATCGCACAACATCGGTGATGAGATGCCGCAGCGCCGATACCGAAAGCACCGCCGTGCGCCCTAGCGTTGCGAAACTCGACCCGAATGTTCCTGTCGATTTATGGCAGGCGGACAGGGAATCGGCTTTCACGAACCGACCCTAAGTCACCAGCATTAATTGGACAACCTGGATACCCAGATTATTCCGGTTCCAGTAATAAATACCGCCGAGATCGAATACACGAACTCCGTGTGGTTAATTAATTGTCTGGAAGTTATCGAAAGTTACAGTCGTACGAGTGCGGGTCGCGCCGGAGGTCACCGTGAGCACATGTCAACGTCTGACGACGGGAGTTGCCGGCCTGGCGCTGGTGATAGCCGCGGTCGTGTGCGCACCGGTGGCAAGTGCCTATGACTCGTGGTGCGACCTCATCGAAACCCACAGTCCGGGGATCGCCATCGCATCGGAAAAGATGCGCGGCGATTACACACCCCGCGATGTCGACAGACTGGTCGACTACTACGGGAAGGTGATCCCACAGCTCAACACCGTCGGCTATGCGACGTTCTGGTATCCCAACGTCTGGGGCAGTCCGGATATTCGTCCACAGACCCGAGACCTGATGGCGGCGATGTTCGACCTCCAGAACACGGTGCTGGACGGCGCACCGGCGGCAAGTCAGGTACAGACCGTGGACGATACGATCGCGGTTCTCCATGGCGAATGCGCGGGCAAACGCGGACTCCCACCGCGCGACATCTGAAATCGACAGTCCGCGTTCATGAAGCCACAGGAGGTGCCGTGACACGTTCGGTAACAAAGATATTGGGCAAAGCGGCGGTCGCGGTCAGCATACTTCTCTCCGCGCTCGCTGCCCCGGCATCCGCCGACCAGGTCGATCACACAGTCCGCTACGTGGTGACCGCGGACGGCGACCGCGAAGTCACCATTCATTACCGAATCGCCACACCCACGGAGAACTGGGCGGGAACACACTACGAAAACTTCTGGATCGGCCCCGACAATCCCTGGGAAGCAACAACCACCCTGGAGGATCCGTACGGGGATGCCGCCTACGTCTCAGTGCGAAACATCTGGTGGAATCCCAACTTTCGCTGCGAATTGTGGGTAGACGGTAAGCTCGCAATGAAGGGCGAGGGGTATTGCAGCCTCAAGGGAAAACACCCGCGCGACTAACACTTCCCCATCTCATCCTGCTGCCGGATCAGTTGCTGCAACATGGCCACGAGAGTTCTTGTGACACATCTCTACCGCCTCGTGTATGCCGGGCCTTCCGGCAGGAGATGCTTCTCGACCAGCTTGCGCCAGCGCCGCTGCCGATAGCGAAATATCGCCAGCGCTCCCCTGGCCACCACCGCGGTGAGCAGCCCAGCGTCGATATCGATGGAGTCGCTGTACCGGCTACGTGCCGGGCCGAGCGGCTCCACGTGCAGGGTGTGGTTCCAGGTGCGCAGAATTCCGCCGCCCTCATGGGTCCGCACGGTACGGGTTCGCTCGTCGACCTCGATTACATGAATAGTATGGCGGTACAACGGAATCAGATGCAGCCCCCATAGCCATGCGGTACCACACTCGCCCACCAGCATGGGTTCGGTGCGACCCGATAGCGCGGGAATACCGAACAGGCCGCGGCACAGATACAGAAACGTTCCGGAATATTGCATGGCACTCCACACCCGGTCGGCATCGGTGGGTAGCGCGGTGTCCAGGTAGACCGTCTTCATCCACTTTCCTTCCATATCTCCAGCTCAAGCACTATTATGAGTAATTACTCGCTTTAGCGGTACTCGCTTTTGAGGAAGGCTGCAGCATCATGCCCGGCACCCGGCTACAACCGCGCAAGCAGCCGCAACAGCACCGCGCCGAAGCAACGCGGCAACGGATCCTGGCGTCCGCTGCTCATGTATTCGCCGATTTCGGCTATGCCGCCGGAACCACCAACCGCATCGCCGAACGGGCCGGCATTTCGATCGGGTCGCTTTACCAGTACTTCCCCAACAAGGACTCGATTCTGGTTGAGCTCATGACGGTGCACACCCAGGAGGGATTCGCGGCGGTTCAGCGTCATCTCGCTGCGGGACTGCCGGATTCGCTAGCGGACACGCTGCGCATCTTCGTCAGGGCCGCCATCGATAATCATCGCGACAACCCGAAGCTGCACCGGGTGCTCTTCGAAGAGGCGCCGCGCCCGCCGGAATTCTTGACGATGCTGCACCGATCCGAGGACGCCGTCGTCGCGGCCGCCGAGGCGCTGTTGACAGCACACCCCGATGTTCGGGTAGCCGAAACAGCCACAGCGGCAAGGATGGTGGTGGCTACCATCGAATCATTGGTGCACCGTCTCATCGCCGGTCCACGCCCCATCGATCCGGGACTGTTCGAAGACGAGCTGGTGGGTATGCTCACGCGATACCTGGCCGGCTGAGGATCAGTGCAGATGATCGGCGATCTGCCCCTGCTCGCCGAACAACACGGCGTTCCACTTCGCGATCAGCTCCGAATTGTCGACCTCGTCGGGGTGAAATCCTTTGCGGCTGTAAGACAGTAGACGCCGAAAGACGGCCCGCGAGAAGAAGGGGGAACCGAACAATCGGACGGCGCTGCGGTATGCGAGACGCGGATTGTAGAAGTCGCGGTCGCGCAGCAAGGAGATGAGCGACGCACACGCGGCCAGCGTGAAGAATCCACATGTGGTGAACCACATGACAAAAACCCGCATCCGGTTGGTGCCCCCGATGGCCTGGTACACATCGAAGGCCACCGCGCGATGTTCAGACTCCTCCAACGCGTGCCACAACAGCATGGAGCGCACCTCACCCTGCCCCAACATCCGCAGCGCACGCTCATCGCCCAGCAATGTCTCAGCCAGGATTGCGGTGTAATGCTCCAATGCGGCGGTCATCGCGACGCAGTACCGCGCCGAGGAGTAGCGGGTGCGTGCTTCCAGCACCTTGCGCGTCGCCCGATCGATGAACGCGGTGGGATACCCCATCTCCTGCAGGCGTTCATTGAGTGCGCGGTGCTCCCGACTATGTGTGGCTTCCTGGCCGACGAATCCGGCGACCTGTTTTTTGAGCTCAGGATCCGCGATCTGGTCGGCGACCGCCCGCACCGAGCGAATCATGAACGCCTCACCCTCGGGAAAGGCCCCCGACAGCACCGCCACCACGTGGCTCATCCCCAAGTCGTCCTGCACGTAATGACGGCGCAGGGAGCCGGCCGGGTAGCGGAACTTGATACGCCGTGTCCTGATGTCCCGTTCCACGATCAACCCAGCTAGTGCAGATGGCCGGTCAGCTGCCCGTTCTCGCCAAACAGCTCGGCATGCCATTTCTCGATGAGTTCGGTGTTGTCCGAATCATTGGGATGAAATCCCGGGCGGTTGTATTCGCCGATGCGGCGGCGCACGGTGCGGCTCAAGAAGGGCAAATTCCGCAATGCCGCAATGCTTTTCACCAAACGGACGGGGTTGTAAGCGGCCTTGTCGCGCAGCAGTGAGATCAGCGTCTCGAAGAACGTGGTGTAGATGAAGGCGATGGTGGTGCGCCGCATCACCCAGATACGCAGCCGTTCACTACCCCCTACCGCACGATAGACATCAAATGTCACGCACCTGTGCTCTGCCTCCTCGAAGGCGTGCCACAGCAGCATGCGCCGCACCTCACCCTCGCCCAGCATGTCGAGGGCACGTTGATCGGTCAGCAGAGTCTCGGCGAGCACCGCGGTGTAGTGCTCCAGCGCAGCGGTGACGGCCAAGGTGTAGATGGGCGGGTAGTTCCGGGTCTGGAAGTTGAAGATCCGGCGGGCAAGCCGCTCGACGAAGGCGGTGGGATACCCCATCTCCTGCAGGCGTTCGTTGAGCTCGCGATGTTCGCGCCCGTGCGTCATCTCCTGGCCGATGAAGCCCGCCACCTGCTTCTTGAGTTCGGGATCGGTGATCTGGTCGGAGTAACGCCGGACCGAGCGGATGAAGAACTCTTCACCCTCGGGGAACACCGCCGACAGCATCGCCATCATGTGGCTTGATACCAGGTCACCCTGAACAAAATGGCGTTCCAGCGAACCCGGCTGATAGCGAAACTTGATACGGCGGGTCTTGATAGGCCTGTCCATACTCAGCTTCCCACTACCCCGCAATGACTGATCTCGGTTGGCCTTCCACTGAACACTGCCAACGTGGCTCAGGGTACCGCAAGCCGATGGCATCCCGATGACTCATGGCTTGACATATACCTATATCGGTATATGTTTTGTCCATGGCTCGCACTGCCACCACGGCCGACGCGTTCAATGCGATCGCGGAGGCGAGCCGCCGCGATCTGCTCAGCGCCATCGGCACCGGCGAGGTCACCGTCAACGAACTCGTGGCACGGACCCGGATGGCCCAACCCCAGGTGTCGAAGCACCTGGGCGTCCTCCGCGCCGTGGATGTGGTGCGGGTGCGCTCGCACGGGCGGCAGCGCTTCTACCGCGTCAACGGCGCGGCCCTGCGCCCCGTCCACGACTGGGTCGCGGCATTCGAACGCACCTGGAACGAGCGTCTCGACCGGCTCGACACGTTGCTCACCGAACTCAAGGAGGAACTACCGTGAACACTCGTTATGGCAGCGCCACCGTCGAACTCCCCTCAGATACAACGATTCTCATTACGCGATCATTTGACGCACCGGCGGCACTGATCTTCCGGGCGCTCACCGAACCGGGGCTGGTCAAACGCTGGTGGGGATTTGCGGACGCACAGTGGCAGATCTGCGAGATCGATCTGCGGGTCGGTGGAACCTGGCGATACGTCGTGCGCCAGCCCTGCGAGTCCGAACCGGACATGGTGGTTGGTTTCCACGGCGAGTACCGCGAGATCGACCCGCCACATCACCTGGTGAGCACCGAGGTGTTCGAGGGAGTCCCCGACGGGGAGGCACTCGTCTCGACCACGCTGGATGAGGTGGGCGGCGTCACCACGATGCGCGTCCTGGTGCGGCACAGCCGCAAGGAACATCGCGACGGACACATCGCCTCCGGTATGGAGGTCGGCATGCAGGTCAGCTACAACCGCATCGAGGACCTGGTGCGCGATCTCGCCTAGCCACCCGCGGCGCGAAATAGAGCGCCCGCGGCGCGCGTTGCAGCGACGGTGACCAACGAATTCACCTTCGAATACATCGCCAAGAACCCGCAGTGGGTCGACGAGCAGATCGACGTCTACGAATCCAGCGGCGGCATCGAAGGCACCTCGATAGAGGGCATGCCCGTGGTGATCCTGTACACCGTCGGCGCGAAGTCGGGGCAGATCCGCAAGGCGCCGCTCATGCGCGTCGAGCACGAGGGCGTGTACCTGGCGGTCGGCTCGATCGGGGGCGCTCCGAAGAATCCCGCCTGGGTCGCGAATCTGCGTGCCAACCCTGTGTTCGAGTTGCGCGACGGCGAAAACGTGCAGACTGTCCGCGCCCAGGAAATCGCGGACGACGCCGAGCGCGCGACGTGGTGGGAACGTGCGGTCGCGGCCTTCCCGCCCTACGCGGAGTACACGACGCGCACCACTCGGGTGTTCCCGCTGTTCACGCTCACTCCGGTGAGTTAGCGGCAGCCTTCTTGCGCTCGATATCGGCCAGCGCCTCGGCCAGCTGCGCACGCTGCGCGGCCGAGGCGTCCCAGGCCACCTTCCGGTTCTTGACGACCTTGGCCGGCGCGCCGACCGCGATCGAGTAATCCGGAATGACGCCCTTGACCACGGCGTGCGCACCCAGCACACAGCCGCGCCCCACGATGGTGTCGCGCAGGATCGTCACCTTGGTGGCAATCCAGGTGTCCGGCCCGATGCGCACCGGGGACTTGACGATGCCCTGGTCCTTGATCGGGTAGGTGATGTCGTCCATGCGGTGGTCGAAGTCGCAGACGTAGCACCAGTCGGCCATCAGGGCCGAATCGCCGAACTCGATGTCGATGTAGGCGTTGACGACGTTGTCCTTACCGAAGACCACCTTGTCGCCCAGGCGCAGAGAGCCTTCGTGGGCGCGCAGCGAGTTCCCGTCGCCGATGTGCACCCAGCGGCCGATCTCCATCCGGGCCAGCTCGGGGGTGCAATGGATCTCGACGTTCTTGCCGAGGAACAACATGCCACGCGTGACGATGTGCGGGTTGGCAAGCTTGAACTTGAGCAGCCGCCAGTAACGCACCAGGTACCACGGGGTGTACGCCTTGTTCGCGATCACCCAGCGCAGCGAGTCCTTGGTGAGGAATTTGGCTTGCAACGGGTCACGCAGGCGCTGTCCGCGCCACCGCTTGTGCAGGGGAGCGCCCCACATCGTCGTCATGGCCGCACAGCCTACGGGACGGCGCGAGGGGCACACGCTACCCTGCGATGGGCCGGACCGCCCAGAATGGAAGGAGTGCCTCACCGTGCTTTCCCGGGCACGCGTATTCGCGAGCATTGCCCTCGCGGCGCTCCTCACCGTCACCGGCTGCTCCGGTGACGATTCATGGATCAACATCAAGGCGGCACCAGGATGGTCTGCCACCTACGCCGACGCCCATAACAGCAGCTACACGCCCACCGAAGGGGCCCGTGAGCTGACGTTGGAATGGAGCCGGAACACCAAGGGCCAGATACGCAGTGCGGCCGCGATCGGCATCGACAACTTCATCGCCGTCAGTGCCGATACCCCATCCGGCTGCACCCTCATGGAGTGGGAGAACAACAAGGCCGCGCGCCAGCGCTGGTGTACCCGGATGATCACCGGGAGCCCATGGTCGGGCCCGCTCGCCGACGGCTACAACAACCTCTACATGGGCCAGCCCGGAGCCGTGGTCTCCTTCCCGCCCACCCAGTGGATCCGGTGGCGCAAACCCGTCATCGGAGCCCCCACCACGCCCAAGATCGTCGAGCCCGGCCGGCTCCTCATCGTCACGCACCTCGGCCAGATCCTGATCTTCGACGCCCAGCGCGGCGAGGTCGTGGGCACCCCGATGGACCTGCTGGAGGGGGTTGATCCCGCCGATCCACGACGCGGTCTGGATGACTGCGAGCCGGCACGGCCCAAGTGCCCGATATCGGCCTCCCCCGCTTACGATCCGGCGACCGGCACCATCGTCACCACCCTGTGGCAGCCGGACAAACCGGTGCCGGTGCTGCTGGGCATCACCTACGACGCCGAGGGCAAGATCACCCTGAAACACAAGTGGGCCAGCAAGATCATCGACGAGGGCGTGATCGGTTCCCCCGTGATGTCCAACGATGGCGAGACGGTCTACATCAACGATCGCAAGGGTTCGCTGCACGCGATGCACACCTTCGACGGCAGCCAGAAATGGTCGCTACCACTGGGATTCAACGCGACCACGCCGCCGTCGGTCGCGCCGGACGGCACCATCATCGCCGGAACCGGCGACAAGGCCACCCTGGTAGGTATCAAAGACTCCGGTAGCAAGGGCGAGATCGCATGGCGCCGTGACGATCTCGCTCCGCTGTCGACGTCCAGCCAGGCGGCCGGCAATGTTGGTTACGCCGTGGTGAAGGACGGCGACAAGGGACTGGCCCTGGTGGTGTTCAACACCCCGGACGGCGCCACCATCAATCGTTATCCGCTGCCCGAGGCCGCCGGTTTCCCGGTGGGAATCTCGATCGGACCAGACCAACGGGTGATCGTCACGCTGAGCGAGGGCTTGGTGTACGGGTTCCGCCCGGGGACCTAGCCGCGCAGACGAAAGCTTTGGCACCGCTATCGATTCGGGTTATGACGACAGATAGCGCCACACTGCCGCGCAGCTTCAGCCGGGTGCGCAGCACCGCGGGGTCGACGTCGACCCCGCGGACGGTGATCTCCACGGACCCGCAATCCCGAGCGGCCAGCGCCTGCCGCAGCCGTTTCTCGTTGTAGGGCAGTGAATCGAGCACCCGGTAGCCCTGCACACCGGCAGGCACGGAATCTCCTGACAAGTAGGCAATACGGGAATCCAACTGCCACAAGCCATGTCGCGCGGCGTACTGGCGCACCAGGCCGGCCCGCACCACCGCGCCATCGGGGTCGATGATCCACTCCCCCGCCTCTGCCACCGCGCAGTCCTCAGGATCTGCATCGGTCAGCTGATAACCCACCCCGCTCGTCACCAGCACGGTGGCACGCCGGCGCACATCGGCCAGCCCCGCCGACCACAGACACGCCTCCCGGACGCCACCGTCGAGTGAAACCACCTCGACCTCACCGTCGAAACCCGTCTGTTCCCGCAGATCGATAAAATCAAGTCCCGGCGCGCATTTGACCACCAAATCGCGATCGTCATAGGTGCGCAGCACCGCGTCCAACGGTGGCGAGTACGCGGACGGATCGAACCGACGGCGCCCACCGGAGCGCCGGCCCGGATCGGCGATCACCACCTGGGCACGGCTTGCGGGCGCCAGCGCATCGGCCCGGCACACCAGGACACGATTTCCTATGTTGTGACGCGCCATCGCCGTGCGCACCGGATCGATATCGCTACCGATGACCATCGCCGCGACACCGTCGAGGGCCGCGAGCTCTGATCCCACCGAGCACGTGACATCGTGCACCACCAGACCGGCCAACCGGGCAGCCCGATGGCTGGCCACCGCCGCCGGAGTTGCCTGCTGCAACGCGTCATCGGTGAACAGCCAACGATCGACATCGCCCAGCTTGGCCGCGGCCTTACGGCGCAGTTGCACCGTCTGCGCCAGAGCCGCCGCGCGACCCCCAAATTCGTCGCGCAGCGCCGCGGTATCGGACACCAGGGTGTCCGCGGAAAACGTGTACCCGGATGCCCGCTGCAGGTCTGCGGCGCCGGCCTCCGACGACAGGTACGCGACGTCGGAAAGGCCGAACACCAGCGGTTATCGAGAGATTAGGAAGGCTTGATCCCGGTGATCATCACGTTGTAGTACCAGCCCTTCGGCACCACGTGACGCCACACATTCTCGTCCACCCAGCTCAGCGCCTTCCAGCCGTTGAAGGCAAATTTCGCCCAGCCCCAGCCCAGCTTGCCGGGCGGAACCGTCGACTCGAACGTGCGCACCGGCCACCCGAGCATGGCGGCGGTGAATTCCTCACTGGCAGTCCGCACCGCGACGGCACCCGCGTTGGTGGCCATCTTTTCCAGGTCGGACGGATCAAAGGTATGCAGGTCGACGACCCATTCCAGGGCCGCCGCACGCGAATTCTCGTCGAGCTCCTCCTGCGGGCGCCGCCAGCTCTCCAATCCGGGCAGCTTCATCGCCTGGACCGTGGCCTTCCAGGTCAGATCCGCGAGCGCGCGGGCGTACAGATTGCCGACGGTGGTGGGCTCACCGGCGAACACGAACCGTCCGCCCGGCTTGAGCACCCGCAGCACCTCACGCAGCGACAGCTCGACGTCGGGAATGTGGTGCAGCACGGCGTGGCCCACCACCAGATCGAACGTGTTGTCGTCGTAGGGAATCCGCTCGGCATCGGCAACGCGGCCGTCGACGTCCAGACCCAGCTCCTGGCCGGTGCGGGTGGCGACCTTCACCATGCCCGGGGACAAGTCGGTGACCGAACCACGGCGCGCAACACCCGCCTGCATCAGGTTCAGCAGGAAGAACCCGGTGCCACAGCCGAGCTCCAGCGCCCGCTCATAGGGCAGCTCGCGCTGATCCTCAACGGGGACGATGGCGTCGAACCGGCCGCGCGCGTAGTCGATGCAGCGCTGGTCGTAGGAGATGGACCACTTCTCGTCGTAGGTCTCTGCTTCCCAGTCGTGGTAGAGGATCTGGGCGAGTTTGTTGTCCTCAAAAGCGGCAGCGACCTGCTCGGCGGTGGCCTTCGTGGTCGGCTGGCCGTCCAGCCCCGTAATCTCCGTCATGGCCGTCAGCCTAACGCCTGGTTAGGCTCCCCTGAACCGGGCCGTCCCTGGCCCGATCTCCAGCTGCGCGGCCACCCCGTCTACCCGGTCCTGTGTCGCGAACACCTGGCAAAACAGCTCACGTTCCCTGTCCAGTCCCCCGGCCAGCGGACTGTCGAATCCGTGGTCGATGGCCTGCTTGGCCGCAGCGAGCGCCAAGGGCGGCCCATCGACGAAGCGGCGGGCCCATGCCGCGGCCTCCGTGTACACGTCATCGGGTGCCACCATCTGGTCGATGAGGCCCGTGCCCAGTGCTTCTTCGGCTCCCACGAAGCGGCCGCTGAGAATCATCTCCTTGGCCCGGCTCAGACCCACCACTCGCGCCAACCGCACGGTGCCGCCGCCTCCCGGGATCATGCCGGCCAGGATTTCCGGCGAACCCACCTTGACGTTGTCGCCCGCCACCCGCCAATCGGCCGCCAGCGCCAGCTCCAGCCCGCTGCCCAGCGCGTATCCGGTGATCGCCGCGATCGTCGGTTTGGCCAGCTCCGCCACCGCCGTGAGCGCGGCCTGGCGGTCGCCGGCACTGCGCGCCATCTCATCGGCGGACAGCTCCGCGAGCTCCGCGAGGTCGTCACCGGTGCAGAAGATTTCGTGTCCGCCGTAGACGATGACCACCCTGATGTCGTCGCGTTCGCTGACCTCGGCAGCGGCCTGCGCGAGTTCGCGGTACATCTGCCGGGTCAGGGCGTTGGTAGGAGGCCGCGACAGCGCGATGGTGCCGATACCGGGATGCTCGGGCGCGGTGCGCACCGAGACGAATTCGGATTCGGTCATGCCAGTTCCGGCCCCGTCACCTCGGGGATCTCGACCGCACCCTGCCGGGCTGCCTCATACCGATCCACGTCATCGAACTGGACGAACCATCGGCCGTCTTGTTCGGTGAGGGTCGGCATGATCGGGGCGATGGTCCGCGCCGAACCGAGCACCTCGGCGACCGTGCCACCCGACGCGGAAACCGCGTCGAGCTGGGACCAGGTCGGTGGCAGCAAGAAGCTGCGCCGTTCGGTGAACGCCGCGATCGCGGCCTGCGGGGTCTGCCAGCCGGACGCGACAGCCTCGGTGTTGTCGCCGTCGGCATCCTGCCCGGCGGGCAATGCCGCCACGAAGAAGAACGTGTCATAACGCCGTGGCTCGGCTTCCGGGGTGATCCAGTTGGCCCACGGACGCAGCAGGTCTGCACGTAGATGCAGGCCCTCGCGCTGCAGAAATTCGCCGAAGGACAGCGTCTTGTCCGACAGGTCTTTGCGCGCCTGATGGTAGGCAGCGGCATCCTCCACCATCGAGGTGTCCGAGGTACCGGCGAAAAGCACGCCACACTCCTCGAATGTCTCCCGCGCCGCGGCGCACACCAGGGCCGAGGCCAATTCGGGCGTGACGCCGAATTGCTGTGCCCACCAGTCGACATCCGGACCCACCCAGGGCACATCCGCGTGCATGTCACGGGGGTCCACCCCGCCGCCAGGGAACACGGTCATTCCGCCGGCAAATGCCATGGCGTTGTCGCGGCGCATCAAAAACGCTTCGACGCCCACGGCACCGTCACGAATCAGTACGACGGTGGCCGCCGGCTTCGGCTCGGGTGGTGGCGCTGCTGTCATGGAGGATTCCTTCACTCTGCGCGCTATTGCGCGCGGTGGGCTGCCCGGGCCCGGGCACGTCGCGCGAAGTAACGCCCGTCGATCATCTCAATCACAATCGACTGCCCGAACGCGCGGGACAAATTCTCGCTGGTCATCACGTCCCCCAGCAGACCCTGAGCGACAACCCCGCCCTCGGACAGCAACAACGCATGGCTGAAGCCGGGGGGAATCTCCTCCACGTGGTGGGTCACCAAAACCATGGCGGGCGCATCCGGGTCCGCGGCCAGCTCACCCAGCCGCGCCACGAGTTCCTCACGCCCGCCCAGGTCCAGACCCGCGGCCGGCTCATCGAGAAGCAACAGTTCCGGATCGGTCATCAACGCCCGCGCGATCAGTACGCGTTTGCGTTCGCCCTCGGACAAGGTTCCGTAGGTGCGATCCGACAGGTGCTCAGCACCAAGGGTTTCGAGCATGTCGACGGCACGCGCGGTGTCGATCTCCTCGTACTCCTCGCGCCAGCGACCCAGCACCGCGTAGCCGGCCGACACCACCAGGTCACGGACCACCTCGTTATCGGGGATCCGTTGAGCCAGCGCCGCCGAACTCAAGCCGATCCTCGCCTTGAGTTCCGAGACGTCCACCCGGCCCAGAAGTTCACCGAGGATGGCCGCGTAACCGGATGTCGGGTGCTCCATGGCCGCCGCGATCCGCAGCAACGATGTCTTCCCCGCACCGTTGGGGCCGAGAACCACCCACCGTTCGTCAAGCTCGACCGACCAGGTAACCGGACCCACCAACACCTTGCGGTTACGCCGCAGCAGCACATCGCGGAAATCGAGCAGAAGGTCCGGATCAATTTCGGCCACGGGGCCATCGTGCCGTATCGCGCCGAGCGAGCGATGAGCGGGAGCCCTGTCGGGAGTCATCTCCAACATGCGCGCGGACCCGTATCGCGTATCCTCACTCATACGTCAGCAATCTCGGAGGGAATTCTAGGCAACCATATGACAAACGACCTTGATCCGGATCCGTACCTGGATACGGTGCAGAGCATCGGGCTTGCTAACCATCGCCTCATCGCACAACTCGATGCCGAGGCAGCTCAGATTCAGCAACGTGCCGCCGACGGCGAGGATCGATCGTGGATATGGGATGACCTCAAGGTGTGGCGTCGCCGGGTCGATGCGTTCCAATCCCAGCTGCGCCGGGACACCACCGCCCTGGGCCGGCTGATCGATGCCAACCGGCGAATAAAAGGACTGGATCAGTCAACTGATACCAGCACATCAAAACCCAATTACTCGGCCGAGAGCAACCGAAGCAACCTCTATCCCTTCAAGGACTCCAGGTCTCAAGAGGAATTCGTCTCCAGACTTAACCGGGTGTTCGCCGTGCTGCACTCGCCGGGGCGCGGACCGTATTCGAACAGCGAATTTCTTATCTTCATGAAGACGGGGGGCACCGTGGTCTCCGCCCCGTATCTGTCACAGTTGCGGAACGGGCAGCGCGGGCGGCCGTCACTGCAGGCCCTGGAGAGCATCGCGCACGCCTTTCGCATCGATGTCCGTTACTTCATCGATAGTGGCTACGCCGACGAGCTGGAGGCGGATCTGACCGCTCTCGAGCTCGCCCTGAACCCCGCCGCGGCCGAGCTGACATCAAAACTGCTCGAACTGCCGGAGGTCGTTCGCGATCAGCTGCTCGCCGACGCGGAGTCGTTCGACCGGCGCAATCAGACCGCGGCCCCCTGAGGCGAATCCACCGGAGCAGAGCGTGACTCGGCGTTGCGTTGCGTGCTCAGCACCGGGCCCCAGCCGCTGACAGCCAGCAGTCGTCCCGGCATCAGCCGGAGCACGAGTTGTATGAGGGGCCCGATACCGAACGCGTAGAGCAGGGTGCCCAGGCCCACGTTTCCCCCGAGTAGCCAGCCGGTCCCGACGGCGAGCACCTCGATGATGGTCCGAATCAGACGCACAGACCGACCGGTGCGGTGCACCAGTCCAGTTGTCAGTCCATCGCGGGGTCCTGGGCCGAGTCCCGCGCCGACGTAGAGCACGGAGGCGATGGCATTGAGCACCACACCGCCCAGCAGAAACGACACCCTGACGGCCATCGACGGTGACTCCGGCAACCAGGCCAGCGTGGTGTCAACGGCGATCGCGAGGACGATGATGTTGGCGATGGTCCCGATACCGGGCTTGTTCCGCAGCGGGATCCACATGAGAAGCACCACCACCCCGGTCACCGCTGAGGCAAGTCCGATGCTCATGCCGGTGCGCATCGCCAATCCCTGATGGAACACATCCCACGGATCCAATCCCAGCCCGGCGCGCACCATCAGCGCCATCGAGACTCCGTACAGATACAGACCCACCAGCAGCGCGATGCCGCGCGCACTCCAACCAATCCATTTCCCGCTCACGACACGATTTTCTCGGTCAACTGGCTTGTCATTCAATAGCCAGTTGCGTCACACTGGCTTTTATGCCCGATCGAGTCGTCACCGCTGACACCCTGGCCCGTCACCTCGGCCAATGGCGCACCGCCGGCTCCGCGGGTCCCGCCTACGGAGCCCTGGCGGATGCGATCAGGCTTCTCGTTATCGACGGCCGGCTCCCGCTGGGTGCACGGATACCCAGTGAGCGAGCGCTGGCGACTGCGCTACACGTCAGCCGCACCACCGTGACCACCGCCTATGCCGAGTTACGCGACAGCGGTTACCTCCGTGGCCGCCAGGGCGCGCGTAGCACCACCTCACTACCCGGTCCTGACCGATCGGATTCGGCCACAACGGGATTGATGAGCCCTATGGTCGACCTGCTGAATGCCGCCACCGCCGCACCGGCCGCCGCCGTCCTTGACGCGTACCAGGTGGCACTGACCAAGCTCCCCACGCACCTGCGCGGAATCGGTCACGAGTTGGTGGGCATTCCGGAGCTGTGTCCCCGCATCGCTGAACACTTCTCGCGACGCGGACTGCCCACCACCGCGGACCAGATCATGGTGACCTGCGGCGCCCAGCAGGCCATCGCGCTACTCCTCGGCGCGTTTGTGGAGCCCGGTGACCGCGTGCTGGTGGAACAGCCGACGTACCACGGCGCCCTCGATGCCATCGCCCAGCGAGGTGCACGGCCGGTGCCCGTACCCATGCACACGCATGAGCGCGACTCGGGCTGGGATATGACCGGCATGGAGACCACCATCCGCCAAACGGCCCCAAACCTGGCCTACCTGGTGCTGGACAACCACAACCCCACCGGTCTCACGATGCCGCTGGCACAGCGAAAGACGTTGGCCGACATCATTTCCCAAACCAGAACCCGTACCGTCGTGGACGAGTCGCTGGTTGGAGCCTGGCACCAGACTCCGGCGCCCGTCCCGATGGCCTCACTGGTTTCCCGCCCGGAACTGGTGGTCACCATCGGATCGATGTCGAAGTCGTTCTGGGGCGGGATGCGCGTCGGATGGATTCGCGCCGACCGCACCACCATCGCCCGGCTCGCCGCCGTGCGCTCGGCGATGGACACCGGCACCCCGATCCTGGAACAGCTGGCCGCCGCCGAACTATTGGAGCGCGCCGATGAGGTGGAGGCCGCGCAGCGCGAAACACTGCGCGCGCGCCGCGCGCTGGTGCTCGCCGAGCTACATCGCCGGCTCCCCGACTGGGAATTACAGGAAGCCGAGGGTGGGCTCTGCGTCTGGGCCCGACTCCCCGCCCCGATGAGCACCGCGCTCGCCGCCGCCGCCGCGCGCCTCGGCGTCCGCATCGCCGCCGGGCCGCGGTTCGGGGTCGGCGGATCATTGGAACGCTTTGTGCGGGTGCCGTTCACACAGCACGACGATCAACTGCTACGCGGTGTCGAGCTGCTCGCCCAGGCGTGGCATACGGTCACCGGCGCTCTGCCGCTTGCCGATTCGACAATGGTGGGCTGAGCCGCCAATCTGGCAGCGGTTAGTCGTCCGGGATGTCGACGCGGCGCACGCCACCGTCAACGGCGTCGGCGGCCTCGATCTCGGCGCGGGTGATGCCGAGGATGAACAGCACCACGTCCAGATACGGCTGGCTCACCGAGGCGTCGGCCACCTTCCGCAGCGCCGGTTTGGCGTTGAAGGCCACACCGAGCCCGGCTGCCGAGAGCATGTCGATATCGTTCGCGCCATCGCCGACGGCCACCGTTTGCGCCAGCGGCACACCCGCCTCATAGGCGAACTGCCGCAATGCCTTGGCCTTACCGGGGCGGTCCACAACCTCACCGATCACCCGTCCGGTGAGCTTGCCGTCCACGATCTCCAATACGTTGGCCGCCACGAAATCGAGGGCCAGTTCGTGGGCCAGTGGGTCGATCACCTGACGGAAACCGCCCGAGACCACACCACACGAGTAGCCCAGCCGGCGCAAGGTCCGGATGGTGGTGCGAGCACCCGGGGTGAGCACCAGTTCGTCGGCGACGTCGTCGAGTACCGATTCGGGGAGCCCTGCCAATGTGGCCACCCGCTGGTGGAGCGACTCGGCGAAGTCCAGCTCGCCGCGCATGGCGGCTTCGGTGATGGCAGCGACCTTTTCACGCGCCCCCGCCCGGTCGGCCAGCATCTCGATGACCTCACCCTGGATCAGGGTTGAGTCCACGTCGAACACGATGAGCCGCTTGGCCCTCCGGTCCAGGCTGCTGTGCTCGACCGCGATGTCCACCGGCTCGTCAACGGCGACCTGAGCCATGGCCGTGTGCAGATCGACATCGGTCAGCCGGTCCTGTGGGACGGTGACGCGCAGTTCCAGGCCCGTCACCGGGTAGTCCGCGATACCACGGATCAGATCGATGTTGATCCCCAGGGCGGCGAGCTCACGGGCCACCGCGCCGAAGGCACGGGCCGTCACCGGCCGCCCCAGCACCACGATGGTGTGCGTGGACGGGTCCTTGATGACCGAACTGTCCCCGCCGAATTCAACGTCGACGTTGAACCCGAGCGTGTGCATGGCCTCTTCGAGCTCGTCTTGCAGCGCCTCGACAGCGTCGCTACGGCCCTTGGCCTTGACCAGCACACCAAGTGTCAGCTTGCCCCGGATGACGACCTGCTCGACATTCAGCAGCTCGACGCCATGGCGCGACAGCACGCCCATGAGTACCGAGGTGACGCCGGGCTTGTCGGCCCCAGTGACGGTGACAAGTACCGTGACGCGGTTATTCACAACAGGGTGTCGCGACCTTATTAGTGGCCGCCACCCACGTGCGCCTCAGCGCGCATGCGTTCGGACATGTGCGGGTAGTGCAGCTCGAATGCCGGGCGCTCCGAACGGATCCGGGGCAGCTCGGAGAAGTTGTGCCGCGGCGGCGGGCAGCTGGTGGCCCACTCCAGGGAGTTGCCGTAGCCCCAGGGATCGTCGACCGTGACGACCTCGCCGTACCGGTAGCTCTTGAAGACGTTCCACAGGAACGGCAGCGTCGAGGCACCCAGGATGAAGGCGCCGACCGTCGAGAACGAGTTCAGGAAGGTGAAGCCGTCGGTGGGCAGATAGTCGGCGTACCGGCGCGGCATGCCCTGGTTACCCAGCCAGTGCTGCACCAGGAACGTCGAGTGGAAACCGATGAAGGTGAGCCAGAAGTGGAACTTGCCGAGACGCTCATCGAGCAGGCGGCCCGTCATCTTCGGGAACCAGAAGTAGATACCGGCGTAGGTCGCGAACACGATGGTGCCGAAGAGCACGTAGTGGAAGTGCGCGATCACGAAGTACGAGTCGGTGACGTGGAAGTCGACCGGAGGCATGGCCAGCAGCACGCCGGTCAGACCACCGAACAGGAAGGTGACCAGGAAGCCGACCGAGAAGATCATCGGCGTCTCGAAGGTCAGCTGCCCCTTCCACATGGTGCCGATCCAGTTGAAGAACTTGATACCCGTCGGAACCGCGATGAGGAACGTCATGAAGCTGAAGAACGGCAGCAGCACGGCGCCGGTGGCGTACATGTGGTGCGCCCACACCGCGATCGACAGTGCGGCGATACCCAGCGTCGCGTAGATCAGCGTGGTGTAACCGAAGATCGGCTTGCGGCTGAACACCGGGAAGATCTCCGAAACGATGCCGAAGAACGGCAGCGCGATGATGTACACCTCGGGGTGTCCGAAGAACCAGAACAGGTGCTGCCACAGCAGAACTCCGCCGTTGGCAGGGTCAAAGATGTGCGCGCCCAGGTGGCGGTCGGCGGCCAGACCGAACAGTGCCGCGGTCAGCAGCGGGAAGGCCAGCAGCACCAGCACGCTGGTCACCAGGATGTTCCAGGTGAAGATCGGCATCCGGAACATGGTCATGCCGGGGGCACGCATACACACGACGGTGGTGATCATGTTGACCCCGCCCAGGATGGTGCCCAGACCACCAACGGCCAGACCCATGATCCACAGATCAGCACCGGCGCCCGGTGAGTGGATGGCGTCGGTCAGCGGTGTGTAGGCGGTCCAGCCGAAGTCGGCGGCACCACCGGGGGTGATGAAGCCCGCGATACCGATCAGGGCACCGAAGAGGAAGAGCCAGAAGGAGAAGGCGTTCAGACGCGGGAAGGCCACGTCGGGGGCGCCGATCTGCAGCGGCAGCACCACGTTGGCGAAGCCGAACACGATCGGCGTCGCGTAGAACAGCAGCATCACGGTGCCGTGCATGGTGAACAGCTGGTTGAACTGTTCGTTGGACAGGAACTGCAGTCCCGGCACCGCCAGCTCGGCGCGCATGAACAGCGCCATCAAGCCACCGATGAGGAAGAACGCGAAGCACACGACCAGGTACATGATGCCGATCAACTTGTGATCGGTGGTCGTGATCAATCGATAGATCAGCGTGCCCCGTGCGCCCATACGGGGCGGGAACGGGCGGCTGGCCTGCAATCCACCAATTGGGGGTGCTTCGGCGGTCACGGCTCCTCCGTTTCCTTGTAGCTCGCAGTCGATCGAGTGACTGCTTGTCTGACGTGAATCCTAGCCCGCGCCACCCCCGATCGCGGAGCGGGTCCTACACAGAGTCGTACTTGGTGTCGTTTCTGAACGGTGAGCAGGTGGTCATGGCGCTCTTTCGCGGTCCTACCCGCGTGTTCGCGGCCCCGCCCGGTAAGTTCAACCGGGTGCAGACAGCGAGGTTCTGGGTCGCTGCCGCGATGTCGGCAGCACTGATAACGGCGACGGTATCGGGCTGTACCGAGAAACCCACGAACGAGACCCCGAGCACCCTGGCCACCAGCGCGACCAAGATCGCCGGTGCCGGTGTGTTGGGCAACGCACGCAAGCCCGACGAGTCCTGCGCGAAGGATGCCGCGCCCGTCGACCCGTCCGCACCGCGCGAAGTACGGCACTCCCAGGGCGAGACCGAAGTTCCCGACGACGCCAAACGCATCGTGGTTCTCGACGCCGGAGCGATCGACACACTGTGCGCCCTGGGATTACAGGACCGAATCGTCGGGGTGGCGTTGCCCGACCGGGCCACCACTCCCCCGTCCTACCTGGGAACCACGGTTCACAATGCGCCGTCGGTGGGCCCCATGGCATCACCCGATCTGGCCAAGATCGGCGCCACCAAACCCGATCTGATCCTCAGCTCGATCGGCGAGCAGAACTCATACCTTGATCTGAGTGCCATCGCACCCACCGTGATCGTCTCCGGCCACGATTTGGCCGAGCATGTTCGCTTGGTGGGTAAGGCCACCAGAAGGACGGCCGACACCGACAAGTTGTGGGCCGGGTTCGTCGACGCCGCCAAGAAGGTGGGCCGCGAGAACGACGCCACGCACTTCCAGGCGTCCATCGTCCAGTTCACCGACCAAACGGTGCGGGTCTACGGAGCCAACAACTTCCCCGCCTCGGTGCTCGGCACCGTGGGGCTCGATCGCCCTGCCACTCAACGGTTTACCGATACTCCGTTCATCGAGATCGACGCCGACGACTTCTCGGCCGCGGAGGGCGACATCATCTACGTGTCGTTCACCAGCCCGTCGGCGAAGGATCGCGCGGCCCGGATCTTCGGCACCAAACCGTGGATGGCGCTCGGCGCCACCCGCGACAACCGGGTGTTCGCGGTCAACAACGAGGTCTGGCAGACGGGCGATGGAATCGTCGCGGCGCGCGGAATTCTCGACGACCTGCAGTGGGTCAACGCGCCCATCAACTAGATCGCCCCGCCGCCGTAGGCGCTACGCTCCCGGCATGTACCACGTACTGCAGCTGACCTACACCCAACCGATCGAGGTCGTCGACGGCGTCCGACCCGCGCATCTGGAGTGGCTCGACGCCGAGATCGCGGCGGGCAACATACTGATCAGCGGCCGCAACGAGGCAGGTACCGGCGGAGTGCTGATCACCGGCGATATCGCCGCCGAGGATGCCGAGGCCCTGATCGCCGCCGACCCGTACACCACGGCCGGGGTCGCCGAGTACGCCCGAACCGGCTTCAACGCTGGCCGAAAGGCAGACATAATCCCATGAGCGAGAAGGGCTTTCCCGAGAATCGGTGGGGCAACCCGGACAGCGCGCTGTCCCGGATCGCCGCGAAGTTCGCCGCCACCAAACCGGGCTCGTGGACCATCCGTAAGCTGACGCCGCTGGATCGAGCGGTCATGGAACGCACGGGCAGTCGTTACACCGTGTTGGGTCCTCTCGGGTTGCCGACGCTGTTACTCACCACCACGGGCCGCAAGTCTGGCCAGCCCCGGGTCTCACCACTGCTGTACCTGCACGACGGTGACCGAATCGCCTTGGTGGGCAGCAATTTCGGCCAAGAGAAACACCCCGCGTGGACCACCAATCTGCTGGCCAACCCGCGCGCCAAGGTGACGCTGGCCGGCCAGACCATCGACGTGGTCGCCACCCCCCTCACCGGCCCCGAGCGCGACGACTACTACCGCCGCTTCGAGGCGATGCTGGAGGTCTACTCGGCGTACAAGGGGCGTACCGGACGGGAAATCAGGGTCTTCATCCTCGAACGCGTCGCCTGAAGCTACTCGTTACAAGCGGTACCCGTACTTTTTGTACCAGCTTTAACCAGGTAATTAACGTGACTTTTTCCGCAAAAGCCTCGATATCGGCGATTTTGGGCTAACGTTCCCCGCAGCTCGCGGAAGGATGGAACGTGATCCAAGAACGCATCGACATCGCAGTGGCCGCGCGACCGGAGACCGTCCTTGAGGTACTCAAGGACGTCGAGTCCGTCGACGGTTGGCTTCGCCCGCATCTGCCGGCATGGCCACCGGTCACCAGCACCATGACCGTCCTCGAGTGCTTTGACGACGGCTCGCCGCGCCTGGTACGGACGATCAGCTCCACACTCGGAATCACGGACGATTCCCTGACCGAGTACCAGTGGTATCCGGATGGCTGTCGGCTCACGCTGCTGGAAAGCAGAACGTTGCGCCACAATGTCAGCAGGTTCACCGTCATCCCCGACGAGCCCGAATCGCGGCTCACCGCTGACATATCCCTGGATCTCAAGATCCGGTTGCCGGGGCTGCTGGAGCGCCAGCTCAAGAAGACCCAGGTGGGATTCGTGAGGAGTTTTCAGCGCGCGCTTGCGGCGGAATCGGCACGCCGCGAATCCCATTCGTAGTCCGCCGAATCAGTGCTTGCCGACGATCTGACGCTTCACGGAGTGCAGGATGTGATTGGTCGCCACGACGTGTCCGCGTGTACCGATCACCAACGCGCGATAGATCCGCCCACGTAACCCCGGAAAATCCGCATAGGTCTGCGCGCGCAGCTGGGTGCCGCCGTCCCGGGCCTCGGCAAGCTCAAAAACCAGCTCGTATCGCGAAAAGCGGTGCTGCCCAGTCAAAGTCAACTGCATTTCGGGATCCACACCGCCGATGGCGAACCCGGCGCGCGGGCGCGCACCCAGTAAGAAGCCCAGCGCGTTGTGTTCGGCGGACCGCAAGAATCCGTCAACGTAGTGCCGCAGACCGTCCCATACCCGGCTGGGTGGCGCGTCGATGCGGATCACATGCTCGTCAATATAGGATAATTGTTCCATATTCCATACCTACCAGAATTAGGACGAACATTCCAGATGGCACCCGAACGCAAACACACCAGCGATGCCATCCTCGATGCGGTGCGCTCACTGCTGCTCGACGGCGGCCCACGTGCCGCCACCATCGCGGCCATCGCCGGCGCCTCTGGCGCCCCGCCCGGAACACTGAACCACCGCTTCGGCAATCGCGAGGCGATCATGTCCGCGACGTGGCTACGCGCGGTCAAACGCTTTCACGAACACGCCCTGGGCGCGCTCGAATCCACCGATGATCCCATTGAAACCGCAGTGGCGCTGGCACTTTCGGTGCCGGCATTCGCCCGCGGCTATCCAGACGATGCCCGATTGCTGCTGTCCCTGCGCAGCGCCGACGTCCTTGGCCCCGAGGCAAGTTCCACACTTGATGAGATGAACGCACCGTTATTCACCGCGATGCGTGAGCTCACCCGAAGCATCTATCACCGCAGCGATGCGCGATCGCGCGACCGGCTCCTGCGCGCCGTGGTGGACTTGCCCTATGCCGCCGTCCGCCGCCACATACCCGCGCTGCCCGGGTGGCTCGAAGAGGATCTGGCCGACGCGGTTCGCGCACTGTTGGCAACACGATGACTGATCCCTCGCACCACCGGCTCGCCGCACCCGCACTCATGCTCGTCAGCGGGACGTCGATGTACATCGGCGCGGCGGCCGGAGTCAGCCTGTTCCGCTGGCTCGATCCGGCAAGCGTGGCCTGGCTGCGAATATGCGGTGCGGCGCTGGTGTTCCTGGCCATCGCCCGGCCCCGCCGGATGGCCTGGCGCGGCCACGCCCTGTGGTGGGCAGGCGGGTTCGGGGTAATCACCGCACTGATGAACATGTCGTTTTACCTGGCCATCGATCGGCTGCCACTCGGCACCGCGGTGGCCATCGAATTCCTGGGGCCAATCACCGTCGCGGCAATCGGTTCAAGGTCTCTGCGCGACGGGTTCTCAGTACTGGCCGCGCTCGTCGGCGTGATGCTGATTGCCGACGTGCAGCTCGCCGCCGAACCCGCGGGAATGGCGTTCGCACTGCTCGCGGCGCTGTTCTGGGCGGGGTACATCGTGGTGGGTAAACGTGTCTCACTGCAGGGAAATCCCGCGGAATCACTGGCCGTCGGGTTCACCGTCGCCACGGTGGTGACGTCGCCGGTCGTGACCCTCGGGATTGCCCACGCCCATCCCGACACACCGATCCCGCACGTCCTCGTACTGGGGCTATTGATGGGCGTGCTCTCCAATGTCATCCCGTACGGCCTCGACCAGGTGATCTTGCGGCGTGCCGGACAAAGCTACTTCGCGGTGCTCCTTGCGCTTCTGCCCCTCTCGGCGACCGCGATCGGCGTGCTTGTCATGCACCAGATTCCCAGCACTCCCGAGCTATTCGGCATTCTCGCGATCGTGGTGGCTGTCGCCGTGCGTCGCGACTCCCCGCCGAGTGTGAGCGCCAGCGCGTAATTTCCGCCGAGTGTGCACCGCAGTGCTCACTCTCGGCGGAGGGTGCGTGCTATTTTGGCCGTATGACCAACTTGGTCGATCGGCCAAATTCTGCGCGGGGTGATCGCCGTCGCTCGGAGTTGGTGCATGCCGGGATAGAGCTGTTGTGCGAGGGCGGCTGGCCCGCGGTGACCACACGGGCTGTGGCCACCCGCGCGGGCACCAACCCCGGATTGATCCACTACCACTTCGGCGGACTCGCCGGACTGCACTGTGCGGTCGCCCGTCAGACCTGCGAACTGGTGATCAGCCCCCTGGTCACGACGTTTCTCGACGCACCCGATACCCGTAGCGCCCTGCGCGCGATGCGCGACGCCCTTCCCGAGGCCGCCAGCGACGACAACGCGATGCACTTGGCCGTCGAGCTCATCGCTGGGGCGACTCGCGATGCCGCGCTGGGCGCAGCGCTGGGCGCCAAGCTCAAAGAGGTGCGCGCGGAGGTCGCCGACCATGTGCGGCTGCGGCATCCCCACTGGTCCCGGCACCGCGCCGCCGGATTGGCAACGCTGATCATCGCGTTCATGGACGGCCTGGTGCTGCATCACACGGTTGACCCCAATATTGAGACAGCCGAGGCATTTTCGCTTCTCGAAAGCCTGCTAGACGAGGAAGGGAACCATGAGAAAGATCCAAAAACCTAATCCCCCAACCGGATTGCAGCGCATCCTGTGGCGCCTGCCCATCTCACTTTTTCGGGCCCATCTCGGCTTTCTGGTGAGCAAGCGCATCATGCTGTTGACGCACATCGGCCGGAACTCGGGCCAGCCCCGCCAGGCCGCGCTCGAGGTCGTCGAACACCGTGAGGACGGCAGCATCATCGCGGCCTCGGGGTTCGGCGCCGCGGCCGACTGGTACAAGAACGTCCGCAAGACACCCGAAGTCACTATTCAGGTCGGCGCCCGGACACGGCAGGCGCGGGCGGTCGCGCTATCCACTGACGAGGGAGGTGACCTGATGGCGCACTACGCAATGAAACGCCCGCGGTCGGCCAAGCAGCTGAGCCGCCTCATGGGATTTGAAGTCGACGGCTCT
Organism: Mycobacteroides immunogenum; assembly: GCF_001605725.1. Classification (NCBI taxonomy): domain Bacteria; kingdom Bacillati; phylum Actinomycetota; class Actinomycetes; order Mycobacteriales; family Mycobacteriaceae; genus Mycobacteroides; species Mycobacteroides immunogenum. Next base: position 3,659,021 of record NZ_CP011530.1, read on the forward strand.
GCCGCAGACTTTCGCGAGGTGGGCCGGGCCATTCCGTTCGTGCGATTCGCGCCCGCCGACTAGGGCGCTCTGCACGCTTGCCAGGACGTGCTCAGCCTGTGCCCGTACACTCCGCGAACAACTGGATAGTGACGGGATTCGGAGGGCATTGATCGATGAAGACGGCGACCGACTGGGGTACCGAGATATGGCGATCGCTGGTATGGGTCGGTTGGGTCTGGCCGCTGACCTCAGCAGTCTTCGTCACCATCGCCTTCTTGATCGTTCAGTTCACGCAGTGGGGACGGCAGTTCTGGCGTATCACGGGCCAGTACTTCACCACCCGCGCGGGGCGGGGCGGCTTGGTTCTGCTGGGACTGGTGCTGCTCTCCGTCGTCGTGAACGTCCGCCTGTCGGTGGTATTCACCTATTACTACAACGACATGTCCGCGTCGATTCAGTACATCGTCCAGGCGCTGGCCCGCGACGGTCAGGGCATGCCCGAGGCCAAGGCATTCTTCTGGCTCAACATCCGGCGGTTCTGCCTTTTGGCGGGTATCAACATCGCCGTGGTGGTCACCGACCTCTATCTGTTGCAGGCGTTCATCATTCGGTGGCGTGTGTGGCTCACCGAGCGCGTCACCGTTGACTGGCTCTCCAAGCGGGCGTTCTACCGGTCACGCTTCATCGACAACACCATCGACAACCCGGATCAGCGAATTCAGGCCGATATCAACAACTTTGTCGCCATGTCGAGCGCACCGGAGCAGCTGCAAAGCTCGTCACTACATCTGGCATTCGGCGCCGTCAACGCATGCATCTCGCTGCCGTCGTTCACCATCATCCTGTGGGATCTCTCGGGGCCGCTGAATATCTTCGGGTTCGAGATGCCCAGAGCCCTGGTATTTCTCACCTACATCTACGTGATCGTCACTACCTTGATCGCCTTCCGGATCGGGCGCCCACTGATCCGCAGATTCTTCCTCAACGAACGCCTCAACGCTATGTTCCGGTACGCGCTGGTGCGCCTGCGCGACACCTCGGAAAGCGTGGCCTTCTATCGCGGCGAGAGGGCCGAGTCCAAACAACTCAAGAGCCGCTTCGACGCGATCATCGGTAACTTTTGGCAGCTGGTCTATCGGAGCATGGGATTCACCGGCTGGAACTTCGCGGTGTCCCAAACCGCCGCGGTCTTCAACTCGGTGCTGCAGGTGCCACGACTCATCGCGGGACAGATCACCTACGGTGACGTGAGCCAAAGCGCCAGCGCGGTAGGACAACTACAGACCTCGCTGTCATTCTTCCGCAATGCCTACGACAACTTCGCCGCCTATCGTGCGACGGTCATGCGCTTGGACGGCCTGCTACAAGCCGACTCTCAATCGCGCGAGCTGCCCATGCTGGAGCCGGGCGATCAGGCAGACGGCGTCACCCTGAACAACATCTACGTGCGTAAGCCCAACGGCGACAGCTTGATCGACGACCTGAACCTCAGCCTTACCGCTGGAGACGCGCTGTTGATCAAAGGGCAGTCAGGTAGCGGCAAAACCACGCTGCTGCGCTCCCTCGCGGGGCTGTGGCCGTACACCGATGGCGATTGGACCCGCCCCGGCGGTGATCACGAGACCATGTTCATTTCGCAGCTGCCGTACCTACCGCTTGGCAACCTGCGCGATGCGCTCTCCTATCCGGCCGAGTCGGGCACCTTCTCCGACGAGGAGTTGCTCCAGACCTTGGAGAAGGTGTCCCTGGCTCACCTCGCCGATCGCCTCGATGAGGAAGCCGACTGGATCAAGGTGCTCTCCCCCGGTGAACAACAACGCGTCGCCTTCGCACGCATCTTGCTCATCAAACCCAAGGCCGTCTTCATGGACGAGTCGACATCCTCACTCGACGAAGGGCTCGAGTTCTCGCTCTACCGTCTGCTGCGCAGCGAACTACCCGGCTGCACGCTCGTCAGCGTCGGCCACCGCAGCACCATCGATCAGCACCACGATCACAGGCTTCAGTTAGACACCGACGGCCGGTGGTCTCTATCACCGCTATGAGCCGGGGCGGGAATAAGTGGGGCCGAGTAGGCTTTCAATCGGTAGCTTCGTTAACTATCGCAAAAGGATGCATATATGGTCTCCGTGTCGGCTTATGCCGCGACTTCCGGTAAGGACCCGCTGGTCCCCACCACAATCGAACGTCGCGAGGTCGGTCCGCACGATGTCTTCATCGACATCAAATTCGCGGGTATCTGTCACTCCGATATCCACACTGTCCGTGACGAGTGGGGCCGCGCCAGCTACCCCATCGTCCCTGGTCACGAGATTGCCGGCGTCATCACCGAGGTCGGCTCCGAGGTAACCAAATTCAAGCCGGGCGATCACGCGGGCGTCGGCTGCTTCGTCGACTCCTGCCGTGAGTGTCCCAGCTGCCTTGCTGGACTGGAGCAGTTCTGTGAGCGCGGCATGGTGGGCACCTACGGTGCCAAAGATCGCGACGGCACCCAGACACAGGGTGGATACAGCCAGGCCATCGTTGTCGACGAGAACTACGTCCTGCGTATCCCCGACAGCCTTCCCCTGGATGCGGCAGCGCCACTGCTGTGCGCCGGTATCACCACCTTCTCTCCGCTGCGGCACTGGAACGCCGGCCCCGGCAAGCGCGTCGCGGTCGTCGGTCTGGGTGGTCTCGGTCACATGGCCGTCAAACTGGGTAAAGCGATGGGCGCCGAGGTGACAGTGCTGAGCCAGTCACTCAAGAAGATGGAAGACGGCCTGCGCCTGGGCGCCAGCCACTACTACGCGACCGCCGACCCCGATACTTTCAAGTCGCTGCGGAGCAGCTTCGACCTGATCCTCAACACCGTGTCCTCGAACCTGGACATGGGCAAGTATTTGGGTCTGCTGGGCGTCGACGGCACCCTGGTGGAGTTGGGCCTGCCCGAGAACCCGATCGAGGTCCCGGGCTTCCCGCTGCTGGCCAACAGGCGCAGCATCTCGGGATCGTTGATCGGTGGCATTCCGGAAACCCAAGAGATGCTTGATTTCTGCGCCAAGCACGGCATTGGCTCGGAGATCGAGGTCATCGACGCCTCGTACATCAACGAGGCCTACGAGCGCGTGGTTGCCAGCGACGTGCGATACCGCTTCGTCATCGATACCGCCACGCTCTAAGTTTCACCCCGAGTACAACCGGTGACTGACGTCGTCGGGGTGCCGATGCTGAGGGGATGACCCGCGTCATCCGTTTCAACGCGTTCGATATGAATTGTGTTGCGCACCAATCCCCCGGCCTATGGCGGCACCCCGACGACCAGTCCTGGCGGTACAAGGATCTGTCCTACTGGACCAACCTGGCCAAGCTTCTCGAGCGAGGCCGATTCGACGGATTGTTCATCGCCGACGTGCTGGGTACCTATGACATCTACGGCGCCAGTGATGAGGCGGCCATCCGTCAGGCCGCGCAGATTCCAGTGGCCGATCCGCTGCTTTTGGTCTCGGCGATGGCGTTGGTCACCGAACATCTGGGCTTCGGCGTCACCACGGGTACCGGATTTGAGCATCCGTACCCGTTCGCGCGCAGGCTATCCACCCTCGATCACCTCACCGGCGGGCGGGTCGGATGGAACGTGGTCACCGGATATCTACCCGCTGCCGCCCGCAACATGGGTCAGACCGATCAGCCCGCACACGATGCCCGGTATGACCACGCCGATGAGTACCTCGAGGTGCTCTACAAGTTATGGGAAGGCTCATGGGAGGACGGCGCCGTCGTCCGCGATGCCGCCCGTGGCGTCTTCACCGATCCCGACAAGGTGCACCACATCGGCCATGAGGGAACGCATTTCACCGTTCCTGGCGTGCACTTGGTGGAGCCGTCACCGCAACGTACGCCGGTGATCTATCAAGCCGGGTCCTCACCGCGCGGGGTACGTTTTGCCGCGGAGAACGCCGAGGCGGTGTTCACCGCCGCCCCCACCAAGGAACTGCTGCGCCAGACGGTGACCACCATCCGCCGCGAATTGGAGCTTGCGGGACGCGATCCCTACGCCGCCAAAATTTTCAACCTCACCACGGTGGTTACCGGGGAGAACTCTGAAGCGGCACATGCCAAACACGCCGAATTGCTGAGCTACGGCAGTGCCGAGGGCGCCCTGGTGTTCATGTCCGGCTGGATGGGTGTGGACCTCGCCCGCTACGGCCTGGACGAACCGATCGGAAATGTGGATTCCAACGCGATCCTGTCGGCGGTCGCGGCCTTTCAGGCGGCCACCGCCGACGGCCGGGAGTGGAAGGTGCGCGATATCGCCGAGTGGGGCGAGATCGGCGGGATGGGACCGCGGGTTGTCGGTTCCGGCAGCGAGGTCGCCGACACCTTGCAGGAGTGGGTGGATGAGACCGACGTCGATGGCTTCAACCTGGCCTACGCGATTACGCCGGGCACCTTCGAGGACTTCGTAGAGCATGTGGTCCCGATACTAACCGAGCGCGGCGCCTACCAAAACGCCTACACCCCAGGAACATTGCGCCACAAGCTGCTGGGCAACGGCGACCGGCTACCCGAGGAACATCGAGGAGCCAAGTACCGGATCGGTGGGCCACTCTCGACGATCATCGATCGACCGTCGACCGTGCCGTCATCGTCGGGGTCCACGGCGCCGGCACCGACGCGGGGGCGCTAGAAACGCCCTCGATCCGCTACCCGCGCGGGTAGATTCCGGGCATGACGAAGGGGGCGCGTCGCCTACTGACAGCCTGCGCGGTGCTACTGGGCACAGTGCCGACGAATACGTATCCCGCTGCGGCTCAACCGCCACCGGGTTTCCCCGACTTCAGCGGGTTGCCCGCCGTCGATGCTGACCAGTACCCCAGCTATACCGGGCACTCATTCACCACACCCGACGGGCTGGTCTGTTTCGGGCGTGGACGGTACCCCTACTACAGCGTGGGATGCGCTGGGACCACGGTCGGCTCGGATCGCGCGATCCTCGATATGAGCACCTACGCGCGCACAGACAACTTACCCGCGACGATCTACGCCAGTCCGGTCGCCGAGAGCGCCACCGGCGTGCGGCCACTGCCTATCAACCACACCATCCAGATGACGGCGGACGTCGTCTGCGCCGTTCTGGAACCGGCAACTACAGCTTGCGTTCTCGATTCATCGTCGCAGACACACGGATTCGTACTGAGCCCAGAGCGCAACTGGGCGTTCTAGTTACGCGTTGAGCGCGGTGGCGTCCACACCAGCCAACGGCCAGCCGCCGGCCGCCAGACGTGAGGCAACGCGTGAAATGTCTTGAGCGGTTGGCTCATCCTTGGTCACGTCCGAGATGAACTTCTCGATCTCATCCTTGCTCACCACACCATCAACCTGAGCCGACGATTCCGGGTCGGTCAGCTTGGCGACGACTTCCTTGACCTGCTCCTCGGTCAACGTGCGACGCAACAGCGCCAACAGCGGGAACCGATCGGTGGGAGGTACCCCCTCCGGGTATCCGGCGGACAGCCAGGAAACGATCGAACCAATAATCGATGTGCTCGTCACGGTAATAGTGTCCCCGCAGCAGGTTCACAGCGCGAGGTGACATCAGCACAGTTCACCGGCCGTTCATTTGTGGAGAACGAGCAGACGTAAAAGCCCCCGACACGGCGGGCGTGCGGGGGCTTTACGTCTGCTGGCGAGGACCGGGCTAGAAGTTCCAGTCCTCGTCTTCGGTGTTCACAGCCTTACCGATGACGTACGAGGAACCCGAGCCGGAGAAGAAGTCGTGGTTCTCGTCGGCGTTCGGCGATAGCGCCGACAGGATCGCCGGGTTGACGTCGGTCTCCTCGCGCGGGAACAGCGCCTCGTAGCCCAGGTTCATCAGGGCCTTGTTGGCGTTGTAACGCAAGAACTTCTTGACGTCCTCCGTCAGCCCAACCTCGTCGTAAAGATCCTCGGTGTAATCGGTTTCGTTCTCATACAGCTCGTAGAGCAGGTCGTACGTGTACTCCTTGATCTCGGCACGCTTGGCCTCATCGACGCCCTCCAGACCGCGCTGGAACTTGTAGCCGATGTAGTACCCGTGCACAGCCTCGTCGCGGATGATGAGGCGAATCATGTCGGCGGTGTTGGTGAGCTTGGCGCGGCTGGACCAGTACATCGGAAGATAGAAGCCGGAGTAGAACAGAAAGCTCTCCAGCAAGGTCGAGGCAACCTTGCGCTTGAGCGGCTCGTCGCCCTGGTAGTACCCCATGACGATCTCGGCCTTGCGTTGCAGGTTCGGGTTCTCCTCGGACCAGCGGAACGCGTCATCGATCTCGCGCGTGGAGCACAGCGTCGAGAAAATCGAGCTGTAGCTCTTGGCGTGCACCGACTCCATGAATGCGATGTTGGTGTACACCGCCTCTTCGTGCGGCGTGATCGCATCGGGAATCAAACTGACCGCGCCGACGGTGCCCTGAATGGTGTCGAGCAGCGTCAGGCCCGTGAAAACCCGCATGGTCAACTGCTTTTCGTGATCGGTCAGGGTATTCCAGGACTGGATGTCATTGGATACTGGCACCTTCTCGGGCAGCCAGAAGTTACCGGTAAGCCGGTCCCAGACTTCGGCATCCTTTTCATCGGGAACCCGATTCCAGTTGATCGCCGACACGCGGCTGACCAGCTTCAGTTTTTCACTCACGAGACCACTCCTGGAGAACGTTGAACAAGTTCGCGGGATTCGCTGACTGTGGAAGACGACACTACCCCTAGGGGCCGACATCCCGGCGCAACACAACGTGTTGTGGTTAAGCGTGTCGAACCCATTCCCGAGAATTTCCAGTCACACAAACTTGACACGTGTAAAGTCCGTGGTCATGGACAAAATCACGGGCAAAAACATCGCCATTACGGGTGCCGCGCGCGGTATCGGGTACGCCACCGCCACTGCTCTCCTGCGGCTCGGTGCCCGAGTGGTGATCGGTGACCGTGATGTCGAGGCCCTTGGATCGGCCGTGGAGGGGCTCAAGGAGGAAGGCAACGTCGACGCGCATCCGCTCGATGTCACCGACCCGGCCTCGTTCAAGCGATTCCTCGAAGCCGCGGGCGCTGGCGGGCCCGTCGACGTGCTCATCAACAACGCCGGCGTCATGCCGATCGGGCCGTTTCTGTCCACCAGCGACCGCGCGATTCGGTCGATGCTGGAGGTGAACCTGTACGGCGTGATCAACGGATGTCAGCTCGCTCTGCCGGAGATGGTGGCGCGCGGCCGCGGCCAAATCGTCAACATCGCCTCCGTCGCCGGCCTGATGGCCGTACCCGGCATGGCGGTCTACAACGCGTCCAAGTTCGGCGTCGTGGGCCTCTCGCGCGCTCTCAGCGATGAGTTCGCACCACAAGGAGTGCAGGTCAGCGCGGTACTACCGACCTTCACCAATACGGAGCTGATCGCGGGCACCGATTCCACCGGGGCGCAGAAGCCCGTCGAACCCGAGGACATCGCCGCCGCGGTGGTGCGCATCATCGAGAAGCCCCGGGTCCAGGTCACCGTGCCGAAGCCGCTGGGCGCGGTCACCACGCTGGTCAATTCTCTGCCCACCGGAATCCGCCGGTTCATGAGCAAGAAGACCGGCACCGACCGCGTCTTCCTGGAATTCGACACCAGCGCCCGCAGCGCGTACGAGAACCGCGCGGGGTCAAGCCTGGGCGTGACCAAACCCGACGGCGAATAGACGCCCTCGCGGCCCTTACTATTTGATACGTGAGCGAGAACCACTACGACATCGCGGTAGTCGGCGGGGGCCCGGCGGGGTCATCCGCGGCCTGGCAGGCCGCCCGTACGGGTGCCCGCGTGGTTCTCGTCGATAAGGCCGAATTCCCACGTGACAAGCCATGCGGCGACGGGCTGACCGCCCGCGCGGTGAGTTACCTGCAGAAGATGGGGCTGGCCAGCGAGGTCGCCCAGTTCCACCGGGTCGACGGTGTGCGGGTGGATAGCGGCAGCGTCTGGGAGCTCACCTTCCCCAAGCGCCCTGGTATGCCCGATCACGGGCATGTGGTGCGCCGCCCCGAGTTGGACACCCTGCTGCTCAAGCACGCGGAGTCCGCGGGCGTCGAGGTGCGCCAGTCCACCGAAGCGGTGGGACCGGTCGGCGACGGAGACCTGGTCAAGGGTGTCGAAGTGAAGACGGCCAACGGATCTCGCGAAACCATCTCCGCAGACGCGGTGATCGTCGCCGACGGTGCGTACTCCCCCTTCAAGCGGGCGATGAACATCGACTCGGAATACAAGGGATACAGCGCGATCGCGATCCGCGCCGAGATGACGGCCAACCGCGAAGACTCGAACATGCTCGACATCGATCTGCGGATCCACCACCAGCAGGACGCGCTGCCCGGATATGGCTGGGTGTTCCCGCTCGGCGGTGGCCGCATCAACATCGGCATCGGGTACGTCAATAGCTACCGCAAGTGGCAGGACGTCAACGCCGCGCAGGTGCTCGACGCTTACATGCAGAAGTTGCCCAAGGAATGGGAACTGCCCGATCTTGCCGAACTGCGCAAGAACAAGGGTGTGCGCGCCTGGCGTCTGCCCATGGGATTCACCGCCTGGCCGCCGTGGCGCCCGGGCGTGCTCTTCGCCGGCGACTCGCTGGGCGCGGGCAAGCCCGCCAGCGGAGCCGGTATCTCCAAGGCGCTCGAATCCGGTTTGGCAGCAGGCGAATGCGCAGTGGCGGCGTTGCAAAACGCCGGGCCACGCGACTTCACCAACTACGAGCAGCGGATGAACGAGGCTTGGGGCAAGGAATACAAGCGCGGCCGCATGATGCACCGCGCGATCGGGAACCCGTGGCTGTGCGCGCAGGGCATCAAGCTCATCGACAACGATCTCTTCCGTGACCGCATGCTCAAGGTGTTGTACAAGCGAGCGCAGGGTCCCGGACACAAGACGTCGCACTAGCCGCCGTGTGGTCCATCCGGCGGCGAGAGATGGTGCTGGCCACCGGACTGTCAACTGTCGCAGGGTTTCTCGACGCGATCGGATTTGTACACCTGGGCGGGTACTTCCTGTCGTTCATGAGCGGCAATACCACCAGGATGGCCGCCTCGACCGCCACCCAACACTGGGAATCCGCTTATAAGGCCGCCGGTTTGATCGGCATGTTCTTCATCGGCGTGATGATCGGCGCGATCGCCTCGAGGGTAAGCGGCGAACACGAGCGCGTCGCCGTACTGGCCGTAGCCTCGACAACCGTTGCCGCGGCTGCCATCACCCAGGACTTGGGCGCAGGTGTTGCCTCGCTGCTCATCACCTCGCTTGCGATGGGGGCGATGAACTCCGTTTTCCAGCGCTCCGGCGAGGTCCAGGTCGGGCTCACCTACATCACCGGCACCGTGGTCAAGGCCGGACAGCGGCTCGTGGACGCTTTCTTCGGCGGGCCCCGCTGGGTGTGGCTGCGCTACATCACGCTGTGGGCCGGGCTAACCATCGGCGCCGTGTTGGGCGCCGCGACATATCACCGCATCGGGCTCGACGCGCTGTGGGTGGGATTGACGCTGCTCGCCGTGTCCACCATCGCCACCTGGGCGGTGCAGCGGTCGAGCCGCCCGCTACTAAATTCGGACTAGATCAAACACTCGCTCTACGTGGGCGACATCCCCCTCGACCGTCACGCGCGACAGCGGCACCCGGTGCCACAGCGCAAGCAGCAGATCGGACGTCGACGCCGTGATGACCGCGTCCGGTGCGGCATCCTCGTCCACGATACCGATGCTCTCCGCGTCAGCACGCAACAGCCACGAACCGCCACCGTCTTTGGCCTGCAGGAGTATTCGCGCTCCCTGAAGATCTTGTGGGGTACCCCCGTCGCGTCCGATGCGCCGAGGTGTGAAGACCTCCGACCACTCGCCGATGCCATCGGCGGCCAACTCGGCATCGATCGGAGCGGCATCCCAACCGCGATAGGCGTGCTCGATATCCCAGCGGTGCACCGCGACCTCGTGTGCCTGCCTGCGGTACCAGAACCGCACCGGCCGCTCGCCGAACGGCGACTTCGTCGGCGCGTCAAGGTCACTCGATGTCAACGTGGCCAGGAGCGCGTCGGCGCGCTCGGCGTACCAGCCAAGGACACCCTCGCCCGCTGGAGCCTCCGGGTCGACGTCCGCGTACGGAACCTTTTGCCCAACAAGGATTCCCACTGCCCATCGGTGCACCCCACCGAGGTGGGCGATCAGATCGCGTGCCGTCCAGCCCGGGCATGACGGCGCATCCTGATCCAGGTGCTCGGGCGGGGTCGCGGCCACCGCCGCCGTTCCACTGCGCAGCGCTTCCAACCATTCCTCAGGACTCATGCCGTAGTGGTATCACGCCCCGGCGACCACGGCCCGACGAGCCGACAGCGGGGCATCTACCCCGTGATCCGCGTACTGGAAATACCACTTGTAAATCGATTTACTTCTAGTAAGTTCATGCTGTCTTTTTACTGTGTACTTCCAGGGGGATCACCATGAACATCCGTCGTACTCGCTGTGCGCGTCTTCTGCTTGGGCTAGGAATAGCCCTCTGTGCTGCGGTTATTCACGTGCCCACCGCCAACGCCGACAATCCGCCTAACTGCGAGCAGGTCCCCTGGGGCTTTCTGGGCTCGCTGAAGCGCGAGATCTGCGACCAGCCGATCCGCAAAGATGGGTCCTGGATACGGCGCAAAGTCATCGGGATTCCCGCCCACTATCAGAACCCGAGCAGCAGCTGCTATAGCAGCGGATACTGGGGCACCAGCAACTGCACCTACTACCCGGGCAGGCAGGTACCCGACCGAGTCGACAGTGACGAAACCTACGAATTGCGCGCGGACACCGTGCCCGCCGACGAGCCAGGGCACATGCCCGACCCCGCACCGGCTCCCCCGGCGCCCAAGGAGCCCACACCTGCGCCCGCCCCGCCAGAGCCGGTTTCGGAAGACGCCTAGCTGACCGGCGCGACCCCGGATCATCGCCGAGTCTGCGTCTCACGACGGTTTTGGGCCGAAAAGCGTCGTGACACGCAGAGTCGGAGGGGCCGCGTCAACGGCGACCGCGATCGGTCCGTCCCGGCTTGCGGGCGACCTTGCCTGCGGCGGCACGGGCCGCCTGTTTGGCCAGGGTCTTCTCTCGTGCCGTGCGTTTCGGCGTGGGCTCGTCCCGCCCCCGGGATGAATCTGGCTTGCGGCCCCGCACGATCCCGATGAACTCCTCAACGAGTGACGACTGCTGCCCTTCCGGGAAGGCCAGCGCCACTGGGCAGCTGGGCGCATCGGAGATCGGGCGGTAGGTGAGGTCCTTGCGGTGATGCAGCCGTGCCAACGACTGCGGAACGATGAGCGCACCCAGTCCTGCGGCGACGAGTTCTATTGCGTCCTCGGTGGTCTCGGGTCGGTGATCGACCACACTGCCAGGGGCGTCCGTCCAGTCGAGGACGTCGTCGAGTGGGAGCAGCATCGGTTCGCCGTCGAGGTCTGCCACCGTAATGGTGTCGACGGCACTGAGCAGGTGATCGGTCGGCACCACTGCCACCGTTGTCTCTTCGTAGAGAGGGATGACGGCCAGGCCGCTGGTGTCGGCAGGCAGCCGCAGCAGCGCGATATCGACCGTGCCGTCCCGCACCGCGTCGGCCGCGTCTGCGGCAGCGACAGCGCTCAGTTGCAGGGGAATGGCTGGGTGACGCTCAGCCCAGATCCGCACCCATTTCGCGGGTGTCCCGCCGGGGACGTACCCCAGAGAGAGCGAGGGCGAGGTCATCGTCTCAGGCTACCGATAGGCTGAACCCATGAGCAGGCCGAACGCGCAGTCCATGAAACCCGCCACTGCGGCGAAGAAGCTGGACGTGTATCTGCAAGCGACGCCTGCGGAGTTCCAGGAGAACGCGATCACACGAGCCGAGCTGGCGGCCCTGCAGGCGGACCCGCCGCAGTGGCTGAAGGATCTACGCAAGGACGGGCCGCACCCCAAGAATCTGGTGGCCGCGAAGCTCGGCGTCTCGATCTCCGGGCTCGCCCGCGGTGGTGTCGAGGACGCCCTCACCACCGAGCAGATCAACCAGCTGCTCGAGGAGAAGCCGGATTGGCTTGTCGCAGAGCGCGAGAGCTACCAGGCAGTGCTGCGCGAAGAGCGCCGCGTGAAAGCGCTACGCGCAGAGCAGGCGCGGAAGAGCTGATTCTCCTTCTAGCGTAGTGATCCCAAACTCCTCCGGCTGATACTCATCAGAAGACGATGCTGTTGCCGTCTTCTCGGAGAACGAACCCGTGGTTACCGCCCGTGGTATCGAGGCACGCGGTCACGCCTTCTTCTGCCGCACAAGTTATTGGACCGTACTGGATTTTCTTTCCGGCAGGCAATAGTGGGGTATTCGACTGGTATTCGCCGCAACGACCCTTAAATCCGCCAAATGAATAGGGCGCGCCCGGCCCTGTCCAATTGATTCTCTTAATAGAACACGATTCGGGCGGATTTGACGCCGGTACTTGATCATCGGGAACGCCAGGAATTTCACCACTACAGCTAAGACGGGCAGGAGTACCGCCCGAGATAACAAAGCCACATCCATATCTACCGCCAGGGAGGGTAAATCCTACGGAATCACCGTTGGCGCGACCACCATGTTGGATATAGGCACCTGGATCCACCGGAGCAAAGGAATCCATGTTCGGGAATCCTGGTGGCGGTTCAGCCAGCGCTGGAGCTGCAAATCCGAAGAGACTGACCGCTCCGCCGATAGCGATAGCACCAATAGATTGTTTGATACTCATCATGTCGTTCGGTCGCCTTTCACGCGAAGCTATGGTGTGGGAGGTTTTTGTATGAGGATACTTAGCGTAGAAGTCCAGGTTTCTGGATGGTAGCCTGCCGGGTCCGCTTCATTGAATGGCCAAGCACTCATACCGGTAGCAACATTGATGATGTTGGATCCCGCTGGGCCCGGCGTAACGGCACTGGCAGTTGGCCCGTAGACACTATTTACCGTGGCAAGAGCGTTTGGATTTGGCGTATTGTCACCTGCGACCAAGTACGTCCAGTCTGGATTCAGCAGCTGTTGGGGCGTCCATGCGGCGGCTCCGTATATGCCGCCATTGATTGGATTCATGTTGGCATCTAGTAACAGCAGACCGCCACCAGGAAGCGACAAGATCTGATTTTCGCGATCGCCGCCACCTGCGATATCGCCTATCTTGGTCAGATGATTGATCCAGTCATTAGGCTTACTCGAATCAACTGGTGCTGATTGCCATATAGAGCGAGGAGCGTTGGAGCCCCATCCGTCATTCCCGACAACCACCATAGTGTTACTAATTGGGTCGTATGCACCGCTGCTCTGAGATCCTGGCGTTTGACCGATTAATACTGGAGAGCTGGGATTACTCAGATCGTACACTGAAGTATGGGGTGAAATAAAGTTCCAAGGATTCTTGGCTAATTCCCCATCAGTTTCGGAGTACTTCCTTATGCTGAACATTCCGTAGGGACGATCGTTTTGGCCCAACGCATACCCCATCGGAAGTGCGCGCTCACCTGGTTTGTTAATCGGGTTATCCACTCCGTTCAGTTGCGTTGTGCCGTGCTTCGGGTCACCGGTAAACGATAGATTTTTGCCCGGCACCTTGGTCAACAAATCGACTTTATCGCGCGATGTTTGTTGCGGCGCGGTCATTCCCGATATTGAAAATGTCGGAGGCGGCGCCTCCGGCGACGCCGGGTCGGTCGGCGACTGCTTCAAATCCGCTGCAGCCGCCGTACCTTCGGGAACTTCGCCGCTCATCAATTCGATGGGCTGAGCGTCAGCAGCGTTGGCGGCACTGTCCGCAGGACCCGACATCGCTTCAGCCGTCCCCCCGCCATCCGGAATACCACCTGAGCCCATGCTGCTCACCGTGTTGACCGCACCAGCACCCTGGGAAGTCAGCTGGGCGCCTTGCCCAACGAGATCAGTGACTTGCGAAGCCTGGTCGTTGATTTGCGTGAGCTGCTGCATCTGCGGTTTCAGTTGTGGGTTGGCGTCGCCGACCGCCTGGGCAGCCTGATCGGCTTCCTTCTGAGCGGTTTTCACGATCTGACTGCCCGCGTTGACGGCATCCGCGGTGCCCTGGATGCCTTGGGACACGCCTTGCACCAACGTGATCGCGTCCTGCGGATTCACCGCCCCGGACTGCGCCGACGACGCCAACGAAGCACCAGCCTGCGCCGCCGAACCAAAGCCCTGCGCTGCCTGCCCTGACGATTCGCCGATCTGCTGCCCCGACTGCACGTAAGTCTGAATATCGCCCGGAAGCCCTTGCGCTGCTTGGGATGCATCCTGACCAAACGCCTGCGTGTCCGGACCCTGCTCATCTTGCTTACGCCGCCGCGTGGAAGCCGCACCCAATAACAACGCTGTCAGATCATTGTCACCGGACTGCTTGTCGCGATCCTGCTGGTCCTTGTCGTCCTTCTTCTTGTCCTTCGACGGAAATTTCGGCAACTGCTGCTGCTTCTGATTCTGCTTGCTCTGCTGCAGCTGCTTGGTCAGATCATCGATGCGCTGACGATCCTGACCGGACTGTTGCTGCTGATCTTGCAGCTGGCGAGTGAGATCATCAACGCGCTGCTGATCAGATTGTTGCGGCGGCTGCTGGCTTAGATCCTGCTGCGGCGGCTGGTTCTGCGCAGGCTGCTGTTGCGGCGCGCTTTGATTGGCTTGCCCGCCTTGCGATCCCGTGTTCGTGCCCGGGTTGGCTTGCCCACCGTTATAGTCAGGATTCGGCGCACCAGGCCCTTGAGTGTACGGGGTGGCACTTTGATAATCCGGGATTTGGCTGCCGTGTTGAGGTGTCTGCCAGCCCTGCTGAGCCTGCTGCGCGCTTTGGCCACTGGTGCTTTGGCTCACCGCCGGGGACTGGGTGTTGTAAATCGAAATCGAACCGTTTTGATCCAGCGGCGGCTGGTTGTTGAAACCGCTCTGATAATCGGGCATCTGATTCGGCATCTGCGGCGGCTGAAACTGCGAAGCATCAGGCCCATAGGAGTTCGACCCATTAGAGCCACCCCCACAATCAGGCGGACACTGCGCATGCGCCTGCGGCACCGTCGCCGGACTAAACCAGCCCAAACCCAAACCCCCAGCCGAAAACATCAACAACGCAACAACACCCGAGGTCGCGGCAGCCTTGTTCGAGGCATCAGTGGCCCACTTCCACAGACCCGCAAGACCTTTCCACCACCCCAGATTGGACCCGATCGCCCACAACAAGACCACGACGATCGCAGCGACAGCAGGCAACACATCCGGGCCCACGATCCACACATACAGCCGCGGCGCGATCCCGGCGGTTAACAGCACCAGGCCCAAACCACCGCCAACAAGGGCAGCCACCAGACCCGGATGCCACAACCCTTCCGGGGCCCGCCGCTTACCCGCCGCCCGATCACGCTCGATGAGCAGACCCGAATCCGTGAGCACCTCCGTGACCAACCCGGTCAGATATCGGCCGCCGGTGAACAGCGCAGCTCCGGCCAGCACCGCCACCAGCATCTGGCCGATCCCCAGCGCAAGCGACCATTGACTTTCCCCGGTCGCATTCCGCCACCAGCTGGCGTAACCACCGCGGAACGTCCACCACATGCCCAGCGCCCCAACAACCACCGAGGCAGCCGCCACAACCGCCAACACCGGCTCCGCCAAGCGTTCCTTGGCCCCATCAAACAGCGCGGCGATTACCGGCCGCGCACCCCACATCGCGAGCTTGATCCCACCACCGAGCGCGGTCAGCGCGAACAACAACAACCCGGACCAGCAGATCAGAGCAGCAGCGCTATCACCATCGCGGTACAAGCCATGAAGTAAAGCGATGCCACCGATCGCGGCAATGCATCCCGCAGCGAAGGCTGCAAGCCGCCTTCCCAGATCACCCCCAGCGGTAATCCCAGTTTCAAGATCACCCCTGAGCAACCCTTGAGAAGTCTGCGCAGAACCTGTCAGATCACGGCGATTACCGTTCACTTCCACAGATTCAACCGACCGCGCATACCCCGACACATCGCCTCCAACGATTCATCGCAAACCCCACGAAAACACGAGACTACGCCGAACCGAGACTAGTTGTCCACAACACAGCAAACATTGCACACAGAACGGCCCCGATTCCGGCCGTTCTGCCATCCCCTACGGGGAGGATCGCCATGAAAATTGGCCATCCCAGGCACCAACCCTGCAAGGATGCGCTCCACCCATTTGCTACGTTGTGGCCGTGACGGCGACCGACGACCGCAGTGACCTGTCGGCGTACTGGCGGCTCAAGTTCGATTTCTACGACCGCTACGGCACGAGATTCACACCGCAAGCTGTGGCCGCCGCTCGGGCGCGCCCCTTCGCAACGAGGATGCGCTCGGCCATCAACCTACCCGCGCTATTCTTCGGCGCGATCTACTTCATCACAAAAGGGATGTGGCGCAAGGCGATAACGTTGACCCTGTTCAACGTAGCCTTCGGAGTTGTTCTCTACCTGACGTTTCCAGCCCTGGGGCTCGGTGGGTTCCCGGCCAACGGTGCGCTCTACATGATCCTGGCCGGGCCGGCCTACTATCGCCACCGGGTACTCGACAGCCGATCATGGAATCCACTCGACGGCATCGGCTGGCGCTTCGATCGCGAAATGCGGGAAGCCTGGAAGCGGCGCCGCGCGTAGGAAGCCTCTTGGTTCACAAACGCCTTGAATAAACAAGCAGGCCAGGGACATTCATCCCTGGCCTGCTTGTTACCGGAAAATTCTCACAGCATGCAGGAAACGCAACCCTCAACCTCGGTGCCTTCCAGCGCCATCTGCCGCAGCCGGATGTAGTACAGCGTCTTGATTCCCTTGCGCCAGGCGTAGATCTGCGCCTTGTTCACGTCACGCGTGCTGGCGGTGTCCTTGAAGAACAGTGTCAGCGACAAACCCTGATCCACGTGCTGGGTGGCCGCGGCGTAGGTGTCGATGATCTTCTCGTAGCCGATCTCGTACGCGTCCTGGTAGTACTCCAGGTTGTCGTTCGTCAGGTACGGCGCCGGGTAGTAGGCCCGGCCGATCTTGCCTTCCTTGCGGATCTCAATCTTCGAGGCAACCGGGTGAATCGACGACGTCGAGTGGTTGATGTACGAGATCGAGCCCGTCGGCGGCACCGCTTGCAGGTTCTGGTTGTAGATACCGTGCTGCTGCACCGATTCCTTCAACCGCAGCCAATCATCCTGTGCCGGAATGCGAATCCCGGCATCGGCGAACAGCTGGCGCACCTTCTCGGTCTTCGGCTCCCACACCTGCTCGGTGTACTTGTCGAAGAACTCGCCGCTGGCGTACTTGGATCTGTCGAACCCGCCGAACTTCGTACCCCGCTCAATGGCAATGCGGTTCGACGCCTTCAGCGCGTGATAGAGCACGGTGTAGAAGTAGATGTTGGTGAAGTCGACACCCTCTTCGGAACCGTAGAAAATGCGCTCACGCGCCAGGTAGCCGTGCAGGTTCATCTGGCCCAGGCCGATGGCGTGAGAGTCGTTGTTGCCCTGCTCGATCGACGGCACCGACCAGATATGCGTCTGATCCGACACCGCGGTCAGCGCGCGAATAGCCACCTCGATGGTCTGCGCGAAATCCGGCGAATCCATCGTCTTGGCGATGTTGAGCGAACCCAGGTTGCACGAGATGTCCTTGCCTACCTTGGCGTAGGACAGGTCGTCGTTGAACAGCGAGGGCGTCGACACCTGCAGGATCTCCGAGCACAGGTTCGAGTGCGTGATCTTGCCCTCGATGGGGTTGGCCCGGTTCACGGTGTCCTCGTACATGATGTACGGGTAGCCGGACTCGAACTGCAGCTCGGCGAGGGTCTGGAAGAACTCGCGCGCCTTGATCTTCGTCTTCCGGATCTGGCCGTTATCGACCATCTCGTAGTACTTTTCGGTGACGTTGATGTCCGCGAACGGCACCCCATAGGTGCGCTCGACGTCGTACGGCGAGAACAGGTACATGTCCTCGTTCTTCTTGGCCAGCTCGAAGGTGATGTCCGGGATCACCACGCCCAGCGAGAGGGTCTTGATGCGGATCTTCTCATCGGCGTTCTCGCGCTTGGTGTCCAAGAAGCGGTAGATGTCCGGGTGATGCGCGTGCAGGTACACCGCACCGGCGCCCTGGCGAGCACCGAGCTGGTTGGCGTAGGAGAACGAGTCTTCCAGCAGCTTCATGATCGGGATGACACCCGAACTCTGGTTCTCGATGTTCTTGATCGGCGCACCGTGCTCACGAATGTTGGTGAGCAGCAATGCAACACCACCACCACGCTTGGACAGCTGCAGCGCCGAGTTGATGGAGCGCCCGATGGACTCCATGTTGTCCTCGATACGCAGCAGGAAGCAGGACACCGGCTCGCCGCGCTGCTTCTTGCCGGAGTTGAGGAAGGTCGGGGTAGCCGGCTGGAACCGGCCGTCGATGATCTCGTCGACCAGCTTCTCGGCCAGCTGCAGATCGCCGTCGGCCAGAGTCAGCGCCACCATGACGACACGATCCTCGAAGCGCTCCAGGTATCGCTTACCGTCGAAGGTCTTAAGCGTGTACGAGGTGTAGTACTTGAACGCACCGAGGAAGGTCGGGAAGCGGAACTTCTTGGCGTACGCGCGATCCAGCAGTGACTTCACGAAGTTGCGCGAGTACTGGTCCAGCACCTCGCGCTCGTAGTACTCCTTCTCGATCAGGTAATCGAGCTTCTCGTCCTGATTGTGGAAGAACACCGTGTTCTGGTTGACGTGCTGCAGGAAGTACTGCCGCGCGGCCGCAGCGTCTTTGTCGAACTGGATTTTGCCCTCTGCGTCATACAGATTGAGCATCGCGTTGAGCGCGTGATAGTCCAGCTCGCCGTGAGCCGAGCCGTGCGCAGAGGTCACTGGTTCTGCAGTTGTCGCGGTTGGCGCCACGGTGTGTCCTTCCAAAATTCATCGAGTCCGGCGAGCACTTGCTCCACATCTTCAGCGGTGCCCATGAGTTCAAAGCGATACAGATACGGCACGTCACACTTGGCCGAAATGACCTTGCCCGCGTAGCAGTACTCGGCCCCGAAATTGGTGTTTCCGGCCGCGATGACACCACGGATCAAGGATCGGTTTTTTTCGTTGTTGAGAAATTTGACGACCTGCTTGGGGACGTATCCCCCGGCCTTGCCGGGCACCGGATGCCCGCCGCCGTAGGTCGGCACGACCAGAACGTAGGGGTCGTTGACCTCTATATCGCCGCGCAGCGGGATCCGGGTGGCAGGAGCACCCAACTTCTGGACGAAGCGGTGGGTGTTCTCCGACACGCTGGAGAAATAGACCAGATGGGCCATGCCCGACTCCCGTACGACTTACTACCTATTAGGCAGAGACGGCGACCGCGCCGGCGAGGGCCTTGATGCGGTCAGGACGGAAACCCGACCAGTGATCGTCACCGGCGACCACCACGGGCGCCTGCAGATAGCCGAGTGCCATCACGTAGTCACGAGCCTCGGGGACCTCGGTGATGTCCACGACGCTGTATTCGATGCCCTGCTTGTCTAGGGCCTTGTACGTCGCGTTGCACTGTACGCAGGCGGGCTTGGTGTAGACGGTGATGCTCATGCGTAGCTCCTCAGCGAATCGATCGTAGACATCTCAACAAAGTTTTCAGCAGTCCAGCGCCCGGGAAAATTCCGCGCCGCCCGTGGTGGCTGAGCGCCGGGATTGGCGCCAATATCTGGCGAAAATCCGGGCCGGGCGGCCCGGATTCATTCCCGGCCTTTCGGTGTTCCAGACACTACACCTAGTGTCCGACAATCGGAACTCATACAAGATGTTCTGAACAACATTCGTGAAATTCCCTGGTCGTGAGACTTGGTACCCCCAAAGTCCCGGCGTGTCGCAACTGCGGCATGTCCGGGCAAGCGGCGATGGCTGGAACATGTGGGGTGTCTACCACGCGGCACCGACACCGGCTAGCAGACCGACCACCGCCGGGCAAACGTTTTCGCCCGGCGAGTCTGTGGAAACTGTGGAGTTCTGTGGACGAATCTGGGGACAGATCCAGATCACGCGGAAGAGCCCCTGGTGGCCGGCCGCCCACCGCACGTAGGCGACACCCGGGCACCCGGCCGGCCGGGGCGCCGATCTGTTCGCCGGAAAATGACTCGGCTCCGCATGGCAGCACACGACGGCGCGCTAAGCTGCCACGCCAAGGACTGCCGGTTTACTCAACGGCGCGACAATCACCAGCACCGGAGGTAGTCCCACCATGACGTCATCCCCGGCAGGGTCGCCGCAGCAGATGACGCACTCAGGTACCAGCCCCCGCAGAGTGTTCATGGCCAGCGCGGTGGGGTCGGCCATCGAGTTCTACGACTTCTATATCTATGGCACGGCGGCCGCACTCGTCTTCCCGACGGTCTTTTTCCCGAATCTCAGCCACTCCCTGGCGCTCTTCGCATCGATCGCCACCTTCAGCACCGCGTTTCTGGCCCGCCCGATCGGTGCCGCCCTGTTCGGCCACTACGGCGACCGCTTGAGCCGTAAAGGCACCTTGGTGGTCACCCTCATCACCATGGGGCTCGCCACCATGGCGGTCGGGCTGGTTCCCGGCGCCGCCTCGATCGGGGCCGCGGCACCGGCAGCCATCGTCTTACTGCGCCTTATCCAGGGCCTCGCGGTCGGCGGCGAGTGGAGTGGTGCGGCATTGCTCTCCTCCGAGTACTCGCCAAGCCAGAACCGCGGCCGCGCTGCCACCGCCGTGCCGATCGGAACCTCAATCGGGCTGTTACTCAGCAGCCTGGTCTTTCTGGTGGTCAGCATTACGGTCGGGGAAAACAGCCCCGCATTCCTGTCGTGGGGCTGGCGAGTTCCCTTTATTGCCAGCGGACTCCTGGTAGCAGTGGGCCTGTACATCCGGCTCCAGATCGCCGAGACGCCGGAGTTCGCCGACGCCAAGGCGCACCACAAGCTGGTCACATCACCCCTGCGACACGTCATGATGGAGAGCCCGCGCACGTTGGCCCTCACCACCGGCACGATGCTGATCATCTTCGCGCTGTCCTTCATGACGAACACCTACTTCCCTGGGTTCGCCAGGGCCGAATTGCACTTCTCGCGAGCGGCCATTCTCGCCGCCGGGGCGCTCGGCGCCATTGTTCTGATGGCCTCCGCGGCAGCCGGAGGAATCCTGAGTGACCAGCTAGGCCGACGGCGGGTGATATTGACCAGCATGTGCCTGATGCTTCCGTGGACGCTGGTGGTCACTCCCCTGCTGACCAGTGGTCCTTTCTGGGCTTATCTGGCAGCCCTGGCGCTCACCTATGTGTTGTTCGGGCTTGCCTTCGGCCCGATGTCGAGCTTCCTTCCGGAGTCCTACCCGGTAGGCACCCGCTATAGCGGTACCGGCGTGGCGTTCAACGTGGCCGGCGTGTTCGGGGGCGCCGTTCCGCCACTGATCGCCGGCCCGCTGCAGAACACCCTGGGCAGCTGGGCAGTCGGCCTGATGCTGCTGATCATCTGCGCCATCAGCGTCGCCTCCGTTGCAGGCATGCAAGAAACATGGTCAGGCGCACCCCGCTGGAACGGCCGGTAAAACACAATTGCCTGCCATCGGTTCGCGATGACGGGCAATTGGTTTCCGTGATTACTCCGCGGTCAATGCGTCCAATATCTTGGTCAGCTCGGCGACCGTCTCGGCATGCTCACGCGGGTGATTGCCATCGAAGGCCGACGACGGCACCGCGAGCTTGACGTCCTCGAGCACATTGGCAGTCGCGATGCCGGCAGCCTTGCGGGTCTCATCGATCGCCCAGACGCCGCCATAACGGCCCGCCGAAGTTCCGATCACCACTGTCGGCTTGCCCTTGAAAACGCTCGAGCCGAAGGGGCGCGACAGCCAGTCGATCGCATTCTTCAGCGAGCTGGAAATGGTGCCGTTGTTCTCCGGGCTGACCAGCAGCACCGCGTCGGCTCCCGCGATGGCCGATCGCAGGGCGGCTGCGGCGGCGGGTGCGTTGTCGCCGTCGAGGTCCTCGTTGTAGTGCGGAAGATCGGCCAGGCCCTCGTAGATGCTCACGCTGACGCCGTCCGGCGCGCTCTCCGCGGCTGCCTCAGCGAGCTGCCGATTGACCGATGCCTTGCGCAGGCTTCCGACGATTGCCAGCACCTTCTTCTCTGCCATATTGCCCACCTTTCATCAGAGCGGCACGTTTGTCGCACCTACATCCTGCTTCTTTGTCACGTTCTACAATACGGACTGTGGTCCGTTTTATTCTCAGCGGCTACTATCGAGGTGTTATGCCTGGTCAAGAAATCCCCCTGCTTTCTGTCGACCTTGCGCAGAATCCCGCCCGCGAGCGAGCCGTCGCGACCCGTAATCGTGCCCTGCTCCTGGACGCCGCCCGTCGGCTGCTCGACGAGGTGGGTCCGGACGGAATGTCGATGGACGCCGTCGCCAACGCGGCAGGTGTCGGCAAGGGCACGCTGTTCCGTCGTTTCGGCAGCCGCACCGGACTGCTACTGGCACTGCTCGACCACGAGGAGCACATCGAGCAGCAAGCATTCATGTTCGGGCCGCCACCCCTTGGCCCCGACGCTCCCCCGCTCACGCGGCTCGTCGCGTTCGGAAAAGCCCGACTCGCTTTCCTGGAGCGCCATCTCGATCTGGCCCGCGCCACCACCGCGGACGCCGACGCGTGGCACAACGCACCGCCGACCATGCTGGTCCGCTCACACATCCGGTCGCTGCTGGCCCAGCTCGAATGCACCGGCGATCTCAACGCACAGACCCATGCTCTGATGTCGATCATTGATCCCGGATACGTGCATTTCGCCACCAGATCCAACGGCCAGTCGATGACCCAACTCGGAGACGCCTGGGAGGACCTGGTGCACAAGGTGTGCGCACGCTGACGGAGCGTTCTACAGTCGGGCCATGAAGAGCCTTCGCGAAGAGATCCGGTCCGCCCTCGACGTCTCCCCCACGATCGATCCGGCTGCCGAGGTCTCCCGACGGGTGGGCTTCCTCAAAGACTATTTAAGAGCCAGCGGGACAAAGGGATTCGTACTCGGCATCTCCGGCGGGCAGGACAGCGCCCTGGCCGGGCGGCTGTGTCAGATCGCGGCGCAGGAATCGCGGCTCGAAGGTGTGGAGGCCGAATTCATCGCGATTCGGCTGCCCTACGGCATACAGGCCGATGAGGACGATGCCCAAGTAGCCCTTCGCTTTATCGACCCCGACCGCACCATCGTCATCAACATCAAGGACACCTCCGACGCGGCAACTGCCGCCGTCGCGGAGGCACTCGGCGAGGCACCATCGGACTTCGTGAAGGGCAATATCAAGGCCCGGGAACGAATGGTCGTCCAGTATGCGGCGGCCGGACAACACCGGCTGCTGGTCGTCGGCACCGACCACGCCGCCGAGGCGGTGACAGGATTCTTCACCAAGTTCGGTGACGGCGGCGTCGATGTCACCCCACTCACGGGACTCACCAAACGCCAAGGCGCTCAGATTCTTTCCCATCTCGGCGCACCGGAGAGCATCTCCCACAAGGTACCCACCGCCGACCTGGAGGATGACCGCCCCGCACTTCCCGACGAGGTTGCCCTCGGCGTCACCTACGCACAAATCGATGACTACCTGGAGGGCAAGGCGGTTACCGTCGAGGCCGCCGACCGCATCGAACGGTGGTACCTGCAGACCCGGCACAAGCGCGCGGTTCCGATCACCCCGTTCGACAGCTGGTGGCGCTAGGAATCAACGGACGGCGAGCTGGGGCCCGCCTTCTGAAACCCGGGCCGCAGCGCATTGGTGAACGCATAGTTGGCCACCCGCATCGCGACGCTGTACGGCCACCACAACGTGCGCTTGAACAGATAGAGCGCCCGGATGTCGACCGAGGTGTACACCAGGTAGCGGTTATGCCGGATGCCGTACACGATGCGCTCGGCCACCTTCTCCGGGCTCACCGCATGGCCCACAAACCGCCCTATCCACCTGGCCACCTTCTCGTTCTCACGGTCCACACCGGCGATGTCGACGGTGCGTACCAACGGAGTGTTGACGGCGCCGGGCACCACTACCGTGACACCGATCTTGTACCGCGCCAGATCGAACCGCAGCACCTCCGAGACCCCCCGCAGGCCGTACTTGCTGGCGCTGTAGGCCGCATGCCACGGAAGAGCGACAATGCCCGCAGCCGACGAAACGTTCACGATCTGGCCGCCGTTGCGTGCCTTGATCATCGCGGGGACGAAACTCTCGATGACGTGGATGGGCCCCATCAGGTTGATATCGACCACCGAGCGCCACTGCTTGTGGCTGAGACGGTCCACAGAGCCCCACACAGATATGCCCGCGATGTTGAGCAAGACATCCATGCTTGGGTGGGTCGCCAGGATGTCGGAGGCGAAGGCGGATACCGCGTCGTAGTCAGAAACATCCAGCGCCCGATAGGCGCTGACCTTCCCCCCGGCCGCCTTGATCTCCTCGACAACGGACTCGAGCCCGTCGGCGGCTCGATCGGTCAAAAACAGCTCGGCACCCTCGCGCCCCAAACGCAGCGCGGTGGCCCGTCCAATACCGCTGGCAGCTCCCGTGACGAAGCAGCGCTTACCGGTGAAGTCGTACGCCATTACTGAACCGTACCGGCCGACAATCTTGAATTTCTGCGCGGCCCGATAGCAAACGGTACCTTCGAAAGATGATCTTTCCCGGCACGCAATCTCGCCGAAGTTGGTTACCTTGGGCAACTACACTTGCAGTAGCGCTGATGGCGTCTGCGGCATGCTCGGGCAATTCGCCCGCACGGACCGAAGCGCCCGATTCCGGGATTTACCCCGCCACCGCGGCACCCACCTACACTCAGCCGCCGGCGGCCCCGTTGCGCGATTCGCCGCAGCAGGCTCCGCAGTACGGCCCGCCGACCGAATCCAAGCGCGACATCGTCAAGACCGGCACCATGACGATCATCGTCGCCAATCCGTCCGAGGCCGCCGACAAGGCGGCACAGCTCACCGAATCGGCCAACGGCCGGGTGGAGAGCCGCTCGGAGGACGCGGGGTCCCGAGCAGGCCGGGCGCAGACGTCGATCGTGCTACGCATCCCCGCGGCCAAGCTCGACGGCGTGCTGCGCGATCTCAAGGAGCTGGGGAAGGTCAAGTCCGCCGACACCAAGAGCGATGACGTGACCTCGCAACGGGTCGACCTGGATGCCCGGATCGCGGCGCTGCAGACATCCGTCGACCGGCTACTGGGGATCATGCGCGACTCCAAGGACACCGATGCCTTGATCAAGGCCGAGAGCGAGCTGTCCAAGCGGCAGGCCGACCTCGACAGTCTGCGCGCGCAGCGCAACCAGCTCGGCGAGCAGATTGCCTACAGCTCGGTCACCGTCACCTTCCTCGCCGAGGAGGTCGGCCTCCCGCCTGCACCGCCCAAGTACCAAGGGTTTTTCGGACAGGTAGAGCGCGGCTGGGACGGGCTCGTCGCGGCGGCCGACAATGTGCTGCTGCTGTTCGGATTGTTACTGCCCTGGCTGGGCGCGCTCGCCGTACTCGGCGGAATCGGCTACGGTGCGCGCCGCGCGGTACTGCGACGCCGATCCGATTCGGCGCAGCTACTGACCCAAAAGACAGACACGCCATAAGGTTTCGACAATAGCGATTGCGCGTGCGGAATCGCTATCGCGCCCGACGAATGAGGTGTCTCCGGACAACGTCGAGGCGGTAAGCGCCACCAACGAGCGCACCAACGCGGGCAGGTCGTCAGAAAGCGGTTGCGCACCGCGCTCTTTCACCTCGATCTCCGCGATGCTGACGATCTTCTCGATGATGCCGTCGCTGAGATCGTCGAGCATGCCGGCGATCGTCGGGTCGGTGATCCGGGCTTCCATACAGGCCTTCATCAGCGGGTCGTTGTGCGCGAACACCAGAGCGGCACTGCCGACCATTCGTTGCGCGAACTGCTCAGGCGTCTCGGCCTCACCGCGCGATGCGAAGTAATGGGTGAGCTCTTCCAGTTCGGCGAGCGCGTCCCCGACCATTTGCGCGAGCACCGAGTACTTGCTGTCGAAGTAGAAGTAGAACCCCGACCTACCGACGCCCGCGCGCTCACTGATCGCACTGACCGAGAGGTCGGCGAAGCTGTGGTTTTCCGCGATGAGCTCTGCGACAGCCGTCATGATCGCGTCCCGCTGGCGATCGCCGCGGGTCTGCGTGCCACTGCGCGCTGGACTGACCACTTGCACAGTTTGCACCGAAACACCGTATGAACAGAACTTGACACCCGTCAAGTCCTGTGGCGAAGATGATCTGGAGCACATCGACGTGCTTGCCGCGAGCGAAGGAGCGACGCCCCATGGCGACGATCAACAGCACCGACTACCTCATCGACCAGGCCAAACGCCGCCTCCCCACGATGAACACCCTGCCGGGTATGGGCTACATCGAGAATTACCTCAATAGCCGCGAATGGCCGATGGCGGAGCTGGCCGCACCGCCGCCCGGCAGCGGCTTGAAGCCGGTCATGGGCGACCAGGGGCTGCCGCTGTTAGGGCACATGATCGAGATGTTCCGCGGGGGCATCGACTGGGTGCTGGACACGTACAACAAACGCGGACCGGTGAGCTGGACACAGACCCCCATCGGCCCCGTCGTCACCGCGCTCGGACCTGACGCCACCCAGGCCGTCTTCAGTAACAGAACCAAAGACTTCTCCCAGGACGGCTGGAAGACCGTCATCGGCCCCTTCTTCAACCGCGGGCTGATGCTGCTCAACTTCGGCGAACACCACGAACACCGCCTGATCATGCAGCAGGCCTTCCTGCGTAGCCGCCTGGCCGGATACGTGGAGCAAATCGATTCCGTCGCAACCGATATCGTCGCCGAATGGCCGACAAACGACAGCCGGTTCCTGTTCTACCCCGCCATCAAGGAATTGACCCTGGACGTGGCCTCCGTGGTGTTCATGGGCAACGAGCCGGGCGCAGATCACGAACGACTTGAAAAGGTGAACAAGGCGTTCGTCGCGACCACCCGGGCGGGCGGCGCCATCTTCCGGTTCGGCCTACCTCCGTTCAAGTGGTGGCGCGGACTGGAGGGGCGCAAACTTCTCGAAGAGTACTTCGCCGAACGGGTCGGCATTGCGCGCCAAAAGGCCGGGGGCGCGGACATGCTGACGGCACTGTGCCACGCGGAGACCGACGAGGGCGATGCCTTCACCGATACCGACATCGTCAACCACATGATCTTCCTGATGATGGCCGCGCACGACACCACGACGTCGACCACGACGACCATGGCCTATTACCTGGCAGCCAATCCCGAATGGCAGGACCGGGTTCGGGACGAATCGGACCGTCTCGGCGACGGACCGCTGGACATCGACTCACTGGAAAAACTGGAGAGCCTGGACCTGGTGATGAATGAGGCGTTGCGTCTCGTCACGCCACTGCCGTTCAACGTGCGCTCGACGATCCAGGACACCGACCTGCTCGGGTTCCATGTGCCCGCCAACACCATGATCAACATCTGGCCGGGCATGAATCACCGTCTGCCCGAACTGTGGACCGATCCAGGCACGTTCGACCCTGAGCGCTTCTCGGAGCCCAGATCCGAACACAAGCGCCATCGATACGCGTTCGCACCATTCGGCGGTGGTGCACACAAGTGCATCGGCATGGTGTTCGGACAGCTGGAGATCAAGGCCGTCATGCACCGGCTCCTGCGGCGGTACCGGTTTGAACTGGCACACCCCAACTACGAGGCCAAGTGGGACTACGCGGGTATGCCGCTGCCGATCGACGGCATGCCCATCGTCCTGCGCCCGCTGCACTGACTTTCAGCAGGCCAGACGGTTGGCGCAGGACGTGACCGCCTTGAGTGATGACGTGATGGCGTCGCGGGCACGGCCCATCGCCCATGCGGTGCCGGAGCCATTGGTGCCGCGAATGAAGGTGCAGGTCTGATCGCCGTCGCGCAGTTGGTGGAAGCTGAGCGTCTCCATCCGGATGCCACGCTCGGACAGCATGGCGGTCAGCGCCGCCATCGGTCCGCACGCTTCGACCGTTGACGATTCAATGCGCTCGCCGATCGCCAGGGTCGCCTGGTAAGTGCCGTTGGCCTCGGACCACTGGCCGAGCCGCAACGAACCGCCGTTGCGCTCGTAGGTCTGACAGAACGAGGCCCAGGACATATCACCTGCCTCTTCACGCAGTCCGCGCGGCAGCGGGACACCGAAGCGAGCCGTGAACTGATCGGTCTGCGGGGAAAATGTGGTGTGAGTGTGCATGTGCCGGTCTTTCATCCGAATGGAAGGTGACCGACGGGTAGTAGCTTCGACCCACAGCGAGGGGTCGGTCTGGATCAGACCCCGCTGCGGGTTGCTACTACGAGTTGACCGGAGAAGTACAGCACGAGAAGCAACACTAGACGTGGCGTCTGATTAGCGCAAATACTTTCCCAGGGCCAGCATCGATCGCTCGGGGTCCGGGTCGGGCGGATCGTCGACGAGAGTGTGCAGGCGCTCGGTGATGGTGTCACCATCCAGGTGGGTGCCGATGAGCACCAGACTCGCCCCCGACGGCTGGTCCGTGCGCCGGGGAGCCTTTTCGATCGAGATATGGTCCCCGACTGTGTGCACGGCCAGCACCTTGCCGCCCAGCCGCATCAGCCCCTTGATGCGGTATACGCCGGCGGGCTGACTGTCGAGGAACTCGATGAGGCGCCGCGGATGCAACGAGTGCTCGGTGGTGAATTCCACTGTCTCGTAGTGGTGATGGGCATGATGCTGATGATCGTGGTCCTCGCGAATCAGGTCCTCGAGTGAGAGCTGACCGACAGGCTCGGGGCGCTCCTGTTTGTCGAACAGCAGCCGGGGGTCGACATCTGCGCCGACCGTCTCCACGATCGAGGCACGCGGGTTGCGTTCTTTGACGAGGGCGCGCAGGTGCGTGCGATCTCCCGCGTCGGCCAGGTCAATCTTGTTGAGGACCACCAGATCCGCCAGGTCTAAGTGTTGGGCGATCTCCGGATGCCGGACCGCGACATCCTCGAATTGGGCGGTGTCGACGACGGTGACCAGTCCCCCGTAGCCGATCCGGGGGTCGGCCGCCGCCGCCGCGAGCACCATGCGCACCATAGGCAGCGGCTCGGCCAGCCCGCTGGCCTCGATGACGATGGCATCGATGTCCCGGCCGGCCAGGGTGGTCAGCATGCCGCCGAGCTCGTCATCGTCGGCGGTGCAGCACAGGCATCCGTTGGACATCGTCATAGTGGAGTCGACCTGACCCGCGACTAACATGGCATCGATATTGATGGCACCGAAATCGTTGACTACCACGCCGATTCGCACACCCAGGGTATTGCGTAGCAAGTTGTTCAGCAGTGTTGTCTTACCGGAACCCAGGAAGCCGGAGACGATGGTGACCGGGATCAAACCGAGTTCTCGACACTTCTGGGCACACCCTCAGTGTAGGCAACAGGACCGACCAGGTACCGGTCGAGCGGGAATGTCCGCACTACCGTCGGAGTTGTCGGTCGTGAACCCGCGAAAGGAAAACCATGCCGCAGAAGATCGTCATCGCCGGTGGCCACGGTCAGATCGCCGCGCATCTGATTCGCTTGCTCGCCGCGCGCGGCGATACCGCCGTGGCGCTCATCCGCAATCCCGATCACGCCGCCGACGTCGAGTCATGGGGTGGGCAGCCGTTGGTGCTGGACCTGGAAGCGGCCGACGCGGCAAGTGTGGCCGATGCCCTCGCGGGTGCCGATGCCGCCGTGTTCGCGGCGGGCGCGGGGCCGGGCAGCGGTCCGGCCCGTAAGGACACCGTGGACCGTGCCGGCGCGGTGCTCTTAGCCGATGCCGCGGAACGTGCGCGGGTGCGCCGGTTCATTCAGATCAGCGCCTTTGGTGCCGGTGAGCCGGCGCCCACCGAGGGGGACGAGTCGTGGATCGCCTACGTGATCGCCAAGACGGCCGCCGAAGAGGACCTGCGCGCACGCGGCGGCTTGGCATGGACCATTCTGCGCCCCGGCCTGCTCACCGACGCTACGCCTAGTGGATCAGTCACCTTGGCGGCCAACAGGATCGAACGCGGATCCGTGCCACGCGCCGATGTCGCGGCGGTGGTGGCCGAACTGTTGACGGCGCCGGCCACCGCCCACCAAATCCTGTTCCTCACCGAGGGCACTACGCCCATCGCCAGCGCGGTGGCCGCGCTCTAGAGCAATGCGAAGAGCCGTTCCAGGGCACGCAGCTGCTCGTCATACGCGGTGTCGAGTTTGACGAGCAGCGTCGAGATACCGGCCGCACGATAGCGTTCCAGGCGCTCACCGATCATCTGATCGGTGCCGACGAGATTGGTGAGGCGCCCCAGATCTTCAGGGACGGCAGCGCGCGCGGCATCACGATCACCGGCACGCCACAGTGATTCGACCGCGCGGACGCCGTCACCATATCCGAGCCGGGCGAATGCCTCATTGTAGAAATTGCGGCCCGACGCCCCCATGGCGCCGATGGTGAAGGCGTATCCGGCGGCGTGACGTTTCACCGCCGCGGCGGCATCTGTTGCGGTGTCGGCGAATTCGAGAGCTACTGGCGCCACCAGGTCGATATCGCCAACGCTCCGCCCGGCCGCGGCCGCGGCCTCGCCGATGGGTCCGAGGAAAACTTCGGCGAGCTCCGGAATAAAGGAGTTGCCGAGCCAGCCATCGGCAAGCTCACCGGTGAGCGCCAGGTTCGCCGGCCCCATGGCCGCGACGTAGATGGGAACGTTTTGCGGTGCCACCAAGGGCCGCAACGGTTTACCGGCGCTCCCCGGCAGCGGCAACGTATACACCTGACCCTCGTAACGCAGCCGTTCCCCGCGAGCCACCATCCGGACAATGTCGATGGTTTCCCTGGTGGTCCGCACCGGTTTGGTGAAGCGCACCCCATGCCACCCCTCCATCACCTGCGGCCCGGAAGCTCCCACGCCCAGGGTGAAGCGGCCACCAGAAAGCTGCTGAATGCTCAGCGCCGACGTGGCCAGCATTGCCGGTGATCGGGACCCGAGCTGCACCACGAAGGTCCCCAGCCCGATGGTCTCGGTGCAAGCGGCCAGGTAGGCCAGGCCCGTCAGGGCGTCATAGCCCCACACCTCGGGCACCCACAGCGACGCCACCCCCAACTGCTCCGCACGCCGCGCGAAGTCCGCGGCACCCGGCAACCGCGGCTCGATCGTCACACCAATTCGCATCCGGCCCTCCATCGCAGACGTAGGATCAGCCTATGCGATACCGCGACTGTCCCACTATTGAAGTGTCACAACGGATGTCGGGCACAGTTTCCGACGCGTGGGCGATCGTCACCGATATCGCCTTCCCCACCTACTGCACCGGCGAGCTCATCGACGTCCACTGGCTGGATGGCGCCGACAAGGTGGCGGTCGGCGCGCGGTTCAAAGGTACCAACGGGGGTGACGGCAGTCAGTGGGAAACGATCTCGGTGATCACCGAGGTCGAACCCGAGTCCAGGTGGGTATGGAACGTACTGTCTGACGGCGGGACTTACGCGGCGAGTTGGGGATTCGAGGTGGAACCGGCAAGCGATGGCGTGATCGTCCGGCAATGGGGACGCCTGGGTCCGGGACCTTCGGGCCTTACTCCCGCCATCGAGGCGATGCCCGAGAAGGAGGCGCGCATCGTCTCTCGCCGCCTGCAGGACTGGCGGGTGGGTATGGAGGCCAACCTCCGGGAGGTCGCCGAGCGCTTATCGCGCTAGCCGGTCATGTTCTCGGGCTCGGCCCACCCGATCAGCTCGTCACGAGCCCGGGCCACCCGCGATCGAATGGTGCCGATCGCGCAGCCGCAGACATCTGCCGTCTCGGCGTAGGACAGACCGACGACCTGAGTCAGCACCAGCGCCTCGCGCCGATCGTCATCGAGTGCGGCCAGCAGCGCTTTGAGCTCTACCAGCTCTTCGAAACGGTGCGTCGGGCGGCGCAGTGAGGCTTCCTCGAGGTCGGCGCCGTGCGCGATGCGCGGCCGGGACTTCAGGTGACGGATGTGGTCGGCGACCACGCGGCGGGCGATCGAGAGCAACCAGGTGCGCACCGTTGAGCGTCCAGCGAAGCGTGGGAGTGCGCCAAGAGCCCGCAGGTATGTCTCCTGGGTGAGGTCGTCGGCGACGCCGGTATCGGCCAGATAAGCGACGAATCGCCACACATCACCCTGGGTCGCCTTGACCAAGGATTCGAGTGCGGACTGGTCGCCACGACCGGCAGACAGCGCAAGTTCAAGCAGCTGCTCGTCGTCGGTGCCGGTGGCCACGAGTCCTACTCTATGTCGTAGACGTTCGGGGGTGAACAGCGGGAACTCTTTTACCGATTCATCCGACCAATATCCCGTGACTTATACCGAGGACCGGCCCGATGCTCGTGAGTCCCAGCCAGACACCGTGTGGGGGCGATTCGCACCGATAGTACTGCGCCTGCACTTCTATGCGGGGCTCCTCGTCGGCCCGTTCCTGCTGATCGCGGCCCTGACAGGGCTGGCATACGCGCTGGTGGGGCAGGTCGACGCCGTGGTGTACCGCCACGAACTCAAGGTCGATTCCATCGGGGGCAAGCCGCTGGCGCTCTCGGATCAGTTGGCGGCGGCGACGGCGGCACAGCCTGCCGGCACGGTGACCTCGATCCGCCCACCGGCAGCGCCCGACGACACGACCCGCGTGGTGTTGGCCGTTCCGGAAGACCCAACCGTTCCCGTCGACTATTCACGCACCGTGTTCGTCGACCCCTACACCGGTGAGATCCGTGGCACGCTGACCACCTACGGCGAGTGGCTGCCGGTGCGCGCCTGGTTCGACGAACTGCACAGGAATCTGCATTTGGGTGCGTTCGGGCGCAATTACAGCGAGCTCGCGGCCAGCTGGCTATGGGTGGTCGCCCTCGGCGGCCTGTTCCTCTGGATCGGCTACCGCCGCCGCACCGGGCGACTGAGCCGGATCGCACTTCCCGATCGCGACGCCACCCCGCGACGGCGCAGATTGACCTGGCATGGCGCCGTCGGGATCTGGATTGTTCTCGGGCTGTTGGCCCTTTCGGTGACAGGACTGACGTGGTCGCGCTATGCCGGCACCAATATCGGTGACCTCACCCAGGCCATCCGGCCGGCGCTGTCCACCGAACTCGACCCTGCCGCCGCCGCACCAATGACCGGGCACAAACACCACGGCGCCACCGCGGCTTCAGCCGTCGACCCACTCATGGGGGCCAACACGGTGCTGGAGACGGTGCGTGACGCCGGACTGCGCGGTCCGCTGTGGATGACGCCGCCTTCGGAGCCCAACACCGCCTGGCTGGTCTCGGAGCGCAAGCGCAACATCCCCACTCAGCTGGATGCCATCACCGTCAATGCCGCCAACGGCGAGATCACCGGGCGCAGTAATTTCTCCGAGTGGTCGCTGCTGCAGAAGTCGACGGAGTGGGCGATCGACGGCCATATGGGTGTCCTGTTCGGTATCCCGAATCAGATCCTGGTGGCCCTCATCGTGATCGGCCTGATCACCGTCATCACACGCGGCTATCTGATGTGGTGGCGCAGACGCCCGACCAAGAGCAGGCGCTGGCCGGTGCCGCCGCGCCGGGGCGGTCTGCTCGCGCTCAAACCGCTGGAGCTGGCGCTGCTGGCCGTGGTGGTCATCGCCGTCGGCTGGTTCACGCCGCTGCTGGGGATCTCGCTTGCGGCGTTCCTCACCATCGACCTGGTGTGGGGGTTCGTGGCGAGCCGACGCACCGGCGCGTCAGGCAGCTGAGTTATCGGCGGAGCGCAGATGCCGCTCCCCTGAAGCGACCTCGTCAAGGAACACGGCGCGGTGCTGGTTGGGCGGGGTACGCCCGGCACGGTAGTCACGCAGAACCAGTAGCGCGAAGATCAAACCGAGCAACACCGGCGAGTGGCTGATGATGCGAGCCAACGTCACCTGATCATTGACGGCGTCGTTGATGACGTAGCCGGTGAGCACGAGCGCGAATGCGCCCAGCACCGTGGCCATTCCGGCTGCGGCGGCGGGCCGCACACCGGCGATCACCATGGCCACACCCAGGGCAACCACCCACGCGGTGGATTCGTTCATGAGGTGCGCGCCGGTCATCGCGCCGTGGTGATGCGCAGAGACCATGCCGAAGTCGATTCCGGCGACCTGCATGCCGGCCACGCCCAGCTGGAGCAGCCCGATGAGCACCAGTGCACACCGGTTGATGTTGTGGCGTGCCCAATGGGCGTAGCGCGCCATGGGGGTGAGAGGTTCGACGGCGGCAGCGGCGAGGATCTGTCCGGTCAGGTCGCGAGTCGGGGCCGAACGCGCATAGGCGAACTGGCGCTCCAGACCGCGTGCCCGCCCCAGCCATTCCCGGCAGGACACGCAGGAGAGCACGTGCTCATCCAGACGCTTGCGCGCGACGCTCGCCTGCTCACCGTCGACCCACGCCGACAGCTGCTCGCGCACTTCCTGACAGTTCACCCCTCTATGGTCGCCTATCGCGTGGACTTAGGTGTGAAGACCCCCTGATCTGCGGGCCTCTACAGCGCCGCGAGCAGCTGATTCGAGTCCGCAACGGCACCGAAGACCCCGCCTTGCATGGTCACCATCTTCAGCGCCGCGGCGTGATTTCCTGGGTCGGTGGCACCCGTGCAATCGGACAGGATGAGGCATTCGAATCCGCGATCGTTCGCTTCACGCATGGTCGTGTGCACGCACACGTCGGTGGTGATCCCCGTCAGCACGATGTACCGGATGCCGCGGGTGCGCAACACCAAATCGAGATCGGTCGCATAGAACGCACCCTTGCCGGGTTTGTCGATGACGGGTTCGCCCGCCAGCGGCGCCACTTCCGGCACAATCTGCCAGCCCGGCTCACCATGCACCAGAATCCGTCCGCAGGGCCCCTCAACCCCGATCTCGGCTCCGATCCGGGCCGAGCGCCACCGCTTGTTGGCCGGCAGATCCGAGAGGTCCGGGCGATGTCCCTCGCGGGTATGGATGATGGTCATCCCCGCCGCCCGCGCCGCCGCCAGCACACGTGCCGTCGGTTCCAGGCCCGCGCGCGTCAGAGACAGGTCGTATCCCATCGTGTCCACGTATCCGCCGGGGCCGCAGAAGTCGACCTGCCAGTCGATGCACAGCACCGCTGTCTGTGCGGGATTCACGGGACCGTCGAACGGCCACGGGTACGGCTGCGCGTCGACCTGCCCCGTCATACCGTCACTCCCCGACGCCGCACCGCACGGCGCGCCGCGATGTAGATCAGCGCGGCGGCCGCCATTCCCACCAAGGCGTCAGAAAGCTGCGGCGCCCACAGATGGGTGGCCAACGCAGACGCCGCGCCCGCCGCCCATGCCCCGAACGACTCCCACCGAATTCCGGCATCGCGCATGGCAATTCCGAATCGGGGCAACACCAGCTGGTCGAGAATGAGTACCGTCCCGATCGGCGGAACCACAACGCCCAACAGCGTCAGCCACTGCTCGAATTGCGACCACACGCCAAGAACGGCCAACAACACCCCCACCGCACCCAGCAGCACGGCGAGCAATCGCATGGTGTGACCGGTGAGCTGGCTCCAGCCGACCGCGCCGTTGTACAAGCAGTGCGCACAGACCGACCCCAGGTTGACGAAGACGAACGCGATCGAGACCGGCACCAGCCAACCGCCCGTGTCGATCAGGGCGCCCAGGAAATTGCCGCCGTCGGTCGCGGGTGATGACGCCGCCCCCAGCGCAACGATCATGCCACCGATGACCATGGCGACACAGTTCGCGAGCGGGAAAGCCGCGAAGGAGGACCAGAAGCCTTGCCACCCATTGCGAGACCATCGCGTGAAGTCCGCGGTCATGGTGCCGGAATCGATGAAACAGGCGACCACCAAAGTCACCGCAGCGCCCATGCTCATCGCAGCCGCTCCTGCTCCCCCGCGGTAGCCGAACGCCTCCAAAACCGTCGAATTGCGCAGGGCCAGAGCAATTGCCGTAACACCCAGCAGTAGATACAACGGGGCGGCGATCAGCCCGATCACCGAGAGCGCCCTGATGCCGACGAGCGTCACCGCGACGTAGCCGATACCCGCGGCCAGTGCTGTCCATCGCGCGTCCCATCCGGCGCTACCCGCAAGAACCGAGCCGGTAAGACCGGTCTGGAACGCGAACCAGCCGATCACCACGGTGGCCAGGAACCCGGAGACCACCCGGTATCCCCGCCCGCCGAACGTCCCGATCGCGTTGAGCGCGAAGTTCTTTCCCGTCTTGCCGGCCAGGTAACTCAATGCTCCGACATAGCCGCTCAGGACAGCGTTGCCCAGCGCGATCGCCAGCATGCCGCGCCAGAAGCCCAGCGAGTAGACAATCAGTCCACCGAACACCGCACAGGTGAGGATCATCGGGAATCCGAGCCACACCGCCGCGACCGTCAACACGCCGCGCCGCGCGTGTGGCGGAACTGGTTCGTTCTCGTACTCGCAGACCCCCGATTCGGCTGCACCAGCGGCAATTACCTCAACATCTGAGGTGGCGGCTTCTATCGTCATCGACGCACAGGATCGTGCCGCGATGTTGCATACGCAGTCCCTAGCGGTTACGTATGCGTGACGAGCGCCCGCGGGTTCTAGACATGCGCACCCCAACCGAACACCCGCGACGTCAGCAGAACCAGCCCCAGAGACACTGCTGCCACCACCACGAGACCGATCACCGCCACTACGAGCGGACGCCAGCCGCTCCGGGCGATCTCCCGGAAGTTGGTGTTCAGTCCGACCCCGGCGAACGTCAGCAAGAACGCCCACTTGGACACATTCACCAGGTTGTTCACCTGACCCTTCGTCAGCCATCCAAGCGTCACAACGGTGGACACGGCCAGGAAACCGAGGACGAACTTGGGGAACTTGTCCCACACGAACGCGGCCTTGGCCTTATATCCGGGAGCTATGTTGTCGGCCTCGCCACGGGCCGCCCAATAGAGAGCGAATCCGAGCACCACAAACCCGATGAGCGCGTTGCGCGTGGATTTGACGACCGTCGCGATATCGCCGGCATGTTCGGAGTAGAGACGTCCGGTGGCGACGGTTTCGGCGGTGTTGTCCACGGCCAGGCCCGCCCACAGCCCAAACTCGTAGTCCGTCAGACCTAGCCCATGCCCGATCGCCGGCAGGGTGAACAGCGCGACCGCGCCGAGCGCCAGAATGGACGCGATGGCATAGCTGACATCCGAGTTGCGAGCCCGGATGGCTCCCTTGGCCGCGATGATGGCCGACACCCCGCAGATCGAGGTGCCGATCGCCAGCAGGGATCCCAGCTTGCCGCTGAGCCCAAACCACTTGGCGGCCAA
Organism: Mycobacteroides immunogenum; assembly: GCF_001605725.1. NCBI lineage: Bacteria > Bacillati > Actinomycetota > Actinomycetes > Mycobacteriales > Mycobacteriaceae > Mycobacteroides > Mycobacteroides immunogenum. The sequence goes on from NZ_CP011530.1 coordinate 3,696,322, forward strand.
AAGAATGATGGCTCCGGCTACGGTCATGTCGACCAGGATCTGCACCAGGCTGGTGCCACCCAATTTGAGAACATCACCCAGGACGAATCGGGCGCCCAGCGCGACGATGCCGATCTTGAGCCAGAACTCGTACGTCTGCACGCCGGGCCGGAAGATGCGATGCAGCCCAATCGTGTTGGTGATGAGCAGACCGATCACAATGGCCCACAACACGTATTCGATATCGGGCACCGTCCAGTGCTGCGCCTTCGCCAGGTCTTTCCACCAGATCTGCGCGTACTTACCCAGCAAGCCCACACCGATGAGCAACAGGATTCCGGGCACATAGTCGAGCGGGCGGCGGGAGGTAAAGCTCGCCTCGGGGTTTTCGTACGCCTCGTCGGCGGTCTGCGTTGTTGTCATCGGTTCACCACGGAATCTTCGGCAGCACGTTGGCTACGGCCAGTAGGGCGATCAGGCCGGCGATGATGGTTGCCCACCAGTCGACGCTGATACGCGCGAGCAGAGATGTTGTGGGCTGATCCCCGGCAGGAGCCGAGGCGCCGGACTGTTCGTCGGTCACGGACCAAAATCTTGATGGGGCGGTAACGGGCTCACAAGAGATCCGCTCGTATTGAGTCGAGATGGGTGGCGGGATGGAACTTGACACCCGTCAAGTACAGTCGACGGCGCCCGCAGACAACGCCGTCGGAAGGTCCTCGTCCCGTGTATCCAGGTACCCACGCCGCCCAGTTCCCCGACAAGCCAGCCGTGGTGATGGCGGGTTCCGGGGCCACCCTCACCTACGGAGAATTGGACGAGCAGTCCCGGCGATTGGCCCGGCACTGGTATGACAGTGGGCTGCGCAAGGGCGATCATGTGGCACTGCTCAGCGACAACGTTCCCGAGGTCTTCGTCGTGTATTGGGCGGCGCTGCGATCGGGGCTGTACATCACGTCGGTCAACCATCACCTGGTCCCGGCAGAAGTCAGCTACATCATCAACGATTCCGGCTCCACGGCACTGGTCGCCGCCGCGGGGCTGCGCGAACAGGCCGAGGCGATCCTCGACGACATCCCCGCGGTCACGCTGCGATTGGCGTTCGGCGGCGCGGTACGCGGGTACGACTCGTACGAGGAAGCCCTCAACGGCGCCACCGACCAGCCACTGCCCGCACAACCCGCCGGATCGGACATGCTGTATTCGTCGGGCACGACCGGCCGCCCCAAGGGCATCAAGGTACCGCTCATGGACCGGCAGATCGACGAGCCCAGCCCGTTCGCGATGCTGTTCGCCCATCTCTACGGATTCAACGCCGACACCGTGTACCTGTCTCCGGCACCCATCTATCACGCGGCCCCGCTGCGATTCTGCGGTTTTGTGCAGTCGATGGGCGGCACCGCGGTGGTCATGGAACGCTTCGACCCCGAAGAAGCACTAGCCGCCATTGAAAAGTACCGAATCACCCATAGCCAATGGGTGCCGACGATGTTCGTGCGAATGTTGAAGCTACCCAATGAAATACGGGACCGCTATGACGTCTCCTCACTGCGGGTCGCGGTACATGCCGCCGCACCGTGCCCGCGCGAGGTCAAACAGTCGATGATCGAGTGGTGGGGCCCGATCCTGTACGAGTACTACTCCTCCACCGAGGGCAACGGCGTCACGTTCATCGACTGCGAAACCTGGCTCAAACGGCCGGGTTCCGTGGGTAGCGCCGCGCTCGGCGTGCTGCACATCTGCGATGAGGAAGGCGCCGAGCTTCCCGTCGGAGAGGCCGGGCTGGTGTACTTCGAGCGCGAAGAAATGCCGTTCACCTATCACAATGACGACGAAAAGACCTGTAGCGCTTGCCATCCCACGCATGGGACATGGACAACGACGGGCGACATCGGATACGTCGACGACGAAGGCTTTCTATTCTTGACCGACCGCAAGGCGTTCATGATCATCTCCGGAGGCGTGAACATCTACCCCCAGGAGATCGAAAACGCCCTGGCGCTGCACCCCGCCGTGCTGGATGTCGCCGTCATCGGGGTGCCCGATGACGAGATGGGCGAATCGGTGAAGGCGGTGGTGCAACCCGCCGACTCCTCAGCAGATCACGAGGCCCTCTCCGCCGAGCTCGCCGAATTTCTGCGTGAACGCATCACCCGATACAAGGTGCCCCGCAGTTTCGACTTCACCGACACCCTTCCGCGCACCCCCACCGGTAAGCTGGCCAAAGGACTGGTGCGCCAGAAATATTGGGAGGGGGCTCAATGAGAACGGTGACCGCTATCTGCGTTGCCGCGGGGGTATTGGCAGGGTGCTCGACATCCACCACACAGGAGGGGCCGTCCAGCGCGCCGAGCGCGACAGTGCCCACAGTTCAGCCGGGCGTCATGCCCAATCTGACAGGTTTGCCATGGAGCGACGTCAAACCCCTGCTGCGCAAATTGGGCAGGGTCAATGTCGCCACCAAAGAGGTCCCTGTACAGGACCCCGCCCAGAAGTCACGGATCATCGGACAGAATCCGGCGGCCGGGGCACATCTTGAACCGGGCGCCAAAATCACCCTGACGTTCGGAACCTAAGCCGCCACATCGCAATTCCGGCCCCTTCGGGGCTGACCGTTCTTCGGTATCGGTGATCCCATCGGGCGATATGCGCCGCGGTATCTCCGCTTCCCGGCACCCCACGCCACGCCTCTCAACGTGGCGTGGTCCAACACGGCACCACGCCCGATTCACGCGCGCACCTCTCACCGTCGCCCCAACACCTCTTGACACGGCCACGTCCCATTGAAATGCTCACAGCATTCACATGTTGTCAGCATTTCAACACTCGAAGTTCATTCCCCGAGGAGGGTCATGACCACCCATCCAGATCGCCCCATCGCCGGTTCCCGGATCGTTATCACCGGTGCGACCAACGGAATCGGGAAAGAGATTGCCCGTGCACTGGTACGGCGCGGGGCCCTACTGACGCTGCTGGCCCGAAATCCCGACAAGGCCGCCGAGACGGTCCGCGAACTCGCGGCCGAGAACGGGGCGACTACCGCGCCGGACTACATCCAAGCCGACCTCGCGGATCTCGACTCGGTGCGTGCCGCCGCACACGAGATCGCCGCGACACACTCCCGGATCGACACACTGGTCAACAACGCCGGCGTGCACTGCCTCACGGGCAAGCCCAGCGCCGATGGCTACGACCTGATGACCGCGACCAATCACCTCGGGCCGTTTCTGCTGACCAACCTGCTACTCGAGCCGATCATCGCCGCGGACCGAGCACGCATTGTCATCACCGCTTCCGAAGCGCACCGGTCATGGCCGCGCATCGATTTGGCGCGATTCGCAGAAGCGCGCCGCTACAACGCGATCCGCTCGGAGATTCGGTACGGGCAGTCCAAGCTCATGAACATTCTGTTCACCCAAGAACTCGCGCGGCGCCTGGCGGGCACCGGCGTGACAGTCAACTGCTTCTGCCCCGGCATGGTGTCGACCGGACTGGTGCGGGACAGCCGCACGCTCACCGCAGCGGCGGGTCTGGCCTCGCGCACACCGTTTGTGCGCCGGCCCAATCAGGGCGCCAAGATGGGGATCCGGTTGGTGCTCGATGACGACCTCGCAACGGTCAGTGGGCAGTTCTTCACCTCCACCCCCGGCCTGGGGCTACTGCCCGCGGTACGAATCCGTTCTAACCAGCGGGCCCAGGAAGAGTTATGGCGGCGCTCTGGCGAGTTGGTGGATCTGTAGCACCGTGCCAGCTTGGTCAGCGCGGGCACCGTCGGGTACAGAGAACACATGCGACTGTGGTCTTTGCATCCAAGCAACCTCGACGCCAAGGGGCTGGTCGCGTGTTGGCGGGAAACACTGCTCGCCCAAAAGGTGCTACAGGGCCGCACGCGGGGATACCGCAACCACCCGCAGCTACACCGGTTCACATCGTTGGACGAGCCGCTCGCCGGGATCGGCGCGTACTTGACCGGGCTGCTCGAGGAGGCAGACCGCCGTGGTTACCGATTCAACCGTGAGCTGATCGGCGCGCCGGCGGCGACGCTCGAACCGCTGATCGAGGTTCATCGCGGGCAGCTGGAATATGAACGATGGCTGCTGGACAGCAAACTGGCACAACGCGATCCGGATCTGCTCGGCGCGAACAACCCACGACGGATACAGCCGCATCCCATCTTCCGGGCGGTACGCGGCACGATCGAAAGCTGGGAGAAAGTGCTGCCGGCCTATCCGGCGTGAGGTTTCACCGACCAGCCAGCGCAGCAGCGTAGAGCGCTAGCTCGTCACCGACGTTGGCGATGGTCGCGGCACCGTCAGTGTCCATCGCTGTCCCGAAGGTGTCGCGCACTTCTTCGATGGTGAGCCGCGCCGAGGTCACCCCATGTGTCTCGCCGAGGAAGACCCGCGCGAATCGCCCGCCACCGGCGCTGAAGCTCACCCCCGAGCACGGCACCTCTTCGGACACCAGGAAGGCCGCCACCGGCGCCACCGCCGTGGCGGGGAACGTGTCGCGAAGCCAGCCGAGTGCCGGTTCGGGCATGTTCTCCACCATCCGGGTAAAGCCGACGGGAAGCAGTGCGTTGACCTTGATGCCGTACGCCGGTCCCGCGAGCCCCAAATTCGTTGTCATACCGATTATTCCGGCCTTAGCGACCGGGTAGGTGCACGCCTCCCCTTGCCCGAACATGCTGCCCGAGGAGATGTTCAGGATCCTTCCGTATCCCTGGTCGACCATCGACTTCCACGCCGGGCGCAGTACATTGAACGGGCCGAGCAGTTGCACGCCGAGCACGGTGTCCACATCCTCGTCGGTGAGATCGGCGAAAGTCTTGATGGGACCGATGATCCCCGCGTTGTTGATGACGACGTCGACTCTCCCCCAGGTATCCAGCGCAGCACCGACGATGGCGCGTCCTCCCTCTCCGGTGGCAACGGTGTGCGTATCGGCGATGGCTTCACCACCCAGCGCCTGAATTTCGGCGACCACTGAGGCGGCCGGGACATCGGAGCTTCCGGTACCTAGAAGCTCGTCGGGTGATCCGATGTCATTGACCACGACCTTGGCGCCGCGGCTGGCCAACAGCAGCGCGTACTCACGTCCGAGCCCACCGCCCGCGCCGGTGACGATCGCCACCCGTCCGTCGAAGCGAATGTCATTTCCAAACACGCATGCCTCCAAACGAATTCGCCTCGACATTGAGTTGAACCCTCGTCTCAACAGATACGTTATCGGAAATAACGGATCTGACGCAAGGGTGATCGCACCCGGAACACAGGTGTGCCTGGCGACCGACCCGTAGGCGAGCGCCGTGATGTGCAGACTCAGGACAGCGACAATGCCTCGACTAGCGCGGGCAGCGCGGTGGCTGCGGTAGCCCGCCACACCAGGTCCGCACGGTCGGACAAGTCGGTCTCATGCGGGTTGATCTCGACAACCGTCGCGCCGCGACTCAAGGCCAACTGCGGCAAGCCCGCGGCGGGGTACACGATCCCCGACGTTCCGATGAGCAGCATCAGATCGCAGTTCTGCGAATGCGCGACAGCATGACCGAACTCCACCTCGGGCAGCATCTCCCCGAACCACACGATGCTCGGACGGACCTTTCCGCCGCAACCACATTCGGGAGGCTCGATCCGTTCGGCCTCGGGGGCGGCGACCGTCGCCTCGAAACCGGTCTGGCAGGTGTCGCAATGCGATTTGAGCAGGCTGCCGTGCACGTGCGTCACCTCCACGCTGCCGGCACGTTCATGAAGGTCATCGACGTTCTGGGTGACGATCCGAATATCGCGGTGAGATCCCCACCGCGCCAACGCACGATGTCCGTCGTTGGGCTGCACCGCCAGTAGCTGGATGCGCCGATTCTGATACCACGCCCACACCAGGCCCGGGTCCTCTTGCCAGGACTCCGGCGTCGCCAGTGTCATCGGGTCATACTTCGACCACAGTCCGGTTTGCGCATCACGAAACGTGGGTAAACCGCTCTCGGCGGACATGCCGGCGCCGGTGAGCACCGTGACCGTGCGTGCCTTTACCGCGGCGGCGATGAGCTGCTCGGGAACCTGGGTCATGCGTCTTTCTTACTATGGATTTGACAGGCATTCGACCGATCCGGAGGTGCTCGCCCTACCTACGATGGAATGGCCGACAGCTTTCAGCGAGGAGAAGCCATGATCGAAATATTGTCCGATATGCCCGAGGGAGTTGCCGGATTCCGGGTGTCCGGCAAGGTAGCCGGCGATGAGCTACGTGAGCTCGCGCCGGCCATCAAAGAGTCACTGACGGGCGATGAGCTCCGGATCGTCGAGGTCATCTCGACCGACTACGAGGGCTTTGGCCCCGGCGGGCTCGCCGAGGACCTGAAACTGGGCTTCGGGATGCTGTTTCAGCACCATTCGGCCTTCAAGAAGATCGCGGTGGTCACCGACAAGGAATGGGTGGCACACACCCTGCACGCGCTCGCGTGGATGGTGCCCGGTGAGATCTCGCTGTTCGGGCTTGATGAACTGGATCGTGCCAAGGCCTGGGCTGCCGGCTAAGCCGACAAGGCGATCTCGGGTAGTGCACTACTCGTGCCCCCAGACACCGCCCGCCCATAGCGTCGCACCACCAACGTTCGGCTGAAGCCCAACGGCCCTGCGCTGGGAGGATATTCATCCAGCGACGAAAGGCGCGTGCACCATGGTCCTCATCCCGAACTTTGAAAGCCAGTCACATTTCTTCACCCCGGTGGCCTTGGCCGTCAATGAGCGACCGCCGTCGTCAATTGTCGATCAGCGCTTCGTTTTCCAGACGAACGGAGTAGCGATCGTCAACATGCCCGGACAGACCAGCGTCGACTGGTCCCGCGATCAGGCGTTGATCTCCCCCAATATGAGCGATGCCTTCACGGCGATCACCACGCGGTACAACATCCCGATACCCACCGGAACCTTCCCATGGTTTCAGGTGGACAGTGTCATCCCTTTCGCGACACTGAGCTCGATCTTCGACAGACATCAGGCGATAGATGCGGGATTCGCGGTGGATCGCTGGCGTTTTCGGACACGAACCGGAGTCGGGGCACAACCCGGACAGACTCTTCAAAGCCTGTTCGACGGACTGCTCGTCGATCTGGCCGTGCGTGACAGCGACGCGGTGATACACCGAATCAGCTACCACATCACAGTGCAAGGCCGAATCCGGTTTGTCACGGGCCTGACGTGATCAGTCCCCGGAGGTCGCGTCCCCTGCCACAAACGCCTTTTCAAGCAAAACAAATAGTTCACATCGCTGCGTGGGACTCAACGCGGACAACACACGCCCCTCTGTGTTTCGGAGTGTCTCGACCATCTCAGCACTCCGACGCCGCCCGAGCGGGGTGATGATGACGTCGTGACGGCGGCGGTCCTCCGGGGACCGTTGACGCTCGACATAGCCGATCGCTTCTAGGTCATTCAGCAGCCCGACCATGGTCGTCTTGTCCACGCGTACGGCCTCAGCGAGGTCCGCCTGAGACTGCTTGCCGGCCGCCTCCAAGACGTTGAGCGTGCCCAGGTGCAGCAACCGCAGCTCATGCTTGCCGAGTTCGGCGTCCACTTCGACACGCATCCGCCGCAGGAGGATTTCGAGCAGCGGCCCGAACAGGCCATTTGGCCTGGGAAAAGCGTCCGGCGGGAATTCACTCATGACCCCAATAGTACATACATGACGATCATCTGCTTTAATCAAATCATTAGTCCTACACAAACGATTTGATGGGAGATGCGCATTGTGGACAGCTCGAGGCGAACCGGTCCATTGGTCGGAGCGGCAGCCGCGGCGGTCGCACTGGCCATCGCAACGTCGGCAACCGGCTGGGCCGACCCCACGGAGATGGCTCCCCAATCCAGCCACCGCACGACTTTTGACGGCTGGAACTTGTCGGTCGCCCTCTCCGGGGAAGTGATCAATGCCGTGCCCAACCTGGCCGGCGCACAGAACTCGCGCGAGGCCTTCATGACGTTGTCCGCGCAGGCGAACATCGGCGGTAGCGGTGGCAACCCCGTCACCTCGGCCAACTTCGTAGCCGGCTACCAAGTCGGCTGCCAGATCGATGTGTCGCAGGGTCTGCAGATCGGCGGCACCGCCCAACTGGCGGGATCGGTTGGAGCGAACATCAGTGCACAGCCTGGAGTGCAGGCGGGCGGCAGTGGAGCGATTGGCGGCTTCGTACAGACCGATCTGCAGCCGGGCGTGATCACCACCGTCACCATGGGCAACATGCCGGTCACCGCTAGCGTTGGACGGCTGGACATGCAAGACGTTCACCTGAAGGTCGATGCGTGTGGAGGACCTGTGACCGTGCGTTCCTATGCGACATTCGCGGTCGCCACCGCTGTCCAACAAACTCAATTGTCCGTGTACGGCGACCCATACGTCCTGAACTAGGAGCGATAGATGTTGTTGTTAAATATAATTCGCCGATACGGTGGCCTGGCCTTGTTCTTGGTTACCGCACTGAACGTCGCCGCGGCCATCAATGTCGCACATGCCGACCCCGGCCCAACAGTGCCGCCACCTCCGCCCGTGATCGGGCCATTGCAATACGGACCACCCGGATACCCTGTGGCAGTGGGGGTTCCACTGCTACCGGCGGCACGCTCGGGTGTGTCGGTGTCGGCCGACGCACTAAGCCCTGTGGCCCCAACTCCGGCTACACCCAACGCTTCCGGTGGCATCTCCGGCGTACGGACTTCGGCGGACGCACTGAGTCCTGGTGCGGCGTCAGCGAGTCGGCCGTAGCACGACAATTCCCGGGACCGTGCCTAGATACTCCTTGAGCGGTGTATCGACGACTTGGTTGTTCGCCCTGAGTGACGAGGCGTTGCGCAGCACCGGTCCGGTTGGCGCGTGCAGGAAGATCCCCACGTGCGTGACGTCGAGCCCGCCGAACGTTGCGTAAGCACCGAGGTAGTCACCATCGTGAAGATTGGCGATAACACCATCAGAGACACGGGCACTCGGCAGATAGACGATGGTGCGTGGCTGCGGCGCAAGTCCGGGCAGGTAGCTTTCCCCGGAATCTTTCACGTTGAGCATCTTGGCCACCTGCTCCGTGGGCGCCCCCAGGCTTGCCGTCACGTCGGTGGCAATGGCGGGTGCGTCGGCAGCCCAGTCCGTGAAGAAGTGCCGGCGCTGCGTGAAGCTGACATCTCCCCCGCGATAACGGATCTGAGTCAGTTGAGCAAGGAAACCCGCGCGATCGCTGGACCGCTTCAGCGCTTCGACATAGTCGGCATAGGTAAAACAGTCCACGCGGGTGAGCTCTACGATCAGCTGCTCGGGGACCGTCGCAGACCCTACGAGCGTGTTGGCACCGTAGGGCACTTGCAGAAAGAGCGCCGATATCCCGGCACTCAGCTGTGCGGGATTCGCGGCCGCGAGGCGGTTTCGCTCACCGAGCAACTCCTGCAACCGACGTTCATTGGTCGGGCTGATCTGCACGGTGTCGGCCGACCCGACAGGAGCGGCGCACAGTGCACATATCAACGCGAGCGCGGCGAACAGGCCGAGGCGACGTCGCATCAGGGCTGGACGCATCGTGCTGGCCATCACCTGATGCCTTTCCAAGGGCCAGCTCTTGCGAACTCGGCTAACGGACTTCATCTCTGCGGATAGGTACAGATCACATCCTCACACAAATAGCGCCTTGCGCGAGAGCTCCGCTGTCGTCAAAGAGTGGGGGTTCTTGGAATCGGGCTCCTACCCCGATTCCAAGAACCCTACCGAGATGCGTGCGCGGCGTCAGGGATTCAAGTTCACCGTATGTGTATTGAACAGGAACGAGCCCACCCCCACGCGTCTCATCTTGACGACATCCCATGTTGAGGTACCGATAAGAAGACACGAATCGAATCGGTAGTAGGGATTGACATATACCCGCGGACCGTTGACGTCACCCCACCACGCGCCATTGCTGGCCTTGGCGTAGTAATACGCGGCGTCGTACTTCGTCCAGATGGCGGTCTTTGACTCCCCTGGATTCAGATTCCACCATCCGTGCGTCGCCCAACCGCCGTACTCTCCGCCGCAGGCATCCGAGTCCACCTGCATCACCGCGACGGAAACCGGCAGTCCGTAGTTGTTATGGAACGCTAACCAAGGCATCGGACTAGCTCCCTTGCTTGAGTGACGGTGCGGGCCGACTCGAGGCTTCACGGAAGGGTGCGGTCACATTCGCACCTTCATTCGAAGGCGCTTCTGGACCGTTGGCCCGATGATCTTCCGCGGTGTGAGATTCGATATCACGTATGGCAGGAGCCTCCGTCAAGGCAACAAACCTGCCCGGCTGAGCAGTAGTCATGAATTTCACCTTTCTCCCAATTCAGATTCAGCATGGAATTGCGGTGATCGCCTACGCACAGTTCCTCATTCGCGATTGTTGGATGACGACAACCACGCGACCCTTGGACCTGACACCTGCGGTCTCCCGCTTTGTCATCGTGGGCTCGGCCATCGCCAAGGCGCCTGCGTAGTGAACTACTCGAATCCGGGCGAATTGCCCGAGGCCGCGGTACCAGAGGTGGTCGCGATTACCGACTGCCACTCGTACCTGTTCCAACTTCTACTGGACGAGCAGGCGGTGACTGATGGTTGATTCCATTGGCGCAACGCCAATTTCACATCAATGCAATCAGTTCATGTGAAGTTTCCGTCAACACCGTTCAAAGTGGCGGACATGTGTGGGAAGGATCTGTGTGGAGGATGTGCGGGTAGCTGAGACGACGGTTCTCACCGATGGTTTTGCGTGGCAGCTACGGGGAGCGTGCCGGAAGGCCAACCATGACTTGTTTTACTCCGACGACAACGAGCGCCCCATCGAGCGCAGGCTCCGGGAACAGCACGCACGCGAGGTGTGCCGCAGTTGCACGGTGGCCACGCACTGCCTTGCGTATGCCCTGGAGATCGAGGAGCCCCATGGGATGTGGGGTGGCATGTCCGAGGTGGAACGTCAGCGGATTCGTCTGCGCATCTCCGTACGAAACTCGATACCCCACTGAATGGCGCTACTTTGATGTCAGCTGCCAGCGAATCCATTGTTTGGCCGCCGACCAACCGGCCGAGGACGGAACGATCAGATCGAAGTGGTCCAGGTCAGAGAACTCGAAGTAGTCCACGGGGGTCCCTGCTGTTCTAGCTGCGGACACGTAGTGCTGGGAGTATTCGACGGGGATATTGATGTCGCGCACACCATGGACGAGGGCATGGTGCCGACTGTGGCCAAGTTGCCGAATCGGCGATGCGGCCTCAACCTCGTTTGGCGAAACTCTCACGGCCCCAAGGAATTCTGTGGCAGCGCCGTCTCCCAGGTTCTCCCGCAATGCGCGTTCAATATCGCTGGCAGGCGCTAAGGCGACGGCGAAGTCTACCGATCCCGCAGCAAGGGCCAGAAGTGCGAGATGACCACCGGCGGAGTGCCCGACTACAAATGACTGAGTGGGATCTGGATAGGCGTGCCGGACAGCTGCTGTCGCCGCCTTCACATCCTCGAATGTCTCCGGCCATCCTCCCCCGCCGCCGACTCGGCGATACTCGATGTTCGCAACGAGGAAACCGTCAGTGCGCAGGTCCTCGGCTATCGGTGCGGTGAGATCAGCACCCAGTCCTTCTCGCCAGAATCCGCCATGGATGACAAAGACCAGGGCAAGAGCGGGCCCATCGGGCTCAAGAATGTCGACGTATTGACTCGGGTGATCGCCGTAGGTCAGACGCCCTTGTTGTGGCATTGCTTCGCTCCCGAATCAGGTTTATGCGTAAAGACGTCGACCAGAGTATCGAGGCTGCAAACCCGGATGGATACGAAGCCCCGACCGCGCCGCGCAAGGTCACGAACATCGAATCGTGATCCCGAAAGCAAAAATCCCAGGTCGTCTGACCTGGGATTATTGTGGAGCTAAGGGGACTCGAACCCCTGACCCCCACAGTCTGAAAAATGTGGACTAGCAGAGACAATTACGGACAGTCAAGGGCAGCCCAAAAATAGCCGTATACCTGCGGATACTTCCGATTTTGGACAGTCGGGGACAGTCGAACGCAATTGCGAAAAGTCGCCACGTCGCGCGAATTAGTGATGACTTAGTGATGACCATCTCGGCCGATAGCACCGGCCTAGGACTCCCCACTAATGGCCTCGTGCAGCGCCGCTGCGGCTTCGCTGTGTGCCCGTCCCCGCGCCATATAAAAACGCTGTGTCATGGACGGGTCGGCGTGCCCAAGCATGTCGGCAGCAACACGCGCAGATAGTCCAGCGTCATCGAGAATGGTCGCCACCGCCTTACGGAAGCTGTGCGCGGTGATGTCGTCAGGCAGCCCCAATGCCGACCGCACACGGCGCCACTGGGCCGCGACATTGTTCGGGTCGCGCGGCGTCCAGTTTTCAGATGGGAACACCAAGTCTTCGTAGTTCGCCGGGGCCTGGCGTGGATCAAGTAGGCGACGTTCGGCTAACCGACGCTTGCGAATCTTGAGGGCGTCGACCGCGAATTGTGGCAACGCAATCTCATTGTCCGAACCCTTGGTATCGCCGTCGACGGGCACTAGGACGAGGCCTTCACCCTTGACGCGGATGAGTTTCCGCGATGGACGCAGCACACCGGCTTTCAGGTCCAGCTCTGGCCAGACCGTCGCAAGCGACTGACTTCGACGGTGGCCGCTGGCAATCAGCATCACTATCCAGTCGACCAGGTCGGCGTCGGCGCAGAACTCCGCGACAGTCGGCGGCGTGTAGCTTCCGACACCCTTCTCGCGTTCGCCCTTGGCCAAAATGCGTGGGCACGGCAGATCGGATGTCCGTATGGCGATGAGAATGGCGCGCACCTGGTCAACGGTTACCTGGCGCGCCCCGCCGCGCTTGGCGCCCTTGCGCCGCGCCAACTTCACCTCGCGCAGCGGGTTTATCGTGATCGCACCATTGCTCATGCGTATCGCGTAGTTGTACATGCCAGATAGCACGGTCCGCGACGACTTCGCCGCGCCAGCACCACGCGTATCGGCCACGGTGATCAGGAACTTCTCCATAACCGGGGTGGGCGCCTCCATGAGGCGTCTGTGACCGAACGCAGAATCAAACCCCTTGGCTTCGAAGTCGTATCGGTCAAGGGTGGCAGGCGCCCTCCCCTGGTCTACGAGATGCGGGCGATAGTGTTCGTAGTACAGCGCGCGAATAGTCGTCTCTGTCGACAGCTCCGCATCGAGCACCGATACCGACAGCTCAGCCGCAGCGGCAAGTACGGCATCGCGGGCACGTATTCCGTCCCGGTCTGGCACAGGGCGCCCGCGAGTATCGGTGCGCGGTGGGCTTATTCGCATGACCTGCCGCCGCTTACCGCTGGCATCGCGGACACGGAGCTTGGCTCTCCAGACGCCAGGTCGAACCTCAGCTAGGTCAACGTCACCCGATACCCCAATTGGTCGTGGAGGCCTACCTCGCATAGCTCCCGCCCCTAACTGCAGAAAATTGGCAAATGTTCAACGACGAGTCCAATGGTCGAAACTAACAAACCTGCTATTGCCCAATTAATGTCGCCAACTTGAATCAGTTTCTGCCGCGCATCCGATGCAGACATTGTCGAATCTATGGCAGACTTGATCCTGGCATCTATCCGGGTATTTAGCTGGGCCAGTTCTGTTTCAATAGTCTGAATTCTCTCTTCGGGCATCACTATCGAGTCCGCTTGAATCACCCGCGCCGTGCCCACCCCATCACCGCCATCGATTCCGCGCACATGGATGTCCTGGGCCACAGGGGAACCCGAAAGTCGTGCAGACAGTTCTCTCCAAGATTGACTTACTTTCTTACGCCACTGAGAGGCTCGACCGGATGCCCGATTCCAGGCGGTGAAAAGGCCCCACGCCAGTAGCAGGTTGCCCAAAAACTGTATGCAAAACCCCGCAATGATCATAATGACCGTCTCCGTATCCTGCGCAGGCGATTCACGGTCTGCGCGTCAGTGGCCAGCGCTTCTGGCGTCTCAATAGTGGTGTTCAACTTCTGGTAGTAGCGCACGGGCGACAGGCCGAATCGCTCGCGAATCGCCTCATCCTTGGCGCCGGAAACTGGCCACCAAAGGCGTTCTATCTCAAGGGCTTCGACTGTGTTCATGGGCGCTGCGGATCTTCGACGCGGTCCGCCAGCCAATCGCGCTCAACCGGGGTGAGGGTCTGGCGTCGCACCCGCACGGTGTGAACATCGGTCCAAAGCTCTTCTGCCAGTTCGTAATCGTCGTTGGTCCATTGCAGCCCGCGCAGCAGGGCAGGTAGTGGGATGAGTCGGCGAGCCGCCAGCACGTCCACATAGTGCTCTTCGCGGGCGCGGTGGATGACGGGCGCGATGCCCCGGTCAACGTGGATCAACTCATGCGTCAAAGTCGAGCGGCGCTCAGCCTGTGTGAGGCTCTTGCACAGCCAGATGGTGTTGCCCTTGATCAGTCCGGCTACTCCCCGGGGCAGGACGTGATCGCAGGAAACGGCGATGTGTGGGTAGTGCTCGGCGAGCGTTCGCCATGGATGCCAATGGTTCGTGATCATGGTGCAAGACGCTAGAACAGGACACCGACAAATACGGCGCCGACCAGGAACAACACGGTTGTAATCTGGTATCACATTTACCTACGTAGCGGATTCACCTCGATTCGGAAGCCACGCCCTCGCGTGTCACCGATCCCTGTCTTGGACGCCAGATCCACCGCGTGCTCGATGTCCTCCTCGGCCTCACCGCGCATCTTGAGTTCGTCGCGAACCGAACCCAGCGCACCTTCAAGTTCATCGAAGACGAAGCGGTCGGCATAGTCATTCTTTTCGCTCAGGCTGTAGACCTTCACCTCAAACCCGGCGGCATCCTTAAGCGCATCCGCGTAGGCGTCCGCTCGCTTCTCTCTGCGTGAAGTGACCACATCGGGGTCGTTCAAATCCGGTGGCGGTAAGCGATCTTCCTTGAGGCGGTCGCGGATTGACGCGCGAAATTCGTATGACTTGTCCAGTTCAACCCGCATGTCGATCTCACTCGAATGATCAGCTACCTCGTGTGCCGTCTTGATCAAGTAGTCAATCATCGAGGCAGACAACGCATCCGCTTGCTTGGATAATCTTCTTCTATCATCCTCTGACACCTCGGGGTTCTCGATAAGGCTGATCAGCCCCTCCATAGTTGTCTTGTAGCTGTCCAACGTCGCACGCACGATGTCAACTAAGGGCCCCTTCCTTTCAGGTGGCGCCTGTTCGACCAGCTCACGCTCCTCATCGAGAAAATCGCGAATGACCTTCTCATCCCCTGGGACTGCTAATCCGCGATGCCTCCGCTCTGTGGCATCCACGAATCGCTTAACACGATCATCAGATCCCTGCGGAACACTCTGGGCCGCACCCGCCAAGATTGACAGCGAGTGCCCCTCGCTCCATCCGAGGCCAAGATCAAGCTTGCGGAGAGTATCCCCGCGCGGCCGAGGCTTCTCGTTGTTTTCAATTCGTCCAATGACAATGTCCGAGGGGCCACCACGATCCTGGACCGCAGCCTGACTGATCCCAAGATCTGCGCGCCGCGCACGCACAGCACGCGCGAGCGCTTCCCAGTTTTCTGGCATGTCACCACTGTCTCAGAGATATTTGGCAAACACAAACCTAGATACGCCTGTATTACAATGATTGTAATGTGCAGGTAGGCGAGGTCGGGTCAATCAGTGCAGCTCGCCGAATGTTTTCCCAATATCAACACAACAATCAGTTGCTTTCACCGAATCAACGTTGTAGCGTCTTCGTTATGCCACCGAGACCCAAGCCGCGTCCACAGCTCACTCCACCCCACGTTCCAATCCGAGCCCTGCGGCATCTGGCAGGGCTGACGCTGAACGGTCTGGCAGACCTTATTGAAGATGCGACCGGCGTTCGCTACTCGCGGGGAACCCTGTCGGCCGTCGAAAGCGGACTGCGCGGAACGTCAAAAGAGCTGCTTGCGGGTATTGAGGTCGCCTATGGCCTTGAGCCAGGGACGATCACGACGACTTACCGTCCCCGCCTGGCCAGCGTGCGAGGTATCGCGGGATGAACCTTCAGGAACTCGCCGCCCAGGCGGGCATGACCGCCGACAGCTCGCCTGTCGAAATGGCCCGTATTGCAACATCTATCGCCGATACCGGCCTCACTCCCCTCTCCCCCCACGAGACCCTTCGCGCCCTGCTCCGCATTCAGCGCGATTCGCAAACCCCAGTGTTCGTCACCACCAGTGTTGGTGCCGGAATCCTTGGCATCCACCCCGAAACGCTTCGCTACTGGAGCCGTCGGGGGCTCTATGACCTTCCGGAGCCTACTCGGGCCGGTAGTCAGCTCCGGTGGGATGCCAATGAGCTGCGCGCATGGGCCGAGCGCCGTAAGCGGCGGAGCCCGGTCGCTTCATAACCCCAACTCCCACAACTGAATAACCCCCAACGCTGACGGCGGTCTACTCGCCAAAGTCCCCCGCCGTCAGCGCCATCGAGAACCGAAATCAGCCCTTAGGAGGCATTCGGCATGTCCGACGCTACCCAATTGGCCCCGGCAGCGGCCACTACTTCCCCGTTCCTCATCGAGCATGTAGTCAACGGCGAAGACACCGAAACTCTCGTCAACGACGAACTGGTGGTGTCGTCCTGGTCGAGTCTCAACCAGCCAGACGATGGCGACCAGATCTACATCGCCCCGGTGGCCTGGGGCTTCACGCCCGGCTTCCTGGTCACCGACGAAGCCGCCGCCCGCCAGGCCCGCACCGCCATTGCCCATATCTATATCGCCGGACTCAGGGCCGGTGCGCGATGACCGTCCGGCGCGGTACCACGAACCGCAACGATCGTGGGTCGGCGGAAAGTCGGCGCATTCGCAGGCAATGGCTGCTCGACCAGTTCGGCGACGGCACCACATGCCAGTGCTCGACATGCCCGACCGTTTTGGACTTCGACAGCATCACCGTTGACCGGCACCCGGTCGCGGGCGTCGACGGTGGCACGTACCGGCGCGGCAACATCCGGCCACAGTGCGCGCCATGCGCCAGTCTCCAAGGCGGCAAGATGTCGGCGCAGCGCCGCCCCCTCAAAGTCGACAGCCTCGTGCGAGTTCGTCAGGGCGGCAAAGTGTATCGCATTGGAATTCTGCGCGGCGGATGGGCGCACCTTCGCGCAGGCGCCAAGCACCCCGAGGCCGCTAAGTCGGCATTCGGCTGGCGCAAACCTGACACCTTGATTCGGGTGCCCGCATGAGCGCCCTTGTCTCATTCGGCGCCAGCGCGTTCATGGAACTCAGCACCGAAGTCGAGGGCGATCACATCCTGGTTTCCGCCAGGGGCAACTGTGCACTGGACATTCGACTGAACATCGATGAGGCCGAAGAGCATGTGGCGGAACTCAATCAGGCCATCGCAAGCCTGCGGGCCAATCAACAGGTGGGCCGCCCGTGATTCTCGGCCGCACCGACAGCGGTGCCGTAATCGGCACCGACAACCCAATCTCGGCGGCGCAATGGGCTTGGCAGCAAGTCCAATCCGGCGCCGTCGTCGTCATCACCAACAACACCAAGGAAGGCACGAAATAGCATGAGCACCAAGGCAGAAGTAACCATGAGCGGGCTATCAAGTTCGCGCACGTACACCGTCAATGACACGGTGATCGCCCGAGCCGATGGGTCCACCGTCATACCGGTCAACCCTGGCGGGGCCATCGCAATCGCGGTCGACAATCAGGAAGCCCGCGACGCCGCAGTAGCCATCGCGAAGGCATACGCCGCAGGCTACAACGCAGGCGTCGCCGATGGCGCCCCCGTCACTGAGCGGCGTGCCCGCGACATCGCCGACGAGCAGATCGCCAAGGCGCTCGACGCACTCACGGTTGAGGTGAAGCGATGAGCGCCAGGCGTATTGAGATCCGCCCCGTGACGGACCGCGACTACGAGCTACGTATTGGCGGCGAGGTTGTCGCACGTACCGAAACCAGTTGCCTGAGCCGCTGTGACCGGTTTATCCGCTTCGGCAATGCGCATGGCGGTGGCGTTCACGTCCCGTGCGAAACGACAGTCAACGTCGTGCTGGAGCACCTGGGCCAGTTCTATGTCAGCGCGTTCGCCGCTGGCCAAGACTCGGCCGCATCCGTCACCGTGAAGCAAGCGCGCAACATCGCCGACGAACAGATCACCAAGGCGCTGGACAGCCTCTCTGTGGAGGTGAAGCGATGAGTGACACCGTAATTGAGGTGGTCGGCGAAATCATGCCGCCAATGCCCGAGTCCATCAAGATCGCCGTGGTCGAGTTCTCCGGGTCGGAAGATGTAGAGCTTCGCGAGGGTGACAAGAAACTCGCCAGGCTCAAGCGCACCAGTCTCGGTGAATGGCTCGTGTCCATTGAATTGCTGTCGAGCCACAGCTTTGAGGGCTTCTATGTCACGAACCGTAGCGAGGGGATCGACGCACTCAGTGATTTCGGACGGCTTTACCACGCAGCAAAGACAGGGGAATTTAAGTGAGTGTCAACGTAATTCATACTATTGGCGCCCTGCCTGCCGTCGTCAGCCATGTGCAGGTGGTGGCAGATGGCGATAGCAGGGTCGAGTTGCATGTCGCTGGAGCCGTACTCGCAGATGCCCGCAAGGTTGGTGACGAGTGGATGGCAGATATCAAGACACCGACCGCCAGGAACCTGCTCCGCTTTGTGCTCGATAACCGCAACGAGGCTATCGACGCACTCCACCAAATCGGTGCCCTCTACTTCGATATGCGGACGGGGGCGCTGTCATGAGCTACAGCGGTGCTGTCTCCCCCCTCAAGGTCTCGCCGCGCGAAGCCGTTGAGCGTGACGAGCTTCCAACCTTCGAATTCACTGGCGCCGAGGTGGTCGCCGAGATTCGCAGGCTCGCATTGCGATTCCCCGATCAGGAAGCCGAATGCAAGTACGTCGGCAAGGATGACCGCCCGTGCTGCATTGGCGGGCGTGCACTCGCCAATCTCGGTGTCCCCCTGAGCCTTCTGATCCAAGCCGAGGGCACCGCGTTGGACACGGTGATGTCGCGTCTGCGGATTACAGCTACGCAGTGGCAACGCAGCTGGGCCAGGTCGACGCAAGCCAACCAGGACAACGGTATGGCCTGGGGCCGGGCCGTGAGCACCGCCGACTTCTACCACTCCGGGTCGGCGGTGACGGCATGACGTGGATCAAGAGCGCTGAGCTGGAAAGCCTTCGGGCCCGCGTGCGCCGGGCAAAGGAGGATATACAAGCTGCACGCGCCGCACTGAACGCCGGGATGCAGTTGGCCGCGTCGGCCATGACTCAGCTCGACCCGGTTGCGCCGCTTGCGGAGAAGGCTGCCCAAGAACTCAAGGCCGAGCGGGTGCGTACCAACAAGGCCGAGAGGGAACTGAGCGAGACCAAGGCTCAGCGCGACATGATGTGCAACCAGCTCGACAGCACAAGGGCAGACCTGGCCGAGGTTCGCAAGGTGCTGGACACCGCCAATGGTGGTCCGGTCGGGTTACTCGTTGGCTACAGCGTCGGCGGCAACGTCAATGCGAAGGTGGCCCTGAAGTCGGCAGCCGTCACCGCCGCCGAGCACCTGGCCAAGCGAGTAGGCGAGCTGGCCGACAAGGTGAAGGCCCAGCGCGAAGAGCTGGACGCTATCGAGCACCAGCGCGCGCAGGAAGCCGTGGACGCCGAGTATGCGGCGCTACCCGACTGCGCGCCAAATGGCTGGTTCGCCTGCCCGAAATGCGACCGCGAGGTTGTATCGCCGCGCCTGAGCGACGACGCCGACCAGAATCCGCAGTCTGCCGAAATGTACAGCGTGATCACGCTCGCCGCGCTGGCCAGTCAGGGCGCGGTGGTCACAGTCGGGCACGCTAAGCCGAAGCTGCCACAGCACCTCGTGTGGCGGTGCGTATGCGGCCACACGGTGCGCACCAAGACACGGGATGCCTCATGAACACCGCCACTGTCTGCGGCGGATGCGGCCGAGTTGTCATGCGCCCCGTGGGCGGCGAGGTCTGCCAAAAATGCCGGCAAAAGCCTTCCGATGTTTGGGCGCACGCACTGCTGATCACCGTTGCCCTGTTCATCGTCGCCGTCATCGCGGTTCAAGCGGGGTGGCTATGAGCTACCTCATTGACCAGAACGGTGACAGCTTCGATGTGCGTGTCGTCGGTCTGGAGGACCCGCTGGCGACGGCATACCCCGAGATGTACGGCGGCGAGCCCACGCCCCTGTGGGTGGTTGACGTGACCGGTATTGCCGAGGACCTGGAGCCGATCAACGTCGCTAGTTTCGAGCAGGCCTACCGGACATTGCACGCCATCGGCCGCGTCTACGAGGCGGGCGGCGGCGGGTCATGAGCGCCGCACTGGTCGTTCTCGTCGCCATCCCCTACGTGGTGGTCGGGTTGTTCGTCAGCCGCGCTTGGTGGCGGAGCCTCACCGCAGCCGAAAAGCACTACAACACACCCGAGGTCGCCGCCTTCATGGTGATCTTCATCTGGCCCGCCGTTCTCGCCTTCTACTGGGTCAGTGTGTTCGTCCGGTGGTTCTACACGGAGCCGAAGCGATGAGCGCCCGGTACGGCGTGCGCGAGGTCTTCAACGGGCGATACCGCGTCGTGAAGCACTTCGGCAATGAGGACTTCGCCGAGAAAGGCTCCTACGCCACCAAGGCCATGGCGCAGGGCCGGGCGGCGCAGCTGGAGCAGCGCGCGGCCCGCCGCGAGGCCGTAGCCGAGGCGAAGCGCCGCGCGAAGAACCACTGCGAATGCAAGGGCGAATGCGGACATCTGCACTTCGCCTCACGTACCTGCCCATGGGGCGAAGGCGAAGACATGGGCGGCGGTATCGGCAAGGTCGCCCTGGTCGCGGTGCCGCTTGACGGCGACGACACCAATCTGTCGCTGACCAACATCCGCATGGTGTGCCAGCTGTGCAAACAACATCACGACGCCGACCGAATCAATGGCGGCGCAGCACTATTCGACATTAAGGAACCGGAATGACTGAGATAGATCAGCTTGTCGCAATCATCGAGGACAGCGGAGACGAAATCAGGCACGGAGAAATTGACGGCTTCGTGCATGTGGCCACCATTCGCCACGAAGATCGGCGCTGGTCGTATACCAGCGAAGAGATTGTGCGCGCCCCCTCTGGGCGCCTGTATGCCTTCTTGAATGAGAACGGGCTGACTGAGCGCCAGGACGACGGATACGGCCCGGAATTCCACGACTACACGGTCTACGAGGTTGAAGCCGTCACCGAGTTCGTGGAGCGCACCCGCTACGTCAAGGTGGAGCAGCCGACCGACGCCGAGGCTGAAGCATGAGTGCCGCAGACGCCGACCAGCTGCGCCAAGCGTGGGACTACATCGAGCGCAACGGCTTTCAGACCAGGGGCACCGGGTACGCATCGCCGGGAGACGAGCGCGCCGCCTGTGCACTCGGGGCGCTGGCGTACACCGCCAAGCTAGACCTGATCATAGAGGCCGCAGCGGGTGACGCTCTCTTCGCAATCGTCAAGCACACGTGGCGTGCGGCGCGCTGGCTGTATCGCACACAGCCGAGGCAGCCGAGATTTGGAGACCTGCACCAACGCGCCGCTGTCGCCATCTTCCAGCACAACGACAAGTACGTCAAAACCATCGACAAGGCGCGCGCATGGTTCGCCGCCGCCATCGCACTCGCCGAGGCCGACGCATGAGCGCCGTGGTGCGGGCCATCGTCACCAATGGTGGGCCGATTCCGACAAGCCGAGACGTTGAAGTGCCGCGCGCCAACGGGTATCGGATCGACGCAGACGGTCGGCTCATCCTCGAAACATCGGCGTGGGGCGGCGATGTAGTTGCCGCATTCCAGAGGTGGGATCACTTCGTTATCACCCCCGACCGTGGCCCGAATGGGCGATTCATCAAGAAAGGCAGCTGATCATGGCTGACATCGATCCTCGCGAGCCGAAGCTGCCCGCCTGGGCGCGTGAGCAACTGGCGAAAGCGAGGAACCGCGCGGGGGACGCCGAGAGAAAACTAGACGCGCACCTTGTCACGATCACCAAGTCGCGAATCTGGTACGGCAACTACGACAACCCCATCTACATACCCGAAGCGCACGGCTATCAGACGGTGTACTTCTCACCATCTGGCGGCGAAAGCTCCTTCGACCAGATCGGCGTCACCATCCGTGACGGCGCAATCGAGATTCAAGGCGGTCACAGCGTCGCCCTTGAGCTGCAGTCGTCCAACTTCTTTCGCGTCTGCCTTGCCGACTCACGGCGGTCACGGTGAGTGACATCGATTGGGAGACCGTCAAAGTCGATGACGGATTCAGGGCGGCACACCGTGGCGTCTGCGGTCGATGCGGTGAAGGCATCTACCCCGGCGACATGATTCGCCAGGCCGTCGGCGGTCACTACGAACACGTCAAGTGTGACATCGACGTGGACGCCGAGGCTGATGCGGCGCCGGTCGAAGTGTGCCCTGACTGCAACCTTGAACACGCTGGCGGGTGCTTCTGATGACCGCCGAAATCGACTGGGACGCTGTGCCAGACGTTGAGCCCGGACCGGAGCGCGACCACTTCGGCGTGTACCGCAACGGCAACAACCAGCCGTTGATCATGGCCGAAGACGGCAGCAAGCGCTACCCGTACCAGCGCACCACCAACTTCATTGACCAGCTAGAAGACGGCGGCGAAGGCCTGCGGATCTGGCAGGAACGCCTGACCTTGGCCGGGCTGGTGATGTCGCCGGAACTCCGCAAGGAACTCATGGCGTGGATGGGTGAACCGCGCGAGCTATCCGACATAGCAAGGCGTGCAGCCAAACTCGCTGGACGGGACGAAAAGCAAGAGTGGGGCTCGATGCTCCACCAGATCACCGAAGCCATCGACAAGGGCGACATGATGCCGCGTGAGTGGTGGAACGAAAACACCAAACAGATGGAGCCGGTTCCAGTCGCCGAGGTGAACCGCGACGTAGAGGCCTACCGCATGGCCACGCGCTGCCTGACTCATCACGCCGCCGAGCAGATGCACGTGTACGACGACTACCGCGTCGCGGGCACGCCAGACCGAGTGTCGAGCTACACCGCCAACGGTAAACGTCAGGGCCGACCCAAGATTGTCGACCTCAAGACCGGCACATTGCACACGCGGATGGTTGAGGCGCAGTTGGCGATGTATTCGCGCAGCCGCGCCTATGACCCGCAAGCCGAGGCGAGGTTGGACACCGACCCTATTGATCAGAAACGCGGCATTGTCATCCATCTGCCAATGAAACAGGCCAAGTGCGAGCTGTTTTGGGCTGACCTGACAAAGGGCTGGGCTGACTGCAAGGTCGCCCGCGATAAGCATCAGAAGGGTCTGCGGCGCAAGCTGACCACCCTGGGGCGGCTCATCGAGCTTGGCCCTGACGTGCCGCTCGCCGATCGGGTTGGCCTGTGCGCCAACGTCGAATCGCTGCGCGACCTGTGGAAAGAAGCCGCCGCACGCGGCGAGTTAACCGAAGACCTCAAGGCGGCATGCCTTGAACGCCAGCAACAGCTGGCACCAATCAGTAAGTAACGGAAGGGAACATATATCAATGTCCGAAAACTGGGACGCCGCCGAAGAGATCGAAATCCCGAAGGGTGCCTTCATCGGCTGGGGCAACAACAAGGGCCAGCACGTCACCGGCAAGGTGATCGAGTACGGCGACCTTGCTGGCGAAGACACCAAGGGCAACGCCTGCCCACAGGTCACCGTCGAGCTGATCGAACCGGCAGCATCATTTGACAAGCTCGGCGCCCGCACCGACTACCCGGCCGGTGAGCTGGTATCGCTGACGTGTAGTCAGGTGCAGTTGAAGCGCGGCATCAAGGCCGCCGATCCGTCGCCGGGCGACCTGATCCGCATTGTGCTGGAGGACGTTCGGGTGCTTCCCAACAACGGCAACACCCTCAAGGAGTACGGCATCAAGATCAAGCGCGGTGCCGGTGGACCCGTGGCGGCGCCCGCGTCCGCCAGCGCTGGATTCGGTGGCACCGCCGACGATTCCACCCCGCCGTTCTGATCGGCAGCTGGTCGCGCCTGCGGTGAGGACATGGGCCAGCGCGCTAATGCAGGCATTGGGCGCGGACATTTCCCGATGGCCCATGTCACCAGCACCCCACCACCAAAACATCAAGTGACGAAAGGAATTAACCATGGCAATCAGCAAGGCGGCGCTACTCGATGTCATCGAGAGCACCCTGAAAGCCCACACAGAAGACCAGCAGCGGTACAAGGCCGAGGTCCAGGACTGGCAGCGCAAGCGACGTGAGAAATGGGAGGCCGAGGCGGTCCCCCGCCTCCGCAGCCTGCGAGACATGCTGACGACCAAACTCAAAGCGGGACAGGTCGTTACCGACAAGGACATCTCCGAGGCGATTGGAACTGACCCCGACGGCTACAGCCGAAATGTCAGCTATGTGACGTGGAGCCCGAATTCAGACCCCGGCTACAACCAGGTCAAGCCGGTGCCACGTCTCGACGTGCCCATGCTCAACCAGCTCAAGTCGGCACTGTCAGTCATCGACGGAGACACCATCTCAGTAAGCGCCCTGTCTCAGTGGGGTTTCCGCAATCTCGGATTCCTGTTCAAGTCCGCAGCTCAACTTTCCATCAAGTAAGGCGGCGACTGGCGGCGGGTGTCTCCTACCCCGCCGTCAGTCGCCCAGAACTCACAGAGAGGTAAACGGCATGGCCAAGCATGAAATGCGGCATCCGACCGCTGAGCGTCCCGTGGTGCGCATCCTGCCCGAAAGGGCGTTGCGCGGCAACGGCATCCTGTACCGGACCGAGTACAGCGCCCTCCACCCTCTCGGGGATATCACATTTCCCGGCGGGCGCCTGGGCCGCGTTCCGACCAAGCCGACCTCGCATGCGAAAGGGCGTCGCGCCACCGTCGATCGACCGATAGTCGTCCAGCCGAACGGCACCGGACGCTTTCTGCGCATCGGCATGAAGATGGCAGAGCAAATGACGGTGCAGGCGATCCTATGAGGCTGTTCAGCACATGCCGCGACTGCGGTGAGGCCATGTTGGTCACTAGCATTGACGACACGGTGCACCCGACATGCGAGCCGAAGCCGACAGCCGTCGACATTCAGTGCGCCGAGTTCCTGGCCGCTGTACAGGCCGGTGACGACGCGCGCGCCGATGAGCTGGTCGCGACCATCGACGCCGCCGAACGGCCCACCCTGCGCGGCTCAGCCCTCTACTACAGCCAGACGCTTGGCTGGCCGGTGTTCCCACTCAAGGCCGGGGGCAAGGAACCGGCGACGCTCAAGGGATTCAAGGACGCCACCACGAACCGGCGCCGCATCGAAGCCTGGTGGAATGGCAACCCCAACTACAACATTGGGCTTGCTACCGGCCACGCCTTCGATGTCGTGGACATCGACCCCGGTCCGGGTGGCCGCGAGTCTCTGGCACAGCTTGAGCAGGCGGGCAGCCTGCCCGACGTTCACGGCTACGTGGTGACCGCAGGCAACCGCGCTGAAGGCCGACCGGCTGGCATTCACCTGTACGTGAAGGCCACCGGACGCGGCAACCGCGCTGGCTTCCTGCCCGGCATCGACTATCGCGGGGCGGGCGGCTATGTCGTCGGCGCCCCGTCCAGCCTCGGCGATCACCAAACATGGCAGTGGCTCATGCCGCCGTCACTAGACATCAAGGCCCACAACAACACTGAAAGGAAAGTGGCATGACCCACTACGAATACATCGTAATCATGCCGCGCATCGAAGGTAATCCCGAAATTATCTCTGCCAATCATGCAAGGAATTGGAGCGATGACCGCTAACCCGGAACAGTCGGTGCTGGACGCTATCAACGCCCTGGTCGATGAGCAGATGGCGGGAGGTGAGTACGCCGCCGAGCGCCGCGCAGAGGTCATTGCCGGTGACCTTGACCGGTGCGCCCTGTGTAAAGGAGCCTGGCACGGCTCGCCGTGGACCGGCGTCGACCATGACCACCTTGGCGAGTATGACCGGCATAACCATGGGCGCGCACTGTCCTGCCCTGGCGCGTTCGCGACTGGGCCGCAACGTATTCGGTACCGCTGGCAGCATCATCTCCGCTGGCCTATGCGGCGGTCGATGGGGCGCGAGGACGTGGCGGCTCGGATGTTCGGCAACCTGGGTGACCCGATAAGGGAGCTTGTAGACGGCGACCCGATGCAGCGGTGCTACCGGCAGCTACAGGCGGCCCGTGACTTCATTGATGCGTTGACCGGGGACGGTCCGGCCTTGGAGCAGTGGCAGTGTGAGCAGCGGGCCAGTTGGCTCGCTGGTGCTACGCCGAATCTGCCGCCGGAAGTGCAGTTTCCGCGCCCGCCGTTCGTCCGCCCCCCGTTCACTGACATAGGTCACCTTGATGACGGCAGCCGCGTCTTCGTCCGGCCGATGGGTCCGCGAGGTGACGAGCTGCGCGGACCAGGCATGGGCTGGCTGGACGAGGCCTACACGATGCCATTGCCGGAAGTCATGCGGGCGCCACGCGGCCCCATGCCCTGCACGGTGGAGCCGGTCACATTACCGGAGTTCTATATGGTTCCGGGTCGCGGCGGGCGCCAGTCGGTCACGCATCCACGACCGAATGGCCTCGCCCTGCTGCGCTACTGGGGTTCACCGCAGGCTCCCGGAACGTGGTGGGAACTGGACGGCCTCGGGACGCCTTGGGGACCCTGGATCAATGTTGCGGTCACCCGCGAGCAGGATGAGCCGCCCCGCCGTCGCCAAGGCCGGGGCTCGTCGTGGCCTCCGCTGCAGCGCGTCTTCATTGAGCTGACTGCCGCCAGCGGCTTGCACGTCAATCCGATCGGGCTGATCGCGGTCGGCCACGGCGGTCCTGGCGCCTCGGGCACTGTGCGCCGCGCCTACCTCAAGTCGCTTGGTGACCATCCCCCGCTGCTCTATGACGATGAACGCCGCACCAGTGCATGGCAGCCGACCCTGTGGCGGTGGCGCGGCGACAGGCGCACACGCCCGGAGCGTTTGGTCGATGCGATCCGTGGGGCCGAAGGCCTGTGAGCGGAGATGACCTATTCGAGAACATGGAGCGCCTTGGTATCGGGCTCAAGCCGGAGCGCCGCCCGGTGGCACGCACAGCGTCCACCGCCCGCGACACCGCGCCCTACTACCGGGCGGCGCTGGAACAGGAAATGGTCACCATGGCCTCCACCGGGGAGGGCAGGCGCAACGACCAGCTGAACATCTCGGCGTTCAACCTGGGCCAGCTCGTGCCACACGGGCTCACCGAGGACGAGGTGATCGACTCATTGACGGCGGCGGCACGGTCGACGGCGGGAACGCCGATGACGGACCGCGAGATTGAGCGCACCATCCGCAGCGGCTTGGAGTCGGGACGCCAGCAGCCCCGGTACGCCGAGAACACCAGCTATACGCCAGTGGCGGCGGGCCCGGTCGATTTGCCGCCGACCGAGCCACCGCGGATTGACGTGCGCGACTTTGAAGGCGACTTCTGGCAGTCACGCACGTCGCTGAGCACGGTGTATACCGCCGCCCTTGCCGGCATGTGTTCACCGTGGGCGGTGCTGGCGTGCAGTGCGGCACGAGCCCTGGCGCTGGTCGACCCACACATCAAGCTGCCCGCCATCATCGGTTCCAAGGGCGGC
Organism: Mycobacteroides immunogenum; assembly: GCF_001605725.1. NCBI lineage: Bacteria > Bacillati > Actinomycetota > Actinomycetes > Mycobacteriales > Mycobacteriaceae > Mycobacteroides > Mycobacteroides immunogenum. Next base: position 3,723,942 of record NZ_CP011530.1, read on the forward strand.
TCGCTGAATTGGTTCGCGATGCTGGCCGCTGAGTCCGGGGGCGGCAAGTCGACGGCGATGGAAATCGCCGAAGAGCTGATACCGCATGCGGTTAAGACGTTGAACCTGGGCAGCGGCGAAGGCCTCATCGAAGCCTTCGGCGAGCGCAACGACGACGGCACCGTCAAGGACCTGGTGACCGGGCACCGGTCGATCCTGTTCTCGGTCGATGAGATTGATTCGTATTCGGCGGTCGCGGGGCGCAGCGGCTCGACAGTGATGCCGATCTTGCGGTCGGCGTTCACGGGCGGGTCGCTGGGCTTCGCGTACCGCAAAGGCAACCGGCTGCCGGTGCTTCCGGCGCACTCGTACCGGATGACGCTGGTGTGCGCCGCTCAGCCGGGCCGCACCAGGGCGATGTTCGCAGACGCCGACGGAGGGACACCGCAGCGGTTCATGTGGTTCCCGGCGACCGACCCACGCATCGCGGCGGTGCGGCCCACATTCAATGGCGCCTTGCAGCTGCCACGGCTGACCGATTGGCAGTATCCGGCCACCCTGCGGGTGCCATCGGAGTGCGAAGGCCTGATCGTGACTACACGGGCCTCACAGGCGCGCGGAGAGACGGCGGCACTGAATTCGCATGCCCTGTTCGCCCGCGAGAAGTTCGCCTACGCCTTGGCGATCCTGGACGGCCGGTCAGCGATGGATTCGGACGACTGGCGCCTGTCCGGCGTCGCGGCAGCGGTGTCCGACGCGGTGCGCCAATGGGTGCTCGATCAGCTGGCGGCTTCCGAGGCCGAAGAGGCGCGCCAGAAGGGGCGCCTTGCCGGGGTGGCCAAGTCGGCTGCTGACATCGAGAAGGCGGTCGAAGACGGCGCCCTGATGGCTCGATCCATCGAGAAGGTGTCGGAGCTTCTACGTAAAGCCGGGGATGACGGACTCACCGGCAGAGAGGTGCGGCGCAAGCTCGCCGCACGTTTGCAGCCCTTCAGTGAGCAGGCATTGGCGGTATTGCAGGGCGACGGCAAGGCCCACGTCAACGCCGCTGCCGGACGCGCTCAAAGGTGGGTGTGGTCATGACTCCAGCAAACGGTGTCAGTGGTGTCAGCGCTGACAGTAGGTGTCAGCAACTCGCCACTGACACCGCTGACACCAAGGGTGCCCTAATAAACGTCTCTAACTGGTCATATATACAACTATGCATATAAGAGAGATTCGTGTACGTATGCGCCACCCCAGTTCAGGGGCTTGGGGGGTGCGCGCACGAAGTGTCATCGCTGACACCACTGACACCTTAGCTACGCCGGAAAAGCCAGTTAACAACCACAACTGAGAGGATTGAGATGACCACCACGAAGTCCAAGCCGAAGCCCAAATGCAAGGACTGCCTCGCCGAGGGCATCGAGACACTGCGGCCTGCCCCGTGGCCCGGCCCCCGCTGCGAGACGCACCGCAGAGCCCGCCAGAAGGCTGTCCGGCGCAAGAACCACGGCCGGATGGTCGAGAACACCTACGGAATCACTGAGACCGAATACGAGGCGATTCTGGCCGTGCAGGGCGGTGCCTGCGCCATCTGCGGACGGGCCAAGGGCATCACGAAGCGGCTAGCCGTCGACCACGACCACAAGCTCGGGAACACACGCGAGGCGGTGCGTGGCCTGCTCTGCACAACTTGCAACCACGTCGTCATTGGCCGGTACGGACCCGAGGCGCTGCGACGGGCCATCGACTACCTGGCAGACCCTCCGGCGCGGCGAGTGCTCGCCGCTGAGCCAGCTGCCCCTGTGGCTCGCACCGAGGACAAGGCCCCGGCAGCTGCCGAGGTGTCAGCATGACCGCGATCACGTGGGACCGTGACGACCATGCCGACTGGGGCGCCATCGGCGGTCATAAGCGGTACATGGTCCGGGCTGGGCATCTGTACTACAACCAGGGCGGGCAAGACTGGCGCTTCATTGGTTCGGTGATTGGTAGTGGCCACTCGCTCGCCGAGGTGCACTGGGCAGGCCTGCAGAACCGGATACGGCAGCTCGCAGCTGCCGAGTTGGGTCTTACGACAACTCGCTCCCTGGTTGGTGCGCCACGCGCCCTAGAGCCTGACGAAGCGGCCAAGTTGTACGCCGCGATAGACGCCCTACCGCCGCCGCCCGTCGCCCCGCCCATCACCCGCCGCACGCTGTGGATCAACGGGGTAGCCCTCACGGGTGAAGTCCGGTCGATCAGCACCCACACCCACGGCGACGGAACACAATCCATCGAAGTCAGCTTCACGCCGGACAACGCCGACGACACCGTTCGTGTCATCGAATCCATGCGAGTCGACCGATGATCACCTCGGAGGCCACATGCATTGCCCCCGAGAAGACATGGGGCTGCATATCCGACACATGCCGCCGGTACCCACCGTGCCGCCTGCAAGCCGAAAGGGACTCATGACCACCATCGCCAAAGGCACACACGTCAACCTGTGCGCCCACCCGGATTGCAAGCGCGACAACGGCAAGCCGATCCACACGCCAGACGGCATGTGCCAGAGCTGCCAACGCCGCGTCGCCACCACGCTGGAGCGTGTCGTGCTCGATTGGGTACAGCTGCACCAGCTTCCGGCGCCCAACAAGGGCGACAAGATGCGCGGCGCCAAGGTCAAGGACTACGGCCACCCCGCCGAATGGGCCTCGGACATGCTCACACAGATCGCCGTATGCCTACGGGCAGCGCACGACAATCTGGCCAGCTCACTAGCCGAGCAGGGCCATCAGGCGCCCGGCGAGGACTACCCCAGTGAGCGTGCCGCCGTCATCGCCGCTCACGCCTACCTGTCGGTGCGCATCGAGAAGCTGTGCCGCCAGCAGTGGGCGCCGGACATCGTGGCCGAATGGCATGGGCTGCACTCCAAAGTTCGCAGCCAGCTAGGCCTCACCCGGCCGCGCATCGCCCTGCCGACGCCGTGCCCCGACTGCGATATGAGGACCCTGTCGCGCTACATCGACGTGCAACGCGACTGGATTGAGTGCGGCAACTGCCAGACGCAGATCCGCAGCGAGCACTACCCGCTGTGGACATCGATCGTGCTCGAAGAGCTTGTGACACAGGGCAGCTAGGAGAATTTAGGTAACGACGTGCCCGGCGTATCGCCAGGTATCCCCAGGTCATTGCGAATGGCCACCAAGAGCTTGTCGACCGCCAGCTCCCACCGCTCCGCGATTCTGTCAATCTTTTCGCCATCTTCGTCGTCGTGATCGATTCTCCAGGCCAACACGGCTCGCACAGTCTGCTCGTAAAGCTCCCTAGCCTCCCCGGCCAGCTCAGCTACTCTCGGCGTCGCATAGATCTGCAAGGTGAAGAGTTCTTCGACCGTGGCCTCCCACAGATTCGGCAGTTCGTCTTCATCTACGCCGCGCCTGCGTCCCAGTGAATAGATCGTGATCAATTCACCGGCCGCAACACTGGCTCGGTAGAAGTCGACGTATGCAGCGCTACGTTGTTTGAAGGTTCTCGCCGAGTCCTCACGCGCCCAACGGGCCTGCTCGCGCTCTAATTCATGTCGCCGAGCTGCGGCCTCCCTACTGTCCGATTGACGTTGCGTGATTAGGACGCCGCCAATAGTGCCGATGATCGTGCCCAGCACGCCGATTACGCCGACCACAAGCGGAACCCAGTATGGGGTTGTATTCACCGATAGATGGTCTCGCGGCGCGGTTGCGTTTTCTAGTAGCAATGCAGTCATCACGCACGTTGTCAATGCAAGCTTGCCGACATGACACGCCGAGACACGCCGACGCGCATGCAAAAGCGAAACGCGCAAATCCAGACAAAACGAAACGCACAGTTCAAAACACCCCGGCGTGTCCAACTGCAAATAGTAGGAGCATTGCCGGGACGGCCATATCGTGGCGGACATGATCATCAATAACTTGGCCGACATTGACGGCCCCACTCCTGCCTCCACGTTCGACATGACCGTCTGGGGTATCGCCGCATTCGTGTGTTTAGCGCTCACGGTCGGGCTCGTAGTAGTGGCGGGCCATCGCGATACCGAATGGCAATGGCGACTCGGGGCCGCTCTCGCCGCCGCATTTACGCTGTGGCTGTACTGGAATGCGCTGTGGCAGCCACTATCTGGACATAACTTCTGGGATGTAGTCAAACTCCCCGGCACCTTCTTGGGCATTACCGTACTCGGGTTTGTTGTCAGCAGCCTTGTGGCCCTTGACTACCGATCGAGCGGCAAGGCCGTCAACGCTCACTTCGCAACAGTCGCCTTTGGACTCGCCTTTCTGGTCACAGGCGCCGAAATTGTCCGGCTCATGGGGTAGAGCCGTGCTGAAGAGCTTCATGGGACGAACCGGGCCCATCGAGAATGCGGCATCCCGCCCCGAGCTTGGGTGCGTAGATGCTTGCGCCGCAGTGACAAGTCCACATGTGATGGCGCTGCCCGCACTCACACGGCGGGCAGCGCTGATTCCAGCCCGGCTCGTCGGCACTGTGCCAGTTCGGGCAGTACAGCGGCCCGACAATAGTCCAGCCCTTGCCGTTGCGCACAAGGTCGCCGATGAACGCGTTTGGGAACTTGTCGCGCGGCGGGCGGGCCATGGGGCTGTTCTACAACCGGACACCGACAGCCATCGGCGCGATGTCAGCTGGCGGGCACGAGCAGTGGAATCGAATCCAAGTATTGTGAATGCGTCCCCGCGATTGTCCCTAGTCTCTGACGCATGACGGAAGTTGACAAGTTCTTCATGACGGACAAAGAGGCATCGCGCATCTCCACACTCTGCACCGCAGTCGTCAAAGAGCACATGGCCTGGATCGAAGAACATGACGAGCCCGTTAATGGGTCGGCAATGCAAACCGACAACGACGAATTCACGATCATGTCAATGACCGAGCTGACCGTCAGCCCGATCAAGAGCGCGCTGGATTGTCTATATGTGGCGTGCTCTTCGATGCGCGACCTGGGGACAGTGCGCGGAGTCGGCCATCCCGCACTCGTCCGCTCGTCGCTCACCGGATCGACGGTGTCACTCTGGATTCTCGATGACGACGAGAGGACCCGCCGCACAAGGGCACTGGTGATGGCGCATGGCCAATGCAAAGCGGAGCGAGAGTTCTGCCAGAACCTCCCATCGACCTGGTTTGTCCCAAACGAACGTCCCCCACTCGGTGACCATTACGTCAACCTGACGCGGCGAATGGAGGGAGTGCTCGCCGACGGAGAACGCCAAGGCATCGACAAGAGTGAAGTCATCAAGAAGCCGAAGGACTCGAAAATCGTAAGAGACGCAGCCGACCGGATTCCATCGGGATTTCTGAACGCGGAGCCCGGCGCCCATGTTCTCTCCGAATGGCGTCTACTCAGCGGGCGGGCGCACGGATTCCATTGGCCGGTTAGGTATGCGGTCGAAGGGCGATTTGATGCTGAAACCCAGCGCCTAATCTACCCCGCCAAGATCCCAGTTGGCCGCTTCCTCGGGAGCATTCGAATAGCGATGGTGACAGCGAGGGTCGCCATGGACCGCTTTGCCTTCTTCGCGGGTATTGACCCACCAGACCTACGCAAGCCCTGGGAGCTGGCCTAGTCAGACACGCCCGGCAGTCAAGGATGCGAATGCCTGTGCGTTACATGTATTATCGGTGCCACTGACAGAGCTATGCCCACAGTCAAAACCCCTTCGTCCACACGGAGGGGTTTTCGCATTTCAGGGGAGTTCATGACTACGGTGCTCGCGCCCGATGGCGCCGAATCACTCGTCACCGCCGAGGAAGCCGCCACCCTGTGCGGAGTTCAAACCGTCACCGTTCGCCAATGGGCTTCGCGGGGATACGGACCCGCCAAGTGCAAGGTAAGGCTGCCCCAGCGCGGCAAGGATGCTCGCGGCCGCACCCTCTACCGGCTGCTCGATGTCGCCAAGGCTGAGCACGCCACCCGGACACTCGCCCGCAGATGAGCGCTGGCCTGATGCGAGCACTGCGAGACGCAGAGCGCATACGGGCACAGGCAATCATCGAAGACGACACCGCTGGCCAAGACTGGGCCAACGACGAAATAGACCGCATCACCGAGGCTTTGGAAAGGGCCCGGTAGTCGCCGTGGACCACTCCCCTGGCACTGCCGCCGACTACGCCAATGCGACCGCCAGCGACGCACTGAGGAAGGCAGAGCAGGCGCTACGAGAAGCGGACCGGCTCAACAGGATCTTGCGTGCAGTTGTTGCACAGCTCGGCTACAGATTCACCGTTGACGACAGCGGCAACGTGAGTGTGGCTGTACCGCAATGACAGTGCGGCGCAACACCACGCTACGAGACAAGCACAGGCGCTACCTCGCGCGTGGACGGCCACCCTGCCACCACTGCGGCGAGCCCATCGACTACGAGGCCAATCACCTTGAGCCACTGAGCTATCAGGTTGACCACCTCATCCCCTTGGCCAAGGGTGGCACAGACACACTCGACAACAAGGTGCCATCGCACCGCAAGTGCAACCGGGACAAGAGCGACAAGCTGCCCGAAGACATCGGCGCCAACTTCGTCACCGAACGCAAATGGTGGTAGCTGAAAAACGATGCACCGTTTGCTGACCTCGAGCATTTTCACAGGTCACAAGCCTTGCCGCCGCCGTTGGCAACGTCGCGCAAGCCTCTGACCAGGGGGTTTCCCCTCCCCCGCCGCCTAGTTGCCCCTCGTGGCATAGGCGGGCATCTACACACCGCATTTTCCACCAAACCCCGGTGTGATTACTGACGAAGAAATGGCGATGCCGATGTGCACGAATGCCCAGGGTGACTGGCTGTTTTTGGTGATCGGCATTGTCGATTCGCGGCCTGCGGCGCCGACTGCGACTGAGCTGCGCTGCGGGTGCGGCGGGGACACGTTCCGCACCAACGATCACGACGGCGTGATCCGGCTGTGGTGCGCTCACTGCCTGCATTGGGTCGGGACTGTTCGCCGGACGGCTGCGGGGTAGCTGGCCGATGTCGGTGATGGTTGCCGCGCGCGAGGGTGACCAGGCCGACCTGCTGGAGTCGATGCGCGACCGCCTTGCGCCGGTCGTGCTTGACCCCGAGACCAATACCCGCGAGCTGGCATCGCTGTCGCAGCGGTTGATGGAGATTCTGCGGGACCTTGACGACGGCCCCGAGTCGCGCAAGGAACGCCGAGAGCTGCTGGGCAAGATGCGCGTTCGGGTGGCAGACGCGGTGGACCGCACCGACACCCCGATTCGCGATTTGGCGGCGCTGTCGCGGCGTCTGCTGGACATCGCCGATGACATCGCCACGCTGGACCAGCTTTCAGGCGAGACGGACCCCATCGCGCACGCGGTGAAGATCGCCGACGACACGAACGTTGACGCCCCGGCGCTGTACGCCAAGGCGCGCTACGTGGTGCCGCCGGAGGACATGGTCACCACCGAGTGGCCATCGATCTGTGAGATATGCCGGGTATTGGGCATCGAATTCGATGACTGGCAAGACGATTTGGGGCGCCTGATCTTGGCGAAGCGCCCGGATGGCCTGTACGCCTCCGATACCACGACTATTTCGATACCGCGCCAGTCAGGCAAGACCTACCTGATCGGCGCGATTGTGTTCGCGCTGTGCATCAAGTACCCCGGCCTGCGCTGCATCTGGACCGCGCACCTGTTCAAGACAGCGCGCGAGACTTTCGAGTCGATGCAGGGCTTGGCCGACATGCCGAGCGTGAAGCCGTACATCAAGCGGATTTACAGCGGCTCGGGCGACGAGAAGATCATCTTCACCAACGGCTCGGTGATCATGTTCGGCGCCCGCGAACGCGGCTTTGGCCGTGGCTTCCCGAACATCGGCGTGCTGATTTTCGATGAGGCGCAGATTCTCACGTCGAAGGCCTTGGATGACATGACGCCGTCCACGAACGTCGCGAAGAACCCGCTGATCTTGACGATGGGCACACCGCCCAAGCCGGAAGATCCGAGCGAGTTTTTCACGACTCAGCGTCTCGATGCCGGTATCGAGGCCGACGACGAGGACCATGCCGGACTGGATGACGAAGACGACGACGTGCCACGTGAATCGCTGTACGTCGAGTTTTCGGCTGATCGTGGATGCGACCCGAGCGACAAGGCGCAGTGGCGCAAGGCCATTCCGGCGTTCCCGAACCGTGTTAGTGAGCGCGCGGTGCGCCGCATGCGCAAGATCCTTGGTGAGGCCTCATTCCTGCGGGAAGGCCTCGGCATCTGGGACAAGATCGCCAGAACCAAGCGCATCATTTCAAAGCGCCTGTGGGCCTCGGCGGTTGATATCGGTCCGGACGCTGACACGCTGCCGTCGGCTATCGGCGTTGACATGTCCCATGGGCGTGAGCTGTCCATTTCGGCAGCGTGGGCACTCGACGGTGGCCGGGTCCACGTCGAAGAGGTGTGGAGCGGCTTCGACATTTCGGCCGGCAAAAACTGGTTGGCCGGGACATCGAAACGCATTGACATCCTGATCGATTCGGCCTCCCCTGCGGCGGCGCTATTGCCCGATCTACTGGCCCGGCGGTGCCGGGCCCGTCAAACCACGGCGCAGGACATGGCCAAAGCGTGCGGTGCCTGGCTGGATGCGATCGACTCCGAGCTGCAGGACGACGGCCTACCACTGCTGACTCACGGCGGGCAGGACTCGCTGACCAAGGCGGTCGCCGGGGCCCAGAAACGCAAGATCCGCGACGCGGGCGGCTTCGGCTGGGATCGCTCGGACGACGCCGTAAACATCGCGCCATTGGTGTCGGGAAGCCTTGCGCTACTTGGCGCAACCACTAAGGGACCTCGGAAACGGACCACCAGAAAGGCGGTGTACTAGATGGTTGCACCGCCCGCAGACCTGGCCCGCTTCATGGACACCGGCGAGTTGTCCGGTCAGGAAGTCCAGTACCTCGGACGGCTGCGCAGCCAGTTGGCTCAAGCCCGCCGCGCCAATGAGAAGAAATACACGCTCTACGAGGGCAAGCACAAGGCACGCAATCTCGACATCGCGGTGCCGCCACATCTCGCCGACCTTGAGGTGTTCGTAGGTACTCCCGGCATCGTGGTCGACGTGCTCGCCGAGCGCATCGAGTGGGACGGCTGGTCAGTGCTCGACGGCGACAGCGGCGCCATTCTTGATGAGGCTTACCGGGACAACGCTCTTGAGGTTGAGGCAGCGCGCCAGTCAGTAGATTCGCTGATCTGCGGCATGGGATTTGTTGGCGTCGGATCGGGCGACAGTGAGCTGTCTGAGCCTGCTGTGGTGGTCAGCGCCGAGTCTCCGATGGAGACGACCGTACTGTGGGATTCGCGGCGCCGTACCGAGGCTGCCGGTCTTATCCAGCGCCGCGACCCAATCACCTCGGCGGTCACCGCAGAGGTGCTGTACACCTCGCAAGCAACGGTCACGATGTCGCGCGGCGGTGACGGCCGTGTCAGCGAGATTCGGCGCGACCCACACAACCTCGGTGTGGTGCCGATTGTCCAGTTCCCAAACCGTGAGCGCCCCTCCGATATTCGGGGCCGCTCTGAGATAACACCGCCTGTGCGATATGCGACCGAAGCCATCGGGCGCACCTTGCTGGGCATGGAAATCAATCGCGAGTTCTATACCGCGCCACAGCGGTACGGCCTTGGCGTTGACCCGGCACAGTTCGGCATTGACGAGAACACCCCGGCGGGCGAGAAGCTGATCCGGCAATGGAATGTCGCCATGTCGCGAATGAACTTCATTCCGATGCCGGAGCCGGGCGACCCTATGCCGCAGGTCGGGCAGTTCACTCCAGCGCCGCCGACTCCGTACATCGAGCAGATCAAGCACTACCTACAACACGTTTCGGCTGAGTCGGCGATCCCCTGGAACTACCTGGGTTTCGCCACCGACAACCCGCCGTCAGCGGACGCGGTGCGCGTACTGGAATCGCGACTGGTCAAGCGCGCCTTGCTGCGCCAGCGCATGTGGTCGCGGGCATGGCGCCAGGTGGCCTACCTGATCGTCAAGCACCGCGACCCACAGGCGACCATGGCCGCTGTCAGCGGTGTCGCACCAAACTGGCTCAATCCGGCAACTCCGACACCCGCGTCGGACGCTGACCGCGTCTCCAAGTTGATCGGGTCCAGGATCCTGGAACCCACCTCCAAGGTGACATATCGCGAGGTCGGTATTTCCGAGGCGGATCAGAAGATCATGGAGCAGGAACGCCGACAGAACACGGTCACCAAGTTGGTCGACCGGTTGTCGAATTCGCCTGTGCAAGAGGTTCCTGCGCCGCCGCAGGGCGTGACGCCGGAGTTGGTCAGTGCCAACCGAGGCAGCTGAGTTTCAGCTACTTCTGACCCGGCTGACCATTGAGCTTGGCGGCGAAATCGCGGACCTACTGGCCCGCATCACCGGGATGCAGCCGGTCGAGCAGATGGCATACATCACCGCCGCCTACCCGCAGGTGATCACGCCGTATTTGGCGGCGTCGAATGACTTGACGCAGACCTGGTACGAAGCTCAGCCGGTTGTCGTGGCGCCGTCAACACCCGCGTTCGAGACGCTGGCCGCTCCCCTGCTCGATGTTGAGGCGCTAGCCATCTCGGGACGCTGGTCACTGACGCAGGGCAAGCCTGTCGAGGCTTTACAGGGCTCGGCGACGCGCTCGGTGTTTGATCAGTCGCGGCGCACCATCTCCGACAACGTGGAGCGCGAGCCGGGCGCCCGGTGGGCCCGCTACGCCTCGGCGAACGCGTGCAACTTCTGCAAGATGCTCGCCACACGCGGCGCTGTGTACACGTCCGAGGCGTCGGCCTTGGGAGTTACGGGCCGGAGCGTGAACCTCGAAAACTCTGACCGCCGCGCCATCGCGGCCGGGCAGACGACCCGCGACGAAGCGCTGGCCCGGCGCTCCACATTCCGCTCAGCACGCCAAGCGAGCAGGCGCGGGCGACAGGTCGGCGATGCACGAATCGGTGCGCTACGCGGGGCGCAGCAGTACGGCGACAAGTACCACGACTGGTGCCATTGCATCGCGGTGGCTGTGCGCCCTGGCGGCTCCTACGAACCGCCGCCGTATGTCGAACAGTGGGACGCCGAGTATGCCGCCGCCGTGACCGCCACCAAAAAGGCGGGACAAACCAAAGGCAAGTACGGCGCCATCGACTTTAAAGCGGTATTGCGCCAGATGGATTCGCAACAGCGCGAAAAAACTTCCGCCCCATAGCGGGGCGTGGGCGCGGACGGCCAGCGTCGAATCGGCCGGGTATTGCTGACGAGCTACGGAGATTTCAATGACAGTTCTACCCGTTCACCCCTTGACCGGCCTGACCGCACTTGCCATCGGTAAGCGCGGCCCGATCTGGCCCGTGATGGGTGCGGCGCCAGATGGCGATGAATCCGGTAAGGGACCCGCTGACGCCAAGTTCACTCAGGCAGACCTTGACCGCATCATCGGTGAGCGACTGACCCGCCAGCGTTCCGAGATTGCCGACAAGTACGGCGATCTTGACACACTCAAGGCCAGTGCAACTGAGCTGCAGTCGATTAAGGACCGCGATAAGACCGACGCCGACAAGGTTCAGGATCAAATCGCCGACCTGCAGTCGAAGCTGACCGCCGAGTCAGAGGCGCGCACGAAGGCCGAGGCAAAGGCAGCGGTGGCTGAGCGTACGCAATATGGCGTTGACAAGGGCCTGCCTGTGGCGCTCGCCAAGAAGCTGACTGGCACGACCAATGACGAGCTTGACGCCGAAATTGACGAACTCAAGCCGTTTTTGACTGCTACCGACAGCGGTCCCCGGCGCCCCGATCCCAACGGCCATCAGGGGCAGCCACCGAGCGGTGGCGGGACTAAGCCGTCATCGCTGGCAGCAGGCAAAGAGCTGTATGCGAAGTCACGACCAACAACCAACGCGTAGCACAGGATTCGCCTGCGCTATCTCAGATTCCCGAATAAGGAGGGAAAACAATGGATCTCACCACCCGTACTGAGACCTTTGGCGCAGGCAATCAGTCCTGGCTTGGTTCCAAGCACGGAACCGACGCATGCCGGACGGTCACCATCGACCGCGCGGCCTTGGCGAAGGCGACCCACTACCCGGACGGTCGGCTTAAGTCGGGCTTGCCGCTTGCCAAGGTGGGCGACACCTATGTGCCGTACGCCGCTGGTGGCGCCAATGGTGCTGGTGTACTTGCCGGTTTCCTGTTCACCGATCAGTCGGTCCGCGACAACGGCGGCAACATCGTCGCCCCCATGCTCGATCACGGTCGCGTGATCTTGTCCAAGCTGCCCGCCCCGGTTGCCGCTGACGCGGACACCACCGGTCAGTTCGTCTTCGTATAAGGAAGGGATGAAAGATGACTCTCTGGACTGATGTCATTACCCCGGCCGCACTGACCGGGTATGCCCGCGAGGCGTTGGCCGACCGCGAGCGCCGCAAGGGAACCCTTGCCGTGTTCCTGCCGAACCGCACGACCAACGACATAGTTGCCCGATTCGTCAAGGGGGCCAACGGTCTTCTGGATGCGGCCGAGTACCGCGCATACGATGCGGAGACCAGCATCGGCGAGACACCCGGAGCCGAACGCGTCACCATTGAGCTTCCCCCGCTGGGCCGCAAGGTGCGTGTGTCCGAATACGACCAGCTGCGCCTGCGTGGCAACGTCGATGCGGACGCGGCACTGACGGGCATCCTCAAGGAAGCTCGCCGTCTGGCATTCGCCATCAGCGACAAGATGGAGGTGATGCGCGGCAAGGTCATTGACAGCGGCAAGGCCGCTATCAATGAGAACGGTTTCATTGCTACCGCCGACTTCGGTCGCGGCGCGGCATTCACCGTTACCGCCGCCACCCTGTGGTCCGATCCGGCCTCCAAGCCCCTGACCGACCTCCGCCTGTGGCGCGACGCGTATGTGGATGAGAACGGCGACGAGCCGGGCGTAATCCTCACCTCGCGCCGCGTACTGAATGCGCTGATGCTGTCCGCCGAGTTAAAGGCCTTGGCTACCAATTCGGCTGTCGCACCGGGCATGGTCACCGAGACCTTTATTCAGTCGGTGTTGATCGACTACGGTCTGCCCCCGATTCAGGTGTTCGACCGCCGCGCCAAGGTGGCCGGGCAGACTGTCCGCGTCCTGCCGGAGGACAAGCTGTACTTGCTGCCCGCGCCGGTCGCTGTGGACGATGAGGAAGGTACCGACCTCGGCGCAACTGTCTGGGGTACCACCCTGGAGTCGACGGAACCGGACTACGAGATTGCCGAGGTTGACCGCCCTGGCATCGCGTTGGGCACTTTCAAGACCCGCGACCCGATCGGCGTGTGGGTTCATAGTGCCGCCATCGGTCTGCCCACGTTGGCTAATGCCAACCTGTCTATGGCCGCAAAGGTGTTGTAGTGCCGTCGATTCGATCCGATCTGGTCGGTGTCATCTACCTGCCCAGTGGGGCGCGTCTGCGCGCAGGCGACCCCGTCCCACTGGGCGAGGTGGTAGGCGCTCACCTGATCGAAGTCGGCGAACTCGATGCCATTGAGCCGGAGCCCACCGAGGACACCGAGGACACCGAGGACACCGAGGCCGAATCTACCCCGGTTGCTGAGCCCCGGCCGAGCACGAGCCGGACGCGGAAGCGGTCAAGTGGTCGCGCTCGCTGACCAGTCTGATGTCGAGGCGCGGCTGCGCCGTGACCTCACTGGCGATGAGATCGAATGGCTTCCGGGCGTGCTCGATGAGGCCTCTGCTCTGGTCTTCGCGTACTGCGGTGACCGCGTGTTCGACCCGGTACCCGACAGGGTGCGCATCGTTACCTCACGGGTAGCCGCGCGTGCCCTGTCGGCCCGCACCGATTCCGCCGCCGCTGTCACTAATGCGGCGCACGTCTTCTCACAGACGGTGACCCTGAATGCCGAAGCCGCCAATGGCGGTGTCTGGCTGACCAAGGCCGACAGGCTCGCCCTGCAGCGCTGGGCGCTGGCGGGTAAGGCCTTCTCAATCGACATCTCGGGACGATGACCGCGCCGAGCTTCCCCACACCGTTTGTCATCGCGCATGAGGCCTTCATCCCCGACGCGCAGAACGCTCACGGCGACCTCGTAGACAAGTGGGCACCTGCAAGCGCACGGTCCGTGTACGGCGCTGGCCCGGCGATGTCGAATGAGCCGAAGTTGGTCGGCCAGGATCGCGTCATTGTCGACGTGGTGCTACTGGTGCCGCCCGATCAACCCTATGGCCCGCGTGACCGGGTAACCCTTGCTGGCAACGTCTTTGAATGTGTCGGCTATCCCGAGTCGACCGAATTCAATCCATTCGGCAAGCACTTCGGCGCTGTCGTCAACCTGCGAAGGGTGGAGGGATGACCGTTACCAAGGTCCGCGTAAACAAACGCGCTTTCCGTGAGCTGCGCAAGTCGGAACCGGTGCAGGCCAGGCTACTTGAAGTCGGCGACGTGGTCGCTACTGACGCCAACGCTGATCATGAGGCAACCGCCGACGTGGCCAAGAATGGCCCCGTCGATGACGGACCAAGCTACACAGCTGAGCTGTACATCGGCAAGAACCGTGCCCGCGTCTCGGTGGCCACCGCAACGTTCCGAGCCATGGGGCATGAGCGGCGCACATCTTCGCTTCTGCGGGCAGCTGCACGCCAATGACGCTCATCGTCCATCCGGATGTTGATCAGCTTGCCGTCGACTACTTCGCCAACGCTCTTGCCGCACAGGGCCACGCGCAACATGTCGGCAAGAAGGTGCCCACCAAGAATCGCCCCGACCGCTTCCTGCGGGTGTTCTCCAATGGTGGCCCTGACGTTTCACTGATCGCCACGCGCGCGCAGATCGTCGCGCAGCTCTACGACATTGACGGCCCCCGGTGTGCTGCTACCGCCAACCTGGTAGCTGGACTGGGCAAGGCCGCTGTGGGCTACCTGTTCGACGGGTATCCGCATGTGGCAGAGGCCAGGAAGCTCGGTGGCCCAACTGATCTTGATGACCCGGACGTGAAAACGCACGTGCGCTATCAGGTCGTCCTTGAGTGGCTCATCCGAGCCAAGCACTGATTTCTCCAAGGCATCTTTACCCAATCACATTGCCCGCGTTGGGCAGAGAGGTGTATTCACCATGACCGGACCCATTGTTGCTGGCCCCGGTGGCGCAGCGGGCGACATCAAGGAACTGTTTTCGGGCTCGCCAACCGCGCCAGGTATTACCGGCGGCGTGTTCATCGGCAAGCCGGGCATTGCATTGCCCCCTGCTGACGACATCTTCGTTCCCGCCACCGAGCACAGTCCCGACCTCAAGAATGTCGGCTTCGTCTCCGAAGACGGCGTGACCGGCACCGAGGACCGATCGATCAATGAGATTGCGGCCTGGGGCGGCGATATCGTTGCGTTCCTTCAGGAATCGTTCTCGGTGTCGTGGCAGATGGTGCTACTGCAGATCATGAACCGGGACATCGCCAAGCTGGCCTACGGTGACGACAACGTGGCCTACACGCAGGCGACGCAGGCGCACGGCAACTGGCTGGCCATCAAGGTCAACAAGCTGATGCTGCCGAAAAAGACTGTCTGGATTGACAGCTTCTACTCCGATGGCTCTGAAGGCCTCAAGGCGATGCGGTGGGTCGCACCGCTGGCCCAGGTGTCCGAGAAGGGCGACTTCAAGACCGCCCATAGCGAGCTGTCGGGCCATGACCTGACGCTCAAGCTGCTGCCCGACTCGCAAGGCAACAACGCCTACATCTACCTGGACGACGGCCAGGTTGTGCCCCTGCCCGCAGGCGGTGGCGGAACCCCTTAGCGCCTCCCCCGGCCCCGGAACCTGATCCGGAACCGGAGCCGGAGCCTGACCCCGAGCCGAGCGGCGACGGGGCTTAGGAGAGGCGATCACCGGTCGCTCACAAAGTCCCGCCCGTCCGTTTTGCCTTGGGGCGGATGGGCGGGACCCAAGGCATACCAAGGCAATTCACCTGAAAAGGAATATTCACATGGCAACCAAGGCAACCAAGTCGACCCCGAAGCCGCCCGCTGATGAGGTCGCCGAAGATGAAGCCCGCGAGCACTCGGACAACCTCGAGCTGCCCGTGGGTGACGAGGGCCAGGCGGTCGATTCTCCCGAGGGTCCTGCGCTCAAGCCGGGGGAGCCCGAATACGATTGGGCGCCGCTCTATACCGAGGGCACCAAGCTCAAGCGCTACGAGGACCCCTCGGGCACTGTGGTGCAGCTTCCGCCTTTCCCAACTCCGGACGCGGGCGATATCTTCGCCGATCTGCTGGAAGACATTCCTGATCACGTCATGCTGATCAAGCTCTTTCGGCAGGCAATGCGTGACCATGCCGTGGACTACGGCGAGGGCATCGCGGCCATCACCACGGCATTTCGCGGCGGCGGCAAGCTGTCCGATATCCGGGGCCTGCTCACGTTCTGGTCGGGAGCGACACTCCCAAACTGATTGGCGAGGTCCGCGACTTCGCACGTAAGCACGAGGCGGCATTCCGCCTAGACCTACTGCACGCCGGGTTGCGTTTCGACCGCCCGGCGTGCAGCTGGGAAGACTTGCACGCGTTCACCGTGGCCTCACCGCCTGGAACCGCCATTCATTACGAGCTGGCCGAACAGTGGCCGCTTGATTCGCACCTTCTCGCCGGAATCCTTGAGCGCCTTAACGACTGGCTTTGGCTGCACACCAAGGATGCACAGCGTAAGCCGCCACGTAACCGGCCGAAACAGATTCCACGCCCCGGTGTTCGTGAGCGCGCGAACGCGTTGACGGCAGCCCTTGGTGGCCGAACACAACAGGTAATCCCAATGACCGCCTTCGCGTCCATGTGGCGTGAGGCGCGTGCCCGCTGGAAACAACAGAAGGGAGTTAGTGAATGAGCAATGAACTAATGGCCCTTTGGGTTTCGATACTTCCCGATACTTCCAAGATCGTCAGCACCACTAAGCGGGCGCTAGACAACGGCGACTACGAGATCACCGTTCATGTCGACAAGGCCGAGCTTGACAAAGAGGTGGCCAAGACAAAGAAGACTGTCGAGAGCCTCGATGCCCGTGTCAAACTTGCGGTAGATCAGAAGCGCACTCACGACGCGTTCCAAAAGGCTGTCGACAAGGAGCTTTCGCGAGTCCGGCCGCTACGCATAGATGTTGATCGCAAGTACCTCACCAGCACAGCGTCGTTCATCACCAAGACGCTGGGCGGTGCGATGGCGGGCGCCCTCGGCGGCCTGGCTATCACTGGTGCCGCCGGTGGACTGACTGCGCTCACCGGCGCAATCATGTCCGCTAGCGGCGCTTTTGGACTTTTGCCGGCGACCGCTGGCGGTGCGGCAACAGCTATCGGTGCTCTCAAGGTGGCAACCCTCGGCTTCGGCGATGCCATGAAGGACGTAGGCGACCCACAGAAGTTCGCGAAGGCCATCGCCGATCTGTCGCCGAATGCACGTGAGACCGCCACCGCCATTCAGTCGATGCTCCCCCAGCTCAAGGACTTCAAGAATGCGGTGCAAGACCGGTTCTTTGACGGCTTCGCTGCCGAGGTGAAGTCACTGGGCGCCATATATCTGCCGATGATGCAGGGCGCCATGGGCAGTATCGCGGGCTCTGCAAACAACGCCCTCAGAAGCGTCTCGGCGCTACTCAAGGCACCCCAGTCCGTTTCGGACATGGCGCAGATTACCGGCAATAGTGCGACCGCATTCAACACGCTGTCGCAAGCGCTCACACCCATCGTTAAGTCGATGCTTGACATTGGCTCGGTCGGCTCCACATTCCTGCCCCAGCTCGCACAGGGCGCCAACAATGCGGCCAATTCTTTCGCCAAGTTCGTGACCAATGCGCGCGAGACGGGTCGCATGCAGGAATGGATGCAGACCGGCATCCACGCCATGGGTCAGCTCGGCGACATCGCAGGCAATCTGGGCTCCACCATCGCCGGAATCTTCCGCGCGGGCAACGATGTCGGCGGCGGCTTCCTGGCCTCATTGCAGACCGTCACGCAGACGATGAGCGACTTCGTCAACTCGGCGGAGGGTAAGAATGCATTGGGCGCGTTCTTCTCTGGCGCCAAGGATGCGTTGGCGGCGCTGTCTCCGATCCTCAAGACTGTCGGCGAGAGTGTCATCGGCACCGTTCTTCCCGCCTTCACTAACCTGGGCACCGCAGCGGCCCCAGCCTTGCAAGCTATCTTCACCAACCTCGCCGAGGTTATGAAGACCCTTGCCCCGGTGGTCACTTCGCTTTCCGGCCCAATTTCGACGCTGCTCAACGCTATCGGTCCCGCTGTCGTACAGACCATTCAGGCACTTGCCCCGGCGATACAGCCGTTGGCGCAGGCTTTCGCCGACTTGGTGGCTGGTGCGGCCCCGATCCTGCCTGTGCTTGGCCAGCTGGTCGGCGCGGTAGTCGGCGCCCTCGCGCCCGCTTTATCGACGCTATTCAAGGCGCTGGCCCCCGTGGTCTCGGCACTCGCCGACGCGCTCAAGCCAGTACTCGACCAGCTCGCGCCGGTGCTGGCTGCGGTCGCAGGCACGTTCGCAAATGCCTGGGCCAGCGCTTTGCAGCAAGTCACGCCGCTACTCCCCCCGCTACTGGGCGCAATGGGTGACCTGCTCAAGACGGTGATTCCGCTTCTGCCACCGCTGGCTGAGCTTGGGGCGGCTGCCATTCCCGCCATCGCCGCCGCGATCAAGGTTGTGGCGCCGCTGTTCACCGGGTTGGTCAAGGTCCTGACGCCCATCGTGGACACCGTCATTACACCGATGGTCGGCGGATTCAAGGCGCTAGCCGACGTAATTGGCACGGTTGCCAATGGCCTGAGCGGCGTGGTGGACAAGGCCAGCGGCTTTCTGTCCAGGGTGCCCGGCCTCGGCGGCATCTTCGGCAAAAAGGACGGTGGCCCTATCGGTGACGTACCTGGCTATGCGGGCGGTGGCAAAATCACCGGGCGCGGCTCAGGTACAAGCGATTCCATATTGGCGTGGCTGTCCAACGGCGAGGGCGTCATGACGGCGGCGGCGATGCGCAACGGCGGCGCACCAATACTGGCCGCGCTCAACGCCGGATGGGTGCCGCCCGCCGCGATGCTGCACGCCATGATCCCCGGCTTCGCTCAGGGGCTCAATCCCGGCGCCGACTTTCTGCGCACAACGATCATGCGTCAATGGCCGCAGATCGGCGACATCGGTGGCCGACGTGCCGAGGACGGCTATGGCGAGCACTCCAGTGGAAACGCACTCGATGTGATGGTGCCCGGCTGGGACACCCCCGAAGGCATTCTGTTGGGCAATCAAGTCGCCGGGTTCCTAGCCAAAAACCGTGAACAGCTTGGCCTTGACGGGTTCATCTGGCGCCAGACGAGCTACGGCTACGGCGGGTCCTTCACCGACGGCAAGGCCATGTCTGACCGTGGCTCGCCGACGCAGAACCACATGGACCATCTGCACGTCATGTTGGGCAAGGGTCGTGGCTCTGGCGCGGCGGCCGTCGGCCTCCCCACTAGCAGCATCTCACTACCCTCGGCCAGCGGCATGTCCAGCAGCGGCGGCACATCTGGGCGCGGCAGCGGCGCTGCAGGCGCTCGCCGGGTCCGCGAGGCACAGGACCGCGTATCGGACCGGAACTTTGACGTACAGCAGGCACAGGCCGCGCTGGACGAACTCAATGCCAAGGACCCAAGCAAGGTCACCCGTAAGCAACGCAACGCCGCAGAGCACCGACTGGAGCGATCGAAGCGTGAACAGGCGCAAGCCAACGATGACCTGACGCAGACTCAAAACGAATACAACGATGCGATGCAGAACTCGCCGCTTGGCGGCAACGGCAACTCTGCAGCATCCGACCTTGGCTCAGGCCTCATTGACGGCTTGTTCCAAGGGCTCGGCTTCGACGGCTCACTGTTCTCAGACCCCAGACAATGGGGCTTGGTGAAGATGTTCACGGGCCTCCTTGGCGGCAAGGGGGGCAGCAGCGCCGGTGACCTCGGCCAAGGCGGCGGCGGCATGTTGAACAGCATGGGCCTGCCAAGCCTTACCGGCTTGTTCTCGCGGGGCCAGACATCGACAGTGACCGCAGAAAATGTGATGCCCGGCGGCGGGCCCGGTGGCCTTATCGCAGGCATTGGCGATATCGCCACCAACGCTTTCCAGCAAGGCATGTCGCAGCCGACCACCATCGATAACTCAATCAACCTCAACGGCAATCAGGGCATGGACCCGCAGGCCGTTCAAACGTCCATCCAGAAGAAGCAAAACGAACGGACGCGCACCTACGCGACGGCAGGACTGGGAGCATGACTGAATCAGCCACCGCGCCAGATCATTGGGGCGAGAACCCGGCCGACAACCAGATTCAACCGCCCTTCTACCGCTGGGGTGGAAACGCCAATGAGCTTGCAGGCGCGGTGTTTGCTGCCGTCAAGTTCCCCGGCTGGGAGCAATTCACCCGCTGGGAATGGCTGCCCGAAGAGCTTAAGAACATGGAAACCAACCTGCTGTACATCGGTGTCGATGGCAGCAAATGGCACCTTGCCGGTAACCATCGGGGCCGCGAAGGGGCGGTGCTGGAGTCTGAGCTGATGGGCGCGATGTCGGTGCCGTTCGATCACCGTTTCTCGGAAGGGCCCTACCTGATCGGCTCCCGGCTGGAGCGCACCGACATCAAACGCCGCACGCAGTCTTTCGGCGTCATATTGAACCCCAACGCCAATG
Organism: Mycobacteroides immunogenum; assembly: GCF_001605725.1. Lineage (NCBI taxonomy): Bacteria > Bacillati > Actinomycetota > Actinomycetes > Mycobacteriales > Mycobacteriaceae > Mycobacteroides > Mycobacteroides immunogenum. Next base: position 3,744,589 of record NZ_CP011530.1, read on the forward strand.
TGCGTGCCCGCCTGAATATTTCGACGGAGACCATCTACCGCAACACCGAGGCCAGGTGGCAGCGCGCCTGGTCCAAGACGCAGCACGGCTGGTTGGGCTACTTCACCCGCTCGACCGGATGGCGCTGGCTCAAGGTCATTTTGGATGGCGGCGCCACACCGGAGACCATGAAAAAGGACCCGGTGGCGTTCGGTAACAACATGCGCCAGGTGACGATGAACGTCGTCAGCCCGGACCCTTACGCCTACAAAAAGATGTTCCGCTCCAAGACTGTTGGCTTCGACGCCACAAAGCCCAAGGTCGCGGTCGGCGGCGAGGGCTCACTGTTCACCACCCTTGAGGACTTCCTGGCTGACGGCATCGAAGCACTGCCCATGCAGGCCTGGCTGACCCACGTTCAATACGTCAACAAGGGCCAGATCGATGACTGGCCGAAGTTCATCATCAGCGGCACCGGCACGGCATGGATACAGGACGGCCTCACACAGAACTTGGTCCGATGCCCTGAAATCTACAGCGGAGATGGCTTTCTCATGGTCGACACGGACCCGACGGCGCGCACGTTCACCACCAGCAAGGAACCGGTAGACAACGTGTTCTATCGATTCGCCCGCCAAGCGGAAATCTTGGACTACCTGCCGTTGCTGCATGACCTCGGCGATCAAGGGTTGCCCGCATGGCGCCGTAGTCGCGGCCAGCGGTTCGCATCCAACATCCCTCGCGAGACAGCGGTGACAACCGCCGTCTATCACACCAACCCCGAGGCAAAGGTAACCGCTTTCATGCCGCAGAAATACGAGACCGCTTTCTAGATGGCGACTTTGGCTGCGCCCGATCCTGCGCGCAGCCCCGGTGAGGCCTACCGCTACATGCATCGGCGGCGCCAGGTCATCATCGATTCGGCACGCCAGCACCCACTAATCCGCCTGTGGGACAAGAACATGAAGTTCATCGGCGTTGTTGCCGCTGAACAAAAGCTAGACGCCGAAGAGATGATTCACGCGGCCGGGCAGGGCTCAATCACGCTGCTCGCAAACGACTGGCTGACCGAGTTCATTACCCGCGATGTGCGCGCCGAAGAGGACTTGCACATCACCATCGACCCCAACCCGACCAAGCGCACGTGGCGCACACGCTGGGGCGGCAAGGTCGAGTCGGTCAACATCAAGCGCACCGCTGACGGTGTGCATCTGGTCGAGCTGCAGCTCATCCACAACCGCAAGCACCTGGAACACATTCTCCTAGGAGCAAATCCGTTCTTTCCGCCGGAGGTCCAGCAGCCCAAGATGTGGCTACTGCCGGGCAACACCCGCACCATCTGTGCCACAACACTGTTCGTGAACCTGGCCCGCCAGTACATGCCGGGGCTCAACATCATTACCAACATCGCCAACCCGGCGGTGTGGCTGGGCACCAAGCTCACCAACCTGAGCCCGCTTGACTGGCCGGTGCAGGTCGCTTTCGTCAACCCGTTCCTGGATCAGTCGCGGCTGAGCTTTGTGACCTCGCGCTGGACCGACGCACACAGTGTCTTCGATCCGATTCTCAAGGACGCCGGGTGCATCATTCGCGCCTATACGTGGCTGACCGAGGATGAGGACTCGCCGCACACCGAGCTGTCTGAACTGCTCGGCAACAACATCCTGACCCGACCGACGCGCAATTGCGTTGTGCTTGCGGTAGAGGATAAGTCGGGCGTTACTGGCCCGACCGGCACCGCCATCGACGGTGTGATCAACCTGGTTGGCTCCCTTGCTGACGACATGATCACCGAGACGGTGTTTCCGGTCGATGCCGACCACGATGGCAAGACTGACCCGTTGTTCCGGAAGTGGCTCAAGGTGGCCCCGGCGCCGCCAACCGTGATCTTCCGCGATACGGAGCATTCGGCGATCATCGACGCCGTCAGGGCGGTGCACAAGGCCAAAGCCCGCACCATCATGACGGGCTCCAAGTCGCCGCAGATTGTGAACCAGCTCCAGACATTTGGAATCAAGTACGCACTTTCAGAGTTGTCCGCCCTGCTCGCACAGGGACCATTCGCCGCACAGACGCCCGGCACGCCTGGCCTTGAAGAGCTTTATCAGGGACAGCTCGACAACAGCCTCCTTGCATATCAACGCTTTACGGACATCAAGCGCGTATTCCAAATGGGCACACACGCTTTCCTTGAACATTGGGAAGCAGGGTCAGGGTCGGCGTACACCGTTTCGGGCATCAAATCGCTACGCGATGGCCATTGGAAAACACGGCCTTACACCAGCTTTAAGACAAACGTCGTCAACGGCTACCCCTGGCTTGTGCACTACGACTTCGCACTAGGCGACCGCCTGGGTTTTGAGCTGGTCGACGTGATCCACACCGATCAGTGTTCGGCGATCCGGATGGCCTACGACGAGACCACCCCGCTGCAATACGGCCTGTCAATCGGCATGGACGGCGAGGAAGAGGACCCCGCCGCCAAGGGGATGCGAACACTGCAAGCGGCCTGGTCAGTCGTCGGAATGCTCATGGGAAGTGGAGACGAATTCTAATGTATGTCAACGGTACTCACGAAGGCGCGGCCATGGGCACCGACCCACGGGTTAGCGGCGCCCCCGCCGAACACCTGCATAACGCCAACGTGGCTATGCACCAGATAGCCAGCGCGTTGGTGGCGGTTGGCATGCGCGACGGCAAGACACTGGACCTGTCCTACCTGGCGCCGATGATCGCGTACCACCTTGCGCTGCGCGGCTTCCGGCTTCACCAAGACGAAGCGCTGATCAAGAGTCGCCGCGTCGAAGGCGCCCAACATGAGGCCGCCTTGGAGTGGGTCGGCATCAACGCACCCGACGACATACGGGACGAAATCGACACGGCTACAACGTCACAGGACATCGAGAACCTTTCAGGCAACGCCAAAGCCTTTTGGATACGGCAACTCGGCGGCGTGCCCGTCGATGACGCCCCCGAGGGGTGGCATCAGAAGACCCGAATCACATTTGAGGACGGAGGCCAACAATGACCGCACCCGCCGATCCGGTACAGGCACAGCTAGGTGACAGGGTGTATCTGGGCACCCGCCTAGCCAATGTGCACTTCTACGGCGACGTGTCCGACATCGATACACCCGGCGCCACTACCGCCACTATGGAAATGATCGGCGATGACGCGGTGGTCACCATGGACGCCCTGGTCGGCCCGAAGGGCAATGACGGCGAGATGGCGCCTGTAGTGCGGATGCAGTACGGCTCACCGATCGACAGCCTCCAAGAGCTTGAAGAACTAGCCAACACCCTGACCGACACCCCCGACGACATCGGCAAGGCCTGGTGGATCGGCAACCAGGTCTACATGTGGGACGGCACCGGGTTCAAGATCAAGGCAATGGGCACCGCCGGACCGGCCGGGCCTGTACCGAACATCTCCCCCACCATCGAGTCGATTCCTTGGGCCGAGCAGCTACAGGGGCGCAAGTCCAAGATCACCGTCAGCGGTACCGCCAACAACCCCGGTTGGCATTTCGAGATAGCGGCGCCGCAGGGACCTAAAGGCGATAACGCCACCATCGCTGACGCACTCGACTTCGATGACACCTTGCCGCCCACCGGCGGTCAGGTGGTCACCTGGGACGCCACCAAGAGCAAGTTCGCCTTACACGACCCCAACCCCTTCGCCACACGCATGTACACGATGCCAGAGGCGGCATTCCAGTCGGTGCCGCTGGCGGTGGGCACCAAGATCCCGATCGGCTCGCGCGAGATTCCCGAACAGACCCAGGAATACAACCTGTGGATTCAGGGGCACCTACGCACCAACGGCGTTGACCTTGATTTCGACCCGTTCCAGATCGGATGCGAGGTTCGTATCTCTGAGCCGAACACCGATCCCAAGGGCGGCATCCTGGTCGCACGCGGCTTCGGTAACTCGTCGCAGATGTTGCATATCAGCCCGCACGCGTCGACACCGCAGACGCCCTCGGATGCCATCTCGCCCGACGGTGTCTATGGCCGGTTCCCGCAGGGGCAAAAGCGCATCCTGACCGTGTTTCTGTACACAGACGGCCTATTCGGCGTCTACAACTTTCAGCCGCGTGACGCGCAGCTGGCCATCCAGGTGATCCCGGTCTGATGGGCTCATTTGACCGGCGCCAAGTCGGGCCACCGCTAACCCACAATCCGAACACCAAGCTGGCCTTCGACAATCCCATGGCCTTCACCAAGGGTGCAGGTGATGGCATCGACCGATTCATCGAGATGATTGTCGAAGGCATCAAGCGCCTGTTTGGCATCGACCTCGGTGCGCTGGCCTCCGCGCTACAGGGCATAGTGCTCGGTCCCGGCGCCATCCTCAAGGCCATCGGGGACGCCATTACTAACGGCGTTCGTGGACTTTTCAATGGTGTTCTACCGGCCTCGTGGATCGCCGACATTGCCCAAGACTTGATTGGTGGTGCGGGCGGCTTCACTGATCCGTCAGTGGTCGAAGACAACCCGGAATGGCACTATGACGCCAACCAGAATGGTCACCTATCCGGTAAGTCGATCTACACAACGGCCGACGGCGTTGAGCATGCCATCAGTATCAAAGAGCCGTTCGAAGTCGCACCCGGCCAAACGGTGGACATTCCCGCCTCGGTCATGTGGAGTTCTGTCACGGCGTCAGGGGGCTCCAATCCAATCCGACTGGTAATAACCCCATTTGGGCCGGACCGAAGCAAATTGGCCGACGTGGTCATCAAACAGATTCAACCGCTGTCGGCTAGTTCGTCGTGGGTACGTACTAGCTTCTCAGGTTCATGGGCCGTCCCCAAGGACGGCTCGGTTAAGTGGGCGACTGTCACCCTGGTTGTGACTGCAGGCGCCTCAGGCGGTGGCCGCGTGTCCTTCTCGAATGTGCTGCCCCAGATGTCGAACTTGGGCCCAGTGCTTGGGGCGTTTCGATCCTTCTTTGATGTCATTGGTGGTCAGGCGAATTCGGGTATTGCCGAATTTGAACAGCGGTTCGCGGCGATCACGGCCGACGGCAAGATCACCGCGTCCGAACTATTGGGCCTGGTAGGGCTCGGCAACATCCCGACGCTACCCCAGATCAAAATCCAAGATCTGCAAACGACTTTCAATCAGTTGGGCGACATCTACAACGGCCTGGTGGTGACGCCGATCAATGGCTTCGTCGCTGCTATCGCGAACTGGTTTGGTGTCAACACCAGCAAGACGCAAAAGCTCACCACCGGCGGCAATCTAGCTGGCGATGCCATTACCGGGACTATCTCCGATGTGGTGTCAGGCGTCGCCGCTGTGCGTGATGCGCTGACAGCCGGAATGGGCGCTGTTGGTTCGGGATTCTCCAATAACGACGCCAAGAATCAGGCGATCTACCTACAGCAGATCGCGGCGCAGGCAGCGGCGGCAACCTCGGCGATTCAGGCACAATACCAGCGTAACCAGGCCACCGCACCCACCGGATTGGCGAGCTATATCACCACATTCGGCGGCTCGGACGGTGCGGCGCTTCCCTCCGAGTTCGTCGGTTCTGACCTGAAAATCCGCACCGCCAATGGCTATTGCGGCGTCGATGCATCGAAAGTGGACGGCACCTACTACGTCACCTGCAATAAGCAAACCAACACCGACGATGTGCAGACCACGGTAGTAATCGGCGACGCGGGTGGCCTCAATTCCATAGCCACCTACACCCTGTTCAGCTCCGATAGCGGATTTGGCACTGGTGCATATCTGGCGGTCAGCGGTAACTCGGTACAGGTCGGCAAGTACACCCGCTCGGGTACGGCGTACACCTTCGCCTCTCCATTCATGTCATGGTCGGGGCCACTGGGGCAGGGCATCGCGGTCACGGCATACCGCAAGACTAATAACTGGGTGCTCGATGTGGGCGGCGACGTCAAGGCCACCGCAACTGACACAACGGTTCCCACTGGCGCACTCAATCGGTACGGGGCAGGCATTGTGATGATGCGCAAGACCTCCAGCGGCGGATGGTTTTCCGGCAGCTACCAGTACGACTCGCTGCGATTGGCATCGGTGTTCCTCGGTGACTTCTATGCCAAGGCCACCACCTATAGCGGTGCGCGACTACAACGCGCGACCGGCGCGGCCAACACCGCTGGACCGTCGCATCCTTACTCGCTGCCCGGCAGTGGATCTGTCACCGTCACCGGCGCCTGGGGCGCAGGCGCATTCAGCATCGTGGGATTCAGTTCTGACGACATTGTGGCCAACACGGCCAACGGCACCATCACCGTCAACACTTCGGGGCTGTACTACATCGAGCACCGTGACCCCACCTGGACCTGGACGGCTGGTACCGCCATTGAGCCGTCCGCGTCCGTACTCGACGTGGTGATCAACACCGTCAATCACATCACGCTAGAAGGCGACTACAAGCTACTTGACGGCATCGCCAACACCGACACCGGCAGCTGGGGGGTGACCGGCCACACCGGCGTACCGATACCAGCGTTCGTACGTCTCAACGCGGGCGACGTTATCCAGCTGGGGTACACGGTGACGCTGAAAAACACCGGCTCGCTGTCACGCACAGGCAATGCCACTTTCACCCTCACAGGGACCGCGCCAGGCCTTCTGGGCATCTATCGGATGGGGTGACCAATGTCCTGGTCCCTCAACCCGGCGGTCCCATCAAGACAGCCGGGCGGTAAGTGGTCGACTAGCCCAGTTGCACCGTCGCGGCCGCCAAGTGGTAGGTGGGTGTGGGTTCCGCGCTCCGGCGCGATCAGCACCAGCATCAACGAAAGCTCCGCCACCCTACTGGCGCGGATGACCGGTGTCTCCGAAGAAGTTGTCCACAGCAACGCGACATTGCGTGCGTATCTTGCCGCTTCTGCCACCGAGGCTGCACACACCGCCGCGACGCTGTTGGCACACCTGACGGGACGTATGGACGGCGTAGGCGAAAGCTCCGCCAGCGCGAGCCTGCGCTACTTCGTGAACGGCACCATGCACGAAATTGGTGACAGCTCAGCAGCACTTACTGCTCACCTCGCCGGGCATATTGATCACACCGAGGGCGCTTCCGCAGCTCTACTGGCCCACCTTACGGGCTATAGCGACGGGGCGGGATACAGCTCTGCTGGGGCCGCACGCACCGCAGTCCCAGCCGTACGCACGGATATCACCGTAGTCGGGGCATACGTGTACCCGATACCCGAATGGGCCAATTTCATTGACTGGGCAATGCTTCCCGGCGGTGGCGGTGGCGGCGGTGCGCAGTTTTCCTTCACCCCGGCGCAGGGCGGGGACGGCGCACAGTGGCTCTTCGGCACGCTATCGCGCGGTTCAACTCAGTTGCCCTGGGCCACAGGCTCAATAACGGGAACTGTCGGCGCAGGCGGGCAGGCGGGCTCGGGCAGCGGCTCAGGCGGAAATGGCGCAAACACCACCATGACCGTCAACGGCGCGACCACAACAGCGCCAGGGGCAACCGGGCGCGGCGGTATCGGGACGCAGTCCGGTGACCCCGTCGGCGGAGGCAACGCCAACTCTGGCCGCGATGTGTCGCTGAGCGGCCAAACATACGCGGGCGGCACCGGTTCTGGAAACACCCCAGGTTCAGGCGGCAGCGGCGGCGGCGCTTTCAGCAATGGCCAAGCGGGTGCGCGCGGCGAAATTCATTTCTACGCAAGGCAATAAAGAGAGGAAGTCGACATGACAGCTACAGCAGAAGAAAACCGTGCCGGGTGCGATTTTGTTACCGGCAGAGGAACCAAGGTCACCGCACACTCTGGCGACCCCGGTGTCACAGGCGCAAACCTGATCGCTACTACACCGCCGTCCGGCACAACCACTTGGCCCGCCGCTACCGATGGTTCGGGCAGCGACGCGGGGTATGCGGTCTCAACAGGATCGCCTGTAACCCTGGGCATTCCGCCATCAACCAACGTCACGCACTACGGCATGTGGAATGGGTCGAAATTCTTGCGCGGCAAGACGCTCGACAACCCAATTGTTGTTGGCGGCGGCGCCACAAATGTCGATATCACCCCAAAGGAACGATTCAAGGGAGGCCAATAGCGATGGGAATCATTCAGAAGTACATCACCGACCCAATTCGCAAGGCGGTCGTGGACGAGATTCGTCAGCAGATTCCGGTGATCGTCAAAGCGGTGGTCATCGCCATCGCCGAAACAGTTGCCAACACTGCGATTTCCGGGGTCGACAAGATCACCGACTCGATACCTGGCGACGTCGATGACCGGATTATCGACCCACTGGTCGCCAAGGCTACCGCGATGGCCCGCAGGCTGGGACTGGGCCTGTGAGCTTCATAGAGTTCGACGCCACGCCGCTGCGCACACGCGAGCAGGTGGCACGCGAAGTGCACGCCGTCGCACTCGATAAAGGTCTCGATGAGCTGGCCAGCGCCATCGCGCTCATGACCATCTCCACCGAGGTCGGCGCCGACGACGAAAACGGCGAACGTCAATGGTGGTGCCCGGCCAACCCGTCACGTGACGAAGAGACCATGAACTATCCGCACGACTCCACCTCGGACGACAGCCGCTCATCGGGGTACCTACAACAGCAGCCGGGCCCCAACGGCGAGCCGTGGTGGGGCACCGCCTACGACCGCATGACACTGCCCCGTGCTGTCGGCATGTTCTTTGACCGGCTCCCCGCCGACTACCGAAGAGCCGTAGACAACCCCGCCCTTGCCGGCCAAATCGCACAGCAAGTCCAGCGCAGCTCCTACCCCGACCGCTACGCGCAGAAGTGGGCCGAAGCCTGGGAAGTGCTGCGCCGCGCCCTATCCGACGACGAACCAACACCACCCGGAGGCAACAGCATGGCATGGACAGGCGACCCGATCTGGCTCGAAGACGTTCTGCGCCCGACGCTCGGCGATCGGCTCAAGACGCTGCCCGGATGGCAGAACGCCGGACACGGCGACTTCAAAGACATTCGCGGCATCATGTGGCACCACACCGGCAATTCCCGCGAGTCGGCACAGTCCATCCGCAATGGGCGCCCCGACCTGCCGGGTCCGCTGTCCAACATCCACATCGCCCCAGATGGCACGGTCACGATTGTCGCGGTCGGCGCCTGCTGGCATGCGGGCCAAGGCTCTTACCCATGGCTGCCGACCAACAACGCCAACTGGCACATGATCGGCATCGAATGCGCCTGGCCCGACATCGCACCCAATGGGTCCTACGATCCCGGCCAACGCTGGCCTGACGCACAGATCATTGCCATGCGCGATGTGGCCGCAGCGCTAACAACAAAGCTCGGTGTCGATGTCAGCCACAACATCGGCCACAAGGAATATGCCGGTGCCGCGCAAGGCAAATGGGACCCCGGCAACATCGATATGAATTGGTTCCGAGGCGAAATCGCCAAAGACATGCGCGGCCAATTCGACCCGGTGAAACCGCCCACACCGCCCGTGGTTGTGCCTCCCTCGGTTCTGCCTGGCCCGGCCAATCCACGCACCGATCGTCAGCTGCTCGTGGAGGTTTGGGAGCAGCTGCGCGGCCCCGGCGGAAACGGCTGGCCACAGCTCGGCGGCAAGACGCTGGTCGACGCCGTCGCCGAACTCACCGACAAGAAGGCGGCGTAACCATGTACATAAGCGGGCAATACGTGGGCCTTGGCGAGGGCGACGACTCAGCCGAGGTAGGCAAGATCATCGACTTCATCCGATTGAAGTGGAACCGATTCGATGACTCTCTGGCAGCTGGTCGCACCAAGTTCACTCCGGCATTGACGGCGATCATCACTGAGCTGCAGGGAATTTACGTCAGTGAAGGAAAACTAGCTGCCGGTAGCTTTACGCCTGGTGTGATCAACCTGGAGACCAAATACGCTATCGGCTACCTGAAACGCCCCGTGCCCGAGGATAAGCGGCCTGTACTGTTCACGGTCTGCGGAACCGGCGTGCCCTGGTGGATCGGCCCCGACGCCGACACCGCACGGGCCGTAGAGCGCAAATATCGATGGCAGCCCATCGGCTACCGCGCTGCCCCATTCCCCATGGGCCGGTCGATTGACGAAGGCCGCGAAGAGTTGGTCAACCAAATCACCATCCACCGCCTGCAGGTGGAGCGCTTCGGCGCCGTGTTAGGCGGCTACTCCCAGGGCGCCATCATCACCGCACTGGTATGGGAGCGGGATATCAGGCCGGTTACCGGACGGCTGCACTGGGCATACGGCAAGATACTCAAGGCTGTCGCCTGGGGTAATCCCATGCGCGAAAAGGGCAAAGCCTACGGCGACACCAACGGTCAAGCGCCCAGCCAAGAGTCGCACGGCATCGCCGATGAACTGATGGCCAACACTCCGAACTGGTGGCGCAACTACGCCCACCAGGGCGACATGTACACCGATGTTGAAGGTGATTCGGGCGAAATGAAGACCTCCATCTACAAGGTGATCATCGGTCAGCGCATCTTCTCCGGGCCTGATTCCATTCTGGCGCAGGTCGTTGAGATTGTGCAGCGCCCGGCCATTGAACTGATTGCTCTAACCAAGGCCGTGCTGGACGCCGGTTTGTTCTTCGTCAAACGCACTGGCCCGCATCTGAATTACGACACCGCGCCAGCCGTTGACTATCTACTCCAAGACTGAGGTTAGTGATGATTGAGAAGCTGAAAGAACTACTCACGCCGAAGGTGCGACTGTGGCTGTATGCCGTTGCCGTGGCGCTGTTTTCACTCATGCTCTACTACAACGTCGTTGACGAGAGAGCAGCTCCGCTGTGGCTGAATCTCATTTCGACGGTGTTCGTAGTCGGCGGTCAGGCGGTCGCGACGGCCCACATTTCACGCGCCGGAACATCGAAGAGTGAAGAGACCGACCTGTGACCCTAGATCAATGGCTTGACCTTGCCGTGGGGCTGCTAGCGGGTGGCGTCATCGGCACTGTCATCAAGTCCCTGGTAGATCGCAGGAACGCCAAGGACGCCAACAACTCTGCTGACTGGAAAGCGTTTGCCACCGAGCAGCGGGAGACCTTCGCCGCCGCCATGACTGAGCAGCGTGAAGCCCACAACGCCGCTATTGGCGCACTCGGTGGCCGCGTCGCGGCGCTGGAGGATCGGCTAACCGAAGAGCAGAAGGTGCTAGGCATCGCCTTGGCCCACCTGCGCGAGCTTCGGCGATGGATTCAGGGCGGCGCTACCGGCGACGTGCCGCCCCTCCCTGAGCAGCTGGAGGGGCGACTGTAAGGGGGGTGCCTACCCGTTGCGTAGATTGGACTTTGCGGCATCCAGTATTCCCCTACATTGCCGCTCAATACTGGGAAAGTCGAGCTTCACTGCCTTACCTAAACGGGTAAGCGCGTCAGTCTGGTCATAATGGGCGACGCTCATGGCGTTGGTGTCGCCCTTCCTCACGGCGGTTTTCCAGTCATTCCGCTTGTCATCGATGGTCATCATCATAAGGATGTTCTCGCTACGTAAGCGGTCCAGCTCATCGAACAGATTCCCCACAAGCGAGGCGACGGGCTCATCTGCGTATGCGATCAGCGTCGGGCTCGGTGACAGTGTTTGCCCCATTGTGAGCACCTGATGCACACGATATCCGTTGGAAGAGAAGTCTGTGTCGCTCGAAGGCCCGATTGCGGCAACCCTTCGAATGTCTTCGCAGGCTCCGATCGCGGTGATTAGCGCTGAGCTCTTCGCCTCCCAGGTACGTTTTTCAAACTCAAGTGCGCTCGCATGTCTACGATCCCCACGCTTGGTGGCAGCGGTTACCACGATGGTAATAACGGCTGTTGCCCCGCTGGATATGACAGAGGCGAGCGCTACGGCGTCCATCGGGCTAAATCAGTTGGTCCGTTTTAGGTCCACGGCGACACCGCCAGAGAAAGCCGAGTCGTGCAGCTTGACCTGATCAGGCTCGGTACCCACAGGCACATCAAAGGCGACCTGAACGTCAATCTTGTTGCCGGGGTTTATCTCTGCCATAAGTGCGTCGTTTCCGATGTACATCGAAGCGGTGCTGTCCGCCGAGAATGTCTTGCCACCTGCGATGAGTTTTTGATTCTCGGCGAAAAACGTCTGCGGCTTGTCACTGATGTTGGTGACCGTCATCGACAGCACTGCCCATTCGCCCTGGGCCTTTTTCTGCATGAACTGATTGTCATCGCGTCCAACGACGCTCTTGCCAATGTCGACCTTGTCCACGACGAAGGCGAACTTGCCATCGCGTACTTCGGACCCGACGCCCGGCGCCGCCTTGTCGGCCGTGCCAGCTCCGCTGCCACCCGCCCGTGGTGCGCTGGCCGCTGATGATGCGCTGGCGGGCTTCTCGTCGTCTTTCTTGCCGCCAGCTAGACCGATGACAAAAAGGACCAGCACCACTGCGCCGACAATCCACGGCCACTTGCGGCTTTTCTTTGGCGCCGGTACGGGTGGCGGGGGCGGGGTGTTGGTCCAGTTGGTTCCGTCGAAGTACCGCTGCCCTGGCGCGCCTGATGGATCGGGATACCAGCCCGGTGCCGCCGACTGTGGTGATGACATTGATGAAGACCTTTCCCCTCGCTGCGATGCCCCTAACTGTCGGAAGCGTACGTCGTGCTCACAGCGTCTGTACAGGGAACCGGTATCCGGCTCGGAGCTACCCGGCGTCGGCGAACTCCGGTTGTTCTCGCAAGTGCCAGCCCGGCGCGATGTCGCCTGTGCCGTAGTAGCCCAGGAACAGTCTGATTGCCTCGGTTGGGGTCAACACCTCGGATGGGCGCACCGGGTATGCATTATCTCCGTTGTAAACCACTTCGGTTTCGGATTCACCTGCCGCAGATGGCCTTCCGATGGTGTAGTGGCGCCGAACGTCATCAGACTCCATCCGCTTTATCTCCACGGTGAGACGGTCATCTTTCCCACAGGCCTGAATACGCTCATGGGAGTAGGGGAACTCATCGTACGGCACTTCGGGGGCAACCGGGTAGATTGAGTAATACGTGTACCCCTTTGTGCCCAAACGGTTTATCCCCGCTGCGATCTGTCCAGGTATCTCTTCGGTGAAGTTGCTCATCCGCATCTTCGCCTGATTTGACTCCAGTATGTGGGTCGCCTTTTCCAGCCTCATTCGCGCACTACCCAGCGTCGGCGAACTCTGGTTGTTCTCGCAAGTGCCAGCCCGGCGCGGCGTCAAGGTGGTCGTGGTAGTACTGAAATAGCTCAACGGCTTCTGCGGCGGTCAATGCTTCTGACGGCAGAACCTTGTAAGCGTTGTCGCCGTTGTAGACGACCTCAGAAAGTTCGGATTCATTTGCGGCCGAAGGGCGTCCGACGGTGTACATGCGACGAACGCCGTCAGCCTCTAGCCGTCTAATCTCGACTGTCAGGCGTTCCGCTGTGCCACAGGTCTGCATCCACTCATGGGTGTAAGGGAATTCGTCGTACTCGGTGCCATCCGGAACTTTATAGATGGAAAATGCCTCATCCTTAGCACCGTCACTCTCGGTCCCAAGGGCATTGATGTTGACCGCTATCTGACGATGGGCCTTGCCTGGATCTGCGCCCATCCATGACGTGAAGTTGCCAGTGGTGGTGTAGTTGCGCATCTGAAAGCCGCTGCGTTCTAAAGTCATTCGCCCGCCACCTTGACTACCTCAACCTCTGTGACCTTCACGGTTTCTATGTCGCCACTCCTGTTCGTGATCGTAACGTAGGCCGGATTTTCCGGGGAAACTGCCGAGTCGAATGCCCGCTGATCAGCATCCCTGGTCGCATCTCCCGACTTGACCTCAATCCCCTTGTAGGTGCCGTCTGATTTCTGAGCCAGGCCGTCGTAGTAACGGCCATTGTCGACCCCGTCGACCTTGGCCTTCCGCCGTTCGGTGCTCACCCACTCGTCTGGATTGTTGCGGCGATATCGGTTGATCCCTTCGGCTTCGCGTTGCCTGGCGTAGCCACCACCGGGTCGCCCGGTGATATGGCCGTAGGGGTCCCGCCCGTCGCCACGGTCGATACCTTCACCGGGACGCCCTGTGTGGGCGTGCATCACGGTCGCGCCATGGGTCGCGGCTTCGGTGGTTAGGTCAAGTGCTGGAGGTATGGCGACGACCGCGCCGCCAGCGAGCAGCCCAGCGCCAGCGACGGCTACGGGCGCGGCAATCGGCGTCGCAGCCCCGCCGGTGAAGACTTCACCGACGCCTGCCGCAGCCATCATGTCGTAGCCAACCGCCATCATGCCGACACCGGCAGCCATTTGGATTGTCTGGCCAGGGTTGTTGATCATGGCCTGCCCGAATGACGCGGCGGCATTCACCACAGGTGCGACGGTGTTGTAGATTTCATCGCCGAAAAGCTCGATTTGCATCTGCACCAACGACTTTAAGGTGTCGATAACCATCGACGCACCCTGAACGATCGGCGCCAAAAGTAGCGCTAGCGCCTGCACCTCGGATTTGAACTGGTTGACGATGTTCCGGATGTCGGCGGCGATTTTCTTGATCTCATCGTCGTCTTCGCCGGTTATCCAGTCCGCGACCTGTTTGGCCCCGGTGAGCGGATTTACCAAGCGGGCCAACAGGTCAAGTATCGACGCGTGCGCGGTATCGATCTTCGTCGCGTAGTCATTGAGCTTGGTGCCGATCGTGCTGCACATACCGCCGACCTCGCCGACAGCGCCGTCGATTGTCTTGAATGCGCTATCGATCTTCGGGCCTTCGGGTATCTGCTGTGCCTGCGCCGTCGCCTGCGCCCCAGCCAGCCCCGGCTGCTGGCCAGTGAATGCGGCTCCTGCTGCCGTCCATGCGCTGCCAGCGGCGCGTAGTTTCGCCGAATCGCCGTTAGGCCAGATCATTCCGATAAACGGCTCCACCAGAAACCAGCCGGGTGGGTCGCCGACATCGCTGCCGACCGCAGACGGCGGTGTGCCAGTCTTGACGGTAGGAGTGGGCGAAGCGGCTGGCAGTGGGTCACCGCCCTTACCGTCGATGTTCGATGCGACTTCGGCGCGCGAGTAGTTGGTAGCCGAGGCTCTGATTCCGTCAGCGGCGCGGCCCGTTCCATTGGACACGTCGACCATGGCCTCAAGTAGTTCTTTGGCCGATGAGTCGTACTGCCCCGCGAACACGGTGCCCGCCGGATCATCGCCGCCCATACCCGCCGTGCTCGACAGCGCCGACTGCAGTGCCGACAGCGCCGAGCCCCAGCCTCCCACCGAGGTGGAGACTTTTCTACCTGCGCCATCGAGCGCGACCGGGTCGACGTGGATTGGTGGGGCCATCGCTACGCCCAGTTCTGCAGGTTCTTGGCGGCCGCACCCGTGTAGTTGCCGTGGGCGGCATGGCTCGCATCGCGCAGCCCCTTGAGCGCATGGCGCATCTGCTCAGCGCCCCTGGCCCATTTCTCGTGCGCCTGCGCGTGGGCGGTGGCGGCTTCGCCCGTGAAGGTGGCGTGCAGGTTGCGCACTTCGGAATCCATGGCCGCGATCGACGCCTCGGCGCGCTGCTCAACCTCGGTCATGCGCTCGATGATCCGCATCAGCTCATCGGGGACAACACCGAACTCACCTGACATCGTCTCCCCCTACATTCCCTCGGCC
This sequence comes from Mycobacteroides immunogenum, assembly GCF_001605725.1. NCBI lineage: Bacteria > Bacillati > Actinomycetota > Actinomycetes > Mycobacteriales > Mycobacteriaceae > Mycobacteroides > Mycobacteroides immunogenum. The sequence goes on from NZ_CP011530.1 coordinate 3,760,106, forward strand.
ACAGCGTCGACATTGGCAGTCGCCGCCGCCTCCTGGCCCTGAAACGTCTCCCCTGTGCCCGCCAGCAATGCACCCATCTGGGAGAGGCCTTGGTGCACGAGCTTGGCGCCTTCGTACCACTCGTACCAGCGCGCGGTGAATGCTCCCGCCGATCCGCCGGACCAACCGGACCCCATAAATCTCGACACCTCGGCATCCAAGGAGTCCAGTTCGGTCGCAAGATTGCCTGCGGTAGACGCGACCAATCGCGAAACACGCTGCAAATCTTCGGGAGAAACCCCGAGAACCCCGCCGCTCACTGCTGGATGGTATCGCCGCCGAGTTTGCCGCCGCAACGGCAAGGCCCCTGCCACTGACTGACCAGCTCGTACTGGCGTCGTGCGAATTAGTGATGATTTAGTGATGACTTCAGGCATTCTTGGCCCCGAAAGCAAAAATCCCAGGTCGTCTGACCTGGGATTATTGTGGAGCTAAGGGGACTCGAACCCCTGACCCCCACACTGCCAGTGTGGTGCGCTACCAGCTGCGCCATAGCCCCATTGTTTAGTTGTGTGCTCGCAAGAAGTTACACCACGGCGACGGGCTCTCAAAATCTCAGCGCTCAGGACCGCCGACATCATCGGCTACTTCCTGCATACTCCTAACCTGCGGTGACGCAAGTCTCCCCAGCGTCTCGGGCGCGAACCCCCACGCCACGGCCGCAATCAGGGGCATTGCACCGCCCACCACGAACGCCCAGCCGTAGGACGCGCGCTCGGCGATCACGCCGGCGATCACGGGCCCGATCACCAGGCCGATGTCGGACGTCATCTGGAAGGTGGCCAGCGCCGTGCCTGCCCGTCCCCTGCTGCCCACCACGTCGGCCACAGCGGCCTGCTGCGGCGACGCGTACAACCCGGCACCGATCCCACCGATGAGCGAGAACACGACCAGGACAGGCAGCGATGACACGAAGCCCTTGCCCACCATCGTGGCCCCGCACACCACCAGCCCCGCGAGCACCAACGGCTTGCGACCGATGTCATCGGACCATGACCCGGCCAGAAACGCTGTGGACACGTCCCCGGCGGCGAACGCGGCGAACACCAGCCCCGCCGCCCCCGGCCGCTGATGCAGGCTCTCGACCACCAGCAGCGGCAGCAACGCACCCCGGATCCCGAAAATGGCCCATCCCGCACTGAAGTTCGACATCAGCGCCGCCAGGAACGTGCGGTGACGCAGCGCGGACGTCAGCGTCACCGGGGTACCGTGATGCTCGTCGGCAACCTCCAGCAGCGTCGAGCGCCGCAGCCCGAAATAGACCAGCGCGGCGACGATCACCAGCGCGGCCGCGTAGATGATGAAGGGCGCCGAAAGACTCAGCCCCACAACGGCACTACCCAGCGCGGGCCCAGCGACCATGCCCAACAGGAAACTCGACCCGTACAGCCCCTGTGCCCGTCCGCGAATCTCCTCCGGCGCGATGCGCACCAGTAGCGCCGCCGCCGATACGGTGAACATGGTCGAACCGACCCCGCCGACTGACCGGAAGATCAACAGCTGCCAGTAGCTGTGCACGAAGGCGCAGATACCGGTGGAGGCCGCGACGATCAACAGCCCGGTCATGTAGACCCAGCGCTCCCCCAGGCGCTGCACCAGCGCGCCGGCCGCGGGTGCGAACACCAGCCGGAAAGCGGCGAACGAACTCACCACAGCGGTTGCCGCAGTCACGCTGACCCCGAAGCTGCGGGCGTACTGCGGCAGTGCGGGCGCCACCACGCCAAACCCCAGCGCGATCACCAGGCTCGCGACAACCAGAACCCAGATCTCCCAGGGCAGTCGCGGCTTTACCGGTGCGTTGTGGCCAGGACAGCCACTCAACCGATGACCGCCGAGACAACCTCCCTCGCGGCCTCTTGTACCTGGCTCAAGTGCTCGGCACCCTTGAACGACTCTGCATAGATCTTGTATACATCCTCGGTGCCCGACGGCCGGGCCGCGAACCAGGCGTTTTCGGTGACAACCTTCAGTCCACCGATCGGCGCGCCGTTACCGGGCGCATTGGTCAGCTTGGCGACGATGGGTTCACCCGCGAGCTCGGTGGCGCTCACCTGCTCGGGCGAGAGCTTGCTCAGCACGGCCTTCTGTTCACGACTCGCGGGCGAGTCGACGCGCGCATACGTTGGGGTGCCGTACTTCTCGGTCAATTGGGCGTATCGCTGCGAGGGCGTCAGACCGGTGACCGCCAGGATCTCCGACGCGAGCAGCGCCGCGATGATGCCGTCTTTATCGGTGGTCCACACCGAGCCGTCACGGCGCAGGAAAGACGCCCCGGCGCTTTCTTCGCCGCCGAAACCGATTGTCCCGTCGATCAACCCGTTCACAAACCATTTGAAGCCCACCGGCACTTCGATCAGCCTGCGATCCAGCCCCGTCACCACCCGGTCGATGATCGAGGAGCTCACCAGCGTCTTGCCGACCGCTGTCTCGGCGGCCCAGCCGTCGCGATGGCTGAACAGGTAGTCGATCGCCACGGAGAGGTAGTGGTTGGGATTCATCAGTCCGGCATCGGGAGTCACGATGCCGTGCCGATCGGAGTCGGCGTCGTTGCCTGTGGCGATCTGGTACTTGTCCCGCGACGCCACCAACGAGGCCATCGCATCAGGCGACGAGCAATCCATCCGGATCTTCCCGTCATAGTCCAGCGTCATGAACCGCCAGGTCGCGTCGACCAGCGGGTTCACCACGGTCAACTCCAACGACCAGCGATCGGCGATGGCTGCCCAATAGTCGACGCTGGCCCCGCCCAGCGGGTCGGCACCGATCCGGATTCCGGCGCTCTTGATGACGCCGAGATCGACCACGTTGATCAGATCGTCCACATATGTCTGCTGGAAGTCGTAGCGCTGCACGGACTTCAGCGCTTGAGCCAGCGGGACCCGCTTTACCGAGCGCCAGCCGGTGCGCAGGATCTCGTTGGCCCGCGCGGCAATCGTGCCCGTGGCATCGGTGTCGGCGGGGCCGCCGTGGGGTGGGTTGTATTTGAATCCACCGTCCCGGGGCGGATTGTGCGACGGGGTCACCACGATCCCGTCTGCCAATGCCGCGGTCCTGCCATGGTTGTGCCGCAGAATCGCGTGGCTCACCGCGGGTGTCGGCGTGTACCTGTCGCGCGAATCGACAGCCACCACAACACCGTTGGCCACCAATACCTCCAGCGCACTGGTCCACGCCGGCTCGGAGAGCGCATGGGTGTCGCGGCCGATGAACAACGGTCCGTCCACGCCCTGCGCGGCCCGGTACTCGACGATCGCCGCCGTGGTGGCGACAATGTGGGCCTCGTTGAACGCAGCATCAAGACTCGACCCGCGATGTCCCGAGGTCCCGAACGCGACCCGCTGGGCCACGTTCTCAGGATCGGGCTCAATTGCGTAATACGCGGTCACCACGTGGGCGATGTCGATGAGATCTTCCGGCTGGGCCGGCTGTCCGGCGCGGGCGTTGCTCACGCAACTGATTGTGCCCGCGTCAGGTGAACCGTGTCTTACCGAACAGCCGCTATTGGATCGGCTGAATGCCGACCGCGGTGCCGTAGGCGCACACCTCGACGCCCGTGTTGGCGTACTCGGTGGTCTCGAAGCGGAACGCGACCACGGCATTGGCGCCGCGAGCTTCCGCCTCGGCCGCCAATCGTGCCAGCGCCTCGCGACGGCTCTCGTGCAACAACTGAGTGATGCCTTTGAGTTCGCCACCTGCGATGGACTTGAACGAGGCCGCGAGGTTGGAGCCGATGTGCCGCGACCGCACGGTGAGACCGAAGACCTCGCCGAACACCGCGGCGATCTTGTACCCGGGAATATCGTTGCTCGTCACGATGATCATGAGCCCCAACGTACCGCCGTGTGGGTCAGGCGATGGAGGCGACGTCCTGCCACAACGGACGACGATCCCCGTCGGGGTCCGCCTCCAAACGGGATGGGCTGTCGATGATCAACACCTGACGATCGGGCACCGTGTGGGCCGGCCAACCGTCACCGGGCACCCCGGTGCGCGCGAATGCAAGCCAGCGGCCCTGCATTTCGTCACTGACGGCGCGTGCCGCGGCCCGGTCCTTGTGTCCGGCCAGGAAGGGCGCGGCGATGGTCCGATACGTGCCGAAGACGGCGAGCAGCTCGATGGCGTGGGTGGGGCCCAGCCCGTAGCGGCGCAGCGCCCGCGTTGTGTAGTCGTACCGGTAGAAGTACGTCGGGGCATGCCTGCCGTGTGCCTCGGCGACACGCCACGCCGCCGAGCCGAATGCCAGATCTCCCGCCAACCGCAGAATCGCCTTCTCCCCCGGGTACCCGTCGTAACCGCCGACGATGCGCTGCACAAATTCCGGCCCACCCTTGGACAACGAGTGTTCCAGCGCATCCGCCGTGATCGGCAGGATCTTCAGCACCTTGGTGAACAAGGTCGCCTCTTCGGCGTTGTACCCAATGATCAATGGAACCCGATGCGCCTCACCACGTTCCATCGCCTCAACCGGATCCAGCGGCAACACATCGCCGTCGACACTGGGGCCGATGCGCAGCGAGAGCCCCGGCACATGCTTGGCCGACCCGATAAGCCGGAACAGCGCCTTCACCAAATCCTTCGGTTTCGCGTTGAGAACGGTTTCGGCCGCATTCGAGTCAGTGGCGCCCAGGTACTTGGCGAACTGGCGCGCGTTGACCGCCGCATCGTCGGCGCTGACCACCAACCCTGTCGCTGTGCTCTGGCAGATCGCCCGGTGGAACAGTCCCGCGGCCGACGGCACCGCGAGCAGGGTGTTCACCGCGTGCGACCCGGCGCTCTCCCCGAAGATCGTCACGTTGTTGGGATCGCCGCCGAATGCGCCGATGTTGTCATGCACCCATTGCAGCGCCAGCACCAAGTCACGCAGGTACAGGTTGCTGTCGATGGCGTGATTTTCATCCGACAACGAGGAAAGATCCACGCAACCAAGGGCGCCCAGCCGGTAGTTGACCGAGACATAGACGCAACCCTGCCGCGCCAGGCTCGCCCCGTCATAAAGCGGAGTGGCCGAGCTACCCAGGAAATAGCCGCCACCATGGATAAAGAACATGACCGGCAGCGGCCCACTCACCGGCCCCTCCGGAGCTACGACGTTGAGGGTGAGGCAATCCTCGCTGAGCTTTTGCGGCTTGCCGGGCAAGATGATGGCGTAGCGATGCTGCTGAATGGAGGCCGCGCCCCATGCACGACACTTGCGCACCCCGGCCCATGGCCTCGCCGGACGCGGCGCACGCAGCCGCAGCGGGCCCACCGGCGGCTCCGCGTACGGAATCCCACGGAAGCGATGCACACCGCCCCGCGTGAATCCCTCGACAGTGCCGTTGACGGTGTTGATGCGGATGGGCTTCTTTGCCATCGGCACATCCTAAGTAACCAACCGGTTGGCCCACAATGGCCGATTTACAGCGTGAGGCTGAAGCCTTCCCAGGCTGTGCGCCGGGTAGCTTCCGGATCCAGCTCCACACGGGTGCCATGGTCGAACACCATCACCGCGCGGTCCGGCGGCTCGTAAGCGGGCCAGCCGTCCCCAGGAATCCCGCTGCGCGCGAAGGCAAGCCACCGCCGTTGCACGTCATTGCTCACGCGCACGGCATCATGACGGCCGATCGCCCCCGCCAGCACGGTGCCCATGGCGCCCCGGTAACTATCGAACACGGCGAGCAGTTCCGTGGCATGAGTAGCACCCATACCGGCCATCCGAAGCACTCCGGGTGCGTAGTCGTAGCGGTAGAAATACACCGGCGCATAGCGATGATGCGCCTCTGCCATTTGCCAGGCGGCAGTGGAGAAGTTCATGTCGCCGGCTAGCCGCACACGGGCGGAACGCTGTGGGTACCCGGGGTAGGCCGCGACGATGCGATCTCGATGCGCGGGCCCGCCCCGCATCAGCATTCCTTCCAGCGCGGCTTCGGACAGCGGCATCATCTTCAGGACCCTGGTAAACAGCTTGGCCTCATCGGCGTTGTGGCCGACGATCAGCGGAACTCGATGTGCTTCACCGTGTTCCATCGCCTCAATGGGGTGCCGCGGCAGATAGTGGCCGTCGATGCACGGACCGATCGCGAACGACCCACCCGGCATGTTGGTCACGATGTCGGCGATCAACGCGTTGAGCGCCGCACCGAGTTCGACGGGGGTCGCCTGCAGCACTCTCTCGGCAGCTGATTCCGTTGTGGCACCCAGAATCTGCGCGAACTTCTGTGCGTACATGGCCGCGGAGTCGGCCGGTACGGCCATCCCGCTGGCGGTGCTCTGACAGATCGCGCGATGAAACAGCCCCGCGGCCGCGGGGGTGGCCATCAGCGTCTCAACGCAATGCGCCCCCGCGCTTTCCCCGAAAATCGTCACATTGTCCGGATCGCCACCGAATGCCCTGATGTTGTCGTGCACCCACTGCAACGCCAGCACCACATCGCGCAGAAACAGATTCCCGTCGATGGTGTGATCCCGGTCGGACAGTGACGAGAGATCCAGTGCGCCCAGCGCCCCCACCCGATAATTCACCGACACATAGACGCAGCCGCGCCTGGCCAGCGAGGCACCGTCGTACAGCGGGGTCGCCGAACTACCTAGCAAGTAGCCGCCGCCGTAGATGAAGAACATGACGGGCAAGGGTTCGTTGGACGGGCGATCGGGTGCCACCACGTTGACCGTCAAGCAGTCCTCGCTGGCCCGCTGCACACGCCCGGGCCCCAGCACCCGGTAGCGACGCTGTTGCGGGGCCGCCGCACCGAACTCGGTGCAGTCGCGCACTCCGTCCCAGGGCAATGCCGGTTGCGGCGCACGCAGACGCAGCAGCCCGATCGGTGGGCGGGCATACGGTATGGACCGGAAGCGCCGCACACCTCCGCGTACGAACCCTTCGACGATCCCCTTGGGAGTGGTTACCCGGACAGTGGGCGTCTTCGACCCTGAAGCCATGGAAGTCAAGATAGCTGTCCCCGCCTTCGCGACGTCACCTGAGCGCGGTAAATAACAGGCAATCGAGGTTTTTGCCGGCAATAACGCCATCCGCGAGAGATAACTAGTCGCGGCATCTAGAAATCTCGGAGCCCCGATGCCCTCGGTTTCAGCCCGGTCACGGGAACGTACCTATCGATGCACCAATAGCAACATTGGCCTCACCTGCCACTATCGTCACGAGAGTCAATTGCTGACGTCGGTGTGACGTCCTGCCCCAGGAAGGTCTGACATGTCGACGCGCCGCAGGATCTCCGTCGTCTTGATGACCTCGGCCGTTATCGGATCAAGCGTTGCGGTTGACGTCGCGCCCTTGGCAGCTGCCGATCCCTGCGCGGGCCCCGCCGCCGGGCTTCAGCCACCGACGCCGGTTCCGGATGACGGCATACCCGGTCAGGCTCCCCCGATCGGCCGCCGGCCCACCGGCGCCAATGACAAGGCCCCGCTGCCCGAACTGGGCAAGTTGCCGCTATCCATCCTCAAGCAGGTGCTGCCCCAGCAGGGCGCGAAGAAAAAGCCAGGCTGGGCACAGGAACTGGCACGGCCCGCCCTACCCAATCCGCCGGAGCCGGGCTCGCCGAACAATCTGCAGGATCAGCAGGCCGCAGCCGTCGCTCCCGCTCCCCCGGCACCCGCCGTCGGCCCGGCCGCCGAGGCTGCTGTCTCTCCCACGACATCGGTGGTCGGCTGGGTGACCGGTGTCGATACCGGAGCCAACACATTGCAGAAGTTCAGCATCTCCGGAACCGACCTCGGAATCATGTGGGACAACGGCGACAATGCCGGGCGCCAGGTGTTGATGGCCTTTGGTGACACCTACGGATACTGCGGAATGCGCAGCCAGCAGTGGCGCTACAACACTCTGCTGCGCACCCAGGACAAGTCGCTCTCTCGCGGCCTTGCGGTCGCGGAGGGATCGACGTCCAACCCGTACGCCGGCTCCCCACAGTCGCGGCCGGGCTACTCCAAGCAGATCATCCCGCCCATCAAGTGGGCAGCCCAAGAACGGGGCATCATCCCCACCGCGGCCATCTCCGTGGGCCGCACCCAGTACATGAACTACATGTCCATCAAGAGCTGGGACAGCGCCGGCGAATGGACCACCAACTACTCGGCCACCGCGGTCTCCAACGACAACGGGCAGAACTGGAAGACGTTCCCGCAGAGCATCCGTCCGTCATCTCCGGACGCCATCAGCCAGGTCCCGTTCACCCCGGGGAACGAGAACTTCCAGCAAGCCGCCTACGTCAAGGGCAACGACGGCTACATCTACATCTTCGGAACCCCCTCCGGGCGAAGCGGATCCGGCTTCGTTTCACGGGCATTGCCCGGAAATCTGCCCGACGCGGCCACGCACGAATTCTGGAACACCGACCGCGGCACCTGGGTACCCGGTGATCCCAACGCCGCGACACCGATCCTGTCTGGTCCGGTCGGTGAGATGTCCGCGCAGTACAACACGTACCTCAAGAAGTACCTGGTGATGTACGGCGACAAGCAGGGAGACGTCCTGCTCTCCACTTCCCCGGCGCCACAGGGCCCGTGGAGCCCACCGCAGGTCATCGTCACCGAATCCCAGATGCCCGGTGGACCCTACGCGCCGTATCTGCATCCGTGGACAACCGGCAAGGAGCTGTACTTCAACCTGTCACTGTGGTCGGCGTACAACGTGATGTTGATGCGTACCACCCTGCCGTGACACGTCGTACCGCCTGCCTATAACCGTTCAATAATGGTGGCGTTGGCCAATCCGCCTGCCTCGCACATGGTTTGCAGACCATAACGTCCATCCGTCTGTTCCAGCACCGACACCAGCGTGGTCATCAGCCGCCCACCACTGGCCCCGAGGGGGTGGCCAATCGCGGTGGCTCCGCCGTTGATGTTGACCTTGGACAAGTCTGCGCCGGTCTCGGCCTGCCAGGCCAGAACCACTGATGCGAAAGCCTCGTTGACCTCGAAGGCATCGATATCGGCCAACGACAAGCCCGCGCGATCAAGCACTTTCGCGGTCGCCGGAATGATGCCGGTCAGCATGTACAAAGGGTCGTCGCCCACGACGGCCACGGAATGCACGCGGGCGCGGGGCGTCAGGCCAAGACGCTGAGCCGTCTCGCCGGAGGTGATGAGCACAGCGGAGGCACCGTCATTGATCGGCGATGAGTTGCCCGCGGTGACTCTCCACTCGAGTTGCGGGAATCGCTGCTCCCACAGTTCGTTACGGAAGGCCGGCTTGAGTCCGGCCAGGACCTCGACCGTGGTCGATGGACGCACGGATTCGTCGGAGCTCACCTCGACCAGTTCACCGTTCACGTTGGGGGCCTTGATCGGTGTCACATCGCGGGCGAACCGCCCTTCGGCCCACGCCTGCGCAGCGCGGCGGTGACTCTCGGCGGCAAAGGTATCGAGCTGCTCGCGCGAGAGATTCCATTTCGCCGCCACCAACTCGGCGCTAATGCCCTGCGGCACAAGACCATCCGGGTATCTCGCGGCCACCTCGGAGCCAAAGAAGTCCTTGCCCAAGCTTTGGCTACCCATGGGCACTCGGCTCATCGACTCGATGCCCGAGGCGATCACCATGTCATAAGCGCCGGCGATTACCCCTTGCGCGGCAAAGTGAATAGCCTGCTGACTACTGCCGCACTGGCGGTCCACGGTGACCGCGGGGACCGTCTCCGGAAGCCCAGCGGCCAATGCCGCCCAGCGCGCCGTGTTGGAACTCTGCTCCCCGACCTGCCCCACGGCGCCACTGATCACATCGTCGACCAGGGCAGGATCGATACCCGTGCGCTCGACGAGCGCACGAATGGCGTGCGCGTGTAGATCAACCGGGTGCACGCCGGAGAGTGCCCCACCCGGCTTGCCCTTGCCGACAGGTGTCCGCACCGCGTCAACGATCACTGCATCTCTCATGACCTACCTCCTGGATTCGCCGTTGAACTCCTCTCCTGCCGGTATACGCCCTGTAAGTTGGAAATCACAACTAAGTGTGATCAACCACATAACGTGCTAAGTTGGGTTTTACGACTATGAGAGATTGTTCGATAACCAATGCCCTCGACGTGATCGGGGAACGCTGGACCCTGGTGGCCCTGCGTGAAATCATGCTGGGCAATCGGCGCTTCGATGAGATTGTCCGTAACACCGGCGCCAGTCGTGACATCCTCGCGACACGACTGCGCAAGCTCGTCGACGCTGGCGTACTGGAAAAACTCCAATACGAAGAGCACCCTCCCCGTTACGAGTACCTGCTCACCGAATCCGGGCTCGCCCTGCGACCGGTGCTCTTCGAACTGATGGTGTGGGGCGACAAATACGTCACCACAGGTCCCCCACCCAGCGTCTGGGAGCACGACTGCGGATCGACGCTTCGTGCCCATCCGGTCTGCGAGAGCTGCGGTGAAGTAATAACGTTCGATGATGTGACGCCACGACGGCTGGGACGCGTGCGATGAGGCCCCGGGCCCTGACGTACGGCCCCGCAGGGGCAACCTGCCCCGGCCAACACGGTTGGCCCGCGACGCCATCGGATCTACGCCGATTCGAACAGACCATCTGTCTTGGACGCGGGGATGACATCTGGCGCACCGCCGCACACGCGGTGCTTCATTGGGAAGTCAAACGGCGCAGCGGGTTCCGGGTCGCTCCGGACAGACCCGTGAGCGAAGGCGCAGAATTCCTGATCAGCTTCGGCTGGGGGCGACTGGCGGTTCATGAACCTGTGCGCATTGTCGCGGTGGCAGCTACCGACACCCGGCGCGGATTCGCCTACGGCACGCTGCCGGGGCACCCCGTGTCGGGTGAGGAAGCATTCATCGTCCATCGAGACGACGACGGCACCGTGTTTCTCACACTGCGCTCCTTGACACAACCTGCGCCATCTGGCTTCTGGAGGACGATGTTCCCCGCGCTTCTATTGGCACAGAAAGTCTTTCGCCGCCGCTATCTGAAGTCGTTGCTGCCCTAATCAAGCGTTGCGGCGATGTCCACCAATGCCCGCGCCGCTGCGGTCGGCGGAGCCCCCGGCCGCCAGACCGCGCGGAACTGACGGGTAAACACGGTGCCGTCGGCGGGCGTCACCTCGACCAGGGTCCCCGCCGCCAACTCGGGCGCCGCGATGAGCCGGCTCAGCACCGCGGGCGCCAAGCCCGCGGCCGCGGCGGCCTTGATCGCGGCCGCCGAGCCCAGTTCGGCCGCCGGAGCCGCGGGCTGGCACACCTCACTCAATACCTCCCAGACGGTGTCGCGAGTGCCGGATCCGGGCTCTCGCATGAGCAGCGCAGTGGTGGCAAGCTCGCGCAGCGTCACCGGCTTACGCCGGTGAGCCCATTTGTGCGCCGGCCCGACCACGATGACCAGTTCGTCAGCACCCAGCACTTCCCCACCCAGCCCGGCCGGCGCATGAGGCCCTTCGATAAATCCCAGCGTCGCATCGCCGGCACGCACCAACTCACATACCTGCTGGGTGTTACCAACCTCGAGTGATACCGCCACATCGGCATGCCTTGCCCGAAGAGCGGTGAGCCACAGCGGCATCCGATGATCGGCGATGGTTCGTGAGGCGGCGACGACAAGGCGTGGCGCCTGCCCAGCGTGCAAGGCAGCCACACCGGTGACGAACTCGCGGGCCGCCGCCAGCACCGGGGTCGCGTATCCCACCACCGCCAGCCCGGCGTCCGTGAGCCGGGACCCCGTCGGCCCACGTTCCAGCAGCACCAGCCGTAGGCGGCGTTCCAGAGCCCGGATTCGCATGCTTGCGGCCGGCTGTGAAATACCGTGCTGGCGTGCCGCGGCGCCAAGGCTGCCCATCTCGGCAACGGACACCAGCAAGTCCAGCACTCCGAGGTCAGGAGTGCCCGGGGGAAGCGCCATAAGAGCAGTTTATGGGGCGCTGCTGAAATGCCTGCTCCTGGGCCTATCCATCGGCTCGTGACGATTCACCGGAGCTACCATGGGAAGATCATGGACGACAACGATATCCAGCATCTGCGCCGCTGTATTGAGCTCGCGGCCGAGGCCCTTGATGCCGGCGATGAGCCCTTCGGGTCGCTGCTCACCGGGCCCGACGGCACCGTACTGGCCGAGGATCGCAATCGTGTCGGTGCCGGAGATTCCACACGCCACCCGGAATTCGAACTAGCCCGATGGTCCGTCGAGAACCTCTCGCCCGCCGATCGCGCGTCGTCCACGGTGTACACCTCCGGAGAACATTGCCCCATGTGCTCGGCGGCGCACGCATGGGTGGGACTGGGGCGCATCGTGTTTGCCAGCTCGTCGGCCCAGCTGACGGAATGGCTCACCGAACTCGGCGCGCCTCCTAGCCCGGTGGCCTCGCTGCCCATCAATGCGGTAGCACCGGGAATCCGGACCGACGGTCCCGCACCAGATCTGGCCCACCACGTGCGCGCCCTGCATGTCCGATTTCGTGCGCGTGCGTGATGTGCACATGCGTCACTTGACGCAGGGAATGCCGTCCGCGGTGAGCTGACTCAGATCGGTGGGAGCGGGCGCCTGCACGCCCGTCCCCGTGGCGGCAACCGCACTCATCTTGTCGGTCTGGCCGGTGTCCCCCGACGCGCTGTTCTTGGTACCGGCACTGTGATGTGCGATGTAATCGTCGACGGACAGTTGCGATCCCACCGTCAGCTGCACGGTGCCGGGTGCCACCGCACCAGATGCCGTTACGGGTAGGTGGAGTTGATCTGCGAGGGCCTGCGCGCCCTCCTGCGCGCCTTCCCCATACATGATGGAGCTGTCGGACGACTGGGTCTCCGCCGTAGATGCGCGGCCGCGGGTGAACCCACGTGCGGTGAAGGCGTCTTCGAGCGCCGCGGCTAGCCCGTCACGCGATGTCGCGTTCACAACATTGAGCACGACCGGGGCCGAAAGGGGCTGGGCCGGTGATGCCGCGGCTGCGCTCGGCGCTTCGGGCACGGCATCGGAGGAGAAGCGATCATGGACGATCTGCCGGATCGTCGGCAGGTCGACGATATTGACGTCCGAGCCGTTCGAGTCTTCACCGAAGTCGGAGATGGGCAACGTGTAGAAGGAGGTCGGCCTCTTGGTCAATTCCGAGGCACGCGCGGCGAAGTCAACAATGTTCAGCCCGGAATCGATGGCGACATTCTCGTGCGCGACGTTGACAATGTTGCGGATCGCGGCGGGATTGGACATCGCGCCACCCTTACGCACCGCGGCAAGAAGCGAGACAAGGAATGCTTGTTGACGACGAGTGCGGTCCATATCGGTGAACGACCCGTCGTTTTCATCTCGCCGCTGCCTGACGAAGGCCATTGCCTGGGACGCATCGATCTGCTGAACGCCTTCGTGGAAGTTGGCGCCGGAAAACTCGTCAATCGTGTCGTGATTGAGGCACACCGTTATCGGCTGCACGGTCTTGGCAATCTGAAAGAACGCCGCGAGTGTCACTTCGACGAAGTGATCGATCTGCACCCCCAGAAACGCGCTCACCGTATCGATCTGCGCCTTACGTCCCGCCTCGCGGGCAGCCTGCTCACGGGCGGTCAGATCTTTGGCGCCCGCCGTATCGGAACTGCCGTTCGCCTGTGCGTCCAGCGCCTGTTGGTAAGCAAACCCATAGGCCTGCTTGACCTTGCCCTTGCAGACCGAGCCCGGACACCCCGACAGGTTCACGTAGTCGTCTCGCGGGATCGACACCGCACTGATGGGGCCACCGTTTCCGGGGATGTGCACCACAATCAGCACATTCGCGTTGTAGCCGCCCGAGGTCTCGTCACCGGCATGCAACGCGTCGTACATGTCCTGCGGCAGCGGCTGTCCGTTCTGATCGAGCCTGCTGTCGAGCCCCATAAGCAGGATGTTCTGATCTTGGCCCACAGGCGTGAGCACCCCGGGCAGTACATGCGAGGTGATGATCTGCCCGACAGTCGTGTTGTACCCGGCCCAACCAAAACCCGTGATGGCCATTGCACATGCGGCGGCGGCACCCACAACCAGGCGGCCCTTCGACAGCACCCAGCGCTGCACCTGGCGAGAATCTGGTTCGCTCATAACAAGTGACCATTGTTCTGTACCGGTCGGCAAAAACCCGACAACCAGGCCCTGGATGCTCCGGCGAGTCCTCCACGCCCAGCTGTGAAGTGCTTGTGAATCCAGCTGTCTCAGCTGCTAATCCACGCGCGTGAGACCCAGTACCGGAATCACCCGAGTGGTCTTGCGTTCGTATTCCGCGAAGTTCTCGAATCTCTCGGCCTGCCGCGCATAGATCCGATCCCGCTGCTCTCCCACCACATCGCGTACGGCCACCCGGTAACGATCACTACCTATTTCCACCTCTACGCGGTCCGGATGGGCCAGCGCGTTGTAGTACCACGCCGAGCTCGTATCGCGCCCATTGTTGGAGGCGAAGACGTAGAACTCACCGTCGTCTCCGCCCGGCTGGTAGGCCATTGGGTTTTGACGCGGCTGGCCCGACTTCGCTCCCACAGTGTGCAGGATCAACATGTCGAACTGCGCGAAAAACCCGTCGGCACCGCCGGTCTCCCGAATCTGGGCCATGACGTTGTCGTGGAATGCGGCGGGATCATTCAGATCAGTCATGACCTGAATACTGTCAGCTTAGTTGACATTATTCCAGCCGGCGCAAGAAATCCTCGACCACGCCGTCGACGAAACTGTCGTCCACCGGCTCCCCGGTCACGATGACGCGGTAGTACAGCGGCGCCACCAGCTGCTCAGCCAGCCGGGCAACCTCGACATCGGCGGGCAGTTCGCCCCGTTCGACAGCACGGGTAAACGGAATCTGGTCCCGCGCCTGCTGTTCGCGCAGATAGCGAGACCGGAACGCGTCGGCCAGCTGCGCGTCATGCTGAGACTGGCCGATGAGGGCGCGGAACACCGCGCCCGCGTCATCGGCCGTCAAGAACCTCGCGGTGGCGGCCAGGTGATTCTTCAGATCAACAGCGAGACCACCCAGATCCGGCGGATCGAGCTGGGCAGCGGCATCTTCCAGGAAGACGTCCATCAGCACGTCGGCCTTTGAACTCCACCATCGGTAAACGGTCTGCTTGGCCACACCCGCGGCCCTGGCAATGCCCTCCATGGTGACCCCGGCATAGCCCTTGGCAACCAGCAGATCGTCAGCGGCGTGAATAACGGCTTCCCGCGCAGCCTCACTGCGCCCGTGCCGGTTTCCAAAATGACGGCGCGAGGTATCGGCCCCGTGCCGTTCCACCGCCTCATTCACAACGTTCATGGAATCACTACTCTAGATTAGACGAGACGTTGCGTCTATTCTAAGTTTCATGACAACCACACTTCATGAACCTCATTTCGCCACGATCGTGAACCGGCTCTTCGAGAGCGCCTCACATGACGCCCCTCCCGCCGACCGGGACACCTTCCACCAGAAATCCGTCGAGGAGCGCGTCGAGCTGTTCCAGAACACCTACGTTCCCGTCGCTCCCGATGCGGGTCGGCTGCTTTACAGCCTGGTTCGCGCGATCAAGCCGAAGACCATCGTCGAATACGGGCTCTCCTACGGAATCTCCACCCTGCATTCGGCCGCAGCTGTTCGCGACAATGGGTTTGGCCGCATCATCACCACCGAGTTGAACACGGCGAAAATCGCCGCTTCACGTGCGACTTTCGCCGAGGCTGGGGTATCCGACCTCATCACCATCCTGGAAGGCGACGCCAGGGAAACCCTGAAAACCGTTGACGGTCCGATAGACTTCCTACTGCTGGACGGATGGCCGGACCTCGACCTGCCGATCCTCAAAATCCTGGAAGACAAGCTCGCACCAGGTGCGCTCGTCGTCGCCGACAACGTCGGATTCGCAAGCAGCAAGCCATATCTGGAATACATCCGGACCCCAGAAAACGGCTATGTGAGCGTGGCCTCACCGATCGGGGAATGCCTGGAGATCAGCTGCCGTTGTGCGTAACGGTGCAATCTCACACAAGCGTTGGCGGCGGTTTTCTCGCCAAAGTCTCCCGCCGCCAACGCCTTCAGAACCACTCCAAGGAAGGTGTGGCATGTTGGAATCTACCCTCGGCCTGTCGGCCGCGGCATGTACTTCGCTAGCGTTGTTGTGCGCGGCGCCCGTATCCGCGGGACCCAAATCTCCTCAAAAACCCAGCGAACTCGGTGCCGAGCTCCAATCGCAGGGCTATAAAGTTCAGTACGAGCGAATTGGCAACTGCGCCTTGGACGCCGGCTCGGTCGTCGGCACCCGGATAGGCCCTGCCGTATGGGCGGACACCACCACGCAGACCAAGGCTGGTGGCGGCGTCGGCGATGGTGCGGGTACCCGCGGCGGGGTGGCCTGGAGTCACGACATCGACCACCAGATCGCCTACATCACGGTGGCCTGCAAACGCGCAGCGAAATGAGTCGAGAGACCGTGCGGCTCCCGGCAGCAAAGCGCATGCCGGTCGTCTGCAAATAATCGGGTGCGCGAGCTAGCCGGTGTCATTAGGATGCGCGAAATACGCAGCGACGCAAGGTAGCTGGAGCACTTGAGACGAGGGATACGGGCATGACACCGTGGGCGACCCGCGCCGAACGGCCCTGCGATGTCGCGGTGATACGCGAGGTCAACACGGCGGCCTTCCCCACCGATGACGAAGCCAAACTGGTCGACGCGCTGCGTGCGGACACGGGTGCATGGATCGAAGGCCTGTCCACTGTCGCTGTCGATTCCGAAGAACGAATCGTGGCGCACGCACTTCTCACCCGCTGCACCGTGGGCGGGAAACCCGCGCTGGCCTTGGCCCCGTGCGCCGTCCTGCCTATGTTTCAGCGCACGGGGGCCGGATCCGCGGCGATTTACGCCGGGCTCGATCGTGCCCGTAGCCTCGGCGAGAACCTGGTGGTGGTGCTCGGGCATGCCCTCTACTACCCGCGTTTTGGATTCACACCGGCATCCGCCTTTGGCATCACGGCGGGGTTCGATGTCGCCGACGAAAGCTTCCTGGCATTGACGCTCGATCCCAAGCGACCGACGCCGACCGGACAGATCAAATATGCCGCCGCATTCGAGGTCTAGCCGACTGTCCCCTGGCGGCTTCTAAGCTGGCCGTGTGTGCACCAGTGACAAGAACCGCACCATTCGGGTCAGCGCCGTGGTGCTGCGTGATGCCCGCGGCGCGGTTCTGACCGTCCGAAAACGCGGCAGCAGCCGATTCATGCTGCCCGGCGGCAAGCCCGACACCGGCGAAACAGCCGTACAGACCGCGGTGCGCGAGGTCCACGAAGAGCTGTCGGTCCATTTGGAGGCGGCGGCCCTGCGGCCACTCGGGGTCTTCCGCGCCGCGGCTGCCAATGAGCCGGGATTCGAAGTCGAGTCAACAGTCTTCGAGCATCCACCGGTGTCGGTGAGCCAACCGGCCGCCGAGATCGAAGAACTGCGATGGCAGCCACTCGATGAGCCCTACCCCGCGGATTTGGCGCCGTTGCTCGCGGAGCACGTGCTTCCGGTTCTGTCCGGGAATCGGCCGCCGCGATAGCCGCGCGCTACAGCGTCGCGTCCAGTTGCCCCAGCCGATCGGTAAGCCTCAGATTCTCCGAGTAGTCGACCGGGCAGGCGATGAGCGAAACGCCGTCACTGTCCAGGGCGGCCCGCAGCGTCGGCTGTAGTTGGTCGGCGGCGGTAATGCGATAACCCTTGGCCCCGAAACTCTCCGCGTAGGAGACGATATCGGGGTTGGTGAATGAGACATGATGGTGTTCACCAAGTTCGAGGTCCATCTTCCACTCGATGAGTCCGTAGCCGCCGTCCTCCCAGATCAAAACCACCAGCGGAATCCGCTCGCGTACCGCGGTCTCGATCTCTTGCGAGTTCATCAGGAACGCGCCGTCACCGGCGACGGCCAAAACCTTCGCATCGGGGCGGGCCAGCTTCACGCCGAGCGCCCCGGGCAGCGCGAAACCCATGGTGGACAGACCGTTAGACACAAGACAGGTGTTGGGCTCATAGGTCGGGTAGAGCCGCGCCATCCACATCTTGGTGGCTCCGGTATCGACAAGCACGACATCACTGCGGCCCAGGGTCGCCCGGATGTCCGCCACGATCCGCTGCGGCGCCATCGGGAAACGTGAATCCTGCTGTCCCCGGGAGAATTCTTCGGCCAGCAGGGCGGATCCCGGTGCGGAGTTGCCGTCGAACCGGTGCCCGGCGAGGGCGTCGGTGAGCGCATCAACCGAGGCGCTGATATCACCGATGATTCCCACCGACACCGAATAGTGCGCGTCGACTTCCGCGGGAAACCGATGGATGTGGATGATCTCCTTGTCTCCCAGCGGGTTGATGCGGACCGGGTCGAACTCTTGCAGCTCATATCCCACCGCGACAATCACGTCGGCGTGCTCAAAGCCGAAGTTGGCGTAGTCGCGCCGCATGAAGCCGACGGTCCCCATGCTGTTGGGATGGTCGTCGGGCATCGCGCCCTTACCGTGGAAGGTATTGGCCACCGGCACACCGAGCTCTTCGGAGAACCGGATCAAGGCGGCCGTCGCACCACCTCGGGCGGCGCCGTGACCGGCAAGCACCACCGGCCGCCGCGCCCGCCGCAGGATGTCGACCGCACGCAACACCTGACCGGCCATCGGGGCTTCGGCGTGCACCACATTGCGCGGCAAAGGATTCAATTCGTAGTCGGCGCCGTCGGCGTCGATGTTCTCGGGCACCGCCAGAAAGACGGCAGCGGGCCGCTCGGTCTCCGCGAGCTTAAAGGCCTTGCGGAACATCTCTGGGATGGCCCGAGCGGTCGGCACACCGTCGGCCCAGCGGGTGATCGGACGGAACATCGCCACCAGGTCGACGTACTGATGAGATTCCTTGTAGGCCCGGTCCTGCCCTACCTGGGCAGAAATCGCGACCAGAGGCGTGCTGTTCGTGGAAGCGTCGGCGACTCCCAGCTGCAGGTTGATCGCCCCCGGACCCAGCGTGGCGGACACCACTCCGGCACGCCCGGTCACCCTGCCATACATTTCCGCCATGAAGGCCGCACCCTGCTCATGGCGGGTGAGGATGTAGCGGATGTCCGATGCCGCGAGCGCCTGGATAAACCGGATGTTCTCCTCCCCCGGTATCCCGAAGACCACGGAGACACCCTCGTTCTCCAAACACTTCACCATTAATTGGGCAGCTGTGCTCATCTTTCCTACGGTAGTGGCACTCTGGAGACATGCCTATCGCAACGATCAACCCGGCCACCGGAGAGACGATCAAGACCTTTGCTCCAGCATCCGAGGCAGAAATCGACGCCGCTATCGGACGCGCACACGAGCGGTTCAGGCGATACCGCACAACCAGTTTCGCGGAGCGAACTGCCTGGGCAACAGCCACCGCTGATCTCATGGAAGCCGAGGCCGATGATGTCGCGGCCCTGATGACGCTGGAGATGGGCAAGACTTTAGCCTCGGCCAAGGCCGAGGTTCTCAAGTGCGCCAAGGGGTTTCGATTCTACGCCGAGCACGCCCAAGCGATGCTTGCCCCGGAATCGGCCGACGCGGTTGCGGTCAATGCCTCCCAAGCCTACGCCCAGTACCAGCCGCTTGGGGTGGTACTGGCGGTGATGCCATGGAACTTCCCTCTCTGGCAGGCGGTGAGATTCGCGGCGCCCGCGCTGATGGCCGGCAACGTGGGCCTACTCAAGCACGCCTCGAATGTGCCGCAGTCCGCGCTGTATCTCGCCGATGTGATCGCTCGCGGCGGCTTTCCCGACGGCTGCTTCCAGACACTGCTGGTGCCCGCCGGTGCGGTGGAACGGATTCTGCGCGACCCGCGAGTGGCGGCCGCCACACTCACCGGAAGCGAACCGGCGGGGCGTTCCGTGGCCGCGATTGCCGGTGATGAAGTCAAGCCCACTGTGCTGGAGCTCGGTGGCAGCGACCCGTTTATCGTGATGCCGTCAGCGGACCTGGAGAAGGCCGTCTCGACCGCGGTCACGGCCAGAGTCCAGAACAACGGCCAATCCTGCATTGCCGCCAAGCGGTTCATCGCCCATCGCGATATCTACGACGACTTCTTGGCTAAGTTCGTCGACACCATGGCCTCCCTGCGGGTGGGCGATCCCACCGACCCGGCCACCGATATCGGGCCGCTGGCCACCGAGCAGGGCCGCGACGAGGTCGACAAACAGGTCCAGCAGGCCGTCGCTGCCGGTGCCACCGTCCGCTGCGGAGGTGTACGACCAGAGAGGCCCGGATGGTTCTACCCGCCGACCGTCCTCACCGACATCACCAGGGAGATGCCGATATTCGGCGAAGAGGTGTTCGGCCCGGTCGCCTCGGTATACCGCGCAACCGATATCGACGAAGCAATAGACATCGCCAACGACACGTCCTTCGGTCTCGGCGCCAACGCCTGGACACGCGAGGAAACAGAGCAACAGTGGTTCATCAACGGTCTCGACGCCGGACAGGTCTTCATCAACGGTATGACCGTTTCATATCCCGAGGTCCCCTTCGGCGGTATCAAACGCTCCGGGTACGGCCGCGAACTCTCGGCGCACGGCATCCGAGAGTTCTGCAACATCAAGACGGTTTGGATCGCCTGAATCAGCCGACGTTTGGGTACACACCGAAGGAGAGCCAAACTCCAGCAATCTATTTCATATCCCAGGTATCGCCGTAGGTGGTGACACTGTCGCCCACGGAACTAACCAGCCGGGCATATGGCCGCAGCAGCACACCACCGGCCGCACCGGTCACCGTGCCGTGCGCATTGCTCACCGCCACCGCCCCCTTGGGTCCGCTGATGGCCACCGAAAAGGTGACTACCTCTTGAATGCCGGGACCGTTACCAAGATCGACATTGATGCCCGCCGAGGGCAACAGGTTAGTGGTCTGCACGTACGAACTCTCTGGCGAACTACCGAAAACATTGGGAATGCCATAAAGAACCGAGGCATTGGGCGTCGTGTAGTTGAAGTTCAGACCCACCCCCAATGACCACGGATAACCCACCTGATAGCCCAACTCCAGCGTGCCTTCGAACGCGTCGGCACCGGCGCCGGTCACCTCGTAGACCGCACGACCCGAATGGAACCATTCGCGCGTCAACCTGTTGCGATCCAACGGAAAAACACCGTTCAAGAACGTGTCCCACTGCTGGATCCGCAGCAGACGGCCCTTACCGTCCACCAAGGTCAGCTCGTCGTCCAGGCCCGCATACGCCGCACCGGGCGCCGCCACCGCGGCCGCGCCGAGCACTGCCACCATCATCACGGCGGCAATTCCACCCCGAACAATTCGCGACGCAATTCTCCCCATAAAAAACATGACCCTTCCATTCTCCAAAGATTGAAGGATCATCATCTATTCAGCAATTCACACAACCTACAATTATTCTCCACCAGATCGAATATTTCGAATTGCAGCAAACGTAGATGATGCCACTCAACCCCAGGTTGATGATACGAAACTAAGGCACAGACCTGCATTTAGGTCGTGGAGAGGAAATTAAGGCATTCGAAATCGACACTTAAAATACGTGGCGGCAAATTGCATCTACGCAACTAAGTATGCACGCAAGACACCCAGTGATGAGATTACTCACCCTGGCGACACCCTCAAGAAGTTCACTTACCGGCGCAGCTCGGCAATCAATCGCGACCGCAATTTGCGGTCCTCCTCCGTCTCGGTGAGCGCGACCACCTGCGCGATGTCGATACCGGCGCGGCGATATCCATCTATGAGCTCCGCGACGGTCGACACCGAACCCACAACTAGGCCGTCGAAGGTGGCGTCAAGATGCCGAAGCGCCGCATCACGGGTGTCCGCGACGTGGCGGAGATCGCGCTCACGGTTGCGCGCCAACTGCGCCGACGACCCCAACACCTCATCCGAACGCCGGCGCAAGAGCTCAGCTCCTCGCGCCCGAAATGCCCCTGCGGCATCGCGTGCCTCGTGATCGGTGTCCCCCAAGATCACAAAAAACTGCTTCCAGTAATGCAGTTCGCGACCATGCTCAGCCGCCAGTGCGTCGACCTCCGACCTGATGGCACTCGCGGCATCCAACGACGGGAAGGTCCCGGCGTAGGCATACCCAAATCGGGCGGCCAAGGCTTTCGCTTCCTGAGAAGACCCTCCGATCGAGATCGGCGGGGCGGGCTGTTGCACCGGGCGAAAACCGGCCCAGGCGTCCTCTACCTGGTACCACTTACCCTCATAGTCAAAGGGTTCCGTTGCGGTGAGCGTCTTCACAAAGAGTTCCAGATACTCGCGGGCGCGGTCGTATCGCTGCGCCTTGCTCAGGAAATCGCCATCACGCCGGACATCGACATCACTGGAACCTACGACGACGTGAGCCGCTGCCCGCCCCGCGCTGAGGTTGTCCAGGGTGGCGAAAGAGCGCGCCGCGACCGTGGGCGCGATAACTCCCGGACGGTGCGCGACCGTGAGTCCGGTACGTGCTGTGGCGGTCGCGGCGTGAGCCGCGATGAGCCACGGGTCTGCCCATGCACTGTAGACATGGATGAGCGACCGGTCGTATCCAGCCTCTTCGTCAAAGCCGGCCTGCCGCAGGATATGCCCCGGATCAACGTCCCGGGCTCGTGGATCTGCAAGGAAATGTGCTGTACGCCTGTCAAATTCAGTCTCTCCCGGCGGAGGCGCCGACAGAATTCCACCGATGATCTCACTCATGTCAGTGACATCTCCTGTTCTGTTTCCTTACTGCCGACCGCACGATCTCCGCGTCCGGCCGCCAGTAGTTGGCGGGTGTATTGGTGCTGCGGAGAGCCCCAGACTGCTTCGGTAAGACCTTCTTCCACAATGCGTCCGTTCTTCATCACCGCCACGCGTGAGCACAGAGAACGCACCACGTGTACGTCATGCGAAACAAAGAGCAAGCCCACCCCGCTGCCCCGCAGCCCGTTGAGCACGTCCAGGATGCCGGCCTGACTCACCGGATCGAGTGCTGATACCACTTCGTCGCACACCAGTACCTCAGGATTCATTGCCAGCGCACGCGCGATGGCGACACGTTGACGCTGGCCGCCGCTGAGCGTCTGCGTGCGTCGAGCAGCCAGGACAGGGCTCAACCCGACTCTCGAAAGCAGTGCGGCGATTCGCGCGTCGTGTTCATCCGGCCTACGAATTCCCTTCGCTTCCAGCGCTTCCCCCAGAATTCTTCGTACCCGGTATCGGGGATCGAAAGCTCCCGACGTATCTTGGTCGATCAGCTGGATGCGATGTCGTAGCGGCCGGCGTGAGCGTTCGGACACCCCGCTCCAGCGCATCCCTGCGAGCTCGACAACACCGATGTCCGGCTCGGTGAATGCCGATGCCAAGTGTGCGGTGGTGGATTTTCCCGAGCCCGACCCACCTATCAAGCCCACGGCCTCACCCGAGTGGACTGTCAACGAGACCGAATCCACACCACCCACACCATTGTGGTACCGCTTGCCGACGTCGCGCAGCACTAGAACCGGGGCTCCTTCGGCGACTGTTGGCGCAGGCGAACGCGTCGACGCGGCCGCGCGTACCAGCCTCGTGGTGGCGGGATGCCGTGGCGCATTCAACACAGCATGAGCGGTCCCCGTCTCTACCGGAACTCCCCTGTCAAGCACCAGGATCCGGTCCGCTAGGTGCCCCACAAACTCCAGATCATGACTGACCAGCACGACACCCAGCCCTTCGTCACGCAATTGCGCCAGCAAGTCCCGGATACCCGCACGTGTCACCGCATCGAGTGCGGTCACCGGCTCGTCTACCACCAGCAGAGCCGGATCTGCCGCGAGGGCCGACGCGATGAGAACGCGCTGACGCTCACCGCCCGAGAGCTGATGGGAGTACGCGTCCAGCCGTTCAGCGAGGTGTTCCGCGCCCACTCGCGACAAGAGCGCAACCGCCGCTTCGCGCCGCGCCGCTGCGGCGACGGTGCGGTTCGGCGCGACGGCTTCTGTCAGCTCATGCGCGATAGTGCGCAAGGGGTCCAGCGACACCAAGGCATCTTGTAAGACGAAACCCACCGTGCGTCCCCGCAGCCGGTTCCACTGCCGTTCGGTGAATCCGCGCACATCGGTGCCGTCGATCTCCAACCGTGCGGCGTCTAGTGTCGCGGCACTCCCCAGCAGGCCGGCGAGCGCCTTCGCGACGGTGCTCTTCCCGCCACCGGAACTTCCTATGACTGCGACACATTCGTGCCGGCTGACCGACATGTCAACACTCGACACCGCCACCTCGGTGCCGTATCGCACGGTGAGTCCTTCGGCGTCTACCAGCGCGCTCATAGCCCGGAGCGCTTTCGTTCAAAGGCATTACCGAGCACGGTGATGGCAATAACCACCAGCGTGATAGCGGCACCCGGGAAAACCGACATCCACCAGGCCCCCGCCAATACGGACCGCCCGTCGGCCAGAATTCGACCCCATTCCGGTGCGGGCGCCGCCGCACCGAAACCGAGGAAGCTCAGTCCGGCGGCGACAATGATGTTTGTGCCCGCACTGATCGTAGCCAGTACAAGTGCCGGCCCTAAGGCGTTCGGCAGGATGTGCGTACGCAAAATCCTCGCGGGGCGGACGCCCAAACCTATCGCGCTGCGTACGTAGTTCGCCGCGCGAACCCGTTGCGCCTCTGTGCGAATCAGCCGCGCGTAGCCAGGAATCGAGCTGATGGCGATCGCGACCAAGACGTTGAGTGCGCCCGGTCCGAGCACTGCCAGGACGAGCAACGACAACAGCACCGATGGGAAGGCAAGGCCTATATCGACAATCCTCATCACCGTGAAATCGACTCCCCGCCAACCAAACGCCGCGACCAGTCCCACGGCCGCGCCGACCGCCAGCGCCAGCCCGGTGGAGCCGAATCCGATGACGACCGAGGTACGAGTCCCGTGTACTACCCGGGTATAGACATCACGTCCGAGCTGATCGGTGCCGAACGGATGGTCCGCGCTGGGCGGCCGCAGCACCACGGTGTAGTCCGTAGCGGTCGGATCAGCCGGCGCGAAGAGACCAGGGAATGCCGCGGCCAATAACACCACCAGAAGGATCAAGGACGCTGTCAGCAGCGATAGCCGCAGATTGGGCACCATCCGAACCCGCGGTCCGGCTAAAGCCAACACCCCGCCGGCCATCAGCGAAGCCTCGGGTCGATGCGGCGGTTCACGAGGTCGATTGCCCAATTCAATGCCCCAAACAGCAGCGCGCACAACACGGTGATCGACGTGACGACAGGCATGTCCCGGGTTGACACCGCATCTACCAGAGTTCGCCCGAAACCTGCACGAGCGAAGACGACTTCGATGATCACGGCGCCACCGAGAAAGCTTGCGAGGGTCCAGCCACCCAAGGTGATCACCGAAGCGGCGGCGTGCCGGAGGTGATGGCGCACTGTCACGCCCAACCAGGAGACACCACGTGCTCGCACGGTAAGCGTGAACGGTGCTGCTGCCGACCGCTCGAACGAATCCTGCAGCACCCGCGCCATCACACATCCGATCGGCAAGGCCAACGCAAAGGCGGGCAGGATCACCGCGTCAGCCGTTCCACTGCCCGCCGCCGGCAACCACCGCAGCCGAAACGCGAACACACCGATGACGACGATGCCCAACCAATAGCTGGGTAGCGAGCTCCCGATCAACTCCACCACCGTGAGAATGCCGCGCGCCCCTCGTCCTCCGAGTGCCCAGGGCACGGCCAGCCCCAGGGCGAGGACCGTGGTGAAGACCATCGCCACAATGGCCAACTGCGCCGTGGACCCGATGCTCTCAGCCAAGACATCGGAGACAGGACGACCGAGGCGATAGCTTTGCCCAAAGTCCCCCGTCGCGATCTGCCCGAGGAAGGCGAAATATCGCTGCCCCAGTGGGCGATCCAAATGCAGTGCGCTGACGACCTCATTCCTAAGTTCCGGCGTGGCCGCGACATTCGGGCCCAACAAGGCATCGACGGTATCGCCGGGCATCAGTTGCAGCGCCACAAACGACATCGTCGCCGCTCCCCACACGACAACGGTGATTCCCGCGAGGCGCTCGGCCGTCTCACGCGCCCAAGGCGGCAGACCACGCAGGAATCTCATGAGCTCTGCGTCCACGTGTCATACAGCACCGGCAAGACATTGTCGGACCAGTAGTCCAGGCCGCGCACGCGCTTTCGGTATGCGGTCACAACCGGGGCGGCGTAGGCCGGCATGCCATACGCCGACTCGCTGATCTTGTCCAGAACCCCGCGGTAGATCTGTGAACGTACGGCCGGATCAAGGGTGCGTAGACCCTCTCTCAAGAGCGCGTCGAGCCCGGGATCGTGTACCCGAGCTCCGTTCGCGCCGCCGTCGGTGAACTGTTGACCAGACCCGTAAATGGTGCGCAGAATGTCGGGATCGTCACCGCTCCAACCGAATCCCACAAGATCGTATGCGCCGGCGTTGCGCACCTGGATATAGCTGCCATTCCCAATCGCCACCAGTTCCAATCGCACTCCCAATTTGCGCAGTGCGTCCTGTAGCCCGGTATCGAAGACAACCCGCTCTGGCCGCTGATATGTGGGGTCGTAGATGAGTGACACAGTCAACCGTTCACCGGCCTTGGTGCGGTAACCCTCGCCATCACGCCCGGTGTAGCCCAACTCATCGAGGATGCGTCCGGCGCTGGCCGGATCGTATGAACCCGTGAAGTGACCATTGGACCCGCGCGCTGTGGCCGCATTGAGAGGCGACTGCGCGGGACGGTACTTTCCCTGAAAGATGCTGCTGGTCAGAGTATTCAGATCGGCAGCTTGCGATATGGCGGTACGGGCCCGCACATCGTTGAACGGGCTCCGCGTGGTGTTGAAAAAATAGGTGTAGGGGATTCCGGTGGGTTCGGCACGATGTACTGCCACACCGCGGATGGTCTCCAAGGTGTCGATGTCGGTGGTGGCCACCTGGTCGATGACGTCAACATCAGCACTCACCAGGGACCCCACGCGGGTCGAACTCTCCGGCAGAACTCGATACTCCACCTCATCCAGGTACGCAGTGCCACGGCGCTTCCCTACCGGCGGCCAGTCGTACGCAGGATTGCGCGTCAGCCGAAAGCCTTCCGCAGTGGCCCGCTGCGCGAAAATAAACGGCCCAGTCCCGACTTGTTGCGGGCCCCCCGCGCACAGATTTTCGTGCGCCGCGAAGGAAGCCGGCGAGTGGAATCCCAAGTTGGCTGTCGAAACTGCCTGCAGGAAGGGGCTATACGGCTCTCTGAGATGTACCACCGCCACATCCGGGCGCACCACCTCGGTGAAGCGGTACGGGCCGATGAGGGTGCGTGCGTACTGCGACGCTGTCCGCGGAGCGACGATCCTGTCGAAGTTCTGTTTGACCGCCTGTGCGTCGAACGGGGTTCCGTCATGGAACGTCACCCCGGTCCGGAGCCGGAACGTGTACACCGTCCCGTCCGGCGAAACCGACCACGAAGTAGCCAGCCATGGCCTGAACGAGCCATCGGGCTGGGCTTTGACCAGGGAGTCGTACACGTTGCGCATGATCGCGGGCGTCTCGTCTGAAGGGCTGACCTGAGGGTCGAAGCAATCAATGGCTGCCCCGATGGCGATCCTGAGCGTCCCGCCACTGCGGGGCGGCCCGTCGGAGATCTGATCCTCTATCGGGGCGCACGCGGACGTGAGAGCTGCCCACAACACGGCCGCTGCCGCAGCGCGGGCAAGCCCGCGACGTGGCGACGGATAGACTCGGACACTCTGCACAGCGCCCAGTCTCACCGGTATCGCTTACCTCTCGCTTACTGGCCGCGCGCCCCCTGACTCAGCGATCGACATCCACCGCAACGCGCACTGCCTTTCGAGCTCATGCCCTGTGTCGTCGTGTATCTCCACCGCAGCCCGGATGAGCACACGCGAGCGGTGCGGGCTGCCCGCGAACAGATGATTGACCGCGTGCACGCCCAGTGCACGGCCTTCCAGTACCCGCAATCCAGCCTGCGACGCGCGCTGCGTCGATTGGGCACCATGCGCCAGGGCTCGCTTCGGGTCGTTGAGATAGCGGTACGTCAGAGCCAACCCGATCATTGCTTCCACCTCGATCCGCACATCCGACAAGCCCTCCGCGATATCCAGCGCGTGCTTGTGCTGCGCCTCGGATTCCTCCAACATTCGCGTTGCGCGCAGCACATCGCCCAAAGCGACGGACGCGCGTGCTTCACCCGCGGGTTCCTCTAGTTCCCGGAACATTCCGACCGCCGTGGCCGCGTGCTGGCGCGAGACTGCGAACTCCTCCTCCAAGAGCAGGACGGTGGAGAGATTGAGATGTGCGGTGGCCAGCGCATAGGGGTTGTGATTGTCCTTGGCCACCCGTAAGGCCCGGTGGTGGACCACCGACGCCTCGTCCAACCGATTCAAACCGACAAGAGCGTGCCCAATGCGTGCCAGGTTATCTGATTGGTATGCATATAAATTCGCGATTCGGTCGGAACTCTCCACCTCCTCAGCGAGGTGGAGCGCACGCCGCAGGTGTCCCTCCAGGGCCTCTCGATCCGCGTCCGCCCGCGCGGCAGCCGAATCTTGGCCCGGGAGCCACAGCTCACCGGTCGCCGAGACACCATCGCGCAGCCGCCGCGTCACATCGGCGAACCTGGTGAATTGGAAGTGATCGCCAAGCTCACGCGCGGCCGATGCTCCGTGTGCGGCAACCGCATACACGTCTGGGTCACCGCTGGCAATGTCGAATTTGCTCAGCGCGAAGGCCGACAGCGCAAGCCGCGGCCGCGCGGACAATCCCGATGCCGGATGTACCAATGCCAGCATGGTGAGCCGGTGACGCAGGCTGAAGGAACGCGAAGGGTAGTCGGGGCCCTCCAGGTACCAGACGGCGAGCCGGTCCAGAGCCCGCTCGTATCCAGCGGTAAGCGGGCGGGCCGCCAATTGCGTAGCGACTCCACCCGACAACGCGACCGTGCCGTCTTCGAACTCAGTGATCACATGGGAATGCGCAAGCTCGTCGAGCGAGCGCGCTATCTCGGCGGCCGTGAATCCGACCAGGGCCGAAAGGGATTCACGTACAAAATGACCACCGGCCACCAGACTCATCGCATGCGCGAGCTCACGGCTGGCGTCACCCAGCCGGCCTAGCTCGAGCTCATGCACTCCAGGCACCCGGCCATTGCGCAGCTCCGCGACCACGGCAGCGCGGTGCCGAGATGGGCGTCCTCTGATACCTGCGGCAACCGCATGCAACGAGGCAGGGTTGTAACCGCACAGCTCCGCGATCTCTTCGAGTTCGCCAGTTCCCGGAGTGGATTCGAAGCCCCCAATCGCCTCGGCAAGAAGCTTGTTCGCTGATTCCGGAGTCAGGGAGCCCAACCTGATCAGGTTCGCTTCGTGTGCTGAGGACAGCTCGGGCAATGCCGACCTGCTTGTCAGGAGCACAGCGGAAGCTCCCGATCCGGGCAGCAATGAGGCAACCTCGCCGACTGCGATGACGTCGTCGATGACAAGCAGAATCGTCTTGCGTGCCAAGATACGCCGCACCAGTGCGCACCGTGCCGCCGGCTCATCCGGGATTCCGTTGGCCCCCAATCCCGCATGCACCAACAGTTCCCGGGCCAGCGCGCCCGCGCCGATATCGTGGGCCTGCACGAACCACTGGCCATCGGGATACCTGTCCGCGCTCGCCAAGGCCGCGGATACGGCCAATGCGGTCTTGCCGCTGCCGGGCGGGCCGGCAATCACTGTCACGTCGGGGCGGTCCACCGCGAGATATCCGGCCAATGCCGCGAGCTCGTCATCCCGGCCGAAAAGCCGGGCACGAGAACGCGGTAACGTGCAGTACGCCTCGGACGCGTCATTTTGCGGCGAGTCCTGGTGGGTGCCGGCCACGACCAGATCCAGGGCAGGATCTTGCGTCAGGATTTGAGTGAACAGCTGCTGCGCCCGCTCGCCCGGATCTATGCCCAGGTCCTCGGTAAGCCTTCTCACCAACCCGCGGTAGACCTCGAGAGCCTCGGCCTGCCTCCCGCACCGGTACGACGCAAGCATCAACTGTTCGGCAAGTCGTTCACGCAGGGGGTGCGCGCGCAGCTCCGCGCGCAGCTCGCCGAGAACGGCAGCGTGCCTACCGAGATCAAGCGCCACGCCAAACGCCCGTTCCACGAGCGCGGTCCGGTGCTCGTCCCATCTGACCGCCTCGGCATGCGCGATCGCGACGGACTCCACGTCCTCAAACGGGGCGCCGCGCCATAGCGCGAGCGCCGCGGTCACGTGCTCGTTCTCCAGCAGAACGTCGGATTGCCGGCGTGCTGAATCCGCGCGTGCGACCAACTGCCGGACCTGCCCGATGTCGACGTCATCTTCGGCGACATCCAGACGATAACCATGTGTGGTCGACACAATGACCGAACCGGCCCCCGGTGCGGCGGTGTCCAGCACACGGCGCAGCCGCGCCACGTGCACATGGACCGCCGAACGCGCGTTCCGCGGCGGCTCATCCCCCCAGAGATGCTCGGCGATCGCCGTAAAGGAGGCGGCCCTGCCTTTGGCCGTCACCAGTGCGGCCAGCAGTGACCGATGTTTGGCGGCCGTGATCGGCACCGCGATCGCACCACTGGAGCCATGCACGGTGACGGCCAACGGCCCGAGCACCGATACACCCACCCGCACTTGTGTGCCGTCCTTCTTTCATGCGATGTCCGCTCCCAACCTTGACATCACGATCTCGGTATGCAGCCTACGAGCGGCCTATACCCGAGCGAACTGTTGCGATCCACCTGATCAAATCGTCGCCGGGCGGCGGTAAGCAATCGGTAGGCGTTGCCGCGCAGGATCATCTGCGTGGCACACACCAGCGCGCCGATTCTGCTTCGCACCGACCATGGCAACGCGCCCGTCGATCACGGCGACGGGTTCCGCCTGGCCGCCCGCTGCCTTGCCAGCAGCGTCGCAGTTGTCTCGGTAAACGACGGTGGCAAGGTGCTGGCGAAGACGGTGTCGTCATTCACCACCGTCTCCCTGCTGCCCCAACTCGTCTCGGTATGGGTGGGCAGCCGATCGCCCATCGCGCATGCCGCCGCGATGGCAGATGTGTTCAGCGTCAGCATCCTTGAGGCAGGCCAGGAAGACATCTCCATCGCCTTGTCGGAGCCCGGATCCGGCTCCCGCGGTACCGCGGCGATCGGCATCGCGACCACGGCGGTGCCGTCGGGCGCGGTGGCCATCAGCGGCTGTCTGAGCTGGTTCGACTGCCGCGTACACGATCTCGTCGAGGGCGGAGACCACACGTTGCTCATCGGGCAGGTCACCGCCACCGGCAGACGTGAGGGAAGCCCGCTCCTGTACCACGACGGCCGTTACCGGACGTTGGGCACACCAGCACCACAACGCCGAACTTGAGGAGACATCATGACAGCGAGTATCGAGGCAACCCGGCCCCGGGCCGGATCGGACGGTCCTATCATCGGGACGCCACCGCGGGGCTTACAGACATCCGCCCGCTATCTGAGGGAACTGGACGACGGACGGTCGGTCTGGCTCAACGGGGAGAAGATCGCGAACGTAGCCGAGCACCCCGCGTTCGCAGAGGCAGCGCGGGAATTGGGCCGACTGTTCGACCTGCAACATTCGCCGGAATTCAAAGACCTACTGACTGTTGAAGAACAGGGCACGCGCATCGCGACCGCCTACCAGTTGCCAACCACGATCGAGCATCTGCGGGCCAAACGCAGGAATGCCGATGTGTGGATGTACGAAAGCTGGGGTTTGCACGGTAGGTCGCCTGCCTTCATGTCGACCATCGGTGTGGGGCTGTACGACTTCCGGAAGCGGCTGGGCACGAACAGGCCGGAATTCGGCGTGAACGCCGAGAACTACTATCGGCACCTGGCTGAGAACGATCTGGTGCTGGCACACGCGCTGGGTGATCCACAGATCGACCGCAGCGCCACCCCGTTGGATGACGAGGATCTCGCACTGCGTGTGGTGTCCGAGAACTCAGACGGGATCGTGGTTCGGGGCGCCAAACAGCTCACCACCCTGGCCCCGTACGCCCATGAGGTCCTTGTCTATCTATCGGCCTCCTTCGCCAACAGAGGAGCCGAACGGTTCGTCGTCTGGTTCGGAATCCCGGTGGCCACCGAGGGGTTGACGGTTCTCAGCCGAGAACCGTTGGGCCATGAGGGATTCGGACACGCACATCCGTTCGGCAAGCGTTTCGATGAACAAGATTCCATGCTGTTCTTCGACGACGTGTTCGTGCCGTGGGAGCGTGTACTACTGCTGCGCGACGGGCAACTCGCCCGCGAAGGGCTCGGGCGAATCAACGCGTGGAGCCAATACGTCGGACAGGTCAGATTTCGTGAGCGGCTGCAATCGCTGTTGTCGGTCGGCATCGTGCTTGCCGAATCGATTGGGGTGGATGGATTTCGCAACATCCAGGAAGACCTCGGCGAATTGGCCAGCTATGTCGAGATCCTCGACCATTTCATCGACGCCGGAGAGGCCACCGCGCAACCTACCGACGGTGGGCTACTCGCACCCGGAGCAACCCCTGCCGCCGCGATTTGGGCCGCCCAGATCGCTCCTCGATGCACCGAGATCGTCCGGCGGATCGGCTCCGCGGGGATCCTCATGCAACCCACCGAAGCCGACCTCCAGTCCCCGCTGCGGCCGTACCTCGACCGCTATATGCGCGGTAAAAACCTTCCGGTAGAGGACAAGTCCCGCCTATTCCGGCTGGCATGGGACCTGACGGCGGACAGCTTTGGGTCGCGCCAAGACCTCTACGAATTCGTCCACCGTGGTGACATCACCAGGAACCGGATCAACCTCCTTCGACGCCACCAGGATTCGCGCCACGTTCAACGCGTGCGCGACGTCATCAAGAACCCATTGCACCCCGCGGTGACCACTGCACGGGGCCAGCATCCGGACGAGACGAAAGGCACTCCATGATCATCGAGCTCGTGCCAGGCACCGACGAGGCATCGGCGGAGCGGATCGCCGACGCACTCCAGGAGGCCGGCTTTCACCCGTGGCGTGGCGGCACGCACCACAACATCGTGTTGCATCCCGCGCCCAAGCCCGATCGTGTGCGCGACCTGCTCGCGTTCGACGGAGTCGCCGCGGTGATCGCCACCTCGGGGAAGCTTCGCCGCACCGACCGCCGATACCGCCCGGAGGGGACGGTGGTACCCATTGCCGATCAAACCTTCATCGGCGGCAGAAATTTCGTTATCGCCGCCGGACCCTGCGCCGTTGAGTCCTGCCAACAAGTGGGTAAGACCGCCGAGGCGGTCCGCCTCGGCGGAGCCAACATCTTGCGCGGGGGCGCCTACAAGCCGCGGACTTCGCCGTTCAGTTTCCAAGGACTGGGACGGGAGGGGTTGCGGCTCCTGGAGATCGCACGCGCACAAACCGGGTTACCGGTAGTGACCGAGGTCGTCGATGCCGCCGACGTGGACGCCGTTGCGGCAAGCGCTGACATCGCACAGGTCGGTGCCCGCAATATGCAGAACTTCGAACTCCTCAAGGCTCTCGGCCGCACCCAGGTACCCGTCCTGCTCAAGCGTGGGATGGCCGCGACAATCGACGAATGGCTTTTGGCCGCCGAGTACCTCCTCGATGGCGGCAATCCGAACGTTGTGCTGTGCGAACGCGGTATCCGCACCTTCGAGCCGTCCACCAGATTCACCCTCGATGTCAGCGCGGTAGCCGTAGTCAAGCAACTCAGCCGCCTGCCCGTCATCGTGGATCCGAGCCATGCGGCAGGCCGGGTGGACTTGGTCGCTCCCCTGGCAAAGGCCGCGGCCGCTGCAGGGGCCGACGGCATCATCGTGGATGTTCACATCGACCCGGAATCTGCCTCGTGCGATGCGGACCAGGCACTGCTGCCCGGCCAATTCGCGGCATTGGTGCGTGAACTCACCCCAGTGCTCGACGCATTGGGCCGACCACTGGCGACGGGGCGCCCGGAGGGCCCTGCTCTGGTACCGGCCGGTGGTCGCTTCACCGTTCCGGAAGGGGCAGCCTCATGAGCGCCCCGGGCGTCACCAGCACCGCCACCCGGTCACTTCGCGCCAAGCTGTGGCGACGACGGCTCTTCGAGGCCGAATCGGGACTGACCCGCTTCTTCGTCGAAGAGAACGTTCCCGAGCTCTTGGATGAGTGGATACACGTCAAGGCCGGGATATTCGAGAATCTGCCCAGCGGTGATTCCGAATCTGACTGGCAGCGGACATTCTTTCGAGCACAGGCACTGATGGAACGGTTTCTCGTGGCTCATTTCGGGCATGACCGCATGGCCGACTGGGCCAGGTCGAACGCCTACGTCTACGCCACCACGACCACGGACTCCACCTGCGCGCAGTCCGTGGCGGATCGCTTTGTGCGCCAGCTCGCGAACTACGACTCCGAAACCGAAGTCACTGCAGATCTTTCCGCGGCGATGATCTCGGTCAAGAGATGCGGAATCTGGCAGTACCGCGAGCGCGCCCGCGCCCGGGGTGTGCCGATCACCTTGGCATCTCCCTGCGAGTACTGCACCAAAGCAACCGCGGCGAACTTCTCGGCCAAGGGTTATGCCAGCACCTACGAGCTGACCAGTGAGCCCGCGCCTGGCTGCCGATGGACCCTCCGTACCGGAGCCGACGGCACCGCTGCCGAGCAGGTTTGACCGCCAACACGATTCGACTATCGAGAGGAGCCGCTATGTGCGGTATTACCGGCTGGGTGGACTGGCAGCGCGACCTTGCCCTCGAATCCGCGACGGCCACGGCGATGACGGAAACCATGCGGCTACGTGGCCCGGATGCCGGTGGCACGTGGACGTGCGCCCACGCGTTCCTCGGCCATCGCCGGTTGGCGATCATCGATATCGACGGTGGCGCACAACCAATGGCCGATGGGCATGAAGCCGCGGACACACAGGTAGTCATCACATACAGCGGTGAGGTGTACAACTTCCGGGAATTACGTGCCGAGCTGGTACGTGCCGGACATAGGTTTCGCACTCGGTCAGACACCGAAGTGGTCCTGGAGGGCTACAAACGCTGGGGTCCGGCCGTGGCCGAGCGCCTCAACGGAATGTTCGCCTTCGCGGTGTGGGACGCCAGGGCGCAACGGCTGGTTCTGGTGCGCGATCGGCTGGGGATCAAACCGCTCTATTACCACCGCTACGAGGGCGGGCTGCTTTTTGGCTCCGAACCCAAAGCAATACTTGCCAATCCGATATTTCGGGCCGAGCTCGATGCCACCGGCATCGCCGAACTTTTCGTGGTGGCCACCGCCCCGACACCCGGCAACGGCGTGTTTCGTGGGCTCAGTCAGGTGGAGCCGGGGCATGTGGTGACCTTCGACCGGCAAGGGTTGCGCAGCACCGCGTACTGGAGCCTGAGCGCCGTCGAGCATCGTGATGATGCCGACACCGCCGCCCAAACGGTACGTGACCTTCTCACCGATATCGTGGAACGCCAGCTGGTCGCCGACGTTTCGATCGGCACCCTGCTCTCGGGCGGCCTCGATTCCAGCGCCATCACCGCCATTGCCGCGCATCTGCGCCGCGACCAGGGACATGACAAAATAGCCAGCTACTCAGTCGATTTCCCAGGAGCTTCGCAGTCGTTTCAAAGCACCACGTGGCATCCCACGCGGGACCAGCCCTATGCGACGGCGGTGAGCGCACACGTGGGAACCCAACACACCACGGTCCTGGTCGAACCCTCGGACGTTCTCACCCACGAGGCCAAGGTGTTGCGCGCCCGCGACCTACCGGGCTGGGGCGAGATGGATGTCTCGCTGTATCTGCTGTTCGATCAGGTGAAGAACTTCTCCACGGTCGCACTGTCTGGAGAGTCCGCTGACGAAATCTTCGGTGGTTATCCGTATTTCACATCCCCGCAGGCACGCGAATTCGACGGTTTCCCTTGGCTCGCAGGCAAAACCAGCCCGTCGGTGCTGCTTCACGAGAACATCAGGAACACGGTCGATCCTGTCGGCTACGCCCGATCCCGCTACGAGAGTGCCGTCGCCGCGGCTCCCCGGCTGGACGGCGAGAACGGCGCGGACGCGGTGTCGCGCCGGATCTCGTATCTGGCGCTCACCCGATGGATCGGAGCCCTTCTCGATCGCAAGGATCGCATCAGCATGGCGACAGGACTCGAAGTACGGGTGCCGTTCTGCGATCACCGGCTGATCGAATATGTCTGGAATGTCCCGTGGGACATCAAGACCGTCGGCGGTCAGGAGAAGGGGCTACTCCGTCGCGCTGTCGCCGATCTTCTTCCGCAAGAAGTCCTGGAACGCCGCAAAAGCGGATTCCCTCCCAACCCCGACCCGAATTATCTTGCCGCAGTTCACAGCAGGGTAACGGAACTATTGCACACGCCGAACGCACGGGTCTTCGACATCGTCGATCGCGACAAAGCCTCGGCGTGGCTCGCGGAGAACGGCACCCTGCCTAGCCCACGTGCGGCCTCGACCACCACCGCAGGGTTGAGCTTCCTACTGAACCTCAATACCTGGCTTACCGACTACGGAGTGCATGTCCGTTGAGAGCGCGGGTGCGCACAGCGGCCGGGCGACCAAGGAAAGGAAAGACACATGTGCGGGATCACTGGATGGGTCGACTATCACGGGCTAGGGCCTGACGCCGAAACGGTACTGACCCGGATGACAGACACCATGACTCGGCGCGGCCCGGACGGCGCCGGGACCTGGCGATCCGATATCGCCGGACTCGGACACCGCCGACTGGCGATCATCGACCTTGCCGGTGGTGCACAGCCGATGACGTACTCCCCCGTCGACGAGGATCAACCCCGGCTGGTGATCACCTACAGCGGCGAGGTGTACAACTTTCGTGAGCTGCGCGATGAACTGCGGCGCCGGGGACATAATTTCCACACCGCCAGCGATACCGAGGTCGTGCTACGCGCCTGGGCCGAATGGGGACCCGCCGCAGCCGAGAAGCTCAACGGGATATACGCGTTCGCCATCTGGGACACCAGTACTCGCACGTTGACTCTGGTACGCGACCGACTTGGCGTCAAACCGCTGTACTTCCGTCAGCTCGGCTCGGCGCTGGCATTCGGGTCTGAGCCCAAAGCAATACTGGCCCAAGATAACCGGCGCCCGGAAGTCGATGAAGAGGGCATCATCCAGCTCATGCTGCCACTCCTCAAGGTTCCGGGGCGCAGTCCCTATACCGACATCGGTGAAGTTCTGCCCGGAGAGGTTGTCACCTTCTCCGCCAACGGCCTGGTGCGCCAGCGCTATTGGACCCTTGAGGAAACGCTCGCCGCACCGCCCCGCACGAACGACTTGGCGGAGGCCTCCGCAGCGGTGCGTGAACTGCTCGACGACACGGTCCGCCGTCAGTTGGTGGCTGATGTGCCGCTGTGCACATTGCTATCCGGCGGGCTCGACTCCACTGCGATCACCGCATTGGCCAACGCTCAACTGGGCGACACCTCAGTGCGTTCCTTCTCCATAGATTTCTCCGCACCGTTCAACCGTTCCGAGGTGACTCCCAACGCCGACTCGGAGTTCGCACTCGATGCCGCCCAGTTCATCGGATCGGAGCACAGCAGCATCGTCCTTGACGGGGCGGGTCTCGCTGACGCACGAGTGCGCGAGGAATGCGTCCGGTCCCGCGATCTGCCGTTTGGTATCGGAGATCTCGACATGAGCTTGTACATGTTGTGCACCGCCATCAAAGAGCACTCGACCGTCGCACTGTCCGGCGAGTCGGCAGACGAGGTCTTCGGCGGGTATCTGTGGTTCCACCGTGAAGACGCGGTGCACGCCAACACCTTCCCGTGGATGTCGGACAGCCCCGCGCACGGGCGACTCCACGCACGCATCGCCGCACTGTTCCGGCCTGATCTGCGCGCCAAACTCGGACTTGACGACTACGTACGCGACCAGTACCACACCGCCGTCAATGAGCTTTCTCCCGCAGGCTCCGCGCCGCACGAGGAACGCATGCGTTCACTGACCTATCTGGGCCTGAGCCGATTCCTGCCCACACTGCTCGACCGCAAGGATCGGCTGAGCATGGCGGCAGGGCTGGAAGTGCGCGTACCATTCTGCGACCACCGTCTCGTGGAATATGTTGCGCCGCTCGCATGGTCACTCCGCACCGCCGATGGCCGGGAGAAGAGCGTCTTGCGGGGCGCTATCAACGATGTAATCCCGCGGGCCGTCGCACAGCGGCGCAAGTCGCCCTACCCGTCGGTGCCCGATCCCTCCTACTCAGCGGAAGTCGCCCGCCAGCTCGGTGAGCGGCTGGCCGACCCGGCCAGCCGACTGCACGAGCTGCTCAGCCCTGAGGCATTGCGCGTGGCCATCGAGCCCGTCTCCGCTCCCGGGGTTCTGATCAGCAACGTCGAAGCCGAAATCGCCCTGAACTTCGATGACTGGCTGCGCCTCTACGACCCGGTGCTGGCCCTATGAGCACGGGATCAGCTGTGGCGCAGCAAGGCTCGGTAGCCACCCAGATCGTTCGCCGATACGGACTGCTGTACGCGCTGCTCTTTGTGTTCGGCGCCGAGATGTACCTGGTGGCTCCACTACTGCCCACACTGGGACAGCAATACGGTGTCACCACCAGTACCGCAGCGGTTTTGGTCACCGTGTACGTGGCGGTTCAAGCCATCGCCGGACCGTTCCAGGGCCTGGCTTACCCGGTGCTGGGCGCTCGAACGTTGATCGTGGCGGGCGCCTTGGTATTCACCGCCGGAAATCTCGCGGCTGCCTTCGCCGGCAGTTTCGGGATACTGCTGCTATCCCGGGCGATCGCCGGCCTCGGGGTATCCCTGGCGGGCCCGGCGATCTGGTCCTGGATCGCCGAGACGGCACCGGATACCTACCGCAGTACCGCAATTGGGGCCGGTATGGGCGGCTTTGCCGTGGGGCAGGTGTGCGGGGTGCCGCTGGGAGCCTTGGTCGCGAGCCAATTCGGGTGGCGCTGGTCGTTCGGGGTCATGGCCATCGTGGCGACAGCGGCCGCCGCCGTGCTCTGGCGCGCCTTACGACACGCCAGCCGTCAGGTCAGAACCGGTGAACCGCCTGGCAGTCAGCTGGCACATCTGTTCCGAGTCTGGCGACCGGGGCCGGTGCCGTGGACCCTGCTGATCACTTTCGGCTTCCATGCCGCGAATCTTGGCGCCTATACCTATCTTTCCGCCGTGCTTGCGGCCCGATATCACCTCGATGTGGCACAGCTGGGTTACGTCGGCGCCCTGAGTGGCGGCGGCATGTTCCTCGGATCACTTGCCGGCGGGCGCATCCTGGATCGGGTACGCGCGCGCGGCGGCAACGAATACCTGGTACTTCCGGCATGGCTGGCGATCACGGCCGTCGCGATCACGACCGTGTTCATCAGTCACACCCTCTGGATCAGCCTGGTGCTGGTACCGGTCTGGTTCTTCGCCGCGGGCGCATTCGACACCAATCAGCAGACCCTGATCGCCGGATCTTCGACCGGTTTCACCGCGGTGGCATTGTCCTGGAACTTGTCAGTGTTATACGCCGCCACCGCTTTTGGCGTGTGGATCATGGGGCTTGGGGCCTCGCGCGCAGACTCGGTCATCATCTCCGCGGGCGGTCTTCTCACCGTCTCTCTCATCATCGCCGTCACCCTGGGCGTGACCGGCGGACGCCGAGCCAGGACGAACACGGCCGCGCTCATCGGCACGGTGGCCGTGGCGGTCGCGGTGATGCACACCGGTCCGCGGGCCGGCTCGTCATCACCCACTCCAGTGAGGTGCTCGGTGCACACCACGGTCACCATCTGTGCCGGCGACTACGACACACAGATCCGGTCACATCCCAACCTCAGGGACATTCCCGCCCTGCCCGCCAAGCCAACCACCAAGACGAGGCCCACGGTTGTTGAGCCCAGCGGGTGACGGACCCGCTGGGCGTAGTGGTCACCGCGTGGATACTTCTCGGAGCAATCTAGGAACTCACTTCCCTATGAAGGTGCGCTTAGGTGTCGGGATCTTGCGGGGCCACCAGAACCATGGCCCGAGTAGCCGCGCCATCGGCATCACCAAAAGCAGTCTCACCACAAACATGTCGAAGATCAGGCCCATGGCGATTGTCGAGCCGGCCATACCGATGCTTACCACGTCGCTGGACAACAGCGCCGCCATCGTTCCCGCCAGCACAAACGCCGCGGTGACTGCCACATTGCCCGAACCGGCGATCGTCCGGATGAGACCGGTGCGTATCCCGGCACTCAATTCCTCGCGGTACCTGGACAACAGCAGCAGGTTGTAGTCGCAGCCCACCCCGACCAGAACGATGAACGCGATCGGCAATGTCAGCCAATGCAGCTGTATCCCGAAGATGCCCTCCCATACCAACGTCGACAATCCCAGGGCACTGGCGTACGAGATGACCACGGCAATCGTCACCATCACCGCACCGGCCAATGTTCCGGTCAGGAACATGACAATCAGGAACACCAGGCTGAAGGTCGCGACCATCATCAGCATCACGTCGTTGAAGGAATAGTCCGCGATGTCACGGTATGTCGACGATGACCCGGCCGTGAACAGCTTCGCGCTCTCCAGTGAGGTGCCCTTGAGAGCCTCCTGCGCCGCGGCCTCGGCCCTGCGGATTTGGTCGATACCTTCAGGACTCATGGCTTCCCCCTTGTGGAAGACCATGAGTCGCGCACCCTTGCCGTCGGCCGTCACGAAGAACTTCAGGCCGACGATGAAATCGTTGGTCTTGAAGGAATCCGGTGACAGGAAGAAGAAGTCGTCGTTCTTCGCGTTGTCGAAAGCCTTCGCCATATCGACCATTGGATTGATCAGCGGCTCCAGCTGGGTGATGGTCGCGTGGAAAGTACTTTGCAGAGTCAAAGTGAGCTGCTGCAGAGTCGTCAGGCTCCGCACGGTGTCATTGAGCTGGTTCACCATCTGTGGAGTCACTGTGTCCAGAATGGTGAGACCGTCGACCATCCCGTTCAGCGCCTCGGTTGACTCATCGATGTTGTCGATCGACTCATTCAACGAACGCAGCGCCCAACAGATCGGAATGTCGAAGCAGTGTGGCTCCCAATACAAATAATTGCGAAACGGCCGGAAGAAGTCATCGAAGTTCGACAGGTTGTCCCGGGTCTTGTCCATCGCCGCTTTCAGGTCTTGTGAAGCCTGCAGCGAGATATGCGTTCCCCCAGCCATTTCCAGCGTGAGCTGGGCCATGTGTTTGGTGGTCTCGATCGTCTCGCCCATGGTGGCGGCCATCTTGTCCATGTCGGCAGCCCGGTCCTTGAGGAAGTCGATGTTCTGGCCGATCTTGGTGCCCATCGAACCCATCGCGTAGGGCAAGGAGGCATGTTCCAGTGGACGACCATTGGGCCTGGTGATGCTCTGCACCTTGACAATTCCGGGTACCCGGATGATGTTCTTGGCGATGCGATCCAGCGAGATCATGTCCGTGGTGTTGCGCATGTCATGATCGGCCTGCACGTACACGATGTCGGTGGAGATCTGGCTTTTCTGAAAGTGCCGGTCGGCAGCCACGTATCCCTGCACCGATTCAGTGGAAGGCGGTGCGAAGTCCCGATCGTTGTAGCTCACCTTGTAGATCGCCAAACCACCCAGTGCCAGCGGAATCAGCAGGGCAGCCACGGTGATCAGCGGGGCGGGCCACTTGGCGATGACGGTGCCGAACCTGCGCCAGAACCTGCTCACCGTGACGGGCTTGTTCAGCCAGGGCAGCTTGCTGCCAATAGCCAGTAGCGCCGGGCCCAGGGTGAGCGCCGCGACCACCGCGACGACCATCGCCACGAAACAGGGCGGCCCAAGGGTTTTGAAATAGGTCAGTTTGGTCAGACCGAGGCACAAGGTGGCGCCGGATATCGCGATACCAGAACCCACCACCACATGCCAGGTGCCTTCGACCGAGGTGTAGTAGGCCGATTCGGTGTCCTGACCGGCGCGACGGGCCTCTTGATAGCGGCCCAAGAAGAAGATGCCATAGTCCGTGGCGACGCCCAGCACCAGAGCCACCACCATGTTCATCGCGTACGACGAGGTCCCGACGATACCGAGCTCGACGCAGAGCGCGACCACACCACGCGCCACTGTCAGACAGACCAACACTCCGAAGAGTGGCACCAGCGCTCGGGTGATCGAACGGTAAGCCAGCAGCAGCATGATGATGATCACGACGATGGTGACGATGGTGAGTGTCGCCATGCTCTCGTCGGCAGCCTTGAGCGTATCGCTGGACAACGGACCGCCGCCGCTGACGTAGACGCTGAGGCCATCTGGCTTGTCTTTGTCCATGTCGGCCACGATCTTTCGGATGGCGGCGATCGACTTGCTGGACTGCGCGTCGGCCAGGTCGCCGGCGGGGTATACCGTGAGAGTGGCGGCCTCGGCGTCGGAACTCTGCTGACCCGACATCGTGACGCGGTCTCCCCAAAGGTCCAACAGACCCTGGACGTGCTCAGTATCGGCACGAAGCTTGCCCACCAGCTCGTTGTAGTACCGGCGATCCTGGTCACCGAGCTTACGGCCGTGCGTCTCAAAGACGATGACCCCGGCGCCGGTGAATTCGGTCTCCTTGAACGCCTCGCCTTGGACGAGAGTGGACTGGGAGGACGGTGTATCACGCGGCACCATCGCCT
Organism: Mycobacteroides immunogenum; assembly: GCF_001605725.1. Taxonomy (NCBI): domain Bacteria; kingdom Bacillati; phylum Actinomycetota; class Actinomycetes; order Mycobacteriales; family Mycobacteriaceae; genus Mycobacteroides; species Mycobacteroides immunogenum. The sequence goes on from NZ_CP011530.1 coordinate 3,802,653, forward strand.
GCGCGTTTTCTTCAGTCGCCTTTTCCAGGCTGGGGACGAAGACACTCACCGCTACCGCGGCAAGGATCCAAGCGATGACGACCGGGACGGCCAGCACGCGCAGTATCCGGGCAAACAGCGGCCGATGCTGTTGTACGGCCTTCTGGTGCTTGGCTTCTGGCTGCGCGATCGGGCCGGTGTTCTCGTCATCGACGGGCGGCTGATTCGGCGATGTCATGCTGCCGTCACCGTGCACGAGACCGCGGCATTCGCGTGGTTGACTACCTGCTCGTCAAGAACCTTGCCGTTGACGATGATTCGGCAACCAATCGAATTTCCGTCAACCTGGCTGACCAAACTGAGAGAGGCCGCTGGGGACATCGTGGTCTCCGATACCGACCACGGCAGTGACGTCAGTGAGACTTCAACCGGTTCGCTGTTCAGGTTGGCGTAGGTCACTTTTCCCGTACTTCCTAGGTCTCCAAATACCTCATACGTGACGTCTTTGGGATTGATCTGACGAACGGTGGCGGGGATGGTGTCCGTCACCGGTGGGTTGAGGATCATGTCGTTCATCTGCCGAATTCGGATCACCCCGAATGTGCCGACGCTGATGACCACAACCGCCACCGCGAACGGCCAAAGCCTGGCGAGAATCTGGCCACCGCGGGCTCCGTGCCTACTGCGGCTCATCGCCGCGAGCCAAGAACGCTGGGCTGGAGCGTTGATGTGGACACAGACCCTCCTTGCTTGTCCAATACTGTACAAGTTAAGTATATTGCCAGATCGATGGGTTTATCGCCACATGAGCCCTACCTCTGCGTGCCAGCAATGCTCACCCGGTGCGCATTGACGCAACTAGCACCCTTAGATGGCAATTACGCTGGGACGCGCCCCGGCAATGACCAGCGGGAAACTATGTGATTGTCATCATTCAGCATTCAACGCGTGTGGCCGCGCAATCTGTTGCGAATCCCCCACCGGTGACACCTTGTAAAAAGGGTAGAACTGTTACAAACAAACGCATTTCATACACCGCAGATTGCGCCGTACACCGGGATGCGAGTTAGCAGCAGCGCCTCGAATATGCCGTCTAGCAGTATTTGGAAGACGATAAATCGATATGCCCCACCGGAGCGCGACAGGGCATTCCCCGACCGGCATACCAAGTACGCACCGAGCCCTTTCGCAACGATCAGGCAAACTTGAACACACATAGCCCAGCTTCCTCGACAGCCAATGGCCGAGTTTGCGGTATACCGATCGGAACATGCCTCGCGCCACAATACGGCCACGAAGTGATCCGCGCCTCGGGTCACGTGGGAATCAACACCGACTGTGTGACATCGGGCTCCTACGCCGCCGGATGAGGCTTACCGCCCCCCGACAAGCAGAAGACCCCCCGAACATTCGGGGGGTCTTCTCCTGTGGAGCTGCCGGGAATTGAACCCGCCGAAATGAGCACATATACGCAGGTCAACACGTTCTTCATTCGGTGACGCTACGTGATGCAACGTGAACTGACGTGGGGAAACGTAGAGAGGTGTTGCATCATGCAACACAAGCGGCGCGGTGCCTGGTGCGGCAGCGAGCGATTTGCGGTCGCGCTCACGCATACCGGGGCCACGACAGCGCGTGTATGGTTCGATTTGTTGGTTAACCACAGGGGTCAGGGGGCGTGATGTCTGCACCGTTGAACATCGATCCGACGCAGCTCCACGCGGTTTCCGGCCTCGCAGCCGAGGTGTCCCGGGATTTGCAGCGCGAGCTTGAGCAGCTGGTGCACCGGTGGGAGGATGTGTCGGGAACGTGGGATGGTGTTGCGTCCCGGGCATATGGGCCAGAGTTCGACGAGTGGCGCCAGGGTGTGCAGAAGGCCATCGCGGCGCTTGATTCGGCGTCGATAACCTTGGCGCAGCACGGGTACGCGTTCCTTCAGACCGACGGTTCGTCGGCCTCGGGAATGGCGGGGACATAGATATGCACGATGACCCGATCCCTTACCGCGTCGACCTCGATGCGCTGCAGGCGTTCATCGACCAAATGGCCGCGTTCGATCGGGCGGCCGAGCGGCGCATCGCCGAGGTTGACCGGCGCATCAACGATCTGCATGTCGACTGGTCGGGTGCGGACGCGGCGGCCAACCTGGCATTTCATCAGGAGTGGATGGACGGGGTTGCCGAGATGCGAAAGGCTGAGGAGACGCTGGAGGAATCGGCCAGTAAGGCACATCGCAACTACCGGGGCGTCGGCGAGCACAACGCACGGATGTGGCCATGACCCAGGATGTAGATCCGGCCGCACTCAAGCGGGCAGCGATGAAATACCGGCAGCTCGCAAACGACATCCAGATACGAGTCGAGGAGATTGCCGGCCGACTCAATCAGACCGGCGGCATGGCCGGTAACGACAATGGCGCCAAGGATTTCTGCCAGCAGTACGACCCTGCCGCCAAGGATGGCATCGAGGCCGGGGCGTACGCGGTGAACGCGTTGAACACCTGCGCCGATCTGCTGTTCGCCACGGCGGTCAATCACGAGAATGCCGACAGCGCCTCGGCGCCGAACGGGCAGACCATCCCGGCCTCGGCCCCGCCAGTAGTGCCCGCCTATGCGACGCCATCGATCCCGTCAGCGCTCGGCGGTTCACCACCTCCGAGCTGGTGGGAATCGATCAAAGATTATGTGCAAGGGGCGATGTGGCCCAACGGTGACCCGACCAAGCTGCGCAACGCCGCCGCCGCATGGAACTACCAATCCGGCGAGATCGACGGCGCGTTGAGGCGGACATTCTTCCCCGTCGACGGGTCGAACCCGATCACTGACGTGAGCCACCAGCACTCGCCGGAGATCCCGCAGGCCGTCGCGTCGATGACGCTGGCACGTGATGCGGTCAAGATCCTCGAAACCGAATGGCGCGCGATCGGCCAATCGCTCATGGATCTGGCGAACCGCATCGACGAAGTGCACAAGCAGATCGTCGAGGAAATGCTCATCCTGGGCGCCACGGTGGCGGTGGCCGAAGGCGCCGCCGCGATCCTGGTGCCGCTCACCGTGGGCGGCAGCGAAGTCGTCTCGAAGATGGTCGACACCGCGCGCCTGGCCGCCACTGGCGAGCGCATTGTGGCGATCCTGACCGCCTACCGAGCCGCCGCCTTGAGTTCTGGGATGCCCAATGTCGCTGCGGCGGCGGCACTTACGCGTTCGATTCAGAGCTTGGGGCCGCTCATGAGTTCGCGCGCCTCGCTGTTCCTCGCCGAGGGCGCCGGCGTAGTGCCTGAGCTGACCGCCAGGGAGCTATACAGCCGCCCCGATTTACGGGTGGGAACCAAGCGCACCGTTCAGGCGGCGGCCGACATCACCGCAGATGGCAAGTACTACATCAGCGCCACTGATCGCAACGTGTGGGTGCCAGTGAGTAAGTCATACGACGCGGACATTCTCGCACTGCCCAAGACTGCAGATGGCAAGTACTTCGTTGACGCCCAAGGGATCAAGTACCCGGTCGACCCTGTGTGGCACTACGGTCACAAAAGCGGGCAAGAGTTGTGGCGATGGCAAGAAATCGCCGCGCAACAGAAGTGGACGCGGCAAGAATGGCTCGACAAGATGAACAATCCCAACCTGTATCAGATTGAGGACGGCCCCGGAAACTCGGGCCACTACTGGGAGCTACCCCGAGGACGATGATGACAATGACAAATGTCCATGACCGCGACCGTGCCGGACGCACGCCCCTGCACTACGCCGCTATCGACGGTCCCCGCGATCAGGTGAATGCCTGGCAGGAAACCGATCCGGTGCGCATTGCTGAGCTTCATCAATCCAGCGTGGAGCATCGGCTGAATAACAGCCGCCACCTGATCGATTCGGGTGCCGACGTAAACGCTGGTGACGAAAACGGTTACACGCCTTTGCATTTTGCCGTCAACGCCGACAGTGTGGAAGTCGTTCGCTACCTGCTCGACTCCGGTGCAAACCTAGAGGCGGTGAACGACAAGGGCGAGACTCCCCTGAATATCGCGGTGGGCAACACGACTTCCGGTGCTGGCGAAATCATCCAGTTCCTACGGGACCGAGGTGCTGACCCATTTCGGCCAGCCAACAACGGTCGCAGCGCCATTGACTACCTGCGGATGATCGGCAGCGAGGCCAAGCGCGCGCCCTTCTCGGATCTGCTCTGACCGTCTTTGGGGCCACTGCCCCGTTACCACTTCTGACCTGCACGTAATCTTGTACCCTGCCCTCCATACACCGCTGCAGCGGCTGGATTACTGGGGAGGTGCGTTGTGGGCGCGGATGCCGACGAGGTTGGCCAGGAACCGACGATGGTTTCACCAGCCTCACTGGCCGAGACCGGTGTCGTAGACACCACCGAACCCACCGCCTGGTCGGACACGGAAGACCTCGGCGAGGTGGAGCCCTACAGTCATCCCAGTCGAGCGAACTGGCTTATCAGCGGTGTCATCTTCGCCGCTACTGCCGCCCTCGCCGGTCTCGCAGTTGGTGGTGCGTACGTCTTCCTTGGCCAGGATCCGCCAGACGGGCCGTCAGCTGGGTCGACCATTGCAACGACATCCGCCATCACAACAACGGCTGCGGCCCCACCGTTACCCGCCGCAGCCCCGACTCCACCACCCCCCACCCCGGTCATGTTGCCCACACGCGGGGGAATTGTGTACGTCGGCACCCAATCCAGAAGGACCGCCTGCGAAGTCACGCCAGGCTCCGTCACCTGCAATGTGCAGTTTGTGGTCAGCACACCGATCCGGTACGGCACGCACGCCAACGTCGTCACGATCTCGGCCGTGGGCAACTTCGTTTGGGGCATCGGTGACACCGGGCAGCAGACGTACCGCCCCTTGAACTACGGGACTGTCTACCGAGCCTTCGGGTGGACGATCACCCCAACCCCCGACGGGACGACCTTCATGAATGATGCAACGGCTCACGGAATGACCGTGAGCGTTGAGGGCGTTATGCCGTTCTAGGTCCCGGGACTTCTGAGAAACGCCAAAACCGCCCTCGCCCGGGTTAGGGGCGAGGGCGGTTCTTTCGTCTGCCGTCGGTTCAGCGTGGCCAGTGCTCGATTAACTCGCGGATATGCTCGTCGGCCCGGCCGCGCTCTGTGCGCTCAGTGCGAACTTCTTCGCGCAGACCACCGATGTCGCGGCGGGCTTCCTGTAGTTCGTTGGCCTGTTGGTTCTGCCGTATTTCGATTCGGGTGATGCCGTCGAGGGCTTTCGCGATGCCGACGAGCGCCTTGTCGAAATCGGCGCGCATGTTGGTGTCGTGATCATTCTCGGTCTGCTCACGGATAGCTCCGGTGTCGTCTGCGATGGCACCGAGAGCTTTGCCCACCTTCCTGCGGTGTGCGAATGTCGCAGTCCCCCAAGCGGCTGCGACCGAGGCGGCGATCGGCGATACCAACACCATTGCCAGGGCGGCGAATTCCTTGGGGGTGTCGATGTCGGTGACGTTCACCAGCTCGGTGAAAATCCTCACCGGCCGCCGCCGGCCACGAGCTTGAACACGCTGGACGGCACGACCGCCTTCGTCGCTGACGCGGTGCCGGACCGGCCCAGCTTGATCGACGCAGCCGAGAAGATCAGCGATACCGCGAGTGTGCCCGCTCCCACATCGAGGCCACGCTGCCAGTCGATCTCGCTCAGGGCCGCGTTCACAGCAGCACCGGCCAGGTTGGCGCCGACGATGAACCCGCCTGCAAATGTCTTGACAGCACGCTCGACGGTGTCGATCGCGGCGTCCTTGAACCATGGCGGGATGCTGATGTGCATGACGGATCCTCTCGGGTCGGGTTGTGATTAAGAGATAAACCCGCAGTTCAGCGGGTGTGCCGGTATAAACTCTGGAATATTCTCCGAGCCGTGGGGTCTACGGTGAGCGGAGTTCCCCGCGCGCTCTCCTCGCGCGGGGCCGTCTGGTGGTCAGGCGGCGTTCATGCGTGCGCGGGCGCGCAGGCCCGCGTCGCGTAGGTGTGCAACGCCTCGATCGAGATAGGTGACGCCGGGAGCGATTTCGCGGATGTGGTACTCGATGTGCGGGGCGGTGGCGGGCTTGGCGCCGAAGAACGTAATTCCCTTGATGATCGCCATGACCGCGGCAGGGAATCCCGACAGCGGTCCGGTTACCCCGATCTTGGGCAGGAAGCCCGGAGTTCCGAGCAGCTGCTCCAGAAGCGCCAGCCCCGACCCGAACAGTCCCCCGCCGGTGGCGAAGCTGGTGATGAGTTCGATGACCTGTTCGCCGATGGAGTCCTCGCCGATCAGGTCGTCAATGTCGCGCAGTTGCACGAACCGGAAGATCGCCGTCATGTCTTCGCCGACATCGCTATTGGGAACGTTGGCGTAGATGTCCATGCGATCGAACAGGTCGATCCACCAGGACGGTGTGTTCTTGATGCGGCTGTTCGAGATTCCGCGGCCGCCTCCTGCGTCGAGTTCGCGGTCGGGATTGCCGAATGTCAACCCGGCGACGAGCTCGGATTGCCGGTGCTTGAGTCGGCCGGATCGGTACTCGTCGAGCAGCCGGGAGACCAGCATGCCGCCCTGGGAGTACCCGCATACCGCCGTGGGTGTGCCGACCGGGATCTCTTCGTTGACGATGCGCACACCTTCGTTGACACCTTCGTCGACGCTCCTGCCCATGGGAAACATGGCTGCGCGGTAGTTGATCGGCTGGAAGTACCAGATGTCCTCGACCGCGTGCGCTACGTCGGCGGGGTAGCCGGTCCACATGTCTGCGCCGGTGCCAGATCCGGTCAGTAGTACCGGCTTTGATCCGTCGGCGCTCACTTGGACCCCTGCGCGACCAGGCTGCAGGTGTCACCGGAGAGGGCGCACCCTGCACCGCTGGCGTTCACGACGGTTGTCCCGGTGGCGGGGGTGAGCGCCGCGGCGTTGAGCAGTCCACACAGCGGTAGCAGCTTGCGGGCGAACTCCTGTGCGCGCGTCTTGAGCCACGGGTTACCGGCGACGTAGCTGCCCGCGGGGAACTTGCCTGCGGCATTGTCCTTGATGGCCTGCACGTCGCGTTCGACGCCGAGCAGAGCTCCCAGGATCATGACGGCGTTCCAGGCGTTGCCGTCGGTGTTGAGCAGCATCCCGATGGTGTCGTCGACACCTCCTGCTTGTTCGGCCGCGGGGCCGAACATGCCGCGTGAGGTCCACGCCTCGGGCATGGTTTGGCCGCCGAGGATCTTGTCGACTGCCTTGTTGAGTCGGTCAACGTCTACGCCTGCCATGTCGTCATCTCCTGTCGTTGATGCCTCGATACCGAGGGCTTGTGCGAATGCGGTTGCGGTAAGTGCGTTGGCTGCGTTCATGTCGCAGTTCCCGAAAGGTGGTGCGCCTTCGGGCAATCCGCCGCCGTAGCCTTGGCCGTCGGTGTATTGGTGGGCGATCATCCCGGGGTAGGTGGGCAACTTGCCGTATCCGGCGACGACCAGGCGCACGCCGTCGGGTTTGGTTGGCCACAGCGAGTTGAGATCCCCGGTGTTGCCGTAGCCGATGACCCGGCGCCTATCCCCCAGCCATGCGGCGATCTCCTCGAATGCGGCGTTGATGCCAGCCGATTGGTCGCCGCGAATCTGGCCGCCCCACGATTCGACATCGATCATCACGGCCATCTTCGGGTGTGGCTGGCCTACTTGGGTTTTGAGTGTGGCCACCGCGTCGCGCCAGTTTGGGCGCCACACGAAATAGACCATGAAGAACGCCAGCCGGCCGTCGTCGACCGCCCGCTTGCACCACGGGTAGTTGGTCGGCCATTCCTTGTCTCGGTACGTGCCGTCGTTGGATCGGATGCACAGCACCCGGTATCCGGCGTCGGTGTAGGCGTCGGTGACTGGTACTTGCCATTCGCTCACGTCGGCGTACAGGGTGTCCGGCGCCTCGACGGTGACCGGGGCCTGGCCATCTTCGAGGATCGGGCCCGGCAGGTACGCCCATGAGTTCGCGTACGGGTGGTCTATCGGCCACGCGGACGGAGCGGTCACCAGGCCCTTGGAGCTGGCGGACTCGATGCGCATGCCGTCGAGCTCGCCCCACATGTGCGAGTTGGCGCCGCCGCCCGGGCCGTGGTGGAACGCGAGTTTGGCCACCGCGTTGACGGGGATGTCCTGCGGGCGTGCGACCACGATGGTGCCGAATGGTCCGGTGCCGCCGATAGGTATCGGCCCGTCCATCGTCTTGGGCCGGTAGGACTCGGTGGTTGCGCCCTCAGCTTCGCGGCCCCAGATCAGGCGGCCGAGCGCGGTGGCCAGCGCGTCCTGCCAGACACCCGAGCAGTCTGTGCCCTGCTGAAGGTTGTACCGGTCGAACATGCCACCAAACACATAGCGCGCGCCGAGGCGTTCGCGCACAAGGTTCTTGGCGCTCTCGACGTTGCGCCGGGCGATAATCACTGGCGCCCCTTGAGGATGTCGCCAATCAATGATCCCGGAAGGTTGATCAGGGATGCCAGGCTGTCGAGCAGCGGGAACCGCTTCGCCATCCGGCCAACCAGGCCGTCGAACAGTTTGTCGTCGAGGCTGCCCGGAATCTGATCGGTCAGCCGATCGATGGCGCCATCCAGACGCTCGACGAGCCGAGCCTCGATCCGGTCCATGACGGCACCAATTCGCCTGTCTACGGCGGCAGCGACCTTGTCCGCAATCAGATTGAACAGCTGATCACGCCAGCTGCTGTGAAGTTTCACCATCCGTGCTTCCCCTTCTCGATACGTGGTTCGAACTTGTCCATGCGGTCGCTCACGTAGTGGGCGGCCCACCAGCCGATCCGGAAAGAAGCGGCGGCTATCGCGGCGTAAAATGCTGCATACCTTCCTAATTGGCCGCTCATTCCGTGACCGTCCATTCCCGACGCGGTGAAGTTGCGAGCTGGAAGTTCCGAGTCAGGGGGTTTGCCGCGTGCAGTCGGCGCAGCTCGCCCAGAAGGCGACGCGCGTCGTCCTCGTCGGCGGCGACCGACCGCACGCTCTGCCAGCGTTGCGGGTTGACCAGGTCGGCATCGATCAGGGCCTCGTGGGCACTCAATGCCTCGACGTATTGCGCTCTGATCGAAGCATTTTCGGCTTCAGATCCAGCATTGCCAATCAAGTCGGGCGGCTCAGGTTTGTTGGCGAGGATCTCGGGGTCGGGTGTGGCGGCTTCCCATTGCACGGCCCAATCGAGTTCAGACATGACGATTCTCCTAGAGGGCTATTGGTGCGAGTGAGAGGGTGTCGGAGTTGATGCGGATGATGTCGCCGCTGGCGCCCGACTTCGAGACGGTGGCCTGCGAGGACCACAGAAAGTTCCCGGCAGTGGGGTGATCCCAGAACGACACCCCGGCAATGCTTTCCGTGGCACCGAGGGTGTGCTCGGGGGTGTTCGATTGGCTGATCGATCCCGATGCTGCTGCAGCGAACGTGCACGCGTAGCGGGTGGCGACTGAGGATGCGTTGGCCGTTCCGGCCGCACCAGGGTCGCCGGTGTGCATCTTGGCGTACACGGCGGCCGGTGGCGTGTAGGCCACGTTGCGGCAGATGTGATCGAGAATCTTGTTCGTCAGATATGACGACATACCCCACGCCATAATGGATTTCCCTTCTATTGGTAGGACCGGATGTGTGCGCGGCCGATGCCGCCGATACGTCCCGGATTGCCGCCGCCGAAGAATCCGCCAGAGCCGGGGCCGCCGCCACCGCCCGGTGCGTTGCCGTTGGTGTTGGTGCCTGCCTGCGCACCACCGCTGTAGGTCTGGCCATTGATGGTGGTGTTGCCTGCGGCTTCGCCGGGTTGATTCAGGCCGTTACCGGAGTAGGCGCCTTTGCCGCCCGCCCCGCCGGGGCAGGTTGTGGTGACCCCGTTGATCAGGAATGTGGTGTCACCGCCGGGGCCGCCGTCCTTCTCTTTGGCGCCTGCGGTTCCTGCTGCCCCCACCACGCCGGTCAGAGTCAGTGCAGATCCGGGGATGTGTACGTCACGCTGAACTGTGGCGGCGTTCCATCCGCCCTTGCGCCCGCCCTGGCCGGTGGTGTTGAGCCCTCCGTCGCCGCCGCCACCGCCACCCCCGGCGCCACAGCCCACGCAGTCCATGTAGTCGCAGTTGCGCACGATGTTGTGGGTGAACCCGCCCGCGTTCGTGTAGTTGGCCAGAGCGGGCAGTCCGCCCGGCGGGTAGCCGAGGGTGCAGGCGCGTGCCATGGTCACCGTCAGTGCGGCGTCGATCTTGGCGACCCGTTCGATCACCAGGGCCGAGGACATGGAGACTGTGCGCGTCAGGTTGACGGGCAGTAGTTTGTCGAAGCTGATCGAGCGCGGCGCCGTCATGTTGCACGTCAAATCGATCGGCGCGACCCGGGCCAATGAGATGGTGCCGGTCATGCTCACGGCTTGTGCGAGGTCGCAGCCGACGACCTTGGCCAAGAATAGTGCCCGTTCCATGGTGACGGCCAGGGCGAGATCCTGTTGGAATGTGGCCTGTAACTGGAGGTTCCGGGTGACCAATATGGAACGTTCGACGGCCAGCTGGTAGACCGCCGCCAGTGCGAGGTTGCGGTCGAGGTGTACGGACAGCACCACGCCCATGGCCTGCATGGCCGAGAGTTCGACCTCGCCGACGCACATGATCGCCATCGACGCGTCGATACCGATGATGGCGTGCCACCGGCCTCCCGGTGCGCTTGCTGGCGCGACTGGATTGGTCGACCACTTACCGTCCGACCGCGCGGCCGGAACGGTCAGGTTCGGGGACCAGGGCACGTTAGGGCCCGGCGAAGCCTATGCAGGACACCATCGCACCATCACCATCTGTACCGGTGATCTGTATCCAGTTGGGCGGGTTGGTTTTCCCTTCGGCGTCCAGGCCACCGCGCACGACGGTGAAGGTGATCCCGGGCAGTTCGGGCATGGTGAATGTGGTCATGGCTGACGCCTCTCTGGGGTGGTTATGCGATCCGGCGGCCGTCGAATGTGGCGATGCCTGATAGGGCGGTGATGCTGCGTGCGACAACGGTTTCCGATCCCGTTGAGCCGTTGGACCGTATGTCGTAGTCGACTGCGATAAATCCCGGCTGCACGACGTCTCCCGCCACGAGCGGGATTTCGAACGGGCAGCCCGATGGGATGGCGCCGGTAATGCGGGTGCCGTTCTTGTACACCACCCAATAGGGCACGGACGTGCCTTTGGCGGTGACCGATCGGTAGGTCGTGTTGATGCGGTACAGGCCGGTGGTGGCGATCTCGATGCGGGCCGTGCCCAGGTCGTCGAGCGTCACGTCGGTGGTGTAGTCGTTGAATGTGAAGAACCCGGAGGGGAACGCGCCGGACGAGTAGGGGCCGTAGGTGACGTCTGCGGTGCTGTCCCGTCTGATGCTCCACGAATTTGACATCGAGAATCCTGCTCCCGCAGAGGTGTAGTCGGACATCGCGAATGCTGCGACCCGGTAAGAGTCATAGGTGAAAAACGGGCTCGCCCGCTGCACGCTGAACATCGAATACCTGTATGCCGCACCAATACTGATGGTGTTACCCGCATCGGTGGCCGAGAGGATCTGGCGGCCGTTGACGCGTACGAAGTAGTTGGTGCCCGAGCAGCGGATCTCGATACGGGCGCCCTGCTTGACCGCAGAGAGACCGGTTTGCAGGGTCAGCGGTGCACTGAACGACCAGCTAGCACCCGAGCGGGTGAACTTGCCGATACGGATCTCGCCCTCTTTGGCCAAGCAGTAGGCGCCCTGCGTGCGGGCCGAGTCACAGCGAATGTACACGCCCGAGTAGTAGTTACCATTCTGGGTGTCGCCCAACACAAATGAGGCCGATTGCCCGTCGGTGGCGTAGGTGTAGTTCGGGCTGGCGAAGAAATACCCGTCGGGGTTGCCGTTCTTAACCCCCGCGTATCCCGAGTCCCCACGAATGGTGATATCGCCCGGATTGGGACCGGTGGTCCAGTCCGCTCCGTTGAGCGCGGCGCCATCGGCACCGGAGAAGGTGAAGCTGTAGCTGTTACCACCGCCGGTGTTCTGCTCTGTCTCCTGCTCCTGCAGGGTGGTCTGCGCGGCGATAGCCGCCTTGAGGGCATCGCGCCCCAGCCCGAAGATCAACCCAATGGCGTCTTCGACGGTGTCGATAGCCTGACCTACTGCTTGCTGTGCGCCCGCGTTGATCGCATCAGTGATCTGCTGCAATCCCGGGACTGCACCGTTGGCTACCGCGCCAGTGATCGCCGAACCGGCGAGCTGCCCCGAGCTGTTGAGCCCTTGTGTCTTGTTCTTGTTGCCCTGGAACCAGGACGCGATGGCAGCGACAAACCCGTTGATCGGCGTCACCACCAGGCCGTCGTAGATGTCGCCCAGTTGGTTGAACGTGGTTTGTAGGTCTTCGACTTTGATCTGCGGCAATGTCGGGATGTTCCCCAACCCGATCAGCCCGAGAATCTCCGATGCGGTGATCTTGCCGTCGGCGGTGATGGCCGCGAATCGCTGTTCAAACTCGGCGATACCCGAATTAGCCTGACCGCCAATGGCGTCAAAGAATGCGCGGAACTTGCCCAGCACCGGCCCGAGGTTCGACATCGCCGAGGTGACATTCGAGAAGTGCACCGGCCCGCCCGAGGCCCCGGCTGTCACGATCAGGGTCACGGTCGCCGCGGTGATCGACCCATCAGCCGGCACGGTCCACGATCCGCTCAAGCTGGCACGCACCCACGCGGAATCGGCGGCCACCGGCTGCAGCTGCTTGACCACGACATCAGGGAGCTTGGTGCCATCCGGGCCAAACGGTGTGATGCACAACCGGATCGGGCTGGAACCACTCGCCGCAGTGAGGCCCTGCCACATCGCGGACGCCGCCATATCCACGATCTGACCGGGTGCGACATCGAACGGGTCCGTACTGATCGCATGCAGGTGACCGTCGGCGTTGACGTAGATCGACTTGCCCGACAGATGCCCGTTTTGGGCCGGGTCGTAGTGCCAGTCCGGGTTGTCCTCGACCACCGACGGATCGGTGAAACCGCCCGCGCCGTCGGTCAAGTCGTGGGCGACATCGGCAATCCACGCCGCCGGTATGACGCCCTTGAAGAACTGCCCCGCCACCTTCGCGATGGCGGTGAGGATGGATTCGGGGTGCGCGAGGTCGATGCCCGCCAGGGCGTTGCGGATCCCGAGCGCCCAGGTACCGAGATCGGTCAGGTCGCCGTCTTCGATGCCCGTGAGTAGCTCGACCAGATCACCCAGGCCGGGCTTGTCGGCAGCCCATTCACGCAGCTGATCAAACGAACCCACCCCGGGAATCAGGTGGCCTACGACCGCGAGCACGACGCGGCCGAGGAACTGCTCAATGAATTGCTTGCCGAATTCCTGCAGCTCCTGTGCAGTAAAAGGCCGCTTGAGCTCGCTACCGCGTTGCTGGTGAACGGGAGCCGAAGGTATGTCGATCGCCCAGTCGGGCACCTCGGGGTCCTGCGATGTCACAGCGGCCACGCCTCGACGTTGAAGTGAGCCATCGCCGCGGCAGCGGTGTAGGTGCTGGAGCCTGCTTGGCGTTCACAGCGGATGTGCACGGTCGCCGAAGCGCCTGCGGCGATGGTGTCGTACCCGTCCGCGGAGGTGCCCTCTTGGATGGGCTTGCCGGGCGAGAACGCCAGCCGATCAACTTGGGCGATGCCGACGCAGCGGCCCACGATGTTGCCGTCGGCCTCACCATTGAGCCGCGCCAGCAGGTTCACCCGCACATCAGCGGCTTCACCGGTGATGACGGTGAAGCCCTGCGCACGGATGCGCCTGGCCCACGGCCGGGCCGGGATGTTGATCTGCGCGTGGGTGGCGTTGACATTGCCCGAGCCGATATTGCTGATCGATCCGGGATAGAACACCTCGGGCAGCTTGTACGGGACAAGCTCGAAACCATCGGCGCCGGCCTCGACCGCCGGGAGCCACCCCGCCTTTGGGGTCGCTGACAGATCAGCCGGGTTCCACACCATCGTGCCCGGTTCGCCGTCCTTGCCCACGTGCAGCGCCAGGTGCATCTTCCACACCCCGGGCGCGGTGGAAGTCGGTGGCGAGATGAGTTCGAAGAACGCCGAATCCGGCGTCGTGTCCCCGAACGCCAGTGGGGTGAGCGCGATAGCAGGGTCCAAGCCCGCGGGTTGTCCGGGTGGGCCCTGTTCGACGGCCGAGACACCGCCGACGATGCCGCCGTCTTCGCGCAACAGCACATGCGCCACACCGGTGCCATCGACAGGAACCAGGGTGATTCCCTGGCCCTGGTAGTAGCGGGCACCGTTGAAATCGACTATCGGCCAAGCCATATGAGATACCTCCGGTCAGGACTGGGGGGCCAGGGTGATGACGTTGATGGCTTCGAAGGCGCCGGTAATGAAGCGCTGGATCCTGCCCAGCGGGGCTTCGTCGCGGCGGCCATCGCCGAGCTGCACCAGCAGCGTCTGCTCAGTAGCAGTGATGCGCCACATGGTGTTTTCGATGTAGTCGGTGACCATCTTGGTGCGGCGGTGATACACCAGCGACATCAAGCCACCCTCGAAAATGTCTCTGTCCAAGGCGTATTGGTCACCGTTACGGAACGTGACCTGCGCCGTGGTCGCGCCTTGGGCATCGAAGATCGCGTTGATGAACGCAAACATGGTTTCGATGTTGTACGGGGCACTCGCGGTGGGATAGAACCGCTCGATCGCCGGATGGAACGGGCCCACCTCGTCGCGGACCTCGTACACCTGCACCAGCTGGAACGCCAAGAAGCTGTTGTTCAGGAACCCCGAGAGCAGATCCGAGGGGATCCCGGAGAACCCCACCACGATCATCAGCGAATCGATCAACCACGCAAACGTGGCATTCATCAAGTCGTTCAGCCACTTTGGGCTACGCCCTCCGATGATGTGCTGCCAGCCCTCGGGGGTGTGATCGGCGATCTCGGCGCTGATGATATTGGAGTCTTCGCCCTCTTCGGGGGCCACGATGTAGGCGTAGGGCTGCTCGAAATCCACACCGAGCGTGGGGGCGTAGAACACCCCATCCATGCCCGGCACCTGCTTGATGACCGGGGCGAAAATCCCGCCAAGGGATCCACCCAGGTCGATGACGGTCTTGATGACCGAATCGGCGACGGTCTTGGTGGGGCCAGAGATTTGTTGGCGGTCCCGGGTGGAAAACACGTAGGTCGGTGAATCCAGGTTGGCCCACTTGTCCGGCTGCGGGTCGCCCGGCCGGAACAGGTCCATGCGGGTGTCGACGCCGTAGGCGCGGGTGACATCCTTGATGACCGTGCCGCAGGTTTCCATGCGAACGGTCTTGGCGCACATCGGTGATGTGTCCAGGAAAGGGTTGGTGCGCGTGACGTAGGTGGGGGTGCGCAGCATCCGCCCGAATGTCTGCGGCGTGAGCCCGTCGCGCTTGAGGGCCTGCAAGATGGTGCCGAACCATGCCCGGGTATCGCCGTTCAGCGAGAGGCCGTTGTTGACGAATTCCAGCCAGCCGGACTGGATGCGCATGGCGCACTCGGCGACCATGTTCTCCACGCAGGTCTGCAGTGCCCACATGAAGATCGCATGCGAAACGGGCTGGGCCGCCAACGGAAGCCACCATGTCGGCCAGATGACGTAATAGTTGAGGATGTCCCAAATACCGCGCATCTCAACGTTTCCCGTCCACGTGCCGCGTTCGTAGCGGTAGCGGTGGACCTTGGTGTAAAAGTTGGTGCGGCCCCCGGCGGTTTCCATCTCGACACCGACCAGGGTTTTGCGGCAGTCCATGAACATCTGAATCAGCGGTGAGCTGCCCTTGAGGGTCAGCTTTCCGGTGGGGCAATCGTTACGGGGCTTGGCGCCCGTGCCCTCGATGAGATCTGAGCCCACCGAGGCCATCGGGGTCCACATCTTGTCGCAGACGGTGAACCGATAGCTGGTGTCTACCTTGGACTTTTTCTCGGTCAAGGCTCGCGCGGTGGCGGCGATGCGCGCGATATCGCCCGAGCGTTTGGCCGCTTCCCAGAGCTGCTCGTCGGATAGACCCATCACGAGATGGCCCCTGGATCGCAGGGGCGCAAGCCATGACGCATTAGAGCGGGTATCTCCGTCGCGGGGTGCCCGAGGCGATGATCTTGGAGTCGGCGTTGCCGCCCTCGATCGAGACCTTCACGAAATACGGCTGCGCCGGGTTGCCTGGTGACTTCGCCGGTATCGCAGCGTTTTTCGAGAAACGCCCCGTGAGGTACTTGTACAGCGGGCCTTGTGGGGCCCGGATGCCGAACAGTGATTCGATTTGTTCGGCGAACGCCGAGCCGTTCATCCCGGCAAAACTCATGAACTTGTCGATGGCGTCCTGGAAGATGTCGAGTTCCTGTGGTGAGGGCGGCACCGAGGTCAGGTCTTGCACGAGGGTGGTGTGCACGCGCGGATCGGTGCGCAACAACACCACCTGATTGGGCAGTAGCGGACCGAACTCGACGTACTCGCCCGAGCCGGGCCCGTCGTAGATCTTGACCTTCGTGAACGGCCCAAACAGGGTGTAGTCGTCGTACATGTCCTGATCGCCGATGTTGATGCGCTTGAGGAAACCGGTTTGTGCGATCTCGGCGTTATCGCCCGCGGAAATCTTGCGGATCGGGGCGGGGGTGGCCTGGGTGAGCACCGCCGAGGCGGCGAACGCACCGTTGCCGATGCCTCGGTGATCGGGCCCTAGTGGTGAGCCGGTGCCCGGTTCGGTGACCGACAGGATCTCTAATCCGTTGCGCAGGAATTTGAACGTGCGCAGATTGCCGGTGTAGCCGCACACCAGCGTGAACTTCTCCCCCAGCATCGGCGGGATCACCATCGCCAGCGGCCACACACGCAGCGTGGTCTCAACGAAATTGATCGTGTAGTACAGGCGCAGATATCCCGCGCCGTACTCGACGAACACCCCGTCGCCGGCCCAGCTGCCATCGGGGTTGCGGTTCATGCGGCCGCCCAAAATGTTGCGCGCCGAATCGGGCAGCGACCATTCCTGAAAACCGCCGTGTACTTGGGAGATGACCTGGTTGTCGGTGTCGGTGTCGAAATCGGGCCAGGGCCCGTTGATGACCCGCCGTGAGGTGGTCAGCAGCAGATCGTCGGGGTCATCGACCCAGATCATCTGATCGCCGTTGGCGGTGCAGTAGCCCCCGCCGGTGCCGCTGTAGTGCTGCGGAACGTTCCCGAGGTTCTTGGTGTCTCGGTGATCAACAGCGAAGGTGTCGGTCATCGCGTCGTAGGTGAAGGTGAACGCGTCGGCGTGATCGAAGCTCTTCCAGGTGCCGGTGTCGGCCTGTAGCCGCAGCGTGGCCTTTTGTGCGGTGCCCTTGCGCATACCCGACACCGGATCGGGTTGCCCGCCTTGGAACCAGCGCACATCTGCCCACCAGTAGCCGGCCTCCTGGTCGAAGAAGTCCAACCGCGAGCACTTGATGGCATCGAGGGAATCGATCAGATGCCGATACACCCGGCGCGTCGCGCGGGCGTTGCGGCCCCGGCATTTGACGGTGAGCTTGACCTCGACCGGATCCAGGAACGCATCGACGTGCAGTACACCGTCTTCGGTGGCGCCCTTCTGGGTGACGTGCTTCCACGGCGCGATCAAGCCCTCGAGGTCGACGACATGCACCGCTTCGGGCGCCAGGTGCGGGTCGGGTATTGCGTAGCCGCCGAGCATGAACATCTCGACCGACCCGTCATACGCGGTCAGGCGCATCATCGGTTTTTCACCGTTGACGAGGTGATACCAGCCGTGCGGGGTAACCGGGTTGGCCGGATAGCGGATTGTCACGCTCACATCCCCGGCCCAGAGTTGCGGGCCTGCTGATGGAAAGCGATATCGCGTCCGGTGCCGTCCTCGGTGGCGCGGTTGTTGGTGACGCTGATGTGCGTGTCCCCCGCTTTGCCTTGCCCGCCTTGTGCGTTCGGGTCGCCCTGGTTCGGGTTCGGTGGCGCGCTGGCCTTTCCTGCCACGTTCGGTATCGCCGGTGCGGCCCCGGCGACGCCGCCGAGAATCTTGCTCACCCAACTCTTGTTGGCCAGCTCCGAGCCGCCCGTGGGCAAGAACGTGTCCATGGCGCCCTGCACGCCGATGCCGGCGGCCTGGGCGCCGAACTGGATTGCCCTGTTGGCCAGCTTGATTCCGGTCTGCGCCGCTTGCCCGGCACCGGGGGCGAACATGTCGCCCACGCTTGCGGCCATCCCGATTGCGGTATCGATCGTTCCGCCGGGGGTGATGCCGATCCCGCCCGCACCGCTGCCGGTCGCCGGTTCCACCCCGCCGATGCGCGTTGAGGACGGGCTCCAGGCTTGCGCGGGCCCGGTGCCGCCACCCCAGCCGCCGCCAGCTGCCGGCATGCCCGTAGTCAGACCGGGATTGGTCAGCGCCGGGTCACTCATTACCGGGTCGTATCCGCCCAAGGCCGGGTTGCCTGTAACGGTCAAACCGGCAGCCGGGGAGGGTGCGCCCGAGGCGGGTGATGACGCCACAGCCGGTGCCGGTGCGCCCCCGCTGCCTGCGGGCCGGTAGTAGTGCGAGGTAAACGCCGGATCGTAAGCGCCCTGGCTGCCATCCATACCGCGCTGGGCGGCCGAGGCGTCGCTACCCCAGTTGATGTTGGTGCCGCCAGGCAACGTCGCTTGCATATGCGCGGGGTTGAACCCGACGCGGAAGTCACCATCCCCGCCCATACCCGGCAGGAAGCCGCGCCCCGTCAACCATTCGGCGGCATTGCCCGTCGAGAGGTTGCGGCCCGACGTGGGGCGACCATCGAGGATGTCGACCAGATCCTCGACGGCGCTGGAGCAATCGCCTATCCCCCGCGTGAGATCACCGACGCCGGCCTCCGATACATACCTGCCCGCCTTGACGTTCGACATCAGCGCCGCATCGCCCGGGTACGGCGCGTACCCGCCGCGCGCTGCGTATCCGCCGCCTCCGGCAGATCCGGCCGACGGCGCCACACCGGTGTACTGCGGCCCGAACGCGCCTTGGGCGGCCAGGATGCCCATCGCGCCGTAGCCGCCCTTGGACGGGTTGACGGCGCTGATCGCACCGAGTTGCCCCAGTAGCGGTGCGGCGGCCATGTTGGCCAGGAACTTCACGAGGTTCTCTGCCATGCCGGGCAGGCCCTTGGAGATCCCGAAGTCCTTGTCGAGGGCGGCGCCGATCTGCCCCATGCCATCGGAAAGATCCTTGGCCGAACCTTCCATCTTTTTCCATGTACCTTGCTGGGCCTCGGCCAGTTTCATCTGCGCCGAGACATAGGAACGCTCGGCGTCGGCGACCTGATTGCGTGCGCGCAGCAACCCATCCTGATCGGCGGTGCCCTGCTGCTCCAGGCGGATCAGCGCAATGCGGTCCTGCTCCAGGGAGTTCTTGGCGCGAATGGCCGACGACTCAGCGTCATACACGCGCATCGGGTCAACCTCGTAGCGCCCCAGACCGGCACCGCCCTTGGGCGAGGGCACCAGCGCCCCAGGGACACCGGGGGGCGCGGCGGCCAATCCCGGCGGCATAGAAACCGGAAGGGATTGCACCGACCACAGCTTCGGGTCGATCGGCGCCTTGGTTTTGTCGCCCTTGTCGGCGGCCTCGACCTGCTTCTTGGCCTCCTCGAACGGCATCCCGGGACCGATGCCACGGACCGCGGCGGCGCCCGGGTACCAGTCCTTGTAGAAGTTGGGGGCCGGTTCGGCGGGCGGGTTGAACTCCGGGATCGGGTTGCCGCCAGCATCGGTGATCTTGCCGTCGCGCGCCGAAATGCCCGGGATGCGGCCGGTACTCGCCAGATCGAGCAGCTCATTCCATGCCGGGGTTCCCGACGCGGGCATCGGTGCCCCAGTCTTGAACGGGGACTGAGCAAGACGCTCATCGAAGTTGACGTTGCCGCGTTGGACCTGCTTGTCGAAATCGTTCTCGGTGAGCCGGTCAGAGATCCAGCCGGGAAGGCCCTGGCCGATCCAGCGACCCAGACCGGAGTCGGCGAGCTTCTTGCCGATGCGGTCTATCTCATTGGAGATGGTGTCGCCGAGCTTGGTCCACCCGTTGGCGTGCTCCCCCAGCGCTTCAGAGGCCTTGTCGGTCTTACCTGTGATGTCCTCGAACTGCTCACCGGCCTTCTTGAGGTCCATGGCCGCAATCGCGGTGTTGGCCTCTTCCCATCGCGTCTTGAACAGTGCCAGACCGATGTTGGTGCGCTGCTGCGGATCCTCGATCGCCGCCATCGCGACCAGGATGGCGTCAAACGCACTCTTGGCCTCTTGGCCGCCCGCGGCGAACGACTTCGACATGGCCTCCGAGTCGAATCCGAGAGCCTTGAATGCCGCCCGGGTGGTGGTGGAGCCGTCGTTGGCGCTGATCGCGAACTCGCGCAACGAATCAGCGGCCAGATCGGTGTTGCGGATGTTGGCTTCGAACATCTGGTTGATCAGGCCGAGGGTTTCAGACCCGGATAGTCCGAGGTTTTTGAAGTTGATGGCGTACTCATTGAGGGTGTCCATCATGTCGCCCGAGAGGTTGAGGCCCTTTTGCTGGGCGGCGATGATCAGATCGAAGGCGTCGACATAGCTTTTGACCATGCCGCCGGACACCAAACCGCGCGCACCCAGGGCCAGGGAGCGCGGGTCCTCTCCGGTGACCGACTGCGTGGTCGCCATCCGCTCGACGAACTTGCGGGCATCCTGTTCGTTGGTGTTGGCGCCGATCAACCGTGCCTGGAACCCGAGGTCGAGGATCGAGAGGTTCTCTTGCGCTGACTGCCCGAATCCCTTGGCCCACGCGCTACCTGCCGCGTCGCTGAGCTTGCTCATGGTGGCGGGGTCGATACCCATGCGGGTGCGGAACACATCCTCGACCCGCAGCTGGGCCATGCCATCGGCGATACCGTCGGCCAGCTGACGGCCCGCAAGAACGCCCACGGCGGCAAGGCCCATCAGGGCCATGCCGATCGGCCCACCGGCCGCGCCGAGACGAGCGATCGATGCCGCACCGCTTACGCCGCTGACGAACCCGCCCGAAAACCCGTCAGCCATGTCACGGCCAAGCTGGGCGGCCTGGCCGGCCTGGGCACGCATCCCGCCGGTGACATTCGTGTTGTTGCGGCGGCTAGCCTCGTCGGCCGCCTGTTGGTACTCCTTGTATGCCGCTGTGGCGTCGCGCACTGCGCGTGATTCGGCGCGGCGGGCGGTTTCCACCTTCTCGGCCTGGCGGATAACGCGGGCGCCGTCGGCGTCGCTGTCGCGTAGACGCTGCAGCTGCGCCTCTTCGGATTTGAGTCGACCCACAGCATCGGATGCCTTGTCGTAGGCATCCGATGCCCTATCGCCCATGCGCTTAAGGGACTGCTCAACCTCTTTGGAGCTGCCCGAGAGAGCGTTGGCGAACTCGCGGCCGGCGTCCTTGCCCGCGTTGCCGAACGTGCGGGTGGCATCATCAGCGACCCGCTTCCACGACCGGTGATCAGCGGCGGCACCGATAGGGATCTCGACGGACATCACTCACCTCCAGTTCATTGATCGCCGAACACGTCATCGAGCAACTCATCGCGCGCCGACTCGACGAATTCGGTTTCAGCGCAATCAAGTTCGTGCTGCCTGCGCGATTGCAGCGGCGATGAGTACTTGGTGTACATGTACTCGTGCGGGGTGCCGGCGTACTTGCTGGCGCGGTAGGCGGCCAGCTCGTTGTGCGTTTCGGCGGTGATCTTCTGCATGACCGTCCAGTCGCCGTCACGCCCAAACGGCGGTGGCGCATGGGTTTTGAACTCCGAGTCTTCGGGCAGCTGGTGGAT
Source organism: Mycobacteroides immunogenum (assembly GCF_001605725.1). Taxonomy (NCBI): domain Bacteria; kingdom Bacillati; phylum Actinomycetota; class Actinomycetes; order Mycobacteriales; family Mycobacteriaceae; genus Mycobacteroides; species Mycobacteroides immunogenum. The sequence continues at coordinate 3,824,430 of NZ_CP011530.1, forward strand.
CAGCACCAGCAGTTGACGGCTGGACAGGACCAGGGCGCCGCGCTCATCACGGGTGCCCTGGTGCCAATCGGCGATGCGCACACCACGAAAACGCAGATCAGCTTCGATCGCATTGGGCCAGCGGCACCACAGCGCTACTGCCTCAATTACTTTTGGAGTCGATCTTTGTCCGCTCCTCGAGCTGGCGCTGCATCAGCTTCCAGTGCGTATCGATCTGGCCGGGCACACCGCCCGCCGCCAGGAACTTGGTGTAGGTGTCCTGGCCCATGAGCGCGATGCACAGCTGCTCGTCGGGGTCGAAGTCTTTGCCGTCCTTGAGATATGGGTAGATGGTGCGTTCGACCTGCTTGCCCTCAACAAGCGGGTGATCGACCAGCTCGGTGTCGAGGTTTTTCATGTCCCGCTGGTAGTCGCGGTACCGCTTGCGCTGCTCGGTATCAAGAAACGCGGGATTGGGCAGCTCCCACGTTGCGCCGCCGCCGAGATCGAACAACACACCGGCCATGAACCCCAGATGATCGGCGGCCTGCTCGCGGGCCTTGCGGGGATCAACGGGGTGCAGAACGTCCTGGGTGTCTTCGGTGTGCTTGGTGCTCATGACTGTTCCTTTCGGGCTGTTGGGCTTGGGCTTTCGGGCTGGGAAACAGTGAGGCCCACCTGGCGGGCGCAGCCCAACGCCCGCCAGGTGAGATCTCTAGGTGATGGTCACGGCCGCGGACTTCGGGGTGTAGACCGAAGCGCCGTTGGTGCCGGTCACCTTCACGCGGAACTTGGTCGCACCGGCTGCCACGGACTTGACCTTGACCGTGGTGTTGCCGCCCGCCGAGGCGACAGCACCCGGGTTGTCCAGTACGGCCTCCAGCCAGGTCGTCCCGTCATCGACGGTGCTTTCGGCCTCGATGGTGAACGGATCACCGGCGCCGGTGGGATCGGCGAGCACGATCGAGGCCTTACCGGCGGCACCGGCGGTGACCGTCGGCGCGGTATTGGACACCTTGGGAACGCCGCCGATCGTGGTCCACCCCTTGCCGCCAACCCATTCACCATCCAGGCCGGGGATCAGGATGGCCGAGTTGCGCGGGTCGGGGATCAGGAAGAACGGGTCAGGTTCCAGGGAGAACTCCAGCTCGGCGGCGTCGGGGTCTTCCTTGTCCATCTTGGCCGCGCCGATCTTGGTGAGCTTGCACAGCGGGATCGGCTCGACGGTGTACAGCTTGCCGCCCGCGCGCGAGCGTGCGCGCACCAAGAGCAGCTGTCGGGGCACGAAATCGGCTTCCAGCGGGGTTCCGACAAAGAAGTCCTTCTGACCGGCGTCCTCGACCAGCAGGTTGCCGTCGTCGTCCTGTAGCGGCAGGTTGTTGCGCACCCGCTTCACCAGCGGCTTGAGCGATTCGATCGGTGTGAACTTCACCGTCTTTTCGATCTTGGTGATGTCCTTTTCGATCGGGTAGTTCGACTGCAGGATCTCCAGCGGACTCACGTCGATGTTCGGCTCGCGCTCGGGGCCGCCGGTCTTGGTGTTGGCACCCATGAACAGCCAGCCCTCGTTGGGCTCGGGGTTGTTGATCCAGTTGCCGCCGATCTTGCGCTGCGCGAACAGGTCCGGGCGGAGTCCGCCATCGGGGGTCAGGGGATTGAACACGTGGGGGCTGATGTCCGTCAGCGCACCCCGGTAGTCGCGAATCAGCACTGCTACCAGTGGGCCGCGGATGGCGAACCGGTTGTCGGTGTCACTGAATCCGCCGTCGCTCCAGCCAACGCCGGGTGTGGGTTGCGTCATGTGACGCTCTCCTTTCAGAGGTGATGAACCGGAAAGGGTTCCGGCGATTGAGGTGCGGCATAGGCCGCGACGCGATCAGTTGATCGCGACGATTAGATGAACGACAGGCCGAGTTCGCAGATCGCCTTGAGGCGAAATGCGTTGTCGGCCTTGTACTCGCGCAGCGTTGAGAGCTGCTGGAAGTCGAGGTAGTCGATGTTGGCCACGGTGCCATCGGGCATGGGCACATCCACGATCTGGCTGCCGAGCAGCATGATGCGCTGGTCGGTCTTGGCGCCCTCGCGTTGGGCTTCGGTGATGGTCGCACCGAAGGTGTGGATCGACAGGACGGCGGTGCAGTAGAACAGGTTGGCGTCGTAGGTGCCGTCGATCATGTTCACCTGACGAAACGGCAGCGGATCGTCGGGGTTACGTTCCATCTCGCACGGCCCCAGCGGTGCCAGATGGGCGAGCATCATCACGATCGCGTTGGGGGGCATCTGCTCATGCAGCGCGACGCTCATCGCTCGGGCCTATTGATGACATCGGCGGCGGTGCCGCCGAACGCTATGGCGGTCTTGGCCGCGACGGCGAATTCCGGTGTCGGGCTGGTGCCCCCGGTGCCGTCCTCAATCCAGTGGGCTTTGAAGTTGTCGTTGACGACCTTGGTGTCATCGTCGCGGCCCTTGCCCTGCTGCACTTTCCATGCCGCGCCGTAGTCGCCGTGATCGGCCGGCGAGATGGACTTGGCGTGTGCGGCCATCTGCTTGCCGACGCGCGCCTTCTCGGCCTTGGCTTGCGCCGAGGTGTGGATCGCCTTGTCGATCACCGACTGCGGCACACCCAACGCCACCAGCGGGTTGGGTCTGCGCTCCGTGGCCATCAGCCGACCCTGCGCTCACAGATACAGAACACGTGATCTTCGCGGCCGTCGAGGTCGAACTCGAGCACCGCGTCACCGACCATGCCGTGATCGCGGCCCAGGTGGCGAATCCGGTGCGCCGAACCGATATCGACAACGGCGACCGGCGCGGCGGCGCCACTGCCATCGACGGCGGGGATATGGCCATCGATGACCGGCAGGAACGCCCACGCTTGCTCGCTGGTCGTGGTGGTGATGGCCTGATTGTCCTCAGACGTCGATTGCACCTCGAATAGGCAGTTATCCACCCACACAACGTGTTCGGCGGTCTGCGGCTTGCGGTACTCATCGAGGACCGGATTGCCCTGCCCGTCGAGCACCGGCACATCCCACACGATGCCGAGCCGCTGCCCGCCCAGGGTGTCCATCAGTAGTCACCCTTCGGGAAGTGGCCGCGCGCCTTGGCCTGTACCGCGATACCGAGCATGCGGTAGTGACGGCGCGCGATGAACTTCTCGACGGCTTCGCGGTCGATCGCGGCCTGTTTGGTGCGGTGGGCGACCGTCTTGGTGAATGAAGACACCGGGCCGAATTCGCCGTAGATCAGCGCCTCTCGGGTGACTTCGAAGGTGACGATCTTGGCGGCCGGATCGTCGTCGGCAATGTTGGGCTTCTTATCGCGGATCCAATCGGAGACAACCGTCAGTAGAGGCGCCGCCACCAGTTTCTCAGCAGCCGTCAGCGGCTGATACATGGCGGCGAACGCCTCTACGTCAAGGAATTCGGCCACGGTGCTAGTCCGTGGCCTCGATCAAGGCCCACAGGTCGTCCTTGTCCTGATCCTCCAGCTCGCCGCGGTCGTAGGTGCCGTTGGCCATCAGCCAGTCGACCAGGACGGGCTTGGTCGCAGCCTTGAGCGGCCTCTTTCGCGGTGCATCACCCTCGGTGCCGGTCTCGGTGCTGGTGGCATCAACCGGGTCACCGGCTGCGCCTGCGGTGGGGTCGGGATCGCCATCCCCACCATCACTCCCACCACCGTCCGCGCCGTCCTCGCCGTCACCGGTGGTGGTCGCGTCGGCCGGATCGCTGTCGTCATCGGTCGATTCGGCCGGCAGCTCGACGCCGAGCGCGCCCACGCTGAACCCGCGCTCGGCTTCCCGGTCGGTGAGCTCGACGGTATCGCCGAAAAACGCGCGCCGGCGTTTCCCCTCGGGTGTGCGGTACTCCCACATCGCCGCCGTCACCACATGTTGTGCCATGTCAACAAACTCCTTACCTGTTGGGCTGAGCCAAAACTGGCGGGGGCTAGCCCGCCAGTCCGGTGACCTTCTTGACGGCGTACGGATCGGTGACGCCCATGATGGGCAGCACCGAGGTCTGCACCCAGTTCTTCTTGTTCTCCGGGGTGCGCCAGGTCTCGGTGGAGAGCATCTGCTCGTAGTCCAGGAACCCGACACCACCACGCACTGCGGCATAGGCGGTTCCGGGTGTCACGCGATTGGAGACGAAGGTTGAGATATCGCCATCGCGTAGCACTGCGTCAAGCTCGGGGCCGTAGGCGATGCGCAGATCCGCGTACTGCACGGGGTTGAGCACCCACACGTTGTAGACGTAGCCGAGTTCTTCGACATCGGCGGCCAGCTGTGCCCCGATGATGTCGGCGAACGGGCGTTCGTTGTTCGGCGTCGGGGTGTTGCCGGACAAGGTGACATTGCCCCAGTCGTGACCGGGCACCACACCAGCGCCACCCAGGCTTGCGATCACGGCCTCCAGCACGGCCACGGTGCGCTGATTGATCTTGCGTACCAGGGTATTGGCCAGCTGGGTGGTCAGGCGGTCCATCTGCGCGGTGTCGTTGCGCCGGATGGCCTCATCGGACATCCAGAACTTGCCACCCCAGTCCTCGGACTTGGCGACCTCGGGCTGGGAGCGCTCACCCTGAACGATCGTGTACTCATCGGACGGCCCGCGCTGTTCCACGTCGTTCTTGGTGTACAGCTCGTTGATCCGGATCACGTCGTAGATGATCGCCCCGGTCGTGGTGCTCGCCCCGGAGGACGAAAACAGCTCCGGGGCAATGAACTTCTGCAGCGTCAGATCCGAGAGCCGCTTGGTGATCCGGCCCGGCGACTTATACGCCAGGTCGACCGAGATCTTGTTGTCGTTGATGACCGGCGCACCCAGCGGGTACGCGACGGGAGATGTTGCCATGGTGGTAGCCCTTTCCTAGTAGAGGCTGATTTCGGCGTCGGCGCCATCGGCCGCCGCGGTCAGTGCGTAGCCGACGGCGATACCGCTGGCTTTGGTCTTGGCCTTGCCCGCGGTGCCGACTTCGATCTCCGCGAAGGCGGCGATAGCGCCGTCCGCGGTCACGTGGGTGACGCGCGAATTGCCGCGTGCCACACCGACGATGTCGCCGCTGGCGGTGTCGTACTTGGAGACCCCGCATACCCGGCCCGCCGCGTCCGCGTGCGCCACGGCGATGTTTCCGGTGGCGGTGCGGTTGCCGCTGATCTTGAGGAACCGCTTACCGGTGACGGCCGCTGTTGCGCGGCCGGTGATGTCCCGGCCGGGCTCGTAGACGCCTACGTTGTCGTTGGTCATGATCTATTCCTTTCCTTCCGAACTCGGCGCGACGGGCGCGGAGTCAAACCAGCTCAGATCGTTGGGCACCGGGCCATCGACAGGCTGTGTGGAATGGCCTGCCTCGGCGTACGGGATCAGGCCGGGTGCCAGTGCGGCCAGCACGGCGCCGTGGCCCTCGCGGTCAGCGGCCAGCGCCTGCAGGTGGTGGGCGCGGCGTGCCGGGGCGATCTTGCCGTCGGCGATGGCCGCATCGACCACGCGCTCGTCGCCCTCGCGCAGCTGCTGTGCCCGCGCCTCGGCGCCCGCCTGCGCGGCAGCGACGGTGGCCTCGTACTGCGCCTTCTCAACCACCGTCAAACCTGCCTTGGTCACCAACGCGGTGGCCTGCTCCAAAGTCGGCGCGGCAGGCGGGGTTTCCTGGTTTTCCTGGCCGTCGTCGGCGCGCTCGTCGAGCGCTTCGGCGGCGGCGGACAGGATGGTCTCGTCAGAAGCGTCGGCGTCGATACCGAGCAGCTTGGCGAGGCCCTCATTCAGGGTTGCCACAAGTGGCTCCTTTCCTCTGTGAACCTCGCCCGCTTCGGGCTGAGGGGTCTTGTTGTGCACCAGCGGTATTCGTGGCACGGGGGCGCACTGGCGGCCGGCATAGCGGAACGCCGACAGATCGAACACCGAGGCGCGCGCGGTAGCCGACTTCGCATCAGGATCGGGGAGCTCGATGACGCGATCGGCCAGACCGGCCGCGACCGCTTCGTCGGCGAGCAGCCAGGTTTCCTCGGCCATCACCGCCAACCAGTCCTGCACGGTGCCGCCTGCGCGGTCGGCGTAGATCTGCGCAATGTTGCTGTTGTGCTGGGCAAGTCGCGCCGCACTCTTCTCCATGTCGCGGGCATCGCCGACACACACCGCCCACGCGTTGTGCACCATCATCTGGCTGCCCCGGTTCATCACGATCTCATCGCCTGCCATCGCGATCACCGATGCGATCGAGGCCGCGAGGCTATCGACCACGACGGTCACCGTGGCCCGGTGATCACGAAGCGCGTTGAGGATGGCGATGCCGTCGAACACCGAGCCGCCGGGGCTGTTGATGCGCACCGTGATGGCGTCGTTGTCGATCCCGGCCAGGTCGCGGACGAACTGTTCGGCGGAAATGCCGTACCACGAATCGATTTCGTCGTAGATCAGCAGCTCGGCCGGTCCGTCATCGCTGGTGGCCGCGCCTCGGATGCTGTACCAGGGCGGGCGCTGGCCTGCCTTGGGCTTCCTGGTCATCACTGTGTGCGATCTCCGTTCGTGCTGTCCGCGGCGCTGCCGGGCTCATCGCCCGGTTCGGCGGCGGGGTCCGTGTCGGTCTCGGGTGCGTTGGGGTCGGGCCCGGGCAGGCCCGTGGCCGAGCGGATGAAGGCCTCAAGACGCGGGTCGGGCGTCAGTAGTCCTGCGTTGACGAGCATTTGCAGCGCGGCGGCGGTGGCGTCCTGGCGTGACCCGATCTCGTCGAACACCAGCAGCGGGGCTGGTTCGTCTTCGCCGAAATTGAGGTCGACCAGATCCTCGACCACATGCGCCTGCGCGGTGTCGCGGATGTCGTCGGCGACGGTCTGCACGGACTGCACAAACGTGTCGGCTTGCACGCTGGCCAGCGCGTACGAGCCGCCCTTGCCATCCAGATTCAGGAAGTGCGCCAACGCAACCAGGGCCATCTGGTGGTCGTGGTACTCGATCGCACGCCGCGGGTCCATCGGGGTGCCCTGCGGCGACATGATGCCGGCCTCTTCGCCCTCGGTCAGGGCCAGACCGGCTGATTCGCCGCCGCTGTACTTCGAGGCTATGTCCAGCAGCGCATCCATGCGGTCGTCGTCTTGCGAATCGGTTTCGTTGCCCTTGATCCACGGCACGCCGATGCCGTGGCGTCGGGCAGCGGCGGCCTCGATGCGCATCAGCTCGTCTTTGAGCTTCCAATGCTTGTAGGCGGGCCGTAGCAGGCTGTTGCCGATCCACACCCCCGGATCGGGTTCGTGCGCATACACGACGAGCCGGTTGACGGGAATAGTCGAATCCAGCGGTCCACCAACCGGTATCGCCAACCCGCGCGAGGTCACGGTGAACGCGCTGGAGGGCTGTTGTTCGATCGAGACCAGGCCGCCGTCGCGGTCGACGTTCCACTTGGCGATGGTGGCCTGGGGGCGCGGGGCGAGCTTGCGCAGCACCGCACGGGCACCTGCGCCTTCGCCGTCGAGGCGGTAGACCTGCTCGAACACCGCATGCCCATACCGCAATGCCATGAGGGCCTGCTGTAGGTGTTTATCCCAGGAGAACCGGCCACGGGTCCGCGCCTGGGGTTCGTCCTGCTCGGTGGCGCCCTCGATGGGCAGGCCCAGATTGCGGGCGATGAACTCGGTGACCTCATCGGTGGCGCCGTTTTGACGGATGCGCCACGCGGTGCGCCGGATCGGCAGCCCAATCGCCCTCAGCACCGACGCAATTCGCGCGTCCTCGCGGACCATGCGTGTGTAGGTCCACACCGATAGCGGCCAGATCAGGTCGGTGGTCTGCTCGAATTGGTCGGTAGGCCCACCCCAGCCCGTCGCGCCGGCCGAGCTCAGCACGTAACCCTGTTCAGAGCGCGGGGCGGCGGTCTTCTTCGGTGCTGTCTGATCAGCCATGCTCGCCCCCTTTCCTAGAATGCGGCGCTCATCGCGTCGAAATCGGCGCTATTCCGGTGTGATTGGTGCTCTCGCGTGGCCCCGGTGCGTGCACCGACGGTCTTGGCGGGTGCCTTGGTTCCGTACTTACGTAGGGCCCAGTGCGCCATGGACACGTTCATCAGCGGCATGCCCGCACCGCCCGGTTCCTCGGTCCAGACGAAATCGCCGCCGGGCAGCTCGCGCATGCTGGCGGTGGCCACCTCGTCGTTGAGTACCGCTTGATCGCTGTGCGACAACCTGACGGCATCGGCGTCGGCCAGAAAACCGCTGCAGGACTGGGCGATCTCGGACGTGCCGATCATCAGCGGTTCGATACCGGCCGCGATGAGCAGCGGCTCAAGTACCTGCGCGGTGTTCTTACGGTCGATCACCAGCGCTACCGGGTTCCACGCGGTGACCTTGGCGACCAGATATTCGGCGATCTGCGAATGGGTCCCGGTGCGCAGCGGTGCCACCTCGACGTGGATATTGCCGTCCTGGGCCATCTGCGCGGCGCTGATCGACCACACCTGACGATTCCAGGACCGCCGCACCGCGATGGTGCGTGCCCCCGTGAGCTTGGCCTCGGCGTTCGCCATGTCGCTCCAGTTCGGAATCGGCGAGCCGACCTCGTCCCCATCGGGCGGATAGTCGCCAATCCCGAGGTAGTCGGCGGTGAAGATCGCCCGCTGTTCGGCGGTACGGGCCTTGCGCCGCTTGGCTTCCAGCTCCTGCTCATCACCCACAACGCCCAAAGACGGGTGTGCCAGGCGGTAGGCGTCGATATCGCCGAGCTCGGTGCCCTCCGGTACCGCATACAGGGCGTAGTACAGATCCGGGGACCGCTTGTGCCCCAGGTTGTGCATCCCGGTGAGGATCTGGCAGTTCGGGTGCACCGCGGCCACCGGAGGCGTTGAGACATACCAGATCTGCGGGCCGGTCGACTTGGTCGAGGCGCGGGTCGCGCCGGTCAAGCTGGCCTCGGCTTGGGCGGTGAGGTCGTAGGCCTCATCGAGGATCAGCAGATCCACCTCGGTCAGGCCGCGCCCGAACTTGGCGGTGCGCGGCCCGAACTTGGCTTCGCCGTTGCCGAGCTTGATCAGGCCGCGGTTGCCGGCCGAGGTTGGCTCGGATCGCAGACGCTTCTTCAAAGACGGGATGCGCTCGATGACATCGACGCATCGGCCAAACACATCCTTGGCCGTCTCCCACTCCTGGGCGGTGTAGGCGATCTTCTCCCCCAGCACCAGCATTCCGAAGATGATGCGTAGCACCACAATCAGGGTCTTGCCGTTCTGGCGCGGGCACTCGATGCACACATCGCGGTGCGTCCAGACCCGATCGCCCCACTCGTTGGGCTCCTGCAGCGAGAGCACCGCACGCAAGGTGAGCCACTGCCAGGGCATGCAGCGCACACCGATCCGCGACCCCAAGCGCGCCGCGCGATCACCCCACGACTCATCGCCAGGGTGGCGGGACTCGAAACGTGGTGTCTGACTGCCCTTCAGGCGTGGCCACAAGCCGATGAACTCTGGCCACTGGCGCGCCGCCGGGTCAGATACCGGCAAGCACGTCGTCATCATCAGGATCAGCCGGCAGCGCGGCGCGCTGACGATAGACCTCGGTGATCAGCTTGCGCATCTGCTCGGCCTGCTGGCGCTGTTGCACCAGCACGTTGTTCACCACAACCTCGACGGTCTTAGCGCCGATCTTGAGCTGTAGCCAGGCCTCCCGGTCGCCGTCCAGCAGGGCGTTGAGCCGGGCCAGGTAGTCGGCGGCGTACCCGGCCTGCTCAATGATGAGCTGTAGCGGGTACGGGTCGTCGTCTTGCGAGAGTTCCTCGATGAGCCGCTGCCCGACGGTCTTCTGCGGGACCGGTGGCCGACACGTTGCCCGTTTAGCTGGAGACTTTGCTGACTTCGCGGTGGCCTTCGCTGGCTTGGCTGTCACGGTCATCGCGCGCCGCGTTCAAAAAAAACCTGACGGGAGCCTCCGGGGGTCAGGAAGGCCCCCCACCCGGACATTTTCGGGGGGAGGGGCCCTGACCTGCGGTTATGACCCTTCGGGGCGTGTGTATCGGTGCAGGTCAGTACGTTTTCAGCCTTTCGGCTGGCCATCACCACGACATCACACCTCCATCATGTTTGCTGGCAGGGTCGGTATGTTTGCTGTGGGACTGCTCGGCGTACCAGTGTTTTGCTGCCTGCGCCATGCGCCAGGGTCGCTCGGCCTTGCACCGGGCCATGACCACGCCCTGACCTGGATCGATGGTGATGACCTGCGCGCCAGCAGCCCGGTAGCGCGCGAGCAGGCCCTCGCCGGGCATCGAATGGATCAGGTACACGTCGCACTGATCGGCCAGCATTAGCGCGGTGTCGATCGCGGCTAGCCGTGCGGCCTTGGTGACCGCGCGGATGTGCTGCGGCGGGTCGTGCGGGTCGCCGCCCGCCGGGGTGAGCACCGAAGCGATGGCGTCGTAGTCGATGGTGATGTCGCCGTGGCGGGCGTTCTGGCGCACCCAGGTGGACTTGCCGGCCGCCGGCGGGCCAGTCACCAGATACAGGGTCACCAGTCCATCGCCAGGTTGTCGGCAGTGACGATGGCCGCGGCGGTGGTGATGCCCAGTGTCGCAAGGGCTGTCGACCACTGCGAGGGGTGAACGTCGAGTACCGCGGGCCGGTGGGCGTCGTGGCGGCCGTCTTGGCGTTGGCTGTTGCATACGCCGTGCAGCAGCCGATCGGCGCGTTGCCCACCGAATGCCCGAGCCTGGCTATGGTCAGCGGCCAGCTGCTTGCGGTCCCAGTTGCGTTCCAGCAAGGGCGCTTTGAACATGGGCAGTGCGCACCACCAGCACAGCGTGCCGTCGACGTGGCGACGTAGCAGGCCCTCGGCGTGCTGTTGGTGTTTCCAGCCCAGACCGCGATCGGTGGTGCTGGCCTTACGGCCGGGCCTCGGCGACATAGGGCTCATCCATGGTCAGCACATCCGGCGAGAACCCTTGGCGCCCGGGGCTTGTGTCGGCCTCGGCGCGGGCAGGCGGGGCGGTCGGCGATGGCATGACCTGCGCGGGTACGACGGATGGCTCGCTGCCGTCCTGCTCGACATCGAGCGTCCAACCCTTGGCGTGGGTGGTGATGGTCATCGTGGTGTTGCCGGTGGGCTGTCCCAGCCCGGCGAGCGTCGCCGTCTGGGCAAGGGTGGCCATGACAGCCAGACCCCAACCCTGCCCGCCTGATTGACGCTTGAGGTCGGGGAGGTTGGGCGGCGTCGCGCGCCAGGTGCCAGGGTCGGCGTCCATCAGGGTCTTGCCGTCAACGGTGATCTTGATATGACTCATGGGGCTGCAATCTTTCTCAGAAGGCGGGCATCGATCGTCACGTCATTGGTCTTGCCGACGGTGAGCACCAGCAGGGGATTGGTGCGCTGATGGTCGGCGCGGTCCCACAGCGTGACGATGCGTGTGCCGTCCGGCGCTTCTGCGGCGTCCTGGCGCAGCTGCGCCGCATCGGCTTTCGTGAGCGTCACGAACTCGGCGGTGATGACCGACTCCAGTGCCTCGGCCCACATCTTGGCGGCCTGGCCGACCATTTCCTCGGCTTGCTCATCGGACATCCCGGTTGTGCGGAACCCGGGAATTGGGATAGTCCGCGGGCCCGAATTCGCATCGCCGGGATGCGGTAGTGCACCGGATGCCAACGTGCGGGTGAGCAGATCCACCAACAGCTGGTTGGTCATCAGAGATCCCGCATGCGCCGCGAGAGCTGTTCGCCGTCAGCCTTCCCTGCGGCGGACATCCTCGCGTACGCATCCCTTAGGCGGCGCTCTGCGTCATCGATGGTGCAGTGAGTGCTGTTGACGGTGATGTTCGTGACGCTGGTGCGCTGGCCTGCCGGATCAAGCTTGTCGGCAAGCCTGCGCAGTGCGCGGGCAATGGTGCGTTTCATGGTGATCTCCCGGGCTGTCGGAGCACGCACGGCGGAACGTGCGCATTTGGTTGTGCGAATTCGCCTCGACGTGGCAGCCCGCCTGCGTACGCTCCGCTCACCGATCAAGATCAGCAGAGGGAGGCCGTGCGGTGAGCAATCCAAACGATCGACATGTCGTGCCCAACCCGGATGGCGGCTGGGATGTCAAGAAGGCCGACGCGGAGAGGTCCAGCGGACATTTCGACCGTCAGGTCGACGCGGAGAAACGCGCCAAGGAGATTGTCGGGAACCTCGGTGGCGGCGAGCTTTTGATCCACGACAAGAAGGGCAAGGTCCGCGAGAAGAACACCGTGCCGCCGGGGAATGACCCGCGCCGGTCAAAGGGCTAGCGAGGCCACCCCGTACAACGAAGAAACCCCAGCTAGGCCGGGGTTTTCATGCAGCGGACATAGTGGTCCCACCGACATGTTGAGCGCCATTTTGCCATACGCGCAGGTCGGGAGGGCTATCCAAGGCCCAGCGTGTCGCACGCGAGGCGCTGGGCCGCCGGCACTCCCGGCCTGATCAAAAGCTTGATTTCAGGAAGGCCCGGAAATTAGCGCCGTGCGTCGCTACAGTTCCAAGCGTTCAACGGAACGCATGTGAGGATCGCGGACGGGTATGGATGCCATTATTACGATTGCCGCTGTCCTCGTGGGGGCATTCGGCTTGTTCTGGGCTGTTACGTTCATCCTCAGAGAGGTGTACTTCCGTAGCCCAGAGTTCTTGGCGCACAAGAACAACATCGCGACATTCGTCGCAGAGCACAACGAACTTGCCGCCTACACCCAGGAAATTCGCAGCAAGGGATTATTCCAACTCGGCTTCTCGCCCACGGGCATGCATGCGCACCTCGCATCGTTCCAGAACACTAGCCATTGGAACTACCACCGCGACCGAAATATGGCGAGCTATCAAGCACCTAACGTGCACAACTGCTCGCTGCAAGTCGTGCGCAACGCTAGCGCCGACCCCCTCAAGTACTTGATGAAGTACTTCAACATCAAGCCAAATGAGACCCAACTCGCCCAGGCCGAAGATCTAGGTAATAGCATCACCCGACTCGAAGCCGCCCTCGCCAACCTTCAACAGCGCGAGCAGGTCATCACCGAATCGATCAACCCGCCGGCGTTTATTCTCTGGCTCTACAAGGATGCGTTCATGCGGCATGTGGGGGTGAACCTGTCAACGATTACCGTTCCGTACCCCGTGTACATTTTTGAGTACGTCAGCGCGGGCGGAAATAGCTCTCAGCGAGCCACCATCACGTTGAATGCCCCAACGATCGACGTGCTCGTAGAAACCCTTTCGCAGAAGATCCGATGGCGAAAGAGCGTCGCCGGGCAGCGCGCCATGATGACCTCCAGACTGCGCGCAACCATCAAGTCCCGAGACAACTACACGTGCCAATCTTGTTCGGTGTCCCTCGCCGCTGAGCCGCACCTCCTTCTTGAGGTGGACCACATCATTCCGGTATCCAAGGGCGGCATGACAGCCGTGGAGAACCTGCAGACGCTGTGCTGGCGCTGCAACCGAACCAAATCGAACAAGCTAACGCCCCGTAATCAGTGAGCATCACCGCGCTTGTTGCGCTGCCATGCAGTGTGTGCGGCCGCGAGCGCCGAGGCTAGGGCGGGGGCATCCTGCATGGGAAGGATGGACGGGACGTTGGCTATGGCCACCTCGTCGCCCCGTGGCGAAGATACGCACTTCGCCGTCAGCCCACGGTCGCGCGGTGATCGGTACACGGACAAGGCTAGATCGCGACCATCGTCTACGCGCAGGCGCAGGTTGCCGACATTCGGCACCGACGGTCACCTTGCGCGTGAGGCTGAACAGGTTCGGGATGCCTCTCGATGATCTCGCCGATGGCCTTGCGCGCGTCCATGGGGCTGGTTCTACGCCAGGGGGCCGAAATCGCCCTGATGCACGTTTAGTGGAATACCTCCCGAAATGCCTCACGGGTCACCTGCCAGAGGTTGGAGTCTGATTTTTCGCCTCGCGTCCTCCACCCATCGATAACAGCCTGTCGAACCGTTGGCCACTCGTCCCGGTCCTGGTTGCACCATCGCTGGTAGTAGGAGCCTTCACGGAATGAATCTCCCTCGCGCCGCAGCCCTAGAACAATGCGGAATTTAACAATCCACGGTATAGCCGTGGCCACGGAATTACAGACAGTCGCATACCACTGGATAGCTACCACACTGACGCTAATAACACCGAACAGGTGGTGGAGATTGGCGGGGTATGCAAACTTTGAAGCATCCGCGAGAAAGCGGGCTATGTTCACACCATAATAGAAAGCCAGCCCAGTTATTGCTAGGCCAAGCCATGGTTTATAGATTGAAACAATCTTCATAATCCAGAACCATGTAGTGAATGTGAGTAAGTATATTCCGATCTGAGTGAGCCAGAAGCACAGTATCAGTATCCAAAGTACTGTGGATAGCATGAACTGGATGCCGAACAGCAGCCCCATTCGTGCGACGGCGAATAGCAGTAGGGCGGACCATACGGTGTAAAGAAGCAGGGCTATGCAATACCCCGCTTTGCGCCAGCCAGATGAATCTCGGATATGCGGTGAGATTTTCTTCCGCGCGAATACTACGAGAACTGGCAGATATATTATCGCCCCCAGTAAGGAATAACCATTCGGATAGAATGCCAGGTCGCCACTAACCCGCGCGAACAGACGAGGAATGTGAATCACCTCAAGTTCGGCAATCTTCATCGCGGTCACGTTTAGCATCCAGGGCGAGGCGATCAAAAGTAAATAGCTAAATAAAAGCAGCGGTAAAGCACGGTAGAACTTGGCGGCCTGGCCTTGTGCCCTCAGGTGATCGCCGACCTCCTTCTGCCACCGGTAGTAGGTCTTAGCTGTGTCTACCAAGCTTCGGACGCTGAGCATGAATCGCTCCAGTGGCGAGTGGGGGCCTTTTCCTGCACTGTCGATTGAATTGGCCGGTAACTCCATGCGTGCTCCCGTGGGTTATGCGTCCTCCTAACGGTGTTGGAGTGCGCTTGGCCGAAGTATGCGGGTTGGGTCCGACACTTCGACTTCTTCAGTTCACCCACGCTCCCTGGCGTTGCGGGGCCGCTCGGCACGCACCGTGCGTACGTCGCCTATGCGAACCATCTGGTGACCGTGGGCGTCGTATCCGCGGACCGGCACCTGCCCGTTCTGTATCCAGCGTTCGATCGTCCGCTGCGGCACGTGCTCGTCGAGGCGAGGCAGCACCACGTCGACGAGCTCGCGCACGGTGGCATTGCGATCGTCGAGCTCGCCGAGGTTGCGGGCCAGCACATCGGCCACGACATGCGCGGTGTCGCATTGCGGGCACACGATCGTGCCGCTGTGACTTGGCGCCATGAGTGCATACCCGCACCGGGTCGTGCTGTCGCCCTTCTCGGCTCGCTCCTTTAGCACCTTGCCGGGCGCCGGGTCGGTGATACACGGCCCCAGGGTCATTGGCTCTGGTGGCCGGTTGACCACCCGGGCCGCAGCTCGGTACACGTGCTCGATCTCGTCGCAGATCTCGGCGCCGTTCTCCTGCAGGGCAATATCGGCGGCGTGGTTGTACAGCCACTTGGCCATTCGCGCGGTCGTCGCGATCGAGAGTGTGTCCTCTCCGCGCCTTCCGGCGTAGGTCACGCGCAGCTTGGCCGCGGGGGCTTCGTCCGGCGTCTGCAGCTCCGGGGCGCCGTCGCAGTCGTCACACAAGGGCCCTGACACCGAGGTCGGCAGTGTCACGAAGCAACGCCGACATGCGCCGGCCCGGGCGGGCGGCGCGGAATCGACGTTGAACTCAACCGGCGGCGTGCTCTCCAGCTCGCCGATTGGCAACGGCGTTGGCCTCGTGCGGAACTCGGGCACCTCGATCCCGCGTGTTTCGCACATGTCTCGGATCGTGGTCGACAACGCGTTGCCGATCCTGTCCAGCTCGTCGCTGGCGCGTCCGTTGACGCGGCCGAGCGCCAGGGCATGCCAGAGTGCGGCCTGGTGCCGGTCCCGGTGGTCCCTCGGAGTTGGGGTGGTGTCCTTGTCGCGCGGAAACGGCTCGACGTGGCTCACGAGCGTGTCGTCGCCATGCAGCACGTCCCGACCCTCGCCCTTGCGGGCCCCATCCCCAAGGTTCGCCTGCCCGACGGCGGTCTCCGTGAGTCGATCGAGCCACCATGGCAGGTCGGCCAGCCGCTTGCGCAGCTCCGATATGCAGGCCTTGCATACAAACAGATCGGTTGCGCGCTCACAACGCTTGCACTTGGTCAACGGTTGAATCCCCTTACCATTTCGGTGAATTGGACATCGATATCGATCTGTTCGATCTGCTGGAGTAGGCGGCGCTGCCAGGGCTGTAGCGGCATACCGAGGTGCACACACATCTGCACCATCCGGTCAGCGTCGCCGTGCCTCAACGCGCACCGCCCGACCTAAACCACGGTGCGCGGGCCAGCCAGCGCTTACCGCAGGGGCATTCGACGACAACACCGTGCCTTCTGGAGGTGTTCGACTTCCCGAACTCGACCCATATCGCTCCGTGACGGAGAACCAGTTCGTGCCAAAGGATTACCAGAGTGTTCATCGCACACACCCGGCCGCGAATGCCGCGAACGCTTCGGTGCTGGTGTCGAATCGGCACCAGGTCTCATATCCGTGCGTCTGACGCTTCTCGATGCGCCACTCCCCATCGCGCTTGCGGATCCGCCACGGCGCCGGTGGACGGTTCGGCCAGAACGCCCTGGCGAACTCGATGCGCCAGGGCTCGGTGCTGTCGCCGCGTCCGAAGTGTGGGTTGGCCGACCTGCCAGCTCGCGGCTCGTCGTGCACCGCGTCGTCGTACCAGTAGCCCTCGGCCAGCGTGCCGTCGTCGAGCTGCACGGCCACGCGGTCGCCGTCCGTCAGTCCGGGGCAGGTGAACCACTCGGGGCTTGCTTTCTGGGTCATCGTGTCTCCGTTCGCATATCGATTCCTGGGGCTGTGGTGAACGCTGGTGGGCGTTCGGGGGGTTGGTGACTATCCGGTAAGGGGTGGATGTTCTGCGGGCTCTACAGCCTCGGTTCGTGAGGGGTGGAACGCGCCGCCCTTGAGGGGCTTGCCGTCGTGGTTGACGCACGGGTGGCCAGCCTTCGCACGACACGACACCCACGGGCACCTGATGGCCATCTCGGGGTGCGCCGGGCCGGATCCCACACTCGGACGGACGAACTGGCGCAGGGGCTTGCCAACGGCTTCGACGAGCTCGCCGAGCCGCTCACGGTTGCGTGCTTCCAGGGCGAGGTCGCGCTGGTCCTCGCGGGCCCGGCGGTCGTCGGCACTTTCGCGGGCGAGCTCGTCGCGGCGCTTGGCCTTGACGCGGGCGTAGATGTGGCCGGGCTGCAGCCAGACATCCGGGCACTCGCGCAGGTGATCTCGCACGGCGTTGACCGCCATGTCGAACGGCAGATCGCCAATCACGGCCTGCCACACGTCGACATCGGCCTTGCCCACCGTGCGCCGGTCTGCGGCCACGACGGCGGTCAGCACGTCGATCACCTCGTCGCGGGTCATTCCAGCTCCAATCGACCGTTCGACTTGAGTGCTTGGGCTTGGGCAACGCGCAGGTCGGAGGTCGACTGGGCGGGACCGTTGGCCGCCTTGCGGTCTCGTTCGGCAGCCGCGGTTTTCGGCGATGCGAGCCAGGATGCGAACGCGGCGTCCCAGTTGGCCACGATGCGGCCCTGCATCAGGGCGTGGTTCCGGAACGACTCGGCGGCGCCGTCGAGATCGGTGATGCCGAGCGCCTTGGCTTTGGATCGGTGAACCAGGTTCGGCTCCCAGTCGTCCGGGATCACCGACAGCGGTGGGGCGATCGGCTCGACGGGCGTGAGCGGATCGGCGTCGCGCTCGCGCGCGTTCTCTCTCTTTTGTTCTGTTCCCCTGTTCCCCTGTTCCCCTGTTCCAGGCGCTAGGGTCTCGCGAGACTTTCGCGAGGATTTCGCCGAACTTCGCGAACGGGAAGGCTTTTCGCTGGTCGGATGGGCAATCGTGCCGTCAGGCAACGGATACCGAGGAACATTCGGGTGATCGATGCGTTGATGCTCCGCCCACCCGTTGACGAACAGAAATGACCGCCCGGCGACCTCATAACGAACAATGGAAAACCGTTCGGCAAGTTGCTGCAACCCTCGCGAAACCCTCGCGAATGTCTCGCTAGGGTCTCGCTCCAAGTCGTCGGCGAACAAGTCCGCGGCGATGTTCGACACCCGATCGACACCGACCCCGTTGTCGTCGACGTACGACCACAAGCCGATGAACAACAGCCGCGTGGCCCAGTCCTCGATAGCGCTGATGTCCTGTGAGCGCCAGAACTCGGGCTTGATGGAACGGATACGCATTACCTCTCCTGATTCACGATTTCGTGCATGTACCCAGCCTGGGACACCGCAGATGCCCTTTCTCACCTCAATTTCGGACCGCTCCGCCTACTGTCGCTCAGAAATGGATTCCTTGGGATGACGCGCCGTACGGGTGCGAAATCGGTCAGTTCGCTTGACATCACGCACCCCTCCGATACTTCGTATGGCATTCGTCGCACCGCGGCCGACCGGGGCTGTGCGGCTTGGTCAGGCAGTCGATGCACAGACCGGCGCGGTAGGCGGCTGAGCTCTCACGGGTGCGGGTCATGGCATCGGCCAGTCGTCGATCGAGATCTCGGGGTCGTTCGTCTTCGCACCGAACATCAGTGGCGAACCGTCCGCGTTGTACATGGCGATCGCACTCCAGCCGTTGCGACGGATGCAGGTGTACTCAGCACCGTTGACAGGCGCATGTGCACTCCACGTTGGCATTAGGCGACACATCCGCCCGATGGACGTCCACCGGCGACCCCAATAGATGAGCGCGCAGCGGTGCGGTATCCGGTTGCGCCACACGACGACCAGGGGCTCGGGGGGTTGCTTCATCGGTTGGCAAGCTCCAGTAACACGTCGGCATGACACGGCGAATCCGGCGAGCACCAGCACGCGAGGTCGCGGCCACCAAGCTCCACCCGAATCTGCTCAATGAGCCCGGGTCGTCCGATCACCCAGATACGGAACAACAGCACGGCGATCTCGGGCGTGATGTCGTGGCCGTACGCGTACCACTGGCCCGGCGAGAACGGGGTGCCCTGCGCCTCGATCCTGAACTGGTCGCCGACGCGGAATGGGTTGCCCCAGTCGGTTCCACGCGTGACGGTCACGGCGCCTTCGGGCTTGCGCCAGCCCTTCGTGCGCCGCAACTGGATACGCTCAGGCATGGTCGTCTCCCGGGGTGTAGAGCACGCGAGCTGGGAGCTGCGACTTCACCTCGGCGCGGTCGGTTAGCAATCGCTCGCCCAGGCACCAGAAGTGGTCGGCCTTCCAGAGCGGCAAGCTGCGCGGCGCATCTCGTTGTATGACGGTGCAGGACGGCAGCGAGTCCAGCTGCGAGGGGGTTTCGATGCGGGGATGCAGTTCGGTGTCGATCTTGGCGGCGAGCTCGTCAATCGCGTGTTCGTAATCCCATGTCGGCGTGTAGTCGTTCGGGAGTAGAACGCCAGCGCAGCGCAAGATCGCGGCGATACAGTCAATGCGGTCAGGCATTGGTCACCGCCTCTGGATACTGGTCCCATGTGCGCCCGTCCAGCTCGCGGCCGGCGCGCTTCTTGCCGACGCGCTGCATGGTGGCACCCGATTCCTTGTGCTCGCTGGCCGCATCCGCGAGGGCAATAGATCCACTGCCGTCCGTGTACACGAATCGGTCTGCGGTGGTGGAGTATCCGCGTATGCCACGGCTGGTCGGCTCGTGCTCGCCCCACTGCTTGAACAGGAACGGCACGTCAGCCGCCACGCACTGATCGCGCAGCGACCGCACCCAGTCGGGATGCATCGGCCTTGCGCCGGGCCCAGACTCGCCGCCGACGATCACCCAGTCGATGAAACCGACGCCGTTGGACTTGCCGATGCGACGACCGATCGCGTTGTTCTCTGGGGACGGCTCACGCATGACCGGATGTAGCCAATGCTGTTTCATTACAACCGGTCCGAGCAAAGGCTCGCCGCTAATTCCGCGCACTGCTGCTGGGGTATCTAGCAGCACGGGGATACGCAGCTCCGCCCGTTTCTGGTCTTCGACGCTCACAATCAGTTGCACGTTGTCCAGCACCTTGAACTGCCCACGTGCGAAACCGTCGAGTGCGGCCATGATCGCAATGTCGTTGATACGGAGCGGGTTGCCGTGGTCCAGCATCGAGTTGATGGCCATGTACACCAGGCCTGCAAATCTCGACGATCCTACGAGTGAGTGCATGCGTCCGTGACGCTTGGTGAGCAGCTGGAACGTGTGGTGCGGCGCGAGCGCCATTATCGCCCAAACGGACGCGACATACTCGTCAGGAACCCTGTCGTGGAACAGGTCTGACATCGAGTTAACGAACACCTTGCGCGGTTTGGTCCAGCGCAGCGGCAAGTCGAGCTTGTCGGGTCGCAGCTGCACGTCGAACCCGGTGGCGAAGTAGTGGCCCTCGGTTCCGCGCCAGCGTTCGGCGAATGTTTCGGCGTAGCAGTGATCGCAGCCGGGAGATACCTTGTCGCAGCCTGTAACTGGATTCCAGGTCGCATCTGTCCATTCGATGCCGGTCTTGTCGCCCATCACTCACCCCTTCTGTATTTCGTATGGCATTCGTCGCACCGCGGCCGACCGGGGCTGTGCGGCTTGGTCAGGCAGTCGATGCACCGGCCGTCGCGGTAGGCGGCTGAGCTCTCACGGGTGCGGGTCATTGAATGACCAGCCCCACTAGCGCGGCATCCACAAGCACGAGCGCATGGGTAGTGACGAGCCAGACGATCTCAGCCCAGCTGTATCGAAGTGCTTGTACGAACGCATGCCAGGACAGCCATGTGGCGATCACGGTGAGCGTGAGGGCGAATGCGGGCCAATTCATCAGAACTCCATCGCGTCGCGCAGCTCGGGGCATCCGCCGCGCTGGTCGCAGCCGAGGCGCCGCGCCTTGTCGGCCGGGGTGAGCTCACCGAAGCATCGGCACAGCACGAACTCGTCGTCTTGGTCGTCACCCATCATTTCCTCCACCTTTCTGCACATGTGTTGCAACGGAATTCAGCGCCTCGTCGGGTAACGAGGTCGCCTGGCTGAATCTGAATCCCACAGCCGCCGTGGCACTTCTCGCGCTGTGGTGCGTAGTAGCGGTAGATCGGCTCGGGAGTCTCGACCGGCGCGGGCATGCTCATGCTGCGCCCTTCTCGATCATCAGCCAGGCATATGCGAGTCGGACCTCGGCGCTCGTCATCGGGCGTGCCCAACGCGGATTGAGCATTGCCGCTATGGAATTCATGCCGCACTCGCAGTCGTGGCACATGCAGTCCCGATGATTGCGCACGACGCAGTAGCGCACGCATCGGTCGCAGAACGCATGCTTCATGCGGGCACCTCGAACAACTCCAGCTGTCCGACCGGCTCAACTTCGGTGGTGAACCCGAAGGCGCGGTCGAGCAGATCCTCGGTCCAGTCGTTGCAGCGCCAGTACTCGGTGCGGGCGTCGAGCTCTTGTTGCTCGGTCGGCGGGCAGATGCGATCGCCCATGTAGGCGTACCCGCACGGGTCGCTCCCGCAGTGGCAGAACTGGTGACGAAGTAAGTTATTGCGCTGAGCGGCGGTGGCGCACTCGCGCATCTCGGCGATCAGATCGGCCGGCAGGGAACGCGCGTACTTGTTCAGCTGGGCGGTGGTCACGGTGACGACGGGGATGCCCCTGGACACGATTTTGCCGTGTCCGCACTCAAATCCCTTGAGGTGAGGAGGGTATTCATCGCTTAGGCCACGGGTGCCGCCGTAGCAGGACTGCATCAGATGCGCGACGCCCTCGGGGCCGATGAGACAGTCCCGCATGGCCCACCCGCCCACCATCCGCAACAGCCAGCGCTGATCATCGGTCAGTGTCACGCGGCGGTCTTCGCTTTCTCGCGTTCCTCGCGGGCCAACTCGATCAGGAGTTCTGAACGGCCGAATCCGTTGCGAGTCAACATCTCGACCATGGACACGTAGGTGATGCCCATGCGGCGGGCGGCCTCGTGGTCGGGTACGCCGATGAACTGGTACTCGGACCATTTGCGTGCGAACGGCTTTCCGGTCTCCGGCGGCAACTCCGGGTCCATCCACATCACGAGGTCGCGTGTGAGCGGGGCGCATGTGCGCTGTTGACCGCGAAGGATCCGGCGCAACGAAGCATTCAACCTTCCAGGGCTGCCGTTGGCGTCCGCGACGGCGTTGATGGTCCAGCCGATCGCCAGCAGCTTCTCCAGGTGCTGGCGCACGGGGGTGGCGTCGATGTAGCGGGCGATTGTCGGGGCGCTCATAGGGTCATATCCGCGTAGAAGTCGCGCAGCTTCACGAACGCCTTGGCTGTGGCCTCGGCGTCACCGAGCGCCGAATGCGGGCAACGGTTCTCGACGTTGAGCGCGGTAAGTACGTCGGCCAGTCCCGGCAACCCGGACGGGTCACGCCCGAGCGCCGGGGCCGCGTAGGCGGCCAGGTCGGCGAGCCGGTAGTGCCATGACGGTGCGCATGCCCTGGCGGCGACTCGGGCGTCGAAGGCCGGGTTGCAGCCTGCGAATGTGTTGCCGCGCAGCATGTCCTCGAATTGCCCCCAATGCTTGCCGGTCTCCTCGGGGGTGAGCATCGCCTCGTATACGCCGCGTTCGAAGTATCGGTTTGTCTTGAATGCTCCGGGTTCGATCGCGACGGCGTAGTCCTTGAAGTCTATGTACGGGACGAATGCCAGTGTTTGGCCGGTGTCGACGTTGATGGCCGCAACCTCAATCGGCGCGCACTGCGGACCGAGGCCGGTGGTTTCGATGTCGCACACCACAAGCTGACGACTCATGCCAAGCTCCCAGCCTTGGCGCGGTTGCGGTTACCGGCGTACGCGCTGGCTCGGCGATTCTTGGATTGCTGCGAATTCGTGGCCCACCGGCAGTTATCTGGCGAGTACGGTCCGTCGTTATTAATCCGGTCGAGCGAGAGGCCGGGTGGCCGTTCGCCCATGTCGTGCACGAAAGTCCAGAAGTCGCTGCGCCATCTGTCGCAGACGGTGATGCCCCGCCCGCCATAGCTGGCCCAACGGTGATGTGTGGGCCGCGTGCACCTGGCGACCATGTCGCGATAGGTGTAGTACAGCGGGTGAGAACTCTTGCCACCGCGATAGTTTGGATTGTCCGCACCGCTATAGCTGCGGCGGTCAGCCGCGACACGGCGCAGTGTGTCAGGATCAGCCCTCCTTACCTTGGTCATGTGCCGTGCCGCGCAGGCCTTGCTGCAGAACCTATTCCCGCCCTTGGTGGGACTGGCGCAGAATCCGCACGCCAGGTCTACGACGATGAGGTTGCGGGACATCAGGTCTCCTCTACTTGCCCAGGTTCGCGGCGTACACCGGCACCTTGAGGGCCTCGGCCAGCTCGCCGGTCTTGTGCGTCCAGGCGTCGCGCACCAGGTGCTGGTATGGCTGCGGGAATAGTCCGAGGCCCAGCTGTCCCTGCGAGACGTTGATCCGCAGCCAGCACCTGATCTCAATGAGCGGATAGTCCTCGAAGGGCCGCGCTGCCAGCGTGATTTCGCGCGGCACCTCCAGTTGCCGCGTCGCGGTGCCCGCCTTGGCCGATACTTCCTCGCTGTAGGTCAGGTTCACGCTTCCGGTGTCGCGCTTGATCTGAGACTGAAACGACCCCTTACTCGATGCCCGGATACTGTCGACGATCTCCATGACATCGGCGGCCGGATGGCTGGTGATCAGATGCCCGGCCTGCTCGATCAGATCGCCGAACTCCAGCTGGCTGTGGAACCTGCCGTCGGCGGCGTTGAACAGGGTGGCCCAGTCGGGGTCGGCGACGAACTGCAAGGTGAGCGCATCGCTGCGGCGGGTGTAATCGGCGGTCGCGTCGGCGGGCAGCTCGTTGTAGATGACGCTGACTTGGCCCTTGTCGCGGTTGCCCCAGACGGTCGAGAGCCCTTGGAGCAGCGGGCGACGGCCGACCTCGGCCAGGAATGAGGCGGTGTCGGTGACGGTGCGGCGCTCGGGTGCGCGCGGCGGGAAGGCGGCAGGCACCTTGCCGCGGATGTCGACAACCTCGGCCTGGAGGCCAGACTCGCCGTTGGCGGTGACGAGGTACAGCGCGGTGTCGGCATCGGGTTCGTCGATCAGATCGGTGTCGTGCTTTGGCAGTGCAATAGCGTTGTCGGACATGGGTATTACTCCTTCAATGGTGGTGGGTTACTTGAGGCCGTGGTACATGGCGGCGTTATCGCGGGACAGGCTGCCTTCGCCGTCGGCGAAGAAGATCGTTCCGGCCGGATCCTTGGCGGGGCTGCTCACGACATCCGGAATCAGACTTACCGCGCCGGATTCCAGTGGCTCAACCTTGATCTTGATCGTCAGGCTGCCGTTCTTCTTGCCGGTGGCCAGCGCAGCCTCAACGACCTCATGCAGAGCCTTGGTCGCTTCGACCTGCGTGCGGCCCTTGTTGAGTTGAGTGAAGACGACGATGAACTCGGTGATGTCGCCCGGCGCTAGCTCGGTGCCTTCCTCGGCCTTCTCGGTTTCGTTCTCGGACATGGTTATTCATTCCCTTCTGTTGTGGTGGGTATTTCGTCGGGACGGTTTTCGAGGGCGGCGATCAGTTTCGACGCATCGTCTTTGGTGAGGTGCTTGGTGCTGGTAACCGGGTTGTCGGCTGGACGCTGTAGCGCCGCCGAGATCCAATCCAGGGCGGCCTCTTTGTCTTCGAGGCCGTTCTCGCGCAGTAGGGCGTACAGCTTTTTGGATTGGGCCGGAGTGATCATCTCGACGGCCGGCGCCTCGGGCGTGGGTTCGGTGGGCGCAGCTGTGTCGGCGTCGACTGTCTCGGTCTTGATGCCGAGTGCGGCGGCGACACCCTGGACGCCACGGTCGGCACGCTCGGCACGGACGCGGACGGGTTCAACTTCGCCATCGATGACTTGATGGCGGTCGAACTCGGCGGCCTCGTAGACGCCTGCGAAGTCCTGCGGGAAGGCGGCGCGCCACGCTGCGGCCTCGGCGCACTTGCCGATCATCACGGTCGGCTTGTCGCGCCACTGGCCCGCCAGCTCGCCTGCCCGCGTGGTCTGCGCGTACTCGATGAACTTGACGACCGCCTCCCCGACGAGCACGCCATCGCAGGTGATTTCTGCCTTGGCGGCCACCGGGGGTCCGTCCTCGATCAGAACGTCGCGCCAGATGCCGTCACGTCCGCAGAACAGGCGGCGGGCCAAGGGGCGGGCGATGGCCTCGCGGCGCGCGATGCGGTGACCGACCACGCGGTATCCCTCGATGCCGGTTTGGATCGTGTACTTGGTCTCCCAGCGCTCCGGTTCGCCCCGGTAACCGCCGACCTTGGTGTTGCGGCCGATCATGTAGATCTGCTTGCTAAAGGGGTCCAGGCCGGTGCGCTTGGCGGTGTGAAAGAACACGTCCAGATCCCCGCGCGGGGCATCATCGACGCCGAGCTGCTTGAGCGCCGCGATCTGAGCCGGCGTGAACTCAATCTGGTTGTCGGCGATAACGAGCGCGGTCTCGGTGGCCGAAACGACATCAGCCCCTGTGTCTGTGGTGGCGATTTCGGTGGTCATGCGGGTTGCCTTTCTGTTGTGGATGCGAGCTCTGGATACGGGTGTGTGGCCATGAGCTGGTCGTAGTTCTTATGCGCAAGCGCCAACGCCACACCGCCGCGGCCATGGGGTCGCCGATCGGCGACCTTGATGTCCCCGACCACGGCCGTCTGCGCATTGCCCATCGCGTCGAGCACCTGCGTTTTGAGGCCAAGCACGGTCTTCTCGGTAGCCTTGAGCTCTTTGGACCAATCGAGCACCTGGCGGGCAAGTTCGGGCGCCAGTTCGACTGTGCTGCCGTCGATATCCGGGTGCAGCGCCTTGACGGTCTCGTAGGTCGAGATCGTGTTATCCAGTGCCGGCCGGGAACCGCTGACGATTGAGCGCTCCCACTGCAGGCAGCGCTCGGCGATGACACCGGCAACTTGGGCGTCCCATTGCACGTGGTAGATGCGCGGTTTGCCGTACTGCGCCCAACACACCAGGTCGGCGGTCTCATGCCACCCGGTGATCAACATCTGCGCCAGAATCTGGGCGGCGTAGTCGCGGGGCAGCTCGCCGCTACCGTCGTCGCCGAATTCGCTTAGATCCCTGGCGGTCTTGACCTCGACAACGCGGCGCAAGCTGCCCCGAGAACCGCGCAAGTCGATCGTCGCCAGGTTCGCAAACGGTAGATCATCGTTGCTGCACTGCACCTCCCCCTGCGAGATCCGCCAGCCCGGATTCTTGAATTTCCAGTACTCGCGCGCCGCCAGCTCGCACGCGTGCCCGTAGTCGAAGTCATCCTGCCGAGCCTCGGAGATCGGTGCGGGCTCAATGATTCCGGCCATTTCATGCCACAAGGTGTACTGCGATTTCCAGCGTGAAATGCCAAGGATCGAAGGTACTTTCGATGGGGTGATGGCCTTCAGCCACTCGGCCGATCCGGGCTCGATCACGCGGCCACCCCCGCGATTTCCTCGGCGCGCTCGTCCAGCACCTTGGTTGTCACGGTGTCCGGATCGAATCCGATGGCCAGCGCCATCATCAGCTGCGCAGCCTTGACCGGATGGCGCAACCACATCGAGACCAGCTCTCGGTGCACCTGGCGGGGGTCCATCTCGCGGACGGCCTCGGCAAGGCGGTACAGCATGCCCTTGAGAACGCGCATGTTCGTCTCGTAGCTCTCGTCTACGTCGATGGTCATGGCGGTCACGCGTTGCCCCCCGGTTGATAGTCGGGATGCTGGCCCGCCACGTGGCGCGCTACGTTGGCGAATGAGCGGTTGCAGCAAGGGCATACACCGTTGGCGATACGCTTCTTGGTCTTGGTCAGCGTGCCCTTGGTGGCGGCGTGCGCGCGCCGCTCGGACTCCAGACGCCGCTGCTCGAAACGGATGTCAGCCTCGCGGGCCTCCACCTGCCGCTGGAGCCGCTCGGCGCGCTCCCGCTGCTTCTCGGCCTCGGTCTTGCCGTAGTAGTGCTGACCATGGCCGGCCGGGCAGTGGTAGCTCTTGTGGTCTTCCATGCGGCGCCGCTGAAAATCTGCCGGCACCGCAAACGCCATGCTGCAGGCGCAGCAGTACTCGACCACCAGCTGCTCGGTGTACTGGAGGGTGGTCATCGCGCACCCGCCTTGAGTGCGGCGCTGGCCTCATCACGGTTCTCGCGATCAGTGAAGAACCCGACGAGCGCAACCTCGGCGCCACCGTCGGCACTCCAGGCACATCGCGGGTCCGTCCCCGATACCTTGACTGACTCACGCCAGGCCTTCTGATCGGCGACCAAAACGGCAATCCCCTTGTCGGCCAAGGCCTCAAACAGGTCGGCGATTTCCAGATCCAGCACGATGTCGACGACGCTCGGGGAGCATGCGCGCTCGGCCTCGTCGAACGCGGCCATGGCGTCGGCGAATGCCAGCGCGGGGTCGAATGTGATGGTCATGCCGCCCGACCTCCGCTCTGCTGCGGCGTCGAGGTGTAGGTGTCGATGTATGACTTGAGCAGTGGCGCATGGCGTTTGCACCACACTGACACCGAGCCCACGATGATCTGCGAGGACTGATCGAGGCTGTAGCCGCGTGCCAAGAGCGCCCGGTATGAGTACCGGATACCCCCGAAAGTGGGCTGCGCGTCCAGCTCGTTGCACACCCGCCAACCGCTGGTGGCCACGAAGTCATCAGTCACCGGGTCGGCGTGCGAGGGTGGTGAGGCCAGCAGCATCGCCGCGAGCGCTGCGATAGCAGCCAGGGCCACGGTGATCTTGTCGTAGCCGCTTACGCGGCGCCGTCGGCGCACGCGTGGCCTGCTCGGGATATGTTGGGTCATGCCAAGTCCTCTCAGTGGGATTGGTTGGTAGGGGACGCTGGCGGTTTCTGTTTGGCGACGTGACCGCCAGCGTCTTTACTTATTCAGTTGTGAGACTTGCGATTACTTGGGCTTGCCGCCCAGGCGTTTGGTGATGAGTTCCATTCCACGGGGCAAGATGCGCAGGGTGTAGTGGGCACAACTGCCCCATGAATGAGCCACGACGTGCTCGTGCGCTTGGAAATAGTGAGCGAACTGTGCGTAGTGGTCGTACTGCATGGCCCCGCACGGGGCATGCTTGGCGAAGAGCAGCCGTTCGTCGACGAGCCACTGGCGCAACTCACGCTCGCGCATACCGAGCAGCTTGGCCGCTTCTCGGATCAGCCGAGCCCCACCCTGGGCGGTGAGGTAGGTGTCCGCAAGGTCGGCCTTCGGCTCCAGCTCGGCGATCAGGGCATCCTTGGCCTCGATCATCCGCTGAGCTTCGAGCACGGCGGCCGCGAGCAAGTCGGGGCCCGAGAGCGCAGGAGCAGCGGTTGCGGTCTCGGCCTCTCGCGTCTTGATGACGAAATAGGTCTGTGCGGCGGCAATCTCAGGCTTGCGTGGGTCGCCATTGAGCGCTACGAGATAGCAGGCGTATCGCGACAGGTGATAGTCCTCGGCAGGCTTTGTACCAGTGATTTTGGTGGCGCCAACGAAATTCACCACCGGGTCTGTGCCCGAGTTATTGCAGGACATCTTTGCGCGGCTGATCGCGGCAACGAAGTTGCGCCAGTCCGCACCGTATCCAAATGGCGCCATCAGATCGCGCGCCGACCAGTACTCGCGGCCGTTTGGGGTGACGTGGCGTAGGGCATCGAATGGGGCGACCGATACCGCCAGGCTCCCGCTCATGCGCTGATCAGCTTTCGACGGGACCGCGCAGACAGACCGAGTGCTGACGGATCCGCCACCGGCGCAGGTGCAGGATCAGCGGCCGGTGCGGGGTCAGCGATGGGTGCGGCCACGTTGGTGCACTTCGCGATCAACGCGTCGAGCTGGTCGCGAGTGAGCCGCCATTCGCGTCCGACACGGTAGCCGACAAGTTCACCACGGTTCAGCCGCTCACGGAGCCACCGCTCGGGGTGCTTCCAGTGCTTGGGGAGCGCTGCGGCTGCGACTTCGGCCAGTGAGAATGTCTCGACGTTCATGCGGTAGCCCGGCGCTTCCGGCCGCTAGTGACGGCGGGGATTCTCTTGACCTTGGTCATCGGCTCCACGACAAGCTGATGCATCGGGACGCCGAACGTCCGGCACATCGCGTCAATCAGGGTGGGCGTGGCCCGCCCCTTCCAGTCTTTGTCGAACGCGTCGTAAACAACCGAGTTGCTGACTTTGATGGCTCGGGACAGTTGGGCGGCCGTCTCAATTCCGTTGACGGCCAATGTGTTTTGGACTCCCTGGGGGAGCCACTCCAGTCCGTAACTCACAGCTGGAAGACTAGCATCGCGTTACGGAATTCCAGCACTATTTTGCGGAAAGTCACGATTTGGAGAGCGCCGTTTGCCGCATTTCAGCACGTCAGCTCGATTGACGAGTTCCGGAAATCCGGGATAGCATTCGGGCGTGCCGAGAACCGATCGCAGAGGGCGCGACCTCAAGACGTTCTTGCAAGCCGAGATCGTCGGCGCTGACGTTCGTGTCACCGAAGTGCACGAAGCCGCAGGACTCAGCCCATTTCAATATCGCGGAGACAACCGGACAACGGGCCGCAGAGACGCCGAAGACTTTCCGAACGCAGAGGAGTTGCGGCAGATCGCCGCTTACTACAAGCTCGGAGACGACGGCTTCATCAACCTGCAGGTTGAATTCGGGATCATCGGACCACAGCCAGGCTTCCCCGGATTCACTGGGGGTACCGAGAGTGCCCCAAAAGCGCAGGGCCGCACCACGACTAAGACGCGGCCCCGGAAAACTCCTGTCCATCGGGACGTATACGACCCTGCGACTGACGCCCCGTAACCCGATTCTTCGTTAGCCAAGACTGGGCCAAGATCGCCGCATATCCAGCCCCGCACAGGCAGGCCGGCACCCATACGGCAAGCGACGCTCCCGAGGTGTCCTGCATTGCCGCTGGTAGCAGGGTCGTCGCAATCCGGGCGAGGCAGGCAACGATCCCCGCGCCAGCCGCCAGCATGTACGCCGCAGATAGTCCGCGGATTGATGGCTCGTGCCACATCGGTATGAGGGCGAGCACGCTGTACCCCAGCAGGTAAATCAAGGTGCCGCATATCACCCACCAGTAGGCATTGAGCCACCAGTCAGTCGGGGCGCGAAAAAAGTCGGCACGGTATTCCTGCGCACCTGGCCCGAATGTGAATAGCGCCAACATGATCGGAAGGCTTATCGTCGCAGGTAATTCGATGTGCAACCGGAATCGGCGCGTTAACTGCTGCCGATCTAGCCGCAGGAGCATGTGGTACACGATGGCCGAGGCGGCCACGATATAGAGGTCATGCGCTAACAAATCCTCAAGATTCCAGCAGCCGGTGAGCGCGTGTGGGGCGAGGCCGATAGTACTTGAGGCCAGCGGAGACATCAGGAATAGTGCTGCGGCCTGTAGGGCAATGTTGAGGGTGGCAGCAACTTCCATTCGCCGGGTCCATGTCACCCTCCGTATCCATAGCGACCAGCAGATGGTCGCCACGGTGAACGTGATGAGGGCAGCGTGCATTGACATACCTCCTGAACGGAGCGGATGGGAGAGGTTCTAACGAATCACCGGAAACCGGAGGGTGTGGGCTCGCTCAGCAAGCCAATTATTCAGGTGCTCAACATCTCTCGGTTCCCCCCTGAGTCGTGCGAGATTCGGATTTACAGCCAATCATCAGGCTGAGGTATCGGTCAAGCTCTTGAGTGTTTACGTTTGTTGTATGTTCGCAGGCAATGATCTTGGGTCATTCTTGCGTGCTGCGCGCGGTCGACGTGGTACAAGCCAGCGGGAGCTCGCGGACCTGACCGGCTACTCGGCATCTTGGGTGCGGCAGGTCGAGTCCAACAGTCACGTACCGCCAGCAACAGCACTCGCCGCCATTTCGCGCGCGCTGGGGTTATCGTCATGGGAATCGCACTACTTACATGCACTCGGGGGCAAGATGGCTACGGAGACCGCAATGCCAATGCCGGATATCCGCAGGTACATACAGGCAGTCAACCCGCATCCCGCGGCATGGATGAGCGCGGGGTGGACGGTCGAGGAAGCAAATGATGAATTCATGCGCCTGTTCAAGGGTGTGTGGATCACGCCCAACCTGGTGCACTGGCATTACCACTCAACCAAGGCGCTCGATGTAATCCAGAACTGGGACGAGACCTCGGAATGGTGCGTCGGCCTGTTGCGTTTCGGACTGGCCGCAGCACCGAGCGACCTTGGGTTACAGTCGGTTGTGCGTAGCCTCATGCCGATCAAAGTATTTAAGCGGCAATGGGATTCGCAGATAATACCGATCGACCCCGCGACGCGACCGTGGGTTCTGCGCGACCTCGACACCGAAGATATCGTGACGGTCGATATGAGGGCGTGGCGCTCATCGATGCATGATGGCGTTCTACTGTTCGGGGCAGTTATCGATCGCCAAGCCAGCTGAGCACAGCGTCGCCTACACGCGGATCAAACGCGACGGTGATCGCCTGACGCTCAGTGGGCAGCTCCACGAATTCCGTTGGTCCACCTAAATTTTCGGAAACCTCCCGCCCGAAATCGATGGACACGTAGAAGTCGCCGGTGCCATGAACGATGAGAGTCGGGCAGGTGATTTCGTGCAGTTGATCTACGAATCTGGGGCGGGTTGCGAGGGCGGTCGCGGCAGGGCGATAGTCACGCCACGCGGACGACTGCCACCGCCGCAGCAGATCGGCGGCGTCCTCCGGGCTGCCACCGGTCGCATACTGCGCGACGAGGTGATAGACCTCCGGGTCCGGACCTAGTGTGCACCAAACGTCCATGGACGCATCCAGTGCGGCATTCTCGCTGTCGGAAGCGGCATCTGCGGTCGGTCCGATCAGGATCAGTCGGTCGACACGCTCCGGCGCAGCGAGCGCGGTACGCAGGGCAACCACGGCGCCCTGGCCCTCGCCTAGGAACGTGAAGTGTTCAACGCCAAGCTGATCCATCAAGCCGAGGGCGTCTTGCGCCACGTCAAGGTAGTCATAGGGCTGCCGGTCGTAGACGGTTTGACCGTGGCCGCGCAGATCGAACGCGATCACTCTGCCTGGCAAGCGCTTCGTCAGCTTGTCCAACGAAACGACATCCATCAGCGTCGCATGCGTCGCCAGGATCACGGGGCCATCTGCCCCGTTGTCGGTGTAGTGGATGGACTGCCCATTCACATCGATGTTCGGCACCGGGCAAGTCTGCCCTACGACGCGCCTCTTGTGGTGCCGATTACCCGCGAAGGTCAGTTAAGCCAGCGCCCTCTCCATCACCTCGGCCGCAGCCCGCATCGAGGACCGATCAAGGTGCCCATACGTATTGACCGTTGTGGTGATGGACTCATGCCCGAGGTGCCGCTGGATGACCGGCAGCGGAACGCCGGCCGCGATGAGCCACGACGCGCAGGTGTGCCGCATATCGTGAATCCTTGGCCGCGGGTCAAGCTCAGCTCGCTCGACGGCCGGCGTCCAGACGTTTGCGCGGAAGTTCACAGCACGCACCGGGCCACCCTCGGCACGTCGACCTCGCCCGGGGTTGGTGAACAGCCACTCCCCTGAGTAGTCGAGTTTCTCAAGCACCGACCCGGGAACGTTGATCGTGCGGACCGACCGCTTCGTCTTCGGTGGTCCGATGCGGTATCCGTGGTTGTCGCGCCTCCACGCCCGCGTGATGCGGACGGTTCCAGCGTCGCGGTCCACGTCCGAGGGCTTGAGGGCACTTACCTCACCCCAACGGGCTCCGGAGGTGACCAGGAACTCGGGCAGTGGGCGCCATGGCTCGGTGACCTGCTCGTTGAGATGGGCGAATTCGCTCTTGGTGAGGAAGACCATTTCGTGACCAATGCCGCGCGGCAGGCGGGTCCGGTCGGCCGGATTGCTGGCGATCTTCCCCGCAGCCACCGCCGTCGCCAGCGCGGCCGAGAGGAAGCCGTGCTTATTGGCGACGGTCTTGGCGGCGTGCTTATCTCCCAACGATTGCACCCACAGCGAGACGTCCTCCCGCGACAGTGCCTCTAGAGGCATCGCACCGAATGCGGGCTCGATGTCGTTCTTGAGATACCCGAGGTAGTCCTGAACGGTCCGTTGATCCACACCGGTCAGGTGCTCGATGTGATGCGTCACCCACTTCCCGACAGTCAGGCCTGAGCGTGGTTCGGGTAGCGCAATGTTGTGCATCTGGAGTGCCCGCTCTGCGCCGTGGGCGTCAACGAGCGTTCGGAACGCATCGGCGGCCCCTGAGCTCTCAAAAGTCAGCGAGAACTGGCGGCCGCCCATGCGGTAGAGCACGTCCCAGCATTCGCCGGACTTGAGCGACCGCGTACGAATCGACGCCATGCAACGGACCATATCACCGAAAGGTGTTGCATATGGCGTTGCATGGCGTCGCGTGATTGCATTACTGCTGTTCAAGGCGTATTTAATTGTGGAGCTGCCGGGAATTGAACCCGCCCGTGACCTGCGGTTATGCACCCCGACCAGGGTTTTGGCGATTCTCGGACGTTTTCGCTGACTCTCGCCACCTGCGGTTGTCCGGGGCAGTGTTGACCACGTCAACAACCGGCGCACCGCTCACTACCGGCCCGACTCCCCTCACGGCACCACGGAACGGCGGTACGTACCGACCAGCAAGGCACCCAAGCATGTTGCTAGACCTCGGTGTAACGTTCTGCCTATCTTTTAGCTAGGGGCCGCTGGGGGTGCGATGACCGGACATCTACAAGTCAATCCCGAGTTGCTGCACCGTTCCGCCGACGAGATGGATCGGCTGCTGGCCGCGCACCGCGCCGCCCACGCCAAGGCACACGCGGCGATCAGTGCGGCCATGTCCGGGTGGGTTGGTGGTGCGGCCTCGGCGCTCAGTAGTGAGTCGACTGGATGGCAGGGCCATTCCAAGCATGTCGAGAACGAGGCCACCCATTACCGCGACGCGTTCGATCAGATCGGGTACGCCTTCGCCGGGATGGAAGAACAGAACGCCGTGAACATCCTGGGCAGCCGACCGCAGGCCAAGGCGTAACCCGTCATGTCGCTGTCGCTGGCCGATATCAAGCGCGCCAAGGTCCAGGCGTTCCGCGATGTCGCAGACGGCCTCGACGCGATGGCCGGGGCGAACCGGGACATGAAACGCGGCGTCGAGCAGCTGCCCATCATGGGTGATGGCTGGAAAGGCGTCTCCGGGGACGCTGCTCACCATGAGATCGACACGCACGGCAAGTACCTCGACGCGCACGCCCAAGCACAGCAGGGCGCGGCAGCCAAGATCCGGCGCGCCGCCGATGAATTCGAGGGCGTGCAACAGCTGCTGAAAAAGATCGAAAACGATGCCACCAGCGGCAAATTCACGATCAACTACGACACCGGTGAAGTCACCCCACCCAACGGTAAGTACGACAAAAACGAGCTGGACTACCTGACCAACACGCTGCGGCAGATCCGGGCAGCCGGGGACGCCGCGAACACTGACCTTGAGGCCGCGGTCAAAGCCGCCCAAAGCCTTCCGGACCCGTCCGGCGCTGCTGCCCAGGGGCTGCCGCTGGCACCGGGCTCAGCCATCAAACCGAACGGCGCACTGGGAGCGCTACAGAACGTGGCGGCGGCACCCAACCATGACGGTGATCCTGGCGCGACCAAGGCCGCGGCTGCTGTCGGCGGCGACGCTCAGGCCAACTACAAAGAGTGGTACCCGAAGACTCCCCCGACCAGCGACAAGGTCACGATCGATCCCAGTAAGGCGGGCAGTTTCAGCGGAACCGTCGGTGCATTGCAGAAACTGCCCGGAACCCCCAAGCCGCCGGATGGTTTCGGCACCGGTGTTGCCCGCCAGTTCGGCAAAGGGGTCAACGAAGCCTTCGACGGAATGATCGACAACGCCAAAAGCAAGGTGGGCCTTAACGGGGTCGACAAGTTCAAAGACGCGTGGATCGGTACCGCCAAGGACCTGCAGAACGAGACCGTCAGAACGTTGTTCCCAGGTCTCGGGATGGCCGAAGACGCCAAGCACATGATCGACCAGGCGGTCACGTCCTATCAGCATCCCGAGGTCATCCCGAAGAACATAGGGACCGGCTTCGCCGAGGCGAGTACCGTCGCGGTAACCGGGCCGCTGGCCGGGGAAGCCGCCGCCGGCGCGCGAGGACTGCTCGGCGACGCCACCATCGCAGGCCGCGGCGGACTTCTCGACATGCCGGGCCTTCCACACGACGCACCCCCAACACCGGGCCACGCAACAGTCGAAGCGCCGAGCGCCGCCCACCCCGGCCCCGTGGCCGACCACTCGCCGCCAGCCGTCGATCACCCCGCCCCGTCTGTAGACCATCCCGCGCCGCCACCACCCGCTGCCGACCACCCGGCGCCACCACCCCAGTACCACCCGCCCGCGCCGGACACTTTCGATCCGAGCGGCGGACAGCACTACACATCCGGCGACCCGCACCACCCCGGCGGATGGCCACCCCACACCCCTGAATCAACATGGACCAAAGGCGACACCGACCCAGGATGGCGCCACGTTAACCGCGGACCCGAAAAACCGTGGATGGACTATCAAGGCCAAATCGGCGGTGTGGAACGCACACCCGAGGGCCACATTCCCGAGTACACGAGCACGAACCCAGACACCGGGAAAACGATCGACTACGACGGGCACACCTTCCGTGGTCCGCAAGAGGTGTTCCTTGAAGCCAAAGACGGGATGCGCGGGCTGGCGTTTGCACCCGATAACTCGTACTGGACAGGCAGAGCTGAAAAGGCACTCGCGCAGGCCGACAGCCAGCTAGCCGCTCTACCACCGGGCGCGAGGCTGGAATGGCACGTGTCGGACCCCTACGGCGCCAGCGCACTGCGTGAACTGTTCATCGGGAACGGTATCTACGACATCGACGTCATCTACACTCCGAAATCATGAGCGAGGTGCTCACTGTGAACGACGTCGACCGACCCGTGTGGGGCGCTGCCCGTCCGTCGTTGCTTGCGATTCGGGTGGATTCGGGCGAGGCTCCCGAGTGGATCGCGGACCGCACCGGCGCGCTGTTGAACTCGCTGCAGTCCGACTACGCCGTGACCGGATGGAATGTTTCGGTTGGCGATGAATGGGCAGAGCTTCCCGATTCGCTGACCGACTTCGTCCTAGCCAATGTCGTCAGGGGCATCGACGGAGAACCTGAACCCGAGAGCGGGTACAGCTTCTCAATCTCAGGTACTGGTCCGCGTATCGCCCCACTCGTTCGAATCTCGGCGGGCAGCGTGGCGGTCGGGCGCCGTCTTCCGGCACGCCGATTGGCTGTCCAGTTACGGGAGATGCATCAAGGCGCGCTAACTACTAACGACGCTGACGCCGTTTGCGCAGCCGTCGCCCAGACGTGGAACCCGGCGACGTCGGAATTCGCCGACCTGGCTGTACGGCAGCTCGCCCGGCGCGGAAACTGGAAAATCGGCGTCGGCTACCGCACATGGATCAGCACCGAAGTCGGGTCTATCACCCACCTCGTTGACAGACTGACCGCCGTCAAATTAGCCGGGGGCACACTGATTTCCGCGCCGGACGACTGGCCAGCAGCACGGGTAGTAGAGGCGATGACCGCGACACTGCGGGAAAACGGGCTCGACGAGGTGCCGCACTAGCTGCGCGGGATGCACGGTCCAAGTCAGCGACCATTGAGCGATGACCGTGATCAAGCGTTTTCAGAAGACCGGCACATGCGGCACGTGCTCGGGTGCGATCCACTTCTACCCTGCGCCGGTGACCGACGAACAGGCCATCGCCGAGGGCGACAACCCCAGCGGCCAATGGACACACCTCGATCCCGCCGACTGGGTCGACAACCCACACCCCGTCGAACCAGCCGAGGAATAGCAGGTCAGCACGGCGATTCGCATCCCCCCATTTACCGCCGCTCGGTGTTAGCGTTTATGCAGCTTCACGGGGGTGAACAAAATTGAATTCAAACCAAATGAGGGGGAAACCAAATGTCACTACTTCGAGCCGCATTCGCGTTGGCACTAGCGGTCACCTGCGCAAGTTGCGGGCAACCAGACCGTCCTGAAATCCCGGCGTCCCCGGCGCCTTCTTCGCTGGCTCCGCTGGACTCTGGGCGTAGTGACGGCACAACGTTCGATCCCTGCCACGCGTTCACGCCCACCGAGCTACGTACCTGGGGGCTAACACCTCAGCAGGTGTTCGCGATCGGCGGCGTAAACAAGGGTGTGCGCGGGTGCGAATGGGAGTCTGCGAGTAACACCGAGATATGGAATCTGAATCTGCTCGTCAGTAACGTTGCCATTCAGCGTATGTGGGACAAGGGTGAGAAGAAGATTTCCGTTGCAGGGGTCGATGCTTCGCTGCATCAAGAGCCTGATATGTGCATCGTTAGCCTGCCCGCCCAGCGGTCAACCGTGAGCGTGAATATCGGTGCCGGCACGGGAAAGGGCGGCATTGATTTGTGCGCCAAGGCCATGGAAATCGCCACCGCGACAGTGCCGAAGATTCCCAAGTAGGAAACGGGGCGGACTACGTCACCGGTGTGAATCGTTCGACGACGGTCAGGTCGATCGTGGGCGGCACCCATGTCGGTGCGGTCGTGAAGTCGCTGACGGTCGGGGCCTCGAACCAGAACGAATCGAAGGTGTGTTCCTTGCCCAATACCTTCATGGTCCCGAACTGCACTTGGTAGACCAGTTTGTAGCCCGATGCCAGTTGCAGGGCAGTCGAATTGGCCAGCATGTCCAGGCCTGCGCTGGCACGCTGCTGATCTATCTCGGTCGGTGTCGGGTTCTCCCCGGCCGGCGCGTCGAGGCGCGGCAGTTTCAACACCCCGTTTTCGATGCGTGCGTCGAACGGCACCAGCAGCAGCGTCATCGGCGGGGTGTGTCCGGTCAGCCGGAACTGCGGCTCTGGCGGCTCCAGCTTGTCGCCGGGGCCTGCGATCCGGGGTGTGAACGTGACCGAACCCCACGGCTTGAAATGGTCGGGACGATAGCCTGTATCGAGCGTGTCGGGCACGATGTTGCCGTACAGGCCAACGCATTTGAACCACGGAATGTCAGCGATGTCAGCCATTTTGGGTGTCCTTGTCGGTGCGCTGAATGTGGTGCAGGGTCAACACCAGGCGTGCCAGGGCGTAGGCGAGAGAGGCATACAGTAGGCCGCGCACCTGGTCGCGGCCGGGATAGTTCTCCCCCCACCAGACCGACATCGCGTTCTGTGTGAGCACGAAAGCCAGCGCGAACATCATGGAAATCGTTGCCCGGCCTACGCGTTCAAGCCACCACATCGACCCCGTCAGATACAGCACCGCGAACACCCACGACAGCACAGCTGCGAAGGTCAGCAACACATCGGCAACTGTGCCGGGGGCCATCCATACCGCGGGCACGAACGCCAAAGCGGCAACGATCGCAGCATTTCGAATCGTCTTCACGCAAACCTCCGTCGCATGGAACGTTCAACCGCTTCGGCGAACCCGTTCCGATCAAGTAGCAATTGTGCTTGCGCGGCAAGCTCGATCGCCTCGTCAAGCTGTTGTTGGGCAAGGTCACGTTCGGCTTCGGCGTTGCGTGTGGCGTCGTCTTCACATGCGGGCCGGCCTCGTCTTGAGAATGGCCATCTCATGTCTGCTCCTGCAATGCGGTAACCGCGCGCACCGCGAGTTGAGCAGGTGTTGCGTACGCGTGGATCGTCTCGCCCTGTTTCCCGTTTGTCTCACGCAGGAAAACGATTTCGTTGTCTCTGCTGGCGAGTTCGCGTTCATGGGTTCGGCGAGGCACAAGGCGCCCCGAGACCACCATCCATACCTGGTGCGTTGCCAAACCCATGAACGCGACCGCGAAGAAAAAGTCGTCGGGGCTATTCAGCAGCGGCGACAGCGGAGACATCTACCCGCGGCCTCCGGTCAGGAACGACGCTGTGCGAGGTCCGTCGGCGTCCTCGACGCGGCGGCTGGCCAGCAGCGACGAACACACCGACACCAGAACCGCTGTCGCGACCGCTGCCGCCGTGAACCGCCAATCGACAGTCGCGACGGTCTTGTCGCCCACGAACACGCCCATCAGCGCCGCCGCTGCGGCGCGCACCGCCCGTTCGCCCAGCTCTCTCCAGAATGCCCAGGTGTACATGATGATTCCCTTTTCCTATTGCAGTTGTGCAGCCACGTCGAACGGAAAGCCTTGGTTCCAGTTCGCCCACGTTCCGGGCAGCAGGAACAGGGTGCAGCCGTCGGGGGCCACGCGCC
Organism: Mycobacteroides immunogenum; assembly: GCF_001605725.1. Classification (NCBI taxonomy): domain Bacteria; kingdom Bacillati; phylum Actinomycetota; class Actinomycetes; order Mycobacteriales; family Mycobacteriaceae; genus Mycobacteroides; species Mycobacteroides immunogenum. The sequence continues at coordinate 3,863,622 of NZ_CP011530.1, forward strand.
GGATGTTGGCTACCGCGTGATCGACGGCCGTCATGCCGTCCCACAGTGCATATCCGGGATCGCCGTACATGCCGTGCGCGTTGGTGGCCACGAACTTGATGGCGTCGAACAGCAGCCGCACAAGGTCCGGCAGGATCGCGAACAGCTGCAACGGGTTCAGCGGGGACCCGATGACGCCGAGCGGCCCGGAGGTCATGAGTCCAGCGAGCCCCGACAGTGCGCCGGCCAGCGGGTCGGCACTGTCGGCTTGCCCGATGAGCTGCTGAAATGCTTGCTTCGGGAATTCAGTGAACAGGTACATCGCGAATTCCATGGTCAACTCTGCGCGGGTGAGTACCTGGTAGAGCAGGAACAGCAGCCCACGTGCTCGCGGGTACCAGTCGCCGTCAATCGAGTATGACCAGTACCGGTCCCGCACCCACTGTGGCTGCGGCAATTTGGAGATGCCTTCGCCGGGATCATCGCCGAGCAGGCTGCCCTCGGCGGGCATCGACGGGTCACCGAACGTGGTGACGCCGGCAACGTAGTTGCGCCATTCGGGCGGCAGCGCGGTCAGGAACTTCTGGACCGACACACCGCCCATGCTGTATCCGATCGGCCAGATGCGGGTGCCCGCCATCGGCCGGTAGAGGCGCATGGCTTCGTCACGGAAATCGTTGGTGGCCTTGACGAAACTGTGCGCAGTCGGCGGGTTCAGGAAGGCGCGCGAATCGGCCCACACACCCTGAATCGGGTACTTGGACGGCAGCGGGTTGGCCGGCGCCTCGACGTACGCGCCGATGGCCTTGCGAACGTCCAGATTCGCGACACCGTCGCTTCGCAGCGGCGTGGCCAGCCCCATGCGCCGTAGGCGTTCCAGCTCGCGGGGATCGTTGTTCATGAACGCCGTAAGATCCCGCACCGCTTGCGCTGTGCCAACGGTGTATCTGCGGTCCACCGCGACGCCGTGCTCGATGGCGTGGCTGTTTCTCGGGTAGGCGTTGACGAGGCGGCGTTCGATCGCGGTCACCGCGTCGGATTCGTCGCCTTCGCCGTAGCCGATCCACTTCCCGTCAGGCCCGTTCATGGCTGGATGCCGTCCTGGCGGGGCTTGCCGATGATCTGCACGTTCTGCGCGATCACGAAGCATCCGAACGTCACAAACGTCTCGCCCTCAGGTTGCATATGTCCACTCATTTCGTTGCTCCGATTCCGTTGAGCTTGCGGTTTAGGTCAGCGACACCCGCGTCGATCCGTTCCAGCAGTTGCCGATCGGTCAACACGGGCGGGATTACGATCGGCGGGCCGTCGAAGTCGCCGCGCAGATCCTTGGCGACTTCGCCACGGAACCAGTTCATGTCGATGTTGCCCGGATCCCACTTCACGTTGGGTGGGGCCGTCGCGTACTCCTTGTGGCCGATCACGCGATCTGCGCCATACCCGAGTTTCTTGACGACCGCTGCCGCCGCGTCTCGCATGGTGATGATCTGCGCGTCGGGCCAGCGTTCACGTTCGTCGTAGCTGCCGTCGGGCCGGATCGTGGGCCACGCGCATTCGAACCCGATAAGCCTGGTGTTGCCCATGTTCTTTGATATGCCGGGGTATTGGCCGATACCGGCATGGTTGCACGGCCCGATCGCGATCAAATGGCAGATCCCGTCCGGTGTGATCAGGCACTGCGACAGCGGCCCGGCGAGGCCCGGGCGCCCATTCTTGATGGTGTCGATACTCTCGTTGCGGTTGCCCGTGTGGTGGATCATCACACCCCACAGCGGCCCCATCTGATCTGATCCGTTCTCCCCCGCACCTGTACCGCGGGTTTTCCATCCGTCGACGACGTGCAGCCGGTCACCGAGCGCTTCGCGTAGTACGTCTTCAAGCCAGACCGGGTCGCCTGTGAATCCCACTTCGGTTCCTCCATTGTTCGACGGTGGCGCAACCGGCCCGCCGGCGAGAGCGCGGTCGAACAGATCCCACGCTTCGTCCCACTTCTCGGCGTACCGGCTGCGGTACAAGGGGTTTGGTTTCTGCACGTCCGCGACGACCTGGCCGGCTGCCGACGCGTTGTTGGCGTTGACGTAATCGCCGGGCAGGGCCGCTAGGAACATGTCGGTGGATGCCCGAAGATCCATGCGCTTACGGGTGCCTTCCGGGTCGCCCCACAGTCCACCCCACCCCCACGGCGGGCTGACCTCTGGCGCCGACATCTGCTGCTGGTAGTACCCCGATGAGTAGCCGTCATCGCTGAGTGAGTCATGCGGGTAATCGTCCGGGTGGTCGCGGAAGCACGGATCCTTGTCGTTTCCTGGGCACCAAAAGTTGGATTCGACGCTGATGCACATGAGCGCCATAACCGTGGCGAGGTCATCGAGGCCACGCGCCAGTGACACGGCGTGAACCTCGCGGGCGACCTGCTCCCGCGTGCGCATGGGCTTGTCGGCCTGCCACACGAAACTCATGACTGCTTACCGAATCCCAGGAATTGGCGCACCAGATCGGGCAGCAGCTTCGCGACGCGTTCAGCGAGGCCGTCGAGCGCCTTGTCGTCCCACTGCCACGGCGTGGCATTCGTCAACGAGTCGACGAATTTGGGCAGTGCGCTACCGATCTTCGTCGCGACAGCCGCGGCAGCTTCGTCGCCGACCTCGGGATGCTCTTTCAAGTATTCGCGGGTGGCTTCGATGGCTGTCTTGATGAGCCATTTGACGATGGTTTTCATGATGTCTCGCTTTCCATTTCGGAAGGTAGCGCCGCGCAAGGGCTGATGCCGCGCAGCGTCACCAGCCGAACCGGCCGTGCGGCTCGGTGATTCGCGGATCCCGAGGGTGTTCACCGGGCGCAATGTGCATGACAACCGTGTAGGTGAGCAGGGCTGTCGCTGCGGCCAGAGCTGCGCACACCGCGCCCACGGCGGCGATGTGTCTGGTCACAGCTTGAATATCCGGTTAGTGCCGGTGTCCCATGCGATGTTGATGTCGCCGCCGTTGGGTGACACGGGAAGACCGGTTGCGGTGTCGATGTACGCGATCAGCGGGGACGTGCCGGCGGTACCGGTGTCCTTGTAGATCACCAGCGCCTCGACGCTCGCACCGCTCACGGCGGAGAAGTTGACGTTGGCGGCGTTGCAGACACCCGCGGTGGCCGTCTTCCCGGTCAGCGCGGCCGATGTGGCGATGCGGGCACCGGCCGCGATGTCGGAAAGGAACTGGTGTGTCGCGAGGTTCGGCGTGTACGCGCCGGTGTCCACAAGCGCTACCTTGATGGTGTCGCCGGTCCAGTTGACGGCGCCGGTGGCGAATGCTTCGCGGCCCTTGTCGTACAGTGCGTTTGCCATTGGTGGTTACCTACTTTCTCTTTCGGGTGGGGTTCTAACTGAGGACCAAGGCCAGCGCACCCCAGTTGGTGGAGGTGTTGGCCAGCTTGAATGTTGTTGATTCCAGGGCGATGTTGATCGACCAGAACACTTGGCCCGCTGAGGAAACAACCAGCGTTGTGCCGCCCTCGATGCCCGTGGGGGCAGCCGAGCTGGCCAGTATTTGCAGGATCATCTGCCCGGCCGAGCAGGTGACGGCCTGTGTGGGTTGCGAGCTGGTGCCCGATGTTTTGGTGACGGTTCCCGACGGGCTGGTGACACCGGAGACCGCGACGCCGCCGCTGCGGCTCCATCCGCTACCGGATGTCACAACGGAAACCGTCTTGAGGCCAGCTGAACTCATCGCCGCCGCGCTGCGGTAGATCTTGATGTACGCCGCCCCCGAGCCCGACGACCATGGCGCGGTGTCGATGAGCGTCATCGCCGAACCGTCACAGGTCACCGACGACGGGTCGCCGGCACGGTCCTGAATCACCGGAACATAGACGTATTCTCCGGCGGCGGCGTAGATATCGAATGTTGTTGTCGTGGCGCCCAATACGCTGGTGGAGCCGTAGCTGTAACCGGCGCGCACCCCACCCGGTGCGCTGGTGCGCAGCGGCACCGCGATCGAGGCCCAGGCACGGGAGCTGCTCAACGTGCCGGTGAACGCCGTGGAAGCGTCCGAGTCTCGGATCGACTGAATGCAGAATCCCGCGTTATCGAGGTAGCGGCTCACACCACCTGTCAAGCTCGACAGGGTGGCGCCGGCGTCCCCGGTCGTGATGGCTTGCACCGTGCGGCTGTTGGTCGGGACCGCCACCGAATGCGAGAACGATGTCCCAGTACCAGCGGCCGCGGTGGCGGGGTCGAACCCGGCCGCGCCCGAATATGACACCGCGACCGCTTGGCCCCACGGTGCCGGGCTGGTACCGCGGGTGATGTTGACGGTTGCGCTACCCGCCGACACGCCCCGGATGATGTAGGCCGCGATGACAACACCGCCGGAAAGCTCTTGCCCTGCGCAGATCATCGGCAGATTGCTCGGCCCGTACGTTGCCTTGTAGAAGTCGGTGGCACCCGAGGATGCCCCGAGCATGGCGAATACGAGCACATCATCGCCCGCGTTCGGGCTGATGGTGCATGTCAGCGGTGTGCCGTTGTTTTCGCTGCCCACGCCCTGCGTGTTGTAGTAGATGGTCGCCGTTTGCGTGAGCGCCACCGCGCCGAACGCTTCACCCGAGGCGATACCAGCCGGGGCGACGCCGACCGCGCCCCGGCCCGCTGCGGCTGTTCCGAACGCCTCGGCTGAGGCGATACCCGCGGCGGTCAAGGCCATGTTCACCTTCGGATTCCCGAAAGCCTCCGCAGACGCAATAGAACTCGGGGCTACACGTTGACCGACTGCTGCCAAGCCGATCGCCTCGGCCGATCCAATGCCGGCCGGCGCGATGGTGACCGGCCCCACCGCAACTGCGGGAGCACCGACCGATTCGGCCGACAGGATGCCCGCTGGGGAAACTCTGAGTCCGACCTGCGGTGACCCGAATGCCTCCGCCGAGGCGATACCGCTGGCTACAACGTCCTGCGGGTAGGTGATCAGCTGCGTGCCGAACACTTCCGCCGACGGGATCCCGGAAGGCCGCAACGTCAAGGGGCCTCGGTCCACTTCGGGCACCCCGAACGCTTCACCCGAGGCGATACCAGGCACCGATGCCCGGAACCGGCCGTACCATTTGCCGCCCGTGCGCGTCGCCACTGGAGTTGTCATCACGCCGTCCTTATCGCGCAGAACCCGGCGCCACCCGGACGCCCCGCGTTGGCGTTGCCAACGAAGCCGCCACCGCCTCCGCCGCCGCCACCGCCGGGGCTGTTGCCATTGGCGTCTTGTTCTGCAGCCAGGCCACCAACGAACAGGCGGCCAAAGAAGGGGTAGTTCACTTGCGCTTGACCGACGGGGTCGCGGTTGAAGAACCCGCCGTAGGCCAGGCGCCCGCCCGCACCGCCGGGGATGTTCAACAGGACAGTGCCCGGCGCGGTTGATAGGCGCACGATCAGGGCTTCACCTGGGCTGCCGTTGGTTTCACGGCTCGGCGAGCCCGCGCCCGGCGCTGGAACGTACACATCGAGTCCCGGTACATCCCACGGGATTCCCACACCACGCTCAAGGCTCAGTGCCGACCAGGTGCCGCGCCGTCCGCCCTCGCCGGGCTTGTTGAAGCCGCCGTCGCCGCCACCACCACCGCCACCGGCACTGCTACCGGCGATGTAGACGAACCTCGAATCGGTGCCGAACAGGTAGGTGTACCAGCCCGGCGCGGTGTAGTCCGTCCACGGCGAATCGAGCAGCGTTTCACCGAGCGCACCCCACGCCGGTGCGGACTCGGACCGCACGATAGCCCCCGAGATCGTCGCCGGAAGCCCTGTCCCCGTGTTGTTCTTCTCGGTGATGTAGGTCGGCACCGGCTGCACCACCTCGGTCACCTGCAGCAGCGATGGCGTGGTGAACATCTGCCCAGCGGTGCCGCCAACCTGGCGTACGGCGATGAACACCGTTTCACCGCGGCCGACCGCCACCCCGCCGGGGATTGCGAATGTCTGCACTTTCGACGCGGTCAGCGCAGACTTCTTGTCGCCGAGATCCACTGTGCGAGTCAGTGTTCCGTCGTACTCGATCTTGTACACGCCGACATACAGGTTGGTCATCGCGTTGCCGACCAGCCCGAACTTGAGCGCCTTGTACACCCGGTCGGTGTCCGGTGTGATCGGAATGTAGGTGATGTCCCCCAAAGCCGGGGTGAACATTGTTTGCGCCATGGCAATCGCGAACGACACGTCGTCGTGGGTTCCAGTGGAAACCCACCGCGGGCTGCGGCGGGGCCGGATCACCATCGACGAGGCGAACTGTGCCGCAGCGTTCGCATCGCTGGCGACCGCCGTAACATGTGCCGAAGCGGTTTTCACATCATCGGGGGTCTTGCCGGTGGCGTTGGCGCCAAAAACCCCGTTCCAGAACGCGTCCCAAGTCTTCTGTACATCCTCGGCGAAGTCCTGCCCGCCCTCGACCAGGCTTTTCAGTAAGTCCGGAGGGATCTTGTTCGTCTTGTGCGGGGTCACATTCGAGAACCACACGTCCCCGGACAGGGCGCCCGAATCAAGCTCGATCAGCGCCGCAGCCCGTGCTACCCCAGTCGGCACGATCCAATCCGTGGTGGGGATCCCTTGCCATGATGAGGACGGTGTCGACGGCTGAATCTGTCCTCGGATCACATCAGGCAGCACATTGCCGGCCGCGTCCCACACCGCGAACCCGACCTTGATCGGATTCGAACCTGGTGTCGCGGTGAGGCCCGACCAGCGTGTGCCTGCGGGCAGTTTCACGACGTTACCGGGTACGACGTCGAAGATTTCGCCGCGCACCGACTGCTGTGTGCCGTTGGCTGTCACCTTGCCGGCGCCGCCGGATTCCCAGCCAGCGGCGCCCGGATCCCACTGCATGAAGGGGTTTCCGGCGATGCTGTCCGCGGTCAGGAATTCCCCGGCCCCGCGCGTCAAATCCTCGACGACATCGGCGATCCACGACGACGGCAGCAGGCCATTGAACCCGAGCGCATTACCGGCCAACTCAACGATCTTGGCCAAGATCGCGCCGGGGTTGCCAAGGTCAATCCCATCGAGCGCGCTTTTCAGTTCGTCAAGATCAAGACCGGTGAATTCGTGGATGACATCGACGATGTCGTCGAGCGCCCCGGAGATCGCGTCACGTATCTTGTCACCGGCTTGCTTGGCTGTGTCTGCGAGCGCCGATTCGTAGTCCAATTGCGAGCGCAGTGGATTATTAAGGGAGGCGGCACCGGCGCCCCGCTTCTCTGGGAATTTGTCGATACTGCGAGGCATCAGCTCACCGGAAACAGCGTCAGCGACAGGTGCGCACCGGGGGTGGAAAACACGACCGAGCCGCTTCCGCCGATCCGGTACAGCAGCACGTAATAGACCATGGACGTGTTGGCCGGCACGCGGCCTTCACCCGAGTCCGGGGCTATGGCTCGGGCAGGATGACCGGTATCGGACCACTGTTCGCGGATGTGCGCGATCGTTTCGGCGTCCAGGGTGCTCGGGTCGTACAGGGCACGTGCACACAGGGTTCCGGTTTCCGGCGCACTCGTCGACCCTTGCGGCAGTGCTCGGACCTGCACTTCGATTTGGGCGCTGTTGAACAGGCCGCTGCGCTTCCACCGAATGTGCCCGTCGAAGTCGGGGTAGTACGGCAGCGGTTGCCCCGGAACGATGATCGTGGCAATGATGTTCCAGGTTGATCCGTACGTGCCGCCGGTGAACGACTGCTCGGGGACGCTCAGTTTTTTGGCGGTGCCCACTGGACTGCCGCCGCGTATCCCGCCCGCCCCGCCGGCCAGGGTCGAGTCATAGATCAGGGACTGGCCGTCCTCGATGGGGCCGACGAAATCTTCGGCTTCCAGGATTTTCGCGTTGTCACCCTTGGGTCCGGGGATGAGCGGGATGTCGATCGCGAATGTCGGTTCAAGCGTGGTGCCGCCTGCCGTGACATTCAGATTCAGGGGGTAGGTGATACCGCCTGAGGGCTGCGCAACCCCGCGCGCAGTCATGTGCAGGTTGGGCGTGGGTCCGGGCGGTCCGGGGATGGCGCCCAAGATGATCCGCCAGCCGTTGCCGTCCCAGACGTGCCAATAGCCTGCGATGTACCAGGCCATTCCGGTATCGGCGTCTCCGAGGTCGTCGGGCAGATCGACGGGCAGGTTTATTGTCGAGCCCCATTGCGGTCGCCAGAACGGCGACATGTCGCCGCGGTCGCCTTTCTCTCCCTTGATGGCGTCCAAGACGATGTTGTCTTCGCCGGGCATCAGAGTGAATGTGCCGACGATCGTTTGCGGGTCTCCGGGGTTGCGGGGTGCCGCGTAGAACAGGGTTCGGATTACCCTTTCGCCCAGGAAGATTGGTTCGGTGGGGATGATTGCGGACGTCACGATGTGCCCTCCTTGGTGTCGTCGCTGTCTTCAACGTTTTCGTTGTCGGTGGCGCGCAGGCGCGCTGAGTACTCGTCGCGCTCATCGGTTGGTACTTCGGCGTGGCCGCGGTTGTAGGCCCGTTGGCCTTTGCGTTTCACCATCTCGACGAGTGCCTCGCGCACGTCCGGGTCCAGCTCGTCAATTTCACGGGCGCGTGCACGTGCCTCGCGGCGCGCGTCGCGGCTTCGGTCGCGTGGGGTGTCTTCCTTTTTCACCACCCATTCGACGGCGTCGACCAGTCGCCCGCTCTGGTCGGGCAGGCGGCGCGCCCGGATGAACGCCTTGTCTTCGTCGACGTCGGCGCCGGCCAGCGCGCCGTGAAACATCAGCAGCTGCAGGTGGTCTTCCGGCATTCCCAGGCCCCATCCGTTCGGGCCGACCGCATCGCGGAACGCCTCGCACAGCCGGTCTTGCTTCGCGAAAATCTCGTCAAGCTCAGATTTCGTGAACTTTCGGTCGTACGGAAATTTCGGGAACACCTTGTCTTGCTGCCGGTTTCGTCTGCTCATCAGAACAAATCCCCGCTTCCTGCCAGTAGTGCCGCGAAGTTCGCGACGTTGCCGATGGTGCGGAAACCGCGGGCGACGGGGTCTTCGTCGCGGGAGTCGTCGCCGAACGAAACCGTGGGCCGTCCCGCGGTCGTGCGGTCACCTTCGCCCTTGATGGCCATGATTTGATCGGTGTAGACGACGCCCCGGATTTCCGCTGACACGCGGTCGCCGAGCCAAAAGTCTTCGCCGAGGATGTAGGGCTGCCCGTCGCCGACGTCGAACTTCATCGACCGGTATGCCTTCATTTCGAAATCGCCTGCGGCGAGTTCTTGAATGGCGTTGATGACGTACGCGGTGCCGCCCGGATTCTTGAAATACTCGCGGAACGCGTAGCTTCCGGCCTTCGCGGACCGCAACGGGTTGACGTACCGCATGAACGCCAGGAACACGTCGTCGAGCTGGCCTTGGTACAGGTTGTCCAGACCTTCGACGCCGGCAGCTTCGACGCCCATGATCACTTGGGCCAGTTGCGATATGCCGTACCGGATCGCGAATGTTATTGCCTGGTTAACCCATTGAGGGCTCTTGCCGCCGACGATGATGTCTGTGGCGCGCGACTTGTAGATCCGCAGCTTGCGGCGCCGGATGTTGCCGAACCCGATATCGCGGTATACGAATGGCGGCGGCTTGGGTGAAACCAGCAGCAGTTTCCGGAAGAACGGGTCGACCTCGCCGTCATGGTCCGCGTCGATCGGGATCAGGGTTTCGGTGATCAGGTCGTCGAGGGTGGCCGCGAACAGGTTGATTGCGCCGTCGAGCATGGTGCCGGTCGGGCCGGTCACGCCCGACTTGTCTTCGAACGACAGAATCACGCAGGCACGGGTCGGCTTGAGGATCTCGGCGAGTTCGGGGCCGAACATCGTGTACGGCGCCGGGTCGCCGGGCAGCCACGTGTAGGCGCGGCAGATCACGCCGGCGTCCTTCATGACCGGCGACAGGACGGTGTGCGCGTCCTTCCAGCGTGAACCGATTGTGCACCAACGCGATTGGTCGAACAGCCCAGCCACAGGCATGATCTGCACGGGCCAATTGAGCGGTGAGAGGTTTTGCAGCCATGTTTCCGGGGCGAAGATGTTGCGCGGTACCGGGAAGAATCCGTTGAGCGTGAACAGTCGAATGCAGTTGAAGAACATCGCTGTTGCGCAGGTGGTGACCGTGGGGCCACCCCACAGGAACATCTTGGGCAGCTGTACCTCCATGGGAAATATGGGGTTTGCCGCGAGGTAGATTCCCTTGAGGTGGCGTCGATTTGAGATGCACTTGAGGGTGGTGACGGCAGCCTTTCCGGCTTCTTCGTCGTCCTCGATGACCATGACCTTGCCGCCCCAGCGGGTCCGGAAGTCGTGCGGCTTGTCCGGGTCGGGGTCGATCGTGAGGTGAATGTCTTCGTCGTCACCGATTTGGTAGGTGATGATTTCCCGTAGCCAGTCGTTGGCCTTGCCGGAGAACGTGATGTTGGCTTCACCGTCTTCGGTGGCCAGTTCTTCCCAATCCCATTTGTCGAGGTTTTCGACGCGGGCAATGAACCTGAATTCCTTGTCCCACAGCCGAACAAGGGGCGCCTTGGTGCGCCGGTTCATGTATGCCCAGCGGCGTTCTAGGAGATGCATCCGCAGCTCTGGTGTGAACTCGCCCGCCAGCGTCTTGGGGTCCAGGGTCAGTGTGGGCGCGGTCATGCGAGCGCGCTTTCGAAGCGTTGCGGCAGCTGGCACCAGATCTTGCCGCCAGGCTGGTTATGTGAGACCGGGATCGTTGCGACAGTGCGCGGCGGGATCGGAATCGAGAATCCTTGTCCCCGGAACCGTTGCAGCAGGGGCAGACCCGTGTCGCCGTACTCGCCGAGGATCCAGTTCAGCAGCTCACTATTCCGAATGAATTTCTTGAGCAGGTTGTCCGGCGGATCTTGGGCGGTGATCGCGATCCGGTGCGTCGGATCGGTGTCGATGATGCAGTGTTCGCCGGGATTGAGTTCGGGAACATCGATCATGTTCGCGTCGCGTGTGCGGGTGAACGTGCCCAGGATCTCGTCTATGAACGGGATCCCGAATAGCCGCGACAACTTCGGCCAGTCATCGAACGGGTTTTCCTGACCTGACACGATCGCGTTCGGGCCGTCGCCGAGCCGTATTTTTGACGGCGCGGTCTTCGACGCCTGCACGAAAAAGATCGGCCACGCCGGCTCGGTGGAGCGGTTCGCGATCCTGATGAATCCCAGGCTCGGCCCGCCGGGGGGACGCACGAACGGCGGCGGGGCGGTGTCGGGCCGGTGCCAGCGCGGTTCACCGTCGGCGGCGAGGATGATTTCGTGCAACGCGACTCGCTGCAGCGCGGGATCATCGGGGAGCGCGCATTTCGGCGCCTCCAACAGCTGCATCGGTATCCACAGCTGCCCGTGTCGTCGCGTGGTGACTGTGAAATATCCGGTGGCGTCGTTGCGGCAGCCGCGCCAGAACCGGGCCTCGGTGTCGTACCAGCCCAGCGACGAATCGGACATCAAGCCCAACGTGAAGGAGATTTCGCGCCGGCCGTCGACTGTGCGCTCGAACCGCGGCGGGCCGTACGCCGGGGTGGTCCACACTCCCTCGAACGGGACGTGCACCATGCCGTCGATGGGGCCTGTGATGAACGCGCCCTCGCTGCCCGCCAGCTGCCCGGTGAGCGGCCAATACTGGCCGTCGGACCCGATCCATGCACACGACACCGCTTCGCCGCGTGCGGCTTCGGACAGCTTGGACCATGGCACGTTTCGGCGCGGTCCGATCAGCTCAGAACTTGTCACGATGTCACCCACCCGCGCCGATGGGTTCGTGCGTCATCTGCCGTGGAGTGTTGAGCAGGACACGACGAGTCCGGTCGGCGATCGACCGCTCATCGCCTTGCGGGTTGTTGATGGTGACGTTCAGCGAGTTGTCGGTGTTGCCGGCGTTCCCGACGCCAGGCGGGTAGCCGGTACCGACATGGGTGTTCGGGCCGGTGAATGATGGCAGCGTTGAGGAAACCTCGGGCACCATCCCGAACGGAAGGCCCGACGTGGCGCCTCCACCATCGAAGGTCGCGCCACCGAACGAACCACTGGGGCTGCCGAGCCCACCGCCGCCGCCAGCGCCGGCGAGTAGACCGCCCGCGAAGTTGGTGCCTTGCGGCGTGTACTTGATACCCAAGATGGCCTTGGCCAACTTCACGATGCCCAAGTCCTCGATGTTCGGGAAGACCGACCCGTCGAGGCCGAGCATTTCAGCGAACCCGCCGCCGACGATCTTGCCTATGTCGCTCAGATCGTTATCGCCCTTGTTTTTCTTGGATTCCTTGGCAGCGGTGAACTTTCCGCGTTGTGCATCGGCGAGATCGGCTTGCGTGTCCTGCGCCTCGCGGCGCGCCTTGGCCGCATCCGCTTTCGCCTTGTCGAGCGCGTTATCTGCGGACAATTTCTGCGATTCCGAGGCATCGAAATCGAGTTCGCTTTTACGGGCCTCGGCGATCTTGACCTGTGCGTCAGCATCTTTGATGCGCTGCTGAGCGTCGGCGGCACGTTCTTCGGCTTCGCGGACCTGTTTCGGGTCGGGGTTGTAGTAGCCGGGTCGTCCATCTTCGTCGTATCCCGGTGTGCCGCGGCCTGTCTGGTATCCGGCGCCGAACACGCTTCCGCCGCTGCTGCGGCCACCGCCGCCGATCGAGGCTCCCCCACCGCCAACAGCACCGCCGCCAGAGGCAACGAGCGGCGCCGTCGGAAGACCCACGGCCTTGGCGGTCGCGTGGCGTCCGGACCCAAGTATCACGTGCAGGTGGTTCATGTGGTTCTGGTTGTCGTCCCCGCGGTCGCCCATCGGGGTACCGGTGGTGAACGATCCGCCGTACCCGTAGCTCTGTTGACGCCAAATGAAGCCGTTGAGATCCAGCGCGGATTGGTTCTTCACCAAGAATGCGGCGATCGAATCGCCGAGCGCTCTGCCCTGCGGGGTGTCGTAGTTTTCGATCATGATGTCGATCGCGTTGCCTGACGAGTGTTCCCCGAAACCGTCCTCGGCACGGCGCCCGTAGATGGTTTTCACCTGCGGGAATAGCTGCATAACAGTGGATCTCAAGTAGTCGGCGCCGGGGTTGAGTCCTTCGTGCAAGCCGCCTTGGTCGTAGCTGCGCATCATGCCCAGCCGCCGGCCGGTTTCCATCCAGATATCAATCGAGCGCTGACCACCACCTAGCGGTATGAATGCCTCTCCGCGCGTGGATGGTTCGGCCCACTGCACCAGGCCGGACCTGCCTACCGGCCGTTGAATGAGCGCCTGACTCGGTAGCTTGCCGTCGGCGAACGATGCCACCGAATCCCACACATCGAAGATTCCGCCGCGTGCGCGCGCCGGAGGTGGCGGCAGGAACGGAATCCATGGCCCATCTGCTGTTGCGTTGCCGCCCATGAACGGTCCCGTAACTGGCGTAGGTCCGGGGTTCTGCAGCATGTCGCGGAACTGATTCCATTTGCGCTCTGCCTCGGAGGTATCGGCGGTGATCGGCACCTCGGCGGGCTTGTCGTTCTCGATCGACTTACGCCACGTTTCGAGAATCTTTTTGCCCTGGTCGGTGTTCGCGGTAACCGTCACGGTGCCGTCAGGCAGGGTTTCGACCTGCACGCCGATATCAGCGAGCTTGCGGCGGACCTCCGGTGTGTTCTCTGAGATCCGTATGGTCTTCCCGTCGGGGATGCTGGCAGTAACTTCGCCGAGGCGCGACGTGAATTCAGCTGCGGTCGCCATCTCATCTGAGGTGGTCCGGATCTTGTCCCGCACCCGGAATAGACGTTGATTCAAGTCGTCGGCCGCATCGACAACCTTGTTCAGTCCCTGCCCCCACGCGAACGCGTCCTCGGCGGCGCGGCGCTGCTCGTCGGCTTTGTCGTGGCGCCCGAAGAAATCGTCGACAGCGGCCCCGGCCTTAAGGAGCGTTCCGACCACATTGCCGACACCGCCGACCAGCAGGGCCAGCGCACGAACCGCGCCCCCGACCATGCCGATAATGCTTTGCCCCAACGTAATAGCAAGATCAGCGGACGTACCGAAGAATCTGATGATTGCCGGTGCGTGCTGTTGCACCCAGTCTGAGAACTCCGTAAGGCTGACGTTGACGAACTCAAATAGGGTGGACGCCAATGGTTCCAACGCCGAAGCGGCATTGTTTTTGAAGATCTGCCACTTCTGTTCGAAATCGTCGGTGTCCGCGGCGGTGTCGTTGATCGATGACCCGGTCGATTCAAGTGCTGATTGCAAGGTCTCCAGATCGAGCGCTCCGGACTTGATCGCGTCGAAGAACTGCACACCGCCCTTGGCACCGAAGATCTTGTTGGTGAGGTTCAGCGCCTCTGCATCGCGGCCAGCGTCGGTCAATGCCTTGATCTGGGAGACGGTTTGTCGCAACGCTTCCGGTCCGGTGACACCCTGCGTCTTAGCCAGCGTTCCCAGACTCTTAGTCAGCGCCATGACCGCCTTGTCGGCGTCCAACCCGCGCTCGTCCAGCATGCCGATCAGTGCGGCGGACTGGCCGAAGGTGAACCCGAATTGCCGCAGCTGCGGGCCACCCTTGGTGACTGTGGACAGCAGTTCGTTGATGGGAATGCCGGTGCGCTGCCAGGCACCGAACAGCGAATCGAGCGTCGCTACCTGGTCTTTGCCTTCGACACCGAATGAACGGAACGCCCGGCCAAGTCCACGTACGTCGACCGCTTCACCAGTGAGCCGGCCGAGGTTGGCGACCGACTTGGATACCGCGTCCAGCTCGGGGCCTGTCAGGTGTAGATCCCGGTTGACCTCACCGACGATCTTGCCGAGTTCGGTAAACGGCAGCGGCACAGAACGTCCCAGGTTCTTCACGGACAGTTCCAGCGCGTCGAGCGCGTCGCCGCTGGCGCCGGTGGTGATCTGCAGGGTGTCGAATGTTTCATCGAACTGCGCGCCGAGTTCGTACAACTCGCGAGTCAGCTGCACCGCGCCGGCCACCGCCGCCGCCATTCCCGCACCGACCGCAGTGCCCAAGGCCGCGGCAGCCATCGATGCCTTACCCGCCAAACCTTCGAAACTGAACCCCAGGCCGTCGACGGCGCTCGCGCCGTCCTTGTGCCGCCGCAGGGAACTTTCGTAGTCGTCCTGGGCTGCGGCGGCTTCCTTGAGCGCACGCGTCTCGTCGCGTCTTGCCTTGTTGCGGGCCTCGGTGGCTGCGACGATCCGATCGTTAGACGCGGCGATCTTCTGCAGCCGCTGCAATTTAGCCTCGGCGGTCGCCAGCTTGCCGGTGGCGTCGGCTGCCTTGTCTTTGACCTTGATGACGTTGTCGTAGGCGCGGGCCAGTTGCGCTTCCGATGAGACGATGCCGTCGGCGAGGTTCTTCCCGAAGTCTTTACCGAGCTTGGTTCCGAGGCCCCCGACGGAGCGGTTCAGCGCCGTTTGCGACTTCGATTCGATGCCCGCAAACGACGGGATGACCGGGAGCGTGTAGTACCCGAAATCCAAACCACCTTGTGCTGCCACGGTGTGGCATCCGCCTTACCTCAGGTGCAGCGCTTGCCGCACAATCCGCCGCAGCCAGGTCGGCCACGGCTCGACATACAGAGGTGTTTCGATTTCGGTGATGTATTGGAATTGGTTATCCCACAATCGGATGCGTGGGCGGCTTCTGATTCGGCGCCACGGATACCGCGGCGCCCGGTTCACAGGGTGCACTCCTTCTGGACGACGTCGCGCACATAGTCGACGAACTTGTCGAAGTCGTCTCCGGTAGGGCACTTCTCGGCCAGCATCTGCCATCGCGTCTCACCACCGATGAGTGTGACGACAGCTTCGTAGTTCCGGCCGCGCGCGAAATCCCTAAGCGCACTGACAGGCCAGCGGCCTCGACGCTTCGGGATCGTGAATTTGAGACCCTCCCACACCAAGTCGACGGTCGCCTTGTCGGTGTCGGTCTGCTCGTCGGCGGCTTCATTGGGCTTGTTGCGGCTGTTGTTGGCCATGGTGTTCAGCGTTTTCCTAGTTCATGTCGCCGGTTCGCAATTGCCTGTTCCATAGCCGAGACCGCTGGCGCCGTGGGCGACGACTTCGCGGCGTACGCGGCTTCTCGTGCCTTCAAGTTAGCGACATGATCGACTTTCGCCTGCATAGCTTCCAGCGCCTTTGCTATCTCGTGCTGACGCAACGGCCGACCCGGATATATTTCACCTGTAAGCGCTTGGTATACGGACGCGAGAATGAACATTTGCTCAGTCCAAAATTCTTTGCCACCGTTCTGCGCGCGCACGATCGCCGACTTCGGATCCAGCCGGCGAATGTACGTCCAGATCTGACGCAATGACAAAGTGCCCCTGAAACGTTCGGCATAGTCCACGCCCCAGAACCTGCGTAGATCACTCACGAGGTCGTCCTCGTAGTGGTCCAGGATGTTGACCAATGTCGGTATGCCACCGAACCATTGGTCCGGCGCTGCCGGTGTTTCCGGTAGCCGCAACACCCCGACAGCCTCAGCCATCGCGTCCGACAGTTCGCGGTAGTCATCGACCGTGGCGTTATCGCCCAGTCCGCATCCCTGCCCGTTGAGCAGGTAATCGACGGCGTCAAAAGGGCGTTCGCGTACAAGACTGAGCGGCCACACCTCCAGGTTCAGGGGAACCCGGATGGTGTGGCCGCGGAACTGTGCTTCGGCTTCGGTCGCGCCCAGCGCTTCCAGCCGTGCGGCGTCAGACGTTTTCGCCGCCACCTTCACCATCGACCTCACCGTCGCCGGTATCGGCTTCGGTGTTCGGCATATCCGGTTCGGCGACGTTCACCGATTGCGACGTGCCGCGGCTTCGACGCCCCCGCTTGACCTTCGGTGCGCCGTCGGTGTCCGCTGCGTCTGTGGCGAGCTCGTACGGCTTGGCCTCTTCCTTCTCGATCAGCACCGCAGCCGACACATCGTCGACGGTGATGACTGAGCCCTTAAGGAATTCGGGCTTGTTGACAAGCAACTCGATCGTCTTCACTTTGAGTGCCCCCTTTCTATGCGGCGGTCTGCTGCGCGGCGAACAGCTTGCGGGCAGAGTCCGGGAAAATCCGGCACTCGATTTCGCGGGGAGTCGCGTCGCCCTCGGCGTCCTTGATGTTCGGCGTCCAGAACCGCGCCGGCCGCTTGGAAATCTCGCGCCGGATTTCGCCGCTGGCGGTGCGCTTCTCGAATGCCACGTACTCGTACAGCGGATTCGGCACAACGATTTCGGTTTCGGTCGAGCCGTTCCACAGGATCCGCTGCATCGCAGGGTTGTCCTCCAGTGCGGACACCTTGCGGGTGAGCTTGAAGTCCTTCGACGCGACGATGATCGTGCCGTAACCCCATGCCGGGATGTCCTTCTCGTCCCATTCGCGCTGAGTATCGATACCCGCATCGCCTACCAGCAGGCCGAGGAACGCCCACTTGCCGGTGGTCGTCACGAACGGATCGGTGATGGCCGCGGGCAGGTCCGCCGTAGTCGGTGCCGCCGAACCCATCCACAGCAGTACGTCGGCCTCTGTATAGAGCTTCACATTGTCGGGATTGCCAGCCATTGGTGCTGTCTCCTTGTCTCTTAGACGGTTTCGATGGTGCGCACCGCCGCGGGGACGGTGAACGACGCCATGTCGGCGCCGGTGTCGGTGTCCCGCGCAGTGACGAACACGCTTCCGCCGTTGCGGAACACGTGTGCGACCCCTGGCGGGCGGTTGTCGTGCAGATAGCCGTGCACTCGGCGCGCGACGCGGTCGGCCAGATCAGAGCCCCGTGCACGCACGGTGATCCGGATCGTCGCGTCACGTTTGATGGGCCACTGTTCTGGACCGCCGTCATCGTGCACGGTGACCAGCGGCGGACCGGTGCGAAGGCTCCAGTCTTGGGGCACTTCCTCGACGGCTACCCGGCAGACGCTGCCGAACAGGTTGACGTTCGGGGCCAGCGCGAGAAACGTCTCCACGGCGTCCGCGAAATTGTTGCGGATGTCTGCGTGCTCTCTCATCGCAACCTCAATCCCAGGCGTCCAAATGCTTTCGACACCGCGCCGTGTTTGGCCTGGTCTTCCTTTTTGCCGTGGATACCGCGGACCTGCCGGTCGGTGACGTACTCCTCGACCGTGGCGCCCGCCTTCTCTGCTGCCGGGTCCGCGACCGCGTCGAGCGCCTTGCCCAGGCCCTGATCGTTCTTCGCGATGTACGCGATAGTTTTCTTGTTCAGCCGAAACTTGCCTTGCGGTGCCATCAGCCGATACCGCCCTTCGCGGACTGCGCCAGCACCACAAGCTGGTTGCGGTCAGCCCACTGGGACAGCTGCACACCGACCAGCGCGCGGCACTCGCGGCCACGAACGATCAGCCAATCGTTATCTCGGATCTCCGTATCGAGATCGAAGACGACGGTGAATGCGGCGGCGACAACCTCGCCGGTGGCACCGAACCTCTGCCGCTGACTGCCCCTGACGACCGCACGAGCGGTCACGGTGACCGGAGTGCCGTCGGGCTCTATCGTGCCGCGGTCGCCGCGTCGGCCGGCAGCGATGATGGTGACCTGTTCGCCGAGGCTGACGTCTTCACAGAACCGGGCTTCCACGCGTACATGACTGAGGTTGCGGTCCAGGTCGACGCGGCGAACACCCGGCGACTGCATTTCGAACAGCCGAGCCCCGAACTCGACGGCGTCACGAGCAGTGAGCGTTTCGGTGTCCGCGTCCACGATCAGATGCCCGACCGCATTCACGATCGCGACCTGAGTGCCGGCGATTTCCTCGATGGCCGGGTGCTCAGCCCAGCTGCACCGGTCCTTCGGGATACGGCGCTCGGTGTAGGTCGGCCGCCCCCAGGCGTCGACGACCGGGGCACCAGCGTCGGTTACCGGGTCGCGCTTGACCAGCGTGACGGTGTCGGGGCCGGGATCAAACATGCTCACCATGGCTCAGCCTGCGAGTATCCGGTGAATGTGGCCTGCGGCGCCGCAGTAGGCGATAGACCCAGCATCTGCAGGTGACGTTCGGTGAAGTCCAGCAGCTGCGCGGCTTGCGCCATCTTGACCGTGGTCGTGCGGTCATCGGTGGTACGGGTCAGTTCCAGCACCCGAGAATCTGTGACGCCCTCAGGCCCGAACATGGCCTTGACGACGTCGTAGGTTACGAGCTTGCCGCGCTCGTCAGTCGAGGGCAGGTCGGGCAGCCGCGAAGGACTACGGATCCATGCGGCGGCTGCCCGAACCAACACCTCGGCGAGCGCCCGTTCCGTCACCGACAGAGGGCGGAACATGCCCTCGAATTCGGCGACGGTCAGGAAAGGCGTTACATCGGCCACAGCGATTTACCTTGTCGCAGCCTTGATTTGGGTCTTGCTCATCTTCGCGGCCTGCTCAGCGGGGATACCACGATCTACGGCGTACTTGCGCCACACCTCTGTCGAGTTCGCCGACTTCGGCCGCTCGATGCCATCGCCCGGTGCCAACACCACCGAATCCCAACTACCGTCGCTGCCTCCACCACCGGCTGTTTCGTCACCGCCGTCATCGGCGGCAAGCGCTTCGGTTGCCGCTGCGGCGGCTTCGGCTTCGGCCTGTGCCCGTTCCCACGTCTCGCGGTCGACGATGGCGCCCGCCGCGGTGAGGCGGCGGACGTCGTCGTCATCGAGATCAGAGAGGATGGCGCCGCGCTTAAGTTCACGCCATACCCCCTTGTCGTCCAGACGTCGCAGGAAATCCGCTGTCAGAACGTATTCGGCTGTCACGGGGTCACCAACCCAGTCAGCCAGATACCGGCCTTCGGCTGATCCAACGCGTAGGCGGTCTTGCGCGTCGCGTCGCAACGGTGAGACTCGGTCGGGCCACCGTTGGGGCCGTTGCCCTCCGGATACAGGCCGGTGACTTGGAACGCGCGCGTGTCCGAGTAGAACCCGGTCACACCCTTCTGCCCGACCCAGATTCGGTCAGTCGGATATCCGCGTGCGCCGAGGATGTCGAGGTCGAACACCTTGCCGGGCAGCTTGCCGGTGTACTGGATGTTCTCGTTCGCGATATTGCCCTGATAGACCTTCAGGAACTTCTCGTTGTCCATCAAGACCGGCAGCAGGCCGGGATTCATCACCATCGTGTCGGGCTCGAATCCGAACCATTCCTCAGCGCTGCCACCCTCAGCGATCGACGGGGCCGCATTCATGACCTTTTCGATCCCGCGAGCAATGTCGATGCGCGGATTGCCGTTGGCGGTGTCCCACGCCGCGGAAACCGCCATGGTCGGAACGGCACTGGCCTGAGTTAGTGCACGGAACACACGGTCGTCGGAACGCTTGAACGTGTTGACCAACTGCGTAATCTGCAGGTTCACGCTGTCGACGTCGTTCTCGTCGATCATCTCCTTAGAGACCCGGACACCTAGGCCCTTCTTGTTCGCCACAGCGAACAGCGCGGAGCCCTTGCGGCCGGCCGCGACCGGGATCTCCCCGAACTCGGCGACGTCCTCGGGCTCACCGTCCAGGAAGATCGGGTCTCCCTGCCGGTACGCCACGACTCCGTTCTTATTGCCGCCGCCGTTACGGAACAACGTCTGCGAGATGAAAACATTAGTCAGCAGCTGCTTAATCTTCGTCGGAATCCACAGCGGATTGCCGACCATTTCCGACACTGTGAGCCGGGGGCCGTCGCTGATGCTGACGATAGGGGTTGTAGGCATTATTCTGTCTCCCTTGCTATTTCAGTCCAACTCAGACGGTCCGGAAGAGGCCGACGGCCTTGGTTGCTACGACGACACCACCGGGTTCGGTGCAGCGGCCGACGATGGTTCGCGCGTCCGGTGTCGCGCCCGCCGGAGTCACGGTGCCGTTCGCAGCCGCGATCAGCAGCTCCCCGAACGCCGCATCCGCCGCGTAGGTGACGGGCACTTCCGTGCCGCCGTATGCGCACGCCACCTTGGTCGGCAGCACCGCCGTGTTCAGCACCGGGCGCCCGTCACCGCCCGTGGTCGGCGCGAGCACGAGATCTTCGGGCGCGATCGCGTCGGTCAGCGCGACACCGACAACCTTGAACGAACCCGCGGCGGCGGGCTGAATTCGGCCACCGGTGACGCCTTCGACGAGCTGGCCGCCCTTGATCGAAACGCCAGCCTTCGGGGTGTATGTCCGCGGTCCCGTCTTGGTGACCTGAGTAATTCCGGGCATGTCAGAAACTCCAATTCTTGAATCGAGGGTCGTTGCGGATTTCGTCTTCCGCGCTGGCCGATGCCTGCGCCTCGGTACCGTGACCGACTTCGGTCAGCGGCACTGCGGTCTCAGCCGGAATCGAATCCAGCAGGGCCGTAGTGCCTTCCGGGTCCGCCTTCATCAGCGCCAGGAAAGCATCGCGGCGCGGCGCCGTGATCTTGCCCTTTGCGACCGCAGCGTCCACGACCTGGGCATGTGCCTCCGCGATCTGCGTTGCGCGGGCCAGCGCGCCCGCAGCAGCATCAGATTCGAGCTTGGACACCCGCGCCGGGTCCATCAGCACCAAACCGGCCTTGGCTGCCGCGGCAACCAGTTCCTTACCGTCGACCGCGGTATCGGCGCCGGTCTCGGCGGCGTTATCGCCGGCGGTGGTGCTGTCCCCGGCGGTGTCTTCCTGCTCGATACCTGCCAGCTTGTCGAGTGCGGCAAGCACGTCTTCGTCGGTGGCGTCCGGTCCAAGACCGAGCCGCTTTGCGACGTCCTCCTTGATGTCAGGCACGTGGCCCTCCTTCGAGATATTCGCCGAAGCGGACGCCCCGGCGTTGTCGGCCCGCGCCACCGGCGCGGGTGCGGCCGGACGGCCGGAGTACTTGAACTTGTAGGACGAGCTGGCCAGCGCCGAGGCGACCGCCTGTTCGGTATCTGCACGAGCCCCGGAATCGTCGATGCGTGTCGCTAGACCAGCAACGACCATTTCTTCGGCGGTGTACCAGGTTTCGTCGGCCATGGCCTGCGCCCACTCCTCTGCGGTTCCGCCGGCGCGGTCGGCGTAGAGATTGGCGTAGCTCGACGACAGCTTTTCGAGATGATCGGCGACGCTGCGCAGGTCTTTCGCGGTGCCGTATTGGCCGGATCGGGCGTCATGCACCATCGCCTGCCCGTACTTGGAGACCACAACTTCGTCGCTGGCCACCGCGATTACGCTGGCAGCCGATGCGGCCAGCCCGTCGACGTAGGTGATGGTCTTGCCGGGATGGCGCATGATCGCATTCGCGATGTTGATGCCATCGAACGCATTACCGCCCGGCGAGTTGATCCGCACCGTCAGTTCGGTTTCCGGATCCAGCGCGGAAATTTCGACGACCAGCGCTTCGGCATTGACGCCGAACCATGAGTCGATTTCGTCGTAGATATGCAGCGTGGCCGTCGGCTTATCCTCTGCCGATACGGCTTTCGCGACAGTGAACTTGTACCACTCACGGTTTTCACGAGCCATCAGAACAACCTTCCTTTCGCGAACGCGAGCGCCTGCGCTTCGGTGTCCTCTGAGCTCCGGGCGGTGTCAGTCTCTTGCGGTACCGGGATCGCGGGCGCATCAGGCTCTTTCGGGGGCGCGGCGTCGGGGTCGTTCGCGTCGGGTTTGGCCGGCAGGTCCAGCGATTGGCGCAACGCGCGTTCGATCCGCAGATCCGGGGCCAGCAGCCCCGCCTCAACGAACATTTTCAGCGCGGCTGCGGTGGCGTCCTGCTGCGAACCGATCTTGTCGAACACCAGGCGCGGCGTTCGGGCCTCTGTGCCGAAGTTGATATCGACCAGATCCTCGATGATGTGCGCCTGCCCGATATCGCGGTAGGACTTGGCGGCAGCGTTCTCGGCCTGCACGAACGGTCGTTCCTGCACCGCGGCGAGCGCGTAGCTTCCGCCGGTATCGAGGTTCATGTATTGCGCCAGCCCGGCGAGCGCGATTGCCTTGTCGTGGTACACGATTGCCGCACGGATGTCGGGCAAGTTTCCCTGTACACCGAGCAGCGCCAGCGACTGGCCGTTCGCGAGGCCAACACCGGATCCCATGCCGCCCTGAAATTCCGAGGCAACTTTCTGCATCGCCGCGACTTCCTGCGGATCGTTCGGCTTCGAAGCGGTACCGACCGGCACACCCATACCGTTGCGGCGTGCCGCCACAACCTCGATGCGCAGCAGCTCGTTTTTCAACAGCCAATGCTTGTAGCTCGAACGCAGAATCGAACGGCCCTGCCAATACCCCGGCCGCTTGTTCCGCGTGTACACCACAAGCCGATTGATCGGAATATCAAGCGGCGTCGGCCCATACATGATGCGCCCGGACGACGCCGGCGCAAGCTGCGTGACCGAATCCAACCCGCCGTCCATCGCGACGTTGAACTTCTGAATCGTCCACTGCGGTCGCGGCCCCAGCTTCCGCAGCACGAACCGGCCGTCCGCCTCACGCCGATACACCTGCTCGAACACGGCGTGCCCGAATTGTGCAGTTGGTGAGGCAACCTCGCGCAGGTGATCAATCCACGAGAACCGGCCTCGCGAGCGACCAGGGTCGTCGACCTCATCGAACCCGACAACCGGAAGATTCATGTTCCGCGAAATGAACTGCACAACCTCGGCGTCCGCGCCGTTCGGGTCGATACGCCAACCGGTTTCGACAATCGGCAAGCTGATGGCTTCCAGCAGCGACGAAACACGCGAGTCGTTGTTATCCATCTCCAGGAACACCGACACCGACGCCGGATGCTGCAGGTCCGGAACCTTTTCGTACGGATCCCAATTGACCCAGCCGTCGACGAACGGGGTCACGTAGCCCGATTCGCCGACCGGCATAGCCGTCTTGACCCGCTTAGTCACCGGCCTCCCTCAATCCGAACATGCTGCGGCACAGGGCAGCACCTGCGGATTTAGAATGCGGCTCCCAGCGCGTCGAAGTGGCTACTTGTTGTTTCGGGATTTGCGGAGCCCATCGAGGGCAGCGCGGCCGGCGAGTCTTCCTCGGCGAATTCCAGAACACCCCAATGCGCCATCGTTACCGCGATGACCTGCGCAATTGAGCCTTCACGGTCGTCCCAAACCTTGTCTCCCCGAGGCAGTTCGCGGGTCATCGCGACCTCTAAACCCTCAGTCAGAATCGGCTGGTTTGTGTGTCCCAGGTCACCGGACATTGCGGCGTCCACGAAGCCTTGGAACGCGACCGCGATCTGTCCGGTCGTCGTCAACGTGACATCAATCCCCAGCTTTTTCAGATACGGCGCCAGCGGTTTCGCCGGATCGTGATCGTCGATGACCACCGCAGCCGGGTCCCACAGGTCGATCAGCCGCACAATGTACGCGGCGACCTGCCCGATCGTCGCTTTCTCGTAGTAGCCGATTTCGATCTGCACACGGCCTTCGATCGTGCGCTGCCCCACCGCGATAGCCCACCGCGCCAGATCACGCGTACGGGACACCGCCAAAACTTTCTGCCCGACAAGTTCGGGCGCATAGTCGGTCAACGGCTCCCACACCTCCTTGATTGGGATGACCGGGTCAATGAACCGGGCGTCCGCCGGCCACTCACCCCACCCGAGAAAGTCGGCTTCCCACAGCGCGACCTTCGATGCCTCGCGGCTCTCGACCGCTGTCTTGTAAAACCGCTCGATATCGCGCTCTTTCGAAATCACCCCATATGACGGCTCGGCCAGACGCCAGTTCTCGCGGTCCTCACGCGCCGCCTTGCGCTCGACTGAATCCTTAGGCGGATCCGGTGCCGCGAACTCGATGAACAACAGATCTGTGTCCTTGTTCAGCCCGCGGCGCCGCATACCCGCGAACACGTGGCAATTCGGATGCTCCGATTCCACGGGCGCCGTGGACGTGTAGATCGTTTGGGAGTTCGCCGACGCAACCTGTGCACCCTGCAGCGCCGAAACTTCGTCCTGCGTCAGGTTGTATGCCTCATCGAAAATCGCCAGATCAATCCGGTCAAGACCACGGCCCTTGTCGCCGGATCGAACGCCGAACTGCACTGTGACCTCGGTGCCGAGCTTCGATCGGACTACGATTTCACCGAAGCCCTGTTTTCCGCCGGTCATTGAGACCACACGGTTTTTCAGCGACGGCCGCGAATTGATGATCGCCTTGACACGTTTGAACACTGCGTCGGAGGTGTTGCCGCGCTGCGCGGTGTAGGCGATGTTCTCGCCGAGGATGAACAGCCCGAACAGGATGCGCAACACCAGAATCAGGGTCTTGCCCTGCTGGCGGGTGCAGACCAGCACCACGTCCGGATGCGTCCACAGATAGTCTGAGCGGCGACTCAAGATCTTGCGCATCGTGCGCCATTGCCATGGCAGCGACCGCTGTTTAGTGATGCGGTGCCCGAACCGTGCGCAACGGTCGCCATCGGTTTCGTCACCGGCGAACGAATGCTCGTGCTTGGGTTCTTGCCGTCCGGTCAGTCGCGGCCACTCACCCACCCATGGCGGTGTGTCTTGTTTGTTCGGCGGTGCACCGGCTTTCGGTCGCCGCGCGGTCGCGCGTTTGGCCGGCGACCTAGATGTCGTCGAGGTCGTCGTCTTCCGAGCCGCCGCCACCATTCGGTCCCATCGATCCCGCGCGCTGTTTGTGAATCTCAGCGAGCAAATGCCGTAACAACGTGGTCTGTTGTCTCTCCTCGGCGATCGTTGAATCGATCTTCGCTTCGACAATCACGGTCGCCGGATTCTTGCCATTGTCGTCAGCAGCCGCCACGATGCCGCGCAGATCCAAACGCACCCACGACGATTCGACACCCGAGTTGATACCCGCCAGCGTTTCCAGACGATCCGCCACACGCGCGGCCTGCCGGATCAGCGCGGTCAATCCAGGGCCATCCTCCTTGCGTTCCAACTCAACCCGCAGCCGCTCCCCCGCACCCGGTTCAGCCCCCGCCTGCGCCTGCCCCGTGCCGGCCGCCGTCCGCTTTGTCCTCGCGGCTGTCCGTTTCACGGCCTTCACCGGCCCCATGTCAGAGGCCGGTTCCTCACTACTTGAGGTGGTTTTCGTCCGCTTCGTAGTCCGTGCCGCCGTCACCGCGACGCACCCCCAAAATTTTCAGAGTCGCCCAAAAAAAATTCCTGACTACCGCCGGTGTCAGCTGGGGTGGGGTTGCTAGGAAATTTGGGGGTGGCATACACGCTGGTCAGGGCTGTTTTCTGGTTAACGCTGTTGAGACTCTGACCTGCGATGATGTCGTCTAGCAAACGTTGGGTGTGTGGTGGGGTTGGGTCGCTTGGCATCCACCTCGTGTAGTGCACGATGAGGTCATCCGTTGCGGGCCTGGTCTTCGTGGCTGGATTGTGGGCCGTTGAGGATGTGGCAGTTGGGTCCGAGTTTGGGTGCGTAGATGCTGGCTCCGCAGTGGCATGTCCACATGTGGTGTCGGGTGTTGCATGCGCAGGGTAGGTAGCGCTGTGTCCATCCGTCTTCGTCGCTGCTGTGCCAGTTGGGGCAGTAGAGGGGTCCGACTCGGGTCCAGCCTTTGCCGTTGGGGACGAGGTCGCCGACGTATGTGTTGGGGAATCGGTCGCGTGGCGGGCGTGCCATGGTGTGGTTCTACTCGCGGGGTGCGACATGGCGTCTCCGAGTGCGTGTCGCGACCGAGGAACGGGCTTGGCCAATACGCTCGTGGCAACAACGATTGATACATGGGAAGGGCTGATATGCGCATTGATGATGTGTTCGCTGTGGAGTTGGAACGGGATGGGGATGATCCGAAGGCGCCGACGACGCTGAAGGATCCAGTCAGTGTTGATTTGCTTGAGGGCGGCGCATTGCATGTTGTGTCCAAGCGTGAGTACCTGGTTGACGGGTACCAGACGTTTGACTCGGTGATCTATCCGGCACGGCGGGTGAGGAAAATCGTGCTGAAGATGTACACGCTTGCTGTACTGAGTGGCGGTCACAGGAAGTCTCACTACGTTGGACTTCCTGCCACTGAGGTGCGCGGAAAGATCCTGTACTTCCTGGGCAACGACGGTGTTGATCCGGGCCGAGCCGGCCGCTTTGTGGATCATCTGTTGGCCAGGGGCGATCAGGATCACTTTGAGTACGACATGAGCGGTAAGCATGACTATCGATTCATCGTGTATAGCTAGTTCCGTCATTGGCTTAGTGCTTGGGTGATGAGCGAGTCGACGTGGTTGGTGATGCTGCGTTTCCAGAGGTTGGCGTGGAGCAGGGCTTGCATCCACCAGCGGTTGGTTCCTGGTAGGTAGTGGCGGGACCATGCGTTCATGTAGCGCACGAATTCGAGTCGTTCCGGGTTGTCCATGTCGGATAGTCCGAGTAGTGCGAACAGCTGGTCGGGGTCCATGTCGCGGGGGTCGAGCGGGGTTGTTCCGCCGCAGGCGGCGAATTCAGAATCGCTCACGGCAACCCCAAGGTTTGACGTGCGATGATGGCTGCGAATTGGGCCTGGCCGCATTGGTTGATCAGGTAGTTGGTCGCGCCCCCCGCCGGCGGGTCGTTATCGCGCATGTACTGCTCCCACGCCAGGCTGCGCAACGTGGCCCGGTGGTGCTGCTGTGCTGCGGCTAGCGCTTCGTCGAGGTCGTCGCCTCGGTACAGTTCGCCCCGGTCGACGTTGAGCGAGCCTTGATTCTCTCTCCAGCAGACGGTGTGCCATCGGTGGGGGTTCTCGAACGCGTCGCCGAAGTACACGCTGTAGTTGCCACCGCTGTGGGTCGCGGCTATGTAGTGGTGTCCGTCGCCCCGTTCAGTCCATTCGAGTTTGTCAGGGCCAGTTGAAGATTCGGGTTCCGAGTGCGGGGTCGGCGTCGGGTCGGTTGGTGAGGGCTGGTCGTTCGTCGTCACGGTGGCCTCCTTGGCGTTGTTTGTTGCAGGTGCCGTGTAGGAGTCGGTCTGCACGGCTGGTGGTGGATTGGGTGCGGGCAACACTGTGGTCGGCGGCGAGGGATCCGCTGGTGGTGTCGGGTTTTCCGTCGCGGCGTGTGGCGTTGGGGTTGTGGTCCCAGTTGCGGGTGCGGTCGCGGTACATGGGTCGTGCGCACCACCAGCAGGGTTGCCCGTCGATGTGGCGCGTGAGTAGCCGGTCACGTTGTTGTTGGTGGTCGTGGCCCAGTCGTTTCTGCGTGGTTGTTCTCGGCGTGCGGTTCGGCATGTCAGCCCGCGTCGTCGTCTTGGTCGTCGTCGGCGGCGAGGTGTTGCGGTTTGGGGCTGCTCTCCCAAGCATCGTCGGGGCGTGCGTGCCGGCCGTGTTCGGGTTGGGGTTCGGGCTTCACGGTGAACGCGTGCCCGCCGCCGCGTACCGGAATTGCCTGCACTTGTTCCGGTTTCGCGCCTTGCTGTTCCGCTATTTCGGTGATCTGATCCGAGATTGACGGCTCGGGTATGTGTGAATAAGCGCCGTATCGAGTCATAGCGCCGATGGGGCCGGGCATTGTGGGTTGGCCGACTGGCGGCGTGATCTGCGCTTTGGTGAGTCTGACGCGGGTGTTGTCGCCGAGTGCGCCGCGCAGTTGGCGTAGCACCTCGATCAGGTACGGGAGTTGGGTGTCGTCGGCTTTCACCATGAACTGTGCGCCCAGTTTCTCGCCGAACTCGGCGCCATCCAGAGGGATAGCAAGGTGTACTTGGTAGAAGTCGCCGAGCCGGGTGAAGAATTCGTGTGCCTGGTCGGCGGGTGTGCGCGGGTCGCTGTCCAGTGTCGGTGCGGTCTGTTCGGTGAGCGTTTGGACGGCGTCGTGGAGGTTCTTTGTGGCTTTGTGTGCGCGGGCGACGGGGCATAGTTCGTCGCGGCGTCGGGTGTCGCGTTCTAGCCGCTGTTTGGCGCGTTCCAATCTCGCTCGGCTGCGGTACACGCGCTGTTGGGCTTCGGCGAGCCGTTCGTCGACGGTGTCTGTTGCCTCACTCAGCTTGATGGCCTTATGAACCGCCTCGAATGCCGGGCCGAGGGCGTAGTCGGGTTGGGTGCGGTTCAGGGCGACAGCGCCGAGGATGGGTGCTAGTGCTTGGTACGCACGGCGGCGGACGTCGTCGGTGTCGGGTTGGGTGGTCATGGGTGCGGTGTCTCCTTTGGTGTTGTGGGGGTTTGGTTCTGGTGGACGCAGCTGCGGCCTCTCCCCACCGATTGAGGGGGTCATGGGTCGCGCTTGCCGAGTCGAAACACCGCATTGGTTCCCGGTTTGACGTCCACCAGATGTCGGTGACGGTAACGGGATTCGGGCGGTGATGTCGGGCAGCGTCATTCGGCTACCCTGACCGGTAAGTAGTTGTCATCCCAGGTCGCGAACCAACCGTCGATTGACCGCAGTGAGCGAGCGATATCCATCAGTGCGAGGGCAATAACCACCTGCGGATCGGCGTTTTTGGCGTGAAGGTCGTACTGTTCAGCATTTTCGAGGTGGTTTGGTCCCATGATCAGTCTCCTATTCGGGTGAGGCGTTTTCCGGGTGCGGGTTCGGGTTCTGTTGCGCCGCCGAGTGCTTCGTCGACCGCCAATCTGCCTATGAGGCGCGTGCAGAGTTCAGCGGCGTTGCCGAGGCCATGGCGGTTCAGGATCTTCGCGGCCTCCTGCGGGGTGGCGATATCGCTCATCGTGGTTTCCCGGTTTCGGGGTTTATGCCGTTGGCGTTCAGCGTCTGCTCATCGGTTGGTGTGGACAACCTCATGTGATCGACCAGCGGGACGCAGTCGATGCTCCAGCCACCGAAGTCCTGGTGTGCGTTGACCGCCACCCACAACACTTCATCGGTACGCATGATTTTCAGGATGAGCTTGCCGACGTTGCGGGCCAGTGGTTCCATGTCGGGTCCGCCAGCCAACTCGATTCCGGGCATGGTCATTTCGGACCGGTCGATGGTGCCGCGGGTTCGGACACGTAGCGGGATGGCGTCGCGCCGGAATACGTCGGGGATGAGCGCTCCCCCAACTTCGTTGAGCGCGTCGGACATGTACCGCACCAGCACGTTTCGCATGTGCTGCTCAGGTTCAGTCATCGGTGTACCTATTCGATCGGGGCGCCGGCGGCGCGCAGGATGTCGGCGGACGCTTCGACGGCGTTCCAGGCTGTTCGGTCGCCGCCGTGGCGGTCGGGGTGGGTGTTGGCGCGGGCTTTCCGGTATGTGTTCCGGGCGGTTTCGGGGTCGTGCAAGATGCGGTGCGCCCAATCGGAGACGCTGTCTTCATTGCCTTGCGCGGCTTTCGCGAGGTGCACGGCGGCACCGGCGGCGGTCTGCGAGACCGGGGTGGCTTTGGCTTCGATGGCCTGCCAGCCGCGGTACTGCTGCCCGGTTTGGGTGATTCCGTAGCGTTCGACCTTGCGTAGGGCTTCGAGGCCGAGCGCGATGGCGCGCAGGTTGTCTTGCCAGCGGGTGAAGGTGTCACACGGGTATGACAGCGCCCCGTGGCGGGATTCGATGTTCAGGATGACGCCGGGGTGCTGCGCGGTGGCGTTGGCGCGCGGCATGCCGTCTGTGATACGGAAATCTTGCTCGCGCATGGCGATTTGCAGCACTGTGGGGGCGTATTTCTCGCCTTTCCCGAGGTACCAGAGTTCCCGATCGAGCCGGGTGAGGGTGTCACTCCAATGCGCTGAGAAGTTCGAGCGTCGGCGGTCACGTGTGAGTCCACGGGGCCATGTTTCGATGGGTCGAAGTGTCATGTTGGGTGGGTAGTCGGGCATTTCGATGTTTTCCTTGCTCTGGTTGGGTGATGTTGTGGTGGTTCAGAATTCGTCGCGTTTACGTCCGCGTTCGCGGCCTGTTTTCCCTCCCCATATGCCGTGGTAGTCGAGGATGCTGTCGGCGTAGTTCAGGCATTCGGCCCTGACAGGGCACACTGCGCAAACACGTTTGGCTTCGGCGACGATGAGGCGTCGTTTCAGTTCGGATTTCGAGCGTTTGATCGTGGCTTCGGACCGCGCCGGGTCGGGGTAGAAAATGTCTGGTCGGGGATGTCCGCGGCACGCTGCCTGCCGTTTCCAGGTTTCGTCGATTCCGTTGCCGAGTTCAGCGAGCCGTCGTTCGGTGCGGCCCTTGTTCGGGAAGATCGCGCCGCCGGCCATCTACGAGGCCAGCCATTCGGTTTCCCAGTCGACGAGGGCAATGTTCTCGATGTGTCGGCGGCGGGTGTCGACGGGGAGGCGCCAGCCGAGGTCAAGGGCGCCCATGTGCGCCAGTCCGAGCGCGTCGGCTTGGTCGTGGTTTTTGATGCGGTGTTGGTCGTCGAACCATGTGGCTTGCGATTCGGACAGCACCAGTTTCTTGTGTTCGCCGGGCTTGAGGCCGTTCGGGGCGCGTCCGGTGATGAATTTTCCTCGGGTGGTTGGGTTTACGACGGTGATGGGGATTCGTTTCGCGTCCAGGATTGAGAACAGTGCCCACCAGAGGCCGTCTCGGTCGAACTTACTGGGCAGGTTCGATGCCCATGCGGGGCCTTCGATGACGGCGCGAACAATGGGTGCGGTGGTGTGGATTTCGCAGACGATGGCGTTGATTTCGCGTGCTTCGGTGATGATGCGTCGGCTTCGGCGCCACCACGGAACGCCTTCGCGTAGCGAGTATCCGACGTGTGTGATCACTGAGGGGTGGGCGACGCTATCGGTGGTTTCGCGGGTGATCGAGGCTATGCCGGCTCGGGCGAGCGACGGGTCTAGGCCGAGTACCGATTCGGGGCCGGTCATATCTGAATCTCCTTGTGGGGCATTGCTAGTCGTTTCACAGCGACAGCGAGTAGAAAGCCAACATCCTCTGGTGCCTGATTTTCGGCGCTGAGTGCGATCACACTGATTGGGCATAGAGGGTCGCCGTTGTGGTCGGCTAAGTGCTCTTGAAAATCGGCGATGAACTGGTCGAGCGCCTTCTCTGCGGCGGCGACGAGCTGGTCGGCTATGGCGGTCACAGCGGGCGGTATGTGGCTCATGCGTGGGGGTCCTGAATGACGCGCAGGGTGTCACGCTTTTTGTGGACGTGGGGCCGGGCGGCTGCCACGGATGCGCGGAGCGCCGGGTGCTGGCCGAAGACGTTGCGTTCCAGCCTGCATACGCGTGCGAGTAGTTCGTCGATACTGGCCATGGCGTGCGCTAAGTCCATGGCGACAACCGGGTCGGGCGTGGTGAACACCTGCACGCCGCGTGGTGATTTCACGTTCCAGCGCGGTGGTCCGCCGGTGTAGGCGTGCTTGCCGTCGAACCATCCGAAGGACGTGCGTCGGGTGGCGGGGTCGATGCGAACTTCCCAACGGCCGGAGCCGTTCTCGGACTTCGTGGGCGTGGTGGTTTTCATGCGGTGTTCTCCAATCGGGGGTGGGTGCAGCGGATCAGCGGCGACTCGGGGTCGTCGGGGTCGGAGTAGCGCAGGCCGTTGGGGTCGCAGTCGGGGCATGCGCGGATCGCGGCAAGCGTGACTGCGCGTTGGCTGGCTGCGGCTTGGAGTTGTTGGGCGTCCCAGGTGTTTGCGTTGCGGCGCGCGTTAGCGCAGGCGCCGCATGGCAGTTCGGTTCCGCCGGGGTGTTGGGGGCAGTGCTCGGCCGGGCGGCTTCCTACCGGACTATCCCCACTAGAAGTAACTACTAATGGGTGGGGTGGGGTGGGACCACGGGACTCCCCAGGGGACACGTTTTCGCCAGGTTCTTCCGTGTCCCCGTCGTTGTCCCCTGGGGACATTTGGTCATCTATGCCGGTCACGAAGTTTCGGCCGCGCCGTCTTTGGTTCCGTTTCTTCTCGGCTTCGCGTTTGCGCTTGGCGGCATTTTCGGCCT
Source organism: Mycobacteroides immunogenum (assembly GCF_001605725.1). NCBI lineage: Bacteria > Bacillati > Actinomycetota > Actinomycetes > Mycobacteriales > Mycobacteriaceae > Mycobacteroides > Mycobacteroides immunogenum. Next base: position 3,896,235 of record NZ_CP011530.1, read on the forward strand.
TAGTTTGCTGCCATTTTGCCCAATTTCTGACCAAAATTCCGTCACTTTCTGGGCAGCAGAGCGGGGCGTCGAGAGGTCCGGGGGCCGTGAGGGCAGCGACGACCGACCGAGGTACGAGAAGGGATTTCAGCTTCGCGTGTGGGATGTAGCCGTCGGTCTCTTCCTTTGCTGACCACGACCCCGCCAGCACCCACGCGCCGGCAACCGCGATCCGCATCGGAACACGGACAGGGGTCACGGGCAGGTTCATGATTGGCTTCGAATCGCTGAACCCGTCATCGACGTAGAACCACGCCACTACGCGCGCACCTCCTCGGTGTCGAACAACGAATCCATCTGTGCTTCCATGGCTGCCGTGTGGGACCGCTGGCGCGTCTGCGCATGGTGCTCCAGGTCGTAGTGCAGGTGGCACCCCTGGCACATGGCGCGCAGGTTCTCCTCGCGGCTGTCCTCGGGCGTGTGATTCAGGTGCGCGACGGTCAGCACAACCCGGCTGCCAGTGCCGTAGGCGGGCTGTCCGTTGATGTTCGGGCACCGGCGAAGGTGTGTGCCCCGCCGGCACTCGCCCTCGCACTCGCAGCGGCCTTGGGCGCGCTCGAATCGAATCCGGCGCGATATCTCGGGCCAGTCCTTGGGGTAACGGGAGCGGTTCTCGGGGCGGATAGGCATCACGCGGCCTCCGCTGCCAGCGCGTCGAGCTTGTCTGGCCGGTAGCCGTCCCACTGGTCCTCGCCGGCCGGTGTGGCGACACACACGATCGGTGCGGTCTTCATACCGAGTTCGATTGCCGCCTCACGGATGGCGTCGTCGGAGTCGATTGGGATTGCGGTGTAAGCGATTCCGAGGCGGTCCAGGTGTCTCAGCGTCATTCGGCAGGGCTGGCAGGACGTTCCCGCGGTGTAGACGGTGACGGTGAGTTCAGGCATGTTCGTTTTCTTTCTTCACGTTGCATTTGTGTCCGGTGGACGGGATCGGTTCCCGGCAGCTGTCGACCTTGCAGATCGGCGAGCACGACAGATGGCGCTCACCCTGGTTGCAGGTCACAAGTTCGCCGCACACCGTGCAACGAGGAAACCGACGCCGCCTGTACCTCATCGGTACCGACTACTTGAATCGGCGCCCGAACCCAATGCCCGTTCAGTAATCTGATCCGGGTGACCAGCTCTACTGCCCCGCAAGAGGACATACGCACGCTGCTTCTGCAGTTCCTTGGCGCCTACTCGCGTGTTCAGAATTACGTCGACGAGGTAGTTGCGAGAACATTCTTCTCGAAGCGGCTCGGGATGGCGGCTGAGCGAGTTTGGAAACTGGCGGTCAGCCGTATCAGGGATGACGAGAGGGTGCCGCTGTTCCTTGCTATAGCAGACGAATTGAAGACTGACGCAGACCTCGAACTCTTCGAAGATGTCTACAAGAAACGCAAGACGCTGCGTGACGGTATAGCGCATTCGGCGCATTTCGCGGCGGATGGTGAACACCTGGTTTCGATCCAACGGACCGTTGTCGCAACGGGTTTGGATCCCTTTCCTGAGCCTGTAAAAGTAGATCGGGACGAGCTGCTGGCGGCCATCAGAGACTGCAGCTGGTTGCAGGCGCAGATGGTCTACGTTCTGCTGTCTGGCATGAACTTGAAGATGGCATTGGGCGACATTCCGGTCACTGTTCCTAAACCTGCGCGGAACCCAGATGACTGGGACAGAGCCGAATTTGCTCTGCCCGTAGATCAGGAATCGGTTGAAGATGCTCATGATCCGCTGACCTCGCCGGTGCCGGGCCAGAGTGTCGGGTAGATGGCTGCGCTTTCGGCCCAGCAGGATCGGCATTCGCGGGCGATGAACCGGGCGCGGAATTCTTGGTCGCAGCGCTGGCAGCGGAACGTGAACCACGGGAGCGGCTGTTTCACCACGCGGGGTGCGCGTGTCCGGGCGTACCGCGGGGCAGGTAAGGCCGTCATGTCAGGCTCTCCACGCCTGCAGTGATCAGGTCGCGTGAGCTAGGCGGGGTGACAGCGTTTCCTGCCATACGGACCTGTTCACGCCGGTTTCCTTTGATCACGTAGTCGGCCGGGAAGTCCATAGCGCGTTTGATTTCGCGTGGTTCCAGCATGCGGAACCGGACGTCGTCGAGATCGATCGTGGGACGTTCGTCCGAGATGACCAGCGCGTGATGATTACCTGATGCGGTCACGGTCGCCAGCGGGCGACTCACAGGCCGTGCGTCGCTGCTGCCGCCGCGTAGCTCGGCGATGAACGCCAAGCCGTCGGTCTCCCTGGTGGTTCGGGTCGAGAACGGCTCACTGGTTGGTGCAGCGCCGTCACGCCAGGTACCGCCGCAGGGCACCAGCAGGCCAGTTTCGCTGCGTGTCGTCATCGTCCGGACGGGCTCGGAGACGGGGCGCGCTTCCTTACCCTCGCGGCCCTCCACAGGTACCAGTAGCGGCAGCCAGTACCGGTCTATGCCGGCGCGGACCCGCGCCATCGTCTTGGGGGCTAGCGGCCCGTAGCTCACCTCGCCGGTTTTCTTGTCGACAAATTTCTTGAGCGACTTGTCGCCGAGGCGTTCACCCAGCAGTGACCAATCGATGATGTCGCCGGCGACTCGCACCAACGGTTCGACGACTCTGTTGCGGCACTTGGTCTTAGGGCAGCGGAACGCGTATTGCTGGCGGTAGCGGCCGACGGTGTTGCCGGGTTTCTTGAATACCTGCATGGCGTCGATCGGCCCGCAGTCTGGGCATACGGCGCGTGGGCGCACGATGCGCTCAAGATCGGGCTTGCGGTTGCCGCGCCGCCAGAACACCACATACAGCCGATCGCGGGATTGCGGCGCTCCGAATCCGGCCAGTTGCGCGTGCATCGAGTTGAGCATCACGAGCTGGTGGTCGTAGCCCAGTGATTCCATGGCCGCAAGCCACGCCGGGAATGGCGCCCACGCCGCGGCCTCGACTACGTTTTCCACGAATACCATTTCGTATTGGTGGAATTCGGAGAACCGGATGACGTCCCACATGGTGGCACGGGAGCGTTCGGCGGCTTCGTCGGGCAGGGTGTCGCCGAACAGATCGGGTTGCGTATCTACGCGCTTTCGGCCCTTGGCTTGCGAATGGTTGGTGCACTCCGGCGAGAACCAACCCATGGTCGTCTTCGGGAAGTACACGGGATGGATCTGTGATAGGTCAGCGCAATAGTGGTCTGCGTCTGGATGATTGGCGTTGTGCGTCTCGACGGCCAGCTGCCAATGGTTCGCAGCTGCCCGGACCGCCACGCCTTCGACCTCTACCGCTCCCGTGCTTGAACCGCCTGCACCGCAGAAGAAATCGGTCAGCGTGATATGCAGACTCATTGGGGTGTTACCTCATCGGCGAGGGGTTGGACACTGTCTGGGGGTTCGGCGTTGGGGTCGCGGCCACCGAAGTAGCGCAGCCGCAACCCTTCTGGCGCGTCGGGTGCCAGCGGTTCGCCTTCGACTACGGTTCGGTCCGTGTCCGGGTCGTATGTGACGGATACGACCCGGACTCGACGGCCTTCAACGGTTTCGCCGAACTGCTGACCGACGGTGAACTCGTCGGTGCGGTCGCCGACGAACTTCGCGCACCTCACGCGTCGACCGCCGGTTCGACCACGACCAACGGTTGCGCTGCGGGCTGCGGCGGAAACTCATCGGGCAAGGCGTGTACCGGCAGCGGCGTCAGCGGGAACATTTCGCCGTGTTCACGAGCCAAGTTGCTGAGCCACTGCAAGATTTCGGTGTCAACGGCGAGCGTCTCGAACGCAGGCGTTCGGCCGGGGTCGACAGCCGCGGCAAGACCCGGATACTGTTCGCGTACCACGGTTCTGCACGCGTCAAATGCCGGCGCCATCTCAGATACGAGCGGCACGTAGCCGAGCATGTACCCCAACACGTCGTACACCTGGGACAGAAGGCAGAAGATCCGGTCCGGGTTTCCGAGAGCGAGGGTTACGACGACACCGATCGGGAACTCGCGCGGCTCGGCGTTGGTCATGGTCATGAGATCCACCAGCCGGGCGAGTCGAGCATCGTGACGGCGCCGATGAACGCCGCGGTCAGCATGAACATCGCGAACGCTGCAGCGTTGCCGACCGCTGCCCTGTGGCGGCGCTTCATGCGCCGTACCTTGCTTCGGCGCTGCAGACGGCGTGCCCGCTTCGAGTCGCGGTTCCGCAGGCGGCGCCGCCGGATCTCATCTACCGGAACATCACCCAGGTACACGCTCTTGTGTTGCAGCGCGCCGAGTATCGCCAGTTCATAGGCATTGGGCTCCCGTACGGGTTCGGTGTCCGAGTGGTAGTGCGTAGTCGGGTGGACTACTTCTGCAGCCGGTCCGGCCGAGTCGTCCACCTGTCCGCTTTTCCCCTGGTCAGAAGGGTCTTGCGGGTGGTAGTCCACCGCTGGATTCGTGAGCCCTTGTTCCACCGCGCCACCGATCAACATGTCGGCCAACGCGCCGTCCTCAAGTTCGTTGGTGACGTCGAGGTCGATGTCGTCGAGGTAGTCGCGGATCTTGTCGACGCCGCGCAGCTGCTCGGCTTGACGATTCCGCTGGTAGTCGGTCATCCGTGAGGTCTGCCGGACCGCGCGTGCGGCCCGGCGCCGAGCACGGCTCGGATTACCCCTCATCGCTGAACTCCGGCCCGGTCTCGGCTACGGGTTCGGTGTCGCCCGTCGCCTCAGCCGATGGGACCGCGGTGCCGTCAACGACGTCGAGCATGGAACCCTGGTTTAGGTCGGGGTTGGCCGGCGCCTTGCCGCCGAACTTCCAGGCTGTGACGAGCTTGCAACGCCGGTAGGCGGTTTCGTCGCTGTCGGGGGTTTCCTTGTCGACGCCCTTGGACACGACGCGCAGCCTCACAACGATGTCGATGTTGTCGCACAGCGCTGGCGGCTCATCCATCACGAGCAGGACGTTCGGCCCTAGCCGCAGCTCTGCACCACCGTCCTCGTTCGGGATGTTGTCGAGTGCGTTGGTGGACTTCAAGTCCTTGGGTTTGGTTACGGTTCCCATGGCGGTGTTATCTCCCTGCGGTGGTGGTGGTTTCCGGCCCGGTTGGGTCGGCAGCGTCCGACGGGTTGTCGGCCGGGTCTTGGGTGGAATCGGTGACGGTCAAGATGACGTCGCCGTCTTGGTCCGGCTTGGACACCCAAACCGTCGAGTCGGGGCCGTATCTGGCCTGAATGGCGTTGGTGACGAACATGTTCACGGCGCCGAGCGTCAGCCCTCCGCACGCCGTGAACTTCCCGGTGCGCGCCATCAGTTCTGATCGCTTTCGAGTCCGAGTTCGCCTTGCTCCCCATCCGGCGCGGCCGGCGTGGTGTCTTCCTCTGAATCCGGTTCGCGGGCATCCCAGGCGCACAAGATGTCGCCGAGGCTGTCGGCGAGCAGGTCGTCGGAGTCCTTCTGCCAGTTGTTGAGTGTGGTGACGATGTCGCGGAGCTGCGCGTCGGTCATGTCGTCGCGGTGCTCAGGCAGCCGGTCCGCCCCAGTCAGTACAGCGATGACGATGCGTTGTTCTTCCGGTTCGGTGGTCTTGCCGGCGGCGAACAGCTGAAACATGCGGTTCAGCCACTTCTGCCGGGACGCCGCAGACATCGGCTTATCGCCATCCGCGGTAGAGGCGGGCTGCTCGGCCGGCCCGGATGCTGCGGCGGCGCGCTCACGCAACGCGCTGGTGCCCTTGGCGCGCTGCGGTAACCGCTCCGATTGGACCTTGATCGGTTGTGGCTCTAGCTCCAGTTCCTCACGGCTGTAAGGGATACCGAGCAGTACGTCGGGCGCGATCTTGCGGCACACTTCCATCGCTGCCTTCGCGTACAACATGGCCTGCGGATCGGTTTGGTACTTGGAGTTGCCGGTGTACTTGGCCTTTTCGGCGCGGGCAATGTCCCACGTCGACGTTTCAACCTGACCGGTGCGTGGGTCCGTGGCGGTGACGGTGACCCGCTCGTCGCTTGTCTCGACTGTTTGAACCACGATCCCCGCGGCAGTCTTCACCAGAGCAACGGCGGTGCGCGCGTAGATAGCAGGTTTCCCCTGCACCACGAAAATCTGTTGCAGCGACTGAATGGGGTTGAGTCCCAGCTCTGCGCCGTAGAGAATTGCTACAGCACCGTTTCCGGGTTTCCCGCGGTAGAGCGCTGGAACTAGTTCGCTGTCGCAGAGACCGTTGGCGAGTTCCATCGCGTCGCGCATAGCGGCGACTTGGGAGACGAGTGTGCCTAGCGCCTCGGGCACGGTAGGTAGTCCAGCCGCTGGCAGCACAGCGATTTCAGCGCCCGTGGTGGTGGTTTCGGTCATGATTGGTTGTCTCCGTTCAGGAATCGGATTTGTTCGGGTGTGACACCTTTGGCCGCATAGAGTGCGATCGAGTTCTTTCCGGACTTCTGTCGGTGCGCGATCTTCACGCCGCCGAATTCGGCGCGCTTGTCGCGTTCCATGCGTTTCATGAGCATGTTTTTCGCGCCCTGGTAGTTCTCTTCGGCACGGTCGAATTCAGCTCTGGCCGTGACGAATTGCAGAGCCTCGGCGCCGTCGAGGACCGTGGTCGCGTCCGCATTGATTTCGGGGTTCATCTCGCGGATGCAGCTGTAGGTGTGCACCGTGTTATCGAGGTCCGGCACCTTGTTGGACTGCAGCAGCCCCCAGAACTTCTGCGCTTCATCGAGAATCCACGCCGCCGTGCTCGGATCGAACTCGATTTCGTAGATCCGTTCGTTGTAGTACGGCCCCACCACTAGCAGGTGACCGGGAAGATCCGTCCATCCGGTGAACAACATTTGCGTCAGCACCTGCGCCGCATAGTCTTCCGGGCAATCGCCGGTCAGGTCGTCGCCGAACAGTTCCAGATCGTTGAAGTGCCGAGCCGACTTGAACTCGACAACGCGCCGTGAACGTCCCCGGACGCCGCGCCGGTCCACAGTCGCCACACACGGAAACCCGAATTTGTCCGGGTCGATGTGCACCTGCACTTCACCTTCGGATAAACGCCACCCAGTGTTTCGGCGGCGCCACCTGTTCGCGGCATACGCTTCGAGGTCATGCCCGATGTCGAATACTTCTTTAGGCGGTTCCGGATCGACGAGACCCTGCATGCGGTGCCACAGCCGGTATGCCGACTCGTAGCGAGAAACCCCAAGGATGGCAGCGACTTTCGAAGGCGTGATGACCCTCGACCACATCTCTGATCCCGGTTGCAGGAACTGCGGATCACGTTTCGTGTAGATACCGGTAATGCCGGTGGTGGGATTCGCGGTCATGACGCAATCGCCTTGCTCTCAGGGGCCGGCCGAAGCGACCCATACGGCTTGCCGGACATTGGACACACACACGCCCCCAATGAGTCGTTGTGCCAGCGCACCGTCCGATCGGCTGTCGGATAGACCGGCTGCCGGCAGACCGGGCACAGCGGCGTTCGACGCCCGATCACAGCGACACAACCTTCAACATGTCGGCGACGCATTCGAACGCCTGCCCGCACTCGCACTGGGCCGGAAGATCCAGCGCTTCACACGCTTTCGTGCAAATTTCGAGGCAGTCATCACACATGTGCAACACCGGGTCAAGACACCGTTTGAAGATGTAGTCGTAGGAATGGCAACGCACCATCCATTTCGCGGCGCGGCCACACACCCGGCCGATGTGCTGTTCGCAGTAGATCGACATGCATTCGCACGCCCGCTGCGGCATAGCGCCAACGAGGTCCGCGACGTCGACATCGAGCACCGGGGCAGTCATGACGCTTTCCGTTTCACCACAGAGGATTTCCGCTTCGATGCGTTCGCGTGTTCCAGCAGCTGCGCGGTCAACCGAAGCTCGAAAACACTCCACGAAAAGTGAGCGTCTTCGCCGTAGACGTGGTTGATCTCGGCGAGCAGCGCGGCAGCGCGCCACATCTTGTCCGCGGTATCCAGGGGTGGCGGGGGTAGACGCCGAGCCATTCAGACCACCTCGCAAGCAGGCGTGGCGTCATCGATATGCACCCACCTGCGCGAAGCGCTACCCAGGTAGACCTGCCGGCCGCACGCACACTGTTTCGAGCGTTCGTCGGGCTGTTTGAGTTGGCGACGGCGGGACGTTCCACCGCCGTCGCCCGATCCGGTGACAGCCCCAGCGCTGTTCCCGGCTGCCTTGAGCGCGTCCCGGATCTCGCCGAGCACTGCCAGCAGTTCCGTTTCGAACGGTGTCAACGGTTTCGACGTGAGGCGATCTCGCGCTTCCCGTGCCGCGATCTCTGCGGCGCGCACATCGGCGGGGTTGGGGCCGAATCCCATCAGCGCGTCCCCTTCCCGACCATGGGCGGCACGGGGCAGCGGCCGAAGATCTCCGCGACACGGTTGTGCACCTGCATCCGCCACGGGCCTGCGTTCCACACACCTTGTGTTGTCACAGGTTTGGCGAGCACCTGGTAGCCACAGCCGCGCGGGCAGTCCAGAGTTTCCGGTGCGGCCTCACGCGGGCACCGGTCACCGGTGGCGCTCATCAGGCGACCCGAGTCGGTGCGGGCGCGGTGACGGCCGGTGTGTGATCGGGGGTGTCACTGTTCGCCGATTCCACGAACCGGTTCCACAACGGAACGCGCCGAGGGCAATACGCCTCGATTGAGAGCTTGATGACCCGGCCGGCAGCCTCATAGCTGAAGCCGTCGTTATGGATCAGCTGCCCGACAAGCGCGATCCCGCCGAAGGTCGGAGTGCTGTCCAGCAGCGCGCACACGGTCTGCGCGGTCTTGCCGGTGTAGTCGATGACCGGGTCGGCGTGTGCTGCCGGTGCGGGACTGGCTAGCACGGCGATTGCGGCGCCGACACCAGCCGCAATCAGTAGACGGGTATGACGAACAGAGCTACGGTGTTGCATGCCGACTCCTCGTAGATAGGGGTTGGTGAAGGGGACGCTGGCGGTGGCTTTCTTGGCGGTTAGGCATCGCCAGCGTTTTCATGTATTCAGTTGTTCTGCAAAGTAATTCAGCGATCTATGATGCGAACCTGCGCCGAGTGGTCGCCGTGGCGCTAGTCAGCCGTGACCCAGCTTCCACCTCGCCCGCTGGCGTTTCTGGGCGCACTTCGCGACGGCACTTCTCCAGCGCCTCGGCGATGTCCGCGTCGGACATCCGCCACTTCCGACCCACCTTGTAGCCACTGAACCGACCCGAACGGAGCTGTACAGCCAGCCACTCCGGCGAATTGCCGAAATGCTCGGCAGCCTCCTCAAGCGGATAGGTCGTGACAGTCACGCGGACGCCGCCAGCTTCTCGACCAGCTTGTCGATACCCCTCGGTGTGACACGCACTTGTGGAGTTCGCAGGTGGATTCGGCCGTCGTCATCGACCCACTCCCCCATGGGCTTCTCACGCAAGTAGCCAGAATTGATGGCGGACTGGTATGCGCGAGGGCGCCCCTTGTGGTCCTTGTATGTCCAGCGGACTTCGTCATTTAGAGCCGCCCAGAGCCGCGTTTCCCCGGTCTCGATACCTGCGCGCTGCATCACCTTCGCCGTTTCGTTGACGTCGTAGTCGCCGTCAGCGGAGAGGAAGTTGTCGAACTTGCGAGCCTTCGGCTCCAACTCGGCGATGCGATCGTCGCGCTGATCGATCATCGCCTTCGCGTCAAGTAGTGCGATCGCGAAACGCTCCTCACGGGTAGCGATCGGTCGCTCAGAATCCAAAAGGTGATCACGAACCTGGCGGGCCACCCGTGAATCACGCAGCAGCATGCCAATCCGCAGCACTGCGCGACGCGGGTAGATCAGGAAAGTGCCTGCTCTACCAGCCTTCATATTGAAGGTCAGTTCAAAGTCGGCGCGCGAGACGACGTTGAGGCCGTCGTCATCCAGTTCCTCGCGGTTGCGCATTACGAGGGTCTGGATCGTCTTCACTGGTACGTCGTAAAACGACGCGACCATCTCGGTGGTGACATTCATGTCGTCGGGCAGGGTGCGGAGCACGCCAACCTTGTCGAGTACCTCGACGCGATCCGCGAGCGCGTCACGTTCGGAACGCGCTGAGGCGAGAGTCAGGTCGGCGCCCATCAGGCCACCTCCGACTTGGACGGGGTAACTCGCGGAACGTAGGTGGTTGAGATCGACCCAGCTGGCAGGTTGTACGCGTGCTCAAGTCCGGCAATCAACTGTGCGCTTGCACCGCGGTGTCCATTTTCAATGGCACTCAGCGCGCCCCTCGTCGGGCGATCTCCGGTGACTTCGGCGATAAGCTCGGCGACTTCTTCGAGCTTGAGCCCTGAGACGCGGCGGAGAACCCCTAGCGGGACGTGGGGCGGCACTTTAGTCGCTCTGCGGGTTGAATACCGTTTGGATTCGGGTCCGTTTGGCATATCGGTAACGCTACACGAGATGAATCCGATGGCAAACCGTAATTCTGGATCATTTTGGCATTCGGCAAACCTGGTTGACCTGCGCCTTTACCGCTAAGAGTCGTAACGATGCTGGAAATTACACGCATGGCGTTTGCCATCCGATCCGAAAGTTTGCCCAAATTTTCTGACACACTAGGGGCATGCCACGGAATACAGGAGCGTTTGCGGCCGTCGTGAGGCGCCGCCTGGATGAGCTTGGGCTGACTCAACTCGACGTAGCGGACCGCGGCGGGCCCAGTGATTCAACGTTGCGCAAGATTCTCGACGGCGAGCCGGTGAACATCGCGGCATCGACACTGCGCAAGTTGGACGCGCCATTGGATTGGCAGGCAGGATCCGCAGCGAAGTGGCTCTCCAACCCGCCAGCCGACGGAGGCATGCCACCTGTGTTAAGTCAGAAGACTGGCGATCTCACGCCTATCCCCCAATCCACCGGAACCGATACCAGCATCGGCGGCGACCCTGTAACCGCTCGTTACTCGCCGGTCGGCCTCGGACGCGGACTGGCCAGCCTGATACCCACGGAATTCGATCCGGAGGCATGGCAGCAAGGTCTGGACTCAGAGACTGCGATCGTTGAAGAGGCATGGTCAGCCGTCCATGAGCTCGTGGAAGCTGTACTCGAATCCAACCCGTCAAATCGCCTGCGCGGAGCGGCGCAGGAGATAATCTCGAAGATCTCTGCAACGACGATTGTTCGAATACTTACCGGGAGGTACGCACCCCAACTGGAAGGATGGCTGGCTCGCATCTATCGGGAACGCGACCAGCTACACAGAGCACTAGCAGACTCTGCAACGCCGTGGGTGGCGACCGAGCTATCACCGGAGGAAGCCGCGCATTCCGCTGTACAACATGCGACCAGCTGGCCAACGTATTTTTCGAAGCGAACCGCTGATCCCCACGAGCTGTCGGATCAGTCACTTTCCGCCGTGGAAGCTATCGTCTCCCAGTCGCTGGCCGAGCACCACGCAGAGATGCGACGGCGCGCACGCGAGCAGGCCAGACACCAAGCCTTGGTTCACCAAGCGTGGTCATCATTGGGCGACGACCACAACCAGCAGCAGAGCTACGCACCCGAGATAGGCGACGGGCAGTACGCGAGATACCTTGCGGCAAGGCTGTCGACTCCGCATCAAGGCGGCGACCCAGATCTCCACGCTCAACTGCCCATGACGGACGCCGAGTACGACGCCGCGCAGGCCCGGTATCGACGTGAGTTCGCGGAGATGGTCGTCTTCGACGGTTCGATTCGGACAGTAATGCGCACGCCGGCCGGAAACACCCCGAGCCGGGATGCCACATCCTCACTGGACGATACGAAACCTGCGCTCCCCGAAGTTGAATCGCGACTTCGCGGAAGCGCGTCCGGCGGCGATGCCTCTAAGCGCAGCAGCTAGCACTCCCGCCTCTGCCGCAGACCAAGATTCTTGTGGCACAACATCAAGAAGATGATTGATCTCCAACATGTGTTGAAGAAGAAGGTCGTAGCCACCTAGACGTTCACCAACGAAACCGGTATGTTCACCTGTGTCGCCTAGGCGAAGTTTTGTGTGGCGATGGTTCGTGTCCTCATCACCGCCTGTGTAGTGCGTCTGCCGACGACCTGAACAACGTGTCGTATCCGCCGGATAACCGCATCTGCCCTGTTCAGGGCAGGTATCGTCAACTGCCTTAGGGCTAGTTTTTTGCTCACGATTGATTACTTCTGCCGCACTAAGAGTGCATTCATCGTGTTTACGGATTGTGTCGCGTGGCGTAGCCTCGTACATGACTGAAACCTGCTCCCAAGTAGTTTTTCGGTCAGGAAGGCTCGGTGTTCGCGCACCGAGCCTTCCGCTTGTTGTAAGTCAAGGGCTCCATTTATTTATCAATTGAATTTTCAGAGCTATATTTCAACTTCGAAATACGAATTCCCGCAATTTGCTCAATATTTCGAATCTACCTAGAACCTCCGGTACAATGTCTAGTGGTCCTAGATATTTCGAGGTCCATCTCACCCTGGCTGGAATAGAGCCAGCACCCATCTTGGGCCCTTTCGTGGCGTCACCTTTCGATCTCAGCACAAGATCCGTCGACACGCAACTACCATCCAAGCTGGTCAAGGCAGCCTTGACAACACCTCCAGCTAACTTGCACAGCACAATGTTTAATCGAGTTCTACACAGTTCTGCACACGGTGATGCACTGGCACTTAAGGGTGCATCGTTACGCCTCGATCGGCGGAATTCCCCTGGTCGCCAGACGACGTTAGACGCCAATACCCGACAATGTACGACACTGTCGGGTGGACATTGGCGGAAAAAGTCGGCGCAAATCACTGCACAGGTCGGCACAACTTCGTATACCGCGCTATACAGAATTCACACACCCCAGCAACGCTCACCAAGCCGACTACCCCGATCCAGGCCCTTGGAAAGTTCTTATTGCCGACGCTCAGCTAGAACGCGGGGGGCCTGCAGGCTGACGGAACGCGGGTGTTACGTGTGCATCCGGGCAGACCGATGCCACCATCGAGGCTGCTCCGCGATGGAGCGAGCGGAGCGCGAACGCCCTCTATGAGCTACCAGATGCGGAGGCTCGGCGTGTCCATCGACAAAACACAGGATGTCCAGATCGTGTGATTCGATTCGATTATGAAACACAAACGCCTGGGGCAGGGGGTGTAGGTGAGCGGCGAGCAAGTCAGCAGATCCCAGGCACGGAAAAGCCTGGAAGGCCCGGTTTACAAAGTCGTCTCCAAGTACATGCGCAAGGGCTGGAAGCTGACCAAGGGGGGACACCTATACACACTTTGGTGCCCTTGCGGTGGCCTTGGCGGCAAGGGCTGGTTCGCCGTCAACGGAACGCCGAACGATGCCGACTATCACGCGCAACAGATCGAACGGTTCTGCCGAAAATGCCCTAAAAAGCCACATTGAGGTATCTGTTTCCAGTTGACAACAGATGAATGGGGTTGGACACTGGCGCCATGCCCGTCTACGAGTTCTCTTTCGCGACGAATGAACTACAAGGTCCCGATGACGAGCGCCTCGCATCGGTGGCTAAGGGCTGCCACGACGCAACTGCATACGCCCATGGCGGTCTAACTGTGGTGGTCGTCGCGATCGAGGGCATCAACGCCTCACGTGCAGGTATCCGAGCTGCTCAGGTCCTACTCGACTCCGGTCTCAACCCCACACGGACCGTTCCCGACCTCGTCGATCGACGCGAGATTTCCGAGCGCGCCGACGTCCGCCGCCAGACCGTCGGCAATTGGGTCCGCGGCGACCGGATGGCCAACACCCCCTTCCCCACCCCATACGTAATGGTCAGCGGCGAACTATGGCTATGGGGCGACGTCGCGGCATGGCTTTCAAGCAACGGCCTCTTCTCCGAGTCTGTGGCGTTTCCCACCGCTGAGGACCACACCAAAGTCGATAGTTGGCTCTACGCGCGGCTAGTCGCTATACCCCCACAAAAAGGGGGGTTGAATGAGTTTCTGAACGTGACCAACATCTTCAAGAACGTCGAATGGCCAGGCGGAGACATCCCCGCGCACCGCGTATCACGGGTGGCAGATGCCACTGAGTTCCGCGTGGTCGCGTGCGTATGAACGAAGTCGCTCCCCCAGTTGTCAACGACGCACGAGATCTGCTGGGGATTACAGACCTTTCGGATATCACATACACCCGGCTATCCGCAGAGATCTCAGATGCCGACGAGCCCTTCGCTGTCCAAGTTCTGGTGCGCCAGGGCGAAACCTCTATCGAAATACTCTGCAAGGCAACGCTTTCCGGCGAAGGCGCAGCGTATGCCGTAGATGCCCTCGCCCAATTCACCGTGAACCAACCGTGCGAAGTGCCTCAAGACGTCGTGCAGGAGTTTGTCGAGAAGGCAGGAATCCTGGCGATCTATCCATATTTGCGAAACGGGATGGTGGACCTCGCGGCCAAACTCGCATTGCCGCGCCCCGTGATCCCCCTTCTACGCCCGGAGGGAACCAAACTCACCCCATAGCAAGCATGTTCGCGATTGCGTTGGCAGCCGCCTCGGCGCTCGCTCGATCGATATGCCCGTAGAGGTCGACGGTCGTCTGAATGGATTCGTGACCGAGGTGGCGCTGGACGACTGGTAACGGAACACCGGCCAGGATCATCCACGACGCGCACGTGTGCCGCAGATCGTGAATGCGGGGTTTACGCGGCAGGGCTGTTCTCTCAACTGCGGGCCACCACACGTTAGCGCGGAAGTTCGGAGGTCGAACCGGGCCAGATTCCGCGCGCCGGCCGCGTCCCGAATTCGTGAACAGCCACTCCCCCGAATACGTCAGCTTCTCCAAAGTACCTCTGCCCACGTTGATCGTTCGTTTCGATCGTTCGGTCTTCGGTGGCGCGAGTCGATATCCACCACCACCGCGCCGCCACGACTGCCAGATCCGTACCGTGCCCGCGGCCTGATCGACGTCGTCGGGCCGCAACGCTGTGGCTTCCGACAGGCGGCACCCCGAAGCGACCAGGAACTCAACGAACGGTCGCCACGGCTCCGTCACTTGATCATTGAGTTCGGCGAACTGCTCACGCGTGAGGAACACCATCTCCTGGGCATGACTCTGCGGCAACCGGATACCCGCGGCCGGGTTGGCTTTCAGCTTCCCGGACGTGACGGCGCCGGCGAGCGCGCCGGATAGGAATCCGTGTTTGTTCGCAATGGTCTTCGGGCTCGATACACCCTCCATGGTGGATACCCATCGCGCGATGTCGTCGCGGGTGAGGTCGTCGAGCGGGATTGGGCCGAGGTGCGAGGCTATGTCGTTTCGAAGGAAGCGGTTGTAGTCCTCGATGGTGCGTTTGTCGACGCCCGTCAGATGGTCGATGTGGTGTCGGATCCATGCCTCGACGGTCAGTTTCGCGCGAGGCTTCGGGCTGACTTTCAGGATTTCCAGAGCTCTCGCGGGACCGAGTCTGTTGATTAGCTCGCAGACGTATTCGGCTTCCTGTCGATCGTTAACTGACAGCGAAGTTTGTTGCCCATCGAGGCGGTAGAGGACTGAGAAATATGGGCTGCCATCACGCCGCTGGCGCTCACGAATTGATGCCACGGGATCAATAATATGTTGACCACAATGTTGACGGCAGGCCATCCGGTAAAAATCTACCGGCTGACCTGCCGTTTTCCGTGGAGCTGCCGGGAATTGAACCCGGGTCCAACGGCCGTTCATTAAGGCTTCTCCGTGCGCAGTTCGCTATGCCTCTACTTGGATCTCTCGGTCCCGCGAACAAGCCGAGATGACGATCCCAGTCGCTGTTTGATGTCCCTACGGGTCCCGCGACCGAACCCGTAGGTTTGTCCCTCTAGCTGATGCCAGGGTCCGGGCCGAGGGCGCTCCCGGTCTGACAGACACGCAGTCGCTTAGGCAGCGAGTGCGTAGTCGCGCTGATGAGAATCGGCGCTTAATTGGTTGCAATGACGCTTACGGTGGTCTCTTGCCTGCACCGGCACGCTTCCCTTAAGTCGAGACTCGCTGTCGAAACCGTTCAGCCCCGTCACCCCACCGACCTTCGGTGGGACACTCCATCCTACCGCCAGATATCCATGAAGCCACTGAATTACCGGCCGGTGCCACGGTAGCGTCAGCGCAAGGTCGCCGATCTCGGGAGTAATCACATGCGCATGCTGCTGATCGCCTATGCCGCCGCCACGGCGGCCGGGGCTGTATTCGCTGGTCAAGCGTCCGCAGACCCGCAGGTGCCCAATCTTGACGGGTACACGGCAGTTGAGGCCACCGCCTTCGAGACCTACTCCGCCTACGCGACCTCGGGCGTGCAATTCCTCACCCCGGACGGTCTGCGCTGCCGTATCACTTCCAACTCGCGCGCCACCGGTGTTGACGGCGCGTGCTGGGGCAAGCTACCTGGCGTCGCAGGAGACGAGAACATCGCCAACGTGTCCCTCAACTCTCAGACCGCGAGCCTGAGCCACATGCCCGACCTGGGGCAGCAGGAGATCGTCGCGCGGCCGGACGCATCGCCGGCGGGACCCGCGGCCATCGACCCCACCGTGTACCGGCCACTGTCCCCCGGGCAGAAGATCACCTACGGCCTCAAGGCCACCGACAAGGTGATTACCTGCGCGATCAGCGAGCAGCGCGAGACGATCTGCGTTCTGCCCAACAACTTCTCCGGTGACGGTCCGCACGGATTTGTGCTCTCCCCCACCGGCAGCCGCGCCTTCTAACCGTCGCCGAAATAGACGTTATGACGGGAAGATTCGAGTGGAATCCGTCAAAAGGCGGATCTCGATACGTGGCCGCGTAAACCGGGGTCACATGCCCTTGGCGCGCCGCCCCAGCTCACGGGTGATCTCGCGGGAAGCGTCCCGTTTGGCGATGTCCTGCCGCTTGTCATGGGCCTGCTTACCGCGCGCCAGCGCCAGCTCCACCTTGACCTTGCCATCCAGGAAGTACAGCGACAGCGGCACCAATGTGAGGTTGCCGTCGCGGACCTTGCCGACCAGCTGATCAATCTGTGCCCTGTGCAGCAACAGTTTCCGGTTCCGCAGTGGGGCGTGGTTGGTCCAGGTGCCGTGGTCGTACTGCGGGATGTGTAGCGCGCGCAGCCAGACCTCGCCATCATCGATGGTGGCGAAGGCGTCTACCAGGGAGGCCTTCCCCTCGCGAAGAGTCTTGACCTCGGTGCCCACCAGCTGCACCCCGGCCTCGTAGACATCGATGATCGAATAGTTGTGCCGCGCCTTGCGGTTGGACGCAATGATCTGGCGCCCGTCGGTTGGTTTCTTACTCATCGCCGGACATACAGACGCAACGTCACGTAGGCGGTCACGCCGGCCAGCAGGATGCCCAGCGCCGCCATCTGAATGGCCGCGAGGAACACGTCACCGTAGGTGATCGGCGCGACCAGGTTGGCCTGAATGAACTGTTGCAGCGCGCCATTGAGGATGGTCACCCGCGCGATGATCAGGCCGATCACCGCCAGTGCCACACCCGCGAGGGCCGCGATAACAGCCTCCAACAGGAACGGCAGCTGGGTGTACCAGCGCGTGGCACCCACCAGACGCATGATGCCCACCTCGGTACGCCGGGTGTAGGCCGCCACCTGAACCATGTTGGCAATCAACAAGACCGCGCCCACCGCCTGGATCAGGGCGATCATGAACGCCGCGTCACGCAGGCTGTCCAGCACGGCAAACAGCCGGTCGATGAGGTCCTTCTGGTTGAGCACGCCGCGCACACCGGGCTTACCCACGAATGCTTCGTCGAAATCGGCATGCTTCTCGGGGTCTTTGAGCTTGACGATGAACGACGCCGGGAACGCGTCCTTGCTTACGTCCTTCATCAGGTCCTGGAACTGCGGCAGCCGCCGACCCGCGTCCGCGTACGCGTCCTCGCGGTTCACGAAGCGCACCGACTTGATGTCGGAACGCTTTTCGATCTCGTCGCGCAGGCCCTTACAGATATCGCTACTGCAGTTGGTGTCGCCGGCCGACAGATCCTCGGTCAGGAAGATCTGGGTCTCGACGCGGTCCAGGTAAATGGCCTTCGAGTTCTTGGCCAGGGATATCACCAACAGACCACCACCGAACAGCCCGATCGCAATCGCGGTGGTGATGATCATCGCCACCGTCATCGTCACATTGCGACGCAGGCCGGTGACGACCTCGTTGAACAGGAATCCAAAACGCATGTTCTATTCCACTTACCTATCTACCCCGTAGACACCGCGTTGCTCGTCGCGGATCAGCTTGCCCAGTTCCAGCTCGATCACGCGCTGACGCATCGAGTCGACGATGTGATGGTCGTGCGTGGCCATCAGCACGGTGGTGCCGGTGCGGTTGATCCGCTCCAGCAGCCCCATGATGTCCTCGCTGGTTTCGGGGTCCAGGTTTCCCGTCGGTTCATCGGCCAGCAGCACCAGCGGACGGTTGACGAACGCACGCGCGATGCCGACGCGCTGCTGCTCGCCACCGGACAACTCCGAGGGCAGCCGGCTGGCCTTGCCCGTCAGGTTCACCATCTCGAGCACCTCGGGCACGATGCGGTTGATGATGTCGGTCTGCTTGCCGATCACCTCGAGCGCGAAAGCCACGTTCTCGTACACCGTCTTCTGCTGGAGCAGCCGGAAGTCCTGGAAAACACAGCCAATCGTCTGCCGAAGGTGCGGGATCTCACGGCCTCGCAGCTTGTTGACGTGGAACTTGGAAACCTGGATTTCGCCCTTGGTGGGCAGCTCCTCGGCCAGCAGCAGCCGCATGAATGTCGACTTGCCCGAACCCGAAGGTCCGATGAGGAACACAAACTCACCCTTGTCGATCTCGAGGCTCACGTTGTCCAACGCGGGCCGAGCCGACGATTTGTAGAGCTTGGTTACCTTGTCGAGGCTGATCACGGCACGCCAGTCTAGCCGGGAAAGCCGTGATAACCGTGAGGGCGCACTCCGGGCGCGGTGCGCGCACTGCCGCCCACCGCTCTACAGTCAACCCACACCGATGTAACGGATCTTGGTCCTAAGGTGATGTACCCGCCGGACGGGGAGGTTTGCCATGCAGATTGCTGATCAGTTCGACGCCCTGCGGCATGAGTTCGAGGGTGAAGCCTCAACCATTCGGGAAGCCGGCGAGCAGGCGTTCAAACGACATCTCGACCATGCGCTCGCACAGGAGATTCCCGACGAACAAGAACGGCGGGAGCTCGCCGCTGAGCTGTGGGGCCGCACTCCCCCGGCCGCATCGGGAGCAGACCGATGAAACCTGGCACCACCCCCGCCGGCCCCGAGTCGGGAGAACCGGATGGGGTCTTCATCGAGCCGGAAAAGGTGCACAAGCTCGGCGCGGTCTGGTCGGGCGCCGGCGATGAGTTCACCGCCCAGGCGAAACTGATCCGTTCCACCGAGCTGCGTCCCGAAGACTTCGGCGGCTCCTACGCACACCTGGTGTCGGCGGTCTCCGAGCACGTCAACAAGCTCGCGCACACGATGCAGAACTGGGGTGAACGGTCAGCCTGGTACTCGGAGAATCTGCACTCCACGGCCGCCGCCTTCACGCATACCGACGACGGCAATGCGAGCTCGTTGGGAACGAACACCTGATGGCCGACTACGGCTACGAGATTCTGCATGATTCCAAGTACTTCGTAACCCCCTGGGGCCCAGCACGTCCCGCGATCAATGTGCTCTCCGACTATCTCAAGACCCTGGATACCTATCAGGACAAGCTGCGTACCCTGGCCACCAAGCCGCGGTGCGAGACACTGGGCCCGCCGCTGAAGGCCATCTACGAGAACCCGACGAGACTCGGGCGTATCGACGAATTCGGGATACCGGCGATCTGGCCGCTGTACTACGGCCTGCCGCCGGCGAAAGACGGATCCAAGGGCGGCTTCGGTTACTGGGAACAGGCCGATATCAACATCAAGGCAGTCCGCGACACGGTCAACAACCTCAACAAGGCCGGTGCCAACGCCGAGATCCAGCAGCAGCTGATCGACCAGACACTGAACATCGGCCACAGCTGGCAGTCGACGGCGAGCGAGGAAGCCATCCGCCATTACCTGCAAGACAAAAAGCATCTGGCGGCAGACATCGACACCCTGAACAACTCGAGGGCAGCACTACAGGGCACTGCCGAGAACATCGAGGTGGCGCTGGACTTCAAGGCGTCCTCGACCAAATGGGTCGTGGACAGGCTGCTGAGCACCTTCATCAAGAACAGCCCTGCGGACTTCGACGCCCGGCTGAAGTCGGCGTGCATCAATTTGGAGTGGTGGCAGAAGTACCTCACCGGCGATATCTCCACGCCGCAGCCCAGCGTGCCGTATCAGCCCGAAGGGCAGGGCGTACTCAACTCTAAATCCGGATTTTGGAGTCCGGAGGACATCTGCAAGAACCTCTCCGACTGGGTACTCACACCCATCAGCCTCGCCCTGGACAACCTCGACCAAATCAACAACGCCACCGATGACCACCTCAAAAAGGTGTACGGGACGCTGATGATGGCACTCAACTACGGCCAGCCCTAACCAGGCTAGGGCGGCGGTGGGGTGCTCTGCGCGGGTGCGGCAGGCGCCCCTGGTGCCGGCGGCGGCGGAGGCTGCGGCGTAGGCGGCTGCGGCGGGAACAACCACGGCGGCAAGATCCCGGGTGGCGCGGGTGTGGTCGTCGTCGGAGGTGCCGGGGCGGTACCGCTGGGCGTCAACGTCGGGAACGTGGTGACGATCGTGTTCGTCTGTTCGGTCGTCGTGGTCGTAGTGGGCGGCGTCGTGGTCGTCGGGCGCCGTGTGGCCGTCTGCACCGGCCGGGGCGTGGTGGTGGTGACACTGGGCTTGGGTACCCAGGTATAGCCGGGCGGCGGCTGCGGCGGCGCGGGCTCCGGCCGGGTGGAGTCGTAAAGCCAGCTCGCGGCGACGAACGCGAGGACAAGGACAACTGTCGACGTCCTGATCCGAACCTTTTTGCGGAGCTTCTTGGCGTGGGACAGCGCCATCTCCCAGAAGGGCTCCTGGCGGGGTTCACTCATCTGAGCTCCTCCGCCTTCACGATCGGCTGCGGTTTGGTGTCGACACCCTCTTTGTCGTCCTTGGTCTCGTCACGCTTGGCGTCGCGCTTGAGCTCGCCCGAGCTCGACGACGACATTGTCCGGACCGTCGGGCGGCTGTCCCCCACCAACGCGACGCCGGCCTTCGCCAGCGCGGCGATCACCTTGGCACGCAGCCTGCGCCCCACCTCGAACTGCTTGCCCGGCAGAGTGCGCGCCACCATCCGCACGTTGACCCGATCTACTTCGATGCTCTCCACACCCATCAGGGACGGGGCATCGAGCAACAACTGCGAGAGATCGCGATCGACCAGCGCCTGCTGGCAGACGTCGAACAGCACATCGTTGACCCGAGCCAGATCGACGCTCGTCGGCACCGGAATGTCCACCACCGCGCGAGCCCAGTCCTTGGAGAGGTTGACGGCCTTGACGATCAGCCCATTGGGGATCGTGATCACCTCACCGTCACCCGACCGTAGTTTGGTGACACGCAACGTGACTTCCTCGACGGTGCCCCGGGATTCGGTGGTCTGGCCCTGGACATATAGCTCCACCAAATCACCGAAGCCGTACTGCTTTTCGGTGATGAGAAAGAACCCGCTCAAAAGGTCCTGGACCACCCGCTGCGCGCCGAAGCCCAGCGCACCACCGAGCACCGCGGCCGGACCGGCCAATCCGCCGATCGAAATCCCCAGCACGCCAACGACATGCACGGTGGTAAGGACCACCACCAGCACCACGATGATCCAGGAAATGACCGAGGCCAATGCCTGCCGGTGCTTGCTGGCCTCCGAACGGACCAGCGCGTCACTCTGCGTGAACGAGCGATCCAGCCGCCGGGTGATCTTCTGCGCGCCCCAGTTGATAAACCGGACCAGGATCATCGCGCCCAGTACCGCGATGACGATGCGCAGCCCGTTGTCCAGCAGCCAGCGCCCAATCTGGCTGGACCAGAAAGAGCTCCAGCGTTCCGCGAGGCGAAGACCCTCCGCGCTGAATTCGGCCGCTCTAATCATCGCGCCTGTTGCGCCACCGGATTCCCGCCTCGATGAATCCGTCGATGTCCCCGTCGAGCACTGCCGCGGGATTACCCACCTCGTACTCGGTACGGAGGTCCTTGACCATCTGATACGGCTGCAGGACATAGGAGCGCATCTGCGTGCCCCAGGAGCTGCCACCGTCGCCCTTGAGGGCATCCATCTCGGCGCGCTCTTCCTGCCGCTTGCGCTCCAACAACCGGGCCTGCAGCACGCGCATGGCGGCCACCTTGTTCTGCAGCTGCGACTTCTCGTTCTGACAGGTGACCACGATGCCGGTCGGGATGTGCGTGAGGCGCACGGCCGAGTCGGTGGTGTTCACCGACTGGCCGCCCGGGCCGCTCGATCGGTACACGTCAACGCGTAGATCACCTTCAGGGATCTCGATGTGATCGGTCGTCTCCACCACCGGGAGTACCTCGACATCGGCGAACGAGGTCTGTCGGCGGCTTTGGTTATCGAACGGGCTGATGCGCACCAGGCGGTGTGTGCCCTGCTCCACCGACAACGTCCCGTAGGCGAAAGGCGCATGCACGGCGAAGGTCGCGCTCTTGATGCCCGCTTCTTCGGCATAGGAGGTGTCGAACACCTCGACCGGGTATTTATGCGCCTCGGCCCAACGGATGTACATGCGCATCAGCATTTCGGCCCAGTCCGCGGCGTCCACACCGCCGGCGCCGGACCGGATGGTGACCACGGCCTCGCGCTCGTCGTACTCACCGGACAGCAGGGTCCGGACCTCCATGGCCTCGATGTCCTCGCGCAGCTTGGCGCGGTCGGCATCTGCCTCCGCAACAACGGACGCGTCTTCGGATTCCTCGGCGAGCTCGTAGAGCACCGGCAGATCATCGAGCCGCTGCCGCAGGGCCTCGACGCGCCGTAGCTCACCCTGCGCGTGCGAGAGCTGACTGGTCACCTGCTGGGCACGGGCCTGGTCATCCCACAGGTTGGGGTCGGCGGCGGCTTCTTCGAGTGTCTTGATCCGGGCACGCAGGCCGTCGACGTCGAGCACCCGCTCCACCGTGGTGAGGGTCGTGTCGAGGTCAGCGATGTCGGCTTGGCAGTCCAGATCCACAACAGTTGAGGTTACCGGTCATTCCGCGGGCCCCATCCCCACCTGACGGCTACGCGCCGGAGCCCTGCCTGCCGTGGGTGATCGACGTGATGTGGTCGGCACAGAATCGCAGCTGATTGCCCGCGTCCGCGACCTCGGCTTCAGTGAGGTGGCTTGGTGTTCCCAGCACACTGAGCATCACCGCGACCTCGCCATTGCCGTCGAAGACGGGCGCGCCCAGAAAGCCGATGCGGCGCGGCTCACTGAAATCGATCGGCTCACCCATGCGTGCCAGCAGTGCGGCCAGCATGGATTGAATGGTGTCCAGCCGCTCATGCACGGTGCTGTGGCTGGCCGCCTCACCAAGCTGCATGTAGAACTTGTCGACGCGGTCGCTCTGCACAGACGCGAAGTAGCCGCGCTGCCGAATGCCGGCAAGCAGTGCCTGCATGCCATCCCAGAGCTGATCGGTGATCAACGGTGCCGCCCGCAGCAGCCAGCGGCGTACCTCGTCATCCGGCGCCCAGGCCATGAACACCAGACCGGCAGGTGCGCTGAGCCTGATGCGCTGCCCCACCTGGTAACTGCCGCCGGCCGGTGATCGACCATGCGAGGCGACGACCGCGACGTCCTCTCCGGCGATCATGGACGCCGTACACGCCGTACCGAACTGAGCGGCGAGTCGCTTGACCTCGATATCCACCACGTCGGCGACCTCGAACCGCACCCGCGCGGCATGGCCGGTGATCAGCATGGACGGGCCGATCGAATACGTCTTGTGCCGGGGATGCCGGACGATGTAACCGGCTTCGGTGAGCGCCTGAAGGATCGCGAGGGTCGATGCCGGGTTGACGCCGACAGCTTCGGCGATTTCCGTCATCGACAGTGGCTGAGTGGGCCGTCCCGCCAGATAGTCGAGGATCTGCGCGGCACGCACCACAGCGGGTGCGGGCTTTGTCATTTCCCCTCCGATCCGACCGTCTGGCTGCTAATATTCCGTCGAATTTGATATATCGAATTTCAACAAGAAATACAATACTTAACTACCTGGTGACCTGGGGGTTCCGCGCGACATGTACTCCTTTGGCAAGCAGCTGGCCGCGCTACCAAAATCACAGTACGGACCCTGGGCGGTCATCGCGGCCGGAGACACTGAAACCGCAACCGCATTCGCACGCCATATCGCCGCGAACGGCATCAACATCGTGCTGGCGGCGCACGGCGGCCGGGCCGACGCGTACACGCTGACGATGACCGCCGGCGTGAGCGTCCGGACCACTTCACCCGATGTCTTCAACGGCGAACTAGCCACAGCCACCGACGATATCGAGGTCGGCCTGCTGATATGCATCACCGACGAAGACGCCGCCGGGAGCCGATTCGGCGAGCCCGACCTGAACCGGCTACGCACGCTTTACCTGACCCACCGATTCGGGCAGCGCATCGCCGACCGCGGCGAAGGGGCCGTAATCATGGTGAAATCGCTGGCAGCGCAATCCATTTCACAACATTCCGAGACGCGCAGCGCCGATTCGACCTTTACCGCCGGCATCCGTGACGGGCTGCATCGACAGAACGTCGAGGTGGCGCTGCTCGATGACTTCGTGCCGCACCGCCCCGCGATGGATGCCGACGACCTCGCGCTGATGGCACTGGCCCGGCTCGGCCGGCAACGACACCGTCACTGCCGCCACGAAAACGACGTGACCACTACCCCGCCGGCGCTACGCGCCAACTGACCACGCCAACTAACACAGCCCGCACCGCTTGTGCATGCGGTGTTCAAATCCCCGTCCCTCCCTATCCAAACTGACGCGGTGGTAGGTTCCTGACCGTGAGTCAGGATACGAACGCCGCCCCCAAGACCGAACTGCTTCACCCCACCGCTGACGACTTCGCCGAATTCGACGGCGAAACGCGTCGGCTCCTCAAGGCAACCGTCGATTGGTTCGAGGAGCGCGGGAAGACGCGGCTGCTCCAGGACTATGTCGACAAGGTCTTCTACCAGGATTTCCTGGACTTCGCGGGGCGCGAAAAGCTGTTCGCGACCTTCCTGACCCCCGCCGCCGATGGCGCCGGTAGCGCCGAAAAGCGCTGGGATACCGCGCGGGTGGCCAAGCTCTCGGAGATCCTCGGCTTCTACGGCCTCAACTACTGGTACCCGTGGCAGGTCACCGTGCTGGGCCTGGGCCCGGTGTGGCAGAGCGCCAACACCGACCCACGCAAGCGCGCCGCCGATCTGCTCGACGGCGGCGCCGTCGCCGCGTTCGGCCTCTCCGAACAGGCCCACGGCGCCGACATCTACTCCTCCGACATGGTGCTGACCCCCCTCGAAGGTGGCGGCTACAAGGCATCGGGCCGCAAGTACTACATCGGCAACGGCAACTGCGCCCGCATCGTCTCGGTGTTCGGCCGGGTCCAGGGCCGCGACGGACTCGATCAGTACGTCTTCTTCCTCGCCGACAGCGAGCACCCCAACTACACGGTGATCAAGAACGTGGTGCCGTCGCAGATGTACGTCGCCGAGTTCGAGCTCGACGAGTACCCGGTCAGCGAAGACGACATCCTGCACGTGGGCGCGGATGCCTTCAGCGCGGCACTGAACACCGTCAACATCGGCAAGTTCAACCTGTGCTTCGGCGGCATCGGCCTGTCCACGCACGCCTTCTACGAATCAATCACCCACGCCCACAACAGGATTCTCTACGGCAACCCGGTGACCAAGTTCGACCATGTGCGCCGTGAGTTCGTGGACGCGTACGCCCGTCTGCTGGCGATGAAGCTCTTCAGCGAGCGTGCGGTCGACTACTTCCGCACCGCCAACGCCGACGACCGTCGCTACCTGTTGTTCAACCCGGTCACCAAGATGAAGGCCACCACTGAGGCCGAGAAGGTGTTGGCACTGCTGGCCGACGTCATGTCGGCCAAGGCCTTCGAGGCCGAGAGCTATACGACCGCCGCACGTATCGATGTGGCCGGCCTCCCCAAGCTCGAAGGCACCGTCGCGGTGAACCTGGCGCTGATCCTCAAGTTCATGCCCGCGTACCTGCATGACGCCCAGGACCTTCCGGTGCCCGGCGTGCAGCTGCAGGCCGCCGACGATGAGTTCCTGTTCCACCAGGGACCGGCCAGCGGCCTGGGCAAGGTGCGGTTCCACGATTGGCGCAAGCCGTTCGCGGACAACGCGCACATCCCGAACGTCGCCGCCTTCACCCAGCGCGCCGAGGCGTTGGCCACCCTGGTGGCCAACGAGCGCGACGCGATCAAGAACGCCGGCCTGGACCTTCAGCTGAGCATCGGTGAACTGTTCACCCTGGTCGTCTACGGCGGTCTGATCCTGGAGCAGGCACAGCTGCGGGGTACCGACTCCGCGCTGCTCGACCAGATCTTCGAGTTCCTCAACCGGGACTTCTCCACCTACGCCGTCGATCTGCTGGGCAAGCGCGAGGCCACCGCCACCCAACGACAGTGGGCCAAGGACGTCATTTCAGAACCCGTATTCAATTCCGAACGCTTCGATGAGATTTGGAACCGGGTCGAGGCGCTGTCCGGCGTATACGAAATGCGGGCCTAGTCCGCAGGTCTACCCGCGCACCCTCGGATCCGTCGCTAGCATCGGTGGGGTAACCCGTCCGCACAGGACCGCGGCCAGCCCCCTGTCGGCCAGCCCATAGCCGACGACAGCCGCTGCCTTGGCGGGCAGATAAGGATGTACGAGGGTGCGCGCCGTTCACGTCGCCATCGTCGGCGCGGGCCCCTCGGGGTTCTTCGCCGCCGGATCGCTGCTCAAACACACCGATTTCGACGTCCATGTGGACATGCTCGAAATGCTGCCGACTCCTTGGGGTTTGGTGCGATCCGGGGTGGCCCCGGATCACCCCAAGATCAAGTCGGTCAGCGCGGTGTTCGAGAAGACGGCGACGCATCCCCGTTTCCGGTTTTTCGGCAACATCGAGGTAGGAGCCAAGATCACCGCCGAGGAGCTGGCATCGCGCTACGACGCGGTGATCTATGCCGTCGGCGCCCAATCCGACAAGCCGCTGGGCATCCCCGGCGATCAGCTGCCCGGTTGTATCGCCGCCGTCGACGTGGTGGGTTGGTACAACGCGAACCCCACGTACCAGAACGTGTCGGTGGACCTCTCCGGTGAGCGCGCCGTGGTTGTCGGCAATGGCAACGTAGCGCTGGACGTGGCCCGCATCCTCGGTATGGATCCGCAGTCACTGCACACCACCGATATCGCCGATCGTGCGCTGGATTCGTTGGATCACAACGCGATCCGCGAAGTGGTGATCATCGGACGGCGCGGCCCGCTACAGGCGACCTTCACTCCGCTGGAGCTGCGTGAGATGGGCGAACTACCCGGCGTGGACGTGATCGTGGATCCCGAGGATCTGGCCGGCATCACCGATGAGCAGCTGGCGGCCGCACCCAAGCCCACCCGCACCAACATCGAAACGTTGCGCAAGTTCTCGGAGCGACCGCACACCGACGGCCACCGCCGCGTGGTGTTCCGGTTCCGCACCTCCCCCATCGAGCTGCACGGCGATGGCGAAGTGGAGTCAATCACGGTGGGTCACAACGAATTGGTCGACGACGATGGCTACGTCACGGCCCGCGACACCGGGGAACGAGAGACACTGCCCACCCACTTGGTGGTGCGTGCCATCGGATACCGCGGGGTCCCGGTGTCCGGGTTGCCCTTCGACGCGCGCCGCGGGGTGATCCTCAACGAGGCCGGACGGATCGAAGGCCGCGACAATGAGTATGTGGTCGGCTGGATCAAGCGTGGCCCGGTCGGTGTCATCGGCACCAACAAGAGCGACTCACAGGAAACCGTCGACACGCTGCTCGCCGACGTGGCGAGCGCCGAACTGAGCACTGCCCCCGATGCCGCGGCCCTGGAAGAATGGCTCCTGGGTCACGAGCCGCACATCGTCTCCCAGTCCGATTGGCTCACCATCGATTCCCATGAACGCGCCACCGGCGAACCGCAGGGGCGCCCCCGCGTGAAACTCGAGACAGTGCCCGAGTTGTTGGCCGCGACGGGACGGCACGACCAGCCGTGACGCCGGTCTTCACGCAAGCGGTTCATCCATGACGGTCCACATCGTGGTGTCGCAGGTCATGCCCGCAAGCTGCGAGCGGACATTCGGCCTCATCCATGATTACGGCAGACGGCTGGAGTGGGACACGCTGTTGCGCCGGGCGTATGTGGAGGGCGGTACCGCCGACGTCGGCAAGATCGCCGTCTGTAGCGCGCGCTGGCTTCTGGGCGGGTACTCGTTTCGCACCCGCTACGTCACCTTCAAGCCGCCGCATCTGGCTGCCATCAAACTCGAATCCAAACCACCGTTCTTTACCAAGTGGGCGGCGTCGATACGTCATGAACCGATCGACAGCGACGACACAGACCATGCGGCCGACCATCGCGATGACATGTCGTTGGCGACGTACACCATGACGTTTACCTGCAGACCCGCATTTATCGAGCCCATCGCGGAACGAATGTTCAAGCGCGAGACAGAGAACCGGCTGGCCGCGTTGGCGAACCACCTACAGCGGGACAAGGAGCGCTGACGCGCACGACCCGTCCTTAACATTTCCTTAGAATTCTCTTATTTTACTTATTTTTCGGGTAGCTTCGTCTTCATGACCGAACACGCGGTGGTGATTGCCGGCGGCGGACCGACGGGATTGATGCTGGCCGGTGAGCTGGCCCTGGCGGGAGCCGATGTCGCAATCGTCGAGCGGCGCAGCACCCACGAGCTGGAAGGCTCGCGCGCCGGCGGCATGAACTCACGCACCCTGGAAGTGCTTGATCAACGAGGCATCGTCGACCGTTTCCTGCCCCAAGGATTCTCGGCACCGGTCGCGCATTTCTCCGCACTCCTACTGGACACGACCGACCAGCCCACTCGGCATGCCTTCGGGCTGGCGCTATTGCAGTACCGCATTGAACGAACCCTGTGCGAGTGGCTCGGCGAGTATGGCGTGCCCATCTACCGTGGGCGCGAGGTCACCGGATTCATCTCATCCAATGACACGGTTGATATCGACCTTTCCGATGGTTCGACGTTGCGCGCGCAGTATCTGGTCGGTTGCGACGGTGGCCGCAGCCTGGTGCGCAAGAAGGCTGGAATCGATTTTCCCGGTTGGGATCCGTCGACCAGCTGCCTGGTCGCCGATGTCCAGGTCACCGAGGAACCGGAGTGGGGCATCCACCGGCAGGGCGCGCTGCATTCCTTCTTCAAATTCGAAGAGGACGGACCGGTCCGGGTTTTGGTGACCGAGCCCCAACTCGGGCGAACCGATACGCCGACGCTGCGC
The DNA here is from genome assembly GCF_001605725.1 of Mycobacteroides immunogenum. NCBI lineage: Bacteria > Bacillati > Actinomycetota > Actinomycetes > Mycobacteriales > Mycobacteriaceae > Mycobacteroides > Mycobacteroides immunogenum. The sequence goes on from NZ_CP011530.1 coordinate 3,925,566, forward strand.
GATCTGCGCGAAGCATTGTTATCCGTCCGCGGCACTGACTACGGAATACACAGTCCCACATGGATTTCCCGATTCACCGACGTAACTCGACAGGCCGAGGCATACCGCAAGGGCCGGGTGCTGCTGGCCGGCGATGCCGCCCACGTGCACTTCCCCATCGGCGGACAGGGCCTCAATACCGGAATCCAGGACGCGGTCAATCTGGGCTGGAAGCTGGCACAGGTTGTCAACGGCACATCAGCGGCAAGCCTGCTGGACACCTACCACACCGAGCGGCATCCGGTCGCGGCGCGAGTGCTGCACAACACCCTGGCACAAACAGCACTGAGCCGCCCCGGTGAACGGGTTGATGCGTTGCGCGACATCATGTCTGATCTGTTGACCCTGGAGAAGCCGCGACGCCAGATCGCGGCGATGATGAACGGCCTGGACATCCATTACGACCTCGCTCCCGAGGCCGGCCCCGGCCATCCCCTGCTCGGGCGGCGGATGCCGGACCTGGAGGTGCGTACCGCACGGGGGACGGTGCGCGTGTACACGCTGCTGCACGAGGGCCGTGGCGTGCTGCTCAACCTGGGCACCGCTATCACCGGCACCTCGGGATGGTCACATCGAGTCGATGTCGTCGAGGCCCAATACCTGGAAGCAGACCGCACTTTCGAGCTGCCGGTGATCGGAATGGTCGAGGCTCCGCACGCCGTACTGATCCGGCCGGACGGCTACGTCGCCTGGGTGGGCGACAGCACCACCACCGGGCTCAACGGCGCACTGCAGAACTGGTTCGGGCCGCCCCGCTACAGCGGTGGCGGTTCGTAGTACCGCGGCGGCGGCTCGTGCTTCTTGGCGGGATCGTCGGTGGAGGACGGTCCCTCGACAGGTCCGGGAGGTGGCGCGGAGGGAGGCACCGGACCGATGTTTTCGATGGGCGGCGGACCGCTCGGGTACTGCTGCGGCGAGGGACCGGGCAGCGGCGCCAGCAAGATGTCCCAGCGATCGGGATTCTTCGGCGGGTACAGCACCGGGATCAGGTCGCCGATGCGCGGCCAGTCATTGACGTCGCGCACGATCTGCCGATACGTGATGTGTTCGGCGACCGTCGGCCCATTGAGCGCACCCGTGATTGTGACCAGCTGCTCGCCCGTCACCCCTTCCGGACGGGGGCTCACGCCCGTCACCAACAGGGTCCCTTCCACCGCGTTCACACCCGGTTGAGCTTGTCTGCCGCGCCGCATCTGCATGATGAGGAGCGCGAGTGAGCCGCCGATCAGCAGTAGCACCAAGAATTCCCACACACTGTCATGGTAGGACTGCAGGCATGACGCCCACCGTGTCCTTGCGCGAAGATCGTCGGCTCGCACTTGAATTGGCAGATGCCGCCGACGAAATCACCACGTCCCGGTTCGGCGCACTCGATCTTCGGGTAGATACCAAGCCCGACCTCACGCCGGTGACCGATGCGGACACCTCGGTGGAATCCGTCCTGCGCTCGTTGTTGCACCGGTCGCGCCCGGCCGATTCGGTGGTCGGCGAGGAGTACGGCGGTGAAACCGCGCTCACGGGTCGGCAATGGGTCATCGATCCCATCGACGGCACCAAGAACTTCGCGCGCGGTGTCCCCATCTGGGCCACACTGATCGCGCTACTGCAGGACGGCGTGCCCGTCGTCGGCGTCATCAGCGCCCCGGCACTGTCCCGCCGATGGTGGGCCGCGGACGGCCTGGGTGCTCACACGCGCGTGGGGTCCGGCGAAGACAAGTCGATACATGTCTCGGCAGTTGACCGGTTGACGTCGGCCAGCCTGTCGTTCTCCAGCCTGTCAGGCTGGGCAGATCGCGGGAAACGCGATCGGTTCATCGATCTGACCGACACGATCTGGCGCGTTCGCGGCTTCGGAGACTTCTTCTCCTACTGCCTGGTGGCCGAGGGCGCGGTCGATATCGCCGCCGAGCCCGAGGTCTCACTGTGGGATCTGGCCCCGCTGGACATCCTCGTCCGCGAGGCGGGCGGCCGGTTCACGAACCTGGCCGGGGAACCCGGCCCACACGGCGGTAGCGCGGTGGCCACCAACGGGTTGCTGCACGACGAGGTACTCAAGGCACTCTCCTAACGCACCCCGACGTCACCCCCCCTCGCGCGCGCAGACGTAAAAGCGCGCGTCTTGCCGGTGTGCCGGGCGCATTCATGTCCGCTCACGGGCGCTGTCCCGGATGTGACATACACCTCGTTTCCTGCGGATCTTACCGCTTAGTAAGATACGGTTCTTACTACGGAGTAAGGTAACGGCCAAATACTCCGGCAGAACCCCTTTAACCCCAGAAACGGCTGGTGACATGACCAACACGTTGACTCCGCGCGACGAGAAGAAGGCCGCCAAGAGCAAGAGCCTGGCGAAGCACGAGACCGGCGTCGGCCTGCAGAAGCACAAGCGTGGCGCGATCGACATCCTCATCGCGGTGCTGACCCCGATCGCGGGCTCGGAGCTGCTGGATAAGTACAACCTGCGCGGAGCCTTCAACAAGGGCATCTTCGAGAGCACAAAGGGCCTGTTCACCACCCTCGGCGTTGCCAACCGCACCTTCAAGAAGGTCTCGGGCAGCAAGGGCGGCCCCAAGCGCCTCGACAAGGCGAACGCCGACTACTTCGACCTCAACCCCGAGGACGAGCAGAAGATGATCGCCGACACGGTGAAAGAATTCGCCGTCGAGGTCATCCGACCGGCCGCCTATGACTCGGATAAGAACAAGACCTACCCCGCCGACCTGCTGGGCAAGGTCGCCGAGCTGGGCGTCACCGCCATCAACATCCCCGAGGATTTCGACGGTATCGCCTCGCAGCGCTCCACCGTCACCAACTCCCTTGTCGCCGAGGCACTTTCATACGGTGACATGGGTCTGGCACTGCCGATCCTGGCGCCGTCGGGTGTGGCCAGCGCGCTGACCAACTGGGGCAGCGCCGACCAGCAGGCCACCTACCTCAAGGAGTTCGCGGGAGAGAGTGTGCCGCAGGCCTCGGTCGTGATCGCCGAGCCGCAGGCCCTGTTCGATCCGTTCAGCCTCAAGACCACGGCCACCCGCACCCCCAGCGGTTTCCGCCTCAACGGCACCAAGTCACTGGTGCCGGCCGCCGCACAGGCCGAGCTGTTCATCGTGGCCGCCAACTACAACGGGCGTCCCACGCTGTTCATCGTCGAGTCCGGCACCGAGGGCATCACCGTCGAGGAAGACCCGAGCATGGGCATCCGCGGCGCGGCACTCGGCCGGCTGAACCTGAACAATGTCGCGGTTCCCGCCGCCAACCTCCTGGGTGAAGAAGAAGGCAGCGACACGGCGCTCGCTAACTACTCGGAGGCCGTCGCCCTCGGCCGCCTCGGTTGGGCCTCGCTGGCCGTCGGCACCGGTCAGGCCGTGCTCGACTACGTGATCCCCTATGTCAAGCAGCGCGAGGCGTTCGGCGAACCCATCGCCCGCCGTCAGGCCGTTGCCTTCATGTGCGCCAACATCGCCATCGAGCTCGATGGTCTGCGTCTGGTCACGCTGCGCGGCGCCGCACGGGCCGAGCAGGGCCTGCCCTTCATCCGCGAGGCCGCGCTGGCCCGCAAGCTCGCCACCGACAAGGGCATGCAGATCGGCCTGGACGGCGTGCAGCTGCTCGGCGGACACGGCTTCACCAAGGAACACCCGGTGGAGCGCTGGTACCGCAACCTGCGCGCCATCGGCATCGCCGAAGGCGTAGTGATCCTCTAGCTGCCCTGTCCTTCCGAACTCTTATCTACTAAACGAAAGTCTTTCCATGGCAATTAATTTGGAACTCCCCAAGAAGTTGCAGGCCATCGTCGAGAAGGGACATCAGGGCGCTGCCGAGCTGGTGCGACCCATCTCCCGGAAGTACGACCTGGCCGAGCACGCCTACCCCGTCGAACTCGAGACCCTGGAGACGCTGTTCGCCGGCGTCACCGCGGCCGGTACCTTCGCCTTCGCCGGAGCCGAGGCCTTCCGCGCCGAAGAGAACACCGCGAAGCAGAACGTCAACGGCGCCAACATGTCCGCGCTGCTCAATGCCCTCGAAATGAGCTGGGGAGACGTCGGCCTGCTGCTGACGGTCCCCTACCAGGGCCTGGGTAACGCCGCAGTCTCCAGCGTGACCAGCAAGGAAGACGGCGATCGCTTCGGCAAGATCTGGGCGGCCATGGCCATCACCGAGCCCGGCTTCGGCTCGGACTCGGCGGCCGTGTCGACCACCGCCAAGCTCGACGGTGACGAGTACGTCATCAACGGCGAAAAGATCTTCGTCACCGCCGGTTCCCGCGCCACCCACATCGTGGTCTGGGCGACGCTGGACAAGACCAAGGGCCGTCCCGCCATCAAGTCCTTCCTGGTGCCGCGCGAGCACCCGGGGGTGACGGTCGAGCGTCTCGAAGAGAAGCTGGGCATCAAGGCTTCCGACACCGCCGTCATCCGCTTCGACAACGCCCGGATTCCCAAGGACTACATCTTGTCCGATCCGGAGATCAACACCGAAAAGGGCTTCGGCGGTGTGATGAGCACCTTCGACAACACTCGCCCGATCGTGGCCGCCATGGCCGTGGGTGTCTCACGGGCCTCGCTCGAGGAACTCCGCAAAATCCTGGAGGAAGCCGGCGTCGAGATCTCCTACGACCGGCCGGCCCATGCCCAGCATGCCGCCGCCGCCGAGTTCCTGCGGATGGAAGCCGATTGGGAGTCGTCCTACCTGCTGACGCTGCGCAGCGCCTGGCAGGCCGACAACAACGTGCCCAACTCGATGGAAGCGTCGATGGCCAAGGCCAAGGCGGGCCGTGTCGGCAGCGACGTCACCCTCAAGGCTGTGGAGCTGGCCGGAACCACCGGCTACTCGGAGCGCACCCTGTTGGAGAAGTGGGGCCGCGACTCGAAGATCCTGGACATCTTCGAGGGCACCCAGCAGATCCAGCAACTAGTGGTCGCTCGCCGCCTGCTGGGACTGAGCTCCGCAGAGCTCAAGTGACGCACTGATCAAGATCCATTGCGGCCCTTCCGGGGAACTCCCCCGGAGGGGCCGCAACCCTTTCGTCGAGCCAATTGAGCACGAGGCAACGAAGCCAGCTAAGCTGCCGTTTCGATCGTGCAGCGCATCACTTCAGGGAGGACATATGTGGGTTCGGTCAGGTCTGCTCGCTGGGCTCGTCCTGGCGAGCTGTGCCCTCGTTCCGCTCGGAACCGGTGTTCCGGTTGCCAACGCGGATGAGTCGACCTGTGCTGCCATCGATCAGATGTCGAAGGTGGTCGACGACCCCGCCAACAACGGCCCGATCGTCACCGAGGCCCTGATGTATCTGCGCGGCGACAATCCCGCCTACTCCGGCTTGGACCGCCAGTTCGAGGCGATCGGCGAGGCCCGGGACATGTGGGGACGCAGTAACGACGCCCTACGCGCCAACCTGGACGGCGTCACCGAGCCCGGCGCCCGCCAGCAGCTCACCGCCTATGCCGACGGCCTCTCCGGCGCCTACGACCTGGCGGGGACCTGGCTAGCCGCCACCCCCGAGGTGCGCTCCTCCCCCGACATCATCGACCGCGGCGGTGCGGTCGGCGGCCTGCTGTTCGACGGCACCAACAATTTCCACGTGCTGGCCAACATCTGCAACGGGGGCCGGCGCTAGGCGTGCGCCTGGACCCCGCCGACGCACGCGACCGCTTCCGGGCGGCGGCGGTGGCACGGCTGGCTACGGTGCACGAATCCGGTGCGCCACATGTGGTTCCAGTGACCTTCGCGGTTGCCGACGACGTCATCTGCTGGGCAGTGGACCACAAGCCCAAGTCGCGCGATGACTTGCGGCGCTTGCTTAACATCACCGCCAATCCCGCGGTGAGCTTTCTGGCGGATCACTACGACGACAATTGGGCCGCGCTGTGGTGGGCCCGCGCCGACGGCATCGCGCGGGTGCTGGACACCCCCGACGCCACCTGGATCGCCCTGCTGGCCAAAAAATACCGGCAGTATCGAGACACACCGCCGACCGGCCCGATGGTGCTGACCGAGATATCCCGCTGGAGCGGGTGGGCGGCGTCGGCTACTGGGGCCTGACTCCATCGCGCTCGCAATCGGCCAGGAGCAACCGCTTGATGACCTTTCCGGTCGATGTCCGGGGAAGCGTCTTGACGAAGTACACGTCACGCGGCACATGAAACTTGCTGAGCCGATTCTTGATGAAGGCGCGCACCATATCTCCGTCGAGACCGGCGTCCTTGTTCAGCACGACGAACGCGGTCAGCCGCTGGCCGAAGCTGTCATCAGACGTCCCCACGACCGCGACGTCGGCCACCTGCGGCAGGAAGGCCAACGCATCCTCCACCGGCCGGGGGAACACATTTTCTCCACCGGAAATGATCATCTCGTCATCGCGACCGTCGATATACAGTCGCCCATCGGCGTCCAGGTGACCCAGATCGCCGGTGTCGAGCAGACCGTTCACGGACGCGGGCGACGGGTCGGCCACGTAGCCCTCGAACAACATCTCGTTACCGACGAAGATCCGGCCCGTGACACCGCGCGGCACCGGCCGCCGGTCGGCATCGAGAATGGCGATGGTGGTGCCCAGCGGCGGCCGGCCCACCGTGGTGGGCGCGATCGCCAAGTCCTCCGGATCGGCGATGGTGGCCCACGAAACCTCGGTGGATCCGTAGAAGTTGTAGAGCACCTCACCGAATGCCTCGGTAAATCGTTGCACCAGAGAGGAATTCAGCGGAGAACCGCTGCATGCCACCAATCGCAGGCTCGAGGTGTCGTACTTCTGGCGCACCTTGGCGGGCAGATCGACAATGCGCTGCAACATCACGGGTACTGCGATCATCGTGGTCACCTTGCGGGTGGCGATGGCACGCAGGCATTCTTCCGGATCGAATTTCTCCTGGAGGATCACCGTCGCCCGCAGCGGTGTGCTGATCTGTAGGCAGCCCAGCCCCCAGGAATGGAAGATGGGCGCCGAGATGAGCATCGTCTCGTTCATCTTCATGGGCATCCGCGACAGCATCGCCGCGATGACGGCGAATCCGCGCGGCGTCGGCCGCAACGCCCCCTTGGGCGTGCCCGAGGTTCCCGAAGTTTGCACTACCTGATGGCCAGGACGGGTGGGTGGCAACACTCCAGGCTTGTCGGCCACCACGAAATCATCCAGCCCCCGGCGCCCGTTGATGGCACTGCGCCGACCGGTACTGACGAGTTCGACCTCCCACGGCACGTACCTGACCAGCTCATCGAGGTCATCGTCGACGAACACCTTGGTGAGATTGTTACGAGCCACAGCAATCTGAATCTGAGTTGCTGCAAGCGCGTTGTTGAGCAACATCACGTCCACGCCGAGCATGCCGAAGGCAATGAGGCACTCGACCATGGCAATGTTGTTCCGGGCCAGCAGGCCAATCTTCGACGTCTCATTGATGCCGGCGCGCATCAAACCCGTCGCCAGCCCCTCGGCGCGACGATCAAGTTGCTCGAAGGTGAGTTGCCCGGCGTCGTCGGCGATCGCGAGCTGCTTGGGGGCGCGCGCCGCCGCGGCCGCGTATCCGCCTTGAAGAGTGAACCCCCACCTGGCCAGTGAACTGAGCTGGCGAAGTCCCCGGTCTGGGCGCGGAATGCGCACCACGCCGACACTCACCATCAGCCGCGCGATGCTGACTTGAAGATTTCCGTTCTCACCCGCGTTCGACACGGTGGATGTAGGCGCGCCGGACAGATAGTCATCGATTCTGTCCAGTCCATCCATCAACCACTGATTGACCGCGACACTGGGCTTCTTGATGCCGGCCGGCAGCACCGATGCCGCCCGCAACACCGTGATGCGCACCCGGGTCTGCGCGGAACGTTCCTCGAACAATCGCACAGAAATCAAACCGTCGTTGTCGACGCCCTCGATCGCCAGACTCTCCTTGGTGTTGCTGAGAATCAGGCGAACACGCGCCCTGGCCTTGGCCGACAACACCAGGTACTCGGGGTCCGGCCCCGTCTCGGTGTTCTCGATCAAGGTCTCGCAGGAACCGACCCCGGTAAAGAACATGGGGTACATCTCAGGTGAGCTGATCAGCTCCCACACAAGCCCGCGTGGGTGCCTGAGCAACTTGTCGCAACTAATTACATCAGCGACCATAATAGTAGTCCTACCTGCGGTTTTCGGCCATGCACCGCGCGAGCGTACCCGATGACGCGAATCACTGCCCAGTATCCGTTGTGGCTCTTGTCACTAGCGTGACCAGATTGCCGAGAGCGGGCGAGAGCGAATTGCCCGCAAGCATGGCGGGACCTCGACGGGTGGCAAACCACCGGCCACGGGTTCGCGCCACCCGGGCCCATGTCGCCGCACAGTGCGCGAAAGGTACGCGGCGGCCCTGTCGCAGACAGAGAAATGGGCGTCCGCCTACCGGGTTACGCCCAAGAAGACTGGGGATTGCGGCAGGACCGATCCCACCACCGATCGACCCTGGCTAGATGTGGGGTGCTTCGCGGATCTTGCTGTTGTCGTTCCCAAGTGTCTTGCAGTACATCGTGACCGAGGTCCGTGTTGCCGAGATCTCCAGGTTCGAGGCGTCACGACCGCGTTCGTCCTTGACCATCTTGCTCACCGCGTCGTTCTGCTTCTGTTCCTCGGCGGCAATGAAGTCCTTGCACTTGGTGTCACCGCCCAGATTGACGACACCCGAGCAGCCCGCCAGCAACGCGACTGCTGCGAAACCTGTTCCAGCCAACACCTTCAGAGCGGTCATGCGGTGACAGTAGCCCATCGCCGGACCCGCTCCGGCAAGATGTACGTTGAGGCGGCCAAAGGGAGGGTCATGTTCCATCTGTTCAATGAGCGCTCACGACAGGTGATCGTGATCGCGCAAGAGGAAGCGCGCGAACGGCAGCACAACTACCTCGGAGCAGAACACCTCCTGCTGGGCCTGGTGGGCGAAGGGACCGGGCTCGGCGCCCGTCTGCTCGCGACCGCGGGAGTCCGGTTCGAGAACAGCACGCGGGTGGTTCAGCAGCTCGTCGCGCCGGGTCAGGAGGCGCCCGACGAGAAGATCTCGTTCACTCCGGGCGCACAGCGGACCCTCGAGCTCGCCATGGCCGCGTCGGAAGGCCGCCGGCACACCGAAATCTGCACGGGGCACCTGCTTTTGGGCCTCGTCGACGCCGCGGACCCCATCATCATCCAAATGTGGGAAAGGCTCGGCGTGGACGTTCTGGACCTCTGGGACAACGTCCGGGCGCACCTGGACGAAAACCTCGGCGACTAGGCATGCACGGGTTGTGACCGCGCGGCGATGCTTCGCTCGCCCGCACTGGCCGCCCGCCGCAGCGCGCCGTATTCACCGAAATATCCGGCCAGGCCACCTACCGCGGGCAGCATTCCGAGATATCGGAAAATCGGCTTGGGTTGCGGCCGCTTCTGCAGCTCGGCACCGACGGCCCGCAGGATGCCCGCGAGGTGCCACAGCGTGCGGGCCATCGCGAACGGCGACCAACTACGCGGAGTCTCCGGGGCCTCGTCGTCGGCGGCGCTCGCCAACGCCTCATCGCTGAGGGTGCGATCACACAGCACCTTCGCGAGTAGGCGGACCTGATCGCGATGATCGTCAATTCCCAGTTCGCGGGCAATAGCCACCAGCACGATGGCCTGATTGGAGAAACCGAGCAGGTCCTGCACAGGTAGCCGCCTCGCGAGCGCACCGAAAACCCCTGGGAAAGCGACGAATACCGTGTTGACGGCACCAACGCGCTGCACCCACCAATGCGCTTTCCCGCGTGTGTCCAGCCGGTCCCAGGCCTTGGTGCCCGGAGTCGTCGCCGTATTCAGAGCGCAGGCCAGGGCGTCCAGGGCCTTGTCAACAACACCGTCACCGGCACCCAACTCATAGGTGCGCTCCTTGAGACCGAACGGATCGGACTGTGCCAGCACCGCGAGCACGGGATTGATCACCCGGACCGCCCGGCTTAACGCGTCGGCGATATCGGCGTCGGACAGCACAGCGGTAGGCAGCGAGATGAGACCCATGGACAAATCATCGCCCAGCCACCGTCCGGGCGCGACAGCGCACTCCCCCGCGACCCGAGCAGGCTAACTTCCCGCCCATCAACCGTTGACTTCGTAATAGTTTCGATATAGCTTCTGCGTAATAGTTTCGTAGGCATGGGAGGCGGGTCCGTGTGACTCACTGTTTTCGGCATATCAACGCACGCAAGGGCCGCATCTAGTGGCCCGGTTCTTCCGCCACGGCGAGTTACCGCTGGTGCTCCTCGCGATACTCGCCCAACGGCCGATGCACGGCTACGAGCTGATGTCCGAGCTATCACGGCTCTTCAGCGCCGGAGGCTATCGCCCCTCGCCCGGAACCGTCTATCCCGCGGTGGACGCGTTGGCGGCGGAGGGCCTGCTCACCGGTCAATCCCAGGAGGGCAGGACGGTCTACCGCGCCTCCGAGGAAGGTGAGCAGGCGCTGAGCCGGCGGATCGACGTGCTCGCGGGCGTAGAGCTGCGCACCGGTGTGCGATTCGGCGGCGGTGACGCGCTCGAAAAGATCCTCGCCCGCTTTTCCGCCCGCATCACACCCTTGGCGGGTCGTGTCGACCCCACAGCGGTGGAGGAAATCCTCGACCGCGCGGCTACCGAGATCACAAGCCTTGACCACACCAAAAACCCAGGGAAGGAACCAAATAATGGACGGTGACGCCTTCGATCGAGCAGTAGAACGCGCCGAGCGCCGGGCCGAGGAAGAGCATCGCCGCCTGCAGCGCGAGCGGCACGAACGCATCCGGGAACTCAACCGCACGGCATTCCGGATTCACCTGAGCGTCTTCGTCGCCGCTCAGGTGCTCCTGATCGCCATTTGGGCGCTGACCTGGCAGTTCAACCACGGCACGGCATATCCATGGTTTGTCTACCCGCTCCTGGGGTGGGGCATCGGCCTCACCGCCCACTACGTCTTCGTCAGAAACATGTGGCTTCGGCCCACACCATCAACACCGCCAGAGGAGTCCGAATGAGCACCGCCGCCGCCAACCCCGACGCCAGGCCCATCACGGTGCGGCGTATCAAATTTCGCTACCCCACAGGGTCTTTGGATCGCCACTATGTGCAAGGCGACCTCATGATGAGTCATATCGTCGCGATGATGTCCGCGGTGTTCCCCGAAGGGGAGGACTATTTCATCCGCTCTGTCAGGAGCTTCTCCGACCAGATCACGGACCCGGTGCTCAAGACACAAGTCGCGGGATTCATCGGCCAGGAAGTGACACATGGGCGCGAACACCGCGAGCTCAATGGACGCCTGCAACAGATGGGCTACCCCACCGCGTTCTTTGACCGGCTCACGTGCCGCACGCTCAACTGGCTGACACGACACCTGCCACCACGGTTCAACCTGGCCGTCACCGCCGCAATCGAGCACTACACCGCCGTGATCGCCGAGACGCTGCTCACCGATCCCCGTGCGCAGGACCTACTCGGCGAGAACGAAGTTCGGTCAACGCTGCTCTGGCATGCGCTGGAAGAATCGGAGCACCGGGCCGTCGCCTTCGATGTCTACCGAACCGTCGGCGGCACCGAGCGCCTGCGCATCTGGGCCATGCGGCTGACCACGGCCGACTTCGTCATCGGTGCCCTCATCAACATCCTGGCCTCCCTAGCGCGCGACCGTGCCGCCTATAACCCGCGGCGGCTGTTCACGAGCATTGCCGCGCTGCGCCATTCACCGTTCGCAAGCCGCGAGGTGGTGGCACGTATCCGCGCCTACAATCGCCCCGGATTCCACCCCAACGACGTTCCCAACACCGAGCTCATCGAGCAATGGAACGCCCGGCTGTTCGGTGAACAAGGACAACTGACCGACAACCTTCGCTAACAGCCGCGGGCCCCTGCCGGCGTGCACCAGCCCCGCGCCCGACTCCTTTGCTCACATATTCATGAACACCGTGTTCGGAAATTCGGCGAGGCGTGCGTCATGCGCAGGACGGGAACCAATTCTGTTGGACAAGAACTGCCAAATCACCACGAAGGGAGGCTGATTCGGCGTACTGTGCCCTCAGCACAACAAGACAAGAAGGATGGGCAATGCAGCTCATGGTTTCGATCCCGCAGAGTTGCGAGGGCTGACCTGTGGCACTCACGGCAACTCTGATTACTGCCGCAGTCGGCGCGACTGCATTCGGCGCTTCGCTCGTTATAGCTCCGCAGACGCCGGACACTGTCCTCTACGTCATCAGTTCGGATCGCCCGATCACGGCGATCACCTGGAGAGACAGCCTTGGACACACCCGTGAACAGCCCATCGACGGCACCCAGCGCACCTGGGCCTGGACCTTCACCAGCAACGTCACCGATCCGCCGTACTTCGTCAGCGCCCAATCCGGCGGGGCCGCCGTGACGTGCCGCTTGATCATCAACGGCAAGGTCAAGGTCGAAAACACCACCACGGGCCAGACCGCAGCCACCTGTCACGGATAGCCCGGCGCGTACCCGCCCGGTTCAGCGATGCTTCGCGACAGTGAGGAGCACCGCTGAATCGGCCAATGCCTGTAACGAGTGCCGGGCATCAGGGATCTCGATCAGGTCACCGGCACGACCGTCCCAATGTTCGGTGCCGACGACCAGGCGCACCGATCCCTGAATGACGTAGATGGTGGCCTCGCCCGGATTCTCATGCTCACCGAGCTCGGAGCCCTCGCGCAGCGCGATCACCGTCTGGCGCAAGGTCCGTTCGTGTCCACCGACAACCGTGTCCGCGGCGTTGTGGCCATTGTTGGCACGCTCGAACAACTGCCGTATCAGTGCGTCGATCGAGCGTTTCTGCATCATTCCATTCCATGCCTCGGCGGCAGCCCAGTCAACCCTCTCTGGTGCCGCCTTCAGCTGTCCGACCGACGCTCTACGTTGCGCTGCCATACCCTGGCACCGTATGGCAATGTGGCCAACGGCGATGTAAACCAATACAGGGTCTGTTACTCACGAATAGGAGTCGGCATGTCGTCCATACCAAAATTTGTGGCTTATGCAGGAATTGCCCTCGCCGCACTGGGGGTGTCCGCCCTCGGGGCGCCGCTAGCGGCGGCGGAAGATCCACCAAATTGCACACCTGCGGACCTGCTGGGTGTGACATCCGGCGTAGCGGCTTCGGAATCGGTCTATCTGCACACGCACCCTGACGTGAACGACTTCTTCAACGGCTTCAAGGGCAAATCGAGAAGCGAAATACGTTCGGCGATTGACGGATACATGGCCGCGAACCCAGACGTCAAGGCCGACCTAGACGGTATCCGCCAGCCGGTCACCGACTTCAAGGAACGCTGCGGCGTTGCGGTAAGTCCCATCAATTGAATCTAGGAAGTGGGGTGCAATCGCAATGAGCACACAGTCCGCCTTTGCGCGGTTACTAATCTTCGCCTTTTTAGGCGTGGCCACCGCTGTTGGTGTGAACCTTGCGGACGACGTAAGTGTCCAGGGCGGCACGGCGCCCGCGGTTACCTACAGCGCGGACCCTTGGGACGATGAGACGGAGTTCCTGACCGGAAACGACGCGATGAACATTTACACGCCGGATTCGCGGCAGATCAACGGTCAACCGCAGAACATCGGCGGCGGCAGAAACAGCAACGGGATCGGCAAGTCCTGCAACAACCCCGGGGTTCAGTGCCGGTAGTTTTGGCGCAATTACCTCACGGTCACGGGCCAGAGACTCAATGTCTCTGGCCCGTGGTGTTTGGGGTACTGGCCTATGTCACGATTACCGACGAATCAAGGATCGCGAATGCCGAGGACATCACCTACCTCGGTGCGAGCAGTGAAGGGGCGGCCTGCGAATGTCTCTTATCGATCCATCACGCTTCGCCCCCTGGTATAGCCCCCCTCCCCTGTTCCGGAACATCGAGCTGGGCCGGGTCGAGATTTCCTCGGGACGGCTAGCGATTCGCGATGTCTACGATCGTGATCACCCACAGGTGGTGCTGAACGTCGCCCCCGGCAACTACCGCGTGTGGGCCACCGAGCTTGATGTCCGAACAAGCCCCAGGGCGCCGCTGTTTCGGCCGGCATATCTGTCGATTCAACTATCCGACGCGCCACGCAAACGGATCGACTTCCCCGAAGACCTGTACGGAATGCCCGCGCCGCCATACGGAATCAGCGTCTCAACCGACCTCGGCATGATCCTCGTGCACGATGCCGAGTCGCTGTCGGCTCAGGAATTTGAGGCACTGGATCGTAGTTGGGAACGTGCCTGGGAGAGCGATCGCGATTACTCAGATGTCCACACCCCGGCCGGCGCCACGGTCATCACCTGCAAAACCGTGATCGACAAGACACGTCATCCGATTGTGGCCAGCTACGACGCCAAGGACCAGCCGGTAGGCATCCACGTCGACTTCGGCGTGCTCGGCGCTTCCCACGTCGCCCTGCGCAATTCACGCGGCCGCGTGCGCCGACTGGGCGCTGCCGCCGGGCGGATGCTCCGTCGCCGGTAGGTGATGAAAGTCAGGTGCCCGTGAGGACCTGCCACAGCCCCATCGCCGTGCACAGAGCCGCCAGAACATCGTGGCGGTGCGCCAACGCCCAGTCGTGCAGCGGATCGAGAACGGCGTGGTTTGCGCCGGAGCCAGAAGCTGGCCGATATCAGTGGCTTTGGGATCTACCGCGCGCTGTGTGTTGTTGAAAGTACTCAGGCGGGAGAGGACCGGCGCAAGGGCTTTGTCCTATCCCCCGACGGCAGCCACACCATCTAGACCCGGCCCCATTCGTGGCGGGAGTAACTCCGTATGTATGAAGCCCACGAAATGACGTAGGCCAGAGACTGAATCAGTCTCTGGCCTACGTACCTAGTAGCGGGGACAGGATTTGAACCTGCGACCTCTGGGTTATGACTCACCCGTCCGCTCCGATGCCCGCCACTCCCCCGAAATCCCGCGTGACATAGGCTTTCAACTGCGTCTAGGTGACAAATGGCTGGTCACGGACCGCCAGTTACTCAGACATAAATAACGAGTAAATACCGATTTTCTGGCGTGGATACACACTGTTTTATTCACATATTGCGTCATTCCGCTACCTCTCAAAACCGTTTCCCCCCCGCTCAAACTCCCCGCAACGCCAGAGGCGCACTCCCGTACTTCCGACCGTTCTCGCGGTCCTGATCCCCGAGCGCACCCGCTCCACGAGCACCCACGTCGGCCACGTGCGCCAGCCCCTCCAACGTCCGACGAGTCTCCCCCAGCGCGCTCTCCAAAATCTCCGCGTGCCCCGCCCGCATGCCCACCGAGTTCACCGTGGGCAAGCCCACCGCCGCCGACCGCGCCGAGGCCGCGACGGTTCGATGGAGCTGGATTGCGGAGTCTCCCGCCGTTGCGACTGTTGATGACATATCAGCTCTCCTTGTTCTTCTCGATGACAAACGTCCTGTTGGGCTTGGCCAGCCATTGGGCTCGCAAAGACTCGACGGCACGAGCACCCTTCGCACGTGACTGCTCCGCCAGCTCGGCAGCCCGCTGGTTCAGTTCTTCTTGTGTCCTCATGGACGCTTCCCCAGTGGGTTGTCCCATTTTCCTTGTGCCACTTCGAGTTCAAAGTCCAGCTGAGCGCTGCTCGCGACTCGCATCGCGTGAAGCTCGTCCATCGCGTGAATGAATTCTTCATGGGCCGTCGGACGGTCAGTCCAATTGAGCGCCTCGATGCAGATGAACGTGGCCGCGATGACCACGCTCCGCTCCGCTGAACGGGCATAAGCGGCCTGGAACATTTCGTGTTGTGCCTTGTTCATCTTCACCATTCCTCCTATGCCGCTTTATTTTCCGCGCTTCTTATGAACATGTATTTCTCTGCCGAGTACACGGCTTCACCCCAGCTCCCACGGCTCATCGCCTCAGCGGCATCAGCCAGATACCAGCGCCCCAGCACATCGAGGTACCCCTGCGGCTGCACCCCGACCCACCTGGCCGCTCGAAGCCGAGCGCTCTCGGCCCCAAGCTCCCCGCACCCACCAGACCCCAGCGCAGCCCGAGCGAACATCCGCAGAGCCTCGTCCACCCCAACGTCATCCCGACCGCGAGCTGCCGTGCACTCCAACAGTTCTCCCGACTCCACCAATTCCTGGTACTCCTCGGCACTCTGGCTGCCCTCTCCGCCGGAAACGGTGCTCAGCACCTGCTCGACAGTCCATTCGCGGGGAATGAGGGAGCGCAGTTTGTCGGTGACCATGAGGGAGCCGTCGAGGTCGTGAGAGCTTGGCGTGCTGGGCATCTCGTCCAGTGGGTTCACCCCCGAGGGCAGTCGGACGCCCGATGGGTGAATGGAGAGGCCGTCTGCCGTGACGTACACCGTGCGGGTCTCGAAGCCCCGTCGAATGGTGGCGACAGCCAAGGGTTGAGACCACCCTGCGGCCTCGAACTGCTGGCGCAACGTGGCGAGCACGCGGTGCAGGTGGGCCTCTTCCTCGGACAGGTCGATGATGAAACGTGCTGGCGCGATGGGGTTCTCGGGCTTGGGGAGGTCGAGGGACGGAGAGAGCCCATAAGTGCGCTGAATCCAGCCGAGGTCGGCGGCGGGGCCGCGAGGGGCTGGTGCTGGAGCCTGTGGAGATGGTGTAGGAGCCGCTGGGCTGGTAGCTGGTGATGCACCCTGTGGGGCGGGTGTTGCTGGCTGCACGACGGGTGGCGCGGTCGGGAGACTGCCGCCGATGGGCGCGAGCCCCGCTGGTGGAGTGGGAAGCGCGGGAGGGGTGCCGCTCGTTCCGGGCGTGAGCCCAGTTGACGCGGGGAGAGTCGGCGTGGCGGGTGCCGCCGTGGGGAGTTGGGAGGCCGTGGCCGAGCTGACGGCGGTGACGATGGACTCCGCTGCGGCTGCGGGCACGTTGGGGAGTCCGATGGACGGAATTCTTGGCAGGACTGGCGGCTTGACGTTCTGGTGGGTCTCGGTGGCCTGATGAGCTTGCCCAGTGGGGTTGTTCGCGGTGGTTCCGCTCGAAGACTTGGCACTGGCGCTCGGCGCTGTGGGAGTGCCCGATGGGCCGCTCCCTGCGATGAGTCCCGCGAGGGTGGGGTTCACCGAGTGTGTCGGCGCGCTTGGCGTGCTGGGCGTCCCTGGCACACCAGTTAATTCGGTACCCGATGGGGTACTCGTGGCACGAGGCATCGGGGGAAGCTGGCGGGGCTCGACCTCGGGCTGGTCGCCGTGGTTGTACGCGGCCACCTCAACGGTCGGGCGTGGGTGCTCGGCAGTCGGGCTCGTGGGGATGCTCGTGTAGGTCGGCGTGCGAGATGCGCCAGGATCCCCGCCCAGGGAATGACCGATAGCGTCGAGGTCAGTGGACAACCTGCTTGCTACAGAGGCAATGTCCGAGCGGTACCGGGCGATGAGGTCGTTAGAGGACGGGCTGGCGGGGGTGCCTTTCAGCTCGCAGGTGAGGGCATCCCTGATGTCCTGGGTTCCCGATGACACGAGGTCTGCTATTTGACTCTTGGCCTTCCCGACCTTTCCTCCAGCGTCGAGCATCCAAGCGCTAATGGTGGTGTAGTCCCGACTCTGCCCGCGAAGCTGTTCTGCGACAGCGCCATAACCTCCCGCCACCGCTTCGGCGGCCTTCCCCGACTCACTCGCCATCTTGCGTTCTGCATCATCGGCGGATTCCGCTTGAGTGGTTGTCGCAGTAGATAGTGCGTCGGCATTTAGCTCCGCCGCGTGATACGCACCTTCGGACTCAGACGGCCAATTGGAGTCCATCAGCGAAAATGGGTCATCGCTGGGTCTTTCAATATCGGCTTGTGGTGCCATTACGCACATCCCTCTGGAAATCGGCCATCAAGTGCCGAATCTGAAATATCTTGCCCCGCTGTAAGTTCTGATTTGATGTGCTCGACGTATAGCCCGAATCGCTTGGACTGTGCGGGAACTCCTGGCGAACTGGGGTCAGAAATGATGTCCGCCCTGGTCTTACCCAACCATTTGGTCACCCACCCAAGCTTCTTGCGCACCCACTCCTCGGGCGCTGGACTCTTCACACCCGCAAGCTGTTTCGCCACGGTCTCATCACTGGGAAGCTCCAAACCTGCTGGAGCACTGGCACTCCCGATGACGACACGAGGGCAGTCAGGCATGGGGTGAGTCGCCCACACGGCGGACACGTCCACCCGCGCCCGAGCCACGACGGAGCTGCTCGCCTGGCCCGTCGCACTCGCACCCGAGGGGGTGGGGTGCCCCGAGCTGCACCCCACCACTCCGAGTCCCACGCTGAGTGCGACGACCAGGGAAACGAAACTCTTTGCACCCGGCCGGGATTGAGAATTAGTCACGGATACACGCTACTTCGTACGGGTCTCGCCAGTGGACCAGTCGCCAGGGCCATCCACGAGCTGTCCGCTCGCAGGTACGCCGACGATCAGGCCGCACGCATCCATATCCATGTTGGGGCTCCACGTGCACCAGCCCTGTGGGTCTGCCGACGCGGCGGGTGCGCCGAGCAGAGCGAGAGCCGTGAAGCCCGCCGCGACGAGGCTTTTCATCGTCCCCCTCCCGTCCAGATGGGGCTGGCCGAGTGAACGGTTTCACCCTTCACATAAGCCAGCGCGAACCCCTGCGGTGGAGTTCCCCGCAAGGCCAGACGGGAGTTCATCAAGTCCTGGGCAATCCGTCCACGGGTGTCCGAGATGCGGCCACGATAGTCAGCGACGGTGGCGGTCGAGTCGGTGACGATACCCGCCAGTTGGTTCCCCTGAGAAGCGAGCAGCGAGATGGCGCGCTTGGCCGCGAAGACTCGCGCACGCGCGTCGTACACGATTTCCTGGGCACGCTTCTGGTCAACCCCAGGGGTCACGTCGCTCAGCGCGTTGCAAGCGGGCCAAGGCCAGCCATCACGCCCGATGAGCCCGTGCGGGTCGCTCGGCTTGGCCACTTCGACGCAGTTCGAGTCGGCCGGCACGGGGCTGGCGGTGGGAGTGCTCGTCCCGCACGCCGAGAGACCGACCACTGCCGTGCTCGCGGCAACCGCGAGGATCCTGATGTTCTTCATTTCCGTGTCCTTTCTCTGTTGGTCGGTCTGGTCGAATTGTCTGGGCGACTGGTCTATTGGGGCTGCTGCCTCAGCGAGGACAGCAGGCTCCCGCCCGCTGGTGGCGCGGGCTGAGCTGGTGCAGAGACGGGCTCGACGGCGTGGGGATAGTCCTCGTCCTCGTCGAAGTCCTCGTCGTCATCGAAGTCCTCGGGGTAATCCGCCATCGAGTTGACGTGCTGCTCCAGGCGGTTCCCCTCTTTGTAGACGGTGCTCATGGGGATAGCGAAGGAGCCCAGGCACACCAGACCGCCGACCGCCGCCACCGCGACTGCCCACGTGGGTGTCGGGTGATTGCTCACGGCAATTGCTGTGCCGATGATTCCAACCAGCAAGCCGATTCCTGCGGGCTTGTACCAGCGGTCAGCGAGGTCGTCGCTGCGCTGATTCATCACCTTCCACATCATTTCTTCGTCTGTGCTCATCGTTCTTTCCTTTCCTATGCAACTTCTGATTTCACGTACTGCTTGTTCCACTCGCTCGCGCGTTCTGGCAGCGCCCAGCCGCTCGGCAGTCGCATCTCGCGCAGCGCAGCGAGAGCCGAGTTCTCGACCTTCCGTCGTGTCGGGATCCCCGTGATGACAGCACCCGCAGCGGCCACGCCGACAGTCGTCAAACGGAACTCTGGCTCGACATCATCTGGTCGCCAGGCGTCCCGCACAGCCTGCTCCAGCGCGCCGAAGTCTCTTGGGGGATATTTCCGTCCGCCACCGAGAAGCCACGACACCAACGCCATGGCCGACACTTCACACACGGGGATCCTGGCCTCCACAAGCCGTCGCTGAATCTCCCCGGCGAGCATCATGCGGCGCGGTGCAGACGTGTCTTTCCGTGCGTCTCCCATGCTCGGTTTCATCATCACGACCAGTTCGGGAACACCCGACCGCAGCACCGATTCCAGTGTCAGTTCGGCTGTCGTCAGCGTCCGAGCAACCTGGTGCATCACGTCGAAGTTGTCGATGCGCGGTGCACGCACGAACTTGGTGACGGGGCTCGGAGCGCCCTCGACGAATGCGGCGACGGACACTCCAGTCACTACACAATCAAGTCCGACAACAAACCTGCTCACAGTGAGAACCCCTCCACTCCAGTGCTTCCCGTCTTCTCGTCACGCTCGACCGCAGGGGGCGTGACAGCCACCTCGGGCTGCTCGTCGGTCTCGCGCGCGGTGGGACGTGACACGACTTTTTCGGTTCGGTTGAGGAGCCGTGCAGCCACTTTGGACTGGTCTTCGACTGGCTTGTGCTGGGCCAGCTCGGCGTCCAGCTCGGACGGTTCGCGGTAGCCAGCTTGGAACAGGACGATTCCGAGCCCTTCCGTTTCCATGACGCCGCGACCTTTGTTGGACATCAGGATTTCCGTAGGATCTGGCGCGCCAGGTGCCTGGCGACCGAGCACCGTGATGGCCTGTTCGGGAGTCGAAACGCGGAAGCAAATCTTGAGCGCGGCATTGTCACGGATTACGGTGGGAATCGAAGTGGCATCGGGCTTTTGAGTCGTCAAGACGATGACGATTCCCGCACTGCGGCCCTTTTGAACGAGCGTCCGAATCAGTTTGATGACCTCGGCAGCGACGGACTTCTCCTCTTTGTCCATTCCGCTCGTGTCCAACCATGTCTGGCACTCATCCAACACGCAAAAGACGGGTTTCACGCCGAGCTTGTTCTTTTGTTCGACGGTCAGATTCCAGAAGTTGCTAGCTCCCAACGCCGTGTACATCGCCTCGGCCCGTTGGATGCGCAGGGCATCGAGCGACCGCAGAGTCTCCAACGGCGCAGCCACATCGCCACTGCGGTCGTACGTCGTCGAAATGTGACGAAGGGGGTGCAAGTCGAAGCCCGACTTGCCATCGAACACGTGGAGTTCGGCCTGTCCAGCCATCCCGGCGAACACTGGGAGCAAGCTCGCTGTTTTGCCACTTCCAGGCACACCACCGACGACGAGGCCCGATGACCCGTTCCACGTAATCCACGCTTCTTCGCCCGACTCAGTGATACCCAAAAGGCTTCGGCCACGCTCGCTGTCGAAAAGTCCCGAGTCGGGAACTGTGCCCGCGAAAGGATCCACGTCGTTCATGTACAAGACGACTTCGCCGCCAGGACCGTCCAAAATCTTCATGTTGTCAGCGTCCAGTCCAGTGGCCTTCAAAGCCGCACGCAGGGCGTCGAGTCGGGAGTTCCAATCTTTCGCGGAGCGGCCCGGCTGATGCCCAAACGTCAGGCGGAGACCAGTCCGGGCCACCTGCACGTTCGTCAGACTCGGAACGGACGTGATCGTGACTTTCCGGTCCACGACGCCGTACACGCCCTGCACCGATTCCACCGTGGTGCTCGATGCCGTGATTCCAGCCGACTCCAAAAGGTGCGCGAGCCAGTCGTCGTTCCGCAAAAGCTCAAGCACGCTGTACCGCTGCGCCAGCTCGGGCAGCAGCGAAATCGTCTGGTCCGACCACCCCACGAACGCGGGATCGTGCGCCAACTCGGGCAGCTCGGCCCGAATGACTGAGGGAGCCAAGTCGCCCTCAGCTACTCCTCCACCAGGCCGCAGCATGAGCAGCGGGCCACCGTCGCGACTGTCGATTCCCAGCCGCTGGGCAAGCGGCGCGGGCATCGCGGCTTTGACGTGCCACACCCAAGTGGGCGGGCGGTTGAAGCCCGCGCCCGCGTATCTCACCAGCGGCGTGCTCAGCACTCGGCGCTCTTCGGACGCGGCCTGGCGCGTAATCTCGGCCACCGCTTTCTCTATGTCCGAGCGTGTCTTGGTCTCAATCTGTGCGACCCGCTCCCCGAGCTTCTCCCACTCGCGCTCGGCCTGATCCTGATCGCGTTCGATGGCGTCCAAGCGCGAATCCGCGCGCTTCACATGCCGCTCCCACAGGAAGTCCTCGCGCTTCTCGGCCCGACGCGCCTGGAGCGCGCGCTTTTGCTGGCGCGTCATGAGACCCACCTCTGTGCCTGCTCGGCGCGCACGCGCGCCGCCGCGCCATCGACGTTCCGCTGCGCCTGACGGCGGGCGCGCTCGACGGCCCGACGCACCTGCTTGTTCGCGGCGCGCTGAGCCGCGTTGACCTCGACCTGCACGTCCATGCGCGCCTGGCGCGCAGCCACGGGACGACTCCGCTCGACCCGAGCGGCCTGTCGGCCCTGGAGTCCCATCCACATGAGAAGTGCTGCGACACCCAGCAGTCCGACACCCCACAAGGGGTACTCGGAAAGGAGGGAGAGTCCCGAAAGACCAAGCAAGCCAGCGGCAATCCACTTGCCCATGCTCACCTCCTTGGCTCTCCGAGGGGCTTTGCCGAGGCCCCTACCCCTTAATTCGACGAACGGGGTTAGAGGAGTTCGTCGTTAATAAGTCTAATCAGAATCTTTGCCCTGTCAACTCTGACTTACATGAATCCCGGTGTCTACCAGCACTTCCCGTTACACTGGCATTAACACCACACTTTGCTAATGGGTCAGACATGCCCGCTGAGCTGGGGAAATGAGGAGGACGGAGAGTGCGAGGGGTGTGGGGGTTTTCGCAGTTCAGCGGGGTTGAGAAGGAGAAGGACTGGAAGAGAAAGGCCAGGTGGCAGGGGGTCTCGGCCAGTCAGATGGTTGCCGCGAGCGCCGTGCCGTGGCGCAGCCACGGTGCGGTGGGAGCATCGGGCGGGGCGCTGGGTGGCTTACGGAACGGTGATGCGGGTGGCTGAGAGTCCTTATGGGACTCCAGGATTCGCCGTCTAGGGCGTCTTACGGGCGGGCGTTACGAGGCGGCTCAGGAGCGGGTGTGTGGGGGGCGCTCGGATGGCCGTAAAACGTGTTCTCTAGCAGGGCATATAGAGGGGTGCCCGTGCCGAGAATCGAGGGTCGCGGAAATCTTACGGACGACCTTACGGAGCACCTTACGAGCTGTCTTACGGGGTATCTAACGCGCGGCCTTACGTTTTCGGGGTCACCGAGGGGCAGGCAGCCGAGCAAAGGGGCTCAGGAGACCGCTTGGAGGCCGTGACGACGCTGGGACTCGGCAGCCTCCAAGACTTTCGTGACGACGGAATGATGGACTCCCGCTCGCTCGGCAATCACGTTCTTTCGGGACTCCGTCTCGGCCAGTTCGAGGATCCTCGCCACGACACCCACAGGCTGCCTCACGGCCTTGGACTCCACAATCCGCGACGCCAGCGCGATCGTCTCGGGCGCGGGAGCCGCCGCGTCGGCGGGCTTCTGGGGCGCGCTGGACGGCGCGGCGGCTCCCGCGCCCGAGACGATCGCGCTGGCGTCGCGGATTGTGGAGTCCAAGGCCGTGAGGCAGCCTGTGGGTGTCGTGGCGCGGGGGTGGGCGCAGAGACTTTGCTGAGCTGGGGTGATGCGGTGCGCTGGGAGACGCGGCGCGTCGGTTTATCCCCAACTGCGACGAGGGCCAAAGTCGCGACGGCGATGGCCAAGTCGATGACGAGCGGCAGGACAAACGCGAGGGGCGCGGGGATGTGCGCGAGCATCGCGAGGTCTCGCAACGCGACGAAGCTGAGCAGGAACGCGCCGAGTGCGAGGCCCGTCGTCGCCACGACGGCGGCGCGGTACACGCGCCCGCTGGCGCTTGTCTTGGCGAGTACGGCGATCCCGTGCACTGACGCAAGAAGCACCGTGGGAGGCACTGCAGCGACGGCTGCGGCGAGCCATCGGGTGGACGGTGACGCGGTGAGCGCCGCGTGAACGACGTTCCCGGCGAGGGATACAGCGGTGGCTCCAGCTAACCAGGACCAGAAGAACCGTGTGGCGCGGTGATGCGCGCGCTGCGCGAGTTCCGTCTGCGTGAGGATGGTGCTCATATGGCCGATTGTTGTTGAGCTGGAGTGGGATTGGCTAGTCACGGCCCGTCACGTCCCCCTGGGTGCGGTAGTCGCTTCTGCTCGTGATTCCCCAGATGTTTGTCCGTGCCAGCCGCTCGTCCAGCTCGGCGCGGAGCTTGGTGACGCGGGAGCGCAGCTCCTCGACGGCGGGCTCACCGCCGTGCGCGCGAGCCTCGGACTCGGCGCGCTCAATCAAGCTTTCGAGGACGAACGGGCGGAACTTGGCCTCTGGGCCGAGCTTGTGGAGGAGTTCATCGACAGCCGAGCCGACAGTCGGCGCGGCCTTCGGCTTCCCCTTGGCCGCAGGTGTAGGTGCCGCCGGGGTCGGCTTGGGCGCGGGTGCTGGAGGTGGGGTTCCGCCCCCGCGAGGATCCGCATCGCCGTCGTCCTCGTCGCCATCGTCATCAAGCGGAGGAGGAGGCGGTGTCACCGCTACGTCGCCCCTGATAGGCGTGACGTTGCACGGGGTGTCCGAGTCGTCCCCTCCGTCATCGTTCGGGAACAGCAGTGGGATCAACGTGCCGTACGTGTCGGCGCTGCCTCCCCACTCTTCCTGTGGCTTGACCGCGATGTTGCTGACGCGCGCGCCCGCAACGTTCCGCGCATCGAGACGCACCCCGGGGAGTGTCTCGATGCGGCCACGGAACGTCTTCAGGTTCATTCCGCCTGATTGGCCTTCACCTGTCCGGAACGTGTCAAACGCCTTGAACAGACTCTTAATCGGTAGCGGTTCACCGACAAGCCAAGAGTCTTCGACGCTCATTCCCGGGCCGCGCTCGCGGCGGACGACGGAGGTGCCACCCACCGCTTTGGCCATCGAGCGCACACCGACCGTGCAGCATTGCGCGACGAACTGCGCCACCCTGTCCGACGAGGACTCGAAGTGCGCCTTGACCGCCGGGTGAGCTTCCTGCCACTGGTATCCCGAATTGATGTGGCGCTGGCGAGCCCTGGCCCAGCGCGCGAGGATCCCCGGCAGCTCTGTGAGGAGCCGCTTCTCGATTTCCGGGTTCTCCTTGTTCTTGTAGGACTTGGGGAACGCGGCGGGCATGGTGCGCGCAAAATAAGCGTCACCTTCCGCCACGCTGATGGTGGGAATCGTGTTGGCCGAGAACAGGAACAGTGAGTTCGCCCGGAAATGGAACATTTTCCCGTACTTACGGTTGGCCGTGATTTTGTCGTCGCCCGTCACGCGCTTGAAGACGGACAGATCGTTCACGTGGTCTTTGGGAAGGTCCGGGCACACGTTGATGGCACAGCCATACAGCTCGGCTGCGGCAAATTGATTGTCGGACAGCTGCTGCAATGTCAACCCGGAGACGTACTGTTCGCCGCCAGCGAGCTTCTCCGCGAGGCGCAGCATCGTGGACTTGCCCGACCTTGATGGGCCGAACAAGAACAGCGCCCGTGCCGGGGTCAAGCTCGGGTCCAAGAACTGGCTGATGACCTCTTCCACCAACTCGACTTGGAATGGCCCCACACGGTCTGCGAGCCAGTCCTCGTAGTGGGGAGCCGTCGCGGCGGGGTTCCAGTCCACTGGAATCTGGCGGGCACTCAGATACTTCGGGTCGTGCGGGTGCAGGATTAGGGTCTTCAAGTCCAGCATGCCGTTCTTGCAGTTCACCATCTGGTCGGGCGCGAGATCAGGCAGCCGTAACCCAGCGGCGTGCAACATGGCTTGAGCCTTGGCGTTCGCATTCGCCAGGTGCCCGGTGGTGAAGTGCGCACCGAGCAGGGTGCTCACCAACGCAGGGAATCCAGACTCGGACGTGTCATATACGCCTCGCCGGTAAACGGCCACGGTGCCATCAGCAGCCAGGGCAATCGGCGCGATGTCCGACTCCGCGACGACTCGCACAAGCATGTCGGCGTCCAGGCCACCGCCGTCGCGCAGCCACACACCACCGTCCAAGCGGGGAGGCAGCTTCACCCGTCCGGCAACGAAGTTGTATGCCTGCTCAACAGATTCGGCCAATTCGGCCTGCTGCTGCGCGAGACTCTTCTTCGGTGCCGAGTCGGCCTTCCTCTTGTCCGGACGGTGCTGCGCGGGCCTGCTCGTGGCCTTGTCCACCAGGCGCTGCCACGAGGCAGCTCGCTTCTCAACAGGCAAGACGGTCAAGTAATCATCAATGCCAGTCTTGCCGCCGCCAGGTACTTGGATGTACTTGATGCTGTCCGCGTTCGACAAGGCGCTGCCCAGGCGCTCAGCACCCGTGTAGACGGAGAGATTCGTTGAGGCGTCGGCGTCCATGCAGATCAGGACTCGTCGCCCTTCGACCAACTGCACGAGCGAGATGTCCGGCGACCAGTCACCCGTGGACCACGCCGAGCACCCCGGAAGGGCGATGACCCACGTGGCCTCGTCGCCTTCGGATTCCAGCACCGAAGAGACCGCCAATGCTTTCTTGGAGCCCTCCACGAGCGCCACGGAGCCGTCGTCAGAGCCCGAACGTACGAGGCCGTGGTTCGCATGCCGAGGAGATGGCTCGAACTGGTACTTGCCTTCGCCGTCAGCGGGGCTGTCTGACCGGAACTGGTAGCGAGGTTCGGAGCCGTCGAGCGGGTGCCACACGAACAACAGTCCCTGCGGACGGGACTTCAGGTGTTCCCAGGGGTTCCGGTCAGAGCCAAGCCGCAAGTCGATGCTGGTCTCCACGGAGCGCACCAAATGCTCGTTCGCGGTAAGGAACTCCTGGGTGCACGCCGCGCCCGCGATCAGGGCCTCACGGTCTTTGTCATTGAGCGGCTGGGCTGGCAAATCCACTGTTACAGTGGTCATGTCGGACTCTCTCTCGTGTTCGGTGTCAAGGCCAGCTCTCGTTTTCCAGGCGGGGAGACTGGCCTTGATTTTGTTTTGGGACTAAGCGGCGGCTTTCCGCTTCTGCTTCCAGGTCTTGTCCACGTCGGCTTGACGGACGAGCCAAACGTGCCGTCCTCCACCTACGGGGACCGATAAAGCGGGCAAGCGGCCAGCGGCTATCGCGGCATGAATCGCTCTGCGGGTGCGGCCGGCGCGGGTGGCGGCTGCGCCCACACCGAGCAGGAGGTCAACGTCATCACTCATGACTTCAACGTTAGCTCCAGATTGCCCATATGCAACCAAAAATGGCGTACTAACAGTGTATTTACATGTCCCGTGGTGGAATTTTTGATTGCTGAATCCGCACGCACGGGAGCGGAAATCTTACGGAACGCCACAGGGAGGGGTGGAATCCCAGGTTCGAGCTGGGCAAAGAATCTTACGGAAATCGACCGTGCCGAGACCCGCTTCCGCCAGGGGTGAATGAACTGCCAGCAAGCATGTGATGCTAGTCACATTGGAGGTGGCGGGTGGCCACCTCCAGCCAGGCGCGAGGCTATTTCTGCCAGGCCAAAACAGCATCTCCACCGACTCAACCAACAGCCTTCGGCACCGAAAAGCCCAGCTCAACCATACTTTCCCACTGTTGCGCTAAGCACAACGGCAAAAACGGCAGTTTTTGGCCACAAACCCCTATACAGAAAAAACACACATTCCCCCCTCCAGACGCGCGATATCGGGGTTTAGGGGACGTGACAGCTACAAAGAGCACGCATTTTTACCCCTATAGGGTTTACGGCCAAAAACTGCCGTTTTTGCCGTTGTGCCCGATGCAACACACTCGCCATCAGGAAGCTCGGGTGCGTAAACACCCGCTGAACTGGGGTTATCGGGCACCTACAGACAACCTGGTTTTCGACTAGGAAGAGTCAGGAAGTTCATAGGGAACCACCGAGTCGGGTATCCACGCCTTGGACATGCCCAGCACTGCTTGGCCCCAAATCGGCGCACCCCGCCCACTCTCGCTATCCAGGTACAGCGGGATCACATCCGAACCCTTGATGCGGAGCGCGATGATGGGGAAAGTCTTTCCCTCGGCATCAATCACCGTGATCCCCTGCGGGGCGGGCACCACAGTCCATTCATCACTCATGCCGAGGACGCTACAGAGTCGCACACCCCAGCTGTTCGTTATCGACCACGGAATGTCCAGTGCCGCTGTTACGCTCGCCGAAACACCAGAACTACAAGGGGGGGGGCGGCGATGATCAAGCACGCAGGAACAACCTTCTTAGTCGCCACGGCTGCCCTGAGCATCGCCTTGGCACCCATCGCGACAGCCGACACGCAGATGTCCGGGCACTACACCGAGACCACGACTAACCGCGAAAGCGGCCAAACCATCACGAACCACTGGTTCTTCACCCCCTGCGGCGATGGCTGCGCCACCGTGCAGCTCTGTGACAACGCCAAACGCGAGAATTGCGAGAGCGCCAAAGCGCAGCTATCGGACGGTCGCTGGAAGATGGACGTGTCCGACATCGACGTGGGCTGCCCGGACGGCTCTGTCATCCCGAAAGCCGCGCGCTTCCACTATGAATGGAACCCCAGCAGCCTGGCAGGCACAGGAGAAGGCACCCGCGAAGGCCCTGGGTGCCCTGTCGGCATCACCCCCATCGCCGCCACCACAGACATCCAACTCAAACTGGTCTAACAAGCGACTGCACCCGATTCCCGCCAGTTGGCTCGCAGACTGACGGGCGTGCTCTGTTTACAGTGCTATGGCACGTGTTCCAACACGGTCGGAATCTTGCTAATACTGGCTGGTCAGGCCGCATCGCCTTTCGCTGCGTCACCCTCGGCCTGCTCTCGCATCTCCTTTTCCCGCTGCTCCTTCTCGCGGTAATACCGCTCTATCCGCCGCGTAGCCGCCTCTGACGGACCCATGGTGGGAACACTCACGGGAGGAATCAGACTGGGCATCCCGAACGCCTTGAGCCGCTTGTCGATAAACTCCTCCGTCTCCCAAGACAACTCGACCTCAACAGGCTGAGGGCGCGTACGGCCCTTCTGCTCCCCGAACACGAAAGCGAACAGCATCAGCACGCAGTACACGAGGGCCACACCCAACCACAACCAGGTCCACCCGGCACGCTCCCACAAGTCGTCGTTCCACAGACGCAGCACCCACCCCGCCAAAGTCATCGCAACCAAGACCGACACCGGAAGCATCCACGCCTGGGCCACCGACCCCGTTTCCACCAGCCCGCTGATCCCGACCAAGGCCGCGAACGATGCACGGCTATAGGACGCCAACAGCGTCCCAAACAGCGCCAACATGACGAAAAGCCCATGCGTGGCGTCGATGCGGCTCGGGTCGCTCATCCACTGATGCGCCCCCTCTAGCCACGCCACGGGCGATGCCCAGCCCGTCCATGCGAAGAACTTCGACAACGCCTCCAACGGCCTGTCGAACGGCACATCACCGGGCAACATGCAGGACACGCTGAGCAGACCCAGCGTGCTCGCCGCCACCATGTACGGCGTCTCCAACTTCAACGCCAATCCCTCTTTGACCGTGCTGACAAACCCTGACGGCTCCATCTGCGTTCCTCTCCTCGCTCGCCCGATGCACCGACGCTAACGGCGAGGTCTGACAACCCGACCCGAAGAGTGGTGTCCCCTTCCTCCACCCCCCAATTCACCGGACACTCCCCGGACACCCACGCCTCTAAAAGCCCAGCTCAGCACCACCTCCCCGAACACCAACGGCGAGCACCCTTCCGGTACCTACCGGCATGCACCGGAAGCCCCGAGGGCTTCTCCTGCCAACCCAGGAAAAGTCTTCTCACCCGTGTCCGGAGAGTCCGGTGCCTCCCCGGACACCCACGCCTCTAAAAGCCCAGCTCAGCACCACCTCCCCGAACACCAACGCCGAGCACAGGTCGGCTGACCCAAGTCCCCCTGACATACAGGGCACCGTAGCGGGTGCCTTTCCGGACGAAAACGTCCGGAAACTCCCGCCGCCTCGTCGCCCCAAACGGTCCACTCGGTCCGCCCCTCCCGTGCGAACAACTCCAGCCGAGGGCCAGGCGAAGCCTGCTCAATCAGCCAGTACCCTTCCACTGGTTTTCGACTGTGTTCCCGCCGCCTGGCTGTGAGCACATTCGTCATCCCCCGTGCGGCAGGCAATGTCCGCAAGCTCCCCCGCACACCGAAAAGGAGCAGCTCAGTGGCGTTCCGAAAATAGAACCCCACCCCACTGCCGTCAGGTTCCCCGTCCCTCCGCGTCTTCACCCACGTGAGCGACGTGGTGTATCGAAATCCCCAGGCGGACATCACTTTTAGCCCCTCAGGCAGCATCGACGACGGCACCCACAAATACAGATGCGCACTGGCTGCGGCGGCGGATGACACTGGCATATCGCAGATGTCGTCGAGCGCCATCGTGGCGTAGCGCGGCCTCAGGCCGCTCTCGGGCGACATACCCGCACGACGGTTACCGAAACGCCAGGGCGGGTCAGCGAGCACGGTGCGGAAGCCGCCAGGGACGGTGGGGAGGTTCATGGATGTAGGTCTTTGATTTCCTTGGGCGCGGTGCTGTGCTGCTTCATCCATTTCCCGTTCGGCTGCTGGGCAATAGAGAAAGTGCCCACATCGCCGGAGTAGACCCATAGTTCGGCTGGTTGGCTGGAAAGCCATGTGACATAGAGCATGTGACGGGTGCTGTACGGGTAGTCGTCGCGGAACACCTCATCACCGGACTTGTCCCGGATGACGGGTACCCACGTCTTGACGTTGTTCTCGGTGGGGCCGTATTCGACGGAGGCCGCGTACTCCCCGGACGGAGAAGGAACCGTGTGGTCTGGGCGCACGAAACGGTCAGCTTGCAAGGGGTCCGTGGAGAACAGCGAGCACCCCGAAAGCAGTGCGCTGATCATCACCAACAGGCTTCGTCTCATTTGAATGGGTACCCCTTGATGTCTAACGGCTTGCCGTTCTTGTCGAGTATGAACTCAGTGTCGGCAGTCCATAGGATTCGCATGGTGTACGGCTCGGCCTGTCCAAGGCTGATGATGTCTGCCCATTTGGATTTCTTGACATCGGTGCTGTACTGCGGGTTCGCGTCCATGATGTCGTTCCAGTTATATCTCCCGTGGACATTCACTTTGTAGTTGCCGTCTGGAAGCTGCTGGACATCGGTATATCCGCCGAGCTGAAAGCCTCCCGCGTCCGCGTTGGTGCCATGAAGATAGTTCCTGCCGGTGATAGATTCCCCGTTCGCCATCTCGGCGCTGAACACCTCGCCGAATCCCTGATGAGCGCCCTTGCCTTGTTGATAGTCAATCAGCGCCTGCTGTGCGTGGCTACGGATATGCCCGTCGAGCTGACGGGCAAGGTTTGGGTCGTCCATCATGTACTTCGACCAGGCAGGGTCGTTGTCTAGCTCCCATTCCTTGCCACCACCGAAGAGGTAGCGTTCCAGGATCGCTCGACCTGCCCAATCATTGTTGAGGTCGTTGTTCGAACCGTCTCCACCTTCGGGACGCCGCCACGTCTCATCGTTGCGCCCTCGCTGCCCATCGGCACCGTCAGGGTCGCGGTCACGGCCATCAGGATGCTTTGCGTCACGGTCGTTGATGCGGTCGTTGCGGCTCTTGTCGCCGTCATCAAGCATCTGCACCGTGGGGTCGCCGCCCTTGGTGAGCTTGCGTCCCTCCAGGCCCTGCGCTTCGGCAGTCAGTTCCCCAGCCACTTTCCCATCCGTGGAGGCCAGGCCCTGAGCGTGCCAGCGTAGGAACTCAGTGAGCTGCTGAGCCTCCGCCTTGCGGGCCGCACGCTGCGCGTCGGTACCGCCTGACTGTGAGTCGGTGACGGTCAAGTCTTCGGCCACCTGGTAGCCCTTACCCTCGACCTCCTGGATCGCGTTCACGGTCGCCTCTTTGGCACCTCGGATGTCTCCCGAACCGCGACGCGCGATCCTCGCGCACTCGCGCTTGATGGAGCACTGCACCCCCACCACGTCCTGCGCCTCACGGGCATCGTCGTACGCTGCGGTCGCCCCTTGCCCCGTCCACTCAGTACCGCCAGGTGAACGCACGTTGTCCACATGCTGCTTGAAAGCGGCCTCAGACTGCTCAGCGGACTTCTCCCACGCTGTCGCCGCCTCATCCAAATGTGTTGTCGTCCAGCGGAGTATCTCGGACTTTGTGGGCATCTTCACGGGTGCAATGGCTGCCATCACATCGTCCCCTTGAACTTCTGAGCGCTGCCGTCGTCGGTGTTCTGGTAGCCGTTCGCGCCCGCGCGCAGAGTCTCTGACCGCCCCGATAGGTACGCCGCGTGATCAGCCCGAACTCCTGAAATCAGAGCATGAACCGCTTGCACAGCGGAAGCCGTGGGCTGCGAACCCCCAACGGAACCAGCACCATTTGAGCCGTTCAGCTCACTCGCCAGGTCATCGCTTCGAGCCGAGGCGCGGCGCAGACCGTCTGCATCGACATTCAACGACACGAGTCACGCCCCTCCCGATTAGTCCTCCTAGCTAACGTGAGAATAACACCGCATCAGACAGCCTGAATGCTCGCTGACAAGGCGTTGTCGAGTCCCTAACCAGCCACCTCGTCTTCCTCGACCTCCACACCCTCCACGTCTCTGCGCACAGCCCATCCCCGAGTGCGACACGACGCCGAGCACCACACCCGACGCCGACCCCGTTTCGGTTGTCGTAACACCGCCAAACAGCCAGGACAGCGGGTGCTCATTTCGTCAATCTGACCCCCATCAATTGACGAAATGGAACTCTCGTCAGAGCCCTCACCAAGCCCCTCCAGCATCCGATTCGACCACACCACCTCGACACGCCGTCCGTCCCCACTGCCCTGGCTCGTCAGCATCGGGATTTCCCACCGATACCAGTCCCCGAGCATGCCGTCGTACAGCGCCGAGCTGTACCCACTCACTACGACCGCCGCATCACACCCCAGGCACGCCTCCAACAGCTCCCGATGCACCGCGTTCGACCGCATCTCCACGCGATACTCCCCACCTCGCCGAATCCCCTTGTCCACGATGTACGGCGGGTCAACGTACAGCAGGTTTCCTCGGCCACCCCCGTACGCCTCCACCAGCTCCACAGCTGGCCTACACTCAAGACTCACACCACGAATCCTCTTGGCGGCCTGCCCAATTCGACCCGCGTAGCGCTGCAAAGTCACGGGCATCGGAGTGGACACGGGCCGCAAGTCGTGCCGCCACCCCGTACGAGTCAAGCTCCCCGAACGCCCTTGTGTCAGCGCCACGAACACCCGCCTTGCGACTTCCAACTCGTCAAGGTCACTCGAAATCTCCTGTGCCAGTGCCCGTTCCGACCGACTATGCGGAGTCAAAGAACACACACGCTCCAGCTCGCCAGGTCTATCCCGTAACACCCGCCAAAACGTCATCAAGTAACCGTCCAGGTCGTTCACGGTCTCTTGCCTGCTGGGCTTCTTGGAGAGCAGGACGGCCAGACTCCCGCCACACACTTCCACATAGTGTTTATGTGCGGGTAACACCGCTGCCAGCCTCGGGGCTAGCCAGGCTTTTCCACCGAAATAGGGCACTGGGGAGCGCGTCACGAGGCCGATGTTACCGGGAATCGTCTTGCGCACTGGGATTTCCGCAGCCACACGACACCTGGCGCTCACCAGCGACCTTGTGCACGAAACACACCACGTACCACTGCACATCTTCCCGCTCCACCGTGGGCATGGTGTCCAGGCACGCTATCCATTCGCCAACTTGCTCAACAGGAATCACATGGATTTGAGTGGGCGGGGAGTAATCCCAGCCCGAGTCCAGTTCGGCGTCGGGCTGATCCTCCCAGACCCCCTCGGGCAGCTCGACGTGCTCGGGAGCCCACCTCCACGAGTCCGACCAGCCATACGACCAGTCGTCCAGGGACTCGTCATCATCGACCAGCTCATCAATCCTGGCCACCAGGTCATCGGGGTCATCCCTCATCGCGTCCTCCAGCGCCCCCGCCCTGCTCGCTGCACGCCGAGGCTCCACCTCGCCGCACACCTCGCGCGGAAAGTCCTGATAACCGCGTCATCGGGCACCCCTTCCTCTCGTCCAAGGAGTACACTGGACTCAGTGCCGAGCGGTCTTCATTGAGGTACAAAGTTTCACCAGTGTCCTTGTCTAGCAAGGATTTTACCGCTCGGCACTTTCTAATGCGCGATACAACGTGGAGCGCCCGACCCCCAGCGTCCGAGCGACATCACCTACCCGATGACCAGCCGAGACCAGCGTCTTGGCTTGCTCGACCTGCCCAGCGTTCATCGCCGTTGGACGCCCAATCCGTGCTCCACGGGCACGTGCAGCGGCCAGCCCTGCTTGAGTCCGCTCGATGATGAGACTCCGCTCAAATTCGGCCAAGGCACCGAATACCGACAGTACGAGCCGACCCGACGCCGAGGATGTGTCGATGCTCTCGGTCAAGCTGCGGAGGTGAATCCCCTTGACTGACAGGGACTCAACCAGTTCCAGGAGATTCTTGAGGGAGCGGGCCAGTCGGTCGAGCCTCCACACGACCAAGGTGTCACCAGGTCGCAGGTGAGCCAGACACCTGTCGAGTTCGGGACGGCTCGACACCGAGCCCGACACGCCTTCGTCGGTGAACACTTGCTCGACACCAGCACCATGGAGTGCGTCGAGCTGCAAGCCGACGCTCTGCTCGACGGTCGAGACCCGTGCGTACCCAATCAACATGTCTCAATACCCCTCGTGACCCGAATTGCGGGAATCTCCTTGTGGGACAAGGTTTCGGGACGACGAATGTTGAGGTCGGCGTAACACGCACTCTCGGGGTCGAGTTGTCCTGGAACTGTTCGATTCTGGGACTGCACGAGGTGGGCGTACAGGCTGACCAAGGCCAACCGCTCGACGGGGGTCAATGGGGCTTCGTCCTCAAGCATCGGACTCCACCTCCCCGATGAACTTGTTCACGAGTCTGGCCCAGAACCAACGGAGTTCATGCACAGCGGCCTCTCGTGCGGCGTCAGCACACTGGGACAGCACCTCATCACGGGAGTCCTCCGCATGACGGCTCTGGATAACCCGAGCAGCCCCGACCACGCGAGACCAGCCGATGCTCAGGGCTGCCCACTCGGCGGGACGATCAGCAGCCGAGCACCGTTCGGCGTCTGGGCCTGCGAGGTGTTGTGGTTCGTCGAGCAGGTCGGCCAGCGCCATGAGATGGGCTCGCGGGGTGAGTGTTTCGGGCATGCTCTGAAGCTAGAACGGTTGGCGGGCAAGGGAAAGTGGGGAGTGTGCACGTCCCCCAGACATGAAGAGACCCCGGAGAAAAGTGGCTCCGGGGCTTCTAGTCGGTGCCGATCACGCGGCTTGCTTCTCCTCCCTCAGTTCGGCGATCCTGTCCGGACGGAATCCTGCCCAGTGCCGACCGTTGGGAAGCACCACCACCGGGAGACTCGAATACCCGAGTGCCCGAACTTCATCTTGCGCTGCGGGATCAGCGTCCACGTCTACCGCGCGATATGGGATGCCCGCGCGCTGGAGCGCCTTCTTGGTAGTGTCGCATTGAACGCAACCAGGCTTCGTGTAGACCACGATTTCGTTCACAGCGCACCCTCCGGAACCCAGCCCTCTGCGATATTTCGGGCGTGGTTTGCGTCGCTGATCCACCCATTGGCGCGGGAATCGCGGTATGCGCAGCCCTTGCAACAAAACCACCCGGCAAGATTCTGAGTCATCCAGCCACCATCGTTGCCAATCGGATTGCCGCACCACGTGCAGGTGTTATCCTCGTCATCGTTCATCGCGTGTTCTCCTTTTCCTTTGAGGCGGTTTCGAGAGCCCCCGCTGGTACCGGGGGTTTTCTCATATGCGCCAACGTCGTTGGCGCATCGCGGGTGCCGAGGTCACGAACCCCGTGTGCCGCGCCCGATGGGTCGGCAACACCCTCCCGTTCATGCAGCCCGGCGAGACCGTTTCGGCTTGTCGAACACCCACATGTAGCTATGCACCTTGCGGGCGTGCTTCTGCGTAGTCCACCGTGACTGCGGCGACTTCGACGGCGGCACCAGGACGAACAGGTCACGCGCATAAAGTCCCAGTGCAACCGCATCAGAATGGATTTCGATGTGCGACCATTGCTGCTTCCCGGACTCAATCTCGTCTTTGCACTTCACCCAGACCTGTCCGCTGGGCTTGAGAACGCGGAGCGCCTCGGCCATTCCCTCGCGGTACAGCTCACGGATGTCCGCGTGACTCATGCCCTTCGTCGTCGCGGAATTGTTGTACCTGCTGTCGGTCACGTGCTTGCCAGGGTTATGGATGTAGGGCGGGTCGAGCACTACGAGGTCAACAGACTCGTCGGCGTCCGGAAGGCTGCGGAAGTCCGCGCGGACGATCCCGTCGTGCCCGCCGATATGGTCGGCAACGTCGCTGCCCTGCAGCGTGAAACGGCTGGTGTCCGTGGCTTTCCAAAAAGCCCCCTTCCCCCATGTCACGTCCCGCACCACCGCGCCGTCCGTGACGTACAGCTTGGACAGCAGGTCGATAAGCACGGCGTTGTTGCCATGTACCGTCCGCCCAGTGTCGAGGACTTCGAGCACCGATTGCACTGGCCCAGTTGGGGAATCGGATGGAGCAAGATAGGTGAACCCGGAGGTTATCTTCCGTTGCGGAGGCGGAACTTCCAGCTCCGCATTAGGGGTGACAAACGTGAAGGTCATCTGCTAACTTCTTTCTTGAGAGAGTTGATTTCGACAAGCCCGCCGCTAGCACGGCGGGTTTTCTCATGTGGGGCGAACCCCGATCCCCAATCACCCGCGTCGTTGCGGGGTCGGGAAGTCTTCAGAAAATCCAGACCTCTGGCGGGTCCAGCACCGTCCGGAGTCGGTGCTCCAGCTCGTCTTCGGCCAGCAGCGCGGCGGTACCGGGGTCGTCGGTCAGGACACTGGACGGCTCATCGCCGCGCAACCACGCGGTCACGGCCTCCCGGAACAGGTACTCCACCTCGCCCAGCGTGGACTCGTGAATGTCCAGCCCGTTCAGCACCTCTCGCACCTGCGGCACCACGGCTATCCAGAGGGTGATGGCGTCGAGGTAGGGGTCGGGAGAGGTGTTGAGATTCTCGGCCCGCGTGCGGGCGATCAGGGCGAGCAGGCGGTCGGCTGCCCGTTCGGCGGGGTTCATGCGGCTCCACCGAAGACCCTGCGCTCGTACTCCATCACGTCGCACAGCCGGTACATCACGCGCAACCCGAACCGCCTGCCGACCGGACCCTTCCCCTGCGTTGCCCAGTTCTCCAACGTCCGGGGGCTCATCCCCCACCGCGCTGCCAATTCCCCTCTGGTGAGGAACGGCACCTCCGTAACCTGCATTTCTCGTCCTTGCGTAGTAGACCGCCATATCAAACGGTTTATGTGTAGTTCCACACTACCACGCGGATTCACGCAACGCCCGCTGGTTTCCGCGTTGACTCACGCATTTTCCTGATATACCGTCCTCCCGTGGCTGAGGACGATGATTGGCAGCAGCGGCAGACCGCTCAGATAGGTGCGGCAATCAAGGCGCTGCGCGGGGACAGAAGCGCCCAGTGGGTGTCCGATATGACCGCCGACCTGGGACAGCGCGTCACCCGCTCCATCATCACGGACATTGAAATCGGTCGTCGCAAGTACGTCGCCGTCCACGAACTCTCTCTCATCGCTGCGGCTCTCGGAGTCTCACCAAGTCACCTCCTGACCTGGGACAGGCTTTCGGACGGCGACGTAGCGGTTCTCCCCGGCCGCTCGGTTACCGGATATCAGGCAGGTCAGTGGTGGGGCGGCAAGCTGCCTAGCCCCCTCGACGCGGCGTCACAGGGGCTGCCACGAGATCAGCGCATGGTCGAGTTGGACGACCTATGCAGGAAACGCGATCAGACGAAGGGTTTGCTTTTCCGTGCCCGTTTGGGGTCTGTTGAAGCGTCCACTCCCCGTGATGACGTACTCATCGCCACCCTCCAGCAGCGGCTCGCGGCGGTCACCGCGCGTATCGAGCAGCTGGGAGGAACGGTCAAGCGGAGCATGGCGGATGGGTAGACCGCGAACCAGGATCGGCGCACATGGGAAGGTCAAACGAACTCAGCTCGCGCCGAACACCTGGAAAGCCCACTGCTACTACAGAGGGCTCGACGGGAAACGGCGGCAAGCCGAACGGTCAACGCCCATGGGCATCAGAGACAAGCACGGGGCGGCTGCGGTAGCCGCCCTGGAAGACCATCTCAGGGAACTGTTCGGAGGCGGCACTGGCGGCGACGGTGAAGAAGTCACCCGTAACACCCCCGTGTCCGTCCTGCTGGAACGCCACATGCAAGCACTGCGGGATGCGGAAAAGGCAGTACGCACCATCTACAGCTACGGACTGCGCATCGGCTACTGGAACGATGTGGCGTCCGGCATCACTGTGGGTGACTGCACCCCTGGACGGCTGAACCGTCACATCGAGCAGGTACGAAAAGCTCATGGGGACACCGACGCCAAACAACTCCGCTCACTGCTGGGCTTCGCACTCGACTACGCGGTGAATGACGGTGTGCTCGACGCGAACCCCGCGCGGGCGACAAAGACCGCACCCGTCAAGAAGCAGCCGAAGCCCAATGTGGCGCAGCCCATCGACCCCACCGTTCTCCCCGTGGTGTTGAGAGCGCTGTTGGCGTCGGAGATGTGCCGAAAGAAGGACGTAACCGACCCCATCCTGATGCACTTGGCGACTGGCCTGCGGGTAAGCGAAGTCCTCGGCTTTCTGTGGACGGAGTTCAACCCCGACGCGGCGACCATCACCAGCACGGGGCGCATCGTGCGGGACGTGGGAGGTTCTGGGCTCCTGCGTACACCGACACAGAACAGCAGCAAGGGCACGCCGGACGTGATTCATCTGCCGCCGTTCGCCGTCGCCGCACTGCTCACGCGGTCAACGGAGGAGCGACCCAATAAGCATGGACTCATCTTCCCGTCGTCGGTCGGCACGATGCGGGACCCGAACGGCTTCGCGCGACAGTGGCGGGAGGTACGCGACGACTTGGAGCACCTGGCGGGCACGACCGGACACAGCTTCCGTAAGACCCTCAGCGACCTCGCTGCGGACAAGTCTGGAGATCCCCGCGTGGCAGCGGACGTGCTCGGGCACCGAGACGTGGCGACCACACTGCGGCATTATCTCTCCCGTGGACGCGAGCATCCTGAGGTCGCCCAGTGGATTGAGAAGGCAGTCACGGGGCAGCCCGCCGACACCGCAGCCGACATAAATACCGAGTAAATAACGGATGAGGCTCTTGAAAATGAAGCAGGTCAGAGGGAAAATACCCTCTGACCTGCTTACCTAGTAGCGGGGACAGGATTTGAACCTGCGACCTCTGGGTTATGAGCCCAGCGAGCTACCGAGCTGCTCCACCCCGCGGCGGTAAACAAGAGGTTACCGGGCGCAGTGCGCTGACGCCAAATCGTTCACCTGGCCTGCACGTTCTCGGCACCTGGCGGTGGCTTTGTCCCTGCCACTTGCGCTTTCACAGCGTGGCAGGGACCGGCCCTTTTTTACTTGGCTTGTGTGAACTTCGTCATGGCGTCGTCCAGGCTCTTGAGGGCCTGTCCGTAGCGTGCGAAGTCCCCACTCTTCTGGGCGTCCTTCACCTCACCAATGGCCCGCTGAACTTCCTGCAGCGCCGCAGCCTTCGCCCCAGACAGCTCAGAGGAGCCCGTAGGCGGCGGGGCCACCGGCGGCACCACCGGGAGGTTCTGGCCGCTGGGTGGCGGCACCGCCACCGAGCCCGGCTCCACCGCAGGCGCGGTCGCCGTCGCGCCGGCGCCCGGCCCGAACACCATGTCCAGGGCATCCCTGACCGTGGTGGCGTAGCCGACCTTGCCGTTGTAGTACATGCCCACCCGGATCAGGCGCGGATACGAGGATTGATCGCCCTGGCCCGGCGAGGCGTACAGCGGCTCGACGAAGAGCAGCCCACCGTTGGCCACCGGCAGTGTCAGCAGGTTGCCCCACTTGAGGATGTTCTGGTTCTTGATGATGCCGACATGCGAGGACACCAGGTTGTCGGTGGTAATCGCGTTGTTCACCAGCTTGGGGCCCTGCACCGTTCCCGGCACCGTGAGCACCGTGATCTTCCCGTAGGTCTCAGGATCGGAGCTGGCGCTGACATAGGCGGCCAGGAAATCACGCTGGAATCGGTTGAGCGCGCTGGTCAATTGGAATGACGCCGAATTGTCGTTCTTCGTAATGTCCTTCGCAACAATGTAATACGGCGGCTGCGACCCGGTCGGCGCGTTCGGGTCGTCGGGAACCTGCCAGAAATCGCTGGTCGAGAAGAACGTCACCGGATCATTGACGTGGTAACGCGCCAGCAGCGTGCGCTGCACCTTGAACAGATCCTCGGGGTAGCGCAAGTGCCGCGCCAGATCCGGCGAGATATCGCTCTTGGGCTTCACCGTGCCCGGGAAGACCTTCATCCACGCCCTAAGCACAGGATCCTTCTCATCCTGCTGATACAGGGTCACCGTGCCGTCATAGGCATCTACCGTCGCCTTGACCGAGTTTCGGATGTAGGACACCTGCTGGTTGGGCAGCGCCCCTCCGGTCCTGCCGACCTGGCTGTCAAAGGTGGCTTCCGACAACGACGTCTGCTGCGAGTACGGGTAGTTGTCCAGCGTGGTGTAACCGTCAACGACCCACACCATGCGCTTATCCACGATCGCCGGGTAGGTACCGCTGTCGACGGTGAGCCACGGTGCCACCGCTTCCACCCGACGGCTCGGATCACGGTTGAACAGGATCTTGCTGTTGTCCCCGATCACGTTGGAGAACAGGAAGTTCCGTTCGGCGTACTTGAGGCCGAAGACCGTGCGTGCCAGTGCACCACCGACCGGAACACCGCCGGTA
Organism: Mycobacteroides immunogenum; assembly: GCF_001605725.1. NCBI lineage: Bacteria > Bacillati > Actinomycetota > Actinomycetes > Mycobacteriales > Mycobacteriaceae > Mycobacteroides > Mycobacteroides immunogenum. Next base: position 3,966,196 of record NZ_CP011530.1, read on the forward strand.
CCGGTGTAGGTGCTGTTCTTGGTCCCGGCGTTGTTCTCGTAGTCGTACTCACGATCATTGCCGTTCTTGCCGACAATCGCGTAGTCGTTGGTGTCGCTGGCGATGATCGGGCCGTAGTAGACGCGTGGCTGGGCCAACGGCGCCGGACCATCGGACAAGATCTTGCCGTTGTCGTCCACGGCATTCACCAGGAACTCCGGGTATCCGCCGTTCTCGTCCGGCTTGTCGGCCACTCCCCGGACCGTATTGGCCGGGGCCGCGATGAAGCCATTGCCGTGCGTGTACACGGTGTGCCGGTTGATCCAGTCTCGCTGATTGTCACGGAGTTTCGCCGGATCGAGCTCACGGGCGGCAACCACGTAGTCGCGTAGCGACCCGCTCTTGTCTTGGTACCGATCGATCGACAACGAATCGGGGAAGGCGTAGAAGTTCTTGCCCTGCTGCAATTGGGTGAACGCGGGGCTGATGATGTTGGGGTCCAGCACCCGGATGTTGGCGATGGTGGAGCGGTCGGCCGCGACCTGCTTGGCCAGCTGCTGGCTGCCGGCGGGCGCCGACGCGGTACCGCTGTAATCCCGGTAGGTCACGATGTCATCGGTCAGGCCATACGCATCCCGTGTCGCCTTGATGCTGCGCGCGATGTATTCGCTCTCCTTCTGCGCCGCATTGGGTTTGACACTGAACTGCTCAACGATGAGCGGCCACCCGGCGCCCACTACCAGCGAGGACAGCAACAGCAACGCCAGCCCGATCGCGGGAATCCGCAAGTCCTTCAACACCAGCGCCGAGAACACCGCGACCGCGCAGATCACCGCGATGGCCAGCAGGATGAGCTTGGCGGGCAGCACCGCGTTGATATCGGTATAACCGGCACCGGTGAACGGCTTACCGGCCCGCGTGTGTGACAGCAGCTCATAGCGGTCAAGCCAGTACGCGGCCACCTTGAGCAGCACCAGGATTCCGGCGAAGGTGATCAGCTGAATGCGGGCCGGCCGGGACAGCGTCCCGGAGCGCCCGGTGAGCCGGATGCCGCCAAAGATGTAGTGCACCAGACCGTTGACGATCAGCGCGATGGACGCGGCGATGAACAGATAGGTCAACACGAAGCGGTAGAACGGCAAGTCGAAAGCGAAGAAGCCGAGATCCAGTCCGAACTGCGGATCCTTGATGCCGAAGTCCCCGCCTTCCAGGAACAGCTGCACCGGCATCCAATAGCTTTGCGCCACAACACCGGCCAGCACCCCAATGAGTATGGGAACACCGATCAGGAAGAACCGCACCCGCGACAGGATGAGTGCCCGGTACTGCGCCAGCGCGTCACCCGGCCCCTTGGCAGGCACAAACACGGGCCGGGCCCGGTATGCCAATCCGAAGCCGGCGAAAACCACGGCGCCGACCAATGTTCCAACGATCAGGAACAAGGCGAGGCGCGTCAGCAGCACGGTGGTGAAGACACCGCGGAACCCAAGTTCGCCGAACCACAGCCAGTTGATGTAGGTGTCGACCAGGCGCGGCCCGATCAACAACAACACCACAATCACCAACGACGCGGCGACCAGGCGCCGGCTCCGTCGGGTCAGTCGTGGCAGAGCCCCATTTGGCCGCATTCCCACGTCGCTACGCTCCTCGTCGAGTGTTACTGAGAGTGTCGAACCGCTCAATATTCGGTATAGAAAACCCAGGCCCCACTGTAGCCGCAGAAGGGCCGGGCCTGTCCGGCATCGATGGTGGTGAGGTTCGCTAACAACTGGGCGGTTGTTCACCGCGATTGAGCGCGCCCAGTCCGTCGACCGCCTCGGTCAAGGTGCCGACCTTGACCAGAGTGAGTCCTTGCCCGCCGTCGGTCTTGGCCTCGGCGCAGTTGGCCGCGGGCACCAGAAACACCGTCGCTCCAGCGTCTTTGGCGGCAAACATCTTGTGCGTGATACCGCCGATGGGTCCCACCTTGCCGTCGGCGTCGATGGTTCCCGTTCCGGCGACGAACTTTCCGCCATCCAGCTCACCGGGTGTCAGCTTGTCCACCACCGCGAGACTGAACATCAGGCCCGCGGAGGGTCCGCCGATATTGGCCAGATTGAAGGTGATGCTGAACGGCGCCCACGGCGCCTGCACCACACCGACGCCCAGGAATCCGTAATCGCGATCCCCGTTCTTACCCAGGGTGATCTTCACCGTCCCGTTGGGCGCATTCTTGCGCTTGTAATCGAGTGTCACCTCATCACCCGGCTTGGTCGCCTTGAGCAGTCCGGTGAATTCCTCCAATGTCGCCACCGGGTGCCCGTTGACGGCGGTGATGGCATCGTTCTCCTGCAGCTTGCCCTTGGACGGCCCGTCATCGCTGATCGTCAGCACGGTCACCGCGGTGGGGTACTTGAGGTACGCGAGGGCCGCGAACTCCGCACTCTCCTCCGACTTCTTGAACTCGAGGTCGTTCTCCTTGTCCACCTGGTCCTTGGACCGATTCGGTGGATAGACCACGTCCCGCGGCACCAGCTGCTCGCTCCCGCTGGCCCACAGTCGCAGCGCATCAGCCAAGGTCAGCCCGTCCCGCTGCGAGACTGTCGTCATATTGAGGTGACCCGACACCGGATCGACCTTGGTGCCCTTGATATCCACCACCTCTTTGCCCTCGACCTGCCCGAGGGTGTTGAAGGTGGGGCCCGGGCCCAGCGACACGAACGGCACGGTGATCACCGACATCAACAACCCGAAGGCGACAATCGAGATCAGCGCGACCAGCAACGTCGCAACGCGGCGATTCATGCCTGCACCCTATGGCAACCGGTCATCGGCGCCCCGCCGTAGTCTCTGAGATGGAGGTTCGATGAGCGAGCAAGCCCCTGTCCTGCTGTACGACGGCGTATGCGCGCTGTGCAATGGCGCCGTCAAGAAGATCCTGCGCGACGACAAAGTCGGGACGATGCGGTTCGCCGCACTCGACAGCGAGTACGGCACCCAGGTGATCGAGCGGCATCCCGAGCTCGCCGGCGTCGACTCCTTCGTGATCGTCGACAATCCGGGCGGCCCCGACGAGCGGACGCACGTCCGCTCCGACGCGGTGCTCCGGGTCATCGACTATCTGGGTGGAGCCCGGCGCGCCTCCCTCATCGCACTGCTGGTTCCGCGCCCGATTCGCGACGGCCTGTACCGGGTGGTGGCGCGTATCCGGTACCGGGTGTTCGGCCGCTATGACACCTGCCCGCTGCCTCCTCCCGAAGTTCGGGCACGCTTCCTGGCCTGAACCAGGCAAAAACAGGGTGCGTTGCGCCGATTACGCCGTCAGCGTGATCCAGCCGCCTCCACCAGCGGTACCGTGGAGATATGGCCGACCTACCCTTTGGATTCGCTGCTGGCGACGACCCCGACCGCGAGCGGGGCGATGCCGGTCGCGGCTCGTCGGGCTCAGGTTCGTCGGGCGCAGACCCCTTCGGCTTCGGATCTGGCGGATTCAATCCCGCCGATCTGGGCCAGATCTTCACGCAGCTGGGCCAAATGTTCAGCGGCGCTGCCGCCACCGCGTCCAGCGGCCAGCCGACGGGCCCGGTCAACTACGACATCGCCCGGCAACTGGCCTCGAGTTCAATCGGTTTCGTCGCCCCCATCACCGAGAGCACCACATCGGCCATCGCTGACGCGGTGCATCTGGCCGACACCTGGCTCGACGGCGCCACCGCGTTGCCGGCCGGCGCCACCCGCACTGCGGCCTGGACGGCGACCGACTGGGTGGACAACACCCTGGAGAACTGGAAGCGATTGGTGGACCCGGTCGCCGAACAGATCTCGGGCATGTGGGCGGCGAACCTGCCGGAGGAAGCACAGGGCATGGCCGGTCCACTGCTGGGCATGATGACCCAGATGGGCGGCATGGCCTTCGGATCGCAGCTCGGCCAGGCCCTCGGGCAACTTTCCCGAGAGGTGTTGACCTCCACAGATATCGGGCTGCCGCTGGGCCCCAAGGGCACTGCCGCGCTGCTGCCCGCCGCAATCGAGGCGTTCTCGGAGGGCCTGGAGCAGTCCAAGAGCGAGATCATGACGTTCCTGGCCGCCCGGGAGGCCGCGCACCATCGGCTGTTCAGCGGCGTGGGCTGGCTGACCATCCGGCTGATGGACACCGTCGAGCAGTACGCCAAGGGCATCTCGATCGACATGAGCGCCATCGAAGAAGCCGCCCGCGGTTTCAATCCCGCCTCGATGGGCGACCCGTCCGAGATGGAACAGATTCTGTCCCAAGGCATTTTCGAGCCGAAGACCACACCGCAGCAGCAGCAGGCGCTGGAGCGGCTGGAAACGCTGCTTGCTTTGGCCGAGGGCTGGGTGCAGACCGTGGTGACCGATGCCCTCGGCGACCGCATTCCGGCGACGGCGGCCCTCAGCGAGACGCTGCGCCGCCGCCGCGCCACCGGCGGCCCGGCCGAACAGACTTTCGCCACCCTGGTGGGCTTGGAGCTGCGTCCGCGCAAACTGCGCGAGGCCGCCGAGCTGTGGCGCAGGCTGACCGACGCCGTCGGAGTCGACAAGCGTGACGCCGTCTGGGCCCATCCGGACCTGATGCCCGACGCCGGCGATCTGGACAATCCGGCGGCGTTCATCGACCGGATTGTCGGCGGTGACACCGACGCGATCGACGACCCGATCGCGCAGATCGAGAAGCTCGATCCGGGCACGCCGCCGACGGAAGACTGAGAAACCCGCCGCGCCACCGTAAAGCGCTGGTCAGCCGCCGAATCGGGCTGTGGATAAACGGCTTTCGGCGGCTCCTCACGCACGCCCGATATGCCACAGTGGGCCATGTCCAGCGAGCCGACGTTCACCCTCGACCCGGCTCGTCCCGTGCTGCCCCGGCCTGACAACGGGATCCAGATCGGCTGGATGCCCCGCCATGCCGTGATAGTGCGCCCCTCACCGGCCGCACCCGCCCACGCGGTGCGGCAGCTGCTGACCTCACTGAGCGATGAACTCACCTGGGGGCAGATCCTTAAACTGCAGTGTGTCAAGGATTTTCGCGATATCGACGACATCCGTTCGCTCCTCGACGAGTTGATCGACACAGGCGCCATCATCCGCCGCACCCGACCCGCCGAACCCGCATCGCCGGTAGTGCGGGTCATCGGCCGCGGCCCGCTGTCCGACGGTCTGGTCGCCGCCCTGCGGCATACCTCGGCGCGCGTTCAGCACTGCACCCACCCCACGCATGGAAAGTCTTGGCAATACGTCGATTTGGCGATACTGGCCGACGACCTGATCGCCGATACCCGGGTGCTGCGCATGCTGAACGATGCCGATGTGCCGCACCTGTCCGTCCGTGCCCGCGACGGCACCGGCCTGATCGGACCCATGGTGCTGCCGGGCATCACCAGTTGTCTGGAATGCGCCGACCGCCATCGGCACGACCGCGACGAACAGTGGCCCGCCGTCGCGGCTCAGCTGACCGGGAGCGTGGGCATCGCCGCACCGGCCACGGTATTGGGCACCGTCGCGATAGCGCTGGCACAGATCGATCGGGTGTTGTCGGCGATGCGGGGACGGGCGCCCGGGCCGCTCGTGACGCTCAACGCGACACTGGAACTCGACCTCGCGACCCACGCGCTGACCGCACGTCATTGGACCGCTCACCCGCTGTGTCCGTGCGGCGCCTACCTCACCGAAAGTTGACGAACCACCACTTTTTGTTAACTTCATCACGAGCGGGCATGATGTGCGCATGGCAGAGATTCGTCGTGGCCGCGCCGCGCGCGCCGCAAAACTCGCTTCGCTTCCGGCTGGAATCGCGGGGCGTGCCGCACTCGGCGTCGGCAAACGCCTGGCCGGGAAGTCCAAAGACGAAGTCAACGCCGAACTTGTCGAGAAGGCCGCCGAACAGCTGTTCCAGGTGCTCGGCGAGCTCAAGGGCGCGGCCATGAAGATCGGCCAAATGCTCTCGGTCATGGAAGCAGCCATTCCGCCCGAGTTCGGCGAGCCCTACCGCGAAGCGCTGACCAAGCTGCAAAGCGACGCCCCGCCGCTGCCCGCCGACAAGGTCCACCGCGTCCTCGACGCCCAACTGGGCACCAAATGGCGTGAACGCTTCCAGTCCTTCGACGACAAGCCCGTCGCCTCGGCCAGCATCGGCCAGGTACACAAGGCGGTCTGGAAGGACGGCCGCGTCGTCGCGGTCAAGGTGCAGTACCCGGGCGCCGACGAGGCGGTGCGCTCCGACCTCAAGACCATTCAGCGCCTCTCCTCTTTGTTCAAACAGGTGGCTCCGGGTGCCGACATCAAGGGCATCGTCGATGAGCTCATCGAGCGCACCGAGGAAGAACTCGACTACCGCATCGAGGCCACCAACCAGCGCACCTTCGTCAAGGCCTTCAAGGATGACCCCGAGTTCTACGTGCCCTCGGTCATCGCCTCCTCCCCCAAGGTGATCATCACCGAATGGATGCAGGGCCGGAAGCTCTCGGAGATCATCGCCAGCGGGACCGAGGAAGAGCGCAGTAAATGCGCTCATTTCCTGCTGGAGTTCAGCATCAGCTCGCCCTACCGCTGCGGACTGCTGCACGCCGATACCCACCCCGGGAACTTCATGCTGTTGGAGGACGGCCGGTTCGGCGTCATGGACTTCGGCGCCTGCGCCTCGCACGAGGGCGGCCTGCCCGCGGGCTTCGGACCGATCCTGCGTCTGGCCCGCGACGAGAAGTGGGAAGAGCTGACCGAGGTGCTGCGCTCGGAGGGCTTCATCCCGCCGAGCGCGACCTCGGTGTCTCACGAGGAGGTCAACTCCTACCTTGAGCCGTACATCGAGCCGCTCAATTACGACACCTTCCACTTCAGCCGCAAGTGGCTGCAGCGGCTCACCGCCAAGGCCACCGATTTCCGCAGCGAAGAGTTCCTCGAGTCGTTCAAGACCAGTCGCCAGATGAATCTGCCGCCGAACTATCTGATGTTCTTCCGGGTGCTGGGCGGCCTGATCGGTATCGCCGCGCAGCTCGACGCCCCGGTGGACTACGCCGCCATCATCGACAAGTGGGTTCCCGGTTTCCACGAAGACAGCAAGGCTCCGGCCGAGGCGTAACCCAAAAGGAAAACCTGCGTTGTCAGAATTACGCCGCCCCCGGCATGATGTAGCGCATGGCTGAGATTCGTCGTGGCCGCGCCGCGCGCGCCGCAAAACTCGCGTCACTTCCGGCAGGTATCGCCGGTCGTGCCGCACTCGGCGTCGGAAAACGGCTGACCGGCAAGTCCAAAGACGAAGTCAACGCCGAGATGATGGAGAAGGCCGCCGAACAGCTGTTCCAGGTACTCGGCGAGCTCAAGGGCGCGGCCATGAAACTCGGCCAGGCACTCTCTGTGTTCGAAGCAGCCATTCCCCCTGCCTTCGCAGAGCCCTTCCGCGAGGCCCTGACCAAGCTGCAAAGCGACGCTCCGCCGCTGCCCGCCGACAAGGTGCACCGCGTCCTCGACGCCCAACTGGGTACCAAATGGCGGGAACGCTTCCAGTCCTTCGACGACAAGCCCGTCGCCTCGGCCAGCATCGGTCAGGTGCATCGCGCCGTGTGGAGCGACGGGCGTACGGTCGCGGTGAAAGTGCAGTACCCGGGTGCCGACGAGGCGGTGCGCTCCGACCTCAAAACCATGCAGCGACTCTCGTCGTTGTTCAAGCAGATCGTGCCCGGCGCCGATGTCAAAAGCATCATCGATGAGCTCATCGAGCGCACCGAGGAAGAACTCGACTACCGCATCGAGGCCACCAATCAGCGCGCCTTCGCCAAGGCCTTCAAGGGCGACCCCGAGTTCTATGTGTCGCCGGTCGTCGCCTCGGCCCCCAAGGTCGTCATCAGCGAGTGGATGCAGGGACGAAAGCTCTCCGAAATCATCAGCAGTGGAACAGAAGACGAGCGAAACGAATGCGGGCGCCTGCTGCTGAAATTCACCGTCAGCTCGCCATACCGCTGCGGGCTGCTGCACGCCGACACCCACCCCGGAAACTTCATGCTGCTGCCGGACGGGCGCTTGGGCGTGATGGACTTCGGCGCCTGCGCCACCCATGAGGGCGGATTCCCACCCAACCTGGGACCGATCTGGCGCCTGGAACGTGACGGAATGTGGGATGAACTGATACCCCTCATGCGCGAGGAAGGTTTCATCCCACCGCGCACCGACGTGTCCCCCGAGGAAATCGACGACTATCTCAAGCCGTTCATCGATCCGCTGAAGTCCGACGAGTTCCACTTCACCCGGAAATGGATGCAGCGCGTTGCCGCGAAATCCAGCGATCTGCGCGGCGCTCAATTCCAAACCGGGCGGCACCTCGACCTGCCTCCCGTGTACCTCATGATGTTCCGGGTGCTCGGCAGCCTGTCCGGCATTCTGGCCCAACTCGACGCGACAGTCCCGTATGCGCGAATCATCGGCGACTGGGTTCCCGGCTTCCGCGAGGACGAGCCCGTCGCCGCCAGCTAGCAACAGCTAGCATTCCGACAAGACGTGGGGGCAACGACGCCACACGGAAGGATATGAGGTGACATGGCAGATATTCGCCGCGGCGGACTCAGCCGGATGACCAAGCTGGCAAGCCTGCCCGCCGGGATGGCGGGGCGCGCGGTCCTGGGAGTTGGCAAACGGCTGACCGGGACCTCCGCCGACGAGGTCAATGCCGAGCTCTTGGAGAAGGCTGCCGACGAGCTGTTCAAGGTGCTCGGCGAGCTCAAGGGCGGCGCCATGAAAGTCGGACAGGCGCTGTCGGTGATGGAAGCCGCGATACCGCCCCAGTTCGCCGATCCGTTCCGTGAGGCGCTGGTCAAGCTGCAGAGTGAGGCCCCACCGTTGCCCGCGGCCAAGGTGCATCGCGTACTCGACGCCCAGCTCGGCACCAAATGGCGCGATCGCTTCCAGTCCTTCGACGACACTCCCGTCGCCTCCGCGAGCATCGGCCAGGTGCACAAGGGCGTGTGGAAAGACGGCCGCGAGGTGGCCGTGAAGATCCAGTACCCCGGTGCCGACGACGCGTTGCGTGCGGATCTCAAGCTCATCGCACGGATGACGCCGTTGGCCAAACAGATTGCCCCCAAAGCAGATATCGACAGGCTCGTGGCCGAGATCAGCGACCGCATCGAAGCCGAGCTGGACTATCGCCTGGAGGCCTCCAACCAGCGCGCGTTCGCGAAGGCTTTCGCCAACGATCCGAATTTCTTTGTGCCCGCGGTCGTCGCGAGCGCGCCCAAGGTCATCATCTCCGAGTGGATGGAAGGGCGACGGCTTTCGAAAATCATCGCCGAAGGCACCCGCGAGCAGCGTGATTCCGCGGGTGCGCTGATGCTCGAATTCACGGTGAAATCACCGGAGAGCGTGGGTCTGGTGCATGCCGATCCGCATCCGGGAAACTTCATGCTGCTGCCCGACGGACGTTTCGGCATCATCGATTTCGGCGCGGTCTCCGAGCATGCGGGCGGCATCCCGCCGGAGTTCGGCGAGGTGCTGTGCTGGGCGCGAGATGAACAGTGGGATCAGGTGATCCGGCTGATCAAGCAGCTCGGATTCATGCCACCGGAGGTCGAGCTGTCCGGAGATCGGGTGATGGATTACATCAGACCACTCTGGCCCTATGTCGATCCGCTGCGCTCGGGCGAATTCCACTTCACCCGCGAATGGTTCCAGCGGGCCGCGGTGGCATCCACGGATCTGTTGGACGAAGGATTCGCGGACCGGTTCAAGTTGGCACGGCAGATGACGGTGCCGCCCGGTTACGTGATGCTGTTGCGCACACTCGGCGGAATGATCGGGGTTCTGGTGCAACTCGATGCGCACGTGAACTACGCGGCGATCGCCGAAGAATGGATGCCGGGGTTCTTCGCGCCCAACACGAAGCCCGCCTAAACGCATTGCTCCCCATCGCCTGATGACGATGGGGAGCAATGGTTATCCAGCCCTGCGACCTTGATGCGCCGCGTCATGCCGCGGCGGTGTCGGCGTCAGGCAGCGGGTTCTTGCGCGGACGCCCACGCGGCCGCTTGCGCGCCACGATGGCACCCTGCTCCAGGATCTCGCCACCCCAGACGCCCCACGGCTCCGCACGGTCCAGCGCAGCGGCCAGGCACTGCGACCGGATCGGGCAGTCCACGCACAGCGCCTTGGCCCGCTCCAGGTCGGCGGGGCTTTCCGCGAACCACAGGTCCGCGTCCGCGACGTGGCACGGCAGCGCGAGTCTTCGGGCCTCCACTTCGACGGTCATCATGTGTCCGTTCACCTGCTTCCTCTTCGGTTCCTCGTAAAACTGTTGGTCTCGTATCGGTGTCTTATCGATCGAGATCCGGAACCACGTTTGAGGTTGTGAGGCTCAAACAAATGTGGCCACGGATCCCGGTGGTGTCGGGTCCGTGGCCTGGGAGGCGGTTGAGGGGCTACCTAGATGTATCCCCTATTCACGGACGCGACATTCGCGGCTGCGGCAGCGCGGTGCTTAATCGCGGGAGCCGAGCCGGCCATCGACATGGCAGCTACCGCCGGCTTAACGGCGGAACGCGTCTGGAGCGACGGCGGAGCGATCGGCAACACGACAAAGGCACCATGGGCATCACGCCACAAGGTGTCTCCGTAATTCATGGGTGTATTCATTTCGCTCCTCCTTCCGTCTACTCGCACGTGAACAGGTCTGGTTTGGAATCCTCACGAATTCCTGACGCCCAGAGTAAAAGGTCGCCTATTCGGTTGACAAGTTATTTTTGACCTGCGGCAATACTTCCGAACCAGTTTCGTCTCACTGGCCTCTTTTTCGCGCTACACCGATGTCAGCAGCCGAGACCGGAACAGATCCAACACCTGATCCAGCGCCGCACGCGTGGGCTGTCCGGGCTCATCGATGAGATGTTCGGTGACCACCGAATGCGGCGGCATCGGTGAATCCGGGTTGGCAGCACTTCCGGGCAGTTCAATGGCGACGAACGCGTCGCCCAGCTCCTCCTTGAGGAACTGGAACCGTTCGGCGGGCACCAATTTGTCGGTGGTGAAACGCATGCCGAGCACGGTGAGCCCGTCGTGTTGGCAGCGATGCTTGACCTTGGCCAAATCCGACGGCGAGATGTCGATGTTGTGCCGCGCGCTCTTGGTGAGACCGACCGGCATCGACGGCTGGGACAGCACAGGGGCCAGCAGCCGATCGTCGGCAGCCATCGCCAGCGCGTACCCGCCCGTGAAGCACATGCCGATGGCGCCCACCCCGGGGCCACCGCTGCGTTCGTGTTCATTCTGGGCCAGCGCCCGCAGCCAGGCGACCACCGGAGAGCTCTTACCGGTGGCCAGCACCGTGAATTCGCGGCTCACACAGCCGCGGAACATCGAGGACGCCAGGTACGTGGCGGTGCGCAGCCAGCCTCCGTCCTTGGGGTCGGTGTTCTGCCCTGGATTGCCAAAGAGATGCGGCATCACGGCAGTGCAACCGATATCGGCCACCTTGCGCGCGAAGTTGGCGACCTTGGGCGTGATCCCCGGCATCTCCGCGATCACGATCACCGCTGGTCCGCTGCCTTTTCGCAACACGATCTTGGTCTCGCCCTCATGGGTGAAGGTGCCTGCTTCGAAATCGCGGAGGTCATCGTCGGCCATGGGGCGAGCCTAGGACGAGATCACGCTCCGCGCTAGACACGTGTTGAACAAGGAATTACGAGGATCTGGCGCGCACCAGACGCAGCACGTCCGGGCCATACTGCTCCAGCTTGCGCGCGCCGATCCCCGGGATGGCCACCAGTGCGGCGTCGTCGCCGGGGAGCAGCTCGGCGATGGCGATCAAGGTGTTGTCGGTGAAGACCACGAACGCCGGTACCTTCATCTCCTTCGCCGTCTTCAGGCGCCAATCCTTCAGCGCGACAAGGAGTTCTTCGTCGATATCGGACGGGCAGCTCTCGCAACGCCGCAGCAGTACCGCCGCCGGTGTGCTCAATGCCGCGTTGCAGATGCGGCAGCGCGCGCCACTGCCCCGGCGCCGCGGTGTTGCGGACGCGGGAAGTTGTGCGGTCGGTGCGATTCCGTTGAGGAATCGGGAATGCTTGCGCGACTTGCGGCCGCCGGCCGCCCGGGCCAACGCCCAACTCAAGTTCAAATGCACACGCGCGCGGGTGATTCCGACGTACAGCAGGCGGCGCTCTTCTTCTACCGGCTCGATATCTCCGGCGCGCGAGAGCGCATGCGAGATGGGCAGGGTGCCATCGGCCAGCCCCACCAGGAACACCGCATCCCATTCCAGGCCCTTCGCCGCGTGCAGCGAAGCCAGCGTCACCCCCTGCACGGTGGGTGGGTGCCGCGCCTCGGCTCGTACTCTCAGCTCACGCACGAGGCCGGGCAGATCCAGCTCCGGCTGACGAGTGCACTCCTCTTCGGCGAGCTCGACCAAAGCACGCAGCGATCCCCACCGCTCGCGCGCCTGCGTGCCGTGCGGCTCCTCCGGCGACAGTCCCAGGGGTTCCAGAATCTCCTGAACCTGTTGCGGCACGGGAAGTTCAGCGGACGCACGATCCGCGGCACGCTGCAGGGCCACCAACGCCTGGCGCACTTCCTGACGGGTGAAGAACCCCTCGCCGCCACGCACCTGAAACGGTACGCCGGCCTCGGTGAGCGCCTCCTCATACACCTCGGACTGTGCGTTGATGCGGTACAGCACCGCGATCTCGGACGCAGGAGTACCGGACTCAATCAGTGCAGCAATGGATTTCGCTACCGACTTGGCCTCCGCGGCCTCATCGTCATGCTCGGAGAACCGCGGGGTGGGGCCTTCCGCGCGCTGGCCGATAAGTTGCAGCTTGCTGCCCGCCACCCGGCCCTGCGCTGCCGAGATCAGCCGGTTGGCCAGCGAAACCACTTGCGGTGTGGAGCGATAGTCACGTTCCAAGCGGACCACCGTCGCATCAGGAAAGCGGCGAGAGAAACCGAGCAGATACTGCGGGGTGGCGCCGGTGAACGAGTAGATGGTCTGGTTGGCATCACCCACGACGGTCAGGTCATCGCGGGGACCGAGCCACGCGTCGAGCACACGCTGCTGCAGCGGGGTGACGTCCTGGTATTCATCAACGACGAAACAGCGGTAGCGGTCCCGGAACTCGTCGGCGACGGTCGCGGAGTTCTCGATGGCGGCCGCCGTGTGTAACAACAGGTCATCGAAATCGAGAAGGGTCGAACCGTCGGGCCGGGCCTTGAGTTTCTCGTAGCCCGCATAGACCTTGGCGACCTGCTCGGCGGGAACCGGCACATCCCGCCCGAATTTGGCAGCAGCCGCCGGATAGGCCTCCGGGCTGATCAATGATGCCTTGGCCCATTCGATTTCACCGGCGAGGTCACGAACCGCGTCGGTGGTGGTGCTCAGTTTCGCGCGATTCGCGGCCTGCGCCACGAGCGTGAACTTGCTATCGATCAACTCCCAGCGGGTGTCGCCGACCAACTGCGGCCAGAAGTATCGGAGCTGTCGTAGACCGGCGGCGTGGAAGGTGACCGCTTGCGCCGATCCGACGCCCAAGTCGCGCAATCGACCGCGCATCTCCCCCGCTGCCCGCTGGGTGAAGGTGACCGCCAGGATCTGCCCGGCGGCGACATGGCCGGATTCGACCAGATGGGCGATGCGATGGGTGATGGTGCGGGTCTTACCGGTTCCGGCCCCGGCGAGCACGCAGACAGGGCCGCGCGGTGCGGTGACGGCGGCACGCTGCTCGTCGTCGAGACCATCAAGGAGAGAGCGCGGCACCCGACCATCCTTTCAGCAACCGCCGACAACAAACCTCCCCCACCCCGCTGTTGACAGATCTCACACCCCGGCGGAACACCCCGGCGGGGTATGACGTTGAATGCGGATGTGACTACAGCGAGCGATTCCGACCTCACCATGTACTCCACCACCTGGTGCGGCTACTGCCGTCGGCTGGAGACGCAGCTGAAGGCCGCCGGCATCGGCTACACCAAGGTCGATATCGAGCAGGACCCGGCCGCCGCCGACTACGTCGCGAATGTCAACGGGGGCAACCAGACCGTGCCGACCGTGAAGTTCCCGGATGGCAGCGCGCTCACCAATCCGTCACTGGCCCAGGTCAAGGCGAAGTTGGGCGTCTGATCCACTAGTCCTTGGCGTAGGCCCAGGACTCCACGATCTCCCGGGCTATCGAGATCGAGCCCGGGAGCATCAGCCGCGAATCCGACGGCGTGGTCCAATCCCCCAGCTCAAGTGCCGCGCGCACCTCGTCGCGGGTGAACCAGTCGGCCTCGGCGATCTCACCGTCGTTGAAGGCGAACGGTTGCGACGGATCGCCGATCGCGTGAAATCCCAACATGATGGACCGCGGGAAAGGCCATGGCTGGCTGCCCAGGTACTGCACATCGGTGACCGTGAGGCCCACTTCTTCGGCGATCTCGCGGGCCACACACGCTTCCAGCGATTCGCCCGCCTCCACGAATCCGGCCAGCAGCGAGAACATCCGTTCCGGCCAGAACTTCTGACGGCCGAGCACCGCGCGATCACCGCCGTCATGCACCAAGCAGATGATGGCGGGATCAGTCCGCGGGAACTCCTCCTGGCCGGTGCTTGAGTTCACCCGAACCCAGCCGCCCTTGGCGGGCGTGGTGGGTGAGCCGTCGACGGGGCTGTACCCGGCGCTGTCATGCCAGGCCAGCATGGCCATCGCGGTGGCCAGCAGCGCGGCACTGGTGTCGTCGAACAGCTGGCCGGAGCGGCGCAGGTCCAACAGCGGCGCGCTGTCATCGCCAAGATCGGCACGCACCGCCCACACGTGACGGCCACCCGGGATGCGGCCCAGGAACACAGCGTGCTCGGGCGGTACGTCGCCGGTACGGGCGGCGTCCTCGAGGACCACTCGCCCGTCGACGATGTTCACCCGGCCACGCACATCCAGGGTGATCAGGCCCGCCTCGGCCCAGCCCTTGGCCAATTCCTCGGGGTTCGACCGCAGTTCGTCCGCACGATCCAGCCCAACGCGGGAAAGCAGAGGAATGTTGCGAAGACGGAAGGTCATGTCATGCTCCGGCGTTGCGGACATACAGCAGGCGATCGGCGGCTTCGATGGAATCCACCTCGGGCGCATCGACTCGGTGCAGGGTGCCGTCACGCACCACACCGAGGACGATGTCGGACAGGTGCCGTGGTGAGCCGCCGATCTCGCTGCGCTCCACCTCGCGTTCGGCAATCGCGAACCCCGCCTCCGGGGTCAGCAGGTCCTCGATCATCTCCACGACCCGTGGTGTCGTGGTGGCAATACCGAGCAGACGTCCGGCGGTTTCGGAGGACACCACCACCGAGTCCGCGCCGGACTGGCGCAGCAGGTGCACGTTCTCTGCCTCGCGGATCGCGGCGACGATCTTGGCGTGGGGAGCCAGTTCCCGGGCGGTGAGCGTGACCAGCACCGAGGTGTCGTCGCGGTTGGCCGCGACGATGATCGACTTGGCATTCTGCACACCCGCGAGCCGCAGCACGTCTGATTTGGTGGCACTGCCACGCACGGTCACCAGATCTGCCGCGGCCGCGGCGTCCAGCGCCATCTGGTCTTCGTCGACGACCACGATCTCGGCCGGCGCGGCGCCGTCGGAGAGCATCGCCTGCACGGCGGTTTTCCCCTTGGTTCCGTATCCGACGACAACGGTGTGGTTGCGCACGCGGGCCCTCCATCGCTGGATCTTCAGTGCTTGACGCGAACGTTCGGTGAGCGCCTCGACCGTGGTACCGACCAGGACGATCAGGAACAGCAGGCGCAAGGGTGTGATGACGAGAATGTTCACCAGCCGCGCCCCCTCGGTGTACGGGGTGATATCGCCGTATCCGGTGGTCGAGAGCGAGACGGTGGCGTAGTAGAAGCAGTCGAGGAAGCTGAGCGGATCGCTTTCCTCTGGAGTGGATGCGACATCCCGGTAACCGCTGCGGTCCGCGTACACCACGAGCACCGCGGCGAACAGCGTTCCTATCGCGATGAGGATGCGTTTACCGATCGCTCGCCACGGGCTGGCGGCGTTCTCGGGGATACGCAGCACACCGACCAACGCGTGGTCTGGCTGTGCGGTCAGCGTCTCATCAAGGCCGCGAAACCGCTGGCGAAACTTACCTGCCATACGCCGATCGCGTCCGACTCACCGGTTGCACGGGTGTCAATCTACTCATATGGCGCGCCCGTGGTTCGCGTTGGCTGGTGACATACCGGCGAGGTTTGGGCAGATATCAATCTCGGGTCAGCTCTGCGAGCTCCTCCGCCTGCGGCAACTCGGGTAGCTCGGCCGGGGCGATGGTGCGGCCCGTGCGCACATAGTGGAATGCGGCGCGCACGCGTGCGGGATCGATTCCCCGTAACGACGCCCACGCACGCCGATACACGGCCAGCTGCAGCGCGGCGGCTTCCATCTCGTCGCCCGACGGCTCATGTCCGGTCTTCCAATCGACGACCGTCCACGTGTCGTCCGTCCCGCCGTCGGGTCCGAATACGGCGTCGATGCGGCCACGTACGACGGTTCCGGCAACGGAAATCTCGAAGGGCACCTCAACCTCGGCGGGGGATCGATCCGCCCACTCCGAGTCGAGGAACGCCACCTGCAGCGCCGCCAGATCTTCGGCGTCCTCGAAATTCCCGTGGCCGTCACCGGGCAGATCTTCGAAATCGATGAGCCGCACCGACCCGTAGTGGCGTTGCACCCAGGCGTGGAACGCGGTGCCGCGACGCGCTTCCAGGTCCGGGCGGGTAGGACGCGGACGTGTCAGCTTGCGTGCCAGGGCCTGAGGGTCCTGTCGCAGCTCCACCAGGCTTGTCACCGAAAGATGTTGAGGAAGAGACATTTCCGGGCGACGATGGGCCTGCT
This sequence comes from Mycobacteroides immunogenum, assembly GCF_001605725.1. Taxonomy (NCBI): domain Bacteria; kingdom Bacillati; phylum Actinomycetota; class Actinomycetes; order Mycobacteriales; family Mycobacteriaceae; genus Mycobacteroides; species Mycobacteroides immunogenum. The sequence continues at coordinate 3,983,002 of NZ_CP011530.1, forward strand.
CACGTTCACGCAACAAGGCGTCGACGTCGGCCGCCCACCCCTCGACGTCATCATCGTCCGCCGCGGTCTGGGCTGCCTCACCGGCGCGTGCCTCCCGTACCAACCGGGCGCCGGCCTCGATGTCGCCGCGTCTGCCCGCAAGCGGATCAGCAGGCCATGCCGCTTCGACGGTCTGCTCGAGCATGGGATTGCGCTCACCGGCCGCGGGCTCGGGAGCCCACTGTTCGACAGTTCCGCAGGGAATGCCTTCGGCAGCCGCCGACTCGATGACATCGCGCAGCTCAACCAGAAAGTCTGATGGCCCCTTCGGTTTGAGCCCGGTCTGACCCCAGTGGTGCCCCGAGACGAACAGCTGCTCGGCGCAGCGGGTAACCGCCACATACAGCAGCCGCCGCTCTTCATCGATCCGGCGTGTGGCCAGGCTGTCCTTGTGGCGTGTGATGGCATCGGCGAGCTGTTTACGGTTGGTGATGCCCTCGGTATCCAGCTGCGGTACCCCGAAATGATCTCCCTGGGTGGCCCGATCGCCGCGGACCAACGGAGGTAGTTCGGTGGCGCTGGTCAGCCATGTCGGCGCGGCCACACCCGACGGGAACACCCCGGCGCTCAGGTGCGGTACGGCCACGACCTCCCATTCCAGCCCCTTGGCCGAATGCACGGTCAGGATCTGCACCCGCCCCGGGCTCGTCGCCACCTCCACGGGGGCAAGGCCCTTTTCGATCTCCCATGCGGCGTCCAGGTATTGCAAGAACGCGGTGACCACCCCCACCGGATCGCTCTGGTCGGCGGATTCGGCGAATCCGGCGGCGACATCGGTGAAAGCACGCAATTGGTCCATGCCGCCGTTGCGTTGTCCCGCGGCCAGTTCGACGTCCAATGCCAGTACGCGCTGCACCTCGCTGATCAGATCGGTGAGCGGCATACCGAGGCGCGCGCGCAACGCGGACAATTCCCGTCGCAGTGCGGTGAGCCGCGCCCAGCCCTCCGAGGAGTACTCGTCGGGCGTACCGGGATCGCTGATGGCATCGGCCAGGCACGGAACATCAGCTTCTTCTCCCCCGTCCTCGCCGATCATCCCGGACCCGCCGCGGCCGAAGCCCATCGCCCGCCGCCAGAGCACCACCAGGTCGTGGGCCCCGAGACGCCACCGGGGCCCGGTCAGCACTCGCAGGGCGGCAGGACCCGCCGTCGGGTCGGCAACAAGGCGCAGCATCGCGACGGTATCGGCAACCTCGGGCAGGCCGAGTAGACCGGTCAACCCAACCACCTCGACCGGAACACCTTGCGCAGCAAGCGCCTCCGCCATGGGTGCGGCGTCACCATTGCGCCTGACCAATACCGCCGCGGCCGGGGGGCGATTGCCCTCGCGATGTGCTTTCTCATAGACCGAGGCCAGTTGTGTTGCCACCCACTCTCGTTCGGCGGCGATGTCGCTGAACAACGCGCACGAGATGTGGCCGGACGTCGCATCCGGCCGGGGCCGCAGTGGCCGCACCGCCACCGAACGCCGCCGCGCCTCCTCGGACACGGCGTTGGCCAGATGCAAGGCCTCGGGTGGGTTACGCCAGCTGGTGCGTAACTCCAGGGTCGGCGCGGGCGTGCCATCCGGCAGCGGGAAATCGGTGGTGAATCGGGGCAGGTTGGTCGCCGAAGCGCCCCGCCAGCCGTAGATGGACTGGATCGGATCACCCACAGCGGTCAACGCCAACTCGGGATCGACACCACGCCCGAACAAGGACGACAACAAGACGCGTTGCGCGTGCCCGGTGTCCTGGTACTCGTCCAGCAGCACCACCCGGTAGCGGTCGCGCTGAGTCTGCCCGACAACGGGATGTCCGGCGGCCAACCGAGCCGACAACGACATCTGTGCACCGAAGTCGAGCACCCCGCGGGCGCGCATCAGCGCGATCAGCTGCTGCACGATCACAACGAGTTGTGTTCGCTCACGCTGTGTTTCGATCAACCGCAGCAACCAGGCGCTGGGCCCGCCGTCTCGCTGGCGCGGACCGGGCGGCAGGGTGAGAATCAGCTGTTCCAGCTCGTCGTGTGAGGACAGCAGATCGGTGGTGTCCACCAGATGCTCCGAGAGCTGACCGGCCAGCGCCAGCACCGCCGCGGTGACGGCACCAGGAGTTTTCTCGGTGTCCAGGTCGCCATCGAAATCACAGACCAGCCGGAAAGCCAGCTGCCACAGCTGCGTCTCCGTCAGCAGGCGCGCGTTGGGTTCCATCGGCAGCAGCAACCCGTGCTCGCGCAACAACGTTCCCGCATAAGCGTGATAGGTCGCGATGACGGGATCAGGCTCATCGGCGGCAACCGGGGCCAGAATCCCGCTTCCGGCCAGGCGGCCGAGGCGTGATCTGACACGGCGCAACAACTGACCCGCGGCCTTGCGGGTGAAGGTCAGACCGAGCACCTGGCCGGGGGTGGCGTAGCCATTGGCGAGCAGCCACACCACCCGGGCCGCCATGGTCTCCGTCTTGCCCGCGCCCGCTCCGGCGATCACCACCATGGGACCCGGGGGTGCCCCGATGACGGCCGCCTGTTCCTCGGTAGGTTCGAAAAGCCCAAGGGCCTTGGATAGCTCGGCCGGTGAATATGCGCTCACGGCTGACACACTGCCTGCCCGCCGGCCTGTGCGGGACAGCAGGTCCGCAAGGGGCAGTGCCCGCAACCGTCGTTGACCCGGGCGACGAACACCGGCCCCTGCGTGCTGGCCGCGGCATCGTGGATGGTCTGCCGCCAACCGTCCTGCACCGCCGGAGTCAACGGATCCTGGTGGCGTTGCGTGGCACCGGCATCGAGATTGGGTTTGGCGATGTACACCAGGCGGCCGCCACCGGGCTCACCCGCGGGTTCGCCGTCGATGAGCCCCTCGGCAGCGGCGACTTGGTATGCCGCGAGCTGGGCGTGTTGTTGCGCATCATCCTTGGTGGCAGGGCTTTTCCCGGTCTTGATATCGATGATGACGGGACGGCCCTGCGCATCGCGTTCCAACCGGTCGATGCGGCCAACCAGTCGCACCTGCGGGTGCCCGGCACGCGAAAGAACGCCGTCGACACCGATCTCACGGCCGACCTCGGTCAGTTCACCACGCGTCGACGCGCGCCAGGTGCTGAACGCCTCCAACAGTTCCTGGTGCCGCCGCAGCTCATTGCGCGCATACCACCGCGATTCGAACGGCATTGAGTCCCAAACTTTATCGAGTTCCCGGCGCATCGCGTCTGGATCCCCGGAGTGCACACCGACAAGCTCGTGCACCAAGGTGCCCAGCGCCCGGCGCGGATCGGTGAGATCGGTGCCGCCATGCCGTTCCAGCATCCAGCGCAATGGGCATGCCATCAAGGTCTCGACATTGGACGGCGACAAACGAACCGGACCGTCCTCAGCCAGCCACAGCGGCTGTGCACTGCTGACTTCGCTGAGGCCATACCAGGATTCCGGATCGGCGCCAGGAATGCCGGCGTCAGCGAGCCGGGCCAGTTGTGTCGCGGCGGCGCGGCGACGAGCCTCGGACACGGCACCGGCCGGGGCCGTGACGACGGCGCGCAGTTCTCCCACCAGATTCGCGGCGGTCAGGGCCCGCGATTCCGATGTGCCTGGCCGGTATTCGGGCATCACCCACTCCGGATGAGCGAGCATCAACTCGGTGAGGAAACGGGACGCCATCGCGGGTCCGCCCGCCATATCAGCGTTCTCGTTGTCGACGGCGGTGATCAGCACTCGCCGCGCCGCCCTGCCCACTGCCACAAGGAGTAGCCGGCGCTCCTCGGCAAGCGCCACCGCAGACCCGTCGGCATGAGCGGCATGGTCGATACCCGCCAGCACATCCATCAGCTCCTGAGTGCGCAGCACCCCACCCCGCACCGCTGTATTAGGCCAAAGCCCCTCTTGCACACCGGGGATCGCGACCACATCCCACTGACGCCCCACTGCGGCGTGCGCGCTGACGATGGCGACGGCATCGGATTCCAGCCGCGCCGTGCGCTGACCGGGCAGCGCCAGTGATCGGATGTGGTCGATCAGTCCCGCGACGCCAATCCCGGGGGTCCGCGCCACATGCTCGGAGGCCAGATCGAACAGCGCCGACACCGCGCCGAGATCCCGGTCGGCCTGAGTGCCCAGCGGACCACCGCGTTGGGACAACCCGTCCCAGCGCCGCTGTAGACCAGATCGCATCCACGCGGCCCACAGCACGTCGAGGACACTGGCACCGGCCACGATGGCCTCGCGTGCGGCACCGATCACCGCACGCACGCGGCGCAGCGGGGCAGCCTGGATATCAGTGAGCGCCGCGAGATGCGCCTCTGCGGAGTCCACTAGGACCGCGCGCAGCAGCTCCGCACTGCTCCGCTCGCCGCCCGCGGCCTCCTCCGCGCGCAGCAGCTGACGCCGTAACCGCCTGAGGGCCACCGGATCCACCCGCCCGATCGGGCCCGTCGCCAGTGTCACCGCATCATCGTCGGAAACACCACCCTGAGCAGCAGAAACCGCCACCAACAGCGCATGCACCGCAGGTACCGCGGCGACGGGGCCGTCATGCGACTCGGCGCGCACCGGAACACCTGCCGACTGCAGCGCCCGGCGCAGTGCCGCGCCGCTGCGCGGGACCGACCGGACTATGACAGCCATCTGCGACCACGGGACACCGTCGATCAAGTGGGATCGCCGCAGGAGATCGACGACCAGAGACGCTTCGGCGGTCTCGGTGGGCACGGTCGCAAGACGAACAGCGGCCGCGGCGTTGTCCGCTCCCTGGATTATCCGGGCCGGCGAGCTCCCGGGCAGCCGCCGGGCGACCGCGTTCGCGAGCTCGGCCACCGGCGCGGCGCATCGGTGCGAGGTATCGAGTTCGATGGTGACGGCACCTGCGTCGGCACCGATCTGCAACAGCTGAGTGTCGGCACCGCGAAACCCGAACACGGTTTGGTTGGGGTCGCCCGTGACGACACAGACGCCGGCCCTTTGAGCCAGTAGCCGCACCAGCAGCGCCGCCTGTGGGTCAAGATGATGGGCGTCGTCCACGAGAAGAAGATCGATGCGATCACACTCGGCGGCAAGGATTCCCGGTTCGACGGCGAAGATATCCAGCGCCAATCCGACCAGCTCGGCGGCGCCCAGCGCGGGCACCGTGGCCTGCGGGGCCGCCATCCCCACCGCCGACCGGAGCAGCATGACTTCCTCGTACTCTCGTGCGAGACCGGCGACCGCGATCCACTCCGGACGGTTATGCCGCCGACCGATCGCACGCAGCTCCCTGGCATCGACCCCGCGCTCGGTGCAACGGGCCATGAGATCGCGCACACCGGTGGCAAAGCCCGCCGTGGTCAACGCCGGGCGCAGCGCGTCGGGCCAGGAACCGGTGTTGTCTTCAGCGTTGCCGCACAACAATTCACGCACAATACTGTCCTGCTCGGCGGCGGTGATCAAACGTGGCGGCGGGTTACCCTGGCGCGCCGCATGGGCGGCAAGCACCGCGAAGGCATACGAGTGCACGGTGCGAACCATGGGCTCACGGATGGCGACATCGGCGCAACGCTCGAACACCGCGGCAGAAATCCGATCGCGTAGATCGGCGCTCGCCCGGTTGGAGCCCGTGAGCACGAGAACGGACTCCGGACTCGCACCAGCGGCAGTGTGCGCCGCCACCAGATCGACAAGCAGACTTGTCTTGCCGGTTCCGCTGCCACCGACCACCACGAAACGGCCCCGGCTGCCGGGGTCTAGAAGATCTGCCGCGGCACCGTCCCAGGATCGGGGCGAGGAGGACGGCGTTGGCATGTGCAAATCACAGCACGGGGGTCTGACAAGTGGACCTGACCTGGGATCCCACCGGCAGCTCTCGACCCCATCGTGGCAGGATTCAGCGGGTGACACCGACGCTGACCACCCATCGATACGGCCCCGACCAACCCGCACGTCTGCTGGCGTTGCACGGGCTTACCGGGCACGGCAGACGCTGGGCGCCGCTGTTCGATGAACACCTCACCGACGTCTCGGTCCTGGCCCCGGACCTGCTGGGGCACGGGCGCTCCCCCGCCACCGCACCCTGGTCACTTGAGGCACACGCCGACGCGGTCGCCGCCGTGCTCGACGAAGCCCAGACTGGTCCCGTCGTGGTGGTGGCGCACTCCTTTGGCGGTGCCACCGCGCTGCACCTCGCGGCCCGCCGGCCTGATCTGGTGAAGTCCCTGGTACTGCTGGATCCGGCGATCGGACTGGACGGCGACTGGATGCGACAGATCGCCGACCAGATGGTGGCCTATCCGGATTACACCGATCGGGCCGAGGCGAAATCGGACAAGGTGGCCGGAGCATGGTCGGACGTCCCGGATCATGTCATCGAGACCGAACTCGACGAGCATCTGATCGAACTACCCAACGGCCGGTGGGGCTGGCGAATGAGCCTGCCCGCCGTGGTGACGGCCTGGAGCGAGCTGGCCCGCGATATTGCCCTACCCGCCAACATCATTCGGGTCACCCTGCTGCGTGCCACCCGCACCTCGCCGCCCTACGTAATACCCGAACTATTGGACGCATTGCGGGCCGCACTCGGTGACCGTTTCGAGCTGGTCGACATCGACTGCGATCACATGGTGTCGCAGTCTCGGCCCGCCGAAACCGCCGCCGCGATACGGTCACACCTGGAGTAATCATGGCAGCGGTCACCGACGAACAAGTGGAGCTGGTGCGCTCATTGGTCGCGTCCATACCCGCCGGGCGGGTGGCTACTTACGGCGATATCGCCGATGCGGCAGGGCTTTCCAGCGCACGCATCGTGGGCTGGATCATGCGCACCGACTCCGCGGACCTGCCCTGGCATCGCGTCATCGGTGCCAGCGGGCGCCCCGCACCGCACATCCGCACCCGTCAGCTCGAACTACTCAGGGCCGAGGGCGTGCTTGCCGTGGACGGACGAATCGCGCTACGCGACGTCCGCCACGGTTTCTAGCTCTCCCGACGCCACGGCCGCCGAGGCGAAACGCCGCACCAGTAGATCCACGATCTGCGGGTGTACACCCAGTGGTTGCGCGACACCATCGGCACCGCATTCGGTGAGGCGTTGCTGAAACAGACCATGCGCCAATAGATATGACGCGATGAAAACCCGGCGGCCCGCCGATCGCACCTCCGCGACGACGTCGGACACCCTCGGCTCCCCTGTCGCGATGTACCCCACTTTCACGGGGCCGGTGTGCCGGGCCAGCATGCTTGCCGCGGTGTGAACCTCATGGCGGGCACGGGGATCGGAGGAACCCGCCGCCGCGAACACCACCGCGTCACCGCGGCGCCATCCGGCCTGACGCAATCGTTCCGCCATGACCCTGGCCAAGACCGGATCTGGTCCCAAGGTTTGCGTCACGGCCACCTCGGGATGCCCACTCAACGCGACGTGTTCCGGAATATCGTGGTGCACATGGTATCCCGATGCCAAAAAGGCCGGAAGCAGTACCGCGGGACCATCAATCGTCGAGAGCACCTCCGACGGTGTGGGACCCAAAACATCGACAAAGGCGGTGCGCACCGAACCGACACGCCGCGATACCGCCTCGGCAAGCGCGGCGATGTTCTCCACACCGGCCGCCGACCGGGTGCCATGGGCCACCAATACGAGCTCAGCCATGACATTCCCCAATCGTGGTCGGATCGATCGCCAACCGGTAACCCCGCTTGACCACTGTCTGAATAACTTTCGGCGCGCCGAGTGCGGCGCGCAACCGCGTCATGGCCGTCTCGACGGCGTGGGTGTCATCCCCGCCACCAGGCAGCGCGGCCAGCAGATCCTCCCGGGACACCACCTGACCGGGGCGCACCATCATCCGCTTCATCAACGCCATACCCGCCGGCGAGATCTGCCGCGTCTCCCCGTCGACCGCAATTCCACAACTGCGCACGCTGACGATGTGCCCTCCCGCGTGGAAACGTGGTGCCCGCCTTGTCAGTTCGTCGGCGATATGCCTGGCCAACGCGCCCAGTCGGGCTCGTTCGGGTTGCGTCGTGGGCACACCCAGCACTTCCAGCGGCGCGGCCGTCACCGGTCCGACGCACAGCGGCGCCACCCGGGCCCGCAGCGCCGACAGCAGCTCGTCCAATCGACCGGTTGCCTTGGCGCGACCCAACATCGAGGCCACCGCGGGCGCACTCGTGAAACTGATTCCGTCCAGCTCAGCATTGATCGCCATGGAGATCATGCGGTCCATGGGCCGCTGATCCTCCGGCGGCTCCCAGCGATACACCGGCACCCGGATCACCTGCGCACCAGCGATGGTCAGCGCCTCACACAGATCGGCGATGGGCTCCCACTCGGTAGCGGCACCATGCAGTTGCACGGCGATGCGCTTCCCCTCGACACCCTCCTCGAGCAGACGATCCAGCACTTCCGCCGACGACTCGGAGCCAGGCGACCACTCCTCGCGAAGACCGGCCTGCCGGATCGCCCCGGTGGCTTTGGGTCCACGGGCGACCAAACGGCCGGATTCCAGCGCCGACTTGAGCCCATCGGCCACACCCCACTCATCGGCCGCCTCGATCCAGCCTCGGAAACCGATGCCGGTGGTGGCCACCGTCAGATCGGGCGGATCGGCGATGACGAGTTCTGTGGCGTCCCGTAGCTCGGCATCGTCGGCCAGCGGGATGATCCGAATGGCCGCGGCATGCACCACCGCCGCGCCACGGCGCTCCAACAGTGCGATCAGTTCCTCGGAACGGCGCGCAGCGGTAACACCGATCGTGAACCCGTCGAGCCGCCGTTCTTGCTCGCTACGCGGCAACCGCGTTCCGGTGTCGGCTTCTGAGCATTCCGATTTCGACGTTTCCATTGATCACCCGCACCTCGAAGACTGGCAACCGGCGCGACGCATCATCGAGACAACGCCCGTCAATAAGCGAGAAGACCTGCTTGAGCAGTGGCGACGCCACCGTCGGCTCCCCACCACGGTCACCGGTCAGGCCGCGCGCCATCACGGCGGCCTGCCCGTATGGATCGATGTTACCGACCGCGTACAGCTCCCCAGTGGGCAGCAAGAACAGCGCGGCCTGCACATCATCCGGAAGTAATACCGCAGCACCCCGGCCAGGGGTGAGCGAATCCACCGCACACACCGTCGACCACACGTACTGGTACCGCCTCAGTCGCGGGCGAGCTTCCAGGATTGTCATCTCCGGCCTTTCTTCTCGTTTTCTACGCGATATGTCATGTCTACCCACCTTGTGTTACCCCGGTATTACCGGTGCCTGCGTGTCACGTTGCGGAATCGGCTGCGGCCCGGAATCCGGGAGTCCCCAGCAGCACCGGCACCTTCCGCGGCCCGCTCTCGTCGAACGCGATGGTCGAATCAAGCTCGTCGGGCGCATTCACGAATGACACGAACCGCCGCAGCTTGTCCGGGTCAGCGAGGACAGCCGCCCATTCGTCCTGGTAGCCATCCACATGGCTGGCCATCGCCGCTTCCAGTTCGTCTGCGATACCGAGCGAGTCCTCACAGACCACCGCGCGGATGTGATCCAAGCCACCCTCGATGGCCTCCTGCCAGGGTGCCGTGCGCTGCAGCCGGTCCGCGGTGCGGATGTAGAACATCAAGTACCTGTCGATGTACTTGATCAGCGTCTCCGAATCCAGATCACCGGCAAGCAGTTTGGCATGCATAGGTGTCGCTCCACCGTTGCCGCCGACGTACAGATTCCAGCCGTTCTCGGTGGCGATGACACCGACATCCTTGCCGCGAGCCTCGGCACACTCCCGGGCACACCCGGATACGCCCATCTTCAGCTTGTGCGGGGAACGCAGCCCGCGGTAACGCAATTCGAGTTCAACGGCCATGCCGACCGAATCTTGAACCCCATATCGGCACCAGGTGGACCCGACGCAGCTCTTCACCGTGCGCAGCGACTTGCCGTAGGCATGGCCGGATTCCATGCCCGCGTCGATGAGTCGCTTCCAGATAAGCGGAAGCTGCTCGACGCGGGCACCGAACAGGTCGATGCGCTGACCGCCGGTGATTTTGGTGTACAGCCCGAAATCCCGCGCGATCTCACCGATGACGATGAGCTTCTCCGGGGTTACCTCACCACCGGGCAGTCGTGGCACCACCGAGTAGGTGCCGTTCTTCTGCATGTTGGCCAGGAAATGGTCGTTGGTGTCCTGCAGCCCGGCCTGTTCGCCCTCCAGGATGTGATCGCTGGACGTCGAAGCCAGGATGGATGCGACCGTGGGCTTGCAGATATCGCAACCAGTTCCCTTGCCATGCTTGGCGATCAGTTCCGAGAAGGTCCGGATACCCGTCACCTGTACCACCTGGAACAGTTCGGCACGCGACTGCTCGAAGTGCTCACAGAGCGCCTTGGACTGCTCGACACCTTGCGCGGCAAGGATCTGCTTGAGCATGGGAATGCAGCTACCGCAGGACGTTCCGGCACAGGTGGCCGCCTTCAGGGCAGGGACGTCGGTAGCGCCGTCACAGATGGCTCCGCAGATCGCGCCCTTGGTGACGGCGTTGCACGAGCAGATCTGCGCGTCGTCCGGGAGCGCGCCGACGCCGATCTCCGCACCCGATGGTGCGATCAGGGCGGCCGGGTCTGCCGGCAGCTCCCGGCCCAGCATGGGCCGCAAGGTGCCATACGCACTGGCGTCGCCGACCAGGATGCCACCCAACAGGGTTCGCGCATCATCGGAGACCACGAGTTTGGCGTAGGTGCCCTTGGTGGCGTCGTTGAAGACGACCTCCAGCGCGCCGTCGGCGGTCGCGTGAGCATCACCGAAGCTTGCGACATCGACCCCGAGCAGCTTGAGCTTGGTGGACAGGTCGGCCCCCGGGAACTCGGCGGTTCCGCCGAGCAGCCGGTCCGCGACGATCTCTGCCGTGGTGTAGCCGGGTGCGACCAGCCCGTAGCAGCGCCCCTCGATCGCGGCGACCTCACCGATCGCATAGATGTGCAGATCGCTTGTCAGGCAGCCGCGGTCGGTGAAGATGCCACCACGCTCGGCCAGCTCCAGGCCACTATCGCGGGCCAGCTCGTCGCGGGGCCGGATACCGGCCGAGAACACCAGCACCGAGGCATCGATCGTGGTGCCGTCCGACAGTTGCACCGCGAGGCTGCCATCCGCGGCCGTCTCAATGGCCTTGGTAGAGACACTGGTGTGCACCGTCAACCCGAGATCGGTCACCAATCGGGTGAGCAGCGCGCCACCGCCCTCGTCGACCTGCAGGTGCATCAGCCGGGGATTGAGCTCCACAACGTGCGGTGCCAATCCCATGAGGCGCAGCGCGTTTGCGGCCTCCAAGCCGAGCAGTCCGCCGCCGATGACGACACCCGCCGAGCCGGGCGACTTGTCCGCGGTGGCCTTGATGGCGTCCAGATCATCCATGGTCCGATAGACGAAGCAGCCCTCGGCGTCGCCGCCTGGTACCGGCGGCACGAAGGGGTATGACCCCGTCGCCATGACCAGCGCGTCATAGTCCAGCACGGTGCCGGCCTCGGTGGTGACTGTCTGATTGGTGCGGTCGATGCCGACCACCCGGTCCCCAAGGTGCACAGTCACCATCGGGTCGTCGGCGTAATCGTTTCCGGTGAGCGCCAGCGTGTCCCGGTCCCAGCTGTCGATGTACGAGGACAGCGCCACCCGGTCGTAGGCGGCATCGGCTTCCTCGCCCAAGACGGTGATCTGCCATTGGTCGGTGGCATCGCGCTCACGCAGTACCTGCACGAATCGGTGCCCGACCATTCCATGGCCGATGACGACGACTTTCTTGTTCATGAGTTTCACACCGCCACTTCATTTTTGGAACTGGAGATCACCGGAAGGGATACCGCCACAGGCCGTCGCACGTACGCGTACCAGGTGACCACGGCGCACACGACATAGAAGATGAGGAACACCCAGAACGCCATGGTGGCCGATTTGGCGGCACTGAGATACGAGGCGCGGAGCACCAGGTTGATGCCGACACCGCCCAGGGCCCCGATCGCCCCCGCCACTCCGATCAGCGCACCCGACATGGTGCGCGACCAGGTCTCGTCATGCCCGCCGCTGCGCGCCTTGGCCGCGAAAACCGAGGGAATCATCTTGTACACCGAGCCATTACCGATTCCGGAGACGACAAACAAGATGATGAACCCGATGACGTAGGCGGTCATGATCGATCCGGAGGGTGCCCCGGCACCTCGATCGCTGATGGTGCCCGCGGTCACCAGAATTCCGGCGCCGAAGATCATGGAGACGAAGGCGTACAGCGAGATCTTTCCGCCGCCGGTGCGGTCGGACAACCAGCCGCCGAAGGGACGGGCGAGCGAGCCGAGTAGCGGCCCGATGAAGGCGATCTGAGCGGCGTGCAGCGAGGCCTGCGCGGCGGCTTGGGCCGGGGTCAGTCCGCTATGCGACAGCCCGGCAAGGAAATTCAGCTGCAGCACCTGGCCGAACGCGAAGCTGAAGCCGATGAAGGAACCAAAGGTGCCGATGTAGAGGAAGGCGATGATCCATGAGTCCCGGTACTTCATCACATCGATCAGCGAGCGGCCGTCGGTCTTCTGGTCGGCCAGGTTGTCCATGAACAGGGCCGCACCCACCGCCGCGAACGCGATCAGCACCAGATAGATGGCGCAGACCCACTGCGGTGAGCGGTTCCCGAGGGTGGCGATGACCAGCAGGCCGATCACCTGAATCACCGGCACCCCGATGTTCCCGCCGCCCGCGTTCAGTCCGAGCGCCCAGCCCTTGAACCGTTGCGGGTAGAAGGCATTGATATTGGTCATGGAGGAGGCGAAGTTTCCGCCGCCGAACCCGGCGACCGCGGCCACGATCATGAACGTGGTGTACGAGGTCTCCGGATGCGCCATGAAGTACAGCGTCAGCGCGGTCGGAACGGCCAGCACCAGCGCACTGAAGACCGTCCAGTTACGGCCGCCGAACCACGCGGTGGCGAAGGTGTACGGCAACCGCAGCACCGCCCCCACCAGCGTCGGCATGGCCACCAGGAAGAATTTTCCGGCAGCGTCGATGTGATAGACGTTCTGCGGCATGAACAGGACCATCACCGACCAGATGGACCACACCGAGAACCCGACGTGCTCGGCCACCACCGACCAGATCAGGTTGCGGCGTGCGACTTTCGCGCCACCGTTATCCCAGGCGACGACGTCCTCGGGATCCCAGTTCTCAATCCAGCGTCCGCGCCGTGCAATTGGGGCTGCTGCCGTGTTGTTCGCCATGCAAGCACGGTAGGAAAACCTTGTTGCGTGGGCGCTGCTGGCGATGACCGAGCCATCACATCTCGCTCACATGAGTCTGTCATGTGACGGTGAGCAGTGATCCGGATCACTGCGCGAGCATGCTCAAATACGCGCTTTTCCGGCGTTATCCGGGCGAATTCGGCATGCTCCCCGACGACGGCTAGAGCGTCAACCGCACCAGCGCCGCGGTCCGCGCCAGTCCCGGGAAGGACTGCGACGAGGAACGCGGATGCAAGGCATGCACCGCCAGCCGGAAGATCAACGCACGCAACAGCATCTGCGGCCATTCCGGCAGCGTCGCCCACCGCTCGATGAGGCCGTCGTCCGCGTCGCCCCAGGAGAGCGCGTCCACCACAGCGACACCGGCCGCCCAAGAGGCGGGACGCCAGTACGGCGTGATGTCGGTGATACCGGGCGCGGCAGCGCCCGCGAAAAGCACAGTCCCGTAGAGGTCTCCGTGCACCAGCTGGGGCGGGCTCTTGGTGGGCCGGCGCAGGCTGGCCAGTTGGTTGATCAGGTCGATGGATCGCTGACCGTCGGGCGAGCCGGGCGATACCCGCGCCGCCGAAGGCCACGACTGCAACGGCCGGTCCTCCCAGGCCGCGCGATCAGCGGCGATGAAGACATCAACGTCTGCCCACGGCGCCACCGGAGGCTGCGTGAGAAAACGGGGACGTTCCAGCTTCGACGTGGCCTCATGCAGGCGCACCGAGAGTGATACGACCTCGTCATGTCGGGGCTCAGGAGCACCCGCGACGAATGTGTCCGCGCGCCAACCCGATACGACATAGCGTCCGTCGGTGGATCGGACCGGCCGCGCCAGCCGCACCCCGTCGACAAACAACGTGTCGCGCACCTTGGCCGACCACGCGGCACGCGCATGGTCGGCTACCAGGGACAACACCACTTCGCCGCACCGCCAGCCGCCCTCCCATGTCGGGCCGAGCTGGACTGGCTTGACGCCGCTGAGCCCGTAGGTCGCGAGCACGTGCTCGGGCGGGCGGTCCTCAGTCACGCGGCATACGTTACCGCCTGCAATGAACTGGGTTGTGTTCGCTCGCCGTTCGTGTCGGCAGTCACAGGTGGCACGTCCGCCGTATCCGGCTGTTGCTGGTGTCCGGCAGGTCAGTACATGACCATGTCGGGGTCCACCTGCTTGGCCCAGGCGGCGATGCCGCCCTGCAGGTGCACCGCATCCGCGAAGCCCGCCTTTTTGACGGCCACGAGCGCCTCTGCCGACCGAATACCCGTCTTGCAGTAGAGCACCGCCTGACGGTCCTGCGGCAGCTTGGCCAGGCCGTCTCCGGACTCAAGGGTCGATTTGGGCACCAGCTCTGCACCGTCGATGTGCACGATGTCCCACTCGACCGGTTCGCGCACGTCGATCAGCGCGACCTTCTTGTCGGCATCGAGCAATTCGCGCAGCTCACGCGGGGTGATGGTGGAATCCGCGACGGCCGCGGAGGCCTCGTCGCTGATCACGCCGCAGAACGCGTCGTAGTCGATGAGCTCGGTGATCTTGGGTGTGGCCGGGTCCTTACGGATCTTGATGGTCCGGTAGGTCATGTCGAGCGCGTCGTACACCATGAGCCGCCCGAGCAGCGAGTCACCGATTCCGGTGATGAGCTTGATGGCCTCGGTTCCCATCACCGACGCGATGGAGGCGCACAGGATGCCCAGCACGCCGCCCTCGGCGCACGAGGGCACCATGCCCGGTGGCGGCGGCTCGGGGTACAGGTCGCGGTAATTCAGGCCGAGCCCGTCGGGCGCGTCCTCCCAGAAGACCGACACCTGTCCCTCGAAGCGATAGATGGAACCCCACACGTACGGCTTGTGCGCCAGCACGGCGGCGTCGTTGACGAGGTAACGCGTCGCGAAGTTATCGGTGCCGTCCAGGATCAGGTCGTACTGCCCAAACAGCTCGACGGCGTTTTCCGGGTCCAGACGCAGTTCGTGCAGCCGCACCTCGACGAGAGGATTGATCTCCAACACCGAATCACGCGCGCTCTGCGCCTTGGACCTGCCGATATCGGACTGGCCGTGGATGATCTGGCGCTGCAGGTTGGACTCATCGACCACGTCGAACTCGACGATCCCGATGGTGCCGACACCAGCGGCGGCCAGGTACAGCAGAGTCGGGGACCCGAGGCCTCCGGCCCCGATGACCAGGACCTTGGCGTTCTTGAGGCGTTTCTGCCCGTCCACACCCAGGTCGGGAATGATCAGATGCCGGCTGTACCGGGCGACTTCTTCGCGGGTCAGTTCCGCGGCGGGACTTACCAACGGCGGCAATGTGGGCACCGTGACTCCTGATGATTGAGGGCTACAGCAGCATCAACAGTATCGGGATGCCAACCCTTCCCGGACCCAGACCGGGTGCCATCACGGAATCGGATACGGCCAGGGGTTGGTGCGGCACGTCTTGCCGTCGGGCTTGATCGAGTCGGGATCGAACTTCGCGGCGACATCGTTGCTGGTGCTGAACGTCTGCTGCATCATCACCGGCGCCAGCTGTCCGTCCTGCTCGCAGGGCTCATGGCTGCGGTAGCCGATGGCGTGCCCCACCTCGTGGTTGATGACGTACTGGCGATAGGAGGTGATATCTCCCTGGAACGGGACCGCGCCGCGCACCCAGCGTGCCTCATTGATGAACACGCGCCGCTCGCCGTTCTCACCGTATCGCGGGTTATAGCAGGAGGATTCGAGCTGGATCTCGTACCCACAACCATCCCGCACGGTATCCGGCGAGGTCAGCGAGATCCGGAAATCGGGTGAGCCCGAATCGACCCGGATGAACGCGAACTGCGGATTGTGCGTCCAGCTCTTCTGGCTGGCCAAGGTCTGCGTCGCCATCCGCGCGAACGCCTCATCGCCATCGAAACCCATGGTGTCGATGCCGTCCTCGACCTCGATGGTGTACGAGAAGACCTTCGCGGCACCTTGCCCGATCTGAGGGGTGGTGCCCGGCACGATGTGCCACGTCCGGGCCCCCTGCGCGGTGAAGGGCTCGCCTTCGGGCAGCACACCGTCGGGCAGGCTCGCGTCGAACTGGGTGAGCCCCTTGGGCGGCGCGCCGATGATGGCGTCCCCGAGCGCCCCGATGGAGGGCGGATCCGCGACCGGCTCATTGGGGCCATCGGCGCCCGCATGCACATGTTCGCGCTGCGTGACGGTCTGGTACCCGACGAAGACCGTCAACGCGACCAGCAACGGGATGGCGTACGCGCGCCACCCGTAAGTAGAGATGAAACGCCCGAGCCAGGTCTGCTTGCGCCAGCGGTCACGATCACGCCGATCGGAGCGGATGCGGCCGCTGCCCTCGGCCAGCGGATCGCGCTGGGCGCGCAGCGGCTCGTAGCGTTCAGAGGACTCCTGCACCGGGAGCCGACTCATGGATGAGCCGCTTGCGCGCAGAGAATCGTCCAAGGTTTCTGGCATGGACCTACGATTATGCGCCCATTGGTGCCGGTCGTAGGTCACCGAGCAAGAATGGCATAGCGACAAGCCATCCCGCCTCGGGCACGCCGCCGGGGCCCAGGAGTACTGTCTGTAGTTCGGGTCCAAGCGGATTGAATGACCGCTTGAGTGAGATGGCGTGGGCGGCGATGTAGGCGTCCGCGCGCAGAGGATAAGGACATGCGTGATCTTGCGAATCTGGCTGGGCGTCGGGGCAGGGTGAACTCGACGGTGGCAACGCAGGACTCGACTCAAGGAAACACACGCCGTGGCGGGCGGCTGCCCCGCGATGAGCGGCGCGGCCAGCTGGTTGGATCGGCCAGCGAGATATTCGTCGACCGCGGCTACCACGCCGCCGGCATGGACGAAATCGCCGACCGCGCGGGTGTAAGTAAACCCGTTCTTTACCAACACTTTCCGAGCAAGCTTGAGCTCTATCTGGCGGTGCTGCACAAGCACGCGGACAACCTGGTGTCCAGCGTGCGCCAGGCGCTGCGCACCACCACCGACAACCGTCAGCGGCTGCGCGCCGCCGTGATGGCTTTCTTCGACTTCGTCGAGCACGACAGCCAGGGCTACCGGCTGATCTTCGAAAACGACCTGGTGGGCGTCCCGCAGGTCACCGAACGCGTCGAGGGTGCCATCAGCGCCTGCACCGACGCAGTGTTTGACCTGGTCAGCCACGATTCCGGGCTTGATCCCCACCATGCGCGGATGGTGGCCGTCGGTCTGGTGGGAATCAGCCAGGTCAGCGCGCGCTACTGGCTGGACAACGAAAAGCCCATCTCCAAGGACGACGCTGTCAATGCCACCGTCGGGTTCGCTTGGGGCGGGCTCTCACACGTGCCGCTGCAGCCGCTCGGCTAGCGTCCGGAAGGCCGGAGCGAGCCGAGCGCGGCAGGGCTCAGCCGCTGAAGCCGACGCGGCGCGTGTCGGCTGCGCCGATCTCCACGTAGGCGATCCGGGCCGCGGCGATCAGGTACTTGCGCCCCTTCTCGTCGGTGAGGTTCAGCACATCCGATTCCTTGGCCAGCGCCGCCGATACGACCTTTTCGACGTCAGCCGGGGTCTGATCGCTAGAAATGACCAGCTCGCGCGGGCTATCTGTGACACCGATCTTGATCTCCACCAGGGCACCTTTCCAAGTTCGTCGAGCTCGTATCGACGAGGTTAGCCGACGCGGTTTCGGCCGACACACCTCGCATGATCGCGGCCGCTCATTAGTCACAGCAGTAACATCAGTATCAGGTTTAACATTTGATGTGGGGCTGAGAGGAAGCGCTGATCATGGTCGGTTATCGCGGAGATTCTCGGTACTCGAGCGACTACGAGCCGTACGACGACCCGTACAACTCGGAGACCACCCCGCAGTCCACCGAGTACTCGGGTCTGGACGAGGACTTCGAGTACCGGCCACCCGGCTCGAACGAGAACTGGAAATGGGTCGCGTCGATCGCCGGGGCCGTGTTCGCCATCGCCGTGATCGCGACAGCGGTGGTGCTCAGCGGCGGCAACGAAAAGCCGCCGGCTGCCGCGGTCACCACGCCCGTGCCCTCGCTGACCCCGGCGACCACCACTGCCGCCCCGGCGCCGCCCCCGGCCGCGACGTCCGCCGCACCCTCGACGACCACCGTGACCAGCACACCCGTGCAGGAGACGCCGACCGTGGAGCCGACCACCGAGGCACCACCGCCTGAGCCGCCGCCGTCAAACCCGATGCTGCCGCCCGAGGGCCAGCGGCCGATCACACCCGCGGCATTCGCCTACTACGTGACCGGTAACCAGACTCCTGGCGATCTGCTGACCATCACCTACACCGACGGCAACGGCGTGACACGCACCGTGCTCGGCGCCTCGCTCCCGTGGACCATGATCGTGACACCAAGTCCCGGGATCACCGGCGGCTCGATCACCGCGACAAGCTTCGCGAGCCAGGTCAACTGCTCGATCACCAACAGCGAAAGCCAGATGCTGGCCGTGCAGAACAGCAACAGCATCATCGCCCGCTGCGCCAAGTAGGACCTCTGGCTGCTGTTTTCCACATGTCGCCGGGACCGGGAGCACCCGTTGCCCGGAAACGACACCACGATAGGCCGCCCTACGGTCGCCGCACACACTGTGCAGCCGCCCACCGCCGCGAAGATATTGAGAAGTGTTGTGGCGGATCGGAGTTCAGCGACCGTGATCCGCGCGCGGGGTCACGCCGCCAGCGCCTACCACAACGTAGCCCAACACCCACGCCACGCGATGACGTGTTCGGCCTCGGGTTTGGGCCCAAATAGCCCCGAAACAAAAAGTCGCCAGCGGGAGTCAATACACCAAACTCACGATCACCATCCTGAATCCCCTGCCGCCGACCGACCCGCGCAGCCCGGCTGTCCGCTCTTCGCATCCCGGGCGCTCGCCGACACTCGTTTCCACCAGTAGGCGGCGGACATCTGTCTGCGGTTTCAGGGTCTTGCTAGAAAGATGGAACCAAAATTGGGGTAGGCGACGTCGTACCCCAGTGAGAGCAGAGTTCTACCTGGGAGGGACGACGAGATGGCGCCGCCGGAACAGCCGCGGGAACCACACAAATTCGACTACAACTCGCTGCCCGAAGCCGATAGAAAACGTCTAGAGGCCCAGGCGCGCACCACCCTGCATATGGAACCCGAGGCGGGGCAAACTATGGCCAAGCTCATGCTCGATGCCAAGCACCAAATCGACCAAGCAATCCAGAAAGCAACGAGCTGCGACGTACATGAGGGCTTCAATCCAAAGCTCAGTACCGGAAGCGATGTGACACAGCATTACGGCCGTGAATCGAAACTCGTGCTGGCTGAACTGATAGCTGCAAGCGAAGGCTGCAAGCACATGGCAGACCAGTTTCTTGCCATGGAGTACGCGTATCTGAACAGTGAAGCCAACAACACAACCAAGTTCGGCAAGTGGCAAGGTCCGGACGGCAAGGACACCACCTGGATCGAGGTCTGATGTTCCATCTCCGGCACCGCGGCAACAGCGCAGTAACTGGGCTGGCTGCCGTAATGATCGTTGCGGGGTGCGGCACGACAGTCGACGGCCAGCCCACCCTGGGCGGAATGCACGCGACATCTACAGGCGGGTCTAGCTCAGCGACGACCACCAGCCCTACTGTTACCAACACTCTGCGCGGCCCGCATGCACCCCCAAACAGCCGCAACGATGGAACATCATTCGACCCATGCCTGGCCTACTCGGCGGAGCAAATCAAATCGTGGGGACTTGATCCTGAATACGTCGAGGACCAAGGGGGGCCCGACGAAATCGCCCGCGGATGCCGCTGGAATGCGGACGGCTGGAGTGCTTCCCAGACGGTCATCAACCGGCCCATCAGTGACTATCTCAATGCGCAGCGGTACCCCGGAGCGCATGCGGTCGAGATTGACGGACTGCACGGAGCCGTCTTCGGCGACATTGCGGGGGACGTCAGCTGTAACGTCGCCCTACCGTCTCAACAAGCAATAGTGATCACCGGCGTTCTAGTGCTCGGCGCCAAGGACGTTGTCCCAGATCCATGTAAGAAAGCCATCGACATCGCGACGCAGACCGCGCCACGATTACCCAGGTGACGAGGAGGGGCCATGGGAGACGACGGATGGAAAGGCAAGGAACACGCGACGATCGTCGGTGATCTTGAAAAACTTGTCCCGGAAGATGCGCGCAAGGCTGGGGAGGCTTGGCATGCCGTCAGCCAATTTGCCAAGGAGGCAAACAGGTATCTGTCCAACGCTAGGGACAAGATCACCGACGGTAACGATTTCTGGACCGGTGAAGGCCCCCACGCCGCGTACGAGAATCTCGATAGCGTCTACAAGAAGACTATCGAACCGCCAGAACTCGCCGAGAAGGTTAGCGGCAATCTCTACGACGACGCGGGCACCCTCGCCAGCGCGAAAAGAGTGGCCGAAACTAATCCCGAACCCAAGTTTTCGCCAATACCGGCGACCCTACCGATTGCGACACAACAGGTTATTCGCTTCCAAGAAGAGATTGCCCGACAACAGGCCCTTACGAAGATTCGAGACGAGGCGCAGGCCCAATACACCGACGCCCTCGGAAGGCGCCGGACAAGCATGACTGATCAACTCAACGACGAGCAGCCGAAGTATCCACCCGGTGGCGGCGGACCGATCCAGCCCGGCACGGGCGGCGGTGGTGGTGGTGGAGGTCAGGGTGGCGGGAACCAGCCCGGCACCGGGACCAACGACAAGCTCAACCCCGATACCGACGGCAAGACCAAACCAGCATTCGACGCGGGACAAGGCCAGGGCGGCGGTCAAGGAGGCGGCCAGGGTTCCGGCTCGGGTGGCGGCAGCCCCGCTGGAGGCGGCGCGGGTAGCGGCTCAGGCCTGGGCTCCGGACTGGGCAGCGACCCCAAGGGCGGCGGCTCCGGCTACTCACCGCTGGGTAATACGACCGCAGCCGGATACAGCCCAACCTCCGCGGCCGGAACCGCAACCGGCATGGGGGCAGGGGCACTCCGCGGTGGTGGGCTCCCACCGGGCGCCAGCTTGGGAACCGGCGGCGCGGGCTCCGGCGCTGGCGGCGCGGGTATGCGTGGCGGCGGAATGGGCATGGGCGGAATGGGCATGGCACCCATGGCCGGTGCCCATGGCAAAGCCGGCAAGGGCGAGGGCGACGACGAACACGAAACCCCCGGCTACCTCATCAATATCGACAACGGCAGCGATCTGTTCGGGGACCTACCCAAGGCCTCACCTGGCGTCATTGGCGACTGGTCCGAACACGATGAGGTCGAGAAGCGCCGCGAGGAAGCCGAAATCAAGCGCTACAAGTCGATGGGCTGGAACGTCAAGTGGCAGTAGCCATCGGCCAGTACTCGTAGTTCACGAATCTGATTCGGTTGTCCCACAATCGATGTGGCTCGCAATGTAGGGGTACTGGGAATGCTCGCCCCAGTGTTGGAGTGCGACGGATGTCCCACGAGCAGCGTCGGAGACTTCCTGCGGGTCGACCGCCCATCCGAAGGGGAATGGGTGGCTGCCAAAGGTGTAGCCCGCGATGTACCGGCACATCGCCGCGTCATCACCGACCGGCAGCACCTTGTCATAGTTCTCGCCCTTGCCGTGCCGACGACGACTCCAGGTACCGGTCTCGGCATCGCGACTGACATGCTCGGAGTAGTCACTGTCATACCAGTCCCAGCTCGCGGGCGTGAATGACGCGGATCGACCGAGCAACCCCACCTCGACAAGCAGCGCCGACAGACCGTGCGGAGTCCAGTCGACGGGAAATCCGGCGAAAAGCGCAACACGCAGCAGAGTGCGGCACGGGTACTGCTGAGCGCATGACGAGCATCGGGCACCGGTGCGGTCGGGCGCATGTTC
Source organism: Mycobacteroides immunogenum (assembly GCF_001605725.1). NCBI lineage: Bacteria > Bacillati > Actinomycetota > Actinomycetes > Mycobacteriales > Mycobacteriaceae > Mycobacteroides > Mycobacteroides immunogenum. Next base: position 4,005,057 of record NZ_CP011530.1, read on the forward strand.
ATCGATCGTCATCGCCAACAAAAAATGGTGAAACGAGACCGGCTCACCGGGACGCTTCGCCTGATGCAGGAACAGCAACAGCAGCCGCCAGAACCGCCGCGCCGAGGCGCCATCCGCGAACGGCGGAACCGGGACCTCGCCCATCAGCGCCCCTTAACCGAGACCGAGCACAGCCATTCGCTCGGCATGAGCGCTCTGCAGCCGCTCGAAGAACTCGTTGAGGTTCCCCAGACCGGCACCGCCGGACATCACGAGTTCCGCGAGATCGTCGTGACGGGCCAGCACATGCTGCGCCTGGGTGACGGCCTCACCAAGCAGCCGCCGCCCCCACAACGTGAGCCGGTTGCGCTGCTGCGAGTTGTCCTTAACCGCATCGCGCACCTGGGCGATGACGAACTCCGAATGCCCCGTGGTGCCCAACACCGACTTGAGCACCGCCGCCGATTCACCCGGCAGTGAGTCGACCACCTCACCATAGAAATCAGCGGCCAGCGAGTCACCGATGTACGCCTTGACCATCGCCTCCAGCCAGGTGCGCGGCAAGGTCAGCGTGTGGTAGTTCTCGAGGGTTTTGACGTACGGCTCCATGGCCGCCAGAACATCGATCCCCTTGGCCTCCATCGCATCCCGAAGCACCTCATAGTGGCGCATCTGGGAGGCGGCCATACTGGCGATGGCGATCTTGCTCGCCAAATCGGGCGCCATCCTGGACTCGTCGGTCAACCGGTAGAAGGCAGCAACCTCGCCGTAAGCGATCACCGCGAACAGCTGATTGACACCGGGAGGATCGAGGTCCGTCGATGAGCCGCCTGCGCGAAGAAAATCGGGCTCGGTCATGTCTGGAACTCTAGTCGGGCGCCCGCCGGACAACACCGATCCAGGCGGCAAACCACTGCGAATCGGAAAAACGCAGCTCACCCGCTACCATGGACGCGGGACGAGCACCCTGACCACGAAGAAGCCAGGGGTTCTCCCACAGGAAATGTGCGTGCACGTGCCGCCCTCGCCGCTCGAAGCGGGCCCGGGCCCGGCCCCTTGGAATCCTAGGAATCCGACCTCCCGATCGTGCGCGCTGAGCGAAACACGAAAGGCACGTACCCAAACCATGAGTCATATCGAACACACCTTTGCCCAGCTGGGCGTACGCGAAGAGATCGCCCGGGCCCTGCGTGAGGTCGGGATCGAGCATCCGTTCGCCATTCAGGAACTGACCCTCCCCCTGGCCCTGGCCGGCTCCGATCTCATCGGCCAGGCCCGCACCGGCATGGGCAAGACCTACGCCTTCGGCGTGCCGCTGCTGCACCGCATAGCCACCGGAGTCGAAGACCGCCCGCTCAACGGCACCCCGCGAGCTCTGGTGGTGGTACCCACCCGCGAGCTGTGCATCCAGGTCTACGAAGACCTCACCAAGGCGTCCAAGTACTTGTCGGCCGGTGACCGCGAGTTCACCGTGGTGTCCATCTACGGCGGACGGCCCTACGAGCCGCAGATCGAGGCGCTGCGCGCGGGAGCTGACGTCGTCGTGGGGACACCGGGCCGCCTGCTGGACCTCGCCCAGCAGGGCCATCTGCAGCTCGGCGGTTTGGCCATGCTGGTGCTCGACGAGGCCGATGAGATGCTGGACCTGGGCTTTCTGCCCGATATCGAGCGCATCCTGGCCCTGGCACCGTCCGCCGACGCGGGCCGCCAATCGATGCTGTTCTCGGCGACCATGCCGGACCCGATCATCACCTTGGCCCGCACCTTCATGAATCGCCCGACGCATATCCGCGCCGAGGACCCACAGGCCTCGTCGGTGCACGACTCCACCGAGCAGTTCGTGTACCGCGCGCACGCCCTGGACAAGATCGAACTGGTGAGCCGGATCCTGCAGGCCGAGGGCCGCGGCGCCACCATGATCTTCACCCGCACCAAGCGCACCGCCCAGAAGGTGTCCGATGAGCTGGCCGAGCGCGGCTTCGCGGTCGGCGCCGTGCACGGCGACCTCGGGCAGATCGCCCGGGAAAAGGCGCTGGCATCCTTCCGGTCCGGTCAGATCAACGTGTTGGTCGCTACCGACGTGGCCGCCCGCGGTATCGACATCGACGACGTCACGCACGTCATCAACTACCAGTGCCCCGAAGACGACAAGACCTACGTGCACCGCATCGGCCGCACCGGACGCGCCGGACGTACCGGTATCGCCGTCACGCTGGTGGACTGGGACGACATCGCACGCTGGCAGCTGATCGACAAGGCACTCGGCCTCGGCGTGCCCGAGCCCGACGAAACCTATTCCACCTCACCGCATTTGTTCACCGAACTGAACATCCCCGCCGACGTCACCGGCGCGATCGGTGAGAAGTTCTCCGGCGGCCCGAAGCGTCGCGAACCACGCGGCGAGCGGGCCGAGCGGGCCGAGGGCGACAAGCCCAAGCGCACCCGGACCCGCCGCCGCACCCGCGCGGGTCAGCCCACCGACGAGTCGGCGACCGAGGCGCCCGCACCAGAGGCGGCCACTGCGGATGGAGATCAGCAGGCCCCCGCCCGCCGTCGTCGGCGTCGTCGCCGCCCCAACGCAACCGCCGCGACCACCGCCTCGGCGTGATCGCACCGGAGCGGCGCACCCGGGCCGACATCATTGCCGCGGCGGTGATTGCCGTCGTGGTCGTCGTCACCGGCACCACGATCTGGTGGACCAGCGACGCCCGTGCCACCGTGAGCCACCCCGCCGCGGGGGACGTCAAACGGCCAATGAGCGCCACCCGGGTCCCCGACTCGGTGCGTGAGCTGTGGTCCACCGCGAGTGCGGCCACCAAGGGCCCCGTCATCGCAAGCGGTGCGGTGGTCAGCGCCGATGGGCATGACGTGGTGGCCCATGACCCGGTGACCGGCGCCCAACTGTGGTCCTACGCGCGCCGCAACCTCGATCTGTGCGGCGCCATCGGCTTCATCGACGACGCGGTGGCGGTCTATCGCGACGCACGCGGATGCGGTCAGGTCACCATGATCGACGGACAAACCGGCCGGCGAGGTCCGTTGCGTAGCAGTCCCAATGACCCGAAGGTGTCACTGTCGACCGACGGCACCTATGTGTTGGCGCTCGGCGGCACCCGCCTCGAACTGTGGCGTTCGGACATGGTGCGCACCCTTGAGTACGGCCGGGTGGTGGCTCCGCTGAATCCCAACAGCCAGCCGCGCGTGGACTGCACGCTGAAATCCGGTGCTGTCGGGGCCAGCGTGCTCGCGGTGCTGGAAACCTGCCCGCAGGACCCCACCTTGCGCCTCACGCTGCAGAAGCCGACCCCCAAGGACAACGACAAGCCCGAAGAGCTCTACTCGGCAGTGCTGCCCGGGGTGGAACGCGGATCCGCGGCCAAGGTGCTCGCGGTCGCCGATACCCGGTCGGCCGTCTACCTGCCGGGAACCCGGAACGAACTCGTGGTCTTCGACGACCGCGGCATGCGTGTCGGCGCGACGGTGCTGCCGGGCGAGATCGCCCAGACCAATGCCGCCGCGCAGGCCGGCGATGTCGTCACCTGGTGGACCGGTAGTCAGGTGCTGGTACTCAGCGCCTCCGATCTGTCCTACAGATTCGTGCTACCCACTACCAAAAAGCCGCTGGGACCAGGCACCAACATGGCCGGTGAGCTGCTCATCCCCGTCGAGGGCGGTATCGACGTGTTCAACATGACCACCGGAGAGTTCCGCAAAAACATTGCGGTGCAACGAGACCCTGCCGACGAGAAGAGCCCCGTCAGCAGCGCGGTCGTCGGTAACACAGTGGTGGAGCAGCGCGGTTCACGAATCTTCGCCCTGGGCTGACACCTTGCCAAGGCTTGTTTGCGCCACCGCGTCGGCGAACGCGCGGAAGGGCGCCTGCTGCAGATGCCGCGCCACCCCCGGTGCCTCCGGATGCCATTGGATCGCCACAATCCAACCGGTTTCCGCTTCGAAGGCCTCGATCAGACCGTCCTGCGCCGATGCCGTCGGTATCAGACCGGCCCCCAGGACAGCCACCGCCTGGTGATGCGCGGACGCCACCACGAGTTGATCCATTCCGTGCGCGGCACCCACACGCGTATCGGGCACGAGATGTACCGGATGCCAAGAGAACACCGCACCGCCGTGGTCCACGGATCCCGGCGGCAGGTCGACATGTAGGTCGCCGCCGTAGGCCACGTTCAGCACCTGAGCACCACGGCAGATACCAAGTATCGGCAGCCGTGCGTCGCGGGCCCTGGCGGTCAGCGTGAAGTCCAGATGGTCCTGGTCATCATTGACGTCGTAAACAGCCGCCGACGAGGTGCAGCCGTAGCGCCGCGGATTGACGTCTCCCCCACCCGGCAACACCACACCGCCCACATCATCCAACGGGTAGTCCGGATCATCGGTGACGATGGGGACGAGACCGGCCTCTTCCACCAATCCCACGATGAGGTCGAACAGCCGGTTCGCCGCCACGATCCGCGGGTCCGCACCGGTGGACAGTCTCTGGGGTACCACAACAGCCAAGGGACCAGTCATCGTCAGAAGTATCCACTGTTGGGCGGCAACGTGCCGTTCACGATGTAATCGCCCGTGGCCCATGCCTTGTAGGCAAGGGGATTGTGGCTGGCGATGGTCCGTACATTGCGCCAGTGCCGGTCCAGATTCAGCGCGCGAGATGTGGCAGAAGCGCCGCCGGTGTCGAAAAGGCGTTGCGCGGCATCCAAGGTGAGACGTTCGGCCACCAGCTGTGCCTTGGCCACCTCTATCGCGGCCGCACCGATCGCTGCCTGATCATCGATCAGGCCCGCCTCTACCACTCCGTCGAGCGTGGCCGCGGCATCCAGGGTCACCGCACTGGCCGCGGCGGTCCATGCCGCGATCTCCCCCACTGCCTGCAGCACGAACGGATCTTCGGTGGCCACCCGTCCCAGCGAGTGCGCGGCAGGACGCGCTTTGTTACGCACGTACCAGGCCGTGTCGCGAAGTACGCCCTCGGCGATGCCGACCGCGACGGCGGTCAGATACAACTGCAGAAAGGTCTGGCTGTGCGCCAAGCGATGATCCTCGGGTACCAGCGAGATCTCGTCCGCGTGGACCACCACGGAGTCGAACGTCGTCGCACCGCTGGCCGTCAGGCGCTGGCCGAATCCATCCCAGTCGTCGTGCAGACCAACACCTTCGCGGTCCGATGGGATGATCACGTGCACCTCGCGGCCATCCTCACGTTTCGCCGACACTGCGATCAAGTCCGCGTACAGCGTCCCGGTCGAGTAGAACTTCTTGCCGTCCAGGCGGTACCGGTCATCACCCGCTGACCGCAGGACGGTTCCCAACGCGGCCGGGCTCGGCCCGGCCGTCTCGGTGATCGCATTTCCCACAATCTTCCCCGCGAGAATCTCGGGGAACCAACGGGTCCGGAGCACGTCATCACCCCGGTTACCCAGCAGCCGCTCCACAAAACCGAAATGCGCCCGCAATGCCTGGGCCACATTGGAACTCGATGAGGCGATATCGATCACCGTCTCGACGACATCAACGAGAGAACCGCCAGGCCCGCCGTAGCCGCGCGGTACCCGCAGCGCGAGTACACCTGTATCGGCGATCGCGCGGACCGACTCGTGGTGCAGCGTCCGATCCAGCTCGTAGGACGCGTCCTGTTCGCCGAGCTTCGCGAGCACCGGCCGCAGCACGACGCGCCTGCCCACCACCGAGTCCTCAGCCAATTCCGTTGCAGTCATAGCCTTCCTCTTTCTGGCGTTACTTGAGCCGCGGCAAGACGTGTGCGGCGAACCGCTCCATCTCCGCCTCCAGCGGCTGGAATTGCAGCATGAACAAATCGATGCCCGCCCGCGCGAACTGATCGATCCTGTGCGCCACCTCGTCGTAGCTGCCGACCAGGCCCGCCAGGGTGCCCCCATTGGTCCCGACGCGCGACTGACCCTCACGTACTTTCAGCATCGCCGTCGCGGGATCGGCACCCGTGGTGCGATCTCGCTGACCCGAGCCGGAGACAAGACCCTGTAGGAAATCGAGCTGCTGTTGCGCCTCGCGTGCTGTCGGCCGTGCGATGACGAAGGCAGAAAGGCCGAACTCCAATGGGGCCCTGCCATTCCGGTCGCGTGCGCGCATGTCGGCGATGATCTCCTCGGCGTCGGCCAGCGGTCGCCCATTGAGAAAGAAGACGTCAGAATGGGAGGCGGCGAGCTGTCGGGCAGGCTCCGACTCCCCACCCAGATACACCCGTGGGCGGCGCTTCGGGACGGGCCGCAGCCGGGCGCCCGCGCCGACCAGCTCGGCCCCGGCGGCGGCCGGTATGCCGTCCCACAGTGCGCCGACCGCGTCGAGCCATTCCTTCGAATACGCGTAGCGTTCATCGTGATCGGCCTCGGCACCGATGGCCGCCAACTCCGGAAGGAACCAGCCGCTGACGAGATTGATCGCCAACCGCTGCGCGGCCATGTCGTGAATGTTGGCCGCCACCTTCGCGAATACCAACGGATTGAACAGCAAGGGTTTGATGGCGCCGATCAGTTCAATGTGGCTAGTCGCCTCGGCCACCCCTGCCAGCGTGGACCACGTCTCCAGCACATCGTGTTCCAGGTCGCCGGGGTGCAGCACATGCTGCGCGACAAGGGTCGAATCAAAACCCAGCTCTTCGGCGCGCACCACCAGATCCCGGGTGCGGCGATAGCTCGCGTCCGGTATCTCGTCGGGATGCGTTCTGGCACCCCAGGTTCCGTATACAGGAGCCCAGATGCCAAACCGCGCGCGTGTACTGGCGGTCATGAGTTGGTGAGATAACGTCGAAACTCCCAGTCACTGACCGTGCCCGAGTATTCATCCCATTCACTCTGTGCGATCTCGGCGAAGTCGTGCACCGATTCGGCACCCAGGATCTCAAGGATCGTGTCGTCGCTCTTGGCCAGGGCGATGGCCACGTGCAGCGACTGCGGCAGCCGTACCCCCACCTCGTAGAGATTTCCGGTGCGCGGTTCCGGTGGCTCATGCCGAGCCAGCAGACCGGCGGCGACGGCGGCCAGCGCAGACGCGACGAGCCAGTAGGGATTGGCATCCGAAGCGCCGGTGCGCAGCTCGATACGCGTCGCGTCCGGGACGGGTTCCACCAGCGAGCGCACCGCGGACGTGCGGTTGTCGCGGCTCCAGGTCAATGTCGCGGGCGCGAACGAGCCTGGGGCGTAACGCCGGTAGGCGTTGACCGAGTGCGCGCCGAACAGCGTGATGGACGGGAGATGCCCCAACAGACCGGCGATGGCGTACCGGCCGGTCTCACTTTCGCGCCCGGTCTGCGTCGCGAAGGCAGGTTCGCCGTCCTTCCACAGGGAGATGTGCAGGTGGGCCGAACTGCCGGAGTGTTCCGAGAACGGCTTGGGCATGAAGCTCGCGATCTTGCCGTGACGCCGTGCCACCTCCTTGGCCGCGTACTTCAGGCGCGCACTGTCGTCGGCAGCAGACAACGCATCGGTGTAGATCAGATTGGCCTCCACCTGACCGGGACCGTATTCGGTCTGAATGCCCTCCAGCCGGGTGAACGCCCGCAAGGTCGAATACAGGTCGCTGAGAACAGGTTCCAGAGTGTTGGCGTTCTCCAGGGAATAGGTCTGAATAGCATCCTGAAAAATGGAGCCGTCCGGGTTCAGTAGGTAGAACTCCAGCTCCACACCGACCTTCGCCGTGTATCCCAGCTCGCCGAGCTTGCCGATCACGCGCCGCAGGACAGCACGCGGGTCCAGTCGCGACGGTGACCCGTCATGGGTGACGATATCGGAGATCACGTGCCCCACCCCGCGGCGCCAGGGTATGTCCTTGAAGGTCGACAGATCCGGCAGCGCGAAGACATCCGGATAGCCGCTGTCCCAGTTGGTGAGGCGCAGACTCTCGATGACACGTGCCTCCGTGTTCCAGGCAAGGACACCATCACAGAAACCGAATCCGGTTGTCAGTGCCCGCTGCAGAAACAGATCTGCGGGGATGCGCTTGCCCAGGGCATGGCCAAACTGATCGCTCCAGGCCACCTCGATCTCGGTGATCTCACCCGCCGCGATACGCCGGGCCAGCTCGTCATGAGTGGTGGCCGCTGCGAGCTCAGTGGTTAGTGACATCGGTTTCCTCCGATCGAGTACCGCGCGGACGCGCGCGGCGCGCACGTGTGTGACCGAGTAGCGCGCCCGCCGCAAAGCTCACGACAAGGACCGCGACCACCGCGATCGCCAGCGCCGAAGATCCGCCCACCAGATCAGGCAGATTCGTGATGATGAGCGCCAGGAACGCGACCAGTCCCAGAAGTCCCAATGCCGGTGCAATTCTGATGCGCCACAACGAATAGCCGTGCCGGTCCCGCGCGAAGTAGGTCAGCACGGCGGCACTGGTGAGCACCAACAGCGCGAGCACCCCGACGGTGGTGATACCGGAAAGCCAGGTGTAGTACTGCGCACCGGGATCAAGGCCGATCAGCGCGGCCGCCAGCACCACCACCAGGATCGCCGCGGAAAGCCACAGCGACGCGATGTGCGGCGAACCGAACCGCTGATGCGGATGACCGAATCGCGTGGGCAACAAGCCACGTACCGATAACGCGAAGAGATAGCGCGATACCACGTTGTGGAACGACAGAATGCACGCGAACAGGCTTGTCACAAACAACACCTGGATGGCATCGGCGCCCAACACTCCCAGATACCGATGTGCGGTATCCACCAACATGGTGTCGCCGGAACCGGCCGCACGCGCCACCGCCTCCTCGTCACCCCACGCCGATATCAGCGCCCAGCTCGACACCGCGTAGAACACCCCGATAACCGCGAGCGCGATGTACGTCGCGTACGGAATGGTCCGGTCCGGGTCTCTGGCCTCGTCGCGGAAGATGGCCGTCGCCTCAAATCCGAGGAACGAGATGATGGCGAAGAGAAGCCCGATACCCGGTGCCCCCGAGAAGATCTCGGCTGGATCGAACACACCCGTCGACAATCCGTGATCGCCACCGCGCCACACGATGACGGCATCGAGAACTGCCACGATCACGATCTCGGCGACCAGCAGGACACCGAGCACACGACTCGACAGTTCGATATTGCGATAGCCGAGAAAGGTGATGACGGCGAGCCCGGCGAGGGCCCACACCCACCACGAAAGGTGCGGTCCGCCGACGAGGCCGACCAAGCTGCCCAGCTGCGGACCCAACAACCCGTAGACGGCTGCCTCCATCGAGGCGTAGGTGGCGACCGCCACGAATGCCGCGCCGATCGCCACCGGCGTCCCGATCCCTAGCTGGACATAGGAGAAGAACGCGCCCGCCTCACGCACATACGGTGTCATGGCGGTGAATCCGATCGCGAAGAGGAGCAGCACCACCGTCGCGATGACGAATGTGGCGGGAAAACCCGCACCATTGCCGGTGGCGATGCCCAGCGGCACCGGACCACCGATGACACCCAGGGGCGCGGCGGCGGCAAGCACCATGAAGACCACCGCGAGGACCCCGAGATTGCCGCGCAGGCGCCGGTTCGGTTCCCCGCGCGCGCCGGCCGCGCCCACCGACAGTTCGTGTTGTGCCGTCACTGACAGATCCCAACGTCGACTTAATTACCTTGAAGAGGAACGATATTGGCAGCGATCTCAGGGACCCAGCGGCCAGTACGCATGCGCTCACCGGAGGTAACATTCGGTAACACAACCGGCGTCGGGACACGCCGCGGGTCGGTAGGGTGAGACCCATGGCGACAGTCCGGTCACTTCGCGGCACGGGATCGGTGCTTCGCGTGGGAGCGACTCCCGTTCCACACGCGGAGATCCTCGACCACGTACGCGACGATCTGGCGGTCGCGGGAGTTGACCTGCGTATCGAGGTGTTCGATACCTTCGACGAACCTAATCGGGCGCTGGCGCAAAAGCATCTCGACGCCAACTTCTTTCAATATCTACCGTTCCTGGAGGAGTTCAATCGATCTACCGGTAACCAATTGGTCGCGGTGACCCCGGTGCATATCGAACCGTTCGCGCTTTACTCGGATTCCATCGAGACCATCGAGACCATCCCGGACTACGCCGAGGTGGCCCTACCGGGCGACCCGGTCAACGCGGCGCGGGCGCTGCGCATTCTGCATGAGTGGAATCTCATCACACTGCGGCACTCTCAGATACACACGCCGACCGTCGAATCGATCACCGAGAACCCGAAGCAGTTGCTGTTCAAGGAGATTGCCAGCGCACACCTCACCGACGTGCTCAATGACTTTGATCTGGTGTTCCTGTTCGGCAACTACGCGATGGACCGGCAGATCGACCTCACCTCTGCTCTGCACTGCGACACGGCGAATCCAGAATTTGCCGAGTACCTTGTCGCGCGGCCCGATAACGCCGACAGCCACCCCATTCGGGCGCTGGCCTGCGCCCTCAACTCGGGGGCCGTACGCGAGTTCCTGGCGCGCGCCTATGGCGACCGGGTGGCCGCCGCGTTCTGAGCGCTAGGCCGACCGGATGGGCCGCTGACCGCGAAACCGTGTCGACGGGTGCGGATCGAATCGATAACCCTTACCACGCACCGTCGTCAACGTCATCGCGTGCTGCCCCAACTTCACCCGGATGCGGCGCACGTGCGTGTCGATCGTGCGCGGGGAGGCGAACTCGCTGTCCCACACGTTCGCGATGAGCTCGGCACGCGAGACGATCCGCCGCGGATGCTGAGCGAGATAGGCAAGAAGTTCAAACTCCTTGTACGCCAGGCCGATCAGCTCACCGTCGGCCATCACCTGCCGGGTAGGCCTGTCGATGCTCAGGCCGACGCGGGGCAGCGGGGCCGGCCCGGCATCTGGCCGGGCCAGGGCGGTCTTCGCAACCGTCACCTCGGGCATCCGGTAGCGCAGATACTCACCGAACTCATCCATCAGTGCCAAGACACGATCACGCATATCCGTGGGGAATTCGGGGATCTCGACCATCAGGACCGCCCTCGATGCCGCAGTACTCCGGCCTTGATACATCTGCGCTCCTCGTGACTCTCCGCGTGAGCAAGTTTCGCGGACAGTCACGGATCAGATCCACGGTTAGCGTCAATCTGAACCGAACGCAGGGCGCATTCAGTCGACAGGCGGGGTGAAGGTCGGCATCGCCTTGCCACTCTTCCAGTGCTTCACCAGACTCTGGGCCAGCTCGCGGTAGGCCAGTGCTCCCTTGTTCTTGCGGCCGGCCAGCACCGAGGCCCCCGAAGCGCTCGCCTCCGCGAACCGGACGGTCCGCGGGATCGGCGGTGCCAGCACCGGCAGCTCATAGCGATCCGCCACGTCCAGCAGTACGTCGCGACTGTGTGTGGTCCGCGAGTCGTACAGCGTGGGCAGCGCACCGAGCAACGTCAGCCCCGGATTGGTGATCTGCTGCACATCGGTGACAGTCCGCAGGAACTGGCCCACACCGCGATGCGCCAACGTCTCACATTGCAGCGGGACCATCACCGAGTCCGCCGCGGTCAGCCCGTTCAGCGTCAGCACCCCCAGCGAGGGTGGGCAGTCGATGATCACCACGTCGAACTGGTCCCCCAGCGATTCGAGCGCGCGCTTCAGCGCATACTCACGCCCGGCGCGCATCAACAGCATCGCCTCGGCGCCGGCCAGGTCGATATTCGCGGGCAGCAGCGCCAGATCCTCGGTGGTGGTCAGCAGCGCTTCCTTGATATCTGCCTGCCCCAGCAGCACCTCGTGCACCGAGATGCCCAACCGGTCCGGATCCTGCCCCAGTGAGAACGTCAGGCACCCCTGCGGATCCAGGTCGACCAGCAGCACCTTCTTACCGGCCTGCGCCAGCGCCGCGCCAAGGGACGCGACCGTCGTGGTTTTGGCCACCCCACCCTTTTGATTGGCTACCGCCAGCACCCGAGTCACGTCCACATACTGGCATGCCGAACACGATCACGACGGAAGTCGGTACGGCACAATCAACCTGTGTCTGCACCCCTGCACCGAATGTTGTTGCTGCGCCATGGCGAAACCGAGTGGTCAAAGATCGGCAGACATACCGGCCGCACCGATCTTGATCTCACGGAAATCGGCCGTGCCCAAGCCGTGGCGGCCCGGGAGGTGCTGAAGGACCTGGACCTGAACGATCCATTGGTGCTGAGCAGCCCACGGCACCGCGCGATACAGACCGCTGAGCTGGCTGGATTGAACGTCGCCGAGGTCTGGGACGACCTGGCCGAATGGGACTACGGCGATTACGAGGGCCTCACCACGCCCCAGATCCGCGAGAGCGACCCCGGCTGGCTGGTGTGGACGCACGGCTGCCCCGGCGGCGAGTCTGTGGCCCAGGTCCAGATCCGCGCCGACCGGGTGATCGCCAGAATCGCCCCCGACCTGGCTCAACGCGATGTGCTGCTGGTGGGTCACGGTCATTTCTCGCGGGCGCTGATGACCCGCTGGATCGATCTGCCGCTCGAAGAGGGCACTCGGCTGGGCATGGCCACGGCCTCGGTTGCTATCGGTGGCCATGAGCATGGCCAGCGTCAGGTGGCCGCACTTGGCCTGACCGGGTACCAGCACCCGGTACCGTCAAGCTGACATGACGGCCACAGACTCCCCCGCGCACCCACATTTCGTGATGTCGCGGGCGGCCGAGGCCCTGTACGCATACGGCCGGGACGCCGTCTACGACGATGTCTCCGCCGCGGCAGAGGCACTGGGCCGCGGCCGCCATCACATGCTGGTGGGCGCCCTGCCCTTCGACACCGCTGAACCTGCCGCACTGACGGTTCCGGTCACGGTTCAGCGCGGAGGGCCCCAAGAGTTCTACGGAACCATGCCAAACATCACTGTGACGCAACAGATACCGGAGCCTGCCGAGCACGTGCGGCGCGTCGGTGAGGCCCTCGAGGTGCTCCGCGGCGGCGCAGAGCTGTCCAAGGTCGTGCTGGCCCGGGTGCTGGAGCTGCGGGCCGACGCACCCGTAGACCCGCTGGTGCTGACGCATCGGTTGATCCGAAACGACCCCGATGCCAACAGTTTCTGTGTAGACCTCACCCCCGCCGGCCAAGAATTCCATGGACACACCATGGTGGGATGCAGCCCGGAATTACTGGTGGAGCGCCGCGGCGACATGGTGATCTGCCATCCCTTCGCCGGTTCCGCACCGCGGTCCAGCGACCCATCGCTGGACCGACGGACCGGCGAGGACCTGGCAGGTTCGCACAAGAACCGTCACGAGCACTCCGTGGTGATCGATCAGCTGCGCGAGGATCTCGCGGCCCTGTGCGTCGACGTTCAGGTTCCTCCGGAACCGACATTGAGCCGCACCGCCGCGCTGTGGCACCTGAGCACACCCATCAGCGCCCGTCTGCGCCAAAGCTCCACCACGGCACTCGATTTGGCCTTGGCACTGCACCCGACTCCGGCGGTGTGCGGCACCCCTACCGAGGCCGCGGCCGACCTGATCGCACGTATCGAGGGCAATCGCGGATTCTATGCCGGCGCGGTCGGCTGGTGTGACGAGAACGGGGACGGCCGCTGGGCGGTGACGATCCGCTGCGCCGAGTTGTCGGCCGGCGGCACCGCGATCCGCGCCTACGCCGGTGGCGGCCTCGTCGCCGAGTCCGATCCCCAGGACGAGTTATCTGAGACCACGGTCAAATTCCGGACCGTACTGGCAGGACTAGGAGCCCAGATTGAGTAACACCCAGATTCGCCGCGCCACCGCGGCGGACGTCCCGGCCATTGTCGGACTGATCGAGGATCTCGCCGACTACGAGAACGCGCGCGATGAGTGCCTGATCACCACGGAGCAGCTCCACACGGCGCTATTCGGTTCGAACCCAGCCCTTTTCGCCCACGTCGCGGAGGCCGACGGCGTGGTCTGCGGCACCGCGGTGTGGTTCCTGAACTTCTCGACCTGGACCGGCCACCACGGTATCTACCTCGAGGACCTGTACGTCAAGCCCGAGCAACGTGGCAGCGGACTCGGAAAGGCGTTGTTGTCGGCACTGGCCGCCGAATGCGTGGCCAACGGCTATACCCGGCTGGATTGGGCTGTGCTGGACTGGAATACACCGTCCATCAAGTTTTACGACTCGCTCGGTGCCAGACCGCAGTCGGATTGGATCACCTACCGGCTGCAGGGGCCGGCATTGGCGGAGCTGGCCTCGGACCGCTAGTCCGGTTCGTCAGCGCCTGCCTGGTCACCGCCGGCCCACAGTTGCGCGGTGGGGCTGAACAACAACACCAGCGCCGCGACCGCGACAATCGCAATGGGCACACCCAACGCGAACTGATGTGATCCCACCGCCGCGTACCACGCCACGGGCAGCAGTAGTAGCTGCATCATTACCGCGATCCCCCGTCCCCAACGCTTCCCTGTGATGAGCGCGAGACCGGCGGCCAGCACCGCGGTTCCGAATATCCCGAACCACGCGGCGGTGCCGTATCCGTTGACCACATGCTGGTCGGCGCCGCTGGCGGCGCGCACCACCAGAACCAGCGCGATCACCAGCCCCACGGCACCTTCGCCGGCAACGATCATTCCGGCGCGGCGAACGGTGTTGGGAACGGCTGCGGTCACCCGGCAAGCCTAGGTGGCCTCGTCGCGGCAGTGATGAGCAGCTTGCACCACGAACATCCGACTAGGCTCATGCCCCGTGCGTGCGGTCCTCATTGTGAATCCCAATGCCACCTCGACCACGGCTGCCGGGCGTGACCTGCTGGCCCATGCGCTGGAAAGTCGTGTGCACCTGCAAGTTCTGCATACCGACCATCGCGGGCACGCCAGCGAGTTGGCCCGCCGTGCGGCCGACGAGGGGGCTGCGGTCATCGTGGTGCACGGTGGTGACGGCACGGTCAGCGAAGTGGTGAACGGGCTGCTTGGCCAGCCGGGTCATCCGGCGCCCGGCCCACTGCCCGCCGTGGCGGTTGTGCCGGGAGGCTCTGCCAATGTGTTCGCCCGGACACTGGGCATCTCCGCCGATCCCGCGCAGGCCACCAACCAGGTTGTCGACTTGTTGGACGCACATCGTCGTGAACAGCGGCGATGGCGCCGGATCGCCCTCGGACACTGCGGTGAGCGTTGGTTCATCTTCAACGCGGGCATGGGTCTGGACGGCGAGGTCGTCGCGGCGATGGAGGCCCACCGCAACAAGGGCAAGCAGGTCACCCCGGGGCGCTATGTGGCGCGGTCGGTGCTCGCCTTCTTCCGTGCCGCCCGGCGCCAGCCGACCCTCACTGTCGAGCTGCCCGGCCACGAGCCGCAGTCCGGGATCCATTTCGCCTTCATCAGCAATTCGAACCCCTGGACGTACGCCGATGAGCGCGCCATCTGGACGAACCCGGGTACCGGATTCGAGAGCGGCTTGGGCGTCTTCGCGTCCAAGAGCATGAACGTGATGGCGAATCTGCGGCTGGTGCGTCACATGGTCGGCGCACCACGCCCCGATCGTCCGGCGGCCAAGCATCTGCTGCGCGAAGACGATGTCGCATGGGTGCGTGTGCGGGCATCGGCACCCATTGCCACGCAGGTAGACGGCGATTTTCTCGGCATGCGAAGCGACCTGACGTTCACCGCCGTACCCGACGTTCTCGACGTCGTGGCGCCGGCAAAACCCGCCAGCGCGTTGCCCTGAGTCTTGCTCACAGCGCAATAGTGTTGGGCGCCAGTCCGTTCCAGATCCAGCCGGCTGACAAGCCGCGCGCGGCCTACATCACATTTCGGGCGGATCGGATGTACTACTTCACGTAGTCGAGTCTCACCAAGCCCGTGATGTTACTCACGAGTAGCGGCATTCCACCTGGGAAAATGAGGGAATCTCGCCAGATTCAAGGCGTAGATCGTCTTAGTGTAGTACAAACGAATGTGGCGGTTGAACACGCCACCCCCGAGTGAGATTGACCACGTGTTAACTCACGCTATTGACTTCTGCTGAGCTTGTGAAACGATCGGAAGCAACAGTGCAGAAACATTTGGTACGCACGCGTTAACAGCCGAAAAACATTAATCTCGTGCGCTTGTGGCGCGCACGATGAAAAAGGAGTGCACAACTATGGATTGGCGCCATAAGGCGGTCTGTCGCGACGAGGATCCCGAACTGTTCTTCCCCGTAGGGAACAGCGGACCGGCCCTTGCCCAGATCGCTGACGCAAAGCTCGTCTGTAACCGCTGTCCGGTGACCACCGAGTGCCTTACCTGGGCGCTTGAGTCGGGCCAGGACGCCGGAGTGTGGGGTGGCCTCAGCGAGGATGAGCGCCGCGCCCTCAAGCGTCGCAACGCCCGCGCTCGCGCTCGCAGCGCCGTCTAACGCCGCAGCACCTGAGAACCCGGCACAATATTGGTGCCGGGTTCTTTGCTGCGCAAGGACTTTCGCCAGTCGTCGAACTTAAGCCATCAACCGGGCGCGTCGGCCCAGCGGCACCCGCAGTACCGCGTTCGTTCCACCCTCGGGGTCACTGCGCATATCCAGCGATCCGTCGATCTCCGCCGATACCAGCGTCCTGACGATCTGCAATCCCAGCCGATCGGACGTCTCCACGCTGAATCCCTCGGGTAATCCCCGTCCATCGTCATGCACCACGACATCCAGCCAGCGAGCCGACCGCTCCGCCCTGATGATCACCTGTCCCTGCGCGCCCTCGTCGAAGGCATGCTCGATGGCGTTTTGCACCAACTCGGTGATGACCATGATCAGCGGTGTCGCCCGATCGGAGTCGAGTACCCCGAGTGCGCCCTCGCGTGAGACGCGCACCTTGGTGTCCACGGTGGCGACATCGGTCATGATCGGCATGATCCGGTCGATCACCTCATCGAGGTTGACCTCTTCGTCCACCGACATCGACAGCGCGTCGTGAACCAGCGCGATGGATGACACCCGGCGCACCGATTCGAAAAGCGCTTCGCGGGCTTCGTCATTGGGGGTACGGCGGGCCTGTAGGCGCAGCAGCGCGGCCACGGTCTGCAGGTTGTTCTTCACCCGGTGGTGGATCTCGCGGATGGTGGCGTCCTTGGACAGCAGGGCCCGGTCGCGGCGCTTGACCTCGGTCACATCGCGAGTCAGCAGCAGTGCACCTTCCGACGCGCCACGGGCGATGAGCGGCAAGGTGCGGATCAGCACCGCGGCGCCGCCAGCATCGACTTCCATCCGCATGCTGGGGCCACCGGCGAGCACATCCCGGATGTGCGCCGCCAGCTCCTGGCCCTCAAACGGGTCGGAAATCAGCGGTTTGGTGACGTCCATCAGGTTGTGGCCTTGCAGATCGCTGGCCAAACCCATGCGGTGATACGCCGACAAGGCGTTGGGACTGGCATATCGGACCCCGCCGGCGACATCCAGGCGGATGAATCCGTCCCCTACCCGCGGGCTGGACCGGGACATCGCCTGGTCCGCCACATTCGGGAAGGTGCCCTCGGTGAGCATCAGCAGCAGATCGCCCGCACACTCCAGATAGGCCCGCTCCAGCGTGCCCTTCTTGAGCCGGGAGGCCAACGCGGTCTGGTGGGTCAGCACCGCGACCGTCCGATCCCCGCAGCGCACCGGGACCGCCTCCACGTTCAGCTCGGAAGCCTGTTCGGTCAGCTCCGAATCGCTCTCACGCTCAATGGCACCCGAGGCGAAGGCCGCTTCCACCAGCGGGACATCCGCGATCTTGGCGATGGTGCCGACGGCGTCGTTATCGATGATGGTTGGGGCGGTATTGGGCCGGCACTGGGCGACGCAGACGAAGGCGTCGTCGTCGCGGCGCACCCACATCAGGTAGTCCGCGAAGGAGAGGTCGGCCAGCAGCTGCCATTCCGCGACCACGGCGTGCAGGTGATCGACAGCATCACCCGGAAGCATGGTGTGCTCGGCAAGCAGATCACCGAGAGTCGACATGCGGCAGCGTTCTAGTTGTCGATGACGGCGATCAAGTCGCCGGCCTGGATCACATCACCGACGGATACGCTGACGTCACCGACGGTTCCCGCCACCTCGGCCAGCACCGGGATTTCCATCTTCATGGACTCTAGCAGGACGATGGTGTCGCCTTCAGTGATCGCGTCACCCTTCTTGACGAGCACTTCCAGCACGCTGGCCACGATCTCGGCGTGTACTTCCTCGGCCACCTGCGCGCCACCTCGCTCTCGTCAACATCCGGTTACCGGTCCTCAGTATCGAACCACACGTTTGGCATCCGCGCTTTCAACCACCCTTACCGGCATGAGAGACTGGATGCACACACCAGCACGCATTTTGCGAAGCTGGCTTGTCAGCCGGGTTCAGACCCGGAACCCATTTGATCACTAAGGAGATTCCCATGGCCAAGCGTGGTCGTAAGAAGCGCAGCCGCAAGCACAACGCCGCCAACCACGGCAAGCGTCCCAACAGCTAGCTAGGAGTTTTCGGCCCGCCGCTCGATGACGGTGGTCTGGCTGATCTTCAACTTAAGACGCTCACGTAGCCCGTCAGGTGCCTTTTCTCCACCGCACTTGCGGGCTACGAGTGTTTTGATCTGCTCTTCGATGCCATAGTGCTGCAGGCACCCGGGGCACTCTTCGAGATGGTGCCGCAGTCGTGCGCTGCTCTCCGCGCTGCATTCACCGTCCAGCAGGGTCCACACCTCGGCGATCACCTCAGCGCAGCCCGATACCTCGCAGTTGCCGCTCTTATCAAGACTCTTCTTGAGTTCACCGTCGGTCATGCCCGGCCCTCCGCCAACTCATTGTTGCGCAAGAAGCCGCGATCCTTCGCCACTTCAGCCAGCAATTCGCGCAGCTGACGACGGCCGCGGTGCAACCGCGACATAACCGTGCCGATCGGGGTGTCCATGATCTCGGCGATCTCCTTGTAGGGGAAGCCTTCGACGTCCGCGTAGTACACGGCCATCCGGAATTCTTCCGGCAGCTTATTCAACGCTTCTTTGATTTCATCGTCAGGCAGTCCGTCGAGCGCTTCGATCTCTGCCGACCGCAGCCCCGTTGAGGTGTGTTCGGCATTCGCGGCCAGCTGCCAGTCGGTGATCTCCTCGGTCGGATACTCCGCGGGCTGGCGCTGCTTCTTGCGATAGATATTGATGTACGTGTTGGTGAGAATCCGGTACAGCCATGCCTTGAGATTGGTGCCTTCCTTGAAGGTCCCGAACCCGGCGTATGCCTTCACCATGGTCTCCTGCACCAGGTCCTCGGCGTCCGCGGGGTTTCTCGTCATCCGCAAGGCAGCACCATAAAGCTGATCCAGCAGGGGCAGCGCATCGCGTTCGAACCGCGCGACCCGTTCGGCCTCGCTCTCGACGTGAACCGGCTGATTGGCGGGATCTGCAATCTCTGTCACGGCGGTCCTTTCGGTAGCGACACCGACCATACGGATCGGCACCGACATCGGACGTTCGAGGCACGCCATTGTCACCTGCAATACCCCTTCCGTGTTGAGGACCATAGTCCGCTCGTTGCGGACAGACATCTCAACACCGACGCATGCCGGGGTATTTCCCAAACTATCCCGACTGTCAACTGGAAATTCACTGGACCCGGCACGCTACTGTCCCAGTCGTGGGTTCCAAGGCCGCCAAAGCTGCAACTCCAGCCGTCGCCGCACTGATTGCCGACGGGGCCGAATACGAACTGTTGCCGTATGAGCACCACGCGGGCGAGCACGCGTTCGGCGATGAGGCAGTCCGCGCGCTGACGGGCTCCGGGCTGGTTCCACACCAGATCTTCAAAACACTGTTGATCTCGCTGGATCGCGGATCCGAACTGGCCGTCGCGGTCATCCCGGTACCCGCGACGCTTTCGCTCAAGGCCGCGGCCGCCGCACTCGGCCGCGCCAAGGCGACGATGGCCGATCCCGCGGCAGCCGAGCGCAGCTCGGGTTATGTAGTCGGTGGCATCTCTCCGCTCGGCCAGCGCAAGCAGCTGCCCACCGTCATCGACGCGTCGGCCCTGACTTGGGATCGCATCTTGTGCAGTGCGGGCAAGCGCGGACTACAGATGGCGCTCGCTCCGGCAGACCTGGTCCGGCTCACCCGGGCTGTGACGGCACCCATCACAGCAGGGTGATCTGCTCCCCCACAGCGGCAGATCCGTCATCGGGCACCAGCAGCTCTGGCCCATTGTTCGCGACGCTGTTGACCAACGCGGACACGTGACGTGTTTCGATGCCTGCTGTGCTGTCCGGGGCGCGCAGCAGGCTTTGATCCAGATCGCGGTCGGGGTCTAACCAGCGGTCCCACGAATCGGGGCCGAGCAGCAACGGCATCCGATCGTGGATGTCTTGCAGCGGGCCGACCGCGTCGGTGGTGACGATCGTGCAGCTCAGCAGCGGGGCCGCGTTCAGACCTTGCTGACCGGCGGGTTTCCACACCGACCACAGACCCGCCGCGAACAACCGCACCCCATCGTCCGCATGCATGTAGAACGCGGTCTTGGTGCCGTCATGCTTGCGCCACTCGTACCAGCCGTCCATCGGCACCAGACACCGCTTGGACTGGGCCGCTGCGCGAAACGTCGCCGCGGTAGTGAGCGTTTCCGCGCGGGCGTTGATCAGCGGTGCGCCCTTGGACTCCGGACGGCCATCCGCACGCGCCTTGGCCCAGTTGGGCACCAGTCCCCAGCGCATGGCCCGAATTCTGCGGGTTGGGGTGTCGCCGGGCTCATGATGCCGCGCCACCACCGTGAGCACCGGATCCGTGGGTGCGACGTTGTAGTTCGGGATGGTGGGGAGCTGTTGAGGCGACCGCGGCGCCGGACTCACCACGCTCACCTCGTCCACCGCGTCGATCTGCGCGGCCAGCAGCGCCGGGTCGATCGTCACCGCGTACCGTCCGCACATATCGCCATGGTGCCACCCGGGGCCGACACCGCGACCGCCCGTCCGGGACAATGGGGCGGTGACGAGCGGACTCTGGCAGGCACCGACGATCGACGGTTCCATCAGCGCGACCATCACCATGCCCGGCTCAAAATCCCAAACCAATCGGGCGTTGGTGCTCGCGGGGCTGGCGGCGCGTGAGGGCGGCACGTCGACGGTCTCCGGCGCACTGCGCAGCCGCGATACCGATCTCATGATCGGCGCACTGCACGCACTGGGATACGCCCTGGACGGTGACGGTACCGATCTGACGGTCTCACCCGGGGCCGGTGACGGCGCTCCGTCCACCGTGGACTGCGGACTTGCCGGAACGGTGCTGCGATTTCTGCCGCCCGTGGCGGCACTTCGCCACGCACCCACCGTCTTTGACGGCGACGAGCAGGCACGAGCCCGGCCCATCGCGCCCCTGTTGGACGCGCTGCGGTCTACCGGAGTGGATATCGACGGACAGCATTTGCCCTTCACGGTCACCGGCGCCAGCCAGGTTCGCGGCGGCGAGGTCGGTGTCGACGCGTCGGGGTCCTCACAGTTCGTCTCTGGGCTGCTGCTTTCCGGTGCCGCGTTCACCCATGGCCTGACGGCGATAAACACCGCGGACGTGCTGCCTTCCGGTCCACATGTGGTGATGACGGTGACCATGCTGCGTGAGGCAGGTATCGCGGTCGACGACTCCACTCCCGGGCGCTGGCGTATCGATCCGCAGCCAATTCCCGCCCATCACTGGGTGATTGAGCCGGACCTGTCCAATGCGCTGGCCTTCATCGCGCCGGCATTGGCTACCGGCGGCACCGTGCGCATCACCGGGTGGCCGAAGCAATCCACCCAGCCCGCTCGCCAGATCGAGGATGTGGTGCGCCAATTCGCACAAGCCGTCTCGTTGACCGGCACGCACCTGGAGGTGACAGGTCAGACCGGTTATGGCGGTGTCGATCTGGAACTCGGCGAGGTCGGAGAACTCACCCCCACCGTCGCGGCGCTGGCCGCCCTGGCCGAGCCGGGCAGCGTCTCGACGCTGCGCGGGATCGCCCATCTACGTGGACACGAAACCGATCGGCTCAAGGCACTGGCCCACGAGATCAATGCTCTCGGCGGGCAGTGCGAGGAGACCGAGGACGGACTACGGATTGTCGCGACCGGTCTACACGGAGGCGTGTGGGGCTCGTACGCGGATCACCGGATGGCCACGGCCGGAGCACTTGTCGGCCTGAAAGTGCCTGGGGTCTCCGTCGACGACATCGCCACCACCAGCAAGACGCTGCCGGACTTCCCCGGCATGTGGGCGGACATGCTCGCCCAATCCGGGGCTCATCACGTCATTGGCTCATCGGAACCGGGCGGTCACGCCTCTTGAGCCCACGCGAGTACGACGAGTCCGACGCCCGCATCCGTCCGGGCCGACGCTCGCGGCCTCGCACCAAAAACCGCCCCGATCATGCCGATGCGGTGCCCGCGATGGTGGTCACCGTGGACCGCGGCCGCTGGGGATGTGTACTCAACGACGACCCTGCCGAGCGGGTGACCGCGATGCGGGCACGCGAGCTCGGCCGCACCCCGATCGTGGTGGGCGATACCGTCAGCCTGGTGGGCGATCTATCCGGCCGCCCCGACACCCTGGCGCGCATCGTGCGGCTGGAAGAGCGCCGAACTGTGTTGCGCCGCACAGCCGATGACACCGATCCGTTCGAGCGGGTCTTCGTGGCCAACGCCGATCAACTGCTCATCGTGGTGGCGGTCGCCGATCCCCCGCCGCGCACCGGCCTGGTGGAGCGCGCGCTGATCGCCGCCTATGCCGGTGGACTCACCCCCATCCTGGCGCTCACCAAAACCGATCTGGCAGATCCTGATTCATTCGCGGCGCAATTCGCAGATCTCGATATACAAGTCATCGGGGCGGGACGCGATGAGCCGCTCGAACCCATCATGGAAGTGCTGTCAGGACGTCTCACCGCCCTGCTGGGGCACTCCGGGGTGGGCAAATCGACGTTGGTGAATCGCCTTGTGCCGGAGGCCGATCGCGCCACGGGAGAGGTGACGGGCGTCGGCAAGGGCCGGCACACCTCCACCCAGTCGGTGGCGCTGCCGCTGCACCCGGCGGGCTGGGTCATCGACACCCCGGGCATCAGATCATTCGGCCTGGCCCATATCGAGCCCGCCGATGTCCTGGCCGCGTTCAGCGACCTGTCCGAAGCCATCGAGGACTGCCCGCGCGGCTGTCAGCATCTTGGACCGCCCGCCGACCCCGAATGTGCCCTCGACGAGCTGGCGGGCGCATCGGCCAAACGGGTAACCGCCGTTCGCCAGTTGCTTTCTGTGTTAACAACGCCCTAACTCTTGGTTGCGGGGGCCTTCTCGAATCGCGATATCAGCACACCCCGATTACCGTCTTCATCAGTGGCTGCGACGGAGGCAGCCAACGAGGGTCAGGGGTTAACAGATGACGAGCTACGTTCGTAGAATCGCCAGTGTGGCAGCCGTTTTCGCCTGCGGTGTCGCCGCCTGGGCCACCATGTGGATCTCCGTATCCGGCCTGGGATAGTTCCCAGCCGCCACCGAACGTAAAGGGTGCCCCCGCCGGTTTCGGCGGGGGCACCCTTTACGTCGAGATGACTCAGACCTTGTGGCGGGCCTTGCGCCGCGCACGGACGGCGGCGAACGCGGACTTCAGCCCACGCCGCTCACGCGGCTCCAGCTCGTCAAACATCTTGACGCTGCGCGTCTCCGGCGCGTTGTCCGCGGTGTACGTCAGGTACTTGTCCGGCAAGGACAGCTTGGCGATGGTCCGCCATGTCTTCGCGTACTGCACCAGGAAGGGTCCCGAGGTGTACGGCAGGTCGTACTTGTCGCACAGCTCGCGCACCCGCACCGATACGGCCGCCAGCCGGTTGCTCGGGATGTCCGGATACAGGTGGTGCTCGATCTGGTGGCACAGGTTGCCGCTCATGAACCGCATCGCCGGGCCGGCGTTGAAGTTGGCGCTGCCCAACATCTGCCGCAAGTACCACTGTCCTTGCGTCTCATTCTCGAGGTCTTGTTTGGTGAACTTCTCGGCGCCATCCGGGAAGTGTCCGCAGAAGATGACCGCGTTGGACCAGATGTTGCGAATCACATTGGCCAGCAGGTTGGCAGTGACCGTCTTGCGGTAGCTGCCCGCGGGCGAGAGCGCGCTCAACGCCGGGAACGCCACGTAATCCTTGGCGACCTGCTTACCCATCTTGGTCAACGCCGCCTGGCGCTTGACACGGAATTCTTCCTTGTCGGCCCGCCCCTGTGCGACCTTGCCCAGCTCCAAATGCTGTGTGCCAACGCCCCATTCGAAAAGCAGCATCAGCAGCGTGTTGTAGGCCAGGTTGCCCAGGTTAAACGGCTTCCACTTCTTGTCGCGAGTGACGCGCAATAGCCCGTAGCCCACATCGTCGTCCATGCCCAGCACGTTTGTGTACTTGTGGTGGATGTAGTTGTGGGTCTGCTTCCAGTGCTCTGCTGGGTCGACCATGTCCCACTCCCAGCTGGAGGAGTGGATCTCGGGATCGTTCATCCAATCCCACTGACCGTGCATGACGTTGTGGCCGATCTCCATGTTCTCGACGATCTTGGCCACCCCGAGCGTCAGCGCTCCGGCCCACCACGCCGACCGCTTCTTGCTCGCCGCCAGCAGGACGCGACCACTGAGCTCGAGGGTGCGTTGCGCGGCGATGGTGCGGCGGATATAGCGAGCGTCGGCTGCGCCGAGCGATTCCTCGACATCCCGGCGGATCGCATCCAACTCATGTCCGAGTGCCTCGACATCAGCCTCGGTGAGGTGTGCGAATTCCTGGATATCCGAAATCGCCATCCGTGAGCTCCCTTCGCCGGTTCGTGCCTACGATAGCGTAACCTACGGCACCGTAGGTTACTAGGCCGTTAACCTCACACGTCGAGAACGCAATCGCCCGATGCCGCGGAAACACAGGTTTGGATGCGCGTTCCCGGCTCGTACTCGGCCCCGGTGCGCAGGTCACGGGCGTGCCCCTCCACCAGCGACACCACGCAGGTCTGACAGATCCCCATCCGGCAGCCGAAGGGCATCTGCACCCCGGCCTCCTCCCCCGCCTCCATCAGCGAGGTCGCCGCGTCCGCGGCACGCTGCTTGTCGCTGCGCGCGAACGTGACCAGGCCACCCTGCCCATGCGGCGCGGCGCGCGAGACCGCGAATCGCTCCAGGTGCAGCAGCTCGGAAAGACCGGCGTCGGCCCACGTCCGCTGCGCGTCGTCGAGCATGCCTTCTGGCCCACAGGCCCAGGTTTGGCGTTGCGCCCAGTCCGGAACCTCAGATACCAGCGACGAGAGATCCAGTCGTCCTTGCGTTTTCGTGGTGCGCAGGCGGTAGTGATACGACGGGTGCGCCGCGGAGAACTCCGCCAACTCGGCGGCGAACATGACGTCGCGCTCGGTGGGCGCCGAGTGCAGATGCACCACATCGGGCAGCGGCAGGCCTGCCGCCGCCGACCGCCGCACCAGGGTGCGCAGCATCGACATGATCGGGGTGATGCCACTGCCCGCGGTGAGGAACAGGATCGCGGGGGGCGCGGGATCGTCGAGCACGAAGTTGCCCTGCGGAGCGGCCAGCCGCACGATCGTGCCCGGCTCCAGGCCGTTGACCAGGTGCGTCGAGAGAAATCCCTCGGGCATGGCCTTGACGGTGATGGTGATGGTGCGCCCCGAACCGCCGGCATGCACCGGCGCCGAGGTCAGTGAGTACGAACGCCAGCGCCACCGGCCATCGATGAGCACGCCGATGCCGACGTACTGACCGGGGTGGTAGTCGAAGTGGAAGCCCCAGCCCGGCTTGATCTCCAGGGTTGCGGAATCGCTCGTTTCCTTGCGCACGCTGACCACCCGGCCACGCAGCTCACGTGCCGACCACAGCGGGTTGGCCAGGCTCAGGTAATCGTCCGGCAGTAGCGGCGTGGTGATGCGGGAAGCCAAGCCGCGCAAGATGTTTACCGCCGCATGACGTGACTTGGGTGCGCCCGAGGCGGACGCGTCGAGCCAAGAAGCCAGTTTCACAGCCGATGACCTTCCATTGATGAAGGAGACGCTCACGGTGGCGCAACCTACGCTACCGTAGGTTACTGGTCAGGAACAGGCCAATCGGCCACGTCCCCGCCTACAGCAGATCGAGCAGGAACGGCAGTTCTTGCGTCGCGTACCAGGCCAGATCATGGTCTTGTGCGTCGCCGACCACCAGCTCGGCGTCCTCGTCCCCCAGGTCCGCGGCGTCGATCACCTCGGCCGCCCGCACTACATCCGACTCGGCCTGCGCCAGGTCGATGTGTGCAGCCACCACCGCGGATATCGGCACCGCACCCGCCAGGCGCACCACCGCGTCGTCCAGATCGGGGCGCAGCTTCGCCTCCTCGGCGTCGGCAACCAGCACTGCCCGCCGGGCGGGCAACCCGTCGTCACCGTCCTCGTTGGCCAGCAGCCGCAGCGAGGCCAGCGCGGCCTCGCGCATCGCCACCTCGGACAGCTCATCCTCATCGCCGGCGGAGTAGGCCTCGCGCAGCGCCGGCGTCACGGCGAACGCGGTACCGTTCACCGGCCACAATTCTCCGTCGGCCACCAGACCGCGCAGCATCGACAGCGTCACCGGGATATACACCTGCATGGGCATTACTGCGCGGCCTCCAACAATTCATCGAGCGCCTCGGTGATCAGCACCGGGAGCATGTCGGCATCGGGCATCGCCTCACGGTCGGCGTTGATCCCGTAGTACACGGCTCCGTTGTACGAAGTCAGCCCAATCGACAGCACCTGATTACGCAGGAGCGGAGGCACGGGATAGATCTCCGCCAGCCGTGCGCCACCCAAATACATCGGGGCCTGCGGCCCAGGCACATTCGTAACCAGGAGGTTGAACAAGCGGTTCGGCAGTGTGCTCGCGACGCGGGCTGCCAACGCGTGCATGGTAGGCGGCACGAAACCGGAGAGCGCCGCCATGTTCGGCACATCCACCAAACTGAATGCCGCGGAATGTGATTCAGTGGCATGAGCAATCTGGGACAGCCGCACCACGGTGTTGCCCTCGCCTACCGGAAGATCGACCAAGAACGGCGATACCTCGGTGGTCGCGGCACCCTCGCCGCCCACATCCAGGTCACCGTCCCGGTACACCGACATGGGCACCATCGCCCGAATGGTCGAAGCGGTGGTCACCGGCTCCCCCCTACTCATCAACCAGTTCCGCAGTGCCCCAGCGATTGTTGCCAGAACCACGTCGTTGACATCGCAGTCGTACTTGGCGCGCACGCGGCGGTAGTCGGCCAGCTTCGTGCTCACCACACCGAACCGGCGGCTGCGTGACACCCGTTGGTTGAGCGGACCTCGTGGGGCGGCGCCGCGAGCCGCCGTGCGCACCACCTTGACCATGCGCTCACCCAATTCACCGATCTCGCCGGTCAGCGACGCGGCGTCGGCCACCGTGTTGCGCACCGCTTCCAGGCGGGCGCCGGGACGCGCCAGCCATTCCGCGACGGCCCCGGCCACGAGCTCGCTGGTGCTCGGCTCATGCTCGGGCACCCAGATGTCTTCCCCGAAATCCGGTGTGCGCGCGGTCCTGTCGAAGATGACCTGCCCCAGGCTGAGCGCGGAATTTCCGTCTACCAGCGCCTGATGAGTCTTGGTGTAAATAGCCAGCCGATTCTTGGACAGCCCCTCCACCAGATACATCTCCCACAGCGGGCGCGACCTATCCAGTGGACGAGATGTCAAGCGGGCCACCAGATCTTGCAGTTGCCCTTCGGAGCCCGGCGACGGCAGCGCCGAGCGCCGGATGTGATAAGTGATATCGAAGTCGACGTCATCGAGCCAGACCGGGCGGGCCAGGCCGAATCCGATCTCCTTGACCTTCTGCCGGTAGCGGGGAACTTGCGGTAGGCGGCTCTCCACCAGGGCCAGCAACTCCTCGTAGGTAAAGCCACCGCGCGGCCGGCGAATGATCGCCAGCCAGCCGACGTGCATCGGCGTCGAGCTGTCCTCGCTGGAGTAGAACGATGCGTCGAGCGCGGACAATCTGCTCACCACAATCCGCGCCGCCTTCCCCTAAAAATCTCGCCACTTGCACCCAGCGGCACCGCCGTGTCGATTGTCCTGCCAACCGTACCCTGGCGTCCTGGACATCTGTTGTGCGATCATGATCCGCAATGATCTGCGACTCTCCAGCAGAGCAAATGAGGGGGCTCATTCACTGGAGGGGAACATGTCTCATCGCTACATCACCCGGGTTGCCGACTACGAACCGGCGCCCGTGCTGGCCAGCCTGCCTGCGGCCTGTCACACACCGCGGCCCGCGAGGTTGCACCAATCCCGGGCCCGGCCGACGGGCATCGAACGCCAAACACATCCGCGCGAACAGTCGCCGTCTCCTCTGGCGGTTGCGTTCGCCGACGCCGCAATGCGCCGAGTCTTGGAAGTCATGGACCGGCGCCGGCCCATAGCGCAACTGCGGCCACTACTCGCCGATGGACCGCTCAGTGCGGTGATGGCGCGATCGTCCCGCGCCCCCGCCACCACCGCGGCACGGCTCAGCAAGATACGGGTGCGCCGTTGCACGGACGACACCGCGGAGATCTTCGGGACATTCGAGCGCGGCGGCCGCGTCAAGGCGTTCGCCGGACGCATCCACTCCGTGCGCGGCGACTGGCTTGTGGTCGCGTTGCAGCTCGGCTGACGCCTAGCGCTTGCGGCGGGACTTGGTCGGCTTGGGGGTACGGCCCGCGTTGCGCGCCGCTTCGCGACGCTCACGCCGGGTGCCACCACCCGATGCCGAGGACGCGCCGCCCTCATGACGGGACTGTGCCGATCCGTCCTCGGCCGGACCCGAGTAGGTCAGTTCCGGGGTCGACTCGTCAAGTCCCTTGGCCTTCAACTCTCCGTGAGCGGCCTGCGCTGCGGCAGAAGCGAACTCGGCTAGACCCTCCGGCGCTGCCTGCGGGGCGACTGCGCTGCCCTCCGGCTGCTGGACCTCGACGTTGATGTTGAACAGGAAGCCGACCGACTCCTCCTTGAGGCCGTCAAGCATCGCGGTGAACATGTCGAAGCCCTCGCGCTGGTACTCGACCAGCGGATCACGCTGCGCCATGGCGCGCAGGCCGATGCCTTCCTTGAGGTAGTCCATCTCGTAAAGGTGCTCGCGCCACTTGCGGTCGATCACACTGAGCAAGATGTTGCGTTCCAGCTGACGCATCGAGCCCTCGCCCGCCAACCCGTCGATCTCGGCTTCCCTTGTCTTATAAGCTTTCTTGGCGTCGTCCAGCAGGGCTGCCTTGAGATCGTCGGGGCTCAGCTCATCGGCCTCGCCGTACTCGCTGGACGCGATGAGCTCTTCAGGCTTCACACTCACCGGGTACAGCGTCTTGAGCGCGGTCCACAGTGCGTCGAAGTCCCAGTCCTCGTGGTAGCCATCGGCGGTGGCGCCATCGACATAGGCGGCAACGGTGTCGGTGATCATCTCCTGGATCTGTGGCTGCAGATCCTCACCGTCGAGGATGCGGCGGCGCTCGGCATAGATGACCTTGCGCTGCTGGTTCATCACCTCGTCGTACTTGAGAACGTTCTTACGAACCTCGAAGTTCTGCTGCTCGACCTGGGTCTGTGCACTCTTGATGGCATTGGTCACCATCTTGGCTTCGATCGGCACATCGTCCGGGACGTTCATGCGCGTCAGAATCGTTTCCAGCGCAGCACCGTTGAAGCGCCGCATCAGTTCGTCTTGCAACGACAGGTAGAAGCGAGACTCACCCGGGTCACCCTGGCGGCCGGAGCGTCCACGCAGCTGGTTGTCGATACGGCGCGACTCGTGACGTTCGGTGCCCAGCACGTACAGGCCGCCGGCCTCTTGGACCTCCTTGGCCTCGGTCTCGGCGGCGTCCTTGAACTTCTGCAGCGTCTCGTCCCAGGCCTCCTGGTATTCGTCGGGTGTTTCCACCGGATCCAGGCCCTGATCACGAAGATGCTTGTCCGCCAAGAAGTCCGGGTTACCACCGAGCACGATGTCGGTACCACGGCCGGCCATGTTGGTGGCCACCGTGATGGCGCCGCGGCGACCGGCCTCGGCGATGATGCCGGCTTCCTGTTCGTGGTACTTGGCGTTGAGGACGTTGTGGGGAACGCGCCGCTTGGTGAACTGCCGCGAAAGATATTCGGAGCGTTCAACACTCGTGGTACCGATGAGGACGGGCTGCCCCTTCTCGTACCGCTCCACCACGTCGTCGACGACGGCGATGTACTTGGCTTCCTCGGTCTTGTAGATGAGGTCTGACTGGTCCTTGCGCACCATCGCCCGGTTGGTCGGTATGGACACCACACCCAGCTTGTAGATCTCGTTGAGCTCGGCCGCCTCGGTCTGGGCGGTACCGGTCATGCCGGCGAGCTTCTCGTACAGACGGAAGTAGTTCTGCAGGGTGATGGTGGCCAGGGTTTGGTTCTCGGCCTTGATCTCCACCCGTTCCTTGGCCTCGATGGCCTGGTGCATGCCCTCGTTGTAGCGGCGGCCCATCAGCACACGGCCGGTGAACTCGTCGACGATCAGCACCTCGCCCTCGCGCACGATGTAGTCCTTGTCGCGGGTGAACAGCTCCTTGGCCTTGATGGCGTTGTTCAGGTAGCTCACCAGCGGCGAGTTGGCCGCCTCGTACAGGTTGTCGATGCCCAGCTGGTCCTCGACGAACTCGACCCCCAGCTCGTGCACACCGATGGTGCGCTTGCGGATGTCGACCTCGTAGTGGGTGTCTTTGTCCATCAGCGGCACGATCCGCGCGAACTCGGTGTACCAATTGGACGCGCCGTCGGCCGGACCCGAGATGATCAGCGGGGTACGGGCCTCGTCGATGAGGATGGAGTCGACCTCGTCGACGATGGCGAAGGCGTGCCCGCGCTGCACCAGCTCGTCGAGCGAATGGGTCATGTTGTCGCGCAGGTAATCGAAGCCGAATTCGTTGTTGGTGCCGTAGGTGATGTCGGCGTTGTAGGCATCGCGGCGCTCCAGCGGAGTCATCTGCGACAGGATCACCCCGACCTCCAGCCCCAGGAAGCGGTGCACGCGACCCATCCACTCCGAGTCACGCTTGGCCAGGTAGTCGTTGACGGTGACGACGTGGGTGCCCTTACCGGCCAGCGCGTTCAGGTATGCGGGCAGCACACAGGTGAGGGTCTTGCCTTCACCCGTCTTCATCTCGGCGATGTTTCCGGCGTGCAGCGCGGCGCCACCCATGACCTGCACATCGAAGTGCCGCTGGCTCAGCACACGCCACGAGGCCTCCCGCGCGACGGCGAATGCCTCGGGCATCAGGTCGTCGAGCGTCTCGCCCTTTTCCAGGCGCGCCTTGAACTCGCCGGTCTTGGCCTGCAACTCGGTATCGGAGAGCTTCTCGACATCGTCGGACAGGGTGTTGACGTAATCGGCCACGCCCTTGAGACGCTTGACCATGCGACCTTCACCAAGGCGCAGCAACTTCGACAGCACGTCAATATCCCCTGTACTCGTTAGGAGTTGTCAGATTCAGCGAGTCCCATCGTAGGCGTCGCCCCAAGCCGCACCGTCCCATGTCTGCCCAGTGTGCGCTTCGGCGCACGCTGAGCCGGAATAAGTGGACCCCACTGGGCGCTCTCCAGCGCGTGACAGAACTGTGGGAATTGACGGCAATAGAGGTCGTCAACGGCATCCGTGGGGGCGAATTCCTGGCTGTCGATGTCTTGACCAGCGCCTTGGCCCGGGCAGCTGCCGAATCCGACCTCAACGCGTTCATCGCGGTGGACGGCGACGCCGCACTTCGCGCCGCGGCCGCGGTGGATCAGGCACGGGCCGCCGGGCGCGCGCTGCCTCCGCTGGCCGGACTGCCGATCGTCATCAAGGACAACATCGACCTGACGGGCTGGCCGACCACCGGCGCCACCCCCGCGCTACGGCAGGCGCGACCCGCCGAAACCGCCCCGACGGCCCAGGCCCTGCTGACGGGCGGTGCCATCGCGATCGGCAAGACCAACCTGCATGAGCTGGCGCTCGGCTTCACCACCATCAACGACGGCGCGCCCGGCTCACCGCGCAATCCGTACCGTCGCGACCACATCACGGGCGGCTCCTCCGGCGGCACGGCCGCGGCGATCGCGGGCCGCATCGCCCCTGCGGGGCTGGGCACCGATACCGGCGGCTCGGTCCGGGTTCCGGCCGCCCTGTCGGGGCTGGTGGGCCTGCGCCCGTCGGTAGGCGACGGCACCACCGACCGCCGCTATGCCACTGAGGGCGTACTCCCCATCACCTTCACCCTGGACACCGTGGGACCGCTGGCCAGGACCGTCGCCGATGTGGCACTGCTCGACGCGACCATCACGGGTGCGGCACACGGCCCGGCCGCGAAGCTGGCGGACGTGCGCCTGGGGATCCCGCGTCAGTTCTGGGCGGGGCTCGACGCCCGGCTGGAGGCGGCGGCCCGGTCTGCCCTGGACGCCCTGACCGCAGCGGGAGTCACAGTGGTCGACGTCGACTTCCCCGAGGCCATCGCGGCGCGGGAAGAGTGGTTCCCCGCCGTGCTGCCCCTCGAATGGCGCGCGGCGGTACAGGCCTACCTTGAGGCCTCCGCCATCGCGGACGTGACACCGGACCGGATTGCCGCCGAGGCCGTGAACCGCAATGTGCGTGAGCTGCTGGCGTCGGCAGTCGCGGCACAGCCCGATCCCGACGGCCCGGAAGTCCTCACCACACATCGACCGCGGCTGCAGCGCAGGTATCGACAACTTGCCGACGAGCATGGCCTGGACGCACTGATCTTCCCCACCACGGCCCTGCCCGCGGAGTCGTTCGATAACTTGGCCGGGCACCCGAGCCAAGCCCGCGAGATGCAGTACGGCCGCAACACTGTTCCGGGTGCACTGGCCGGAGTACCCGGCCTGTCACTGTTCGGCGGAACAACACACGACGGGCTGCCGATCGGCCTTGAGCTGGACGGGCCCATCGGTTCTGACGGCAGATTGCTCGCCATCGGGTTGGCCGTCGAGGAAGTGCTGGGACGGGCGCCACTGCCTCCTATCGCCCAGCCGCCCGGTCACCGCGCAGCGTCATGACGGTGCTGGTCACCGAGGCCACCGCTTTCCCGTCGCCGCGGGTCACCTCGCAGATGTAGTGGGTGATGGTGCGGCCCGAGTGCGACGGGCGCGCCGTCGCCATCAGGGTGTCGGCCCAGACCGGCCGCAGGAAGGCGGCACGGATATCGATGCTGGTGAATGTCTCCCCCGGCGCCATCAGGGTGGAATGCGCGGTTCCGATCGCGGCGTCGGCCAGTTCCACCAGAAATCCGCCGTGCACGGTGCCCTGCTGGTTGCCGTGCCTGGCCGGATCCGTCTCCACGCGCACGGAGGCGGTACCGGTGTCGGCGGCAACGATCTCGAAGTCGAGGAACTGCGAGATGGCCGTCGGGTAGCGCATGTGGCTCGGGAATTCGATCGTCACGCGTCGACGGTAGGTGGGTAAATTAGTGCAATCAACAAATTGTCCTAACCACAATTGGGAGACCGCGTGCGCGTTCAACGTCATGCCACGGTTGCCGACGAGATCGCCCAGCAGATCCGGACCGGGGCGTTGCCCCCGGGAACCCGGCTGCCGACCCATCGCGCGCTCGCCACCCGGTACGGCATCGCTGTCGCCACCGCCAGCAGGGTCTACCGCGACCTGACGGCGGCCGGGCTCGTCGTAGGCGAAGCCGGACGCGGCACATTCGTCCGCGATCTCAGCGGTTTCGCCGGGCCCGAGCCCACCCGGATCGCGGCCGGCCGGCGCACCGCGGATCTTTCCTTCAACCAACCACTATCGGAGGGACAGGACGACGAGCTACGGCAAGCCCTGCGCGGGCTCGCCGCCGAGGGCGCCCTGAGCAGCCTGCTGCATCAGCAGCCGCCGGGCGGGCGCAGTCGCGACCAAGCCGCGATCGCCACCTACCTGCTCGATCGCGGTATCGATGTGGCGCCGCACAGCGTGCTGATATCCGGTGGGGCACAGCAGGGGCTGGATGCTGTCCTGGCGGCCCTGACCGACCCGCGCGCGGTCGTGGCCGTCGACGCACTCACCTACCCGGGCATCAAACTGCTGGCCACCGCCCGCCGACTCGAGCTGGCCCCGGTGTGCACCGGCGACACCACCGGCATGGACCTGGACCATCTGGAATGGCTGTGCGGGCAGCGACCGGTCTCCGTGCTGTACCTCATTCCGACACTGCACAATCCGCTGGGCTACACGCTGAGCACGAGCGCACGTGAACACATCGCCGTGCTGGCCGCGCGTCACGACTTCCTGATCATCGAGGACGCGACATACGCGTTTCTGGAGCCCGAGGCGCCCGCACCCGTGCAGACCATCGCTCCGGAGCGCACGTTCTACGTCGGCAGCATGTCCAAGAATCTCGCCTCCGGGCTGCGCATCGGATATGTCGTTACTCCCGAGGCCCAGCGCCCGGCGCTGATCCGATCGCTGCGCGCGACGAGCTGGGGCGCTTCGACCATCGCCAGTGCACTGACCACCCGCTGGCTGACCGATGGCACGGTCACGCGGCTGGAGAAACTGCGCCGCGAGGATGCCCGCCTACGGCAGCTCATCGCCCGAACCGAGCTGGCGGGGCTCGACTACCGGGCCCATCCCTCGTCGTATTCCGGTTGGCTCGTGCTGCCCGAGTACGCACGCCGTGACGTCGTGGCCCGCGAACTTGCCGAGCGCGGCATCATGGTGTCGACGGCCGACGCGTTCTCGACCACGCCGCATGCGCCGAACGCACTACGGCTCGCGCTGGCCACCCCCGCGGTATCCGATCTTGCCGAGGCGCTACGCCAAATCCGCACCGCGACAACCTGACCGCTCGCGCTACGAAAAATCCCCGCACCGGTTGCGGTCCGGTGCGGGGATTTTCTGCGCGGTGACCGCGCGCCCTTACTCCCCGAGGCGTATCAGGCCGTAGTCATACGCGTGCCTGCGGTACACCACCGATGGGCGACCGGACGACTCGTCGTGAAAAAGGAAGAAGTCGTGACCGACCAATTCCATCTCGTACAGCGCGTCGTCCACTGTCATCGGCTTGGCCGGGTGTTCCTTGGTTCGCACGATGTGGCCCGGGCCCTGCCCGTCATCGAGCTCGGCGCCGTTGTGACTGTGCGCGCCGTTCACCGCGCTGGGCGGGGCAAAGGCATCGGCCGGCAACACCGACGTGGCCTCGGCGAGCGATACCGGTGTCTTGTCTCCGTAGTGCACCTTGCGGCGGTCGAGCCCTCTGCGCAGCCGGCTTTCCAGCTTGGCAACGGCGGCTTCGAGTGCGCTGTGGAATGTGTCGGCACATGCCTCGCCCCGGACAACCGGTCCGCGGCCCCGCGCGGTGATCTCCACGCGCTGACAACTCTTCTTCTGGCGACGATTGCGTTCGTGTTCGAGTTCTACATCAAAGAGGTAAAGGGTCTTGTCGTAACGTTCCAGACGGGACAGTTTGTCGTTCACAAAGATTCGGAAGTGGTCGGGGATCTCTACGTTTCGGCCCTTGACCACGACATCGGCTTGGGCTGTCCGTTCCCCGTCTTCGAGTACAACGGATGCCTTTGATGTGCTTGACAACTCATACCTCCGGTACTGATTGTGCGCTTGCGCTGAACCCGTCCGCTAGGGACTAAAGATATTGGCGGCGCGCATGTTTGATATTTGAAGTACGCCGGAGTCGCCTGAAACGCTGAGACGGCAGCCCGCCGGCGCTGGGGTTGGCAACCACCTCCTCCGCGCTACGGGAAGCAGGCGTTCCGAGTTTGGAGGGAGGTTTGACCACCCTCACGCGGAACGTTCATAGCTTGTTGGCCCCGACGGTAGTCCGTGTTCACTCGCCTTGCCACCGATTCGTGAGAGTCGTTTCGAGATCGTCATACGATCTTTAGGAGTACGTCAGCGTGAGCACGGCAGCGACTCGAAATCCCGCCGATTTCAACACTCTGACCGATTCGGTAACAGTGGCGCCGGTGGTCACGACATCGTCCACCAGCACCAATTCCGTGTCCGGTTTCCGGGCCCGGCGCAACGCGACGCGTCCGGACACATTGCGCTGCCGGGCGGAAATGGACAGTCCAACCGAATCCCGTGCGCCCATCTTCATGCGCAGCAGAGAGGCCACCCGCACTCCCGCAATCCGGGTGGCGACGGTGGCCACGGCGGTCACCGGATCTCCGCCGCGGCCGCGTGCGGCAGCCCATCGCGTGGGAGCCGGCACCAGCGTCACCGGACACTCGATCAGCTGCCACTGCAGAAGCTGCGCCACTCCCCGCGCAAGCGCCATTCCGAGCGGATCCGCGAGATCGCGGCGGCCGCGCTCTTTCATCGTCACGATCGCATGCCGTCGGGCCCCGGCGTACCTTCCGAGCGACAGGACCGGCACACCGGGATCGACCCGTGTCGTGACCACCACGGGCTCTGCCGCAAACGCAACCGCACACGCCTCACACCAGCGGACCGACGGTGCACCGCAACCGCCGCAGACCAGTGGGAGCACCAGATCGAGCATGCGATCACTGTGCGCGTGGGGTCCGACATTCCTTCCCCGCTGTGCCGACCCAGTGCTAAAGCGCCGCGACCAGCGTTTCGATCTGGCCGCGGTCCAGCACCTCGATCGTTCCGTCCGGCAACCCGAGAATCCGATCGGTAGCGATGCCGTAGAGACGCTGCCGCAGGACCGCGGCATCAATCACCTCGGACCGCGTTTGTGCGTCCGGCGCCTCCAGGATCCGCTGCACGGTGGTGCCCATGGTGGCCGCCAGGCCCTGGATCATGTCCCCGACGCCCTCGGGATCGAACGTGTCGAACACTCCCTCGCTGACACCCTGAGCGATCACCTCGGTGAGCACCGGACGGAACTTGCTCTCCCATATCGCCGAGATCCTGCGCAACAGCGACTGATTTTCCGGGCGCATCATCGAGGCCATCGCCGCGATGCTCTCGGGCGCGCCGAGCGCCAGTTTCACTTCGTAGCTGGCGCGCAATCCGGAATTCAGCCGCTCCAGCGCGCCCTTGCCCTGTTGCGTGAAGACTGCCCGCAATACCTCGAACGCCTGGTCCGCACTGCGCTCGGCGAGCGCGGATACCAGCGCTTCCTTTGACGAAAAGTAATGGTAAAAAGCGCCTTTCGACATTCCTGAGGTTGCGATCAGATCGTTCAGACTCACTTTGTCGTATCCGCGCTCCAAGAACAGGGCCAGCGCCAGATCGAGTACCTCGGCCCGGCGCAGGTCCGGATGTTTCACCACACGCGGCACGGTCAGCGCTTCCTGATCCAGCCGACGTAGGTCAGGTACAGACCGACCAACGCCATGAACAGGAAGAAGCCACGAACCGCGCCGACGGCGGGCACCGACGCGTCCACCCCTGCCTGCATCACGTGCGGAAACGCCAGCAGCACGAATCCCCGCAATGCCAGAAACCAGCCGAACAACGAGATGATCACCGCCGCCGCCCCGCGCCAAAACTGATGGAAGGCGACGATCATCAGCCCGCAAAACAGCAGCAGGGCGCCGAACAGCCACGACCACATCGGCTCCCTGAAGAAGCTGTCACCCAGAAAGCTGAGGTCCGCCGCACGCGCCGCGATGATCGCGGTGACGATGGCAACGAATGGCCCGATGACCCGCGCAAACGCACGGGTACGCGACGACGGATCGATGACGGCGGACGCAGTATTCATGCCGCGAGTTCCTTCCCTGAAAGCCCAATTAGACCATCGGTCGGTATGTTAGACCAGTGGTCGGTAAATGCAAGGAGGATGCCGCAGAACGCCGGGGAGTCGACCGGCCTTGGCTAGGCTCGTATTCATGGAGACCCGGACAGCACCTGCCGATCCCGAAGTTCTCACCTCAAACCTGCGCGTCGCGCTCGACGGACGATTCGGTCCGATCCGCGACGCCGCACGCGAGTACCTCAACCGCTCCGACCTACTCCCCGACCCATCACTGACTCTCGAAGAATCACGCGCGCGATCACTGCGGATCATGCGAGAACTGGTGCCACATGGCCTGCCACACGCGGGATTCCGCAAGGAGCACGGCGGCACCGGCGATGTCGGGGCCGCGATCGTCGGCATCGAGATGCTCGGATACGCAGACCTCTCGCTCATGGTGAAGGCGGGTGTGCAGTGGGGCCTCTTCGGTGGCGCGATCGAAAACCTAGGCACCGCAGCCCATCACGAGCAGTATGTGGTCCCCCTGATCAATCTTGACGTGCTCGGTTGTTTTGGCATGACCGAGACCGGCCACGGCTCCAATGTGCAGGCCCTACAGACCGTCGCCACCTACGACGCTAAGACGGGAGATTTCATTCTCAACTCCGAGGGCTCGCTGGCACGCAAGGACTACATCGGTGGCGCCGCCGAGCATGCCACCGTGTCAGCGGTTTTCGCGCAGCTCGTCACCGGTGGCCCCGGCGAGGAGGCGACGGGGCGCGGCGTGCATTGCTTCGTGGTGCCGATCCGCGACGCCGACGGCAACGATCTGCCCGGCATCACCACCAGCGACTGCGGTTACAAGGGCGGGCTCGCCGGAGTGGACAACGGGCGCATCGTGTTCGACAACGTGCGGGTCCCACGCGCCAACCTGCTCAACCGGTATGCCGACGTCGCCGAGGACGGCACCTACAGCTCACCGATCGAGAATGAGAACAAACGCTTCTTCACCATGCTGGGCACCCTCATCCGCGGCCGGGTGAGCGTCGCGGCCACCTCGGGCGCGGCCGCCCGCAAGGCGCTGACCATCGCTTCAAGGTATGCCCTGGTCCGCAAGCAGTTTGACACCCCGGATAGCGACGACGAGGTGATCATCGCCGACTATCTGGTGCATCAGCGCAAGCTACTGCCCCTGATCGCCCGCTCGTACGCGCTGGCCTTCGCGCAGAACGAGCTCACCGAAGAGCTGCACGAGGTGCAGACCGCCGATGAGGTGGACGCGGATCGGCAACGCCAACTGGAAAGCGCCGCAGCAGGTTTGAAGGCCATGACCAGCTGGCATGCCCAGCACGCCATCACCGTATGTCGCGAGGCGTGCGGTGGCGCCGGCTACCTCGATGCCAACCAGCTCACCATCCTGCGCCGCGATATCGACGTGTTCACCACCTTCGAGGGCGATAACACGGTGCTCACCCAGCTGGTGGCCAAGGAACTCCTGTCGGCCTACGCCGAGGACGTGCGCGGTCTCAATGCGGTGGGCTGGACCCGGTTTATCGCCGGCATGGCCCGCGACGTGATCCTGGAACGGTCCGCGGCCCGGCAGGTCATCCAGACCATCCTGGACTCGTCCGACGAGGACGTGGAGGAATCCGATCTGAGCAACAGGGGCACCCAGCTGCGGCTGCTGCGCAACCGTGAAGATCATCTGTTGCGCACGGCGGCCACCCGAATGCAACGCGCCCAGTCCGATGATGAGGACCCCTTCGAGGTCTTCAACTCCGCGCAGGACCACATCCTCAAGGTGGGCTCGGCGCACACCGAGCGAGTGGTGCTGGAAGCCTTCATCGAGGCGATCGACAGCTGTGACAGCAAGTCGGCACAGGAGCTGCTGGAGAAGCTGTGCGACCTGTTTGTCTACAGCGCGCTAGAAGCCGACCTGTCGTGGTTCCTCATGCACCGGCACGTCTCGACCGAACGGGCGAAGGCGATCCGGCGCGGCGTCAACCAGCTGTGCGAAGAACTGCGCCCGCACCTGGCAACCCTGGTGGACGCGTTCGGAATTCCCGAGGCGCTGCTTGTCACGGAGATGATCCCCGACAACTAGCCGGTAAGCACCGGAATCGTCTGGGGCATCATGAGCGGACGCACCTCGATCCACCGCTCCTCGGGGGTACCCAACCCCGTCAGCTGCAGCACGCCGCGTGTGTCGGCGATGTAGATGATCGACGGCGAGGCCACGATCGTGGATACCGGCGTCAACAGGTTGCGGTCGTCCAGATCGGAGTTCACTCCGTCAAGGTTCACGTTGGCTACCAGGTGCGATCCGTCGTTGCGGGCCACGGCGATATCGTCACCTGTCCGCCACGCCAGCGACACCGCCGAATTGCCCAGGCCGTAACCCAGGCGCCGCGGATGCACCAGGGCATAGTCACCGCTGTCGGTCTGCACCACCGTCGCCAGAATCACCTGGCCGTCAATGATCATGGCGGCCCGGGTGCCATCGCGCGATAACGCCAGCTCGGTGATCAATCCCTTGTACTTCTGTGCCACTGCCGAGGATTCCACCGGGAGCACCGCCACCATGGACGTGGTGGCTTCCTGGATGACCCTGACCACGCGCCCACCATCGATGACCACCCACACCGCGTCATCGAGCGCCCAGGTCGGGCGGGTCAACGTCTTGCCGCCGACCGCCTCGCTGCCGTTGGCACCATTGGCGCCCACCCACATCGACATCTGCGGGTCATCACCGGCCTGCACCCGTACCACCGAGGCCACCTGACGGCCACTGCGTGACAGCGCCGCCGAAACCTGGTTTCCCACTTGACCAAACGATCCGCGTACCGGCACTGCCGTATCGCGATCAACGGACACCAGCGATCCGTTCAGCAGCCCGTAGAGGCCCACCCCCGCACCTTCCGACGCGCCCGGGTCCGTTGATGCGACATTCTGCGTGCTCCAGCCCTGCGCCAGCTGCTCATCAAGCGGAGCCCCATTGACCTGCAGCACATACGGTCCGGCGATGCCGGCCCGCGATAACGTCCAAATTACCTGCGCGGCAAGGAATTGCCGGGTCCGCTGGTCGGGTGTCAAGTCACCTTCAAGCTCCACCCGCACGCCGCCGTAGCCACGGCCCACATCGACCCGGCTGCCATCGGCGCGAGTCACCGGGCCGCGCAGCCGCAGGCCGCTCAGGTGATTACGCACCGCGCCACTGAGTTCCGGGCGCGGGCCGGACAGCAGTTTGTACACCAGCTCGGTGGCCAGCAGGTCGGGATCGGCGACCGCGACATACCGCGGATCGGGCACCACGGTGCGGCCGGCCGGGTCCGCGAAGTACACGGTGTAGCGACGATAGGTGGTCTGGAACTGCGCCCAGTCCAGAAACACCCCATTGGGCAGCGAGTCGATTCGCCACTCCCCGTTGACCTTTACCAACGTGAACTGCGGATCCTGCACGTCGCCCTGGGCGGTTTCGAAAACCCCGACATCGGACAGGGTGCCCAGTTTGTTCGCGCGCACATTGATGGTCCACCGATCGACGCCGCGCTGGTCGGCGAACACCGGCGACTCGATCAGCACCGCGTCACCCGCGTCATCCCATGTCCGCGAACCCGATTCGGTGAGAAACTGGCGTGCGGCCCGGTGCCTGTTGGACGGTTCGGCGGTGGCCTTCAGGAACTCACGAAGCACCGTCTCCGGTTCCATACCCGGCGTGGGGGCCGGCACCCCGGGCGGCAACGGGCGCTGCACCGTGCCGATGGCCTGCGGCGACGACGAGGTGGGCACCCCCGCACAGCCGGACACCACGAGCGCCACCGCGGCCAGGATCGCGGCCACCTTGCGGCGCATCACGATGGATCTCCCGTCCGGCCGCCCGACGACTCCCGCACACGCTCGATCTTGGGACTCGAGGTGCGCATCGGTGTGGTCTCTTGTTCGCCGGGATGAGGTCCTCCCCGTGAAGTCGCGCGGCGCGCTGTCGAACTCGGCCGGCTGGTCGGGTTCAACGGCAGCGGGCTCGTCGTCACCTTATGTCCGCGTACCAACGGCACCGTCAACCGGAACAACGCTCCATTGCCGGGTTCACCCCACGCCTCCAGACGGCCCTGGTGCAATCGGGCGTCCTCGACACTGATGGCCAGGCCCAGCCCGGTGCCCCCGGAATGCCGCTTGCGCGACGGGTCCGCGCGCCAGAACCTGTTGAACACCAGCTTTTCCTCGCCGGGCCGCAGGCCGACGCCAAGATCGCGCACGGTGACCGCCACGCTGTCGATATCGGCGGCCATTCGGATAGTGACTGGCTTGTGCTCGCTGTGATCGATCGCGTTGGCTACCAGGTTGCGCAGGATGCGTTCCACGCGACGGGGATCCACCTCGGCGATGATCTCTTTGTCGGGCATGTCCAGCACGACGGAGGTGTCCAGCTCGTCGGCCAGATGCTGCACGGAGGCCACCACTGCCTTCACGGTCTCGCGCAGGTCCACCTGTTCCACCGCCAGCTCGGCCACACCGGCGTCGTGCCGCGAGATTTCCAGCAGATCGGCTAGCAGCGTCTCGAACCGATCGAGCTCGTTGACCATCAACTCGGCCGAACGCTGCAACGCGGGGTCGAGCTCTTCCCGGTTGTCATAGATCAAGTCGGCCGCCATCCGCACGGTGGTGAGCGGTGTGCGCAGTTCGTGGCTCACGTCAGAGGTGAAGCGGCGCTGCAGATTTCCAAACTCTTCCAGTTGCGTGATCTCACGCGACAGGCTTTCGGCCATGTCGTTGAACGACACCGCGAGCCGCGCCATGTCGTCGACGCCGCGCACCGGCATGCGTTCGGACAGATGCCCTTCGGCGAATCGTTCGGCGATGCGCGACGCCGACCGCACCGGCAACACCACCTGACGAGCGACCAGCAGCGCCGCTGCGGCCAGCAGTACCAGCAGCACCACACCACCGGTGACGATGGTGCCGCGCACCAACGAGATGGTGCTTTCCTCATTGGACAGCGGGAAGACCAGATACAGCTCGAGCGCGGTCACCTTCGAGGTCGTTGGAGAGCCGATGACCAGCGCCTTGCCCGAGAAGTTCTCGGTGTGGACGGTCGAATACTGGTAACTGACCTGGCCGGCCTTGACGAATTCACGCAGTGGGCCCGGAATCTGGGTGGCCGGCCCCGCCGAGGTCGCCTCGCGAGGACCGTCGCCGGGAACCAACAGCACCGCGTCAAACGCCCCGGCGCCGCCGCCTTCGGACCCCTTGCTGCCGTTCAGCAACTGATTGCGAGCCAACTCCAGGCTGCTTTGCAGCGACCGCGTTTCCTCGCCGCCCACATCGTCACTGACGATGACCCGCGCGCGTTCCATCTCCTCGGTGGCGACACGGATCTTCGACTCCAGAATGCGGTCGGTGACCTGGCTGGTGAGCACGAATCCCAGAATCAGGATGACCAGAGAGGACAGCGCCAGGTTGGACACCACCACCCGCACCTGCAGGGAACGGCGCCAGGTGAACCCGACCGCTCGACTCAGTGCCTTCAGTCCGCGTACCAGTGGTGCCGATCGCCGCTGAATGCGCCGCTTCGAGCTGAAGATCACGGGGGTCCGGCCTTATATCCCACTCCTCGAACGGTCAACACCACGGTCGGATTCTCCGGGTCCTTCTCCACCTTGGCCCGCAGACGCTGCACGTGGACGTTCACCAGCCGGGTGTCGGCCGGGTGCCGGTAACCCCACACCTGTTCGAGCAGCACATCTCGAGTAAACACCTGGCGAGGTTTGCGTGCCAGCGCCACCAGCAGATCGAACTCCAGCGGGGTCAGCGAGATCTGCTCGCCCTCGCGCGTGACCTTATGCGCAGGTACGTCGATGTCGATGCCCGCGATGTTCAGCAGCTCGGCGGGCTCATCGTCGTTGCGGCGCAGCCGGGCACGGATGCGAGCGACGAGTTCCTTGGGCTTGAACGGCTTCATGATGTAGTCGTCGGCGCCGGACTCCAGGCCCAACACCACGTCCACGGTGTCGGTCTTGGCGGTGAGCATGACGATCGGCACACCAGAGTCGGAGCGCAGCACACGGCACACATCGATACCGTTCATCCCGGGCAGCATGAGGTCCAGCAGGACCAGATCGGGACGCAGCTCCCGGACCGCGGTGAGCGCCTGGGTGCCATCGCTCACAACTGCCGTCTCGAAGCCCTCCCCGCGCAACACGATGGTGAGCATCTCGGCCAATGACGCGTCATCGTCGACAACAAGGATCCTTTGCCTCATAGAGCCCATCGTGTCACTAGATCGTGACAAAACCGGGGTACCAAAGGGGCGAGTTGCGAACTAGTCTCGCGCGAGCTGATCCCGGAGCTTGAACTTCTGGACCTTCCCGGTGGCCGTTCTGGGTAGGGAGTCGACGAACTCGACTCGCTTGGGGCACTTGTATCCCGCGAGCCGGTCCCGGCAGTGCGCGATCAGATCGGACCCGGTCGGCGAATCGAGATGAGTGACCACCACCACTACCGCGGTGACCAGCTCACCCCATTTCTGGTCGGGGACGCCGACAACGGCGGCCTCGCGAACCGCGGGGTGCGACACCAACGCGTCCTCAACCTCGATCGAGGTGACATTCTCGCCGCCGGTGATGATGATGTCCTTCTTGCGATCCGAGATGGTCAGGTATCCGTTGTCCACCGACCCGCGGTCGCCGGTATGAAACCAATTGCCCGCCAATGCCTCCGCAGTGGCCTGCGGCTGATCCCAATAGCCGTCGAGGTTCGTGTTCGACTGGGTGAGCACCTCACCATCCTCGGCGA
The DNA here is from genome assembly GCF_001605725.1 of Mycobacteroides immunogenum. NCBI lineage: Bacteria > Bacillati > Actinomycetota > Actinomycetes > Mycobacteriales > Mycobacteriaceae > Mycobacteroides > Mycobacteroides immunogenum. The sequence goes on from NZ_CP011530.1 coordinate 4,049,334, forward strand.
CGCCGACGCGCACACCGATTGCCGGGGCACCTGCGCGCCCCAACATGCGGGCCTGCTCGTGCTCGTCGAGTCCGGCCCATTCGGAGCGAAAGCGATTCATGGTAATCAGCGGCGCCGTCTCGGTGAGCCCGTAGATCTGGATGAACTCCCAGCCGAGTTCGGTACGCACCCGGGCGATGGTGCGCGTCGGCGGTGGCGCGCCGGCAACGATGATGCGGACCCGATCGCGTCCGGGAATCGGCCCCTCCCACCGTGCCGCGGCGTCGAGCACGGAGTCGACGACCGTTGGCGCCGCACACATCACGGTGACGCCGTGCGCTTCGACACGCCGCAGAATCTCATCGCCATCGACCTTGCGCAACACAATGTGCCGCGCGCCCATGCCGGTCGCGGCGTACGGCCAGCCCCATCCGTTGCAATGAAACATCGGCAGTGTGTGCAGCAACACATCATCGTCGCGCAAGGTGGCATGCAACCCGAATACGACGGCGTTGATCCAGATATTGCGATGCGTGAGCTGCACGCCCTTGGGGCGACTTGTCGTGCCTGAGGTGTAATTCAGAGTGGCAGTGGCCGATTCGGTACACAACCAGGGATCAGGGGTGGCAGGGTCACGCGACTCCAGCTCCCCGAATATCGCCGCATCGTCCTGCCCCAACACAAAGTTGTGTCTTGTCCGCACGGTGTCCAGCAGGCCCCGCACCTCCGGGTCGACCATCAGCACCGACGCTCCCGAATGTTCGACGATGTACTCGATCTCGGCGGGGGCCAACCGAAAGTTGATGGGCACCAAGATGCGTCCCCATCCGGAGACCCCGAAGAACGAGGCAAGCAGCCGGGCGCTGTTCTGCGAGACAATCGCCACCCGCTCCCCCGGTCCGACCCCGAAACTGTCAAGCACGGCGGCCTGTCCACGTGCCCGCGCGGCGAGCTGCCGGTAGGTCACCTCCCCCCAGGACTGCGCCGGTTGCACCGGCTCGTCGACAACACCGATGCGGTCGGGGTACACCAGCTCCGCACGGTCCAGAAAATCTCGCACGCTCAGATCGAAGAACACACACCAATCCTGCCGTCCCGTGTGGAGTGCGGTGTGGAATATCCACGAAGCGACGGGACATCTTGCCGCTCGCTGGTGGCGGGTGTTTAATGATGGCGTTTTGTTCAGCAGTGATTCATGTGCGCTTTGCGCCTACGACTAGGAGGTGACGCGACTATGACCGATAGTCAACCTCCGAGTATGCACCGCGCCTTCTAAACGCAGACCTGGGTCGCGCCCGAAGGCGCTCTTGTTGCACCGACTTTTGTGCACCTCGAAATCACTGCAAGAGAACAGGACCCCGTCATGAGCCATTGGGATGTCATCATCCGCATCGCCCTCGGATTCGGCTTGGGTTGCGCCATCGGGATCGAACGTCAGTGGCGCGCCAAAAACGCCGGTCTGCGCACCAACGCGCTGGTGTGCCTGGGTGCGGCACTATTCGTCATCATGGGCGCATACAGCTTCCACGGCCCCGGCGCCGATCCCACTCGCGTTGCGGCGCAGATCGTTTCGGGTATCGGTTTCCTCGGCGCCGGCGTAATCATGAAGCAAGGGGCCACCATCACCGGCCTGAACACCGCCGCCACCATGTGGGCGACCGCCGCGGTCGGCGCGTTGGCCGGCGGCGGCATGTACGAGGTCGCGGTCCTCGGCGCGGTGGCCATCGTGCTGGCCAATCTGCTGCTGCGACCGCTGGGTCATCTGCTTGACCGTCAGCCGGCGATCGGTCGCGAGTCCGACCCCGCCGCGTATCTCTTCGAGGTCACCACCACTGATGAGACCGAGGCACATATCCGGGCGCTCACCGTCCAGGCCGTGAGCCGCCCGGAGTTCGCGCTGCAATCGGTGCGCTCGTACGACGTGGAGGACGGCAAGCACGTACGGGTAGTCGCGAAGTTGAGCGCCGAGGAGCGTAACGATTCACTGCTGGAGTCCGCGGTGAGCCGGCTGTCCATGGAACCGGCGGTTTCGGCGGTGCGCTGGCACATCGATCGCGAGGAAGACGTCGAATCCAGCGAGTGGTAAGGACCGGACCGCTATTCGTCGAATGTGAAGCTACTGCGGGAAACAGGGGGAAATCCCGCAGTAGCTTCACGCTCGGCGAAGCAGTTCGGCCGCCAACGCTTCCGGGTCGCTACCGTCGGTGACCACCCACGGCCCGCCCCAGTTGCGTTGCGCCAGATCGGCGTATGCCGCGGACACCCGCGACTGCAGATCCGCGTCACGCTCGTAGGTATCGCGGGTGCGATCACTGTCCTGCTGCTCGCGGCTACGGGCCCGCTCCCCCGCCAGCTCCGGAGAAACCTTCAGGAACACTTGCCAATCCGGATGCGACAGGCCAAAGCGCTCGTACTCCAGCTGGTAGACCCAGCGCGCCATGTCGCCGTCGCCGTCCTGGTGCAGCCGCGCCGCACCGTAAGCGGCGTTGGAGGCCACCCACCGATCCAGGATCACCAGATCGTGAGTGCGCGTCAACCCGGTCAACTCTTCCATCGCATCACGGCGATCCAGCGCGAACAGCAATCCCATGGCGTACGCGGAAGACACAACGTCGCCGTGCCCACCTTTGAGCGACTCGGCGGCCAGATCGGCATGCACCGAGCGCCCGTAACGCGGGAAATCCAGCGTCGCAACGGATAAACCCTGGGCGGCACAGCGCGTAGTCAGCGCTCCGGTAAGCGTGCGCTTGCCCGCGCCGTCCACACCCTCGATCGCAATCAGCTGGCCCACGGCTGGTCAGCCTAGCCGTTGGGCCCAGTCAACAGGCCTCACCCTCGTGAGAAGGCAATAGGAGTCATATTTTTCCAAGCCGCTGCAATGCTTACCGCGCTTGATTCGAGTTCGTTGGCGAGATACCCGGCGTCGCCGCGTGAAAGGCGAGAGGTCGGCGCGGCAAGCACTACCGCCGCAGCCTGGACACCCGCCGGATGGTCGATCGCGACCCCCACTGCGCGGATCCCGTCTTCTGCTTCCCCGTCATTCAGCGCCCATCCACGCTCTCTAACCAGCGCCAGTTCGCGCTGCAGCCTGCGCAAAGAGCAAATCGTGCGGGCGGTGAGAACGGGCCATTCGAAGCCTTCATACAAGACATCCACATGCTCCGGCTCAAGCAGCGCTAGCAGTGCCTTACCTCCGGCGGTGGTATGCGCCGGCAGCTGTACGCCCGCGCGCGAACCTACCCGCAGGCCTCGCTCACAGTCCGCGGCGTAGAGGAAGTCCGTCACCAGCTCACGCCGCCGCACCAGGTGAGCCGTTTCCCCTGTTCGCCTTGCAAGCGCCTGTAATTCGTCAACCGCCGCCGCAGTCAAAGCCCGGTCGCGCTCCACCGTAGCGGCGGTAGCGGCAACGAATGCCGGCCCCACGACGTAACGACGACCGGTTGAGCTACGTGCCGCCATGCCTTCCTGTTCCAGTGCGGTCAACAACCGGTGAGCGGTGGATGGAGCGACCTCCAGGACACGGCTTACATCCGTCACCCTCAGCTGACCGGACTCGGCAAGCATCAGCACAAGCCGCAGCGCCCGCCGGGCGGACTGCGCCGACACAGCCGAGTCATTTTTCCGCATAGCGGAAATTATCCCCCCTCTCGCTGACCATGCGATGGACAGCCGTTTCGTTACGCAGGTACCCAGGAAGAACGAACTACCACCGCGCATACACACCGACAGGACTGACAGATGCTGGGAAAGATCGCGCTCGAAGAACACGTTTCCACTCCGGAGAACAACGCGGCCTGGGACAGCCGTGGAGAGGCATCTCGGAATGGCGAGTCCTACATGAGAGAAGTCGAACAACTGCTCCTGGACACAGACAACCGAATCGCGGACATGGATCGCTACGGGATCGAGCGCGCAATCCTGTCGCTGACCTCGCCCGGCATACAGAGCATTTCCGATGTCGCCATTGCCTGCGCAGCCGCCCGGAACGCAAACGACTATCTACACGACGTGTACGTCGCCGCTCACCCGTCGAGATTGGGCTTCTTTGCTGCTGTCGCTCTGCAGAACCCAGTGGCTGCGGCCGATGAGCTGGAACGTGCGGTGAAAGACCTTGGTGCGCACGGTGTGCTGATCAACGGATACACCAATACCGGCACGGGCGATGAGATCCGGTACCTCGATGATCCGGCCAACATGCCTTTCTGGCAGCGGGTTTCAGACCTCGCCGTCCCCGTCTATCTTCATCCCCGCGAGCCTGTCGCGAGTCAGCGTCTGATCTACCAGGACTATGGGTCGCTCGTCGGATCCGCCTGGGGGTTCGGTCATGAGACCGGCACGCATGCGGTGCGACTGATGCTCAGCGGGCTCTTCGACGTGTTTCCCGCCATCCAGATCATCCTGGGGCATCTCGGTGAGGGGCTACCTTTTCTACTTCCCCGGCTCAGCCACCGGCTATGGAAGCAGCGCGAGGGAAGTGGACTCGGCGTGGCCAAGCGGCCCGTCGAGGAGTACTTCCACGAAAACTTCCACCTGACCACCAGCGGGCACTTTCACACCAATGCCCTCCTCGACGCGATCAGCGAGGTCGGCTCCGACCGCTTGCTTTTCGCTGTCGACTACCCCTATGAATCCATGGCCGAGGCCGCCGATTGGTTCGATAACGCACTATTGCCCGACGATGACAGAGTCAAGATTGGTAGTCGAAACGCTAAGGCGCTGTTCGATTTACAGTAAATCTTGACGAGCTTGGCCACGTCCGGACGGCCTACGCAAAGGCCCCCGGCACCGAGGTGCCGGGGGCCTTGTACGAGTTTGTCGAGAATCAGTAGCGGTAGTGCTCCGGCTTGTACGGGCCTTCCACGTCCACACCGATGTACTCGGCCTGGTCTTTAGAAAGCCGAGTGAGCTTTCCTCCTAATGCCTCGACGTGGATGCGCGCCACCTTCTCGTCCAGGTGCTTGGCCAGGCGGTAGACCTCGTTGTCGTACTCGTCGTTCTTGGTCCACAGCTCGATCTGCGCGATCACCTGGTTGGAGAAGCTGTTGCTCATCACGAACGACGGGTGGCCGGTCGCGTTACCCAGGTTCAGCAGACGTCCCTCGGACAGCACGATGATCGACTTGCCCGAGTCGCCGAACGTCCACTGATCGACCTGCGGCTTGATGTTCAGCCGGACCGCGCCCGACTTCTCCAGCGCCGCCATGTCGATCTCGTTGTCGAAGTGGCCGATGTTGCCCAGGATCGCGTGATCCTTCATCGCCTTCATGTGGTCGAGCAGGATGATGTCGAAGTTGCCGGTCGCGGTCACCACGATGTCGGCGTTGCCGATCGCCTCCTCGACGGTCACCACGTCGTAGCCGTCCATCAGCGCCTGCAGGGCGTTGATGGGGTCGATCTCGGTGACCTGCACGCGCGCACCCTGACCGGCCAGCGACTCGGCACAACCCTTGCCCACGTCGCCGTAGCCGCAGATCAGCACCTTCTTGCCGCCGATCAGCGCGTCGGTGCCGCGGTTGATGCCGTCGACCAGCGAGTGCCGGGTGCCGTACTTGTTGTCGAACTTGCTCTTGGTCACCGAGTCGTTGACGTTGATGGCCGGGAACGCCAGCTCGCCGGCGGCGGCGAACTGGTACAGGCGCAGCACGCCGGTGGTGGTCTCCTCGGTGACGCCCTGCACCGATTCGGCGATCTTGGTCCACTTGTCCTTGTCGGTCTCGAACCGCTCACGCAGCAGGTTCAGGAAGACCTTGTACTCAGCCGAGTCGTTCTCGTCCGCGGGCGGCACCACACCGGCCTGCTCGAACTGCGCACCGCGCAGCACCAGCATGGTGGCGTCGCCGCCGTCGTCGAGGATCATGTTGGCCGGCTCGTTGGGCCAGGTGAGCATCTGCTCGGCGGCCCACCAGTACTCCTCCAGGGTCTCGCCCTTCCAGGCGAAGACCGGGGTGCCCTGAGGCTCCTCCGGGGTGCCGTGAGGCCCGACGACGACCGCGGCCGCGGCGTGATCCTGGGTGGAGAAGATGTTGCACGACGCCCAGCGCACCTCGGCGCCCAGCGCCACCAGGGTCTCGATCAGCACCGCGGTCTGAATCGTCATGTGCAGCGAACCAGAAATGCGAGCGCCCTTGAGCGGCAACACTTCCGCGTACTCCCGGCGCAGCGCCATCAGGCCAGGCATCTCGTGCTCGGCGAGACGGATCTCCTTGCGGCCAAACTCGGCCTCGGAAAGATCGGCCACCTTGTAATCAATGCCGTTACGTACGTCGGCTACCAGCTCGGTCATCGCCACCTCAATCAAGTCTCTGAAGTATGTCAATCCCCATGACACACACGGGTCCGCCACCAGGTTAGCGCGTGAGAGCAGCGGATAGTTAGATCAGGTACCGAGATTTACGCAGGTGCAGGTCACGCCTTGTCGGCAAGCGCGTTGGTCTCCACGAACGGGGACAACAACCGCGCCATATCGAGCGCGACATCATGATCGGACTCCGGCGGCATCGACACATAGCTAATCGCCAGTCGCACAATCGACCTCGCGAGGATGGCCGCGTCTTCCGCACTGGCTGCCACCCAGCTGTTCGCGAACGACTGGGTGAGCCGCGCCGACGCCGGCAGCACGATCAACGCGCTGTCGACCGTCACGAGGCGCATGAGCTCGGGCTTGGCCTCGCCGGTCAACAACGAGATGACCATCGGGTCTGCGGCGCTCTCGGCGAAGAAGGCCGCGAACCCCTGATGTAACGCACCGTGGATATCGCCGACGTTGGCGTAGATCGCATCGTTGACGGAGTCAGCCAGACGCAAGGCCAGCCGCAGGGCGTATCCCTGGGCCAGCCCCTGCCGGGAGCCAAACTCGTTGTAGAGCGTTTGACGACTGACCCCGGCTCGGCGAGAGACAGCAGACATCGTGACCGCCGACCAATCCTGATGACGCAGCAGATCTCCGAGCGCATCCAGGACCGACTCGCGCAGCAGCGCCCTCGCGGCCTCGGCATACGGCACTCGCGGCGTCACACCGGGCAGCCTGGCAGGGGCGCTGGCCGACGTCAATGCGTCCCTGCCCGGCAGCACGTCAGTCATGGCCGCGCGATCTCTACCATCACGAAGTCGGCCTTGGCCGCTCCGCAGTCCGGGCAGCTCCAGTCGTCGGGAATGTCATCCCACCGCGTGCCCGGCCCGATCCCGTCTTCCGGCCAACCGAGAGCCTCGTCGTACTGGAACCCGCACTGCATGCATTCGTACAGTTTGTAGTCGTCGTCACTCATGAGCCCGCTCCTGATTTTGAGGATTCAAAGACTTCGAAATCCACTTTCTCGCGCACTCCGCAGTCCGGGCAGCACCAGTCGTCGGGAATCTCCGACCAGGCCGTCCCCGCCGGGAACCCCTCGCGAGGGGCACCCTTGCTCTCGTCGTACACGTACTGACATATAGGGCAACGGTACTGCGACATTTCAGGCCGCCCCTTCCGTCACGCCGTACTTGGCCAGAATCTTTGTGCGCTTACGCGGCTGGATGTTCACCCGGGTGATATCGCCGTCGTAGTGATCGAGAACCCGATGGTCCATGACCTTGCGCCACAGCGGCGGGAAGTAGGCCAGGGTGAGCATGGTGGCGTACCCGCTGGGCAGATTCGGCGCGCCGTCCATGCTGCGCAGGGTCTGGTAGCGCCGCGTGGGGTTGGCGTGGTGATCGCTGTGCCGCTGCAGGTGATACAGGAAGATATTGGTCACCAGGTGGTCGGAGTTCCAGCTGTGTTTGGGCGTGCAGCGCTCGTAGCGCTCGCCATTCTTCTGACGCAGCAGTCCGTAGTGCTCCAGGTAGTTCACCGTCTCCAGGAAGGTGAAGCCATAGATGGCCTGAATGATCAGGAACGGGATGACCGCGGTGCCGAAGATGGCGATGGTGACTCCGAACAGCACCACCGACATGATCCAGGCATTCACCACGTCGTTGCTCGGGTGCAGCACAAAGCGGTTCAGCCGCTTCATACGCGTGGCCTCCAGGTGCCACGAGGACTTCAGGCTGCCCCACACGCTGCGCGGCCAGAATCCCCAGAAGGTCTCACCGAAGCGTGAACTGGCCGGATCCTCGGGAGTCGCCACCCGCACGTGGTGTCCGCGGTTGTGCTCGATGTAGAAGTGGCCGTAGAAGGTCTGCGCCAACGTGATCTTGGAGAGCCAGCGCTCCAGCTCATCCTTCTTGTGTCCCATCTCGTGAGCGGTGTTGATACCCACACCACCGAGCACGCCGATCGACGCCGCGATACCCAGCTTGGAAATCCAGCTGATGCCGTGATCGAACCCGATCCAGCTCAGGTCGGTGGCGGTGAAGTAGTAGGCACCCAAGAAGAAGCTCGCGTACTGGAACGGGATGAAGATGTACGTGCAGTAGCGGTAGTACTTGTCGTTCTCCAGCGCCTCCATCACCTCATCGGGCGCGTTCTCGCCGTCGGCGCCGAAGTTCAGATCCAGCAGGGGCAGGATCACGTAGACCAACAGCGGGCCGATCCAGAAGAAGATCGGCGAGAACTGCTGCCAACCGAGCTGGTTCATCGCGTAGACCAGAGCTGTCGCGATGAAGATCGCCGTGGGCGGGATCATGCCGTACAGCCACATGTAGCGCTTACGGTCACGCCACTCTGCGGCGGGCTGCACCGGGCTGGTTTCAAGGTTTGACGTCATCGTCACTTCTCCTCGTCGATATCTGCGTGAGGTACGTCACCGAACAGACTTGACGATAGGGCATGTTTCGTCGCATGTCTAGACAAATCAGTATGTTTTGTAAAGCACCTGGTGGCGCGCGTCACCCACTCGGGTACACACGGGAAGAAATCGAGTTACTGCTCGACGGCGACGCGCTGGCCGAGCACCGAGTGCTTGCGGCTGTAGGCGAAGTAGACGATCACGCCGAGGGCCATCCAGCTCAATGCGAACACCCAGGTACGCACCGCAAGGTTGAGCATCAACCACCCACACGCCACGATCGCGACAACCGGCAGCCACGGCACACCCGGGGTCCGGAAGCTGCGGGGCAGGTCGGGCCGGGAGCGCCGCAACACGATGACCCCGGCCGAAACCAGCACAAACGCGAACAGCGTGCCGACGTTGACGATCTCCTCCAAACCCTCGATCGGGGTGAGAGACGCGGCTATCGCGACAAGGAAGCCCACGATCAGCGTGATGCGGATGGGTGTGCCGTGCGAGCCGGTGCGCGCGAGCTCACGCGGCAGCAGTCCGTCGCGGCACATCGCGAAAATGACCCGGATCTGTCCGAGCATCAACACCATGACCACCGTGGTCAGCCCGGCCAGCGCACCGATCGCGATCACCTTGGCCGCCCAATCGATGCCGTTGAGATGAAATGCCGTCGACAGGTTCGGGTGCGAGTCGGCCGCCCGTAGATCGCTGTATTTGACCATTCCGGAAAGCACAACCGTCACCGCGACGTACAGCACAGTGACGATGACCAGCGAGGCGATGATGCCGCGCGGGACGTCCTTTTGCGGGTTCCGTGTCTCTTCCGCGGTGGTGGCGACCACATCGAAGCCGATGAATGCGAAGAACACGATCGACGCGCCCGCCAATACGCCGAACCAGCCGTACTGACTACCGCTGCCGCCCGCGATGAAGGAGAACAGAGACTGATCCAGCCCCGTCCGGCTGGAACTACCCGCCTCCGCGGGAGGAATGAATGGTGAGTAGTTGGCCGCCTTGATGAAGAACGCACCGACGATAATCACCAACAACACCACCAGCACCTTGATGGTCGTGATGACGAGCGACACTCTCGAAGACAGCTTGGTGCCGACGGCAAGCAGCACGGTCAGTACCGAAACAATGAGCAACGCACCCCAGTCGATCTTGACCGATCCCAGATGCACTGTGCCGCTGGATAACCCAAATACAGTGCTGAGATAGCTGGACCACCCCTTGGCCACGGTCGCCGCGCCCACCGAGAATTCCAGAATGAGATCCCAACCCAGAATCCAGGCGGCGAACTCACCGAACGTCGCATAGGAAAAGGTGTAGGCGCTCCCGGCAACCGGGATGGTCGAGGCGAATTCGGCGTAACACATCGCCGCCAGGCCACAGCCGATCGCGGCCATGATGAAGGAGAGCGAGATCGCCGGTCCGGTGACATTGGCCGCCGTCGACGCCGTGACCGTGAAGATACCGGCACCGATAACCACCGAGACCCCGAAAACGGTGAGATCCCACCACGTTAGGTCCCTACGAAGCTTGGTTTCCGGCTCGTCGGTATCCGCGATCGACTGCTCGACAGACTTGGTTCGCCACAATCCGCTACCTGGCATTACGGCAGTCTTGCACAAGCCCCATGCTCACGACGGTTGATCACACCGGCTAGCTAAGAATTCGCGGCCGAACGATCCAGATCCGGTTCCAGATAGATCACCCGCGCTATCGGTACCGCCGTGCGCACCCGCCGCTCGGCGGCGTCGATCGTGGCGGCAACCCGCGGCAGATCCGCCGTCGGCGTGATCGCTATCTTGGCCGCGACCAACAGCTCTTCCGGGCCCAGATACTCGGTACGGCAATGAATTACCCGCTCGACGTCATCGGTCCCAGCCAGCGCTTCCAGAATCGCCTGCTCCTGCGCCGCGGTCGCGCCCTCCCCGATGAGCAAGCTCTTCATCTCGACCATGAGGACGATGGCGATGATGCCCAACAGCACACCAATGGCCACGGTGCCGATCCCGTCCCACACCGGATCGCCGGTGAGAATCGTCATACCGACGCCGAACAACGCGAACGCCAAACCCAGCAGCGCACCGGAGTCCTCCAACAGCACGACGGGCAGCTCGGGGTTGCGCGAATTCCGGATGAACTGCCACCAGGTGGCTCCGCCCTTCAGCGGCTTGGACTCCACGAAGGCGGTGCGGAAGCTGTAGCCCTCCAGCGCTATGGCCACGCCCAGGATGACCACCGCGACAATGGGCGACTGAAGATGCTCGGGAGCATGGATCTTGTGGTAGCCCTCGTAGAGCGCGAAGACCGACCCCAGCGTGAACAACACCAGCGCGACCACAAACGAATAGAAGAATCTGCTTCGCCCATACCCGAACGGGTGCAGGCGATCTGCTTCCTTGCTCGCGGCGCGCTGTCCATACAGCAGCAGGCCCTGGTTCGAGGTGTCCGCTATCGAGTGCACGGCCTCGGCGAGCATCGATGAACTTCCGGTGATCGCGAAGCCGATGAATTTGGCCACGGCGATACCGGCATTGGCCGCCAGCGCCGCGATGATCGCCCTCTTACTGCCACCTGCCGACATCGACTCTCCTTCTGTTCCCCGCCCGCCGGACGCTACGCGTCCGCGTCGACCGTTGCCATGAACACCCGGGCACCGGACTGCCCGGTCAGCGTGATGCTGCCGCCATCGGCCGGCACCCACACCGATTGCCCGGCGTGTGTTTCAAGGGCAATCCCCGAACCGTCCAGACGCACGCTGCCCTGAGTGCACAACAGGATTTGCGGTCCCCTGACCGCCACGTGCACGGGCTCGCCATCCACCAGATCGAAACGCGACAGCGCGAACTCCTTGGCGGGCGTGCAGTACCGGGTCTGCGCGCCCTCGGTGACGGTCTCAACATGCAGATGCTTCTCCGAGGCGGGCGAAAAATCCAGCACCCTAAGCAATTCGGGAACATCGACGTGCTTGGGCGTGAGTCCACCCCGCAGCACGTTGTCCGAGTTGGCCATGATCTCCACTGCCAGGCCACGCAGATACGCGTGCAGGTTCCCGGCGGGCAGATAGATCCCCTCGCCCGGCTCCAGCGTCAGCCGATTCAACAGCAGCGAGGCCAGCACTCCCGCATCGGCGGGATAGCGCTCGCCCAACTCCAGGAGCGTGCGAGCCTCGCCGACGAAGCGCCCGTCGTCGGAGGACAAATAGCGCACCGCACCCTCAAGTACCGCGGGCACCAACACATCCAGGCTCGGTTGCGGAAGGGTGATCCAGGTGGTGAACAAGGCCCGCAGGCCATCGGCGTCGGATTGGCCGGCCAGCAGGTTCACATACGGCGTCAGCGCTTCGACATCCAGCGCACGGAACAGTTCCACGGTGTCGCCGGGATCGCGGAAACCGGCCAATGCCTCAAAACGGTCCAGTGCCACCACAAGTTCGGGCTTGTGATTGCGATCGCGATAGTTGCGCACCGGAGAGTTCAACGGCACACCCGCGGCCTCCTCACGCGCGTACCCGTCCGCGGCCTGCTGCGCACTGGGGTGCGCTTGCAAAGAAAGCGGCTCGTCGGCCGCCAGTACCTTGAGCAGGAAGGGCAGCTGGTCACCGAACTCCGCCACCGAGGCCGGCCCCAGCTGACCGGCTGGATCGGCGGCCACCACATCAAGCAATGACTCTGCGCCACTGCTGGTTTCCAGGTAGGCCGGGTCGGCCGGATGGGCACCGAGCCACAGCTCGGCCTCCGGGTGTGGTGTGGGCGTCGGGCGGCCGGTGAACTCGGCGATGGCAGTCCGCGAACCCCAGGCGTATGTCCTGATCGCCCCCCTGAGCAGATTCACAGCCCGGATCGCCCCCCACCGAGCCGGGCATACACCGAGGCCATTTCGAGCCGCGTCGAGAGCATCATCAACTGGGCGAACTCCGAGGGCCGGGCGGCCGCGGGGCCGAGGTCGGTGGTACTCAGCAGCTCAGCCTCGTCGATACCCTCGATTCTCGCCGCGACCGATTGAAAATCGCTGTCGGTGGCAAGCGCCAGAATTCGCGGCGGACCATCGCTGCGCGGACCGTCGATGAACTCGTCATGAAACAACGAATTATCGCTAGATCCCCTGCTCGACAAAGCATCCCGCACCGCGGCCAGTGCCTGCGAGAGCCCGCACGCCGTGGCGGTGCGCTGCGTCAGCCGCAACAGTGTCGCCGCCGCGTGTCCGGCCAGCGCCAGCGTGGCCGGCCGGTCCCCACACAACACCGCGGGTCCACCGGTCAAGCGTGCGGCAATAGCCTTGGCGGCGTTGGTGAAGACCTCGCGCCCCACGGTGTTGCGGGACACCTCACCGTCCACCTCGTCGGCGATCGTCATCACATCGGGCGCCACCGACCTGTCCAGCACGCCGAGCACCGCGGCACCGACCGCAAGATTGTGAGCAAGACTGAAAGTGTCCGGTACCCGCAGCCGGGGCGCGAGCGAAATCGCGCGTCCTGCACCGGAATCAGCCAGGGGCCCCTCATCGGGCGCGGCTATCACCACTCGCGCTCCCCGGCGTGTGCCCACCGACACCGCGGCGCTGAGCGCCGGGTCACCAGCATCATCACCGGCGATCACTATGACATCGAGCGGACCCACCCACACCGGCGCCCGGGTGGCCGTCACAAACGGGAGGCTCACCGTATCCGATAGTGCCCCAGCCAAAATCGCGCCGGCCGTAGCAGCGGTGCCCCGACCCGAAATCCACACAACGGCCCGTGACCGGTCCTCCGATCGGAGCGGCTCCAACGCACCCTCCGCAACGGCAGTGCCCACCGCACGCACCTGCGATCCGGCCATGGACGCGGCTTGCAACGACCCATCGCGGTCCGCCGCCAAGAGCGCCTCGGCGTCGTCCAGATCGATGGTGGCGTTCATCAGGTGCCGGCCTCTGTCCGATCAACCAATTCCGTGACGCGCGCAACCACCGCGGCCACATCTTCATCGGTGCGCGCCTCGACGTTGAGTCGCAGCAGGGGCTCGGTGTTGGATGTCCGCAGATTGAACCACGTTCCCGCACCGATATCGACGGTGACGCCGTCGAGATGATCGATCGAAACTATCTGTGTGCCAAATGACTTCAGCACTTCATCGATACACGCTTTGGCATCGGAGACGCGGAAGTTGATCTCGCCGGACGATGCGTATCGTTCGTAATCGGACATGAGATCCGACAGCGGCCGGTCTTGTTCGCTGAGCGCCGCCAGTACATGCAGAGCCGCCAGCATGCCGGAGTCCGCGCCCCAGAAGTCCCGGAAGTAATAGTGAGCGGAATGCTCGCCACCGAAGATCGCGCCCGTCTCTGCCATCAACGCCTTGATGAAGGAATGGCCCACCCGCGATCGCACCGGAGTTCCGCCATGCTCCACCACTAGCTCGGGGACTGCGCGCGAGGTGATCAGGTTGTGGATGATGGTGCCGCCGATTTCCCGGTCCAACTCTCGCCGCGCCACCAAAGCGGTTACCGCGGAGGGCGAAACGGCACGCCCGCGCTCATCAACCACAAAACACCGGTCGGCGTCGCCGTCGAAGGCAAGACCGATATCAGCGCTCTCCGTGGCGACAAATGCCTGCAGATCCCGCAGATTCTCGGGATCGAGCGGATTGGCCTCGTGGTTGGGAAAGTTGCCGTCCAACTCGAAGTACAAGGGCGACAGCGTGATCGACGAAATCGCGCCCAGTACCGCGGGTGTCGTGTGCCCGGCCATGCCGTTACCGGCATCCACCGCGACCCGAAGTGGGCGCGCCCCGCTCAGCTGGACCAGCGACCGCAGGAACTCGCCGTACTCGGCCAGCACATCGCGCTCGGTGACGGCGCCCACCGAACCGTCGTAGGCCGGCACGCCGTTGATGAGCTCATCGCTGATGACGGACAGGCCGGTGTCCTTGCCCACCGGCTTGGCGCCCGCGCGGCACAGCTTGATCCCGTTGTACGCGGCCGGATTGTGACTGGCCGTGAACATCGCGCCCGGGCAGTCCAACAATCCGGAGGCGAAGTACAGCTGGTCGGTGGACGCCAGCCCGATCTGCACCACATCCACGCCCTGGGCGGTGACGCCCTCGGTGAATGCCTGCGCCAAGGAGGGCGAGGAGTCCCGCATATCGCGGCCCACCACTACGCGCAGCGGCGCGGACGAATCCGGTTGTTCAGCCTTGACCAGGCGCGCGAACGCGGACCCCACGTCGAAGACAAAGGACTCATCGATCTGCTCGCCCAATAGTCCACGGACGTCGTACGCCTTGATGACAGCGTGGACAGCGTCGGCGGACCGGGCCATGACGAGAGCACTCCTATTGGTCTGTGGAAAATTCGGACGTTAGGTCTCGCTGGCCAGCCTAGTGGTCGGTGCGTGCCCAACGTGAACGTCCGGCGAGAGGCTACAGAATGTAATCAGGCCGCGCCGAAAGTACCTAATCACAGCCGCTCGGTATCGGCGCTGACATGCACCGCCCGCACGCAGGTTGATTGTTCTTTCGGACCGGGCTCACTCGGACGGATCAGGCAGAACTCTCAGGTGACCGCGGCGGCGGCCCACCGGAGCGGGATGCACGGGGCGTGGGGCCGCGTTGGGCGCCGGGCTGCTGACATCGAGCGCAGGCTCACTGAATCCCGCCGCGGCCACCCGGACCGCGGTGGGCTCGCGTACCGCGTCGGCCAGGGCAACCAGGTCATCGTCCTCTGGATTCGACGGCAAGGGGCCGTTGTAGCGGACCAGCTCCCATCCGCGGGGCGCGGTGATCCGGCTCGCGTGCTGCGCGCACAGATCCCACGAATGCGGCTCGCTGGATGTGGCCAGCGGCCCGACCACGGCCGTCGAATCCGCGTAGACGAACGTCAACGTCGCCACGGCGGAATTCGGGCACCCGGGTCGACAGCAGCGACGGGGGGCTCTCACAAACGTTGAGGCTAGCGTGCGCAAACACGTTCCGACCCGCAGACACGCGCTGTACGCGCACCGAGACCGTCCGGTGACCGGCTCGTTGTGATTCGTCAATCACAGCAGTCACACCGTTACCATCACTGGTATGTCACGTGACGGACGGCGCGGCGGCTCTGCGGGCGGGCCGAGTTCGCAGGGCTCGCGGCGGGGGCGCGATTTCCGCGGACCCCTGCTGCCGCCGACCGTGCCCGGCTGGCGCTCACGTGCCGAGCGCTTCGATATGGCCGTGCTGGAGGCCTACGAACCGATTGAACGGGCGTGGCAGTCCCGGCTAGCCGGCTTAGATGTCGCCGTCGATGAGATTCCACGCATCCAGCCCAAGGATCCGGATTCGGTGCAGTGGCCACCGGAAGTGATCGCGGACGGACCGATACCGCTGGCGAGGCTGATTCCTGCCGGCGTGGACACCCGGGGTAACACCACCCGGGCGCGGATTGTGTTGTTCCGCAAGCCGATCGAATTGCGCGCGAAGAAATCTGGGGATTTGGCGGATCTGCTGCACGACTTGCTGGTCGCGCAGGTTGCCACCCACCTGGGGGTGGAGCCGTCGGTGATCGACCCGACCATCACCGACGAGGGCGACTAACCGCGCCCGGCCGAACGGGGAGTCAGATGATGCCCCGCTTCAGGCGACGGCGCTCACGCTCGGAAAGCCCTCCCCAAATGCCGAACCGCTCGTCATTGGCCAGTGCGTATTCGAGGCACTCGTCCTTGACTTCGCAACCCTGGCAGATGCGCTTGGCTTCACGAGTCGACCCACCCTTTTCGGGGAAGAACGCCTCGGGGTCGGTCTGTGCGCACAGCGCCTTCTCTTGCCACTGATCGTCAGCGACAGCGGCAAGCGCGTCAAAATCGTTCTGTACCAACGTCAGATGCGGACGTGCGGGCGACAAGCCCATCGCACCCGTGCTAACGCCGGAAGTCAGCTCGTCGCGTACGCCGAATTCATTGTGCCCGAACAGCATCGTCCCGCCTCCTCACTGTTCCTGTCGCATCCCAATGCAACTCGTATTGCCCGGTTTCGTGCCCACAACTGTGTTTCCCGGCCATTCCATTCGAACATTTGATCGAATCCCGGTCTGCGCCTGTGCCTTACAAACTCAGGCCGAGGAATGACACTGGTGTGATTACACACGTGTTCGCTGCCGGGGTCAAGCGAAGGACGAAAATTCATACCATCTACGACCGACAAAACCGGCGTGGCGCCCGCGTGGCGTGTCGCGCCATTGCCGGCGCACTAGTGTCGGTCAACGTGAAAGTCACCGTCCTCGTCGGCGGCGTCGGCGGAGCGCGCTTCCTCCTCGGCGTCCAACGCTTGCTCGGGCCAGATCCCAGCAAGCATCAGATAAACGCCATCGTGAACATTGGCGACGACGCCTGGATGCATGGTGTCAGGATCTGTCCTGACCTGGACACCTGCATGTACACCCTGGGCGGCGCGGTCGATCCGGAGCGCGGCTGGGGGCACCGCGGCGAGACGTGGAATGCCATGGAGGAGCTGGCGGCCTACGGAGCGCAACCCGACTGGTTCTCGCTCGGCGACAGGGACCTGGCCACTCACCTCATACGCAGTCAAATGCTGCGAGCCGGTTACCCGCTATCGGCGGTCACCGAAGCGTTATGCAATCGATGGCAGCCCGGAGTCCGGCTGTTACCCGCCAGCGACGACCGCTGCGAAACCCACGTGGTGATCACCGACCCCTCCGACGGCGAGCAGCGCGCCATCCATTTCCAGCAGTGGTGGGTACAGCACCGCGCGCAGGTTCCCACGCACAGCTTCGCGTTCGTCGGCGCCGACGAAGCAAAGTCCGGACCCGGTGTCGCCGAGGCCATCGGCGAGGCCGATGTGGTCTTGCTGGCGCCCTCCAATCCGGTGGTGAGCATCGGGGCCATCTTGGCCGTCGGCGGAGTTCGCGGAGCGCTCCGCACGACCTCCGCTCCCGTCATCGGGTACTCGCCGATCGTGTCCGGCAAGCCGCTGCGCGGAATGGCCGACGAATGTTTGCGCGTGATCGGTGTCGAGGTCACCTCGCAGGGTGTGGGAGAACACTTCGGCGCACGCGCGCACACCGGAATCCTCGATGGCTGGCTCATCGACGAGGGTGATGTCGCTCACATCGAAGGTGTTCGGGTACGGTCGGTTCCGCTACTCATGACCGACCCGGACGCCACGGCAGAGATGGTGCGTGCGGGACTCGACCTGGCCGGAGTCACGCTATGAATTCCCCCACACCGGAACATGGTTCCGCCCGGCCGATAGAGATCCTACCGGTAGCGGGACTCCCCGAATTCCGCCCCGGGGACGACGTCGCGGCGGCCATCGCGGAAGCGGCTGCCTGGGTGCGCGACGGCGATGTGATCGTCATCACCAGCAAGATCATTTCCAAGGCCGAAGGCCGAATCGTCGCCGCACCGACCGATCCCGAGGCCCGGGACGCCCTGCGGCGCAAGCTCATCGAGTCCGAATCGGTACGGGTGCTGGCACGCAAAGGCAAGACGCTGATCACCGAGAACACCATCGGTATCGTGCAGGCCGCCGCGGGAATCGACGCGTCCAACGTCGACACCGCCGAACTGGTTCTGCTGCCCACCGACCCGGATGCCAGCGCGGCCGCGGTCCGGAGCGCGCTGGCACAGCGCCTGGGCGCGAATGTCGCGGTGGTGATCACCGACACCATGGGGCGCGCCTGGCGTAACGGCCAAACCGATGCCGCCATCGGCGCGGCCGGCATACCTGTCCTGTACGGCTATGCCGGAGCAAAAGACAAGCACGGCAATGAACTTCAGGTCACCGAGGTCGCCATTGCCGACGAGATATCTGCCGCCGCCGACCTGGTCAAGGGCAAGCTCACCGATGTACCCGTAGCGGTGGTACGTGGCCTGGATCTGCCCAATGACGGCAGCGCGGCCCGCGATCTACTCCGCTCGGGGCCGGACGACCTGTTCTGGCTCGGCACCAACGAGGCCCTGGAACAAGGACGGCGCGAAGCGGTACTCGTGCGTCGCTCCATCCGGCAATTCGCGGATGCCGCAGTCGATCCCGATCTGCTGAGAGAGGCCATCGGTGAGGCACTCACGGCTCCGGCGCCCCATCACACCCATCCGGTTCGATTCGTCTGGGTGCGTGATCGTGGGGTGCGACGCGCACTACTGGACGCCCTGAAAGACGCCTGGACCGCCGACCTCACCGCCGACGGCCGCACCCCGGAGTCCGTGCGCAAGCGGGTAATGCGCGGACAAATCCTCTACGACGCACCAGAAATCGTGATCCCATTTCTGGTACCCGATGGCGCGCACGACTATCCGGACGCACGCCGCACCGCGGCAGAGCGCACCATGTTCACCGTCGCGGTCGGCGCGGCGGTGCAGGCACTCCTTGTCTCGCTCGCCGCACGCCAAGTGGGGAGCTGCTGGATCGGATCCACCATTTTCGCGGGGGACGTCGTGCGCCGAACGCTGGCGCTGGATTCCTCATGGGAGCCCATGGGCGCCATTGCCATCGGCTATCCCCACGGCTACCCCGAGGAGGGGCTGGACCCGCGCACTCCCCTGCCACCCGGCCAGATGCTGGTGGAACTGTGACCAGCCTGCTGCGCGAATCCACGGTGGAGCTGCTCTCCTCCTGGGACGCACCCGACGCCGAACAAGACAGCCTGCGGCACTCGGTGCTGGCGTTTCTCGACGCCAACCCCGATGCCTGCCGCCGCCGTAGCGCCGCCGGTCACATCACTGCCTCGGCGCTTGTTGTCAGCCACGACGGATCGCAGGCGCTACTGACCCTGCATCCACGGGTTGGCAAGTGGCTACAACTGGGCGGTCACTGTGAAGAGGAAGACGCCACCATCCGGGCCGCCGCCCTGCGGGAGGCCACCGAAGAATCCGGCATCAAAGGCCTGGTTCTCGAGCCGAATCTTCTTGGTATACACGTTCATCCGATTACCTGCTCGCTAGGCGTGCCAACCCGGCATCTCGACCTGCAGTTCCTGGCGCGCGCACCGAAGGGCGCGCGGATCACCGTCAGCGACGAATCACTGGACCTGCGCTGGTGGCCCATCGACCAAATTCCCGATGAGGATCACTCGGTGGTGGTGCTGGCCCAGCGCGCACAAGAGCGTTTGCGCTAGTGCCCTTCCACACGCACAAAGATGCGTGATCTTCCCGAGGCCAGCTCACCGGTGAAGACACTGATTCCGTACATGCTGTCCGCGACCCCGTAACGCGCGTTTGGCATGTCACAGCTGAACCCGGCTTTCAACCAGTCCGGATCTGTCCGTTGCGGTATGTGGTCACAGGGCACCGGTTCAGTCCGGATCGGACTGTCTCGCACCAGTATCGGCGCCGGTGGCGAGGTCGGTGACTCGAAGGCTCCCGAACGCCATCCCTGACCGACGAACGGATCCGGGAAGTACGTCATAGAAACCAGGCTGTACGAGTCCGGAATGGTGAGTTCGACCTTCTTGAGATTGTCGCGGGCACGTTGCAGATCCTGCGCCTGCTGCTCATGATCAATCTTTTTCGAGCAGCCCACTAGTGCGAGAAATATTGTCCCGCAGGCGATCAGACCAATGCCACGCATCCGCTAGACGTCCGATGAGTACCTGATGCCGCCGTCGGGAATCGTGATACCGGGCCACACCCGGGCACCGCGCAGCAGCTCGCAGCGCGCACCGATATCGGCACCGTCACCGATCACCCCGTCGCGCACCAGCGCACGCGGCCCGATCCGGGCTCCGAATCCGATGATGGAGCGTTCCACCACGGCACCCGCCTCGATGCGCGCACCGTCGAACACAACCGCGCCATCAAGCCGGGCCCCCGGACCGATTTCGGCACCCCGGCCCACCACGGTGCCGCCGATAACCAGCGCACCCGGCGCCACCGAGGCACCGTCGTGCACCAAAGCCTCGCCCGGATGCTCGGGAATGGCCGGTGAGGGGGCGATACCGCGGACCAGGTCGGCCGACCCGCGCACAAAGTCCTCCGGGGTGCCCATATCGCGCCAATAGCTGGTGTCGACGTACCCGCACACCTTGGCTCCGCCGCTCAGTAAGCCCGGGAAGACTTCCCGCTCAACCGAAACCGGCCGGCCCGAAGGGATCTGCTCAATCAGCTCGCGCCGGAAGACATAACAGCCGGCATTGATCTGGTCGGTGGGCGGGTCCTCGGTCTTCTCCAGGAACGCGGTGACCCTGCCATCGGAATCGGTAGGTACACAACCGAAAGCACGCGGGTCGCCGACTCGCACCAGGTGCAGTGTCAGATCGGCCTGAGTCTGTTCATGCTGTGCGAGAAGATCCCTCAGATCCAGACCGGACAGCACATCACCGTTGAAGATCAGCGCGGTGTCATGGCGCAGGTGGTCCAGCACATTCCGGATGGCACCGCCGGTGCCCAACGGCTCTTCCTCGTACACATAAGTGATCTGCAGACCCAGCCCGGAGCCGTCGCCGAACTCCGACTCGAAGACCTCGGCCTTGTAGGAGGTGCCGAGCACCACGTGATCGATCCCTGCCGCGGCCACCCGCGACAGCACATGAGTAAGAAAAGGGAAACCCGCGATCGGCAGCATCGGTTTGGGCGCCGACAGCGTCAGTGGACGCAACCGGGTGCCCTGCCCGCCCACCAAGATGACGGCATCGGCTTTCACGGTGCCAGAAACGATTCCCTCAGGCATGCCCATCTCCTTGCTTGTCCCGGCGCCGATTGGCGCGGATGGCCGCGCGCACCACGATCGCAGATCGAGCCGCCAATGCGCCCCGAATGCTCCAGCGCAAGGGCGCCTGCCACCAGTGTGGATGCCGGTCGGATTGGAAAATATAGACGCTGTCGTGATGAGCACCCAGGCTCCGCGCCGGATCGCGGCCGGCCGCATGGCCTTTGGCGTGCACAACCTCAGCGGTGGGTGCGTACACGTTCTGCCAGCCCGCACGCGCCAGCCGGTCCCCCAGATCAACATCCTCCATGTACATGAAGTAACGCGGGTCGAATCCACCGATGGCGTCGAAGGCCTTGCGCCGAAGCAGCAAGCAGGACCCCGAGAGCCAGCCGACGACGCGTTCGGATGGTTCCATCCGGTCCTGACGGTATGCCGCGGTCCAGGGATTGGCCGGCCAGACCGAACCCAGCAGTGCGTGCAGCGCACCGCCGGTCAGGGTCGGGATCACGCGCGCCGAGGGATACACGGTGCCGTCCGGCTCCCGGATCAGCGGCCCCAGCGCTCCGGCCGCCGGCCAGCGCTGCGCGACTTCCAGTAGCGCATCGATACTGCCCGGACCCCACTGCACATCCGGGTTGGCGATCACAATCCATTCGGCCGCGGGATCTATCTGGGCGACGCCCAGGTTGGCGGCCTTCCCATAACCGACATTGCCCCCGGTCCGCAGCAGCTCCACATCGGGCTCCTCCGCGGCCGCCTCGGGGGCACCGTCCGTCGAGCCGTTGTCGGCCAGGATCACCCGCAGCGGGAGCTCCGTGGCGTGGCGCAGCGTCCGCAGGAAGCGGTCCAGGTGCTCGCCGGGCGAATAGGTCACCGCCACCACCGCGATCTGATCGATCACCGAGGAGTCGCTTGGGCGATGAGGATCCAGCACGGTGCTAGAGGGTACCTACCCCTAGTTTGTGGCCAGCGCCTCAGCCAGCGCCTCCCGCCACGGACGCAGCGGCGTCAAACCCACATCGGCCCAATGATCACCGTCGAGCGCGGTGTATGTCGGCCGCGGCGCGGGCCCCGGGAAGTCCACCGAGAGACAGGGCTGCAATCGCGAAGTGTCCGCTCCTACCAGTTCGAACACCGCCTTCGCCCATTCAAACCGGGTCACCTCACCGCTGCCGGCCGCGTGCAGGAACGGTTCCCGGACGTCCGAGGCCGCCAGGTCCAGCAGCGCCTCGGCCAGGTCTGCGGCGTATGTCGGAGATCCGGTCTGATCGGTCACCACTCGCACCGGCCCGTCGCCTGCCGCCAACCGCCGCATGACGCCGACGAAGTCACCGTCGACACCGGTGTACACCCACGCGGTACGCACCACCTGCGCTGTCGGCAGCACCTCGTGCACGGCGCGTTCCCCGGCGACCTTGGTGCGCGCGTACACACCCGTTGGCGCTGTCGCGTCCCCCGGGCGGTACGGACGAGGGCTGGCGTCGCCGAATTCACCGTCGAACACGTAGTCGGTGGAGATATGGATCAGCCTGGCGCCAGCTTCGCGGCAAGCCTGTGCGACCCTCTCGGCGCCCTCGGCGTTCACCGCAAACGCCCTGGCCTCGTCGTTTTCCGCCGCGTCCACGGCGGTATAGGCGGCGCAGTTGATGACGATATCGCCCTCAGCAATCACACCGTCCGGCGGACTATCGTGCGTAATATCCCAATCAGCCGACGTCAGAGCGCGAATAGGGAGGTCGCGAAGCATGGCGCGAGCAATGAGGTGGGTGCCCAACTGGCCACCCGCTCCGGTGATAACAAGCACACCTAGAGTCTGGCACGCCGAGTTCGCTTCCGAGGGATGGGCATCACCCCGACGTAGCCTGAACCAGGCCTGCGCCTGTTGCCGGGCTCATTGCCCGGCCGGAGAGGAAATGGACCGATATCGTGACTGACCCGCACGCTCGACGCGCGAGCGGCTCGTCGCAGACCGAGCCGCCACGTCCGCTGTGGCGGGGAATCGCGATGGTGGCGGCGCTCGCCGTCATGGTGATCACCGGGGCGGCCTGGGGAAAGATCGGCAACATCGACCCGAACATCGCCCGGTTTGATCTACCCGGTCTGTTTGGCAACGCAGGTAGGCCCAGCGACGGTGCCATCGACATTCTGATGGTGGGCGTCGACAGCCGTAGCGACGCGCACGGTAACCCGCTCTCGCAGGACGAGCTGTCGATGTTGCGAGCCGGCGACGAGACCGCCACCAACACCGACACCATCATCCTCATCCGCATCCCCAACAACGGGAAGTCGGCCACCGCGATATCCATCCCGCGTGACTCCTATGTCACGGTGCCGGACGGCACCAAAGGGAAGATCAACGGCGTCTACGGCGAGGCCAAGGAGACCGACAGACGCAAGCGCGTCGAGTCGGGCGAATCGCTGGAGGCCGCCGAACGAGAATCCGTGGATGCCGGGCGGTCGGCGCTCATCCAGACCGTCGGCAAGTTGACCGGCGTCACCGTCGATCGCTACGCCGAGATCAGCATGCTCGGATTCGTCCTGATGACCGACGCCCTCGGTGGCGTGAACGTATGCCTCAACGAAGCGGTCTTCGAACCGATGTCGGGTGCCGACTTCCCCGCCGGCCCGCAAACGCTCGACGGCCCGAACGCATTGAGCTTCGTGCGCCAGCGCCATGACCTGCCGCGCGGCGACCTCGATCGCGTGGTCCGGCAGCAGGTCGTGATGTCGTCGCTGGCGCATTCCGCGCTCTCCGGTGGCACCCTGACCAACCCCACCACGCTGGGCAAGCTGCGCGACGCGATCACCCGCACCGTGGTGCTGAGCCAGGGCTGGGATGTCATGGACTTCATTCAGCAGCTGCAGAAGCTGTCCGGAGGCAACATCGCCTTCGCCACCATCCCGATCCTGCGCGAGGATGGCTGGACCGAAGACGGCAGCCAAAGCGTGGTCAAGGTGGACCCGGATCAGGTGCGCAATTGGGTTTCCAGCCTGTTGGATCAACAGGAACAGGGCAAGGTCGAAGAGGCCACCTACTCCAAGGATCAGACCACCGCCGACGTCGTGAATGAGACTCAGATCAACGGGCTGGCCGCCGCGGTATCGGAACTGTTGACGGGCAAGGGATTCACCGCCGGCAAGGTCGGCAACAACGAGAGCGATCACGTCGGCAGCAGCCAGGTTCAGGCTGCCCAGCAGGATGATGTGGGCGCCAAGGCGGTCGCTGAGGCGCTGGGACTCCCGGTGGTCGAGAAGCAAGGCATCCCCGAGCACACCGTGCGGGTGGTGCTGTCCAAGGACTACCACGGTCCTGGTTCTGGCCGCGAAACCACGCCCGCCGCTTCGGAAGCCGGCTCAACCGAGGAAGACGCACCGCCCCCTCCCCCGTCGCCGATTTTCACGGCCGCCAACGGTCCGCGGTGCGTCAACTGATGACAACGCTGGCCGCACTCCTGCTGGGCGATATGAACAACCCCGCCCCACGGATCACCTACTACGACGACGCCACCGGCGAGCGCATCGAGCTCTCGACGGTGACACTGGCCAACTGGGCCGCCAAGACCGCCAACATGCTGCGCGACGAGATGGGCGCGGGGCCCGGGTCCACGGTGGCGGTGCGCCTGCCGGCGCATTGGCAGACTGCGGGCGTGCTGCTCGGAATCTGGTGGGCCGGCGCCGAAGTGGTGTTTCATGACGACACCACCGACGTCGCGTTCTGCACACTCGGCGACGAACCCGACGCCGACGAGGTGTGCGTGCTGTCCCTCGACGCATTCGGGCGCCCGGTGCCCGATCTGCCGCTCGGGCTTACCGACTATTCGACGGCGGTGCGGGTGCACGGCGACCGGTTCGTCCCCGCCGGTGCCGGACCCGCGATGGATGGCCGCAGCGTCGACGAAATCGCTGCCGGTGCGCGGGAAAGCGCTGCGGCACAAGGCATCACGTCACAGGACCGGGTGTTGAGCTCGGGCGCGTGGGACTCTCCCGAGGCGCTGACCAGCACTCTGCTAGCGGTGCTCATCACCGGGGCGTCGCTGGTTCAGGTGGCCAATCCCGATGCCGCCGCACAGGAACGGCGGCTCGTATCCGAGAAGGTCACCCGCACGCTCTCCTAGCCCCTTCCACAGGCGCGTGAAAGTGGGTGTCCCCATCACTGTCGATGACGTACGGCGCCATCCGCACGAGCTTGTCGCACGTATCAACGCCCATCTGGGTCACCACGCCGCGTGAGCAGCGCGCGACTCATCACGACGCGCTGAATCTGGTTGGTGCCCTCGTAGATCTGGGTGATCTTGGCGTCGCGCATCATGCGCTCCACCGGGAAGTCGGTCGTGTATCCGGCGCCACCGAACAGCTGCACGGCGTCGGTGGTGACCTCCATGGCCACATCGCTGGCGAAGCACTTGGACGCCGACGAGATGAAGCCCAGGTTCTTCTCGCCGCGCTCGGCGCGGGCGGCGGCGGTGTAGACCATGAGGCGCGCGGCCTCGACCTTCATCGCCATATCGGCCAGCATGAACTGCACGCCCTGGAAGTCGCTGATGGACTTGCCGAACTGTTTGCGGTCCTTGGTGTACGCGATGGCCTGATCCAGCGCGCCCTGGGCGATGCCGAGCGCCTGGGCGCCGATGGTCGGGCGGGTGTGGTCGAGCGTCTGCAGCGCCGTCTTGAACCCGGTGCCCGGCTCGCCGATGATGCGATCGCCCGGGATGCGGCAGTTCTCGAAGTACAGCTCGGCGGTCGGCGAGCCCTTGATGCCCAGCTTGTGCTCCAGCGGGCCGACGGTGAATCCCTCGTCGTCCTTGTGCACCATGAACGCCGAGATGCCGTTGGCCTTCTTCTCTGGGTCGGTCACCGCCATGACGGTGTACCAGGACGACTTTCCGCCGTTGGTGATCCAGCACTTGGAACCATTGATGATCCAGTCGTCGCCGTCGGCCTTCGCACGGGTGCGCATGCTCGCGGCATCACTGCCCGCCTCTCGCTCGGACAGCGCGTAGGAGGCCATGGCCTCTCCGCTGGCGATCGAGGGCAGCACCTGCTTCTTCAGCTCATCGGAGCCATTGAGGATCAGACCCATGGTGCCCAGCTTGTTGACGGCGGGGATCAGCGAGGACGAGGCGCAGACGCGAGCCACTTCTTCGATGACGATGCAGGCGGCCACGCTGTCCGCGCCCTGACCGTCGTACTCCTCGGGCACGTGTACGGCGTTGAACCCCGAGGCCACCAGCGCGTCGAGGGCCTCTTGGGGGAAACGGGCCTTCTCGTCGACATCCTTGGCGTGCGGGGCGATCTCTTTCTCGGCCAGTCCCCGGATCGCCGCACGCAGTTCGTCGTGCTCTTCGCCCAACTTGAACAGGTCAAACGACGGGTTCCCAGCCATCACAGCCTCCAGAGTCGATCAGAGTTAGTCGCCGTTAACTGTACTTCACGGTCAAATCTAGTCCTCCAACAGTCTGCGCCGCAGGGCCTCGTCTTTCTCCAAAACGGTGGCTTCCATGCTCGCCTGGAAAGCAACGACCTTGTCGCGCAGCGCGGTATCGGAGACCCCAAGGATGCGCGCGGCGAGCAGTCCGGCGTTGCGGGCGCCGCCGATCGACACCGTCGCGACCGGCACACCGGCGGGCATCTGCACGATCGACAGCAGCGAGTCCAGGCCGTCGAGCCGGGCCAACGGCACCGGAACGCCGATCACCGGCAACGGTGTGGCCGAGGCCACCATGCCCGGCAGATGTGCCGCCCCGCCGGCACCGGCGATGATGACCTCGATCCCCCGCCCGGCCGCCGACTGTGCGTACTCCAGCATGCGCCCCGGCGTACGGTGCGCCGAGACCACGCCGACCTCGAACGGAATCTCGAACTCCGCCAAGGCGTTCGCGGCATCCGACATCACCGACCAGTCACTGTCGCTGCCCATGATCAGGCCGACCCGTGCGCTCACGTTCTAGTGTCCTTCCCATCCATCGGTCCATACCGCGTGCGACAACCAGTGCGCGGCACGCTCGGCGCGCTCACGCACCTCTGCCACGTATTGGCGATCGGCCAGCGAACCATCCTCGCGGCCTTGGATATTCACGTGCCCAAGCTTGCGGCCGGGACGCTCGCCCTTGCCATACAGGTGCACCTTGGCCTCCGGAATGCGGCCCATCAGATGGTGCATGCGTTCGTCGAGCGACATCGCGGGCGTCTGCGCTGCGCCCAATACGTTCGCCATCACGGTGACGGGGGCCAGCGGCGCGGTGGAACCGAGCGGGTAGTCGAGGACCGCGCGCAGGTGCTGCTCGAACTGCCCGGTACGCGCGCCATCCATGCTCCAGTGCCCCGAATTGTGCGGCCGCATCGCCAATTCGTTGACCAGCAGCCGGCCATCATTGGTCTCGAACAGCTCCACCGCCAGGCAGCCCGTCACGCCGAGCTCGTCGGCGATCCGCAGTGCGAGCTGCTCGGCCTGCAACGCCAGCTGCTCGGGTAGCTCCGGTGCGGGTGCGATCACCACGGCGCAAATGCCGTCGCGCTGAACGGTTTCCACCACGGGCCAGGCGGCACCCTGCCCAAAGGGCGAGCGGGCCACCATGGCCGAGAGTTCGCGGCGCATGTCGACGCGTTCCTCGGCAAGCAGATCGACACCCGCCGCCAACTGCTCGGCGGCGATGGTGCGGGCCTCGTCCAGGCTGTCGGTGATCCATACGCCCCGGCCGTCATACCCGCCGCGTACCGCCTTCAGCACAACCTGGCCGCCCGTCTCGGCAGCGAATCGCTCGACATCGGAGACGTTCCGAATATCGGCGAATCCGGGAACTGGTGCGCCGATATCCCGCAGTTTGCGGCGCATGAACGTCTTGTCCTGTGCATAGATGAGGGCCGACGGCGGCGGCTGCACGTTGACGCCCTCGCCCTGCAGAGTTTCCAGAAACGCGGTGGGAACATGCTCGTGATCGAAGGTGACCACGGTGGCATCCTTGGCCGCCCGGCGCAGATCATCCAGGTCGGTATGGGAACCGAACACGACATCGGG
Organism: Mycobacteroides immunogenum; assembly: GCF_001605725.1. Lineage (NCBI taxonomy): Bacteria > Bacillati > Actinomycetota > Actinomycetes > Mycobacteriales > Mycobacteriaceae > Mycobacteroides > Mycobacteroides immunogenum. The sequence goes on from NZ_CP011530.1 coordinate 4,077,650, forward strand.
GGTTACTTGGGCCGCCGGTTCATCGGCGGCGTGGGCCAGAACCCGCAGGGTCTGACCCAGAGCGATCGACGCCTGATGGGTCATCCGGGCCAGCTGGCCGCCACCGATCATGGTGACCACTGGGGTCGCGGACACGGGTGAGCCGCTCGCGCGAAGACCATCAGACACAGACATATGTTGTCATGCTGGCTCCGCTGCCCGGTCAGAACGGTCGGTCTCCGCAAATACCTGCTCGTTCCATCTTGCGCACGGCGGGCCAATAGTCCTGAACCGCATAGTGTTGCGTCGACCGGTTGTCCCAGATCGCGACGCTGTTGGGTGTCCAACGCCACCGCACCTGGAATTCCGGGACCCCGGCCTGACGAATCAGGTACTGCAACAGCTCCGCTGCGCCGGGCGCATAGTCGATGCCGAAGCGCACGTTCTCCGGGCGGTGGTAGTTCACCAGGTGCGTGGTGAACGAGTTCACAAACAAGATCTCTTCGCCGGTTTCCGGATGAGTACGCACTACCGGATGCTCGGCGTCCGGGTATCGCTCATGCAGTTCGTGACGCTGGCGCATCGAAAGGGCAGCGCCGAAGCTGGCCTCGATCGAATGACGGGCGCGCAGGTCACGGATGTGCTCACGCACGGCCACGGGCAGCCGTCGGTACGCCTCCGCCATGTTCACCCAGATGGTGTCGCCGCCCACAGCTGGCGTTTCGACGCAGCGCAATACGCATCCCATCGGCGGGCTTTCCCGCCAAGTCGCGTCGCAGTGATAGGAGTTCTCGTAATGCTCTGGAACACTGTCGATCTCCTTGTAGATCCGCACCAATCCCGGGTGATCGGGATCGCTCCCCGCGACGGGGTGGTCCTCCAGCGGCCCGAATCGCTGCGCCAGCGCCACGTGTTCGGCCCGGGTGATGTTCTGATCACGCAGAAACAGCACCTTGTGTTCCAGCAGTAGCCGCCGGATCTCATCGAATAGCACGTCACTGCGCGAAGCCTCGGCCAGATCGACATCGAACAGTTCCGCGCCGATAGTGCACGTCAATGGCTGTACCCGGATCCCGCTCAGCGGGGCAACACTATTCATGACGAAGTCCTTTCCGTAGCGGTTCATAGCGAGAAGATGGATTGACCGACGGTCGCGCCCGATTCAAGATCGCGATGAGCCGCCACCGCATCCTGAAGTTGGTAGCGCCGCCCGATGTCAACGCGAATCCGGCCCGCGGCAACATGCCCGAACAGCTCGCCCGCCAGTTCCGCGCGCTCGGCGGGGTCGGCAATGTAGTCGGCCAGCGCGGGCCTGGTCACGAACAGTGATCCCTTGGCCGCCAACTGCATCGCGTCGATGGGTGGCACCGGCCCCGACGCGGTACCGAAGCACACCAGCAGACCCCGGCGCGCCAATGAATCGAGCGACGATTGATAGGTGGTCCGGCCAATACCGTCGTAGACGACGGCGACACCGGCCCCATCCGTGAGTTCCCGTACCCGCCCGGGCACATCGTCGCGTGGGTAGATCAACACATGGGCACAGCCGTTGGCCCGCGCGATCTCTGCCTTTTCTTCACTGGACACCGTGCCAATGACGTTGACGCCCAGCAGATTCGCCCATTGCAGAAGAAGTGATCCGACACCGCCCGCCGCCGCGTGCAGCAGCACCGTGTCCCCGGCACGCAGCGGATGGATGCGACGCAGTAGGTATGCGGTGGTCAGCCCCCGCATGGTGATGGCCGCGGCGGCATCACACGAGATGCCGTCGGGCAGAGCGATCAGATGCTCGGCCGGCATGACGCGTTCGCTGCTGTAGGCACCCAGCGGGCTTCCCGTGTACGTGACACGATCGCCCACCGCGAACTCCATCACCCCGGGCCCGACGGCTTCGATGACCCCCGAGGCCTCCACCCCCATGCCCGCGGGCAGCGCGACCGGGTACACACCCGTACGGAAATACGTGTCCGCGAAATTCAGCCCCACGGCGTGATGGCGAATCCTCACCTCGCCGTGATCGGGCGCACCAATCTGGATGTTCTCGCCACGAAGAACCTCGGGTCCGCCGATCTCGTGGATCCGTACTGCGTAGGCCATGGCCCGCCTTTCGTTTGATCGGGTGTTCATCTCCGACGCTAGGCAGGCGACATAGCGCATAATTATCTCTACGGGACAGATTTATATTCATTTAGGGACAGATGGACATCCGGCTGGTTAGGTTCGCGGCGTTGAGCGGGTACGTCGACGTCGCCAACGCATCGGGCCTGGATCCGGCCCACTTGCTGCGCGAGCACGGATTGGACCCAGCGGGCATCGCCCAGCCCGACAGATGGGTGACCGCCAGCGCCATCAGTGCGTTGCTGGAAGCATCCGCAGCCGCCAGCGGTCTGGATGACTTCGGCCTCAGGCTGGCCGAACGACGCAGGCTGTCCAACCTCGGTCCGCTCAGCCTGGTGCTGCGAGAGCAGCCCTCGGTGCGCGATGTGGTCGCGATGTTGCGCCGGCACGAATCCATGTACAACGAGTCACTGCGGATCCGGGTCATCGAACGCGACGGAATCGCCACCATCCGCCTGGCCCTCGACGGGAGTGCGTCCGACAGCATCCAGTCGACAGACTTGGCGATGGCGACGCTGGTCGGAGTGCTGCGAACCTTCCTGGGCCACACGTGGCGCCCCCTGCGGGTCAATCTGCGCCGGCCAGAGGCCGCTGCCCCCGCTACGCATCACCGAGTCTTCGGGCCAGGTGTCGCATTCACCCAGCAGCTCGACGAGATCGTCATATATACGTCCGACCTAGACCGCCAGAACGAGAGTTTTGACCCGCTGCTGCGTCAGTACAGCCAGACGGTTCTCGAATCGCAGGAACATCCCCACGGCACGACGACGGTCGACCGTGTCCGAGATCTCATCGAGGTGCTGTTGCCGGTCGGACGCTGCTCTGTCGATCAGGTCGCGCGGAGCCTCGGAGTCGACCGGCGGACCGTTCATCGGCATCTGGCCGGTGAGGGCACGAGCTTCAGTGCTCTGCTCGACGCCACCCGGATCGATTTGGCCGACCACCTCGTCTCGAACGGCCTCCACACGCTGACCGAGATCTCCGAGATGCTGGCCTTTTCCTCACCAAGTAACTTCAGCCGATGGTTCCGCGCGCACCGCGGAATGAGCCCCCGCACCTGGCGCAACCGGCGTGCCGGGGCCAGCGCTGGCGACAGCTGAACAAGCGTCCAATACCCAACAAGGTCTGCCGACCGCTTCGCACTGCCCTGCCATCTTCCGTACACTCGCCATTTGTGTCTTTCGCCGATGCCACCATCGCCCGGCTACCCCGGTTCATCCGGCCTGTCGCCGAGCGGCACCACGAGCTGATCAAGTTCGGCATTGTCGGCGCCACCACCTTCATCATCGACTCGGGCATCTTCTACGCGCTCAAGCTGACGGTCCTGGAATCCAAGCCCCTCACCGCCAAGATCATCTCCGGCATCATCGCGGTCATCGCCTCCTACATCCTTAATAGGGAATGGAGCTTCCGCGACCGCGGCGGCCGGGAACGGCATCACGAGGCGCTGCTGTTCTTCGCGTTCAGCGGCATGGGCGTGATCATCGCCATGATTCCGCTCTGGGTATCGAGTTACATCTTCGAGCTGCGCGTTCCGAACGTGAGCCTGACGGTCGAGAACATCGCCGACTTCATCAGCGCGTACATCATCGGCAACCTGCTGCAAATGGCATTCCGGTTCTGGGCCTTCCGGCGCTGGGTGTTCCCCGACGAGTTCGCGCGCCATCCGGACCAGCCCGTGGCGCTGGTGACCACCGAACCCGTCGACGAGGAAGACCCCGAGAACGTCACACCGTTGCACCCGCACCCGGGGCTGCCCAACAGTGCCACCGTTCATCACGGCACCGAAGTGGGCCGCGGCCTCTACGGTTCAGCGCATCACGTGGCGGGGGGCCGTTCCCGGCCCCGACCGGTGGAGCGGCTGTCGCCCTCCTCGGAACCAAGGGTGTCGAAAACTTCGTGATACAGCAGTGAGTGGACGTATTCCACTCGCGGTATCTCATGGAATTCCAGCGGGTCCTGTGATGCGGACTCGATGATCAGCGTGCCGGTGCGCAGAATCCGGTCCACCAGGCCATGGCGGAATTCGACACTGTTGATCCGCGCCAGCGGGATGTCGATTCCCGAGCGGCTCAGCAACCCGTGACGGAACATCACGCGCCGGTCGGTGATGACGAAGTGTGTGGTCAGCCAGTTCAGGAACGGCCACACACTGAGCCAGCCCACCAGTACCAGCCAGACCACGCCGATGGCGATCATCACCACGTTCTTCGCCGTGGACTGCCAGTCCGTGTTGTCGACCACCGCGGCCACAAAGGCTGCGACGCCGGTGGCCAGAATCAGCACCAGCGCCGGACCGATCAGCCGTTTCCAGTGCGGATGGCGATGCAACACCACCTGTTCGTCATCGGCCAGCACATTCTCCGGATACCCCACGTGCAGCGACTTTACTTCTCGCCCAGCGGACGCAGATGCGTAATATCGCCCGCCGTGACGGCGGTGACGGTGCCGTCCGCACTCTCGATGCGCAACTGTCCATCATTGCCCAGTCCGACCGCGACACCGACGAGCTCACGCTCGCCCGGTAGTTCCGCGCGCACCCGCGAGCCCAAGGTGACACTGCGCTCCCGGTAGTCCTGCAGCAGTCGCTCGTCCACCCCGCGGGCGGTCCGCCAATGTTCGACGCGGCCGCTGAGCTCACGCAGCACCGCCCGCGCCAACTCGTTGCGGTCGGGGTTGGCCCAGCCCAGGATCGCCAAGGACGTCGCGTTGGGGTCGGGCAGCTCGTGTTGAGTGAAGGTGGCGTTGAGCCCAAGCCCGAGCACGATGGCCTGGTGTGGGGTCGCTACCTCGGCCAGGATGCCGCACAACTTGCAGCCGTCTACCAGTACATCGTTGGGCCATTTGAGCCCTGCCTGGATTCCGCTGACCTCTGCGACCGCGTCGACAATCGCCACTCCGGCCAACAGCGGCACCAGCCCCCACCGATCCGGCGGCACGTCGCCCACCCCGATGCCCACCGACATCGACAGCTGCGTGTGGGCGGGGGCGCCCCAGCTGCGGCCATGGCGCCCACGCCCGGCGCTCTGATGCTCGGCCAGCAGCACAACACCGTCGATGTCCTCGCCCGCCGCAGCCCGTGCCACCAGATCGGCGTTGGTAGATCCGGTTTCCTCGACGACGTCGATCCGTCGCCAGTGTGCGCCGGGGCTGTCAGTGAGAGTGAGTCTGTCTGAAGTCACGGACTTAGCCTAGGCCGATAGACCGCGTCTGCCTGAGATGTACTGCACAAGTTTCTCTAAATAGGGAGCACAGATCACCCAGACAGATGCGTGTCCAGGAAATTCAGTATCTGCGACCACCCGTCTCCCGAAACTGCGCTGCTCGCCGTGACGCCACCTTCGACGCTCCGCGTCTGAGTCGCCTTCTCGAGAATCTGGGACGGCCAAGGGGGAAGTGACGCAACGTGATTCCCGCCGGCCAACACCACGAAGGTTACGTCCCGGCCGGCGTCAGCCAGTGCACGGTAGAGGGTGGCGCCCTGCGCAAAGGGCACGTACTCGTCCTCAGTGCCATGCGCAATAAGAAATGGCGGCCCCTCGGCGCTGACATGCAGCGCGGGACTGGCGGCCACTGCCTGATCACGACGAGAACTCACCGGACCTCCGAGGAACATTCCTTCGGGAGAATCGGCGGCCTCATGTCTCCCATCGAACGCCGGTAACACGTCGACGACATCAGGCTCGACCTTGCCCGCGGCTATTCTCTGTGCCGCGTCCGGCAGCGCCTGCCGGTCCATGGCCGCGATATCACTGGGGGCCGACAGCACGACCACCGCGCCCACCGCCGATTCCCCATGACCTTCGGTACCCGCTACGGCCGCACTCCAGCCGCCAGAGGAATGGCCAATATAGGCAAAACGCTTGGGATCCAACGAATACTGCGCAGCATTGCGCCGCAGGAACGCCACCGCGTCCAGAGTGTCATGCTTTTGGGCCGGGAATTGCGCTTGATAGCTTCCGCGCACAGCCACCGCGGCGACCGCGTACCCGTGCGGCAAGAGTTGCGCGGCGAACATTTCGCCGGCATCTCGGCCCGACGGTGCGGTAAATCCACTTCCCATCGTCCATATCACCAGCGGCACTGGGCCATCGGCACCGCCGGGAAGATAGAGATCAAGCAGGTTCCCGGAGGGATCGATGGCATCGGCGGATTCGCGGTACGCGATATCCCGGACGATGATGCCTTCCGACACTGTGTGTGTTCCTGCCCTCGCCGGCCACTCCTGCGTCCACGAAGCTCCACATGGCTCGAAGTGCCACTGGTGAGGCGGGCGTTCGCTGAGACCATCGGGAATGTCGGGTATCCGCGGCGACCACCCGACTCCGGTAGCAATCAGCACCACTCGATCATCCGCAGATCGATAAACCTCTGTTCGGCACTGGGGGTCGCGCAGAACAAACTGCGGCACTACGCTATTGGATAGCCAGGCAATGATTTGATCGGCTTTTCCATCGATGGCTTTCGCCTCCCACATCGTGGTGCTGTAGCGGGTCACGGTGATGTCTTCCTGTTGAGTCGGGCAATATGGCGAGCCGCGCACGGCTTCCGATTGTGTTACCGAGCCTGGACGCGGCGCAACGGTGGGACCGATGGAACCTCCGGGGCGTTGGCAATGTCCTCGGCAGTCATCTTGAAGCTGTTGGGATACGCGTCGCGCTGGGTCCGCCGGGCAGGCTCGCTGGTGCGCCAGCAGTACAGGCACCGCTGACACTGCAACACATCCCAGATCCCCGGAACCGGCGACGCGAAGATCTTCGCAACGGTCCCGAATGCACAACGTGGACAAATACTGTTGTCGGACAACGGAGTTACCTCGCTATCTATTGTTTGCAGTCAGTTGGGTGAGCTTGACCAGCCACTCGTTCATCTCCGGCAAGTCGCGTACTTGGTTTCCATAGTTGCCACGGCGATCCGGCGCCACAGGAGTGGTGGCGTCGATGATGAGCTTGTCGACAATTCCCGCAGGACTTGCCTGAGGCGCCAGCTCCAGCACGGGCAGATTAGGGATTTGTACCAGATCGCCCGAAGGGTTCATCTTGGTTGACAGCGCCCACATCACCTGCGGGAGATTGAACGGGTCCACGTCCTCATCGACGACGATCACCGTCGCCGCGTACCCGAGGCCGTGTGGTGTGGTCAGTACCCGCAGGCCGACGCTCTTGGCGAAGCCCCCGTAACGGATCTTGGTGGACACGATCACTACCAGACCATGCGTATATGTGGCATTGACCGCGCGCACCTCGGGGAAGTCTCTCTTGAGCTGTTTGTACAGCGGGACACAGGTATTGGCAGCCATCAAGTAGTCGATCTCGGTCCACGGCATCCCCAGATAGAGATGTTCGAAAATGGGATCGTCGCGATAGGAGATGCGATCGATCCGAATCACTGTCATGTTTCGCCCGCCGGAGTAGTGACCGGTGAACTCGCCGAAAGGCCCCTCGATCTCCCGTTTACGGCCTTCGATGACACCCTCGATCACAACCTCGGAACCCCAAGGTACCGGCAGCCCGTACAACGGAGACATCGAAATTGGCGCGGGCGCACCGCGCAACGCGCCGGCAAGCTCGTACTCATTCTGGTCGTACTCCATAGGAGTGGAGGCCACGATCGAAATCACCGGATCGTTGCCGAGCGTGATCGCTATCGGCAGATCCTCACCAGCCTCTTCGGCTTTGCGTAGATGCTGCGCGATGTCATGCATCGGGACAGGCTGCAGCGCAAGCTTTCTGTGCCCCTTTACCTCGATGCGATAGATGCCGACGTTTTGTTTTCCGGAATCTTCGGGGTCCTCCGGATCTTTGGATATGACAGCAGCCTTGTCGATGTAGAAGCCTCCGTCGCCATCATTGAGCCGGATCAGGGGCAGTACCTCGAAAATGTTGACGTCGTCGCCGATTTGCGTGTTCTGCGCCCACGGCGGATCGGCCCGCAGCTCAGGTTTGACCGGAAATTGATCCCAGCGCCGGATGAACTCGTCAACCTGCGCCTTGACGCCTGTCTCCTTGGGCAGTCCGAGCGCCAATGCGTGGTTGGCCCAGGATCCGTGCACGTTCATCGCGATCCGGGCACGGGTGAAACCCTTGACATTGTCGAAATACAAGGCCGGAGCGTTGTCACCGAGTCGTGGCGCGGCGTTAGCCGCGGCCGCGACATCGGGTTCGGGCATCACCTCGTCGGCGATATGCACCAATTGCCCCTCACTATCGAGGGTTTGGAGAAAGCTGCGTAAATCGTCGTACGCCATGTTGGGTCCTATCTATGAGCAGGAAGTTCAGGAAGCGACAGAACACGTGTGGGCAGCCCGGATGCCTTCCCAGCGTTTGGCATCAGGGGCCGGAAGATCAAACTGGTCAAGGATGCGGGCCACAATGTGGTCGACGACGTCGTCGACAGTCCGCGGATGGTTGTAGAAGGCAGGCATCGGAGGCACAATCTGCACACCCATCCGCGACAGTGCCAGCATGTTCTCCAAATGGATTTCGCTAAGCGGAGTTTCGCGTGGCACCAGGACGAGTCTGCGCCGCTCCTTCAGGGTGACGTCCGCAGCTCGGCCCACCAGTCCCTCGGCGTACCCCACCCGAATCCCGGCCAATGTCTTCATCGAACACGGTGCGATGATCATGCCGTCGGTGCGAAACGACCCCGACGATATGGTCGCGGCCTGATCTTCGGGATGGTGCACGGTCTGCGCCAACCGGCCAAGTTCTGCGGCCGACATGCCGCATTCCAGTTCGATTGTCGTGCGGGCCCACCGGCTGAGAACGAGATGTGTCTCCACCTCGAGCTTCGAGAGGTTCTCCAGCAGCCGGATGCCAAGCACGGCGCCGGTGGCGCCGGTGATTCCGACAATGAGTCGCATGATGGTCTCTTTCGGTCAGATAGCCGACCCTGGTCTTGGCCGACAATCACTGATTTCCCTCAATTCACCAGCCAAATTACCCACATTCTGCGAGGCCGCCGAGTCCTGCCGCGGACTCGGTATGGTCAAAATCGGACATATACTCCTCGAGGCGGAAAGGGGAACAGATGACTGAATCCACCGTGGCTACAGTTCCGTTCCGGGAGCCCGAAGGCACCCTGCCCGGGGTGGCGGTGCTCACCTTCGCCGCACTACTCGCCCGTGCCCGTGGGCACGGGGTCAATCCCCATGCCCCGTTACGCGCCGACTTCCACCATCTGATTGTGGTGAACAACGGGAGCCTTCAAACCTTTGTCGACTTCACTGAATATGAACTGGTGTCAGAAGATTGGCTCTGGGTGCGCCCGCATCAGGTGCTCGAGTTCGGTCCGGGCCTAGAGACATCGACCGGTTTCGCCGTGCTGTTTCGTCCAGGGTTCATCGATGAGACAACAGCCGCGGCGGTGCAGCTCGACAGGGTTGCGACCGCGAATCCGCTGATTCAGTCAGCCTCTGCCACGAGGGCTGTGAAGGTCCTCGCCGACGAATACGGTCACCGCGATGACCTGCCCTCTGATGTTCACATCGACGTCGTTCGCCGCCTGCTTGCCGTCGTGTTGTTGTGCATCACCCACGCGGGGAACACCGACTCGGCCGCCGATACCGCGTTCATGCGCTTTCGGGACGCCGTCGAGTATGAATTCACGCACAAGCATCACGTCCAGGACTATGCGCGGGCTCTCGGCTACAGCGTGCGGACGCTCACTCGAGCATGCCGAGAAGTGACGGGTCAAAGCGCAAAACAATTGATCGACGACAGGATAGTTCTGGAAGCAAAGCGTCTGCTTGTACACACAGAGCTCTCCAGCGCCGCGATCGGGGCACGCGTCGGCCTGTCCAGCCCCACCGCCTTCACCAAGTTCTTTCGTGCGCGCACGGGCAAGACGCCCAAGGCATTTCGCGATGACGCGCGGGGACGTCGGGACTCCCTGACTGGCTAGGCACGGGACTGCCCAAAGGTTCGCCGGTGCATCATGCCGCCGCAAGTCGCCACGAGTTCAAGCCGGTCATTCGCTACCAACAACGCCCCATATCCGTTGCCCGTACTTGTCCGCCGATTCGTTGGTCAGCATCGCGTCATGAGCGCAATCGACCGGCTCAATGCGAACACTTCCCGAGACATGCGGTGCCCAGGAGCGCGACAGGAACTCCGCGCGGTCATCGTGGTCACGCCGCGCCGCGAACACGGTCACATCGCCATCAAATACGCCCGGGCGGTGCTGTCGGTACCGCACGATGTTGTCGCTGACGTTCTCAGCGAGTAAATCGAAGACCTGCGTGTACTGGGCCACCTCGGCCAGACCCGCCTCTCGAAGCAACGCTGCCACCTGCTCATCATTCCGGGGCTCGGGTGGGACAGCGGCCCCGGACAACAGGGTCTTGTCAATGGCGGGCTGCGCGTCGAGCAGCACAAGGCTGGAGATCGTGCGCCCGCGCCGCTGCAACTCGATGGCGACCTCATGGGCGACCACCCCGCCGAAGGACCAGCCCACCAGACGGTAGGGCCCTGTGGGGTAGGACTCTTCGATCCGGTTGGCGTAGTCGATGGCCATCTCGCGAATGGACGTCGGCCTATCCGACGGCGCTTGCTGGATTCCGATGATCGGGCAGTTCAGGTAGCCGCCAAAGACCCGATAGGGCCAACTCACACCGCCCGCCGCATGAATGCAGAACACCGGAACACCCGGAGCCTCGTGCAAGGTCTGTATCGGAGCTATCGTCGACGCGCCGCCGCCGTCCACCCCCAGTCGCTGGCTCAGACCTCTGACCGTTGGTGTCTCGAAAATGACGGGCACCGCAAGGTCGGCATCGAGTGCGGTGTTGATGGCGGCGATCAGCCGCATCGCCGAAATACTGTCCCCACCAAGGTCGAAGAACGAGTCATCGACGCCCACCCGGTCGACGCCGAGGATCTGTGTGTAGAGACCCGCCAAGATTTCCTCGGTGGGTCCTTCCGGCGCACGGTACTGCGCAGCGGTGTACTCGGGCGCCGGCAGCGCCCCGGTGTCGAGCTTGCCGTTGGCCGTCAGGGGCAGCGCGTCGAGCACCATCACGGCAGCCGGAACCATGTAGGCGGGCAACCGTGCACTCAGCTGGCTGCGCAACTCTGCCGGATCCGCTGCGCCGGTGACATAACCCACCAATCGCGTACCCGCGGCGGGCTCATCGGTGGCAATCACGACCGCCTGCTCCACACCCGCCAACGCGGCAAGAGCAGCACGGATTTCGCCGAGTTCGACCCGGTATCCACGGATCTTGATCTGTTCGTCGGCACGCGCCACATAGTGCAGCTGGCCATCGGCTCGCCAGCGCACCAGGTCGCCGGTGCGATACATCCGCGACCCGAGTTCACCGAATGGGCAGGCCACATAACGCGATGCGGTCAATCCGGCGCGACGCAGATAACCCGGTCCGACTCCGCCACCCGCCACATACAACTCGCCCACGACACCGGGCGGGACCGACCGTAACCAGCTGTCCAGCACCAGCAACGCCGCACCCGGCACCGGCGATCCGATGGGCACCGGGCCGGTCCCCGCGGTCAGCCCCGCGCTCACCGAGGCACAGATCGTGGTCTCGGTGGGACCGTAGGCGTTGATCATCACCCGCCCCGGAGCCCACCGCTGCACCAACTCGGCCGGGCAAGACTCCGCCCCGAGAACCAATGCCACCGAACCCAGCCCATCCGGCGAGAGCGCACCCGCCGCCGACGGCGTCTGGCACAGTACGCCAACGTTTTCTTCAATAACCAAGGTGCGCAGTTCTTCCGGCGAGCGCACCACCGTGTCCGGCACCACCACCAGCCGCCCGCCGTCCAGCAAGGCACCCCAGATCTCCCATACCGAGAAGTCAAACGAATACGAGTGGCTCTGCGACCACACCGCCGCCTTCGGCAATCCGGCATCGAGCGACGTCAACAGCTGGGTGAGATTGTGGTGGGTAATGGCAACACCTTTGGGGATTCCGGTGGTACCCGAGGTGTAGATCAGATACGCGATGCTGTCAGGATCCGGCCACGGAAGCGGCGCCGTGGACTGCAGATACACCGTGAGATCGTCGATGTCGACAACCGGCAGGTCGTGACCGCTCAACCGATTCCGCATATCCGACGAGGTGATCGCCGCGGCCGGTGCCGCGTCGGCGAGCATGAACTCCATACGTTCGGCTGGCAACGTTTGATCGAGCGGCAGATACGCCGCTCCGGCTTTCAGTACCGCCAACATTGCCGCGATCGCGTGCGTCGAGCGTGGCAGCATCAGCGCCACCGTCTGTCCCGGCCTGACCCCCTTGGCAATCAGCAAGTGCGCCAGCCGGTTCGACAGGCGGTCCAGTTCCCAATACGTAGTTGAGCGGCCCTCGTGTGTGATCGCTTCGGTATTCGGGATACGCGCCACGTGCCGCGCAAACAGCTCCGGAATGGACGCGGACGAACGCGCAGGCATAGCCAGAACCGCGCGGTTCCCCAACTCCGCCAGGCGATTATGTTCGCTGTCCGCAATCAGATCCACTGAGGACAGCCGCCGACCGGGATCGGCGACCATCTCCGTGAACGCGCGCTGCAATCGGCTGACCACCAATTCGATGCTGTCCGAATCAAATAAATCCGTGTCGTATTCGATGCGCAGTGTGAGCCGATGTCCGGGCTGCGCCTGCACCGTCAATGGGTAGTGAGTGGACTCCCGACTGATGACATCGGAGACGGCAAGCTCCCCATCCGACAGCGCCACTCCGGTGTCGGTGGGATAGTTCTCGAAGGCGAAGAGTGTGTCGAAGAGCTGATCGTGGCCGGTGACGCGATGGATCTCGCTGAGCGTCAGGTGCTGATGCTCCAAGGTGTGATTGTGGGCATCTTGCAGCCGCACCAGCAGCTCACCGACGGTTGCCGTCGCGGACAGGTTCGCGCGCACCGGCACGGTGTTGATCAACAACCCCACCATCGATTCCGCACCAGGAACCTCCGGCGGCCTCCCGGAGACCGTGGTGCCGAACGCGATATCGCGCTGTCCTGTCATCGAGGCCAACACCAGCGCCCAGGCGCTCTGCATGACGGTGCTGAGGGTGGTGCGCGACGAGCGCGCCAACGCCGATAAGGCCTGCGTGGTCTGGGCAGATACCTCACAGGATCGAGTGCCACGCAACCCTAGTCCCGGCCGGTGGGCAGAGTTCACCAGAGCAGGGGTCTCGAAGTCGGCGAACACCTCGCTCCACGCGGTCCGCGCGGCGTCGATATCGCGTGCGGCGAGCCAGCTTACGTAGCCACGATAGGGTGCCGCGACCGGCAGCCGCTGCCGGTAGTACCCCGCGAAGATCTCGCCCAGCACGATGGGCATCGACCAGCCATCGAGCACAATGTGGTGGTTGGTGAGCACCAGCCGGTGCCGGTCCGGTGCGATGCGAATCAAGGCCACCCGGAATGCGGATTCGTTGGCCAGATCACAAACGGCGGCACGCTCGATCGCGCATACGTTGAACACCTGCGCAGCGCTATCGGCAACGGTCGCATCGCCGAGGTCGACAAAGCGCCAGGCTATTACGGGATCAGCGGGAATCACCTGCACCGGTTCTTCGAACTGGTCGTAGAATCGCGCAGCCAGATTCGGATGCCGGGCGGCCATGGCCTGTACGGCCTCCTGGAGGCGACGCCGATCGAGCGGCCCGTGTAGCCCGATGTTCATCTGAACCGCATACAGATCACTGCCCGCCCGAATGGTGTTGGCGTGGAACAGCAAACCTTGTTGCAGCGGTGTCAGCGGCAACACATCGTCAATGCGGTATTGCAGCGCAAGCCGGTCGATCTCGAGTTGACTCAGCCGGGCAGGCGCGATGTCCGACGGAGTCAACCCGCCACCGCCCGCGCGCACCAGTGTGGTGATACCCCCGAGAGCCTCAAACCAGAGCCGACTCAGTCTCCGCACTTGGTCTTCGTCGAGAACCGAAGGTGCCCAGGTCCAGTCGGCATGCAGGTGGGGACCGTCGTCGGTGTCGATGGTGACCGCGTTGAGCTCCACGGTGTGCATGAGCGGCATGGATATCGCCGTGGCCACCTTCGTCACGGACGATCCGTCCTGGCATATCCGCCAACCATCGCCTGCGACATCGGTGCCCGCGCCGCCCTGCCTGCCGAAGTAGTTGAAACCGATCGCCGGATCTGTGCCGTTCAGGTCGACGTTCGCGTTCAGGTAGCGCAGCACCCCATAGGTCAGCCCGTCCGGATGTGTGCGCAGCTGTTCCTTGGCGGCTTTGACAACGGTCGCCAGCGCCGCCTCCCCCGCACTGACGTGCAGCCAATCGATACCGGCAATCGTCAGCGCCACCGGATATTTGGCGGTAAACCAGCCCACAGTACGCGAGAGATCGACATCGTGGTCGGCGAAGCCACTCAGCTCTTCCTGGCGCCCATGGCTTTCCACATCGATACCGACAGCCTCGCTACTCGTGAATTCGGTTGCGGCAAGAGCGAAGGCGATGAGCAGGATTTCGTGAATCCGGGCATGGAACGCGGCCGGCACCTCTGTCAGCAGCGCATGGATGATCTCGGCGTCATCGAGAGTCACCGATAGCCGCCCGGCATTGGCATAGGTGTCGGCCACCGGATGCGGTGCGGGCAATACGGCAGGCGTCCGGGCGATCTGTCGCCACATGTGCTCCTGGGCAACCACTTCTGGCCGCTGGGCATGCTCGGCAAGCAGCCTGGACCAGTGGGCGAACGACGTCCTACTCCCCGGCAGCGTGACCGGCACTCCCGCGCGGTGCTGCGCCCAGGCGATGTTCACGTCCTCCAATAGGATCAGCCACGACACCGCATCGACAGCCAGATGATGAATGATCACCACCAACTGGCCTGTGGGCACAACCCACAACGCGCTGAGCATGACACCGGCCCGTGGATCCAACAGCGAACGCGCCCGCACCACCGCCTCATCGGTCAGCTCATCGACCGACCGGAGATACGTCCGCGCATCTACGGTCCCGGGCTCGGGAACCGTCAGCGACCAGTCTCCGGTGCCGCCATCGTCGACGCGCAAACGCAACATCGCATGCCGATCCAGCAGTGCCTGCAACACAGTCGCCACATCGTCCGCGGTAACCCCGGGCGGAGCTTGCACCATCATGGTCTGGTTGAACTCATTGATCGGGCCGTCCACGCCGCGTAGCCACGCGATGATCGGGCTCGGATTCAGTGGCCCGACACCGTCGTCCACCGCAACGTCGGCACCGTCGCCGACCACCACGACACGGGCCAACCGCGCCACGGTCTGCTCAACAAACACATCCCGTGGCCTGCACATCAGCCCCGCGGCCCGTGCCCGGGCGACTACCTGCATCGATAAGATGCTGTCCCCGCCCAATTCAAAGAACGACTCGTCGGCGCCCACCCGCTCCAGACCAAGTACCTGCGCATAGATTCCCGCCAGCAGCTCTTCGACGGGGGTCGACGGTGCCCGGTACTCCCCCGCCGAGTACTCCGGATTCGGCAGGGCTCGTCTATCGAGTTTCCCGTTCCCTGTCAGCGGCAACGCATCCAGCGCCACCACCGCTGCGGGAACCATGTAGCCAGGCAACCGGTCTGCCAGGGCGGCCCGCGCGGTGGCCGGATCTGCCGATCCGGTGATGTAGCCCACCAGTCGCTTGTCGCCCGGCCGATCCTCTCTGGCGATCACCACCGCCTGTTCCACCCCATCCACATCGGCCAGCGCCGAACTGATCTCACCGAGTTCGATGCGATACCCGCGGATCTTCACCTGCTCATCGACGCGGCCCAGATAGTCCAGCTGACCGTCGGTGCGCCAGCGCACGAGGTCGCCGGTGCGGTACATACGCATTCCGGCATCGCCAAACGGGCACGCCACGAATCGTGACCCGGTCAACCCCGACCGCCGCCAATATCCCACTCCCACACCGGCGCCAGCCACATACAACTCACCCACCACGCCCGCGGGCACCGGCTTCATCGAGCTGTCCAGCACGAACAGCGCGGCGCCCGGCACCGGGGAACCAATCGGAACACCATGCGAGCCCGCCTTCAGCGGCGCACTGACGGCCGCATAGATCGCGGCCTCCGTGGGCCCATAGGCGTTGATCATCAACCGCTGCGAACCCCAACGGTCCACCAGTTCGGCGGGGCATGCTTCTCCGGCCACCACCAATGCCACCGAATCCAGCCCCTCCATCGGCAGCATTCCGGCGGCCGAGGGTGTTTGACTCAACACGGTGACCCGCTCGGACACCAGCAGCGCATGGAAGTCCTCGGGCGAGCGTTCCATGTCGTCCGGAACGACGACCAGGCGCCCACCATTCAGCAAGGCACCGAAGATCTCAGACACCGAGACGTCGAAGGCCAGCGAATGCCATTGCGACCACACTCCCGCGGCAGGCAGGCCGAAGCCCGTCGACGCCACCAGCTGCGTCACGTTCTGGTGGGTAACCGCAACACCTTTGGGGACCCCCGTGGTACCCGAGGTATAGATCAAGTAGGCGATATCGCTCGGCGTGGGTAGCGGCAGCTCCGTATCCGGCTGCGCCGATATGCCGGCGTCACCGATATCGATGACCGTGACCGGGTGACCATCGAGCCGCCCGGCCAGATCTCCCGTGCTGATCACCGCCAAGGGGGCGGCATCACCGAGCATGAAATCGACCCGGGCACCGGGCAGTGCCGGATCGATCGGCAGATACGCCGCGCCGGTCTTCAGTACCGCGAGAATGGCGACTATGGCCTGCTCCGAGCGCGGGATCAGCAGGCCGACACACTGACCTGGCCCCGCTCCGTGATCAACCAGCATGTGTGCCAGCCGGTTCGACGTATCATCCAGTTCCCGGTACGTCATCGAGCGACTCGCACAGGTCAGGGCCACAGCAGATGGGATACGTGCTACCTGTTGGGCGAAAAGCGCCGGAATCGACCCGGAAGTCGTGGGGTGTGTCAGTGCGTGTCTGTTCCCGATCTCATCCAGCCGGGCGTGCTCGGCATCATCGAGCAGATTCACCGACGAGAGTCGCCGCCCCGGATCCGCAGTCATGGCGGTCAGCACCCTGAGTAGCCGATCGGTGAGCGACGTGATGCTTGCCGGGTCGAACACGTCGGTACGGTACTCGACCCGGCCGCTTATTCCCGCGGGATCGCCTGTCTCACTCCACTGTTCGGACAGCGAGAAGGTCATATCCATTCGCGCCGACTGGGTTTCCGCCGGTAGCGCGGTCACCTCGACCCCGCCCAGAGAGAATCCGGCCGCCGGGCCCGCGGAGTTCCCGGGGAGGTTCTGCCAGGCCAACATGACCTGAACCAAAGGATGATGACTCAGTGACCGAACCGGATTGAGCCGCTCCACCAGTAATTCGAATGGCACATCCTGATTCTCAAACGCCGCCAAACTGCGCTTGCGTACCTGAGCGAGCAACTCGGCGAAGGTCGGATCGCCGGCCACGTCGACCCGGAGCACCAGGGTATTGACGAAGAAGCCCACCAGATCGTCCAACGCGGGATCGCGCCGTCCGGCGATCGGGAAACCCACCGCGACATCATCACTGGCGCTCACCTTGGCCAGCAACACCGCCAACGCCGCCTGCATCACCATGAAACTCGTCGTACTGTGCTCACGCCCCACGCGCCGCACCTGCTCCTGCAGCTCGGCCGGCCAATGTATCTCGACCGTGGCGCCGAGCTGGTCAGCCATGAGTGGGTACGGCCGATCGGTGGGCAACTGCAACCGCTCGGGCATCCCGGCCAACGCGTCTTCCCAGTACGACAGCTGCGTCGCCAGACGGCTGGCACTGTCGTCGAGATCGCCGAACTGTGCCCGCTGCCACAGGGTGTAATCCGCGTACTGCACTGCTAGCGGCTCCCAGTCGGGAGGCTGTCCGACACACCTGCCCGCGTATGCGACTCCCATGTCGCGCACCAGCGGCGTGATGGACCAGCCGTCCGCGGCGATGTGATGTACCACCGCCGCCAGCACATGTTCGTCCTCGGCTGTCCGGAACAGTCGCGCCCGCATCGGGATCTCTGACTCCAGGTTGAACGCGTGAGAAGCCACCGCACTGACGGCCTCGGCCAATCGACCGTCGGGCCATCCACTGGCATCGATAGTCTCCCAACCGAAGTCGGCCTGTTCGGCGGGAATCACCACCTGCCGCGGTGTTCCGCCGGGTGCCGCGAACAGGGTGCGCAAGCTCTCGTGGCGGGCCACTACGTCGGCAAGAGCGGCACCCAAGGCATCCGAATCGAGCGGCCCGTTCAGACGCAACGCGGCAGCGATGTTGTACACCGGTGACGGTCCCTGCAACTGATCGACAAACCAGAGCCGGTGCTGCGAGAACGAAAGCGGTACCACCTCGGGCCGCGTCCCAGCGACCAGCGGCTCGGCACGCCCCGTGTTCTCTGCGACACGTTCCGCGAGTTGCCCAATCGCGGGCGTGTCGAAAATCGCGCGCACCGGGAGGTCGGCGTCCAAGGCGGTATTGATGGCCGCGATCAGGCGCATGGCCGAAATACTGTCGCCGCCCAGGTCGAAGAACGACTCGTCCACTCCCACGCGGGCAACCCCGAGCACGTGGGCGTAGATGCCGGTAAGGATCTCTTCCGTTGGGGTGGCGGGGCCGCGGGACTCGGCGCTGGTGAATTCGGGCGCCGGCAGAGCCCGCTTGTCCAGCTTGCCATTTGACGTGACAGGTAGCTCCGGGAGGACCACGACCGCGGCGGGCACCATATATCCCGGCAGCAGATCTGCCAGCGCATCGCGGGTGGCGCTCGGCTCGACTGCTCCGGTGACGTATCCGACCAGCCGCTTCTCGCCGGGACGGTCTTCCCTGACGATCACCTCCGCGGACCGCACTCCGTCGAGATTGGCCAGTGCGGCCTGGATTTCACCGAGTTCAATGCGGTACCCGCGAATTTTGACCTGCTCGTCGGCGCGACCCACATACTGCAACTGGCCATCGCTGGTCCAGCGGACCAGGTCACCGGTGCGATACATACGCTCTCCGGCCCTACCGAACGGGCAGGCCACAAACCGCGAAGCGGTCAGCGCGGACCGATTCACATACCCGCAACCGACGCCACGGCCGGCGACGTACAACTCACCGATCACCCCGGCCGGCACCTGCGCCAGCCACCCGTCGAGGACGAACAGCGCGGCACCCGGCACCGCGGAGCCGATCGGAGGCACACCTGACTCCGCCTCCAGAGGCGCGCTGATCGACGCGAACATCGTTGTCTCCGTGGGACCGTAGACGTTGAACATCGTGCGGCCTGACGCCCACCGGTCCACCAGATCGGTGGAGACCGGTTCGGCACCTATCACCAGCACCGCGGATTCGAGTCCTTCCGGAGACAGCATCCGCGCCGCGGATGGGGTCTGGCTGATCACCGTGACCTTCTCCGTGATCAACAGCGCGTGGAAGTCCTTCGGCGAGTGCGCCACCGCATCGGGAACCACCACCAGACGCCCGCCGTGCAGCAGCGCGCCCCAGATCTCCCACACCGAGAAATCGAAAGCGTAGGAATGGAACTGCGCCCACACCTGATGTGGAGCCAACTCGACGCCGACGGCGGCGGAATCGAACATCCGGGTCACGTTGTGGTGCGTGACCGCCGTCCCCTTCGGGGTGCCGGTGGTACCCGAGGTGTAGATGATATGCGCGATGTCGTCCGGACGCGGAGTCGTTGGCGCGAGGTGCGATTGGGCGTGCACCGCGGGGTCGTCGGCGTCGATGACAGGCAGATCATGCCCCGCGAAGCGGCCCTTCAGCCCCGCCGTGGTGACCGCCGCGACAGGACCGGAATCGGCCAGCATGAATGCGATGCGCGCGGGCGGATGCGCGGGATCAATCGGCAGATACGCCGCTCCGGTCTTGAGGACGGCAAGGATCGCCGCAATGGCACGGTCCGACCGCGGGAACAACAGTGCCACACACTGCCCGGGGGCGGCTCCGTGCGCTATCAAGAGATGCGCCAACCGATTCGCTTCCTCATCCAGCTCGCGGTAAGTCACCGAACTATCGCCGAAGGTGAGTGCCACCGCGTCGGGGGTCCGTGCCGCTTGGCTGCCGAACAACGCTGGGATCGAGGCCGCTGTCGTCGCCTCGGTGAGCACCGCCCTGCTGCCCCACCCATCCAACCGCAGATGGTCGGCCTCATCCAGCACGTCGAATGACGACAATCTGTGCCGCGGGTGCGCGGTCATATGTGCCAGGAGCCGCTGGAAGCGCGCCACCCAGGCCATGATGCTGTCGGCATCGAACACGTCGGCGTCGTACTCGATGCGCAAGCCGAGCTGCCGGCCCGGTTGCGCCTGGAAGGTCAACGGATAGTGCGTGGACTCCCTGCTGGTGATATCGGTGATGGCCAGCTCGTGCTCGCCCGCCAGTGCGGCGGCGTCGATGGGGTAGTTCTCAAACGCGAAGAGGGTGTCGAACAGCTTCTCCTGGCCGGTGATTCGATGGATTTCACCGAGCGCCAGGTACTCGTGTTCCAGTGTGTCGTTGTGGTCGTTCTGCAATTGCGCCAACAGATCCACGGTGGTGGCCGTGGCGGTGATGTCGGCACGCACCGGGACCGTGTTGATCATCAGGCCCACCATCGATTCGGCACCAGGCACCTCAGCCGGTCGGCCCGAGACGGTGGTGCCGAAGACGACATCATGCTGTCCGGTCAGCCAGCTCAGTAGCTGCGCGAACGCAGCCTGCAGCACGACGTTGACCGTAGTGTGGCAGGCGCGCGCCAGCTCTCCGACGGCGCGCGACAGCTCGGCGGGCAGCTGCACCAACTCGGCCCGTTGTGTTCCGATGGCGGAGCGATCGCGCGGGCCGACCAGCGTCGGATTGTCAAAGCCGGCCAATACCCGGCGCCAGGCCGCGCGGGCGTCATCGCGATCCCGGCTATCCAGCCAGCTGACAAACCCGCGGAACGGAGCGGGAGCGGACAGCCGTTGTCTGTAATAGCCGGCGAATATCTCCCCCAACAGGATTGGTAGTGACCACCCGTCGAGCACAATATGGTGATTGGTCAGCACGAGACGATGCCGATCTACCGCCGTGCGGATCAGCGCCACCCGGAAGGGGGGGCCGATTGCCCAGATCGCAGACAGCGGCGCGCTCGGCCGCGCAGAAGCGATCAATGGGCTCGTCGGTGTCGCCGTCAACTTCGACGTATCGCCACGGGACGACGGGTTCGGCGGGAATGATCTGCACCGGCTCTTCGAACTGGCCGCAGAACCGCGCCAGCAGATGCGGATGCCTGGTGATCATGGTCTGCACCGCATCACGCAAACGATCGACGTCAAGCGGGCCGGTGAGCGCGAAATCCAATTGCCCCGCATACAGATCCGCGCTGCCCGCCACCGTGCTGGCGTGAAAGAGCAGGCCTTGCTGCACCGGAGTCAACGCGAGTATGTCGGCAATCTGCCGGTGGTCCCCCAGCTCGTCGATCTGGTGTTGGCTCAGGCGCGCGGGCACGATGTC
The DNA here is from genome assembly GCF_001605725.1 of Mycobacteroides immunogenum. NCBI lineage: Bacteria > Bacillati > Actinomycetota > Actinomycetes > Mycobacteriales > Mycobacteriaceae > Mycobacteroides > Mycobacteroides immunogenum. Next base: position 4,099,167 of record NZ_CP011530.1, read on the forward strand.
CGAGGGCGTCAATCCGCCGCCCCCGGAGCGCACGTGGGCGCAGATCCCTGCCAGCGCCTCGAACCATAGGCGACTCAACCGGCATATCTGGCCGTGGTCGAGAACCGAGGTCGCCCAGGTCCAGTTCGCGTACAGTACCGGGCCCCCATCGGTTTCGACGGTCACCGCGTTCAGCTCGACCGTATGCGGCAGGGGCATCGGTATCTCACTCGCCGCACCGGCACCTGTCCAGTCCTGCGGTCCCGGCCGCCACAATGCCTCGGAGAGTGCGGCCGCACGACCCTGACGCCCCAGGTAGTTGAATCCGATCGTCGGGTCGGCGCCCCGCAGATTCGCGTCCGGATTCAGGTATCGCAGTAGTCCGAAGGTGAGCGGGTCCGGAAGAGCGCGAAGCTGCTCCTTGGCATTCTTGATCACCGCGCCCAGCGCAGGATGTCCCGAAACCACCTGTGGCCACTCCACACCGGGAACCGACAGCGATATCGGGTATTTGGCGGTAAACCAGCCGACGGTACGGGACAAGTCGACGGATTGATCGAGCTCTTCGGAACGACCATGACCTTCGACGTCGATACCGACGGCTTGGCCGCTTCCCACGAACTCCGCTGTGGCCAAGGCGAAAGCGATGAGCAAGATCTCGTGCACGCCGGCATGGTGAGTTCGGTGTCCAAGTCCTCCGCGTGATGTCCGGCGGTGGCAAAGGTATCGGTGCCGGACGGCACGGGAGGCACCGCAGCGGGGGTTGCCAACACCGCCTTCCAGGTATCGGCACACTCAACGACATCGGCATGGGTCGCCCGTTCAGACAGCACCCTTGCCCATTGAGCGAAAGACGTTCCGGCGACGGGCAACACCACGGGTTGACCGGAACGATGCAGCATCCAGGCGATATTCAAGTCTTCCAACAAGATTCGCCAGGACACCGCGTCGACGGCCAGGTGGTGGATGATGACCACGAGTTGCCCGGTGGCACCCACCCAGATCGCGCTGAGCATCACGCCCGTCTGCGGGTTCAATCGCGAACGGGCCCGCACCACCGCATCGTCGGTCAGCTCATCGACTGACTGCAGGTAGTCGTGAGCATTCACCGTGCCGTTGTCAGGCACCGTCAACGCCCAACCGTCCGAATCCGGGTCAACCCGCAGACGCAACATGGCGTGGCGGTCGAGCAAGGCTTGCAACACTATCGCCACATCGGACGCGTCGGCACCCTCCGGGGCTTGCACCAGCATCGTCTGGTTGAACTCATCGATCGGCCCCTCGGAGGCCTGTAGCCAGCGCATGATCGGGGTGGCCAGGATGGGCCCGAGGCCCTGGTCCGCCATGCCGGTCGACCCGTCGGAAACCTCGACTACCCGGGCCAGCCGGGCGACTGTCTGTTCGACGAAGATATCCCGCGGTCGGCAGGTCAAGCCCGCGGCCCGCGCCCGCGTCACCACCTGCATTGACGAAATACTGTCTCCGCCAAGCTCGAAGAAAGATTCGTCGACGCCGACACGATCAAGCCCCAGCACCTGCGCGTAAATGCCGGCCAAGACCTCTTCGATCGCGCTGTCGGGCGCCCGATACCGGTCGAGGCTCTGGTAGGTCGGCGCGGGCAGCGCCCGGACATCCAGCTTGCCGTTCGGGGTCAACGGTAGCGCGTCGAGCATCACCACCGCCGAGGGAATCATGTAGGGCGGAAGGTGCTCGGTCAGCGCCGAGCGCGCGGCAGCGGGGTCGGCCGTTCCGGTGATGTAGCCGACCAGGCGCTTACCCCCGGCACTGTCCTCGCGGGCGACCACCACCGCCTGGTCTACCCCGTCGAGTGCGGCCAGGGCGGCACCGACGTCGCCCAATTCGATACGGTAGCCGCGGATCTTGACCTGTTCATCGGCACGGCCCAGGTAGTCCAGCTGGCCATCGGTACGCCAGCGCACCAGGTCACCGGTGCGATACATGCGAGTACCCGTTTCATCGAACGGGCACGCCACGAAACGTGCTGCCGACAGCCCGCTGCGGCCGAGATAACCAGCTGCCACACCTGATCCCGCGACATACAGCTCACCGATCACCCCGACCGGGACCCGGCGCAGCGATTCGTCGAGCACGAACAACGCAGCCCCCGGTACCGGCGACCCGATCGGCGGCGCTCCCGAACCTGCGGTCAAGGGCGCACTGATCGCCACACACATCGTGGTCTCGGTAGGTCCGTAGGCATTCACCATCACCCGGCCCGGTGCCCACCGATCCACCACCTCGGTAGGGCACGCCTCGCCGGCAACCACCAACGCCATCGAGTCCAGCCCCGCGGGCGACAGTGCCCCGGCCGCCGAAGGCGTCTGACTGAGCACACTGACCTGTTCGGCGACCAGCAACGCATGCAATTCCTCGGGTGAGCGTGTCAGATCCTCAGGAACCACGACAAGTCGCCCGCCGTGCAACAGCGCGCCGAAAATCTCCCAGACGGAGACATCGAACGACAGCGAATGCCACTGTGACCACACCCGGCCCGGAGGCAGCCCGGAGTCCCCGGCAGCGAGCAGCTGAGTCACGTTGTTATGGGTGACCGCAACGCCCTTCGGAACACCGGTGGTCCCCGAGGTGTAGATCAGATAGGCGATGTCGTCCGGAGCAGGCATCGGCAGGGCAGTGCCGTGTTGAGTCCGCGCCCGGAGATCTTCGACGTCGAGCACGTGCACGCCGTGGCTCGTCATATGGCCGGCCAGTTCGGTGTTGCTGATCGCTACGACCGGGTCCGCATCGGCCAGGACGAAGCCGACCCGCGCGGCCGGTAGCGCCGGATCGAGCGGTAGATAGGCGGCCCCCGATTTGAGCACCGCAAGAATCGCCACGATGGCCTCCGCCGAGCGCGGCAGCATCAACGCCACGCACCGGCCCGGACCCGCCCCCTGTCCAACAAGGAGGTGCGCCAACCGATTCGACGCGTCATCGAGCTCCCGATAGGTCATCGACCTGTCTTGGAAGGTCAGCGCCACGGCCCCAGGTGTGCTCGCGGCCCGAGAAGTGAACACCTCGGGAATGGACGCGTGCGGTTGCGCCACACCGGTCAGCACGTCCCGATTCCCGATGACATCCAGATGAGCGTGTTCGGCATCGTCGAGTAGGTCCACCGCGGACAGTCGGCGGCCAGGGCCGTCGGTCATTGCCATCAACACTCGCCGCAGCCGTCCGAGCATCGCCTCGATCGACGCCGCATCAAAAACGTCGGTGCGGAACTCGACGGTGCCACGGATTCCGGCGGGATCACCGGACTCACTCCAGCGTTCGCCCAGCGAGAACACCAAATCCATACGAGCGGTGTGGGTATCGACCGGAATCGCCGAGACCCGGGCATCACCGAGAGCCAGGCCCGCGGCGGGGTCCGATTGCCCGGCGAAGTTCTGCCACGCCAACGTCACCTGAACCAGTGGATGATGGGCCAGCGACCGCGTGGGATTGATCCGCTCAACCAGCACCTCGAACGGCACATCCTGATGTTCGAAGGCCGCCAGGCTCTGTCGCCGCGCCTGCGCCAACAATTCGGTGAATGTCGGGTCTCCGGCGACATCCAGCCGAAGCACCAGGGTGTTGACGAAGAATCCCACGAGGTCATCGAGTACCGGATCGCGCCGGCCTGCGATCGGGAAACCCACCGCGACATCGGAATTAGCACCGATCTTGGAGAACAGGACGGCCAGTGCGGCCTGCACCACCATGAAGCTTGTCGCGTTGTGCTCGCGCGCCAGCCGGGCGATCCGCTGCTGCACCTCCGCCGGCCAGTCCACCGATACGGTGGCGCCCCGTTGATCGGCGACGGTCGGATATGGCCGATCCGTGGGCAGCTGCAACCGCTCCGGCATGCCGGATAAGGCATCGCGCCAGTAATTGAGCTGCGCGCCGATGGGGCTCGTCACGTCGTCGATGTCGCCGAACTGGGCGCGCTGCCACAGGGTGTAATCGATGTATTGCACCGGGAGCGGCGACCAGTCCGGAGCCCCACCCGTGCACCGTGCCGCGTAGGCCGTCCCCAGATCGCGCACCAACGGTGCGACCGACATGCCGTCCGCGGCGATGTGATGAACCGAGGCAGCCAGCAGGTGCTGGTCCCGTGCGACGCGGAAAATCCTTGCCCGCATCGGAATCTCGTTCGCTAGATCGAAGGTGTGCTGCGCCACGACCCGCACGGCTTCGCCGACCCGGCCGGCTCCCCATCCGACGGCATCGACAATGCCCCAACCGAAGTCGGCCAGCTCGGCGGGCACCACGACCTGGCGTGGGGTTCCGTCGGGTGCGCTGAAGAATGTGCGCAGACTCTCGTGTCGCGACACCACATCGGCGAGCGCCAAGCCCAGGGCCGCGGCATCGAGCGGCCCATCCACGCGCAATGCCACCGCCATGTTGTAGACCGGCGAGGGGCCCTGCAGCTGATCCAGGAACCACAAACGGTTCTGCGCGAACGACAGCGGTACGACCGCCGGCCGCTCCCCCGCCACCAAGGGTTGCTGCCCCGCCGCACCTTCGCCGATGCGGGGCGCCAGCTGGGCAACCGTCGGAGCCTCGAAAACTGTACGGACGGCCAGGCCGATGCCTAAATTCGCGTTGATCGCCGCGACAAGACGCATCGCCGAAATACTGTCACCGCCGAGGTCGAAGAATGAGTCGTCAACACCGACAGGCTCTACGCCGAGCACATCCGCATAGAGCCCGGCCAGGATTTCCTCGGTCAGATTCTCCGGGGCGCGATACTCGCCGGTGGCGTACTGCGGCGCCGGGAGCGCACGAATGTCGAGCTTGCCATTCGATGTCAGCGGCAGGGCGTCCAACACCACAATCGCGGTGGGCACCATGTAGGACGGGAGCAACTCGGCCAGTGCGGCACGTGTCGTCACCGGATCGGCCGATCCGGTGACGTATCCGACCAAGCGTTTGTCACCGGTCTGCTCTGTGCGAGCGATCACCACCGCGTTCTCGACACCGGCCAGACCGCCCAGCACGGACTGGATCTCGCCCAGCTCGATGCGATATCCACGGATCTTCACCTGCTCATCGGCGCGGCCCAGATAGTCCAGCTGGCCGTCGGCACGCCAGCGCACCAGGTCGCCCGTCCGGTACATCCGCTCTCCGGGTCCTCCGAACGGGCACGCCACGAAACGCGATGCCGTCAATCCGGTGCGACCGACATACCCTTCGGCGACACCGTGACCGGCCACATACAGCTCGCCGACAACCCCCGCCGCTACCGGCCGCAGGGAATCATCGAGGACCAACAGGGCGGCCCCGGCCACCGGGAACCCGATCGGCGGTGTACCCATCCCCACCATCAAGGGCGCACTGATCGCCACACACATCGTGGTCTCGGTAGGTCCGTAGGCATTCACCATCACCCGTCCGGGAGCCCAGCGTTCCACCACTTCGGCCGGGCAGGCCTCACCGGCCATCACCAACGACACCGATTCCAGCCCATCGCGGGGCAAGACCGAAACCGCGGAGGGGGTCTGCGTCAGGACGCTTACCTCATGCGATACCAACAGGGCGTGAAAATCCTTGGGCGAACGCGCTACTGGATCCGGCACGACGACCACGCGACCACCGCGAAGTAACGCGCCGAAAATCTCCCACACCGAAACATCGAACGCCAGCGAATGACTGTGTGACCACACCCCGGCAGCGGGCAATCCCGCGTCCAGGGTGCCCAACAGCTGGGTCACGTTACGGTGCGTCACCGCAACTCCCTTGGGTACACCGGTGGTGCCCGAGGTGTAGATCAGATAAGCCACACCGGCCGCCTCCGGCGCCGGCGGCGTGGTGCCGGGCTGGGCACCGATCCGGGGGTCCTCGACGTCGAGGATCGTCATGTGATGGCTACGCAGTGGGTGCGCCAGTTCCGTGCTGCTCACCGCGACCGTCGACCCCGAATCGGCGAGGATGAACGCTATCCGTTCGGCGGGCAACGCGGGATCCATCGGTAGGTATGCCGCCCCGGACTTGAGCACCGCCATAATCGCCACGATGGCCTCTGCCGAACGCGGCAGCATCACCACCACCCGATCACCCGGTCGGACGCCGGCACCGATCAGATGGTGCGCCAACCGATTCGACGCTCGGTCCAGATCGTGGTAGGTCATGGACCTGCCCTGCCATACCAGCGCTGCCGTCGCCGGGATGCGCTCCACGTGCGCGGCGAACAACTGTGGAATCGAGGGCTGCCCGGATGCCATCCGCGTCAACACCGAGCGATTACCCAGTTCATCCCAACGGACACGTTCGCCTTCATCGAGCAGATCCACCGAGGACAGTCGGCGATCCGGGTCCGCGGTGAGATTTGTCAGCACGCGCCGCAACCGGTCCGCCAGCGCCTCGATAGTGCGGGCATCGAACACATCGGTGCGAAACTCGACGTGCCCACCGATTCCCGCCGGATCGCCGGTCGAACTCCAGCGCTCCGCCAAAGAGAACACCAGATCCATTCGTGCCGAATGGTTTTCCAGCGGAACGGACGAGACCTCAAGCCCACGCAGCGCCAGACCCGCCGCAGGATCGTCATTGCCGGCGAAGTTCTGCCAGGCCAGCATCGCCTGTACCAACGGATGGTGGGTCAGGCTCCGTGCGGGGTTCAGCCTTTCCACCAACACTTCGAACGGGATGTCCTGATGCTCGAATGCTCCCAGGCTGCTCACGTGGACCCGACCCAACAGCTCGCCAAAGGTAGGATCCCCACTCAGATCGACCCGCAACACCAACGTGTTGACGAAGAATCCGACAAGCTCATCCAGAGCGGGATCTCTGCGTCCGGCAATCGGAAAACCAATCGCCACATCGTTACTGGCGCCGATCTTGGATAACAGCGCGGCCAGCGCGGCCTGCACCACCATGAAGCTGGTGGCATTGTGTTCGCGCGCCACTTTCCGTACCTGCTGCTGCAGCTCGGATGGCCAGTTCACCGGTACCGTCGCACCGCGCTGATCGGCCATTGGCGGGTACGGCCGGTCGGTGGGCAGCTGCAGCCGCTCCGGCATCCCGGCAAGAGCGTCCTGCCAGTAGGCGAGCTGAGCGCCGATACGGCTGCCAGCATCTTCCAGCTCGCCGAGCTGGGCACGCTGCCACAGTGTGTAATCGATGTACTGCACCGGCAATTGAGACCATCCCGGCTGCTGCCCCTGCGTGCGGCTGGCATAGGCCAATCGCAGATCCGAACCCAGCGGACCCAGCGACAGACCGTCGGCGGCAATGTGATGCACCACGATCACCAGCACATGTTCGCCCTGCCCGACGCGGAACAGCTTGGCGCGCATCGGTATCTCGGTCGCAAGGTCGAACGTGTAGCGAGTCGCCTCCTTGATGGCCGCGTCCAGCTGCGGCTCCGGCCATCGTGCGGCATCCACCGTCACCCAGCCGACGTCGGCCAACTCGGCGGCAATGACGACCTGTTGGGGTATCCCGTCGCGCACGGGGAACACCGTGCGCAGACTCTCGTGACGGGACACCACATCGGAGACCGCCGCACGCAATGCCTCCGCGTCCAGGGATCCCCGCAGCCGCAGCGCGGCAGCCATGTTGTACTGAGGCGACGGACCCTGCAGCTGGTCGACGAACCATAACCGGTTCTGCGCGAACGACAATGGCACTATGGGCGGGCGCCGCACTGCCAGCAGTGGTTCCAGCCCGCCACTGGCTTCACCGAGGCGGGGCGCGAGTTGCGCGACCGTGGGCGACTCGAACACCGCACGCACACCGATATCGGTACGCAGCGCGGTATTGATCGCCGTGACCAGTCGCATCGTGGTCAGCGAATCGCCACCCAAATCAAAGAACGAGTCGTCGGCACCCACCCGCTCCACTCCGAGCACTTCGGCGTATATGCCTGCCAAGATCTCCTCGGTGGGATTGACGGGGGCACGATAGTGATCGACGTCCTGGTAGCCGGGGGCCGGCAGGGCCCGAGTGTCGAGCTTTCCGTTGACGGTCACCGGCAGCGCCTGCAACACGACAACCGCGGCAGGCACCATGTAGGCCGGAAGCCTGTCGGCGAGCGCGGCACGCGCCTTGATGCCGTCTACCGAGCCGGTGACGTAACCCACCAGACGCTTATCGCCGGGCTGGTCTTCGCGCGCGATCACCACCGCCTGTTCTACCCCGCCCAGATCGGCCAGTGCACACTGGATTTCACCGAGTTCTATGCGGTACCCGCGAACCTTCACCTGCTCATCGGCGCGCCCCAGATAGCGCAGCTGGCCGTCCGAGCCCCAGCACACCAGATCGCCGGTGCGGTACATGCGCGCACCCGACTTGCCGAACGGGCAGGCGACAAAGCGCGAGGCGGTCAGCGCGGACCGGCGCCAGTACCCGGCACCTACCCCCTCACCCGCGAGATACAGCTCACCGACCACACCGGCCGGAACCGGCGTGAGCCAGTCATCGAGGACGAAGAATGCGGCCCGCGCTACCGGCGACCCGATCGGCGGAAATCCTGATCCCGCCTGCAGCGGGGCGCTCTTGCACGCCCACATCGTGGTTTCCGTTGGGCCGTAGACGTTCACCATCACTCGTCCGGGAGCCCACCGATCCACCAGCTCCGGCGGGCAAGGCTCCGCCCCGATGACCAACGCCACGGAATCCAGTCCTGCGGGAGTGAGCATGCCCACCGCCGACGGCGTCTGGGTCAGCACAGTGACGCCCTCGCTGAGCAACAACGCGTGAAACTCTTCCGGAGAGCGCGATACCGAATCGGGTACTACCACCAGCCGCCCACCGTGCAGCAGCGCACCCCAGATCTCCCACACCGAGAAATCGAAGGCGTAGGAGTGGAATTGGGTCCACACTTGCCCGGCGCTGAGCGCCACCCCGATATCCAGCCCGTCGAACAGCTGGGCAACGTTATGCTGCGTCACCGCAACACCTTTGGGCGATCCGGTAGTACCAGAGGTATAAATGATGTGGGCGAGGTCATCCGGTGCGGGTTCTATCGGTGCGCTGCTCGGCATCGTCTCTACGACGGCCGTTTTCACATCGATGACGAAAAGCCCGAACCCGTCCAGCTTTCCGGCGAGTACCGCGGTGGTGACGGCCGCCATCGGCGCCGCGTCGGTGAGCATGAACTCGATCCGGCTGGCCGGCAGCGCTGGGTCGATGGGCAGGTACGCCGCGCCGGACTTGAGTACCGCCAGAATTGCCACGATGGCCTCCGCCGAGCGGGAGAACAACAGCGCGACAAACTTGCCCGGACCCGCACCGTTCGCTATCAGCAGGTGTGCCAACCTGTTCGCCGATTCTTCCAGCTCGCGGTAGGTCAGCGTCTGACCTGCCGAGGTGACCGCCACCGCATCGGGGGTGCGGGCGGCCTGGGCCGCGAAAAGCCCGGCGACGGTCAGCGGCATGACGGTGCGGTCCAGTGCCTGCTCGTTGCCCCAGGTGGCCAGCCGGGTGCGCTCGGGGCCGTCGAGTAGTTCCACGCTGGACAGCCGACGTCGCGGGTCGGCGGTAACGGCCGTCAATACTCTTCGGAGCCGGTCGATCAACGCCTCGATGGTCTCGGCGTCGAATACGTCCGTGCGGAACTCTGCCACCACGCTGATCCCGGCGCGTTGACCGGTTTCCGTCCAACGCTCGGCCAGCGAGAAGGCCAAATCCATACGGGCCGTGTCGGTGTGCACAGGCATCGGGGTGACCCGCAGGTCGCCCAGCGTCATCGCGGCCGCCGGGTTGTTGCCGTGCCCGGGGAAGTTCTCCCAGCCCAGCAGCACCTGCACCACCGGATGATGGCTCAGACTCCTGACGGGGTTGAGACGCTCCACCAGGAACTCGAAGGGCACGTCCTGGTGATCGAAAGCGGCCAGACTGCGCCGCCGTACCTGAGCGAGCAACTCGACAAAGGTCGGATCACCGGCGAGGTCAACCCGGAGCACCAGGGTATTGACGAAGAACCCGACCAGATCGTCGAGCCCCGGGTCGGGCCGGCCGGCGATGGGGAATCCAACAGCCACATCCGAACTCGCCGTGATCTTGGACAGCAGTGCGGCGAAAGCCGCCTGGATGACCATGAAGCTGGTGGCGTTGTACTCATGCGCCACCCGGCGAATCTGCTGCTGGAGCTCGGCCGGCCAATCTGCCACCGCGCGGGCTCCCCGATGATCGGCCACCTGTGGGTAAGGCCGGTCGGTCGGCGGCTGCAGCCGCTCAGGCAGGCCCGCGAGGGTGTCCTGCCAGAAGTCCAGCTGTGCGCGAATGCGGCTGTGTGGATCCTCAAGTTCGCCCAGATGCGCGCGTTGCCAGATCGTGTAATCCACATACTGCACTGCCAGCGGTGCCCACTCCGGTGCCCGGCCGGCGTGCCGGCTCGCGTACGCCACCCCAAGATCCATGGCGAACGGGGTGATCGACGATCCATCGGCGGCGATGTGATGAACCACCGCGACCAGCACGTGTTCGTCTTCAGTAATGGTGAACAGCTCTGTATGTAAAGGACTTTCATTGGTCAGGTCAAAGGTGTAGCGGGCTGCCGCATCGATGCCCGCCCGCAGCCTGTCCTGCGACCAGCCGCGCGCGTCGACGACCGCGCAAGCAAAGCCCGACTGCTCGACGGAGATCACCACCTGTTGTGGTGTTCCGTTCTGTGCCGCGAAAACCGTACGCAGACTCTCGTGGCGATCCACCACATCGACGAGTGCCGCACGCAACGCGTCGGCATCGAGGCGCCCGTGCAGACGTAGCGCCACCGCGATGTTGTACACCGGTGAGGGCCCCTGGAGCTGATCGATGAACCACAGCCGGTTCTGGGCAAACGACAGCGGAATCACGGCGGGCCGCTCCGCCGCCACCAGCGGCTCCCGGCCACCGGCATCCGCGCCCAGCAGTCCCGACAACTCGGCAACCGTGGGCGCGTCGAACACCGACCTGACCCCGAGATCGGCACCCAGACTTGCGTTCACCGCCGAGATCAGCCGCATCGCTGAGAGCGAATCGCCACCGAGATCGAAGAAGGAATCGTCGACACCCACCCGCTCCAGGCCGAGCACCTGCCCGTAGATCCCGGCCAGTATCTCCTCGACCACACCCGCCGGGGCCCGGTAACGATCGGCATCGTGGTAGTCGGGGGCGGGCAGGGCCCGACGATCGAGCTTGCCCGAGGCGGTGAGTGGGAATTCCTCCAGCGCCACAATGTGAGTCGGCACCATGTACTCGGGCAACCAGGCACTCAGCCGCTCGCGTACCTCGCCGATCTTGGTGTTGGTTCGGGGATCGTTGGCGTGGCTGATGCGCTGCCGTGCCTGGTCCGGCGGCAGATACAGATCAGTGAGAGCCGGGCTCTGTGCGCCGCGGTCCGCGAGGAATACCGCGCTGAGCGTGCCGGGTCGACCACCATAGGTCACCGCGACGTGATATCCGACCTCCGCGCCGAGACGATGTAGTTCCTCGGGAACCACGGCCATGGGCTCCGCGGCGTTTCCCCACTGTGCCTCGGCGACGGGCAGTCCCGCGGCCAGCGCGGCCTCCAACCTGACGTCATCGATCTGTCCGGCGCGCGGGATATCGATGACGCGAACGGCCGCGGGGCGTCCGGATATCAGCGTGTCCCGCAATTCCTGCAGGCCCACCCAGGTGCCGGTGGGCTCAGCGGCCACCGAACGTGTGGATGCGGGCTCCTTGTGGATGGCGACGTCGTACCGATACCGGTTCAGTTCGTTGTCAGCCCAACCGCGTTTGATACGGATGTCGAGCCCACACGCCGAGGGCCGGGATTGCGCCCATGTGGTGAAAAATTCTGGCGCCAAAAGCAATTCAGTCTCACCGAGCATGGCATGACGGACCCGTTGACGGATCTCGGCGGCCGTTGTCGTGGCGCTGCGGCCCACCGCGATGCCGGTCTGGAACGCCCCTTGCAGCGCATGGTTGCGAATGTCGCCAACGAACACCACTCCATCGGGGGCGAGTAGCTCCATGGCGCCGTCGAGGACCTCCGACAGGTACCCCGCGTTCGGAAAATACTGGACCACCGAGTTGAGCACGATGGTGTCGAAGTGCGCCCGGGGCAGCCCCTCGGTGACATGAGCCGGGCGGGTCATTAGGCGCACCCGGTCACACCAGGGAAGCCTCAACCGCCGCAGCGCATGTGCCAGGCTGTCGATGGCCACTGGCGAAAAATCGGTGGCGACGTACTCCTCGCACTGTGGCGCGATCTCGGCCAGAAGCAGGCCGGACCCCGCGCCGATCTCCAAGACCCGGCGCGGACTCAGTGACATGATGCGATCGACAGTGGCCCCGCGCCATTCGATCATCTCGTCGAGCGGAATCGCCTCGCCGGTGTAGCTGCTGTTCCAGCCTCGGAAGTCCATACCGAAGCCGGATTCGATATCGGCTCCGTACAACTCGTCGTAGAGCTGCTGCCACTCCTGGACGTCTCCGGCGTCATCGCCGACCGCGGCCGAGGAGTCGAGTGTCACATACGCGACCAGATGGGATCCGGTTGCGTTCTCCCGCACCGCGACCGCCGCCTGGGTAACCTGCGGGCAGGCCAGCAGGGTGTTCTCGATCTCCCCCAATTCGATGCGCTGGCCGCGCAGTTTGATCTGGCCGTCGGCGCGGCCCCGGTAATCCAGCGTGCCCTCGATGGTCCACCGCACCAGGTCGCCGGTGCGGTACATCCGATCCCCTTCGGGCGCGTACGAACTTCCGAAGGGATTCGCCACGAACCGTTCCGCGGTCAGGTCGGTCCGGCTCAGATACCCGTGAGCTAATGCCGGCCCGCTCAGATACAACTCACCCACCACACCGACCGGGACGGGATTGAGCCAGGCATCGAGCACCAGCGCACGCACCCCGGCGATCGGGTCCCCAATGCGTATCGGACGCCCCTCCCGGAGCCGGGCGCAGGTGACCCAGATGGTGGTCTCGCTGGGGCCATACCCGTTGAACATCTGCCGGCCCGGCGCCCAGGCATCCACCAACTCCGGAAGGCAGGCCTCACCGACCGCGATAAGTGTCTGCAGCTCATCGAGTCTGGCCCGATCCAGTGTCGAGAGCACCGTGGGCGTCAAGATCGCCGCGGTGACCTTCCGGCTGTGCATCAGCGAGGTCAACGCCTCACCGGCGTAGACCTGCGGCGGCGCCACTACCAAGGCTGCTCCCGCGCCGACCGCCAACAACATCTCGCCGACCGAGGCGTCGAAGGTCGGCGAGGCCACCATCAAGACCCGCGCGCCGGTGCCCAAGCCAAACAGCTCACATTGGGCGGCAGCCCAACCCAACAACCCCGCGTGACTCAGTGCCACCCCCTTGGGAGCGCCCGTGGAACCCGAGGTAAAGATCACGTACGCGGTGTCCGTGACGCCTAATGCCGACAGCCGATCGGTGTCGCTGATCGGCCCAGCAGAGTATCCGGACAACTCTGGCCCATCGACCCGAACCAGCGGGAGACCTGCGCAGGCAGCCACATCGTCGGCGCCACAGGCCAATACGCATACCGCACCCGCCGCACCCAGCACGGCGGCGACGCGCTCCACGGGATGATCCAGATCCACCGGCACGTAGACACCGCCGGCCTTGACCACCGCCCACCACGCGATCACCAGCTCGGCACGGCGATCCACCGCCACGCCCACCGCGCGTTCCGGCCCCACGCCGGCATCAACCAGTCTGCGCGCCAACCGGTTCGATGCCTCATCAAGCTCCCGGTACGACAACTCACGGGCGCCGTGCACCACCGCCGGCCTGTCCGGATGTGCCGCCACCGCAGCAGCCAGGAGCTGCGGAGCCACTCCTATCGGTGCGGTCGCACCCGCACCGGACAAGCCCGACAGCACCAGTTCACGCTCGGAGTCGTCCAGCAGTGCTACCGAAGAAAGTTGGCGGGTGGGATCGGCGGTCATAGCGGCCAGCACTCGCCGCAACCGCCTGGTGATCGCCGCGACACTCTCGGCGTCGAACACTTCGGCGTCGTACTCGACATGTAGACCGAGCTCGCTGCCGGGCAGCACCTCTACCGTCAGCGGATAGTGGTTGTATTCCCTGTTGGCGAACTCCGCGATGGTCAAGCCGTCGGCACCCAACATCATGCCGCTGTCGATGGGGTAGTTCTCGTAGACGAAGAGCGTGTCGAACAGCTGCTCGTGACCCGTCACGCGGTGAACCTCGCCCAGCGCCAGATGTTGATGCTCGAGGGTTTCGTTGTGGGCGTCTTGGAGCTGCGCCAGCAGGTCGACAGTGGTTGTGGTGGGTCCGATTTCGGCGCGTACTGGCACCGTATTGATCAGCAGGCCAACCATTGATTCGGCGTCCGCCACCTCCAATTGGCCCACGCGTGACCTCGGCGTACCGAAGACGACGTCGTGCCGCCCGGTCAGCGACGTCAGCACCATTGCCCATGCGCCCTGCAGCACCGTGCTCAGGGTTGTTCGGCAGGCGCGTGCCAATTCGCTCAAGGCGCGGGTGGTCTGCTCATCCACTCGGACCGACGCGAATTCCCTGCGTCCCTGGGCCAGACGATCCTTGGGCCCAACCAGGGTGGGGGTTTCCAGACCGGACAGCACCGTGCTCCAGGCCGCGCGGGCCGCATCCAGGTCCCGGTCGGCAAGCCACGTCAGAAACGCACGGTAGGAACCAGGTGCGGCGAGGCGCTGCCCGTAGTAGCTGGCAAATATCTCCCGCAGCACGATCGGTAGTGACCAGCCATCGAGCAGGATGTGATGGCTGGTGAGCACGAATCGATGCCGGTTCGCACCGGTGCGGATCAATGCGGCACGAAACGCGGATCGATTCGTGAGGTCGCACACCGCGGTGCGCTCGGTTCCACACAACTGGTCGATCAGGTCGCCGCTTTCGCCGTCGTCCTCACCGAGATCCACATACCGCCACTGAGCGGCCGGATCGGCGGGGATGACCTGTACCGGCTCCTCGAACTGATCGTTGAACAGGGCCGCCAGATGCGGATGCCGGCCAACCACTGTGCGTATCGCGTCGTGTAGCCGGTCCGGGTCCAAGGGGCCGGTAAGGGTGAAATCCAGCTGCACCGCGTACATATCGTTCCCGGCCTGTGCGGTGCTGGCATGAAAGAACAGCCCTTGCTGCAAGGGCGTCAACGGCAGGATGTCGGCGATCTCGTGCTGCCGTTGCAGTTCATCGATCTGCGGCTGACTCAGACGTGCCGGTGTGATATCCGATGGCGTCAAACCGCCCCCACCCGACCGCACATGCGTGCAGATCCCGGACAGCGCCTCGAACCAGAGCTCCGCCAGCCTGCTGATCTCATCGTCCTGGAGAACCGACGTTGCCCAAGTCCATTCGGCATGAAGCCGCATGCCATCGCCGGTGTCTACCGCACCCGCGTTCAATGTGACGGTATGGGTCAACGGCATCGGTACCGCTTCGGCGGCGCCGATCACCGACAACCCGTCCTGGCCGAGCCGCCAGCCATCACCGAACGATCCGGCCGCTGCCCCCAGCCGCCCCAGATAGTTGAACGCGATCGACGGGTCAGGACTCTCCAGATCTACATCGTCGTTGAGATAGCGCAGCAGTCCGTAGCCCAAACCGTAAGGAAGGGAACGAAGATGTTCCTTGGCCTCTTTGATCGCAGATCCGAGCGCGGCCTCCCCGGCGCGCACCTGCAACCAACGTAGGCCCGAAACAGGCAGCGATACCGGGTATTTATTGGTAAACCATCCCACGGTGTGCGACAGATCGAGATCGGCGGCCAGTTCTTCATGGCGGCCGTGGCCCTCGACGTCGATACCGATGGCGGACCCCGTGCCTTCCAAGAACTCGCCCCACGCCAGCCCAAAGGCGATCAGCAGAATATCTTGTACGCCAGCGTGAAAAGCTGCCGGGACCTCGCCGAGCAGAATGCCCGTGGTCTCGGTATCCAGCTGCACCGACAGGCGCCCGGCGGTGGCGTAGGTATCGGTGACCGCACGCGCCGCGGGAAGCGCCGGGGGCGTCGCCGCCAGCGCCTCCCAGGCCGCGAGTTGAGCAAGGACTTCCTGCCGGTGCGCATGCTCGGTCAGCACAGCCGCCCAGCGCGCGAATGAGGTGCCGGTGGCGGGCAGCGCCGCCGGGAGCCCCAGACACACCTGCGACCACGAAACGTTCAAGTCCTCCAACAGGATCAGCCACGACACGGCGTCGACGGCAAGATGATGGACGATCATCACCAATTCGCCGCGGGTTTCGATCCACAGTGCGCTGAGCATTGCCCCACGTTCAGGATTCAGCCGCGACCGCGCTTGCCGCAGCGTCTCATCGGTCAACGCGGTCACCGCATGGAGGCACTGGCGGGCACTCACCGAGCCAACGTCCGGCACCTGCAGCGACCAGTCATCGGCAACGCACAGCCGCAGCATCGCGTGGCGATCCAGCAAGGCCTGCAGGACATTTACCACATCGTCCTCAACCGCACCGGCAGGTGCTTGCAGCACTACCGTCTGGTTGAACTCGTCGATCGGACCATCGGCCGCCTGTAGCCAGCGCATGATGGGTGTGGGCAGAACGGGCCCCACGCCCAGGTCGACCACCGCAGCTGCACCGCCGATCGTATTGGTAACCCTGGCCAGCCGGGCAACCGTCTGTTCCACGAAGACATCTCTCGGGCGGCAGGACAGTCCGGCCGCGCGTGCCCGGGCCACCACCTGAAGCGACAAGATGCTGTCGCCCCCCAGCTCAAAGAAGGACTCGTCGACACCCACACGTTCAAGGCCGAGCACCTCGGCGTAGATACTCGCAAGGACTTCCTCTACCGAATCCCCCGGCGCGCGATACTCGCCGGCACTGAATTCCGGTGTGGGAAGCGCGCGGACATCAAGCTTGCCGTTGACGGTCATCGGGATCGTTTCCACGACCATCACCGCGGCCGGCACCATGTAATCGGGCAGCACCTTGGCCAGCGCGCTCCTCGCCTCGCCCGGATCCGCCGAACCGGTGATGTAGCCGAACAGCCGCTTGTAGCCGGGGCGGTCCTCACGGGCGATCACCACCCCTGCCTTCACCCCGTCCAGTGCGGCCAAGGCCGACTGCACTTCACCGAGCTCGATCCGGTACCCGCGGATCTTCACCTGCGCGTCGGCGCGGCCCAGATAGTCCAGCTGACCGTCGTCACGCCAGCGCACCAAATCCCCGGTGCGGTACATCCGATCGCCGGGCTCCCCGAAGGGGCAGGCCACGAAGCGAGACGCGGTCATGGCCGACCGGCCCACATATCCGGCGCCCACCCCGGCGCCCGCCACATACAGCTCGCCGACCACGCCGGCGGACACCGGCCGCAGCCACTCGTCGAGAACGAACAGTGCCGCACGGGGCACCGGAGAACCGATAGGTACGCCGTGCGAGCCCACCGACTCCGCGGTCAGCGGCGCACTGATGGACGCACAGATCATCGTCTCGCTGGGACCATAGGCGTTGACCATCAGGCGTCCCGGCGCCCACCGGCGCACCACCTCGGCAGGGCACGCCTCGGCCCCGATCACCAATGCCGTCGCGTCCAGTCCGTGCGATGGCAGCATCTGCACCGCCGACGGTGTCTGACTCAGTACCGTGACCCCCTCGGCCACGAGCAGGGCGTGCAGCTCCTCCGGGGAGTGGGTGATCTCCTCGGGCACCACCACCAGGCGGCCGCCACGCAACAACGCACCCCACATCTCCCACACCGAGAAATCGAACGAGTACGAGTGCGCCTGCGACCACACGCCCGCGGGCGGCAGCGTCGGGTCCAGCGAGGTGAACAACTGAGTCACGTTGTAATGCTGTATCGCAACACCTTTGGGTACGCCTGTGGTGCCCGAGGTATAGATCAGATAGGCAAGATCGGCTGGATGCGGCGCCGGCGGCGCATCGGCGAGGTGAGCGCCGATAGCGGGATCGCCCGGGTCGATCAACAACACATCGAATTCGCCGAATCGGTCCGCCAGGGCGGCGGTGGTGATCACCGCGGCGGGTGCGGCGTCCGCGACCATGAATGCGATCCGCTCCACGGGCAATGCCGGATCGATCGGCAGATACGCCGCACCGGCCTTGAGTATTGCCAGGATCGCCACGATCGCGTCCGCCGATCGCGGCAACATCAGCGCCACACACCCGCCGGGGCCTGCACCCGCACTCATCAGATACCGGGCCAATCGATTGGCGCGCTCGTCCAACTCTCGATAGGTCGACGACCTGCCCTGAAAAGTCAGCGCCACCGCATTCGGAATATGTGCCACCTGCGCGGCAAACAATTCGGGAATCGAGACGGGCGCGGCGACCGCATCGGTCAACACGGCCCGGTTTCCCTGCCTATCAAGGGCCGCCTGCTCGTGCTCCCCCAACAGATCCAGCGAGGACAGCGGCCTTCCCGGGTTGAACGCCATCGCCGACAGCAGCCGCTCCAACCGCGCCACCAGGTCACCGGCCGTGAAACTCGCGAAGGGCTGCCCGGCACCCACGGTGCTCAGGTACTGCTCGTCGCCAAACCCCAGAAAGAACAGACCGAAGTGCCCCACCGGACCGAAGGTCGTATACGTGGCGATGCCGGGCACACCGCCGAAGTCCAGGGTGAGCCTGGCCGGCACGAAATTGACCACCACTCGGTTGGGCGCCTGTCGCGGGCCGCGGAAGTCATCCCCGGCCGCAACGGTACTTACCGGAAACCGCTGGTGTCGCAACGCCTCTCGTGACTTGCTATCCACCTGACGGCAGAAATCGGCGACCGTGGCCTGCGCCCGCGCATGCAACACCAGCGGCACCACTCCCGCAAGCATCCCGGGCCGCACTTTGGTCTGCGGATCCGTCCTTCGGCTCACCGGGAAGTCGAGCACCACCTCATCGGAGCCGTCCGCGCTCCAGCCGTGCACCAGTAGCGCGCAGGCCGCGGTCAGTACGGATGATCTCCGCACTTGCAGCGCCTTGGATAGCTCCTTGATTCGGCCGATGACCGATGAGTCCAGTTGAACCGGCGCGGACGGCGCATAGGGGTCCCGCCCGTCGGTAATCTCGGGCGGCTGCAGACCTGATTCCTCACCGGAGGGCAGGTTGCCCAGCCAATAGTCCCGATCGTCCAGATAGTCGGTGGACGCCGCATATTCCGACTCGCCCTCGACAAGGTCACGCAACGAACCGAAGAACGCCGCAGACGGTGCCATGCCGGCCGCCAGCGATGAGTAGACGGAGGCAATTCTGCGTCCCACCAAAGCAATACCGAGGCCGTCCAGGGCTATGTGGTGGGGGCACGCGAACCAGTAGTACTCATCGTCCCGCGTCCGAAAAAGCGCGAATGTGACGAGCGGCCCCGCCAGCGGCATCGGTGTCCGCTGGATCGACGCGGCTAGGTCACGGGCTGTCCGCGCCGGATCGCATGAACTTCTCAGGTCATGGAAGTCCATATCGACGTCCGGGTCATCCACCACCGTCTGGAACACCTGGCCGCCCACCTCAACGATGGATGCCCTCAGCGATTCCGTTTCACCGACAACATGGCGGATCGCCCGCTGCAGCACGTCACGTTCGATGGCGCCCTCGATCCGCACGAACACACCCAGCTGCCAGGCCGTATCGAACCGCCCCGTCTGTTGCGCCAGCCAGATCTCATATTGCTCTCGTGTCAGCGGAAGCATCCGATTGTCGAGTTCCACTGAGCCCTCCCAGCTTTACCGTCATTCGTGCTCAGGCGGTCCGCACATCGCCGGTCCGGCGTACGCCGCCCTGCACCTGTCATCCCCGAACGGATCGAGCTCCCGCTAATCGCCCTTCATATCGAGACAGTTAGTTTCGATAGCGCTACACGCGACCCGAATACAGTTGCAGCACTGCATAATCAATCGCCCCTGCGAGCCGATGTGTCAACCGGCCCGCACGCGCGACGCGCTTGGTCTGGATCTTGAAGTCGTCTTCTGAAGTTCTAACAGCTATCAGCTGTACCCCGCCAGAAATTTGCGAAACTTTCAGGCGAGCTACAGGTAATTCCTAGCGTCAAATCAGCCGGTCGCCACCATTTCACCCCCCTGCAAACGACGTGTTAACGGGTTTTCAACCGCAGGTTGATGTAGCGGTCTGTACCCAGAATTCCGTTCTCGCATAATGGATTCCCGAATAATACGTGTGTCTGATCGGCCAGCAAAAGTACAACTCTCAACGACCTCAACCATTGACACCCTTCCAGGAGCCACGCCACCCGCCATCCAGCCGATTCGGGGCGCACTAGCAGTTTGCTACATCCGGCCGCCCCAATGTTGCCCCGCGCGCCGCGCGAACTTTGTCGCATCTGGACCGTCAGCCGCCATAAACCATCGCCACACCAAGGAAAGGCAGCCGAATACATACCCAGCAAGCTCGCCTCGCCCCACTGCCAGTAGGTTCGCCCGTAGGACGAATCTGGGAAAGTCTGTGCGCCACTTGAGTGTCGGACATGGACGCGGCCATCCCGGCGCGCATGTTGCTTGCCCGGCACGAGCGCACTCGATGGCTACCACCAACAACAAACCACCCCATATCCGTAGCTGAATGATCGGAGCACGAGCGGGGGCCCATTCACGTCACGCGACAACACACGGCGGGGCAAGCTACATCGCTACGACACATTCCCGACAACTGTCTAATGACACGTCAGTCGCCTCGAAACTGTTGTCCAGAAGTCAGATTCGCACCGGCCGAAATTGGCTCGACAGTTATGCTGAACGCCATGACCCGCGACCGTCGGCGCCTGGATTCCCGAGAGCACAGGCGCTAATTCCGCTATGTGGGGATCAGTACTGGGATTGGCCATGTTGGCCGCGCTCAACCCGGTGCGCCTGGGCCTTGCGCTTCTCATGATCTCGCGACCACGACCGGGACCGAACCTGTTCGCCTACTGGCTCGGTTGTCTCACGGTGTGCATTCCCGAGTTGCTCATCCCGGTGACGCTGCTGCATTTCACGCCACTGTTCGGATCGTTCTCGGACGGCTCGGCAACATCGGCCAAGAGCACCGCCCTGGGCCACATACAGATCGCTGTGGGTGTGCTCGGGTTGACGATCGCCGGGGTGATCCTGGTGCGATCACTGACGCGGCAGCGTACCGACACGGCAGAGATGAACACAGCGTTCACAATTCCCCGGCTGCTGCGCCGCGACCAGGAGGGCGGCTCTGCCGCACCGGGGCACCAACCCCGCCGGCTGCTGCACCGAATCCACGACGCGTGGGACAACGGCGCCTTGTGGGTGGCCTGGGTGGTCGGCCTCATATCGGTGCCGGTGGACGGCATCCTCATCATCCTGGCCATCATCGTGGCCTCACGGGCGGGTATCGGCGCCCAGATCAGCGCCTCACTCGCCTTCATCGTGGTGATGTACGCCGTTGTCGAGCTAATCCTCGTCGGCTACGTGGCCGCTCCCACCCGAACCGAAGCGGCCCTGCGGCGACTGCATGACTGGGTGCGGACCTACCGTTGGCAGATCATGGTGACATTGTTGGCGGTGGTCGGCGTTTCTCAGCTCGCCGAGGGCGTCGGCGGCAGCTGAGATATCAGTGCGAGTGCGCGGTGGCGGCGCGCTCCGCCAGGTTCTCCTCCACCTCATGCACCCACACACCATGGGCGTGCGTGGTGTCCACCTCGATCTCGAACCGTTCCGTCATATCGGGGGTTATATCGGCCAGATCCACGTAGAACTGCTCGTACCACCGGCGATGTTGGTACACCGCGCCGTCCTCTTGGGTGAGCAAGGGATTGTCGATCCGCGTCTTGTTCTTCCAGATCTCGACGTCCTCCAGAAATCCGTCGCCGAACGATCTGGCCATCGCCGCGGCGAGCTTGCGCGCGTTCTCGGGTGGTAGATCGGGCATCTCCTGGATGGCGACACCCCATTGCAGGACGAAGGAATCGTGCGTCACCGGATAGTGGCAATTGATGAGTGCCACTTCGACGGTGAACCCAGGGCCGAGATCGTTGTGAATCCAGTCGATCATGTACGCGGGGCCAAAATAGGTTGCCTCCGAGCGCACACCGGTTCCTTCCCAAAGCTTTTCAGGGTTGGGCACGTAGTCGGGCCGCGGCTTGGACTCCATGAACTGACTGGCGGTCTGCCCCTCGATGACATTCTTGAAATACGTGGGATAGGCGTGGTGAATATAGAAAAAGTGCGCCATGTCGACGTTATTGTCCACGATCTCCCGGCAGTGCGATCCCTCGATCAGAATCGAATTCCATTGCCAAGCAGACCATTTGCCATCTTCATAGCCATCAATCGTGGGCGGGGCCAGTTCGGGTGGCGGCACGGAGCCCTCCGGGTCATGCCACACCAGGAGTTGACCGTTTACCTCCAGCGTGGGCCAGCTGCGGGTACGCGCGAGCTTCGGAGTGCGCTTGGCGTACGGCACCAGCGTGCATTTACCGTCACCGCCCCAGCGCCAATCGTGGAACGGACACGCCACACTGTCGGCCTTGATGGTGCCCTGCGAAAGATCGCCGCCCATATGGCGGCAATATCCGTCCAGCACCTTGACCTCTCCCTGCGAATCGGCGAACACCACCAGCTTGGTGCCGAATGCCTCGATACCGTGCGGCTGACCGTCATGGAACGTCTCTGCCAAACCCAGGCAGTGCCATCCCCGGGCAAATCTATTCATCGGTGCGCCACTGTCGATTTCACGAATCGCATCGCCAGATCGCATGGGGCTGTCCTTTCGCTGACCGGTTTCCATACTGCGCGCTACAGCAGCCGCTGTCGTCCATATGCGGTGAATTGAGCATCGAGTGCGGTTTTGTCATCCGGGCTCATTCGCCGGAAGATCGGGATGCCCCTGCCCTCCCCCCGGAAAACGAGTTCATCGGTATGCCAGCGCTGCTCCTGCAGCTCGCGCTTGAGCACCTTGTTGGAGCCGGTAACCGGCAGGTTGGCCGATACCCGCAAGAAGCGCGGAATACCTTTGCTGCCCAAATCTTCCTGAGACGAGAGATATTCGGTGAACTCACCCACATCGAACGATTCCGGTTCGGCCACCTCGACGGCGGCCATCACCTGATCCCCCGAACGCGCGTCGGGCACGGCGTACACCGCCGCCGCGATCACGAGGGGATGGCGCCGCAGCACCCGCTCGATGGTCAGTGCGGACATGTTCTCGCCATCGACCCGTATCCAGTCGCCACGACGGCCCGCGAAGTAGATGAAGCCCGCGGCATCCAGATAACCGAGATCGCCCGTCCAGTACCACCCGTTGCGGATTCGGTCGGCATCGGCGCCGTCATTTTTGTAGTAGCCCTCGAAACCGCGCCGCCCCTTCTTGTCGACGATCTCGCCGACCGCCGCATCGGCGTTGAGTACCCGCCCATGCTCATCGAAAACGGCTGCTGCACAGTCTTGTAACGTATCGGGGTCGACGATCGCCACCCCGTCGTGAGCGGGGCGCCCCAGCGCGCCCGGAGGCGCCCCCGCATCCAGCGCCACCGCTCCCCCGCCCTCACTGGAGCCATAGCCCTCGAAAAGATCCGCACCGAACCGTCTGCGGAACTCGGCCTGATCCTCGGGTGAGGCCTCCGTACCGAATCCGCGTACCAGCTGATTGTCGGCATCATCGGCCTGCTCGGGTGTGGCCAACAGGTAGCCCAGCGCCTTACCGACATACGTGAAGAACGTGGCGGCGAAGAACCGGATATCGGCCAAGAAACGTGACGCCGAGAAGGTGGGCGTCAAACAGACGGTGGCACCGTTGGCCAGCGCCGGAGCCCACAATGCCATCAACGCGTTGCCATGGAACAGCGGCATACAGCAGTAGTCGACATCGGCGCGCACATGCCCGAACTTTTCGGTGGCCAAATACGCGATCTGCGCCAGCCGTCCCTGGCTGCACTTCACCGCCTTGGAGGCTCCGGTGGTGCCGGAGGTGAACAGCAGCAGAAGCAACGAATCCGCACCCACATCACCGGAAGATGCTGCTGCGGTGCGATTCTGGTCAAGCTGCCGCCGGTATTCGGGGCTGTCGATGACCAGGAAACGATCGGCCGTCAGTCCCAAGTCGAGGCCCTGCAGCCGCCCCAGGTGCGCACCGTCGGTGACGATCAGCTGGCAATCGGTGTGACGGATCTCCTCGGCCATCTCCGCCTGCCCACGTGTCGGGTTGATGCCCACGATCGTGGCCCCGCTCAATGCGGCGCCGCCCAGCCAGAAGACGAAGTCGGGCACGTTCTCCAACAGCACACCGATGTGAAACGGCCCATCGATCCTCAGTTTCCGCGCCAGCGCACCCCGTGCGGCAGACTCGGCGACCACCTCGTCCCATGTCCAATCCTGGTCGCGAGTACGCAGCCCGGGATGGCTGTCGCCGACGCGGTCCAAGAGCATGGCCGCGATATCGGCCCGGGGCGCAGTGGTCATAGCGCCGATGATGCACCCAGCAGGTCCCGGTACTCCTGAGGCAGCTCCTCGGGTGTCAGCTTGGTGATGCTCACCGGACCCGAGTGGTACGAGTCCTCGCCCTCGATGAGACCGTCGGCATCGACGGGCCAGAGCACCAGCTGGCGGAACACCAAGAGGTAGTCGGCGCTGGGGTCCTCGATCGGGAATCCCATGCCCTGGGCCACCGCGCCCGGATAGATCTGCTTGAGAAATCCCTCGGTGACAACGCAATTGTCATCGACGAGAAGGCGATCCATCTCGAACTCCATGACGCTCATCCGCCCCCGCACCAGACCGGCGTAGTAGGTGCGGACCCCATCGCGGCCCTTGGGACCGAAATCCTGGCCGTCCATCCAGAAGTGATAGTTCGGATTCGCGCTCAACGTGTCGATCAACCCGTCGAGATCGGCATCGCGCTCCAGTTTCATGTGGTGCAGCACGGCACCGAGGACCATCCGGTGCCGCTCATTTGTCGTTGCGGCAAGCCGCTTTTCGACCAGTTCCCAGGTTCGTTCGGTGTCGATGACTGCCATGGATCCATGGTGTCGGCCAGCACCGGCGATGTCATCCGACAGCTGTCGAGAATTACGTGCGCGACACCCGACAACTGTCGGTCTAGCCGCCGGCCAGCTCTGTGGTGGACAGCGATACGCGTCGCAGCATCAAGGCGAACGTGGCCAGGAATCGATCGATGGGGTCATCAAGGTTCCAGCCCATCAGCTGCTCTACATGCTGAATGCGTGCCGCGACGGTGCTGTGGTGCAGATGCAGTTCCGTGGCGGTGCGGCGCAGCGTGCCGTACTGGCAGAGCGCCTCCAAGGTGTCCACCTCGACGGCGCCGGCCGCGGTGGACGCGATCTGGTTGATCCGCACCACGTCGTCGATCTCACGTACGCGCTCTGCCGGGATGTCGGCCAGTACCTCTAGCAGGCTGAGCCGTTCATAGGCGATGGCACGCCGGCCGAAGCCCGTGGATGAGGCGAAGCGCAGCGCACGCTGCGCCTGACTCCAGGACACCGGAGCGTCGATGACGGCGACGCTGGACCCGATCCCCAGCCACGGGCCCTGCGCCGAGTGCGGCGAGGCCGGGAACTCGCCGACGATCACGTCGTTCAGGTGATCCGACAGCGTTGTGGTGTTCCCGGTCCCCTGGCATACCAAGGCCCCGACCCGCCCGATGGTGACCGCCCTGATGGCCTGACCGGGTAATGCCTTGGCGAGAATCCGCCGCGCACTCGCCGGTGCGGAGATCGCCAGCACCCGCAGCTCACGCGTGGCGTCGAGCCCCAGAAGACGCGCCGCGCGCGCCCGCTCCTCGGGCTTCGCGTCTCCCGATAACAGCAGTTCGATCAGGGCAGGGTCGTCGATACGTAGCGAGGTAGTCCCCTGGGCGGGGGCCGCCCGGTTCAGCAGGTGACGCAGCCGGTGCAGCAGCAGCTCGTCGGTGGCCCGGGCCGGACCCTCCCGCTCCAGCCATACCGTGGGCTCCGCCGCATCGGACCACCGCACACCCACCGGGCATCCGGCCAGCTCCGCCGCCGCACGCAGCGCGGCCTCGGCATCCGCGGCGTCAAGACGGTCGAAATGGGACACGATCGTGAACACCTCGTCGGCATCCAGTGCAGGCTGTTTGTCCATCTCCTTCTATCTACCGCGATCGGTGGACATCTCTTCGTGAAAATTTCTGAGAACTCTCTAAGGCCCATGCGTGTTCTGCCGGGTGGCGCGCGATAGCATCGGGACCCATGACGACCACCGAGCCCGATATCCACACCACCGCGGGCAAGCTCGCCGATCTGCGTCGGCGCGCCGAAGAAACGCTTCACCCGGTCGGTGAGGCCGCTGTCGACAAGATCCACGCCAAGGGCAAGCTCACCGCCCGCGAGCGCATCTTCGCGCTGCTGGACGAGGGCTCGTTCGTGGAGCTGGACGCGCTGGCCCGCCACCGCAGCACCAACTTCGGGCTGGAGTCCAAGCGCCCGCTCGGCGACGGTGTGGTGACCGGCTTCGGCACCATCGACGGCCGCGACGTCTGCATCTTCAGCCAGGACGCGTCGGTGTTCGGCGGCAGCCTCGGCGAGGTCTACGGCGAGAAGATCGTCAAGGTGCAGCAGCTGGCCATCAAGACCGGCCGCCCGCTGATCGGCATCAACGACGGTGCCGGCGCCCGCATCCAGGAGGGCGTGGTCTCCCTCGGCCTGTACAGCCAGATCTTCCGCAACAACATCGTCGCCTCGGGCGTCATCCCGCAGATCTCGCTCATCATGGGTGCCGCCGCCGGTGGACACGTCTACTCCCCCGCGCTCACCGATTTCGTCGTCATGGTCGACAAGACCAGCCAGATGTTCATCACCGGCCCCGACGTCATCAAGACCGTCACCGGCGAGGACGTCACCCAGGAGGAGCTGGGTGGCGCCCACACGCACGAGAGCAAGTCGGGCACCGTGCACTACGTCGCCTCCGGCGAGCAGGATGCGCTGGACTACGTCCGCGACCTGCTGAGCTACCTGCCCTCCAACAACGCCTCCGAGCCCCCGCGCCACCCGGGCCCCGAGCCCACCGACGGTGCGATCGAGGATCACCTGACCGACGAGGACGTCGAGCTGGACACGCTGATCCCGGACTCGCCCAACCAGCCGTACGACATGCACGAGGTCATCACCCGCATCCTCGACGAGGATGAGTTCCTCGAGGTGCAGCCGGGCTACGCGCAGAACATCATTGTCGGCTTCGGGCGCATCGACGGACGCAGCGTCGGCATTGTGGCCAACCAGCCCACCCAGTTCGCCGGCTGCCTGGACATCAACGCCTCGGAGAAGGCCGCGCGGTTCATCCGCACCTGCGACTGCTTCGGCATCCCGATCGTCACGCTGGTCGATGTGCCCGGCTTCCTGCCCGGCACCGAGCAGGAGTACAACGGCATCATCCGCCGCGGCGCCAAGCTGCTCTACGCCTACGGCGAGGCCACCGTTCCCAAGATCACTGTCATCACCCGTAAGGCCTACGGCGGTGCCTATTGCGTCATGGGTTCCAAGGACATGGGTGCCGACGTCAACGTCGCATGGCCCACCGCGCAGATCGCCGTGATGGGGGCGTCGGGTGCTGTGGGATTCGTATATCGCTCGCAGCTGTCCGAGGCCGCGAAGAACGGTGACGACGTGGACGCCCTGCGCCTTCAGCTGCAGGCCGAGTACGAGGACACCCTGGTGAACCCGTACGTCGCCGCCGAGCGCGGCTACGTCGACGCGGTCATCCCGCCGTCGCACACCCGCGGCTACATCGCCACCTCGCTGCGGCTGCTCGATCGCAAGATCGTGCGGCTCCCACCGAAGAAGCACGGAAACATTCCACTGTGAGCGAGGAAGAGGTAACCGTGACTCAGGGCGACACCGAGACCGGCGAGACCGTAACTGCTGAAGCGAACCCCGGCGAGGAAGGCCGCGTCAAGGCCGCCGACATCCAGGTGCTCAGCGGCAACCCGACCGACGCGGAGATCGCGGCCTTGGTCGCAGCGCTCAGCGCGCTTGCGTCCACGGCCGAGGCCGCCGACCTGAGGCCCCGCAATCTTTGGGCCGAGCCGATCGACATGCTGCGTTACAGCCCATACAGCTGGCAGCGGGTCACCATGTTCGAGCGTGCGAAGCTCGCTCGCCCGCGGGGCACGTACTAGATCGCGGCCCGCAGGTCCTCGCGTGAGCGGCTCATCAGCATTCGTCCTCGCGTCGGCCTCCCCCGCCCGCGCGCGGATCTTGGAGCAGGCCGGGCTGAATCCGGTCATCATCGTGTCGCACGTCGACGAGCATCTCGTCATGGCGACACAGCCCGCGAGTACCCCGCCGCCGCGTGCGGTGGAGGTGCTGGCTTCGGCCAAGGCTTTTGATGTCGCGACAGCCCTGGCCGGCGAGGTGGCCGCCGACGCGGTGGTGTTGGGCTGCGATTCCATGCTGCTGCTCGACGGCACCTTGCAGGGCAAACCGGGCACCGTCGAGGAGGCGCGCCGCCGCTGGGGGCTGATGGCCGGGCGTAGCGCCGAGCTGCTCACCGGACACTGCCTGGTGCGGGTGATCGACGGCAAGCCCGTCGCCCGAGTCAGCGAGACACGTTCGACCACCGTGCGTTTCGGCACGCCCTCGGCCGAGGACCTGGAGGCATACCTTGCCACCGGCGAGCCACTCCAGGTGGCCGGGGCCTTCACGCTCGATGGCCTGGGCAGCTGGTTCATCGAAGGCATCGATGGCGATCCGTCGAATGTGATCGGGGTCAGCGTGCCGTTGGTCGGCCGACTGCTGGACAAGCTGGGCGTACCGGCTTCGTCACTGTGGATACGCCACGAAAAACATGTGCCGCCCAAGCCTTTTCACCCGGACACACCGATCGCCGCGGCACTACCACCACGTATGGTGCCGCTGTTCGACTCGCTGGCACTGATCGGGCCGACCCAGCAGCAGGAATTCAAGGACGCTCAGGGTAATCCGATTCCGCATATGCCATCGGTCAACACCAGCTTCCAGATCGCCTGCAACAACGACTCCTTCGACCTCGGCGTGCACACCAACCGCGGGGCTTGTCTGTGGACCGGCGATTACCTGAACACCGGCGACGGCATCCAGCTGATTCCCGTGGACCCGGCCAGCCCGTCGGTCGCGCTGGGCGGCCGCTCCAAACCTCTTGTGCTGCCTCAAGATGCCGCCCGCGGAGCTCGTCTCTTGCCGACCGGATCCGCGGAGCTGGCGCACCGTTCACTGCTGTTCGCCTCATGCATTCCGTCGCCCGGATGCAGCACCTTCGTGTCGGCCGATACCACGGTGTACGACGTGAGCGAGCCGGGAAAACCCTCCTATCGACCCATCGGCGTCCTGACCGGCATCTCGCAACCGAGCGGTGTCTCGGCACCCGGCCGACGGATGCTGGTGGCCGGCAACATCGGAAGCGGGCCCTGGGCACCGCGTTTCGCCTGGCTCACCCCACCGGCCGACGATCCGGCATTCCTGGACTCGTCGGCCTGGGAGAAGATCGGCGAGATCAAGGGCGGCGGCGATCGCGAAAACCAGTTGTTCGCCCTACCCGCAGGCGGTTTCGGGCTGCTCGACGCGAATGGGTCGGGCGATGCGCACATCGGGCTCAAACTGTTCCGGACTCCGCAGGAGCTGGTCACTGAGCCCATGACGGTGCTCATCCGCAACGACCCGTCCGACCCTCGGCCGGATGATCCGTTCATATCCCGCGATCCGCACAAGCTGCTGCAGCCGTACGGGCCGCAGGTCGTCAACATCACCATGAACCCCGACGGCACCCAAACGCTGTATTTCCTGGTGAGTCAATGGGTTACCGATCCGACCCGCGCCTACCGAACCATCCTGTACTCGATAGTGCTGACACCGCAGTATCTGAGCATTTAGCCCTCACCGAACAATTCCGGGTGGCCGGCGGCATCACGCCAGTCCTGTGGTGTGCCCACCAATGCGAGCGCGCTACGCAGCATCGCCGCACGCACCGCCGCGCGGCCGCTCTGCGGGGTGGACAGATACCGATAGCAGCCCGCCTGCATGCTGGCCAACAACACCCCGAAGGTCTCGTCCGCAGGGGCGGGTCTTCCGCTTGAGACCAACGCCTGCCGCATGACTTCGATAAGACGCCGCTCGTACCCGCTGCGCAACGAACGTGCCGGCGACGACGGGTCGTTTTGTTCGACATGGAAGACAAGCCAAGAGTCACGCCCGCGTTCCGCGGTCTCCAGGTAGACGTCCAGACCCGCGCTGACCTGTTCGATGAGGCTGCCATCGACATTCACCAGCGGCTCCCACTGGGCCAGCATCTGCCGCTGCCCCTCCGTGACCAGTGCCGTGATCGCCTCTGCCACACCGTCGAAGAATGCGTAGAAGGTGGGCTTGGACAGCTCCGCACGCTCGGCGATGCGCGCGACAGTGGTGCCCCGGTAGCCATGTTCGGCATAGATCGCACCGGTGGCCGCCAGGATGCGGGCACGGGTCTGGGCGCGCTGCTCCTCGGTCTGGGGCGGGCGCCCCCGGGACCGCCGGGCATTGACAGACATCGCGCCGGAGCCTACCTTTCATTTAATTTGACGTTAGCGTTAAACAATTATGTCACGGAGGCCTGGCGGCATGACCGACATTCGGATACCCACCCCCAACGGAGAGATCAACGCGATTCTGGAGAAGCCGGAAGGTGACGGGCCCTGGCCGTCCATCGTGGTGTTGCATGACATCAGCGGCTCCACTCCCGACCTGCGCCGCATCACCAGGAACGTGGCCTCGAACGGTTATGTGGCACTGGCCCCCGATCTGTACTCACGTGGCCGTATCCAATGCATCGCGCGGGTCTTGACCAACCTGGCCACGCGGCGCGGCCGGGCTGTCGAGGAGGTGCTGGCCGCACGCGACTACGCGCGGGCCTTGCCATACACCACATCCTCGGTGGGAGTGGCCGGGTTCTGCATGGGCGGCGGTTTCGTGATGATCACCGCAACAAAGGGTTTCGACGCTGCCGCACCCTTCTACGGTGCGATGCCCGGTTCCTACGGAAACCATTTCGAAGGGTCGTGCCCGATCGTCGCGAGTCTGGCCACGCGGGACCCATTCGTGTTCCGCGGTGAACCCCGGCTGCGGAAAGCCCTGGACACCCACGACATCGAGCACGACATCAAGACCTACGAGGCCGGGCACAGCTTCGCCAACCAGCTGCCGATGCAGCCGCTGATGCGCATCGCCGGATTGGGGTACTCCCCCGAGGCCGAGGCACACGCCTGGCGCCGGGTCTATACGTTCTTCGCCCAACATCTGCGCGACGACGACGTTCTCCAGGAGGCCAAATGACCACCGCCATGACACTGGATAGGCTCCGCGAGATCGTCCGGCCCAATGCGCTCAGCAGTGCCGCACACTCGACGGCCGGGTACTTGGATCTGCTGCCGCCGCCCTCGGACCAGCCCCAGCGCGGCGCACAACGGGCCATGAACAACCCGGTGGTGGCCGCGGTCTACGAAGGACCGTGGCGCTGGGGTCAAACCGTTGCCTACACGGGCATCACCCCAGCCGCCGAGCGGCGCCGGGCAGCGGCGGCCCTGCGCCTGAGCAACACCCATCGGCTGCTGGATGTGGCCTGCGGACCCGGCAACTTCACGAAGTATCTGGGTCAACACCAGGGTCCGGACGCCCTGGCGGTGGGGCTCGACTTCTCCGAACCCATGTTGCAGCGCGCGGTCCGGACCAACGCGGCCGACGGCGTCGCCTACCTGCGTGCGGACGCCCGCACATTGCCGTTCGAGGACGGCAGCTTCGACGCGGTGTGTTGTTTCGCCGCACTCTATTTGGTTCCCGAACCCTTCAAGGTTCTCGGCGAGATGATCCGTGTGCTGGCCCCTGGTGGCCGCATCGCGGTGATGACCAGTTGCACACGCGGCCCCGCGCCGCTGCGATCGGCGTCCGTCAGGCTGGCAGCGCTGGGTGGTCTGCATGGGTTCGAGCGGACCGACATCACGTCCGTCCTGGACGGGGCCGACTTTCGGGAAATCGATCAGGAAGTTCGCGGACTGTCGCAGTTCATCAGTGCGACGAAGAGTTAGACAAAGGCGCTGAGCAACAGCACCATCGCAAAACCGACGACCGAGATCAACGTCTCCATCACCGACCACGACTTGAGTGTCTGACCCACACTCATTCCGAAATACTCTTTGACCAACCAGAATCCGGCGTCGTTCACGTGCGAGAAGAACAGTGACCCGGCGCCAACCGCAAGTACCAGCAGCGCCACATGGGTGGTGGACATCTCCGCGGCCAACGGGGAGACGATGCCGGCAGCGGTGATGGTGGCCACGGTGGCCGATCCGGTGGCCAACCGAATGAGCACGGCGATCAGCCAGCCGAGCACCAGTGCCGGAATCTGCCATTTCTCCGACCAGCTGCTCACGGCGTCGCCGACGCCGACGTCGATGAGGGTCTGCTTGAATCCACCTCCGGCACCGACAATGAAGACGATGCCCGCAATGGGACCCAGCGACTTCTCGATGATCCCCGAAACGCCGAGACGATCCAGCCCCGAGGCCTTCCCCAGGGTCACCATCGCCACCAGCGTCGCCGCCAACAGTGCGACCAGCGGGGTGCCGATTGTATCGAAAATCCTCTGTACCAACGATTTCGGATTGTCGATGACGACGTCGGAGAGGGCCTTGGCCAACATCAGCGTGACCGGCAGCAATATGGTCGCCAACACGGCGGCAACGCTGGGTGCCGGCCCCGTGCGCTCGGACTCGGGCGCCGTCGCGGTGGGAATGGCCAACGGCCCCACCCAGCGCTCCGCGACCCGCGCATACAGCGGCCCCGCGATGATCAAGGTGGGGACCGCCGCCACGAGACCAAAGGCCAGGGTGACACCCAAGTCTGCCTTCAGCGCGTCGACCGCCACCAGCGGACCTGGATGCGGCGGCACCAGCCCGTGCAACACGGATAGGCCCGCCAGTGCGGGGATTCCCACCCGCAGCAACGGCACGTTTCCCCGCCGTGCCACCAAGAGCACGATCGGGATCAGCAGCACCACACCGACTTCGAAGAACAAGGGCAGCCCAAGCACCGCGGCGATCAAGGCGACCGCCCACGGCAGCATGCGCGGACTGGACCGCGCCAGCACGGCATCGGCGACGATATTCGCCCCGCCGGAATCGGCCAACAGCCGACCGAGCATCGCGCCCAAACCGATGAGCAATCCGACGCCGGCGATGGTGGAACCGAAGCCCGTCACGAAGGAGCCCAGCAGCTTGTCGAACGGAACGCTCGCGACCGCGGCGAGCGTCCCGGAACCCAACAGCAGCGCCAAGAACGGATGTAGTTTGAGCCGGGTGATGAGCAGAATGATCACCCCGATGCTGAGCACCACGGCGGCAAGCAGCTGAACCTCACTCGAAGTGTGTGGGACCTTCGCCTGTTCGGCCAGCAGCACCAATCCGCCGTTCATGCGCCGAGCTGCCCCAGCGCCTCTGCCACCAATTGCTCCGGCCCGGTGCCCACATCCAGTGCGACTCCTCTCTCGTCGGGTTGCAGCGGCTCGAGAATGTCGAACTGCGAATCCAGCAGCGAGGTCGGCATGAAATGTCCGGCACGATGTGACATCCGGTCACCGACGAGCGACCGGTCACCCGACAGATGCAGAAAGAAGGCGTCGGACCATCCGGTGCGCAGGATGTCGCGGTAGTGCCGTTTGAGCGCGGAGCAGGTGACCACGCCTCCGGTTCCCTCGCGTCCGCGCTCGGCCATCCACTCGGCGATGCGCCGCAGCCAGGGCTCTCGATCGGCGTCATCCAGCGGTATGCCCGCCGCCATCTTGGCGATATTCGCGTCGGGATGGAACTCATCACCCTCGGCAAACGGTGCGCCCAGCCGCTGCGCCAGCAGCCGGGCAACCGTTGTCTTACCCACTCCGGCCACACCCATGACGACTACGACGGGCGGCGACGCCTGTGCCACTAAACCCCCTTGGGTGCCTTCTGACTCATGAAACCGAACATGTACCCGGCCACCCTACGCATCTGAATCTCCTCGGCGCCCTCGGTGATCCGGTAACGCCGATGGTGCCGGTAGATGTGCTCGAACGGCATATGCCGTGAATAGCCCATTCCGCCGTGGACCTGCATGGCACGGTCGGCGGCCTCACAACACAACCGGTTGGCTACGTAGTTACACATCGAGACCTGCTCGGAAACGGAGAACGGACCGTAGGTGTCCATGGACCAGGCGGTCTTGTGAATCAGTGCGCGCAGCATTTCACACTGGGTCTGCAGCTCGACGAGTGGGAACTGAATGGCCTGGTTGGATGCCAGCGGCTTCCCAAAAGGCTTGCGTTCCTTCGCATACTCGACGGACCGGTCGATGCAGAACTGTGCGGCGCCAAGGCTGGAGGCGGCCTGCCTGATCCGGTTCTCATTGAAGAAATGCTGTACCACGCCCAGGCCACGGCCCTCTCCGCCGAAGATCGCGGTGTCGGGCACCCGCACATCGGTCAGCGATATGTGGGCGTGGTCCGTCGGCATGTTGAAGGTCCACAGGTATTCCTCGACCTTGAAGCCGGGGGCATCGGCGGGCACCAGAAAGGCGGTGATACCGCGGCCGTCGCCCGGTTCACCGGAGGTGCGCGCGAAGATCAGGTCGGCATCGGCGACGTGCACGCCGGTGTTCCAGGTCTTCTCGCCGTTGATCACCCAGTCCGATCCATCCCTGACCGCCCGGGTTTCCATGTGCGTGGCATCGGAGCCGTGTTCGGGTTCGGTGATGCCGAACGCGAAGACCTTGGTGCCGCTCGCGAGCCCCTCCACCCACGCGGCCTTCTGCTCGACCGATCCGTACTCCAGCATGAGCAGCAGGCCCACATTGTTGCCCACGATGGCGTGTTCGTTCTGCAGGTCACAGTGCAGTCCCAGGCCACGCCGTGCCAGGTGTTCGCGGATGACGGCCATACCGAGGTTGGATCCGTCCCGGCCGCCGAATTCCGCGGGAAACGGGTACCGAAAGTGGCCTGCCGCATCGGCGCGCCTGCGGGCCTCACCGAGCAGCGCCTCCCACTGTCCGTTCGGCAGACCGCCACGTTCCCAGTCGGTTCGGGAATCTTCGCGCCGGTGATCGAAGAATCGGATGTTGTCATCGACCTGTTCGAGGGGCACGATCTCACGGTCGATGAAGCCGTCAAGCTCGGCCAGGTAATCAACCAGCTCGGCGGGCAGTTCGAAGTTCATCGGGATCCTTCCGGCTGGGATGGCTTGGTCAACATCAACAAGTCCCATTCGATCTCGGGTATCCGCCGGCCACTGGCCGCCATCACGATGTCCGGCACGCTCCCGTCCAAATACGACTTTGCCTGCGCGGCAAGGCCTACGCCCCACCAGAGGGTGCCGAGCACCTTCCACCACAGGAATCGTTCGGTATCGAACGTCCCACCGGATTCCTCGTAGGCCCGCACCAGCACATCCCGGCCCGCAAAGCCGCCGAACTCGCGGTCGTCGAGGCCAAACCGCCACATTCGCAGCGCCGCCCAGCCCACATCGCGCATGGGATCCCCGAACCGGGTGGTGCCTTCCCAATCGAGTACCGCCCGCAGCCCATCCTCGCCGACGATGACGTTGCCATTGCGAATATCGGTATGGACCAGGCATCTTCGCGCGGGTGGCCCAGGCATACGCTCGGTCAACCACGACAGCGTGCGCTGGAACACCGGCCGGCCGGGAAGCAAGTTCGTGACACCCTCACGCATCTGCTCCAACATCACGACAGCGGGGTCGGACTCCGGATCGCCGGGCAGATCGGGCGGCGCCATCGCCGGGTCGATCCCATGTAGGCGGCCCATGGCCGCACCGAGTTGACGCGCCACCAGCTCACCGATGCCCTGGGATTGCACCAGTCGGAGCACCTTGCGTGGCACCGTCTCCCCCGCGATGCGCTCCGAGATCATGAAGGGCGCGCCCAGATACGAGGATTCCGAGCACACACCGCGCACCCGAGGAACCGGAACACCGTTACTGCGCGCCAGTTCACGCACGCCGGCCTCGTTGCTCACCGGTATCTGCTGTACGACGGCGGGCACAATCGTCGCCACCAGCTCCAGAGTCTCGTCCCCGGATGTCGCGTCCAACAGGACATTTCGCCGCCGGGCGCCCGCGGAAACACCGACCACACCCGAAACCGTGAATTGCTTGCCGAACTCGTCTGTCAGGTAACGGGCCAAGCCTTCCGCCAGGTCACTCATTGGCCCTCCCAGTCGTCATACCCGGGTTTGACGATGGCGAGCTCACCGCGCACCGACTGCACCAGCTCTTCCCAGGAAGGGGCGTCGGCAAGAGGCGCCACGGGCATGGTCAGTTCTCGCCGCAGAATCCTGGCGATGTTGGCACCGACACGGGCGCGATGCACCGCGGATGAGGGCAGCTCAGATTGGAGGCCGTCGAGCAGTTCGGCGAGAGCACCCGCCAGTTCCGCTGCGGTCGGAATGAAGGGCACCATCCGTTTGTACCTTCTATGGTGCGTACCACGGGGGAATAGCGAAGAATCGCCGTGGGTTGCTCCAGTTCATGGCGAGACCTTTGTCGATTCTGGATCTGGCGCGCGTGGCGCCGCACGAGACCGTGGCCGAGAGCTTCGCCGCCAGTGTCGACATCGCGCGGCACGCCGAGGCCCTGGGCTTTCACCGGGTCTGGTACGCCGAGCATCACAACATGCGGTCCATTGCCTCCTCAGCGACCAGCGTCCTGATCGGGCATGTGGCCACGCAGACCTCCACCATCCGGCTCGGTGCGGGCGGCATCATGCTGCCCAACCACTCCCCGCTACAGATTGCCGAACAGTTCGGCACGCTCGAAACCCTGCACCCCGGACGCATTGACCTCGGCCTGGGCCGTGCACCGGGGACCGATCAGGTGACACTGCGCGCCCTGCGACACAGCCCCGGCGATGCCGAACATTTTCCACAGGACGTCCTTGAACTGCAGGCATATCTGGGCGAGCAGAGCCGCGTTCCGGGCGTGACCGCGACGCCTGGGCACAGAACGCATGTGCCGCTGTACATCCTCGGATCGTCACTGTTCGGTGCGAAGCTTGCGGCGGTACTGGGCCTGCCCTACGGTTTCGCCTCGCATTTCGCGCCGCCAGCACTGCAGGACGCCGTCGCGCTGTACCGGCGCGAGTTCGAGCCGTCCGAGCAGCTCGACGCCCCGTATGTGATCGCGGGGGTCAACGTGATAGCCGCGGATGATGAGGCCACCGCGCAGGATCAGTACCGTGCCGCGTTGATCGAACGCGCAAAGCTGTTCCTGCACCGCGGCGGTGGGCCCCGCCTTACCGACGACGAGGCCCTCGCGGCACTGGAATCCCCCGCTGGCCAACAGATTCAGGCGATGACAAAGCACTTCGCCGTCGGCACCGCCGATCAGGTAGGGGCCTACCTGGAAGATTTTGCGCAGCTGGCCGATGCCGACGAACTCATCGTGGTGCCGAATGCGCCCGACCGGAAGCTGCAGCTGCGGTCGCTGGAGATCGTGGCCGAGGTCAGCGGCCTGGCTCCGCGCAGCTGAATCCACTTCTGTCACAAGGGTTCCATCTGTCACAAAGCGGGTGGTGTTGTCGGTGGGCGCGGTTAGTATTCGAACATGAGTTCGATTGGGGTGTTGGAGGTGGCGGTTGATGCCTTCTGCGCCGAGTCGATCGAGGACCTCACTGGCGCGGAGGCGTTGGCGGTGTTGGCGCGCCTGGAGGTGGTGGCGCGTCGGTTGTTTTCTCGCGGGCTGACGTTGGTTCCGAAAGTGACCGGGCGGGCCTCCCCGGTGGAACTTGGGGGCACGTCGTTTCCGGATGTGTTGTCGCGGCGGCTGCATGTTGGTAAGGGGGCGGCGCGGCGCCGGATCGCCGATGCCGAACAGTTGGCGCCGCGGCGCGCGATCACCGGTGAGCAGCTGGCGCCGGTGTTGCCGAATGTGGCCGTGGCCCTTGAACGCGGCGATATCGGTGAGGAACATGTCCGGATCATCCGGCAGTTCTTCGATCGGCTCCCGGTAGTGGTCGATGCCCCCACACGGGAGGCGGCCGAAGCACAGCTGGCGGTGATGGCCACCCAGTTTGGGCCCGAGGCGCTGCGCGTCGGTGCCGACCGCATGATGGCCCTACTGAACCCGGACGGGCAGTTTTCTGATGTGGATCGGGCGCGCCGGCGCGGGGTGAGTATCGGGCCGCAGGGTTTTGATGGCATGTCAGCCATTAGTGGCTTGTTGGATCCAGAGACCCGCGCCTACCTGGACGCGGTGTTCGCCAAACTCGCCGCCCCCGGCATGTGTAACCCGAACGATCAAAGCCCCCTAATCGATGGTGAACCAGCCCCCGAGGCCGCTGAACGCGACACCCGCAGCAGTGCGCAACGCCACCACGACGCCCTACGCGCAGCCCTGCGCTCCACCCTGGCCAGCGCAGAGCTGGGTTCACACCACGGACTACCCGTCACCGTCGTCATCACCACCACACTCAAAGAGTTGGAAGACGGCGCCGGAATCGCGATGACGGGCGCGGGCACCCGCCTGCCGATGCGCGACCTGATCCGGATGGCCACCCACGCCCACCACTACCTAGCGATCTTCGATGACAACGGCCGTCCCCTGTACCTCGGGCGTTCTAAACGCATCGCGAGCCCGGATCAACGCCTCGTGCTGCACGCCCAGGATCGTGGCTGCACCCACCCCGGCTGCCATGTGCCCGGATACCTCTGCGAAGTCCACCACATCACCGAATGGGCCCACGGCGGCCCCACCAACATCGACAACCTCACCTTCGCCTGCGCACCCCACCACCGCCTCCTAGGCCACGGCTGGAACACCCGAAAACGACCAGATGGGACCACCGAATGGATACCCCCACCACAGTTAAAACTCGGAGGTTTCACGCACTCGGCGCCGACGCCCTAGGCCAGACGATCAGACCTCGAATCCTGTTCTCCGATCTTGCGATCCAACCTGCCGAGCGCATCGAGTAGTAGATCTTTGAAACGCGCCGGATCGCTCACCGGCATGTGATGACCTGTCGGCACCATGATGACGTGGGATCCGAGCAATTCACCGAGCTCAGCCTGCATGAATGGCCGACACAGCTGGTCCTTCGTCGTCAAGATCATCTCGCTGGGCCGGGTGGGCGCCTGCTGCAGCTGCGGGCGAAGATCGATTCGCGGAATCTCGAGAGCAATCGCGAGCACATCAGACAAGCTGGTCTGCCGTAACTCTCCAGCCATCCAGTTCCAACGCACTCGACCACGTGGTCGCAGGATTCCGAACAGCCGCGAGATGACTACGCCTGGGTTCAGGTTGATTCCCAAGTGCGGCAATACGGTAAGTATTCGGCAGATGCGCCAGATCATCCGATCCCTAGCGGTCATGGTGTAGCACGCTGCCGACCCGATGATGATCGTGCCCCGTACACGCTCGGGGTATCGCGACACAGCATCCGCAGCTATGCCGCCGCCCATCGAATACCCGCACAGAATCGCCGAAGGGACACCAAGTTCATCGAGCAGCGCGATGACATCGTCAGCCGCATCGTCCAAACGGTACCCATCGGAGGACCGGATTCCTCGTCCGTGGGAGCGTAAATCGAGACTGATCACGCGTCGAGTACGTGACAGCGCGGCGTACACAGGAGCGAACGCCGCATCTGCGGTCAGCGTCCAACCATGCAGCAGTACAACGGGGGTGCGACCGTTGTCGCCGGGGCCACTATCCCTAACAAAGGTAGAACCACGGTCCCCCAACCTCACAACCTTGCCCGGGATCGTGTTCAGATCGCTCAACACGACAGCCTCACCGGCAGCGCGGTAATGCCATTGACGAAATTGGATCGCAGGCGGTCGGGTGGACCCGTCACCTCAATCTTCGGAAAACGGTCGAGTAGCTTCGTCAACAGGATTCGCCCCTCGAGACGAGCCACCCCGCCGCCCAGACAGAAGTGAGTGCCAAACCCGAACGACACGTGCGGGTTGTGTTCACGGGTGATGTCGAATGTATCTGGGTTGTCGAACACCGCCCCATCGCGATTCGCCGCCGCGTAGGAGAGCACCACCTTGTCCCCGGCGCGAATCTGCTGCCCGCCCAGTGTGGTGTCCTGCACGCAGGTTCGACGGAAATGCATGATCGGTGGGAACATCCGCAATATCTCCTCGACAGCCTGCGGCATCAGCTCGGGGCGTGTGCGCAACAGCTCGAATTGATCCGGATGCTCCGACAGCAGCAACACCGCGCCGGAGAGCATGTTGCGCGTGGTCTCGTTGCCTGCGATCACCAGCAGCTGGAAGAACCTGTCCAGTTGATCGTCGGTGAGGTACTCACCATCGACCTCGGCGTTGACCACCAGGCTCCATACATCGGTACCGGGGTGGGCACGCTTTTCCTGGGTCTTGTTGCGCGCGTATGCGAAAAGCTCGAAGAAGGCAGCCATATTGTGCCTGCGGTTCGGCGCGTCCGGGTCATCGAAGGCGATCATCCGGTTGGTCCAGTCGAACAGCAGGCTGCGGTCAGCGGCCGAGACGCCGAGGATGTCGGCGAGCACCAGCAGAGGCATCTCGGCGGAGACGGCTGTCACCCAATCGACCTCTCCCCCATCCCCGAGCGCATTGACGAGATTCGTCGCGTGCACCTCGATCGACTCAGCCATCGACGCGACCACCCGTGGTGTGAAGGCCTTGTTGATGATCTTGCGCATCTGCGTGTGCATCGGTGGGTCGATGTTCAGCATCGCCTGTCGCACAATGACGAGCTCCTCCGGGGACATGTCCCGCAGCCAGGTCCCGCCCTCGTAAGAGCTGAAGACCTCGGGGTGACGGCCGACGCCCACCACCTCGGTATGGCCCATCACATACCAGAACCCCGCACCGGAGGCCGAGTTCGATTCCGAGTCCTCCACCCACACAACCGGACCGGAGCGCCGGAGCTCGGCCACCTCCCGGTACGGAAACCCCGGCACATAGGTGCTCGGGTTCACGATGTCCACTGTCGT
Source organism: Mycobacteroides immunogenum (assembly GCF_001605725.1). NCBI lineage: Bacteria > Bacillati > Actinomycetota > Actinomycetes > Mycobacteriales > Mycobacteriaceae > Mycobacteroides > Mycobacteroides immunogenum. The sequence continues at coordinate 4,139,992 of NZ_CP011530.1, forward strand.
CATGCGTGCTCCTGTTCGGCGACTGCGCGCGCCCATGCGTAATCGGTCTTGCCATTCGCGTGCCGGGCAACCTTCTCAACGCGAATGAACTGCTTCGGAATCTTGTACCCGGCCAGGGTTTTTCGACAGTCGTCGGCGAGCTGGCGCGCATCCAGACGAGTGTTCTCGCTCTGGTACAGCGCGACAACCTCCTGTCCCCACCGCGGGTTCGGGCGGCCCACCACCACCACGTCCAGCACGCCCGGAACGGCCCGCACCGCCGACTCCACTTCATCGGCGTACACCTTCTCGCCACCGGTGTTGATGGTGGTGGCCTCCCTGCCCAGGAACTCGAAGGTCCCGTCGACCAGCGCCTTGGCCCTGTCACCGGTGACCGAATAGCGCCGGCCGTCGATGTCCACGAAGGTGTTTCGTGTCTTGTCCGGATCGCCCAGGTAGCCCATCGGGATTCGCCCACCGGATGCGAACCACCCGATCTCCTCGCTTCCGGGTCTCAGCACACGCGTGCGGGTCTCGTCGACGACCGCCGCGTCGCCGCGCGCCTCGAAGACCTGTCCACCGCGTTTGGCGTGCAACCCGGTCTCCGAGGACCCGAGGACGTCACTGACCCTGACGTGTGGGATCAACTGGTGTAATTGATCTTTCGTTCCCTGACTCAAAGCCGCGCCGCTACTCACGATGAGCTTGAGCGCCGGCAATGCGCGCTGACGCTCTTTCAGTTCCTTGACGAGGGGTGCTCCGAAGGCGTCCCCGACAATCGCCATGGACGTCACATCGTGCCTGTCGCAGGCATCCCAGACATCGGCGGCATCGAAGCGCTGCGGTCGGTCGGGGAAGACCACCGTCGCACCGCCCAACCAGCCACCCAGCGCGAAACCGCTTCCTGCACCATGCATCAGCGGCGGCGTTGGCATCACACGCCCACGCACCCGCAGCGCCCGGGCCACCACGTCGGCAACCGTCTCGGCATTGCGCACGCCAAGCGGGCCCGCGATCAGATCGCCAACACGCCACAACACCCCCTTGGGCATGCCCGTGGTACCGCCCGTGTAGATGATGTGCCGATCCGAAGGACTCGCATCCGGGATACCGTCATCAGGGTCGGACATTGCCAGTGCCACTTCGTAATCGATCGCACCGGACAGCAGCTCGTCATCGCTACTGTCGTGCACCCGAATCAGGAGAGGCGGGTCGGTGAGTTCTGCTATCGCCTCGCCGACCACGTCCGCGAACGCTCCTCCGTACACCAGCGCCTTCGGCGCCGCGTCGCGAAGAAGGTAGGCGAGCTCAGCCGCGGTATACCGATGGTTGATGTTGAACGGTGTCACCGATGCCTTGTGAGTGCCGAGCAGAACCTCCAGATATGACGCACCGTTGTGCAGGCAGATCCCGAGATGATCCTGACCCGATTCCCAGGGCTGGGCAGTGGGCCGCCGGCCTCCCAGCCCACGATCACGGAGGAAGGCGGCGAATCGGCGTGTTCGGTCGGTCGTCTCACCCCAGGTGTACGCCCGGCCGTCGATGATGCACGGATCATCAACGAGAGCAACGGCAATCGCCTCGTGCAGGGTCGCCAGGTCGAACTCAGCCATCGGAGCTCCCGTCACCGAATACCGGGTAGCTCTCGCCCTCGGCGGGGTGGACAAACGAGGCGCTCAAGGGCATCCCCGCTTCGGGCTGCCGAACGTCGATGCGGGCGTACATCCAAGGGCCCTCGGTCAGCTCGACAACGCCCACGACATACGGCACGCAGTCGGCGAAGAGCGGGTTGGGCGCGCGGTGCACCACCGTCCACGTCACCAATGTGGCCGCACCACTGGCCACTCCGGGCTCCAGCCGTGTGCCCGCGCACCTGACACACACCATGGATTCGGGGGCCAGCACCGCATCGCAGTCCGCGCACACGGCGACGGCGAGCCGATCGTCGCGGGCACTGTCGAAGAAGAACGCGCTCTTGGTATCTCGCTGAATCGGCAGCGGCGATATCAGTGGCTTAGGGATGGTCATCGGGCACCGCCGAGCACCAGGGTGGCGTGGTGCTCGAGCACTCCGCCACTACCGCTCACCATGATCACCTCAGACTTGGGCACCTGTCGGTCGGCCGCCTGCCGACGCCCCTGGGTCACCGCCTCGATGAGTGGTGTGAAACCCGTCAGGTAATAGCTCGACAGCTGGCCGCCCCCGGTGTTGCAGGGCAGCCGGCCACCGCGCCCGGTCGCCCCGCTCACCACGAACTCCCCCGCCTCGCCCTTCGCGCACACGCCGTAGTCCTCCAGGGTGACCAGCACCGTGTAGGTGAAACTGTCGTACAGCTCCAGCAGGTCGACATCATCGATGGTGACTCCGGCCATCTTCAGCGCGGCGGGCCCCGCCACCGCGGCGCCGGTGCGCAGTCCGAAGCCCGACCCCTGATGCATGGGCAGACCGGGATGCGATTGCCCCCAGCCCATGACAGAGACGGGCGGTTGCGCCAGGTCCAACGCACGCTGTGTCGACGTGACGATGACCGCCGCACCACCATTGGACACCAGGCAGCAGTCGAGCAGCCGCAGCGGATCCGCGATGAGTGCCGAGGATTGATGGTCGGCGACGGTCATCGGCGTGCGGAACTGCGCGGCCGGATTGTCGGTGGCCCAGCCCCGCTGGGCCACCGCGATCGCCGCCAGATGTTCGCCTGTGGTGCCGTATGTTTCGAAATGTCTGCGTGCCGCCATGGCGTAGTAGACGTTGGGAGTGAAAGCACCGATAGCTGTGTGATAGGCCGTGAACCCCTTCGGGGGCTTTCGCACCGTGCCGAAAGCGTCCCGGGCGGCGCCCTTTTCCTTCAGCGGGGCGTCCGCGAACACGCATGCGACTGTGGTGGCCTCACCGCGCGCGATGGCGTTGGCCGCATAGGCGACCATGGCCGCTGGGCTGGCGCCCAAGACCGCAACCTCGGCCAGCAGGGTCAGGTCGCGCGGTCCCAGCACCTTCTGCAGCGACAGCCGCGGGGCTCCCTGCGTGCCCGGACTGACCAGCAGCCCGTCGATGTCGCCGAGTCTGATACCCGCGTCCGCTGCCGCCAACCGCACCGCGTCTGCAGCGAAATCCGTCGCGCTTCTGCCGTATACCTTGCCGACATCGGTGACGCCGAGACCGGCGATGGCCGCCACCGCGCTCACGTGCGAGACCATTCCGGTGCTCGCTTCTGCACGAAGGCCCGCGGCCCCTCCTTGGCATCGGCGGTCCGCAAGATGCCGCGCGTGACGCCGTCGCTGAGCGCCCACGCGTGCTCATCCCAGTCGTCCCGGGTCAGGCTGTCGTACACCACGCCCTTGCTTGCCTCGACCGCGAGCGGCGCGTTGGCGACAATGCTTTCGGCCAGTTCCATGGCCGCCGGCAGGACGTCATCCTGCGGCACAACGCGATTCACCAGCCCCCATTGCAGTGCGGCCTCAGGTGATATCCGGTCGCCGGTCATGACGTATTCGAGCGCGATGGCCAGCGGCATTCGCTTGGCGAGCCTCATCATGCCGCCTCCGGCCGCAATGATGCCGCGCTTCACCTCCGGTAGTCCGAGTGCGGCCGTATCGCTCATCACCGCCAGATCGCAGGCCAACATGAGCTCGGTACCACCGCCGAACGCGTACCCGTTGACCGCGGCGATGAGCGGTTTAGGTACGCGGTTCTTGATGATCCCACCGATCCCGCTGTCCCACTGGTCTCCGGTGAGGAACTTGCCCGCGGCAACCTCTTTCAGATCGGCGCCGGCACAGAAGGCCCTACCGGCACCAGTGAGGACGCCCACCCAGAGGCCATCGTCGGCGATGAACTCCGCCGCGATCTCACCCAGGGCAACGCTCATCGCTCCATTGACGGCATTCATGGCATCGGGTCGGTTCAGCGTGATGACGCCGATATGACCCTCCCGCCGGAACTGGACCACTTCGTCTTGTTCAGAGGACACATCCAGAGCATAATGACCGTACGGCCGGTCAGTCAATAAGAAGTGAGCCCGAGATGAGCAGCAAGATCCGCATGGCCCCGCTCGACGCCGGTTTCCTACTCGCCGAGCGGCAGGAATCGCCGCAGCACGGGTCCATTCTGTTGACCTTCACCCCGGGATCGCACCCAGCACACGACCACATGCAGCAGCTTGCCAATCAGCTTCGCCAGTTTCCGGTCACGGCTCCCCGATTCAGCTGGATACCCTCTCGAGATCTCACCGACCGGCTCGCTCCGGCATGGAAAGTGCTTCCTCCCAGTGATATCGACATCGACTACCACTTCCGCCACACGGCGCTCCCAGCCCCGGGCGGCGAGTGGGAGTTGGCACTCACCGTGTCCCGAATCGTCACCGAGCCACTCGATCTCACCCGGCCGCTGTGGGAGTTCCACTTGATCGAGGGTCTTGCCGAAGGACGGTACGCCGTCCTGGTCAAGATGCATCACGCGTTGATGGACGGAATGACTGCGCTCAAGACAATTCGCCGATGGCTCACCACCGACTCGTCGACGGTCGGGATACCACCGATCTGGGCAGCCGAGCCCCCGCAACCCACGCGACCCAAAGCCTCACCGGGGCGCAGCTGGTCGCCGGTGAAAACACTGTCCACCGTGCGGAACACGATTTCCTCGGCCACTGCTGTCGGTAAAGCAACGCTGTCCACGATCGCGGCATACGGCCCGCACGACAACGGGCTCGTCGCACCCTATGCACCGCCCGAATCCATACTGAATCGGCCCATCACCCAGCGCCGCCGGATGTCGACACAAATCATCGACCTGCCACGTGTGCAATCGATTTCAGCTCAGATCGGCGGAACCGTAAATGACACTGTCGCACTGATCCTGTCGGAGGCGCTGCGCCGCTATCTCATCGAGCTCGATGCACTGCCGGACCGCCCCTTGGTGGCGGGTGTCCTTGCCTCGCTGCGCGATACCGTCAACCCGCAGCTTGCCGAGAATGCCGGCAACATGATCAGTTTCATCTTCGCCGACCTTGCCACCGAGACATCCGATATCCCGGAGCGCGCAAACCGTATCGTCAGCTCCACGACGGCCGGAAAACAGCATCTTCTGGGACTCGGCGCCGATGCCCTCGGCTACAGCACGCTGGCCCTGGCCCCATTCATCGTGTCGATGGCCACCGGAACCGGGCATCAGCTGCCCATGTTCAATGTGGGGCTGTCCAATGTTCCCGGCATCCGGGTGCCGTTGTATTGGAACGGAGCCCATGCTGATGCCCTGCACGCCACCACAATCATCGCCAACGGCCACGCGCTGGTGGTCACGGTGACGAGCTGGGTGGACCAGCTGTGCTTCACCGTCACCGCATGCCCCGACGCGCTGCCGCATTCGCAGCGGCTCTCCGTACATATCGCGGAGGCGCTCGACATCGTCGAAGACGCGTTGTCGGCTAGCTAGCGGGAGCGCCGTACAGATCGTCGATAGTGGCGGCGTAGTTGTCGGTGATAACGCGGCGCTTGAGCTTTCCTGTCGGGGTGAGGAACTCCCCTCCGGACTCCCACGTGTCGGGTACGACCGCGAATCGCTTGATCTGCTCAATACGCGCAAGTTTAGCGTTGCCGGCGTCGACAGCCCGCTGAACCTCGGCGAGCACTCGCGGGTCCTTGGCCAGGGCTGCCGGATCTGCGGCCAAACCCAGCTTCTCCGCGTAAACCCGCACAGCGTCGGCCTCGAGGCTCACCACCGCGACGTTGTAGGGCCGACGATCGCCGACGGCGATCAGCGGACCTACCAACGGCGACTCGGTGCGAATGGCATTCTCGATATTCGTGGGGGACATGTTCTTTCCCCCGGAATTGATGATGAGCTCCTTCTTGCGATCGACGATGGTGAAGTAGCCGTCGTCATCCACAGTGACGATATCGCCGGTGTGCATCCAGCCCTCGGCGTCGATTGCCTCGGCAGTCTTGTCGGGAAGATTCCGATAGCCGCGCATGATGAACGGCGCTCGCACCAACAGCTCACCGTCCTCGAGTACCTTCGTCTCATAACCCGGCATCACGGTACCCACCGTGCCGATGCGTGCACGCTCAGGTGAGGCCGCGGTGGCGATTCCCGTCTCCGACATGCCCCAGATCTCGCTCACCGGGATACCCAACCGTTGCAGAAAGGCATAGACACCCAATGGAATCGGCGCTGCGCTCGACAACGCCCAGCGCACCTTGTCGAGTCCCAGGCGCTCACGGACTGCGGCGATCACCTCGGGGGTATCCGCTTCGAAGGCCTCCCGCAACCCGGGCATGGCGTCGAGTTGCCTCTCCACACCGGCCTTCAGCTTCTCCCACATGCGGGGTACCGCGGCGAAGGCACTGGGGCGCACTTCCGGCAGTGCCTGCGGAAGCTGCGCGGCATCCGAGAGCGTGACGATGTGGGCGCCGGTGGCGACTGCCAGATAGTGGCAGACACATCGATCGGCAGCGTGCGCTGACGGGAGATACGAGATGGTGGTATCTCCCGGCCCCAGCGGGAACGTCGCGGCAAGCGACCCGGCCATGCCCAACGCCCCACGATGGGTGTGCTCGACGCCCTTCGGCGGACCGGTCGTGCCCGAGGTGTAGATCATGCACAGCACGTCGTCGGGCTGCACGGCCTGCCACCGCGCAGCGAAGTCGAATCCCGCAGGGGGTTGTAGCCTCTCGAAGTCGCCGTCCTCGACCACCAGCAGATGCTCGATGCCGACACCCGATGCCTTCACGGTGTCGACGTACTGGCGCTCAGTGACCACAATCTTCGCCGCGGAGTCCGTCAGCAGATGGTGGATCTGCTCGGCGGAGCAGGTGTTGTAGATCGAGAAGGTGGTGGCTCCCAGATGGTTCGCCGCCAACTCGGTGATATTGAACTCGGGCCGATTGGTGAGCAATGTCGCCAGGACATCGCCACGGCCCAGACCCAGCTCGGCCAGACCGCCGGCCACTCGCTCGACCTCGGCGCCGTACTGCGCCCAGGTCAATACGTAGTCCCTGCCAAAGGCACTGAGCGCGAGCTCATCCGGACGTTCGGCAACGTGGCCCTGGAATGCGCGCGGAAGTGTCTGAGGGGTAGTCATCGAATCTCCAATTTCTAGCTGCTGAAGAGCATTCCGTAGGCCTTGCCGTCGACTCCGCCGGACAGGTCGACGGTGACCATCTTGGGTTCGGTGTACGCGTCAAGGGCGTCCTCGGCGCCCTCCCGTCCGATCCCGCTCTGCTTCATGCCGCCGAAGGGGTATCCCGGATAGACGACATGCCAGTCGTTCACCCACACCATGCCGGCCTCGAGGGCCTCGGCTATATCGAGACCCTGCTGAATGTCCCTGGTCCAGACACCCGCCGAGAGGCCATATTCCGTGTCGTTGGCGATGGCGACGGCCTCGTCGATCGTCCGATATTTGGCTCTATTGCCATGAATGTGGATGACCTCATGTGTGGTATGGGAGTTCGAGGGTCACCGGTCCGCAGACGAGCATGATCATGGCGAGCGCGTTCTCGGCGTTGTGGAAGCCGTAGGCCCTGCGGATGATCAACCGGACCTTGTTGTTGAGCCCTTCGTGGCGGCCGTTGGCCAGTCCGCGCTCCACCGCGGCTTGGATGCCATCGAGGTGTTTGTTGATGGTTCGGCCGACCTTGACGAACTGCGGGATCCGGCACCGCTGCGCCCATGAGCACCATTTCCCGAGCATGTCGGTGACGGTGTCGGCGTCAAGATCCCCGGCGAACACCGCCCGCAGCGATTCCTTCAGTTCGTAGGCGCGGACCAGTGCGCCGCCCTCGCGTTTGAGCTGGGCGAGGGTGGCTTTCTGTGTGTCGGTGAGGGATTCGGGGTTCTTCAGCAGCGCCCAGCGGGCTCCCTTGTAGGTTTTGGCGATCTGCTTGTCCGACAGTTTGCGCGCGGACTGCCATACCTGACGGCGAACGTCGTCGAGGGCGTCGGTGGCTAGTTTGACGACATGGAACGGATCGAAGCAGATCACCGCCTGCGGGGCATGTGCGCGAACGGATTTCGCGAATGCCGGCCCGAGGTCCATCGACACGGCCTCGATCTTCTTCGCGCCATCGGCGGGTAGGGCCGCGGTGAAGAACGCGTCGAGAGTGGCTGCCTTCTTGCCCGGCGCACCCCACACGATTGTGCCGGTGTCGTGGTCGGACACCAAAGTCAAATACTTGTGGTGCTTGCGCCAGGAGATCTCATCGACGCCGATGTCGACCAGCCCGGCCAGCCGGTCGGGGTCCAGTTTCTCGGCCACGACGCGCGAACACATCGCCCCGACGGTGCGCCACGTGACGCGGCAGAACGTCGACACCGTCTTCTTGTCACACTTGGCGGCCAGCCAGACCGCAAGGTCCTCGAAGTCGCGGGTGAACCCCGATCCCGGCCGCGCGAACGGCACTGACTCGGCCAGGACACCGTGCTCGGGGCAGCGCAACCGACGTCGCCGCAGTTTGAGCACACATACCCGCCCACTGAGGTCCAGGTGCCGCCACGCCGAATCCACCATCCGTGTGTCGTAGCGGTGCCGGGTACGGAAATCGCAATGCGGACAGGACATCACCCGCTGTTGCGGGCGCACCCACACCGTCACCTTGTCGCCGCACTCGACGTCGCGGACCGTGGTCTTCGGCAGGTCGAGGACACGGTTGAGTAAAGTGGTCGCGCGCACGGGCAAGCTCCTTGGTACGAGGTGTAGGAGCTTTCGAACCTATGAGCTACCCGTGCGCCCAGACCACTCCGCCACGCGAGACATAGCACACCCCACCCGACCCACATTCATGGCAATAGAGCCCGATATTTGATGACCGACAGGACCGGCCCGAAGATCTCCTCGCGGGCGATCGTCATGTCGTTGGTAACGTCGGTGAAGATCGTCGGCTCCACCCAGAAGCCCTTGTCGAACAACGGTCCATTCGGGCTTCCCCCGCCGCACGCGAGTGTCGCACCCTCATCCAGACCCTGCTGGATGTACGCCAGGATCCGGTCGCGATGCTCCGCGGAATGCACCGGCCCGAGGTCGGTGTCGTAGTCCATCGGATCGCCGAACTTGAGCGTGGCCACCCTGCGCACCATGCGCTCCACGAAATCGTCGTGGAGCGATTCAGGAAGCAACAGCCGCGTCCCCGACTCGCACCCCTGTCCGGAGTGGGTGAGAAACGCGAAAAGCGAACCGTCGACCGCGGTGTCGATATCGGCGTCGGTACAGACGATATTGGCTCCCTTACCGCCCAGCTCCAGGGTCACGTTCTTGACGTTTCCCGCGGCGCGGCGCATCACCTCCTTGCCCACCGCCGTGGACCCGGTGAACCCGATCTTGCGCACATCGGGGTGATCGGCGAGCCGGGCACCCACAGTCTCACCGTCGCCGGTGACTACGTTGAAGACACCCGCGGGCAATCCGGCCGCCTCCAACTCGCGCGCCAGTTCCAGGAGCATGAGGGGCGCGGTCTCATCGGGCTTGACCACTACGGTATTGCCGGCCCCCAGGGCCGGGAAGATCTTCCAAACTGCCAGCGGCAGCGGAATATTCCACGGCACGATCGCTGCACACACGCCGATGGGCTCGCGCCTGATGATCCCGGTCGCCAGGACCGGGCTGATCATCGGCCCACCGCGCTGGAATTTGTAGCTCGCCGTCGCGTCGGCGAAGTAGTTCATGTAGCCCAATGCCGCACCGAAATGGAAGGGCTCGGCCGCCCTGATGGTGGCACCGATCTCCTGGGCGTGGATCGCGGCGAGATCGTAGCTCCGCTCGGCGAAGCGGTCGGCCACTGAACGCAGGATCTCGGCGCGACGTGCCGGCAACGTCGTCCGCCACGCACCGTCACGATGGGCCGCCACCGCCGCGGCCACCGCGGCATCAGCATCGGCCACCGATCCGCGCGCGGCCGTGGCGATCACCTCTTCGGATGCCGGACTGCGGATCTCGTACCGATCAGCAGTGTCGATCCACTTGCCGCCCAAGAACATTGCATAGTGCGGAACCCTCGTGACGCCCGTATCGAATCGTTCGATGGTGTCGATCTCCGTCACTTCGGACCTTTCTTCCTCGCCAAACCTTGTCTACACTATCGTACTGACCGGCCGTACAGTCAATACCGAAATTTGGCCACCACACAGCCCGAGGAGACCACATGGACACGACCACCGACGGTGCCGAAGTCGACTGGGTGGTCATCGGGTCGGGATTCGGCGGCAGCGTCGCCGCGCTCCGGCTGGCCGAACGCGGCTACCAGGTGGCAGTGCTCGAATGCGGCCGCCGTTTCCGCCCCGAGGACCTGCCCAAATCCAGCTGGAATCTGCGTAAATACGTATGGATGCCCAAGCTCGGGCTGCGGGGCATGCTGCGGATCACGATGTTCAAGGACATCTCCATCATCAGCGGCTCCGGGGTCGGTGGTGGCAGCCTTGTCTACGGCCAGACCCTGTATCGCGCCACCCCGAAGTTTCGTGCCAGTCTCAGCGAATCAGCAGGCATACCAGTGGATCTCGAACCATATTACGATGTGGCAGAGCGCATGCTGGGCGTCGCCGACCAGCCGCGTCGATCCACCCGCGACGCGATGCTGATATCGGCCGGCCAGTCCCTCGGCATCGGGCCCGACGGCTTCCACCCCACCCGGGTGGGTGTCTTTTTCGGTGAGCCCGGAAAGCTGGTCCCCGATCCGTACTTCGGCGGCGAAGGACCGGATCGACGTGGCTGCACTCATTGCGGCAAGTGCATGATCGGCTGCCGCGACGACGCCAAGAACACCCTGGACAAGAACTACCTGCACCTCGCCGAGCGCAGAGGAGTGCGGGTTCTCCCCGACAGCCTCGTCACCGAGGTTCGTCCGGCGGGCGCCGCCGATGGAAGCGAGGGCTACATCGTCTCGGTCCGCAACCCCGGCTCGTGGCTGCGCCGTCGCCCGCGGAAAATTCGCGCGCGCGGAGTAGTTTTCGCCGCAGGGGCGGTGGGCACCAACCAACTATTGGCCGATTGCCGTGCATCGGGCGCGCTCCCCCGCCTGAGCCCGCGTGTGGGACGCGATGTGCGCACCAACGCCGAGTCGGTCGGCGCAATCACCTTGCGCGACAGGAATACCAACCTCACCGATGGCGTCGCCATCACCGGCAGCCTGCTCTCGGGTGACGAGATCCATTTCGAGGCCTTCACCCTGGGCGGCGTCGGCGATGCGTACAGCCTGCTACTCTCGCCACTCAGCGGTGACGGCACTCAGCTCACCCGGCCGCTCAAGCTACTCGGAACGATACTGCGGCATCCGCTCGCCGCGATCCGCTCCCATGATTTCCGCGGATGGTCGCGGCGTTCGATGCTGCTGGGCACGATGTGGAACCGCGACGGAGTCATATCGCTCCGGCCGAAACGCAAGCGGTTCGGCCGGGGAGTGCGGCTGCAGACCCAGCAGGACACCGGAATCCCCAATCCCACCTACATTCCTGCCATGTACGACATGCTGGAATCGTTGGCAGCCAAGTACGACGCCATCCCCTCGCTGTGGACCACCGAGGCGCTCAACATCCCGTTCACGGCGCACATCCTGGGAGGTGCGGTGATCGGTGCCACGCCCGAAACCGGCGTCATCGATGCCGACCACTGCGTGTACGGGTATCACAACATGCTGGTCACCGATGGTTCGGCGGTGCCCTACAACCCCGGAGTGAACCCGAGCCTCACCATCACCGCGTTGGCCGAGCGTGCGATGTCGTCAATCCCTCACAAGAACAACGAGATTCACGTGGGCGGCGTCGGCTATTCCTGACCGCCTGCCGCGCTCGCCAGCGCTTTGCGCACGACGTCTACGACATGCCCCTTGGGATCGGCCAGCGAGGGCAAACCGTAGCGGTCCACCAGTAGGCCACCCAGAAATATGTCGACGAAGGAGGCCCCGACCTCCTCGGTGGACTGCGCACCGTCAGGGTTGAACCACACCCACATCCATTGCAACGAACCGAGCAGTTGCAGGGTGGCCAGATTTGCGTCGATCCTCCGGAATGTCTTGCTCTTCACGCCCTTCCGAATCTCCTCGGCAACGTTCGCCTGGAGCTCCCCGCGGATCTTGCGTACCTCCTGCATGGCCGGATCGTCCGAGAGCTTGACCACCTCGCGCTGGCTGGCGACGGTGGCGGCCCGCGAGGAGACCTGCACCATGGTGGAGGCGTAGATCATCGCGGCAATTCGTTCCGCAGGGGACGGCAACTGCTCCCACATCACTCGAACCGCTTCGAGATGGTTGGTCATGTAGGTCTCTTCGAGCTCACGCAGCAGCTGAGCCTTGGTGCCGAAGTGATGCACGATGGTGCCCTTGGACATACCCAGCTCGCCGGCTATGTCGCCGAGATTCGTCTGGTCATAACCGCGTTCGGCAACATGACGGATGAACGTCTCGAGAATCTCGTCGCGCCTACCCGCCATCTGAATACCTGTGCCTTCGCTCGACTAACCGTACGATCGGTCGATTTTACCTCGTCACGGCAAATACAAGGACTTGTACTGCTGGTATGCCGCGAGTCCCTCCGGACCCAGTTCCCTGCCGATACCGCTGTCCTTGAGGCCCCCGAACGGTGCGCCGTGATCCATGGTGTAACCGTTGACACCAACTGATCCGCTCTGGATCCGGCCGGCGACCGCGATGCCACGATCGAGGTCTCGCGTCCACACCGTGCCCGCCAGACCGTAGTCCGAGTCGTTGGCGATGCGCACCGCATCGTCGTCGTCCGTGTACTCAATGATTGTGAGCACCGGGCCGAATATCTCCTCGCGCGATACCACCGCCGAGTTATCAAGGCCCGCAAAGACAGTGGGCTCCACATACCAGCCACGATCGAAGCCCGCCGGCCTGCCGCCGCCCGTGGTGACCTGCCCACCCTTGGCAAGCCCCTTGGCGATGTAGCTCTCCACCGTGTCCCGCTGGGCCGAGCTGGCCACCGGACCGATCAGGGTCGACGGATCCAGCGGGTCACCGATCTTCAGCGACTTGGCCATATCGGTGACAGCATCCACCACCTCCTGGTACCGAGACCGCGGAGCCAGGATGCGGGTGCACAGATAGCACCCCTGCCCCTGGTTGATGAGCGTCACGGCGAACAACCCCGCCATGACAGTGGACAGGTCGGCGTCGTCGAGAATGATCGCCGCCGACTTGCCACCGAGCTCGAGAGTCACTGGTTTGAGTTGTCGTCCACAGGTTTCAGCGATCGACCGCCCCGCCGCCGTGGACCCGGTGAACGCGATCTTATCGATGCCCGGATGCTCGACCAGCCGCGCCCCGGCAGTGCGGCCCGGCCCGGGGACGACGTTCAGCACTCCGGCCGGTAACCCCGCGGCCTCGGCGGCCTCGGCGATCAGCATGGCATCGAGGACAGTCTCGGAGGAAGGTTTGAGAACCACCGCGCACCCCGCAGCCAGCGCGGGTGCCAGCTTGAAGAAGGTGAGGATCTGCGGAAAGTTCCACGGCACGATGGCCCCGACCACACCCACCGGCACACGACGAACCTCGGTGCGCCCCTGGACAAGTGAGACCCGCATGTCGCTGGCGGGGGTCTGCTCGACCATATCCGCGTAGTACCGCAGCATCTTCGCGGGTACGGCCCCCTCGCTGAACCGGCCAATCCCGACCGGCATACCGTTCTGACTGCTGACGGCCGTCACGATGTCCTTGGCACGACTCTTCACCTCGGAGGCGAAGGTACGCAGCACGTCGGCGCGCTCCCGGGGCAGCCAGGTGCTCCACCCCGTCGGGTCGTCGAATGCATTGCGCGCCGCGTCCACCGCCGCGTCGACGTCGACGACCGTGGCGGCGGGAACGCTTCCGATGCGTTCCTCAGTAGCGGCAGAACACACCTCAATCCGGTCTTCCGAGGCCGGAGTGCGCCACTTGCCTCCGATGTACAGGGAGTCGTAGTCGGATGTCATCGTGTGTCTCCTGTCGGCAGCAGAATCGGTTTGACCACATCGCCGCGCCGAGTTGCGGCCTCGGCCTCGTTGATCTCGTCGAACGGGAAGAAGGTGACCAGCTCGTCGAACGGAAAGTTCCCGTCCCGCCAGAGGCGAATGAGCCTGGGAATCAGCAGATTCGGTACCGCGTCCCCCTCCAGAATGCCCGTGATGGTCCTGCCGACCATCTGGCCCGGGTTGAGCGAGAACGGTTGGAGCTGCGTGCCGACGCAACCGCAGACACCTCGCATGGCGAGGGCGTCGACGGCATCGGCCACTACCCGCGGGTTTCCGGTGGTATCGAGAACCGCCTGCACTCCCCCGCGCGCCACGGTCCGAATGCTGCGGGCGACTCCGCCCTCCTCTGCGGTGAGTACATGTGTGGCACCCAGCTTCTCGGCAAGTGCGAGCCTCTCGGGTCGTTTATCGACGGCCACAATGGTCGATGCTCCCGCAACCTTTGCGGCCATGACGGCGGCCAGACCCACGGCGCCGGCGCCATAGATGGCGACACTCGAACCTGGCTCGACCGCGAGCACGTTGAAGACCGAGCCTGCACCGGTGAGGATGCTGCACGACAGCGGGCCGAGAAGGTGGACGGGCAGATCACTATCGACCTTGATCGCGTTGCCCGCCTTCACCACGGCCACCTCGGCGAACGACGACTGACCGAACCAATTGGCTCCCAATGGATTTCCACCGCCGTCTCGCGCGGTGACCGGACGATCGGCCCGAAAGCCGGACAGATTCCGAACCCAGAAGGTGTCGCAGTAGGCGGGATGTGCACCGCGACAGTTGTGGCAGTGCCCGCAGGAGTCGAAGGAAAGCACCACGGCATCACCGACTGTCAGTCCGGCGACTCCGGCTCCGACGGCCTCCACGACTCCGGCCCCCTCGTGCCCCGGGACAAGGGGCGGGGCGGCAACCGGAGTCCGCGCGAGAAAGTCGGTGTGGCACACGCCGACGCCTGCGATCCGCACCGCCACCTCACCGGGCCCGGGATCGTCGAGGGTGACCTCGTCGAGCGTCAACGGCCCGTCGGCGGACCTCAGCACCGCCGCGATGGTCGTGATACTCACTGCGCGCTCTTCCGGGCGTCCTTCTCCGCCACCAGCGTCCGGTACAGCGGGAAGACGGGTTTGGCCAACGGAAGCAGGCGCAGCACCTTGCTGACCGGTCCGCGCGCCTTCACCTCACCCTTGGCAAGTCCGAGTGCCGCGTTGTATTCGCCCCGCCAGAATTTGTCGGCGTTATCGGCCGACATCCGCAGCAGGATATCGGGCTGCTCGGTGTCATTCCCACCCTCGATCACCTGGATCTCCGGCTCCGCGAACCGCACGTTCAAGGTGGCCTGCGGATCGGTGAAGTCGAGCCTGACCTTCACGTTGGCGGCACGCAGTTTCGGCCCTGCCTGCGCATCCTCCTGCGCCAGGCGGAATGCCTGGCCGATGTACCGGTAAACCTCTTGCGAATCGGCAAAATAGCCCATGCCCGCGGTCCTTCTGGTTGGGGTGAATTCATCCCAACATACGACTGACCGTCCGTACAGTCAAGATTAATTCGCCCGAAGTGCTCGGCGCCCAACACCAGGAGGGCCCGCGAACGCCTGCGCAAAGCCGAGCCAGCGCAACGCGTCGTCGCCCTCCGCCGTCACGTCCAGGTCGTCCCGATGCGCACGTTGGGTGACCAGCAGGCAGAAGTCCTCGGCGGCCCCCGTCACCCGCTGTGCAGCATCCCCGGGTCCCCATGCCCACAGATCTCCGTCGGGGGCGGTGATCTCCACCCGGAAGGCCTCGGCGGGCGGCGCGAGGTTGTTGATCAAGAATGCGAAGTCACGGGTGCGATACCCGAGGTTGGCGATATGCCGAAGCCCCGAACCCGCAGGCCGTCTCACCCCCAGGGCATCGGCGACATCGCGCCCATGCGCCCAGGTCTCCATCAGCCGGGCTGTCGCCATGGAGGTAGGGCTCATGGGTGGCCCGAACCACGGAATCTTCTGCCCCACCGGATACCCCCGAAGCGCCTCGGCAAGTTCTGCGCGCTGGGCAAGCCACTTCGCCAGCAGCTGTTCCCTCGGCCTGTTGGCCGCGTCCGCGGTCTGGCGTTCGATGACACCGATCGGATCCACCAATGCCTCGGCCACGTACTCGGCGAAGACATCCGGTGCGCGAATGGACAACAACACGCCATGGTCCCCAGCCTCGAGATGGGCGATTTGATGGGCGATGTTCCAGCCGACCGCCGGCGTCGGAAGCGCCCATTGGTCCGAGGTCATCGGCGTTATAAGCGCCTTCAGATCCTCCGTCTCCATCTGCAGGTCGCTAAGAACCGCATCGAGGTCACTCGCCGTTGCCATGTTCAGGCCCTCCCGCTCCGGAGCGTGTGATCGCCAAAGCTATATTTGACCGTCCGTACAGTCAAATGCCATGATCGGTGGACCTCACCGCGCCAGACCGAGAGGAACCAGATGACTGCCGTTCTCAAGCCCAATTTCGACAGCGCGAGAAGGCATTTCCTTTTCACCGAGGATCACGAAGCCCTACGTCGATCCATCCGCGGATTCCTCGAACGCGAATTTGTCCCCCACAACCAAGAGTGGGAGGAGAACACCTTCCCCGATAGCGTCTTCACCGCGATGGGCAAGGCGGGATTCCTCGGGATCAACGTGCCGGCAACATACGGCGGACAGGGCGGAGATTATTACAGCGCACTGGTGCTGACCGAGGAACTCTCGCGGGCGTGCCCCGTCGGCGTGAGTACCGGGATCGGCGTCAACACCTCACTGGTGATGCCGGTGCTCAACGCACTCGGCACCGACGAACAGAAGCAGCAGTTTCTGCCGCGCGCCTGTGCCGGCACCGTCATCTTCGCGCTGGGCATCACCGAACCCGAAGGCGGATCGGATGTCGCCTCCATCCGGACCCGCGCCGTACGTGAGGAATCCACCGGCGACTACCTCATCACCGGATCCAAGATGTTCATCTCCAACGGTATTCGCGCCCACTACATCCTGCTGTTGACCAAGACCGATCCCGACGCGGGACACCACGGATTCACCCTCTTCCTCGTCGATCTGTCACTGCCGGGAGTCACCAAGGCGCGTGCGCTCTCGAAGATGGGGTTGCGGTCCTCCGATACCGGCCTGCTCAGCTTCGATGGCGTGCGGGTGCCCGCCACCGCGGTGGTCGGCGAGGTAGGCAAAGGTTTCTTCCACATCATGTCTGAACTACAAGCGGAGCGCCTCGTGATGGCCGCGGGCGCAGTGGCCGCCGCCCAGGCAATGTTCGACAAGACATTGCGCTATTCCTCGGAGCGCAAGGCATTCGGAAAACCGATCGGGAAATTCCAGGCGCTGCGCCACAAGTTCGCCCAGATGTCCACCGAAATCGACGCGGCGCGCCAGCTCACGTATGCGACCGTGCTGCGATTCGCCAACGGCGAGTATCCGGTCCGCGAGATCTCGCAGGCAAAATTGTTCGCCAGCCAGGTCACGTGGAGAGTCGCCGACGAATGCCTGCAGATACACGGCGGCGCGGGAGTCATGACCGAATACGAAATCGAACGGATGTGGCGCGACGCCCGCATCAATCGCATCGGTGGCGGTACCGACGAGATCTGCCTGGATCTCATCGGAAAGAGCTACGGGCTCTAGCTGAGGCAGTTTCGGTCGAGCAGTTCGGCGCGGTTCCGGTCGCCCCACTTCTCTAGCGGCTCCAAGGCGGCGCTCAAATCCTTGCCGAGCTCCGTCAGGGAGTACTCGACGCGCGGCGGAATCTCCGGATAAAGCTCGCGGTGCACGATGCCGCTCGCCTCCATCTGCCGCAGGTTCTCCGAGAGCACCTTCTCGCTCACGCCGTCGAGTTTGCGCCGGATCTCGCCGAAGCGCACCGGCCCGTCGGCCAACACCCACATCAGGTGCAGCTTCCACTTGCCGCCCACGGCGTCGATGGCCAACGACATTCCGCAGAGATGATCTGTGCCACTACTCGCGGTCATGGCGGCCTCCTGACGATATTTCCAACCTCGCGGTAAGTGACCCACCACAAAGTGCGTTCTAGCGCGATCCTACCGACGCGGACACTATGGGCCCCGGGGAATCCACCGAAGAACATTCAATCCGAAAGGGAGACAAGATGTCTGAGGCACAAACCGTGAGCGTGATCGGGCTGGGCCCGATGGGTCAGGCCACCGTGAAATCGCTCCTCAAGGCCGGATACAGAGTCACCGTGTGGAATCGCAGCTCCGGCAAGGCCGACGCGATGGTGGAGCTCGGCGCACGAAAGGCGTCGAATGTCGCCGAGGCACTCGATGCCGGAGCGGTGACGCTCCTCAGCCTTACTCACTACGCGGCGATGTACGACGTGCTGAGCCAGGCCGCACTCGACGGCAAGACCATCATCAACTTGTCTTCCGACTCGCCAGAGAAGGCCCGCGCGGGCGCGGCCTGGGTCACCGCGCGCGGCGCCGCATTCGTATCGGCCGGATACATGTCTCAGGGGGACGACATCTCGCATCCGCTGTCGTACCTCCTCGTCAGCGGACCACATCAGCTCGTGACGGCCCACGAAGAACTACTCAACGCGCTGAGCCCGGTGCACTACGTCGGACCCGACTACGGCTTCTCGCAGGTGTACTACCAAGCGGGGCTGACCCTGCTACATCCCGTCATGCTGTCCTTCGAACAGGCACTGGCCATGGTGGAACGCTCCGGTGGCGACACCGAGCGCTACGTCGGATACGCGGTGAAATTCATGGATTCGATGAAGGAATTCCTCGTACAGTTCGCCGCGGCGGCCAAGATCGGCGGCGTCGAGGACGTCGCCATGCTCAAAATGATGGACGCCGGAGCCCAGCACATCATCGACGCCAGCGAGGAAGTCGGCGTCGATGCCACACTTTCCCATGCCGCACAATCGATGTGGCGGCGAGCTATCGATGCCAGCGATGAACGCGGTGAAATCGTGAGCAGCTACCGGCTGATCCGCGGCGACTGATCAGGCGACGCGGTGAGGTATGCCCTCGACAAGGCGAGGGCAACCACGGTCACCACCACCAACACATACACGGGTAGCAAGTGCTCGAAATGCGTGTAACCAATGGAGAAGTGAACCGCCAAGACCGGCACGGTGCCGAACGCACACCCCAGCAGCAGCGACCACCACACCCAGCGCTCACCGCGGCGCCAGCCCCACATGCTGATCAGCAGTACCGCCAGCCCGGCCCCCATCAGCGCTCCACCGAAACCTGCGCGGTCATGGGCGATGAACGGCAACAGATGTTGATTGGCGGCACGCAGCTGCGATGACCCGGTGCCCAGGAAATCCAGGTCGGTGGGAACAAAGACAGTTGTCAGCCCGACCGTCGAAATCACCGCTCCGGCAACGAACAGGCCTCCACCTACCGCAATCATCAGCAGCTGTCCCCACAACGCACGTCGCCGTTGCGATTCCGGCCCCTCGACAATGGGTGGCCAATGCGCCGCCGAGGGCGCCCGCCAGACCGCGAGTATGAGCATGGGAAAAAGCGTGACCACCACGAGCGTGTGCAACGGCTCAAGGAATCCCGTCACCAGGAAATAGAAGTACGTCAGGAACGCGACCAGCCCGGAGATCAACAGCGCATTGCGGGCCCATCGGTGCCCTCCCCTGATTCCGCCCCAGGCCAGCCCCAGGTACAGAATCCCGATCCCAATCATGTTGCCCGCCATGGTGAGCCGATCATGCTGGAGAAATCCGACCAGATGATGGTTCACGCCATGTAAGTCATGCACGGACAGGCCCAGATAGTCGCGGTCATACCACAACAACACCGGCCCCAATGCGATCACCGCCGCACCGATGCCCGCCACGATCAGGCCCAGCCCGACCAGCGCACCCCATACCCAGGCCGGCCAGCCGCGCGGATCGAACCCGATATCGCGCAATGTCTTTGGTGGTGTGGTCGGAGCAGCGGCTTCGATCACCCGGTTGAACCAGCCTGGTCCGGCATCGATCAGCACCGCCGGTGTGGCGAGCACCGTCGCGGACGGATCAGCCAGTGCGCCGACGGCTGCCTCGATCGAGGGTTCGGCGAGCCGGATCACCCCGGCGTCGCCGGCCACGGATACCGCGTCGACATACGGTGTCACCGCCGCGGCCGCCTCCGCGGTGTCGGCCACCGCGATCACCCGGCACCGGCGATCGGCCGTCGCCGCACGCACGGTCTGCACATCGTCGATACTCACCGGACCGATCTCGACCACTCCCGCGCCCTGCACCGGCAACACCGCCACGGCCTCGCGCGCGATCGAAGGTGGAACCGTGGCCCCGAACCGACCCTGCCATTGCGGGGGAACCGGTGCGTGATCGAACACCCGGGGAATCCAGCGCCTACCGCCGGCACGTGTTACCAGCGCCGCCAGCACCTTCATCGCCCACACCTGCGTCCGGTGCTCGCCCAGAACCGACGAGGCAATGGGGCGCAGCGGGTGATATGTCCAATCCGGCATTGGCGAATTCTCGCACCGCGACCAGCAACGCACCGCCGATCCGAACGCGGTATCCGGCTCGATGAGCCGACTGCCCGCGAACGCGACTAGTCTCAAAGGGTGACCCTCCCGGCCGACCCCAGCCCCGAATTCGCCGCCTACGCCCATCCCGAACGCCTCGTCTCCGCCGACTGGCTCTCGGGACACCTGGGCACCCCCGGACTGTCCATCGTGGAGTCCGATGAGGATGTCCTTCTCTACGACATTGGGCACGTACCCGGCGCGGTGAAGATCGACTGGCACGTCGACCTGAACGATGGCACGGTCCGCGACTACATCGACGGCGTCCAGTTCGCAGAACTGATGAATCGCAAGGGAATCCGTCGCGAGGACACCGTCGTCATCTACGGCGACAAGTCCAACTGGTGGGCGGCATACGCGCTGTGGGTGTTCACCTTGTTCGGGCACCCCGACGTCCGGTTGCTGGACGGCGGGCGTGACCTCTGGATTTCCGAGGGCCGCGACACCACGCTCGATGTCCCGAGCAAGTACACCGAGGGATATCCCGTGGTGGAGCGCAACGACGCCCCCATCCGCGCCTACGCCGATGACGTGCTGGCCCATCTCGGCCGCGGTCCGCTGGTGGATGTGCGTTCACCTGCGGAGTACACCGGCGAACGCACGCACATGCCCGACTACCCGGAAGAGGGTGCGCTGCGCGGCGGACACATCCCCACCGCCGTCTCGATCCCCTGGGCCAAGGCCGCTGCCGAAGACAGCCGGTTCCGCCGCCGCGGTGAACTTGACGAGATCTACGGTGACGTCATCGCCGCGGACGGCGACATCGTCGCGTACTGCCGCATCGGCGAGCGTTCCAGCCACACCTGGTTTGTCCTGACCCATCTGTTGGGTGTCGAAGGTGTCCGTAATTACGACGGGTCCTGGACCGAATGGGGCAACCGGGTACGGACCCCGATCGTCAAGGGCGACAAGCCCGGCGCCGTGCCCTCCACACTGACACCGTGACGCTGCCCGCCGCGCTCGCCGAGATCGTCGCCGACTTCAAGGCCGTCGACGGGCAGGACAAGTTGCAGCTGCTGCTGGAGTTCTCCAGCGAATTGCCCGAGTTGCCATCACATTTAGAGCAGGCGGCGATGGAGCCGGTGCCGGAGTGTCAGTCACCGTTGTTCCTGGACGTCGATGCCAGTGACCGCGACGAGGTCCGGCTGTACTTCAGCGCACCCGCCGAGGCCCCGACGACGCGTGGCTTCGCCTCGATCTTGCAGCAGGGGCTCGACGGTCAACCGGCCGACACAATTCTGGCGGTGCCCGACGACTTCTATACCGATCTCGGATTGGCGGACTTGATCAGCCCGCTACGGCTGCGTGGGATGTCGGCGATGTTGACCCGAATCAAGCGGAGACTGTCCTGAAGCTACTCATCAGTAAGTAAAAACAGGGGCGGCACACCCCATCCCGGATGTGTGTTTGACGCCACGGATGCATAAACTCACTGCCGAGACTTTAAGAAAGCACTAAAACCAGGAGGCCAGGTGCCCAATCACGCCAGCTCGAAGATCAGCAAGGTACTCGTCGCCAACCGCGGCGAGATTGCGGTTCGGGTGATCCGCGCGGCGAAGGACGCTGGACTGGGTAGCGTCGCGATCTACGCCGAACCCGACGCCGATGCCCCCCACGTCCACCTCGCCGACGAGGCCTTCGGCATCGGCGGTAACACCGCCGCCGAGTCCTACCTGGACTTCGGCAAGATCCTGGAGGCCGCCGAGAAGTCGGGCGCCAACGCCATCCACCCCGGCTACGGCTTCCTGTCGGAGAACGCCGACTTCGCCCAGGCCGTCATCGACGCCGGGCTGATCTGGATCGGGCCCAGCCCGCAGTCCATCCGCGACCTCGGCGACAAGGTCACCGCCCGCCACATCGCGGCGCGCGCACAGGCCCCGCTGGTACCCGGCACCCCGGACCCCGTGAAGGACGCCGACGAGGTCGTCGCCTTCGCCAAGGAGCACGGCCTGCCGATCGCCATCAAGGCCGCCTTCGGTGGTGGTGGCCGCGGCATGAAGGTCGCCCGCACCCTCGAAGAGGTGCCCGAGCTGTTCGAGTCCGCCACCCGCGAGGCCGTCGCCGCCTTCGGCCGCGGCGAGTGCTTCGTGGAGCGCTACCTGGACAAGCCGCGCCACGTGGAGGCCCAGGTCATCGCCGATACCCACGGCAATGTCGTGGTCGCCGGTACCCGCGACTGCTCACTTCAGCGCCGCTTCCAGAAGCTCGTTGAGGAGGCCCCCGCGCCGTTCCTGACCGACGCTCAGCGCAAGGAGATCCACGAGTCCGCCAAGCGCATCTGCAAGGAGGCCGGTTACTACGGTGCCGGCACCGTCGAGTACCTGGTGGGCCAGGACGGCCTGATCTCGTTCCTTGAGGTCAACACGCGTCTGCAGGTGGAACACCCGGTCACCGAGGAGACCGCGGGCGTCGACCTGGTGCTCGAGCAGTTCAAGATCGCCAACGGCGAGGCACTGCAGTTCACCGAGGACCCCGAGCCGCGTGGCCACTCGATCGAGTTCCGCATCAACGGCGAGGACGCCGGCCGCAACTTCCTGCCGGCCCCCGGCCCGGTGAAGGTGTACGACACCCCCACCGGCCCCGGCGTGCGCCTGGATTCCGGCGTGCAGGCCGGTTCGGTGATCGGCGGTCAGTTCGACTCGATGCTGGCCAAGCTCATCGTGACGGGCCGCGACCGCAACGAGGCCCTGGCCCGTTCGCGTCGTGCGCTGGCCGAATTCAATGTCGAGGGCTTGGCCACCGTCATCCCGTTCCACCGCGCCGTGGTCTCCGACCCGGCCTTCATCGGCGACGAGGACGGCTTCACCGTCCACACTCGCTGGATCGAGACCGAGTGGAACAACACCGTCGAGCCGTTCACCGCTGACGGCGAGGCGGCCGAAGAGGACGAGACCCAGCCCCGGCAGAAGCTGGTTGTCGAGGTCGGCGGCCGCCGCCTTGAGGTGTCGCTGCCCGGTGACATCTCGCTCGGTGGCGGCGGTGGCGGCAGCGCCAACGGCGTTGTCAAGAAGAAGCCCAAGGCCCGCAAGCGCGGCGGCCACGGCGGCGGCGCTGCCACCGGTGATTCGGTGACCGCACCGATGCAGGGCACCGTCGTCAAGGTCGCGGTCGAAGAGGGCCAAGAGGTCGAGGCCGGCGAGCTGATCGTGGTGCTGGAGGCCATGAAGATGGAGAACCCCGTCACCGCGCACAAGGCCGGCACCATCACCGGCTTGAGCGTCGAGGCCGGCGCCGCCATCACCCAGGGCACGGTCATCGCCGAAATCAAGTAACACGTCTTACAAAAGACGCCGAGTGTGAGCACCTGTGCGCACACTCGGCGTTTTTCGTGGTCTGGCGTTCACACTCGGCGCGAGGAGACAGCACACATGGAACCCATCGAGATCAACGCGGGCACGTGGTACTTGCGCGCCCTGCGCGCCGACGAACGCATGGACGACCGTCCGGCGCTGACGTCCTTGGGTGTCGATGACGCCGACTACGTGGCCGCGCGCGCCGACGATTGGGACCGCGATCGCCTCTACAGCTGGGCCGTCTGTGAACCCACCACCGCGGAGATGGTGGCCGAGGTACGGCTGGACCCGGCCACGGCGCAGATCGAGTCGCGGGCCCGCACCGACTACCCCGGATCGCAGAATGCCGAACAGGAGGCCGTGGCAGCAGTGCGGCGCTTCGCCGACGCCATGCTCTGATTGAGCTTGCGTCCATGTCAGCGACATTGACATACTATCGGCATGGCGCTAGCCGCGGAGCTTATCGACTTCGTCACCACGCATCCCGACGCCGCGATGATTACGTTGCGCGACAACGGAACACCACACATGGCGCGCATCGAGATCTGCGTTGTCGACGGTCGGCTGCGCGCCACCGGCGCACCCACGCTGGTGCGAACGCGAAATCTCCGCCGCGATCCTCGCTGCTCGTTGTTCGTGTTCGGCCCACATCCGCTATGGCTCGGGCTGGAGACCGATGCAACCATCGTCGAGGGCGAGGTCGGTGACGATCTGATCCGGCTGCTGCGCGCCCGCCACGGCATCGACCCTGGGGGCACCGTGCTGGCCCATGACGACGAGCTCGGACACGATCGTCCATACACAGAATCCGAGTATCTGGCACATGCCCGCGCCACCGAGCTCCTCATTTACGACTTCGGGGTGCTGAAGGCGTACGGGAACTACCTATCCGCGTGACGGAAATACGCCACTTGACCTCGAGTGCACTTTAGGTACGACGATAGGCGCGTGAACACGTCGACCACCCCGTTGCGCCTTGCCGTGATCTGCGCCAGCACTCGCGACGGCCGATTCGGCCCCACCGTGGCGAATTGGATCGCACAGAGTGCTCGCGTCCACCCGGCCTTTGACGTCGGCTACATCGACCTCGCGGACTACCCGCTGCCCCTTCACCTTTCCAGACGGCCGGAGGCCCAGGACGCCGCCCAGCTGGCGAGAGTGACGGCGCGCCTGCGCATCGCCGATGCCTTTCTCGTGGTCACGCCGGAGTACAACCACAGCTTCCCGGCACCGCTGAAGAATCTGATCGACTGGCACCACAGCGAATGGCAGGCCAAGCCGGTCGGATTCACCTCCTACGGCGGGATATCGGGAGGATTGCGTGCCATCGAACAGTTGCGGCTGGTGTTCGCCGAACTGCACGCCGTGACAACCCGGGATGTGGTGAGCTTCCACGGCGTCTGGAGCCAGTTCGACGATGAGGGCCGGCTTATCGACAGCCGCGACGCCGAGACCGCCGCCAAGACGATGCTTGACGAACTGGCGTGGTGGGGTGCCGCGCTGCGGACAGCGCGGCAGGACGCCCCCTATGCCTGGTGAGACAACACCCTCGACACCGCGGCCACCGCGGCGTCGATCTCCTCGGCACTGACGATCAGCGGCGGCCGGAACCGCACGCTGTTCGTGCCGCTGGGCAGCAGGATCACCCGCTCATCGGCCCACAGTCGTTCGACTAGACGGTCGCGCTCCTCGGGTGTGGGCAGACTGAACGCACACATCAACCCGCGGCCCCGCACGTCACTGATCTCGTCATTCCGCATCGCGAGAGTCAGCAGGCGTTCCAGCAGATACTCACCCATCCGCATGGCGTTCCCGAAAAGTCGTTGCGACTCAATCACTTCCAGGATGCGACGGGAGCGCACCATGTCGACGAGGTTTCCACCCCAGGTGGAGTTGATCCGAGAGCTGACGGCGAAGACGTTGTCCGCCACCTCGTCGACCCGGCCTCCTGCCATGACACCACACACCTGGGTCTTCTTACCGAAGGCCAGGATGTCCGGAGTCACCCCCAGTTGCTGGAATGCCCAGGCGGCTCCGGTGAGCCCGCATCCGGTCTGCACCTCGTCAAAGATGAACAGGGCGTCGTTCTCGTGGCAGAGCGCCCGCATGGCATGGAAGAACTCCGGGCGGAAGTGGTGATCTCCCCCCTCACCCTGGATTGGCTCAGCGATGAAACATGCGATGTCGTGTGGGTTTTCGGCAAATGCACGCCGCGCCTGCGCCAGCGCCAGCGCCTCCAGCTCCTCGATATCCGCATCGGGACGCACGTACGGAGTGTCGATTCGCGGCCAGTCGAACTTAGGGAACCGCGCCACCTTGTTGGGGTCGGTATTGGTCAAGGACATCGTGTATCCGCTGCGGCCATGGAATGCCTCGCGTAGGTGTAACACCTTGGTGCCCAACTCCGGATCGATCCCGTGCGCCTCGTTCCACCTGCTCTTCCAGTCGAAGGCCACCTTCAGCGCGTTCTCAACGGCAAGTGCTCCGCCGTCGACGAAGAACAGATGCGGGAGGGCCGGGTCACCGAGTACGCGCGCGAATGTGTCAACAAATCGGGCCATCTCGACGGTGTATATGTCGGAATTACTCGGCTTGTTGATGGCTGCCACCCGAAGCTCCGCCAGGAATTCTTCGTCTTCGGCGAGCATCGGGTGGTTCATGCCCAGCGCCGAAGACGCGAAGAACGTGAACATGTCCAGATAGGTGGTCCCGTCGCGCGCGTCCACCAGGTGCGCCCCACGGGAACGCTCCAGATCGAGCACCAGGTCCATTCCGTCGGCCAGAATGCTGCGCCGCAGCACTTCATGCACCCGATCCGGCGTCACCGGATCCGGGTGCGTAGCCACGTCGTCGGTCGTCGAGCCAGTCTGGGACCCAGGGAACATCAGTGCGGTCATATGGCCACACTAACGCAGTATTTACGACTTATCTACACATCAACAAGAATATTTACGGCACGAGCTGGCGACCATCGTAAAAAGTTTGTAAGATGATGGTGCTTCGCGTGCGGACGTTGGCTGTGCTGCGGATCAGCTGCAGCAGTTCCTCGAGCGCACGCGGTGACGGCACCCGTACCAGGAGGATGTAGCTCTCCTCGCCGGCCACCGAGTAGCAAGACTCAATGGCGTCGATGTGCTCGAGCCGCGCCGGAGCATCATCAGGTTGAGAAGGATCGAGAGGGGTGATGGCCACGAACGCCGACAGCAGCTGGCCGACCGACTCGGGGTTGACGCGTGCCGCGTACCCGGCAAGAACCCCACGGGCCTCCAGCCGCCGCACCCGGGTTTGTACTGCCGAGATCGACAGTCCCGCTTTGGCGGCCAAATGCGCAAGAGTCGCCCGGCCATCGCGAGCCAACTCGCGCACCAGAATTCGATCGACATCGTCGAGTGGGCGCTCTGGCGTCCTCTCGGTATCCACAGTCACGGGGGCAGAGTACCGCGACCAGGCAGAACAGGGAACGGACTTGCGCAGGCCAATCACGTCAACTGCGAGACGAACCGAGGGACGAATTCGATGACAGCTCTCATCCAATGCTGGGAGCTCCGGGCCCGTTTCGCCGCAGCGCTCTCGCAGATGTACGGCACAGAGGTTCCCGCGTACAACACCTTGGTAGAGGTGAGTAGCGCGGTGAACCAGAGCTACGCCACAACACATCCCGATGCCGAACGACTCGGGTCTGTCGAGCGGGTGACCGCCGAGCGTCACGGCGCGATCCGGGTCGGCAGCCCCCGGGAACTGGCCGCTGTTGCCGAGCTGTTCGAAGCATTCGGGATGTACCCCGTCGATTTCTATGACCTGCGTGACGCCGCGTCGCCGGTACCCGTCGTCTCCACCGCATTCCGGCCGATCGATGAAAATGAGCTGGCACTCAACCCATTCCGGGTATTCACCTCGATGCTGGCAACCGGTGATCGCCGATTCTTCGATGCGGATTTGCGTGCCAGGGTGGAGCACTTCGTGCAACGTCGCGAGCTGTTCGACCCAGCCCTGCTCGCGCACGCACGGCTGATCAGCGCCGCGGGCGGCTCCACTCCCGCACAGGCCGATGACTTCATCGCCGAGGCGGTCAAGGCCTTCGCGCTCTCGACCAAGCCCATCGACCGCGCTTGGTACGAAGAGCTTTCCGCGATCTCACCGGTCGCCGCCGACATCGCCGGCGTGGACGGCACCCACATCAACCACCTCACACCGCGCGTGCTCGAAATAGACGACCTCTACCACCGCATGACGGCACGCGGGATCACCATGATCGACGCGATCCAAGGCCCGCCCCGATGGCGGGGCCCCGATGTGCTGCTGCGGCAGACGTCGTTCCGGGCGCTGGCAGAACCGCGCCATTTCCGCATGAGCGACGGTTCCGTGGTGAGCGACGCACTACGGGTCCGGTTCGGCGAGGTCGAAGCCCGGGGCATAGCGCTCACCCCCGCGGGTCGCTCCCGCTACGACAAGGCCATGGCCGCGATCGACGCCGCCCAAGCACATCCCGAACAGGCCGCGACCATCTGGGCGGACCACTTTCCGGATACCGAAGCAGGGCTGGCCGAGCAGGAACTCGCGTACTTCCGCACCGATACCGGCCCGGCGGGAGAGATCGTCCGTACTCCCGTCGTGTACGAGGATTTCCTGCCGCGCTCGGCCGCCGGAATCTTCCGATCCAACCTTGATGACGACGGCGCCTACGGGGACAGTGCCGACGCATCAGCCACCGACTACTCGAAGGAATGGATGGCCGGCGCCATAGGCCGGGACATCCACGATCCGTACATGCTGTACGCAGCCATCGCCGCACAATCCGATCTCGTGACAGGAGCACACCGATGACCACCACCTTGCCTACCTCTGCCTCCGGCACACTGCCCTCGGCCGATGAATTGCGCACCCGGGCCCAGAACGCGCTGCGATGGCTCGGTGCGGATCTGGAACTCGGCACCGAGCCTGCCGTTGGCGATGACGGTGTGACGGTCCGCTCCCCCATCACCGGCGATATCCTCTTCACCTTCGCGGCCAGCTCACCAGAAGATGTCGATAAGGCGATCTCCGAAGCCGCCCAGGCCTTTTCACAGTGGCGTACCACGCCCGCGCCCGTGCGCGGCGCCTTGGTGGCCCGACTTGGAGAGCTGCTCACCGAGCACAAGAAGGATCTCGCCGAGCTGGTGACCATCGAGGCCGGCAAGATCGTCTCCGAAGCACTCGGTGAGGTGCAGGAGATGATCGACATCTGCCAATTCGCTGTCGGACTGTCCCGTCAGCTGTACGGCAAGACCATGGCATCCGAGCGTGCCGGGCACCGACTCATGGAGTCTTGGCATCCGCTTGGCGTCGTCGGTGTCATCTCGGCCTTCAACTTCCCCGTGGCTGTGTGGTCGTGGAACACCGCGATCGCCCTGGTCTGCGGCGACACCGTGGTGTGGAAGCCCTCCGAACTGACGCCGCTGACAGCCGTTGCCTGCCAGGCACTTCTGGAGCGCGCGGCCGCCGACGTCGGCGCGCCCCCGCAGGTCAGTCGACTGATCCAGGGCGGGCGTGAGGTGGGTGAGCAACTCGTCGACGATCCACGTGTCGCGTTGGTGAGCGCTACCGGGTCGGTGCGGATGGGCCAGCAGGTCGGCCCACGGGTGGCCGCCCGCTTCGGCCGGTCACTGCTCGAACTGGGCGGCAACAACGCGGCGATCGTCACCCCCTCGGCTGACCAGGATCTCGCGGTGCGGGGCATCGTGTTCTCCGCCGCGGGTACCGCGGGTCAACGGTGTACCACCCTGCGCCGGTTGATTGTTCACCGCTCCATCGCCGACGGACTGGTCGAGCGCATCGTCAACGCCTACGGCCAGCTTCCGGTGGGCAGCCCCTTCGACGAGCAGACGCTGGTGGGCCCACTGATCAACGAAAAATCATTCCGGGACATGCAGGACGCGCTGGAAACCGCTCGCGCACAAGGCGGCACCGTGATCGGTGGCGAACGCCGCGAACTGGGTGACGGTTCCTTCTACGTCACCCCGGCCGTGGTGCGGATGCCCGAGCAGGGCGATGTGGTGCACCGGGAAACCTTCGCACCGATTCTGTACGTGCTCGACTACGACACCATCGACGAGGCGATCGCGCTGAACAACGCGGTACCGCAGGGGCTTTCCTCGGCGATCTTCACCCTGGACATGCGCGAGGCCGAGCGCTTCCTGGCCGCCGACGGTTCCGACTGCGGCATCGCGAACGTCAACATCGGCACCTCGGGGGCCGAGATCGGTGGAGCATTCGGCGGCGAGAAGGAAACCGGCGGCGGCCGCGAATCGGGCTCGGACTCGTGGAAGGCCTACATGCGACGCGCCACCAACACCGTCAACTACTCCACGGAACTGCCGTTGGCCCAAGGCGTTCACTTCGGCTGATCGGCCGGGCTGACCGATCTCACCAAGTCTGACGTGCTCGACTAGTAAAATCGGCGAGATGACCGACGACTCCGATGCCGTTCGCCCCGGCGGCGCATCGGCTCGTCGTCGGCTCACTCCCGAGGATCGGCGCGCCGAGCTCCTCGAGTTCGGCACTCAGCTGTTCGGCGAACGTCACTACGACGACGTGCGCATGGATGAGGTAGCTGAACAGGCCGGTGTGTCCCGGGCGCTGCTGTACCGCTACTTTCCGGACAAGCGCTCGTTCTACACCGCGGTGATGCAGGCCGAGTATGACCGGCTGTACGACGCCACGATTTCCCTCGATATGGACCAGAGTCTTTCCGGTTTCGAGCGGCTGCGGCGCACTCTGCTGGTGTATTTGCACTACCAGGAGGAACATCCGTTCGCGCCGGTCACGGTCTTCCGGATGATCGATTCCGCCGACCCCACCGTCATGGCCATCGAGCAGCAGGAATACGACAAGCAGACCGATCGCATCATGGCGGTGGTCGATCATGTGGCCGGTGACGAGATGACTCCGGCGCTGGTGACCGACCTGAAAGTGGTCATCCGCGCCTGGCTGGCGTTCAATCAGGAATTGGCCCGGCAGCGTGCCCTCAATCCCGAGCTGGACGTCGACTGGCTCGCCGATACCTCGGCGCACGCCATGATCGACGCGGTACGCCGGGTATCCAACATCCCGCAGGCGGTGGCCGATCTGATGGGCGCCGATTAGTAGTTGTCGGTCCCTATTGGCACGATGACCAGATGAGCAGCGAGCCCGTACCGCTCGCCCGGTTCTCGGCACCCACCCGGGAATGGTTCACCGAATCATTCCCGGCACCCACGCAGGCGCAGTCCGGCGCGTGGCAATCCATCGCCAACGGCGATAACACCCTTGTCATCGCGCCCACCGGATCCGGCAAGACCCTGGCGGCGTTCCTGTGGGCGATCGACACCCTGGTTCAGGAAAGGGAGGCCGGGGCAGACGCTGAATCTCGCCGCCCCCGCGGCTCCAGGATCCTATATATCTCGCCCCTCAAGGCACTGGCCGTCGACGTCGAGCGGAACCTGCGTGCCCCGCTGGCCGGCATTGCCCGAACCGCGGCACGGATGGGCCTGCCCGAACCCTCGATCACGATCGGCGTCCGATCCGGTGACACCCCCGCGCAACAGCGCCGCACGCTGATTTCGTCTCCGCCGGACATCCTCATCACCACGCCCGAGTCGCTGTTCCTGATGTTGACCTCCGCCGCGCGCGAGACCCTGGACACGGTACGGACCGTCATTGTCGACGAGGTGCACGCCGTGGCCGGCACCAAACGGGGCGCCCATCTCGCGCTCTCACTGGAGCGGCTGGACGAACGGCTTTCCCAACCGGCACAGCGAATTGGCCTCTCCGCCACGGTGAAGCCCCCGGCTGAGGTCGCCCGGTTTCTGTCCGGCCGCGCCCCCGCCGCCGTCGTGGCCCCCGCGAGTCCCAAAACCTTCGACCTGTCGGTGGTCGTGCCGGTCTCGGATATGAGTGCGCCCGATAACTATCCAGACCCCGAAGCCAGTAACGCCGGCGGAACCTCCATCTGGCCCCATGTCGAACAGCGCATCGTCGATCTCATCGAGGCTCACCGGTCAAGCATCGTTTTCGCCAACTCACGCCGACTCGCCGAGCGGCTCACCGCCCGGTTCAACGAGATTCACGCCGAACGCCTCGGCATAGATCTCACACCCACGGCCAATCCGGCGGTGCCCGGCGGGCCCCCCGCGCACATCATGGGCAGTGGGCAGACCTACGGCGCGGCACCCCTGCTGGCGCGCGCGCACCACGGCTCGGTGAGCAAGGAACAACGCGCCGACATCGAAGACGATCTGAAGACCGGCCGCCTCAAATGCGTGGTGGCCACCAGTAGCCTGGAACTCGGAATCGATATGGGCGCTGTGGATCTGGTGGTCCAGGTGGAGGCACCACCATCGGTGGCCAGTGGACTGCAGCGCATCGGCCGGGCCGGACACCAAGTGGGCGAGGTGTCCCGGGGCGTGCTGTTCCCGAAGCATCGCACCGACCTGTTGGGATGCGCGGTCACGGTGCGGCGCATGCTCGACGGCGATATCGAGACTCTCCGGGTGCCCGCCAACCCGCTTGACATCCTCGCCCAGCACACGGTGGCGGCCTGCGCGCTCGACCCGGTGGACGTCGAGACGTGGTTCGACGTGGTCAGGCGCAGCGCTCCCTTCACTGCCCTGCCGCGCAGTGCGTTTGACGCGGTACTCGACCTGCTGAGCGGCAAGTATCCGTCCACCGATTTCGCCGAACTGCGTCCGCGGGTGGTGTACGACAGGGATGCGGGAACCCTCACCGGGCGCCCCGGGGCACAACGGCTGGCGGTGACATCGGGTGGCGCGATTCCCGATCGCGGCCTGTTCACCGTCTACATGTACACCGGATCCGAGGGCGAAAAGCCCTCCAGGGTCGGTGAACTCGACGAGGAAATGGTCTACGAGTCACGGCCGGGCGACGTGATTTCACTGGGCGCCACCAGCTGGCGGATCACCGAGATCACCCATGAACGGGTAATCGTGGTTCCGGCGTTCGGCCAGCCGGGCAGATTGCCCTTCTGGCGCGGCGACGCGGTAGGACGCCCCGCCGAACTGGGTATGGCGCTGGGGCGGCTCACCGGAGAGCTGGCCTCCGCGCGCGATGACGATTTCGACAAGCGCTGCGCCGCGATGGGATTCGATGATTTCGCGATGGGAAACCTACGCCGGCTGCTCACCGATCAGGTGCAGTCGACCGGCGCGGTCCCCACCGACACCACTCTGATCGTGGAAAGATTCCGCGACGAGCTCGGCGACTGGCGCATCGTGCTGCACTCGCCGTACGGCCTGCGGGTCAACGGACCGCTGGCGCTGGCGGTCGCCGACCGGCTCCAGCAGCGCTACGGCGTCAGCGAGTCGCCAACCGCCACCGACGACGGCATCGTGGTGCGGCTTCCCGATACCGACGACAATCCACCCGGCGCGAATATTTTCGTCTTCGATCCGGCGGAGATCGAGGCGATCGTGACGCGCGAGGTCGGCGGCTCGGCGTTGTTCGCGGCACGATTCCGGGAATGCGCGGCACGTGCGCTGCTGCTGCCGCGCCGCACGCCGGGACGCCGATCACCGTTGTGGCAGCAGCGCCAACGGGCCGCGCAGCTGCTGGATGTCGCGCGTAAACATTCCGATTTTCCGATGGTCTTGGAGGCACTGCGCGAATGTCTGCAGGATGTGTACGACATCGAAACCCTCGTGCGGTTGATGTCGAGCGTCGAGCAGCGCCGAATCCGGATCGTCGAGGTCCAGACCGACACACCCTCTCCCTTCGCGGCCGCCCAATTATTCAGTTACGTGGGCGGATTCATGTACGACGAGGACCGCCCGCTGGCCGAGCGGCGTGCCGCGGCCCTCTCGCTGGATACCAATCTGCTCGCCGAGCTCATGGGGCGCGTGGAGCTGCGCGAGCTGCTCGACCCGGCAGTCATCGACACCACCGAACGCCAGTTGCAACACCTTGCCGAGGAACGTCAGGCCCGCGACGCCGAAGCCCTCGCCGATCTGTTTCGGATTCTCGGTCCTCTGACCATCGAGGAAATCACCGCACGCTGCGCCGGCCCCGGCACCGACTGGCTCCATGAGCTGGTCGCCGCGCGAAGGGTGGTGGAAACCAGCTATGGGCAATGCGTGTGGTGGGCGGCCGTTGAGGACGTGGCGCGACTGCGCGACGCTCTGGGAGTGCCGGTGCCACCGGGCGTGCCCGCGGCGTTCACCGACGCGGCTGCCGATCCGCTCGGTGAACTACTGAGCCGGTACGCCAGGACACACGGCCCGTTCACCACCGGGCAGGCCGCGGGACGGTTCGGCATCGGTGTCCGTGTTGCCGCGGATGCCCTCTCGGCGATGGCGGCACGCGGTCAGCTGGTGCGTGGTGAATTCACCTCTGATGCCACAGATTCCGAACAGTGGTGCGATGCGGAGGTCCTTCGGATTCTGCGCAGGCGGTCGCTGGCCGCGCTGCGCGCACAGGTGGAGCCGGTCAGCACTTCGGCGTTCGCGCGGTTCCTGCCCGCGTGGCAATACCTCGATTCGAATCTGCGCGGTGTCGACGGAGTGGCCACTGTCATCGACCAACTTGCTGGGGTGCCGATACCCGCGTCCGCGTGGGAGCCGCTGATCCTGGCACGACGTGTCCGCGACTACTCCCCGCAGATGCTCGACGAGCTGCTGGCCTCCGGCGAGGCAGTGTGGTCGGGCCACGGCTCGATCACCGCGCAGGACGGCTGGATCGCGCTGCACCCCAGCGGTATTGCTCCCGCCACGCTCACCGCTTCCGGTCCCGTCACGCTGGATGACGCACATCGAACGATCCTGGACAGTCTCGGCGCCGGCGGCGGCTACTTCTTCCGGCAGTTCGGTGCGGGCGCGACAAGACCGGCGCTATGGGATCTGGTGTGGGCGGGCCTGATCACGGGAGACACCTTCGCACCGGTGCGGGCCCTGCTCGGCGCCAGCGCCACCTCGCGTACTACACACCGAAGCCGGCGAGCACCGAGGCTGCGGGCCTACACCCCGATCCCCACCGCGGCACCCGTCGATCCCGCCGTCGCCGGGCGCTGGTCGATGCTTCCCGAAAGACTCCCCGATGGCACTGAACGTTCGCACATGCAGGCCGAGCTGCTGCTCGGCAGGTACGGCGTGGTAACCAAGGGCAGCGTCGTCGCCGAGGGGGTCGCAGGCGGTTTCGCCTGGCTCTACAAGGTCTTGTCGACGTTCGAGGACAACGGGCGCTGTCGCCGGGGCTACTTCGTCGAATCGCTGGGCGGCGCACAGTTCGCCTCCCCGGCGACCGTCGACAGGTTGCGCGAGTATCTCGACACCGTCGACGACGCGCGCAAGCCGTATCGGGCGACGGTTTTGGCGGCGACCGATCCGGCCAACCCCTATGGCGCGGCCCTGCCGTGGCCGCAGGCAACCTCCGAGTCCGGCCATCGCCCGGGCCGGAAGGCCGGCGCTCTCGCGGTGCTCGTCGATGGCGACCTCGCCCTCTATATCGAACGGGGCGGTAAGTCACTGTTGAGCTTCGTGACCGACCCCACGGTGCTGCACGCCGCGGCATTGGGCACGATGGAATTGGTGCGCGACGGCGCCCTCGATGCTCTGGTGATCGAAAGAGCCGACGGCAGATCGGTCTTCGACCTCGGCGATTCGGCGGTCATCGCGGCACTGTTGGAAGCGGGATTCGCCCGGACACCGCGAGGATTGAGGATTCGCAAGTGAAAGTCACCCGCTTCGACCACATCGTGGTCAACTGCAATGACGTCGACACCACCGCGGCCTGGTACGAGCGGGTACTCGGCATGTCCCGCGAAACCTTCGGGCCCGCGGGACGTACCGCCCTCACGTTCGGCGTACAGAAGATCAACCTGCGGCCCATCACCGCGACCCAGAGCGAATGGTTCACCGGCGTCGCCGCGGCGGCCGGCTCCGACGATCTGTGTTTCATCACCGAAGCCTCGCCAGGCGAGGTGCGCCAGCATCTCGAGGCGTGCGGCGTCCCGATCGAGCAGGGACCGGTCACCAAGGTCGGCGCGCTGGGCGACATGACCTCGCACTACTGCCGCGACCCGGACGGAAATCTTGTTGAGATCGCGGTATACCCGTGATCAACAACCACTACCACCACCTCGCCTTCGGCCCGGCCGCGATCGAACGGCAGCGGGCCAACGGCAGTTACGTCGCCTACGGCACACACCTGGAACGCCCCGATGACGGCCCCGACCAGCTGGGCAGCCGGGAACTACGGATGATCGCCGACGCGACCCAGTTCTATCTGGGCACGGTGACGCCGACGGGCTGGCCGTACCTGCAATATCGCAGCGGGCCGGCCGGATTCGTGCGTCATCTCGGCGGCAACACCGTGCGATTCATCGACCTGCCGGGCAACAACCAATTTGTGACGCTGGGCAACCTCACGGCCGACGATCGGCTGGCGATGTTCTTCGTCGACTACCCGCGTAAGCAGCGCCTCAAAGTCTTTGGCCGTGGCAGCGTGCGGGAGGGCGAACGCCGGGAGATCGACGTGACGGTGGAGGCATTTGACTGGAACTGCTCCCGCAGCATCATTCCCCGGTACGACCAGCAGTACCTCACCGATCTCGGTAAGGCCTATCAGGACAAGGCTGCCGCCAAGGAGGCCGAGCTCACCGCCGAGATCGAGCGGCTGCACGCGCGGATCGACCAGCTCGAGCAGCGTGGGGGGCGTCAGCGCCCTAGCGCCCGCACCGACTCATAACGAACATCCTTGCCGCTCAACGGGTCCCGGAATGCCAATGTGCGTGCCAACAATTGCAGGGGCCGCGTGAAGTCGTCGGGCGCTACCTCGACAATGTCCGGGTAAAGCGGGTCGTTGAGAATCGGAGCACCCTGGCTGTTCATGTGTACGCGCAATTGATGCGTCTGGCCGGTGCTCGGGGTCAGGCGGTACCTGCCCACTGACCTGTCCCGCTCGACCAGCTCGACGTGGGTCTCGGCGTTCACCGCGCCCGGTTCCTCCACTGCCTGAAGAATACTGCGCCGCTTGATGATTCTGCTGCGCAACGTCACCGGCAGAGACAGCCCGGGGTCCACCGGGGCCAATGCCTCATAGACCTTGACGACCTGCCGTTGCGCGAACAACGCGTGGTATGCCGCGCGCGCTTCTCGGCGCACCGTGAACAACAGCACGCCTGCGGTGAGCCGGTCCAGACGATGCGCGGGTGCCAACTCCGGTAGGTTCAGCATCTTGCGCAGCCGCACCAGCGCGGTCTCAGTGACATGCCGCCCCCGCGGCATGGTGGCGAGAAAATGCGGCTTGTCGACCACCAGAACGTTTTCATCCCAATGCAATACGTCGATGGCGAAGGGCACGGGCGTCTCCACCGCCGGTTCGCGATAGGTGTACACGACGGCACCGGCAGGTAGCCGGGTGTCGGCGGTGACGCGCACACCCGCGACATCGACGACCTCGCCCCGGTCCACCTGAGCGGCGGCCACCGCACCGAATCGGGCGACCAGCTCATCAAGAACACGGCCACCCGTGCGGATCCGGATTCGCACCGGCCCCAAGCCGTCTCGCACCGGTAGTGGTGGCTCAGGAGCCCTACGCCTGGGGCTCATCGGCGCGGCCTACTTGGTGGGCGAGAGCACGGTGCCGGTTTCGGTCACCGGTTCGACGATGAAGGACCGGGCCTCGGGCGCCGCCACTCGCAGCGCGTCCGCCGACGCGTCATCGGGCTGGCGCTGTGAACGCACTTCGGCATCGACCCGCGCTCGATAGGTATCCACTTCGCGCTCAATGTCCTCCGCCGACCAGCCCAGCACCGGCGCCACCAACTCGGCGACCTCCTGGGCACAGTCGACACCACGGTGCGAATACTCGATGGCGATACGCATGCGCCGCGCGAGAATGTCCTCCAGATGTAGCGCACCCTCGGCCGCCACCGCATAGAGCGCCTCAACCTTCAAGTACATCGGCGCCTTGGTAATCGGTTGCAGCAGGCTGTGATCGGTGCCCGCGCAGGCGAGCACCTCACCGATCAACGAGCCGTACCGGTCCAGCAGATGCCGCACCCGGTACGGATGCAGACCGTAGGTCTCCCCCACATGCTCGGTCTGATTGATCAGCGCGAAATACCCGTCGGCGCCCAGCAGCGGCACCTTCTCGGTGATGGAAGGCGCCACCCGCGCCGGCACGAACTCACTTGCCATATCCACGGCGTCGGACGCCATCACCCGATACGTGGTGTACTTGCCGCCCGCGATGGCCACCAGGCCCGGAGCCGCCACGGCGACCGCGTGCTCGCGAGACAGCTTGGACGTGTCATCGTTCTCGCCCGCCAGCAGCGGGCGCAATCCCGCGTACACTCCGTCAATATCGTTGTGCGTCAACGGTGTTGCCAGCACAGTGTTCACGTGATCCAGGATGTAGTCGATATCCACCTTGGTGGCGGCGGGGTGCGCCAGATCCAGATTCCACTCGGTGTCGGTGGTTCCGATGATCCAATGATTGCCCCACGGAATCACGAACAGCACCGACTTCTCGGTGCGCAGGATGATCGCGACCTCGCTGACAATCCTGTCGCGTGGCACCACGATGTGCACACCTTTGGAGGCGGTGACCCGGAAACGCCCGCGCGTCTTGGACAGCGCCTGGATCTCATCGGTCCACACCCCGGTGGCGTTGATGACGACGTGCCCACGAACTTCGGTTTCGGCGCCGCTCTCGGTATCACGCACCACCACACCGATGACGCGATCTCCCTCGCGTAGCAGCGAGACCACTTGCGTGGAGGCACGAACCACCGCACCGTAGTGCGCCGCGGTACGGGCCACGGTCATGGTGTGCCGCGCGTCATCGACCACGGTGTCGTAGTACCGGATACCGCCGATGAGCGAATTGCGCTTGAGACCCGGCGCCAGCCGCAGCGCGCCCGCACGGGTCAGATGCTTCTGGGCGGGAACAGATTTCGCGCCACCCATTTGGTCGTACAGGAAGATGCCCGCCGCTATGTACGGCCGCTCCCACCATCTGTTGGTCAGCGGGAACAGGAACGGCAACGGCTTGACCAGGTGCGGCGCCAGCGTGGAGAGAGACAGCTCCCGCTCGCGCAGAGCCTCCTGGACCAAGCCGAATTCGAGCTGCTCCAGGTAGCGCAGGCCGCCGTGGAACATCTTCGATGAGCGACTTGATGTTCCCGACGCGAAGTCACGGGCCTCGACCAGCGCGACCTTGAGCCCACGGGTGGCCGCGTCCAGCGCCGACCCGGCGCCCACGACACCACCACCGATGACGATGACATCGAACTGCTCAGATCCCAGGCGTTCCCAGTTCAGTGCACGGGCCTGCGGTCCAAGGAACGTGTAGGTGGGCCCACTCGATCCCGACGAGCTGGTTGCGTCACTCACGGCTACTCCCTTCCACGCCCACTAACGGGCCCCGGAGTTCCTTCCGGACAGCCACGTTACCGGACGGTAGCGCTCTCGTCAGTGATGCACGCCGCTATGGCGCAAATCGACACGGGTCAGTCCAGGTCGTCGTGGGCAATCAGCTGCCGTGCGGCCTCGGTCACCGAACCGGACAGCGACGGGTAGACCGACAGCGTCTGCGCCAGGTCGTTCACCGAGAGTAGGTTCTGCACCGCGAGGGCGATGGGCAGGATCAGCTCGGAGGCATTCGCGGCCACCACCACACCACCGATCACCACACCGGTGGCCGGGCGGCAGAAGATCTTCACGAAACCGCGGCGCAGGCCTGACATCTTTGCCCGCGGGTTCGTGTGCAACGGCAGCGTGACGGTGCGCGCGGGCACCTCACCGTTGTCGATGGCGGCCTGGGACACACCCACGGCGGCAATCTCCGGGCGGGTAAATACCGCGGCGGCAACGGTTTTCAACCTGATGGGCTGTACCGCGTCACCGAGGGCGTGATACATGGCGATGCGGCCCTGCATGGCCGCCACCGACGCCAGCGGGAGCAACCCGGTGCAGTCTCCCGCGGCATAGATGCCGGCCACCGAGGTACGCGACACCCGATCGACGGTGAGATAGCCCCCAGAGCCCAGCGTGATACCGACGCGCTCCAGGCCCAGGCCGGCGGTGTTCGGAATGGATCCCACCGTCATCAGCACATGGCTGCCGTCGACCACGCGGCCGTCGGCCATGGAAACCCGCACGCCCGTGTCCGTCCTGGTCACCGAGTCGGCTCGCGCGTTCTTCACCAACGTCACACCACGCTCGGCCAGCGTGTCCTCCAGGACCAGGGCGGCGTCCTCGTCCTCGTGCGGCAACACGCGGTCACGGCTGGCGACGACGGTCACCTGCACCCCCAGCTCGGTGTAGGCGTGGACGAACTCGGCGCCCGTCACACCCGAACCGACCACGATGAGATGCTCGGGCAATTCCTCCAAGTCATACAGCTGGCGCCAGGTGAGAATCCGCTCACCGTCGGGCCGAGCGTGAGGCAGCACACGCGGGCTGGCACCTGTGGCAATGAGCACCACATCGGCCTCCAGGATGGTGCTGGTGCCATCCGGCGCGGTCGCCTTGACCCGGTGGAACGCCATCCCGACCACGTGATCGACCAGCTCGGCACGCCCGGAGATCAGCCGTACTCCGGCGCTGCGGAGCCGCTCGGCG